>JBBCHO010000008.1:0-167570 GCA_037201505.1 Bradyrhizobium sp.
ATGATCTGGACGACAAGTAATCTGGTGATCCAGATCGTCACCGGCATTCTCGGCGGGCATTTCGCGGCAACCCTCGCCAAAGAACACAGCTTCGGATTTATCGGCCACACTTTAACTGGCCTGATTGCCGGCGCCTTCAGCGGCTATTTCCTGCAATCGCTGGCGGCCACGGTCGTGACGGCCAATGGCAGCCTGAACGAACTGCGACCGCCCGAGAATTTCATGCTGCAGGCCCTGACGGGAATAGCCGCGGGCGCTTGCCTCACTTTGATCGTGGGTTTTATCAAGCACAGCATCGATACGCACAAATCGCCGGAGAATTAGACCGTGATGAGGAAAATAAATCGCTTTTTCGTCATGGCCGGGCTTGTCCCGGCCATCCACGTGTTTCTTGGCTTAAAGGCAGCAAGACGTGGATGCCCGGGACAAGCCCGGGCATGACGAGCTTAGTTAGAAAACCCCAATTCTATTGGCTTCAATTTTGAGCCAGACTCTGAGGAGCAGCGCCACCGGGTCGCGCGAATACGCGCCCGATGACAGGCTCCGCGATGCGTCTCGAAGGATGAAGCGGTTGATTTTCGCTGAGCCGCCGATTACGCGACGGGCGGCTTCTTCTTGAAGAAGCGCTTGATGGCATCGAACGCCTCGGCGATCGGGGGCGCCAGCACGAAGAAGACGCCCATCCCAACCGACATGATGATGAGGCCGAGCGAGGTTTTTTCCTCCTCGGCTTCGAAGGGATGCGCTTCCTTGTCGATCGTCGCGGGCGCGAACTTGCCATCCGCCGCGCCGGGCGTGCCCTGCTTTCGCGGCTTGCGCGGCGGCGTCATGGCCACGACGAACAGCACGTTCAGCAGCAGCCACAGACCCAGTATAATCAACGCCGCGCGCATAAAGCCTCTTTTGCGAGATTCCAGATTTCGCGAAATCCAAGCAGATTACCGCAAATGCGGCTCAGCTTCGAGTTGTGGCACCATCCCGGCCGATTAGAAAGCATCGTTGCGATTCTGAGTAAATTCCGGCGGCCCCAAAGGGCGCGCCGGCGTGCCGATATACCGCCCTGATATCGTTAACCGCCACCGGATTCATACGGATTGACCGCGTGGAGCAGCATGAAATTCTTGTCATAAATCTGGTTACGGCGAGGCCTTCGCAAGGGTTTCGCCGGCTGGTTTCGCAAGCTGCCGGGCGCGGGTTCAGACTTTTGTAGGCATTGGCGCGCCGGTTCCGGCTTTGGGAACCATGGTTAGCGGCGGCGGAGGAATTCCCGTAATTCATGCTCGCATTTGAGGATGATCGAATCGTAGTCGGGTCTTGAGGCAAGATGAACCGTTGCCTGCACTTCGCGCTGGCGGCATTGATCCCTGAAATTCTTGATCTCCGGCGAACCAAAGCCGCCCATGACATAGAGGACATAAAGCACGCCTGCGGCCAGGGCCGTACCAGCGACGATCGACAGGAAGCCATAGCTCCCCTGTCTGTCCAGATAGTCGGGGGCCAGCAGCCCTTCGGTTGGCACTGGAGATATGTCGGCCGCGGCTGCGATGGAGTTCACGAGATAACCGGCAAATCTGCCGATACCGCATCGGCAAACTTCCGCATCAGACGCACGAGTTCGTCGATTTCGTGCGTGTCCCAGGTCGCAAAGATCGCGCGCCCTATGCGCTCGCGGGCCGCGTCGACCAGCATCGTCATCGCCTTGCCGTTCGGGGTGACAAGCGCCTCGCGCACCCGCCGGTCGGCGGCGCTTCCCTGGCGCTGAACCAGACCGAGGCTTTCGAGCTTGGCGACCTGCCGGCTGACAGTCGTGTAATCCCGCCCGACGCGGTCGGCCATTTCGACGATGCCGATGGGACCAAAGCGCTCGATGCCCACCAGCAACGGAAACAGCGCCCGGTCGAGCGGAATCCCGGCCTCCTCGATCAACACCTCGTCGCGCTGCGGCCGGTTCATGACGCTGACGATATCGAGCACCGCGCTGTGCAACTGGCGGAGTTGATCACTAATATGTGTATTTTGCACGCTTTTTCTTGACGGCATCCCGCGGTCTCCGATATATGTGCATTATACACGCATATCGATCCACCGAAAGGGATATCGCCATGAAAGCCGCCATCGTTCGCTCGGCCGGCCAAACCCCGGTTTACGCCGACTTCCAGGAACCCGTGCCGTCCGCCGGCGAGAGCCGGGTCAACGTGACGGCCGCCGCAATCAGCCATGTCGTCAAAAGCCGCGCCTCCGGCGCGCATTACAGCGCATCCGGTCCGTTCCCCTTCGTGGTCGGCATCGACGGCATCGGAAAACTGGACGACGGACGCCGGGTCTATTTCGTGCTGCCGCACGCACCTCACGGCAGCATGTCGGAACGAACCGTCGTACCTTCGCCGCGCTGCGTGACGGTGCCTGACGAACTCGACGACGTGACGGCCGCGGCGATTGCCAACCCCGGCATGTCGTCCTGGGCGGCCTATACGGAACGCGCCAGGCTCAAGGCCGGTGAGACCGTATTGATCAACGGCGCCACCGGCAGCTCAGGCCGCCTCGCCGTTCAGATCGCCAGACATCTCGGCGCGAAGAAAGTGATCGCCACCGGGCGCAATGCCGATGCGCTGAAATCGGTGACTACACTCGGCGCCGATGTGACGATCCCGCTGGTGGAGAACGATGCAGCACTGGAAGACGCGTTCAAAGCGCAATTCGCCGGCGGCGTGGATGTCGTGATCGACTATCTCTGGGGCCGCAGCGCTGAGCGCCTTCTGATCGCCGCCGCGAAGGCTGGAGCGGATGCCGTCCCGATCCGCTTCGTTCAGGTCGGCGCCGCCAGCGGTTCGGATATCGAGCTGCCGGGTGCCGTGCTGCGATCCTCGGCGATCGCGTTGATGGGAAGCGGCATCGGAAGCGTTCCGGTCGATCGCTTTCTCGATGTCATCGGCCAGCTCCTTCGCGCCACCGTTCCAGCCGGTTTCAAGATCGCAACGACGCCGGTCCCGCTTTCGGATGTGGAGCGGGCATGGCCTGAGGACGACAGCACCAGGCGCACGGTCTTCCTTGTAGACTCGCGCAAGGTCTGATGTTCAGGAGAAAGTGGTCCGCGCCAAACGCGACGCGGACCGGCGTTTGCTTTTACGAAAACGCCGCCTTTACCCGCTCCGGCGAGAACGGCACCCGCCGGATCCGCACGCCGGTGGCATCGAAGATGGCGTTGGCGATCGCGGCCGCCACCGGACGGATCGAAGGTTCGCCGGCGCCGGACGGCGCGATGTCCGGATAGTTGAGCAGCACCACATCTACCTGGCCCGGCGTCTCCGTGATGTCGAGGATCGGATAGGTGATCCAGTCCACGCTGGTCACGCTGTTGCGGTCGAAGGTCACCTCCTCCCACAGCGCGCGGCTGACGCCCTGCACGATGTTGCCTTCGACGCATTTCACCAACCCGTCGGGATTGATGATCTGCCCGCAATCATGCGCCACCGTGAATTTGCGCGCGAAGATCTTGCCGGTCGACCTGTCGACATCGACCTCGGCAATCACGGCGACACGCGTCCCGTTGCGCTGGGCATAGGCGATGCCGCGGCCGGATACTTTGGGACCCGTCTGATCATGACGCGGCGATGCCCGCGTTTCCCATTTGGCCTTTTCCGCCGCCGCCTTGATGACGGCGATGTCGCGCGGCTCCTTGACATAGCGCAGACGAAACTCGATCGGATCGGCGTTGACCGCCGAGGCGACCTCGTCGATGAAGGATTCGCTGGCAAAGTGGATCTGCGGCCCGACGGGATCGCGCAAATGCGAGCTGCGCAGCGGCGACGAACGGTCGAGCAGCGGCGGGATGGTTTCCCACGCCATCCGCTTGTTGGCGACCGCATAGGATTCCGCCGGCACGCCAAAACCGTCGCCGGATTTCAGTTCAACACCAAGCGTCTGCCCGGCCAGCGTATCCGGCGGCTTGCCGCCATTGGTATCGACATCCACCCGCGAGAACGCCTTGCTGGTGAACTCGTAGGCGATCACTTCGCCCGCGGCATTGAGACCGCACTTCGCGGTGTGGACCGAGGCCGGCCCCTTCGGATCCCAGCCGGTGCCTTGATCGCGCATATATTGCAGCCGCACCGGACGGCCAACCGATTGGGCGAGCATCGCGGCATCCATCGCGCAGTCGTCCGCATCGTTGCGGCCGTAGGAACCCGGCCCCGCCTTGAAGATCACATGCACGGCCTCGACCGGCATCTTCAGCAGCGAGGCGATGCCCTCCTGCACAAAGTGAGATTTCTGCGTCCCGCTCCAGCAGGTGGCCTTGCCGTCCTTGATCTCGACCAGCGAACAGGCCGGCCCCATGCTGGCATGCGACTGGAACGGCCATTCGTACTCGGCCTCGATGATCCGGGCCGCGCTCTTGAACGCCGCATCGACATCGCCGTTCTGTACTTCCACCATGCGCTTGCGCACGGGAGCTTTACGGATGTGATCGTGCAGCGAAGCCTGTGCCGGGAAAGGCGGCTCTTGCGCCGACCATTCGACCTTCAGCTTTTCGGTCGCCTGGATCGCGTCCCATTCCTTGTCGGCGACGACCCCGAGGAAGCCGTTCTTCCACACCACTTTGGCGCCCGGAATATCCTTGATCGAACTTTCATCGACCTTCACCGGCACCGAGCCTGCCACCGCCGGCCGGATCATCCGGCCATGCATCATGCCGGGCACCTTGACGTCGGTGACGAAGTCTTCCTGGCAGAACACTTTCGGCGCGATGTCTTCGCGCTTGATCGGCTGACCGACGATCTTGTGCTCGCTCGGCTTTTTCGGCTGCGCCTTGCCGGGCGCATAGAGCGCGTTGCCGTATTGCTTGTTCCAGTCGAGCTGGACATTGAAATACTGCCCGCCGATCAACTGCGCGTAGGAAACGCTCCTGGTGTTGTCGCCGGTCACACTGACGACGCCGTCATTGACCGTGAGCTTGTCAGCCGGAACCGATAGCGCGCCGGCCGCCATCTCGACCAGCACGCGCCGCGCTTCCGCCGCCGCGACGCGCAACTGCTTGCCGCCAAGCTGGATGCCCGTCGAGCCTGACGCGCCGCCCTGGTTCACGGACGTTGCAGTGTCGGCCATGAACACCTTCACGGCCTTGAAAGGCACGTCGAGTTCTTCCGCCACGATCTGCGCAATCGCGACATGCAGGCCGTGGCCCATGTCCATCTTGCCGAAATAAGCCGCGACCCGGCCGTCGGCATTGACGGCGATGTAGGAGGATAGTTGATCCGGGGTCAGCGGCGGCTTGGTGCCTTGCGCAAAGGCCTCGCCGATCGAGAGCACGGTTTCAAGCGTGACGCCGGCGCCGATCGACACGACAAGCGCGCCGCTGCCAAGCAGAACCGAGCGACGGGTGAGCGAAGTGGGTTTTTCAAATTTTGTCATGGTGTGCCCCCTCAGCCCATCATTTCGGCGGCACGCTTGACCGCCTTGAGGATGCTGATGTGGGTGCCGCAGCGGCACTTCAGACCGGACAGCGCGTCCTTGATCTGGGCTTCGGTCGGCTTCCTGTTGTCGCGCAGGAACGCGGCCGCGGTCATCAGCCAGCCGTTGATGCAGTAGCCGCATTGCAGTACCTGCTCCTCGACATAGGCCGTCTGCAGCGGGTGCGGCTTTTCGGGGGTACCGAGACCGGCCAGCGTGACAACTTCGGATTTGCCGACGGCAGACATCGGCGTCACGCAGGAACGCGTCGGCTGGCCATCGACATGCACGGTGCAGGCGCCGCATTGCGCGAGGCCGCAGCCGAAATGGGGATTGTTGAGACCTAGATCGTTGCGCAGCGCATACAGCAACGGCATGTCCGGATCGGCTTCGACCGTATGACTCTGGCCGTTGACACTGAGCTTGAAGGGTTGGTTCATCGCGAGCAGCTCCCTTAGTTGGGGTACGGCGGATTACGTCCTGCCGTCCCGTCGCGGTGATCCGCGACCGCGCCGTTATCAGACGCTTGCGGACAGGAGCCTAGCTCCGGAAACGGCGCTTGGGAATGGGCCGGAGATAAAATCGAGGGTGCCGAGCCGGTATCGGGGGCTGGCCGCGGCGGTCAGACCATCGCCCGGCTGTACGCGGCCGGCGCGGCGCCCGAGCGCGCGTTGCCCAATAGAATGCACCCGAGCAGGTTCTGCATTTCGAGCCGCGCGGTGACATGCGACATGGTGGGACGGGTTCCGAGTGTGATGTCATCGATATCGTCGACCGCGGTGAGCCCACGCGGATAAAGCTCGCGAAAAATCATCCGCTCGGCGAGGCCTTCGACGCAGCGAAAATCGAGCCAGCGCGACAGCTCCTGCAAGCCCTTGCCGACGACAACGTGGTTACGCGAACTGAGCGTCGACAACCGGTTGCGCAACACGATCCACGCCAGCGACCCCTGCTCGGGATGACGCTGACGGCGCGCCGTCTGCACCGTCTGGGCATAGTGGCTGGTGCCGGTGACCTCGAATGTCCTGGGATCGACGGTGCCCAGGACATCGAGATCGACAAAACTGTCGTTCAGCGGCGTGATCAGGATATTCGCCAGCGCATGCGCGCGCCGCATCAAATAATTGTCGTGACCGGGCGTATCGATGACGATGACGCCGCAGCGGCGACCCAGCGCATCGATGGCGTCGGCGAGCGCGTTGCATCCGGCCGTCTCGTCCTGCGCCGACGGATAATGAACCTTGCCGAAGCTGAAATGCTCAGGCGTTTCGAGATCGCGATCGATCTGTCTCGCCCAGGCGCGACGGCTCTCGATGAAATGCGTGAAGCTTTTTTGCCTTGCATCGAGATCGATGGTGGCGACGCGCTCGCCTGACTTGATCAGGGCGATCGCGAGATGCATCGCGACGGTCGATTTACCCGACCCGCCCTTTTCGTTGGCCACAACGATCACGCGGGTGGATGACATAGGCCCTCGGGATTCATATGAAGCGGTCGATTGACACATCAGGATTGATTCAACAATCAATCCTGATTCTCGCATTTATCGCAAGTTACGCGACAGTAGAATCCACCGCGTATGACGCAATGCGCTCTCACAACGTCATTCCGGGGCGCGCATAGCGCGAACCCGGAATCTCGAGATTCCGGGTTCGATGCTTACGCATCGCCCCGGAATGACGGGCATCAGCATCACTTCTGCGGCCCGGAAAGGTAAATGTCGCGCTCTGCACGAAAAACATTGCTGTAGAGATTGGCAATCCATTGCCGTCCGTTGGATGTCACATTCAGGTACCGAATGGCGGTTTGCACGTGGGGCGCCACCAGATTCCAGTAGAATTGAGGATAGAGATTGACCAGATCCGCCGGCGAAGAGTAGCCGAGCTGACGGTTGAGCCCGGCCTCCTCGAATTCGTAAAACAGCGCATTGGCCTTGCGGATATAATGGGGATCGCCGAGTTGCCCGATCAGGTCCGCGGCACGCAACAGTGCCGCCTCGTCGTCGCACTCCTCGTCCTCGCTGGGCAGCGTGCTCGGAAATCGTGTGCCCTCGATGGCGCGCGCGATGCGCTCCTTATCCAGTATCTCGATGCCGTGCAGCCGCTCCATGACATACATCTTCGAGCGATCGACATGATAGGGCAGCATCGCGGCATCGGAAGACCCGCGCGGTAGCGCCGCCTTGCGTCCATCAGCGTTGACGACGTAGCCATCCTGATTGTCGCCGCGAAACAAGCCGCGGACATAACCGATATCATGCGTGAGGCAGGCGATGATGACGTGGGCGTAGTCTTCGGCCGGCATGTGATTATGCAGCGCACGGCCGCGCATGATATCGTGTCCCGCCAGCGTCACCAGCATGGTGTGCTCGACATTATGGTAGAGCGCATCGCTGTTCCCGATGCCCTCAAGCGCGATGCGCGCGATCGACGGCACCATTTCGACGAGCTGGTTCTGCGAAGAGCCATACCGCCGCCGCATATAATTGCCGAGGAAGTCGCCCAATGCGTCGGCGGCCAATTCCGGCACGGTGATCATCACGGGCATCCTGATCGGGGCTAGCGCCGGGGTTTACGGGCAACGATCCGGAGAATGGCGCGGCGGCGTGACAGGAATGTTACAGGCGGTCCCGCGATAACCAGGCGATTCAAACCGCAAGGCGGGGCATCCGCGGGCGACGCGCTACTCGACGATCTTTGAATTGATCTCGTCGAGCTGTGTGACGGTGGCATGCAGGTTCTTCTGGACCTCGACCAGCCCGTCCAGCATCTGTTTGATTTCCTTGCGGGACAGGCTTTGCACCGCGGTCGCGACGACCTCGCGGGCCAGCGGGATCAGCCTGGTTTTCAGCGCGCGCCCCTTCGGCGTGAGATGGACATGCAGCTTGCGGCGATCGACCTTGTTCTGCACGCGCCGGACGAAGCCTTTCTTTTCCATGTTCAGGATGGCGCTGAGCGTGGTCGGCTCCATGGTGCCGACCCGCCGGGAGAGCTCGCGCTGGTTCAGCCCGTCCTCATGCCACAGCGCGCGCAGGAAATACCACATGCCGAGCGTGACGCCGTGCGGCTCGATCTTCAATTGCAGATAACGCTGCAGGGCCCGGTGCGTGCGGCGGACCTGATAGCCGACACTGTCGGCGAACGGAAAATCCACATCCTCGATGGCGATCTCGTCCGGCCGTAATACCTTGCGGGATTTCGCTGGCTTTTTGGTGGTCAATGCCGCCCCTCATGGTTCGCACGACATCGGTGATTGCATATTCGGCTGCGGCAGGCAAACGGCTTCAACCGGCGCGGCTACCTGCGCTGGTTTTGCCGCGCCGCAACGACGGCTTCCGCAAAATCAGCCACTTTCACAGGCCGCCCGAAATGTGCTAATACTTAGCTAACTAAGTATTAATTGGATCGCCGCCATGAGGATGACATGAGTGCCGCCCCCGAAGCCCCCGCAATGGTGCTGACGGTCCGGCGCAAAGCCGAAATCGCCACTGAGGTGTTCCTGTTCGAACTGCGCGATCCTGATGGTGCCGAGCTGCCACCCTTCACGCCGGGTTCGCATATCACCGTGACCGCCCCGTCCGGCCAGAAGCGCCGCTATTCGCTGTGCAGCGATCCCCGCGCGCGCGACCATTATGCCATCGCGGTCAAGCAGGAGCCGTCGGGCCGCGGCGGTTCGCTGAGTTTCACGCAGGACGTGCGCGAAGGCGACCGGATCAGCGTCGAGCCGCCGGCCAATGAATTCGGGATGTCGGCGACGGAACCGAAGCGTTTTATCTTTATCGCCGGCGGCATCGGCATTACGCCGATCCGGGCGATGATCCTGCACTGCCTCCATCACGGCAAAACGAATTTCAAACTGTACTATTTCACCCGCACGCCCGCCGTCATGGCGTTTCGCGCGGAATTCAGCACTCCCGAGTACGCCGGAAAAGTCGTCCTGCATCACGACAATGGCGATCCCGATCAGGCCTATGATCTGTGGCCCGTACTGGAACAGCAGCGCGGCGCGCATCTGTATTGCTGCGGGCCGCGCGGCCTGATGGACGCCGTGCGCGACATGACCGGTCACTGGCCGGATTCGGCAGTGCATTTCGAGGATTTTGTCGGCGCCTCCGCGCCGCATGCCGACGATACGTCATTCGAGATCGAGCTCGCACGAAGCGGGCAACGTTTTGAGGTGGCGGTCGGCGTCTCGATTCTGGATACGCTGCGCAAGAACGGCCATGTGCTGGCCAGTTCCTGCGAAAGCGGCACCTGCGGCACCTGCCGTACCCGCTTCACCGCGGGCGAACCCGACCATCGCGATCTCGTGCTGTCGGACAAGGAAAAGAAAAGCGAAATCATGATCTGCGTGTCGCGCGCGAAATCACCGGCGCTGACGCTCGACATTTAAAAAAGAGAAATCACCATGGACGAACCACTCAGACTTGGCGTCATCGGCCTCGGCCGCGCCTTCACTTTGATGCTGCCGACTTTTGCCGCGCATCCGCGCATCAGGATGGTCGCGGCCAGCGATCCCCGGCCCGATGCTTGCGAGCGCTTTGCCGCCGAATTCGGCGCCAACGTCTACGCGGATGCCGAGGCTCTCTGCGCCGACCCTGCGGTACAGGCGGTCTACGTCGCCTCCCCACATCAATTCCATGTCGAACACGTCAAGCTCGCAGCCAGACACGGCAAGCATGTGCTGGTCGAAAAGCCGATGGCGCTGACGACAAATCATTGCCGGGAAATGATCGCGGCTGCGAAAGCCGCCGGGATCAAGCTCCTGGTCGGTCACAGCCACAGCTTCGACCTTCCTTATTTGCGCGCCAGCGAAATGATCCGCAGCGGCGACTATGGCCGGGTCTGCATGATCAATGCGCTGAATTTTACGGATTTCATGTACCGGCCACGCCGCCCGGAAGAACTGGACACCAAGGCCGGCGGCGGCGTGGTGTTCAGCCAGGCCGCCCATCAGGTCGACATCGTCAGGCTGTTGGCGGGCGCGAAGGCGACATCCGTGCGCGCATTCACCGGACGCTGGGACCCCAAACGCCCCAGTGAAGGCGCCTACAATGCCCAGATCAATTTCGACAATGGTTGTTTTGCCTCGCTGACCTATAGCGGCTACGCGCATTTCGATACCGACGAGTTCAACGGATGGTCGGGCGAGCTCGGCCAGCAACGCGATCCCGACGGGCCTTACGGGCGCGCCCGGCAGGCGCTGCGGCAGGCGACAACCGTGACTGAGGAGATCGAGATGAAAAACCGCCGCGCCTATGGCCTCGCCGGCAGCGACGCGTTCCGCCTCAGTGGCGATATCTCGCACAATCATTTCGGGCTGGTAGTCGCAAGCTGCGAGCGGGCCGATCTGCGGCCGATGCCGAGGGCGGTCATGGTCTATGGGGACGATGCGCGCCATGTCGAGGAACTCGCAGCGCCCACGATTCCGCGCGCCGAGGTGGTCGATGAACTCTACGACGCCGCGATTCTGAACAAGCCGCCGCTGCATTCCGGCGAATGGGGCTTGGCGACGCTGGAGATTTGCCTGGCGATTCTGGCGTCGGCGGATGGCCGGCGCGAGATTGAGCTGAAGCATCAGGTGTGAGGGTGGGCGGATTAGACCGAAGCTAGAGCGGCGATGGAAGTCCGCTCCCTCTCCCGCTTGCGGGGGAGGGTCGGGGTGGGGGCTCCTCACGCAAACGCTGGTGTGGAGGATAGAATTTCCCCCACCCGCCGCGCTTCGCGCGTCGACCTCCCCCGCAAGCGGGAGAGGTGACCACCGAAACTACCCTCCCCCCGACGGATTACTCGCGCGCGAGGCGATGATCGCGATGAGGTCGTTCTCGGCGGCGGCGGCGGTCTTGTAGCGCGGCTCGGTGGTCACGAATGGCTGGGCGGCCTCGGCCGGATGAAAGATCTCCAGATAATAGAGACCATCTGGCGAGTCTTTCTTGGGCTCTATCCGGATAAGGGCCATTGTCAGATCCTGTCTGAGTGGTTCTGGGTTAAAGCGCTATTGCCAGAGGGTGCGGCGTCGGGAAACACGACACCGCGCAGTCTGCCCGCGAGCGCGGCACTCGTGACGCTCGACACTTCGGTAGCGCTGCCCATGCCGAGATAGCGCTCGGCAACATCGGGCGAATTCAACAGATCCTTTGACGCGCCTGAGAGCGTGATCCGACCGTTCTCGAACACATAGCCACGATCGGCGATCGACAGCGCCTGGCGTGCATTTTGCTCGGCCAGCAAAATGGTGATGCTCTGCGCGCGCAGGCTCACGATCAGCCGGAATATTTCGGCGACCAGAAGCGGCGCGACGCCGAGCGACGGTTCATCGAGCAGCAGGATCTTCGGCTTCGACATCAACCCGCGGGCGATCGCCAGCATCTGCTGTTGCCCGCCGGAAAAATTGCCGGCGATATCCTGCATGCGGTCGCGCAGGACCGGAAACAGCGTCCAGACGAATTCAAGCCGCCCGGAATAATCAGCATCCGGCGAAGCATAGGCGCCGAGCGCCAGATTTTCCGCCACCGTCATTCCGGCAAAAATCTGCCGGCCTTCGGGCACATGCGCGATGCCGCGGCGCAAACGCTCGGCCGGCGGCAGCGCCTCGATCGGCTCGCCGTCCAACAAAATGCTCCCCGCCTCCGCATGCAACAGCCCCGAGATCGATTTTACCAACGTCGATTTGCCGGCACCATTGGCGCCGAGCAGCGTGACGATCTCGCCGCGCTCCAGCGTCAGATTGACGTTCTGCAGCACGCGATTGCGGCCGTATCCGACTGAAATTCCCTTGAGCTCAAGAAGCGGCATGGTTCTCGCGTCCCAGATAGGCTTCGATCACCTGCTTATTGCCCTGGATTTCCGCAGGTGTTCCCTTGGCAATGATCGCGCCGGAATCGATCACGACGACCTGATCGGCGACATTCATCACCAGCGACATGTTGTGCTCGACGATCAGCACGGGGATACCGAGTGTGCGGATCGCGCGCAGTAAATTCGCCAGTTCCTGCGTCTCGGTGTCGTTCAGCCCCGCGGCCGGCTCGTCCAGACACAACAATTTGGGCTGCGCCATCAGCGCGCGCACGACTTCGAGCAGCTTTTGCGCGCCCATCGGCAATTCGGTCGCGTGGGTATCCCTGAAGGCTGCGAGCCCGACCAGTTCCAGCATCTCTTCGGCGCGTCGGAGCATACGACGCTCCTCGCCTCGCGCCGAGGACAACCAGAGCGTCTGACTGGCGCCGGAATGCAGCGCCAGCCGATGGCCGCCGACCATCACGTTTTCGATCGCGGTCATGCCCGGAAAAACCCGCGCCGACTGGAACGTCCGGATCAGCCCCATATCGGCGATCTTCACCGCCGGCAATCCCGCGAGATCGCGTCCCAGGAACAGCACCTGGCCGCGATCCTTGGATAGTAGATTTGTGATCAGGTTGAACACGGTGGTCTTGCCGGCGCCGTTGGGACCGATCATCGCGGTGACCTGATGCGGCGCGACGTCGAACGTCACATCGTTGGTCGCCTTGAGGCCGCCAAAACTCTTGGTGAGATTGTTCACGCTGAGCACGGCATTTGCGGCGACGGCGATGTCCGGCTGAGCGCTCATCACAGCACCCGCGCCGACGTTTCAGATGTGGTTTTGCGCGAGGGACGCGAGAGCCGGATCGCGACCTGGACCACCGCGCCATAAAGGCCCTGCGGCAGATACAGGAAACTCGCGACCAACAGCGCGCCCGACGCGAAGGTCTTGTAGATCGCCAACGGCTGAAACATGGTCGGCAGCAGCGTCAGCAGCGACGCGCCGAACAGGCCGCCGAGCAGCGTGCTTTCGCCGCCGATGATCAGCATCGCGACCAGTTCGAGCGAGCGCCCGGTGCCGACCATTTCCGGCGACAGGAAATTGAAGAAGAAGGCGTACATACTGCCGGCCAATGAAGCCAGCGTCACGCTAATCATGAACGCCGCCAGCTTGTAGCGGACCGTGTTGATGCCGAGTGCGGCAGCCGCCATCTGGTCGGAGCGGATCGCCTTGAGCGCGCGGCCGAAGCTTGAGCGCAGCGCGCCCGTCAATCCGATGAAGATAACCAGATCGAGCGCGAGCACCACATAATACATCGCGCGCGGCGTTGCGAATTCGACGCCGGCGAAAGAAAACGCGGGAATGCCGACCAGCCCTGAAGGACCGCCGGTGATGTCGAGAAATCCGACCGCGCAGGAATCCACCAACAGCCCGAACGCCAGCGTCGCCAGCGCCAGATAGAGTCCGCGCAGCCGCAGCGTCACGACCGACAATACCAGCCCGCAGGCCAGCGAGACGAAGATGCCGGCGAGGATCGCGAGCCATGGCGCGGTTTCGTAAGTGATCGACAGATAGCCCGAGGTATAGCCGCCGATTGCCATGAAGCCGGCCTGTCCCAGGCTGACCTGCCCGGCATAGCCCATGAGCACATCGAGTCCCATCAGCGTCATGAACAGGATGCCCGCGATCACGAGCCCGCTGAGAATGCCGTTGTCGGTCACGACAAAGGGAATCAGCAGCGCCGCCGCCACGGCGAGCGCGGCGGCAGGCCACGCCAAATTCGACGGCAGCCGCGCGACGTGTCCCGTCGCCTTGGCCTCGTCGCGGGTGTCCTGACGTTTTCCGACCCGCGCCTGAACAAAACCGGAAGGGCGCCAGATCAGCACGGCCAGCAAAATCAAAAGCGAGATCGCGGTCGAGAACAGTGAGGAGATGTAAGCCGTTGCCAACTGGGTCACGAGGCCGAGAAAAAGCCCGCCTATAATAGCACCCGGAAAGGACGCGATGCCGCCGATCGCGGCCGCCACGAAGCCCGAGATCGTGAACAAGCGGCCGGTGTCGAATTGCAGCGAGGTGGTCGGCGCCACCGTGACGCCGGCGATTGCGGCAATTAACGTGGCGAGGCCAAAGCTCAGCAGCGTCATCCGCGGCACATCGATGCCCATCAGGCTCGCCGCCCCGGGGTTTTCAGCGCAGGCACGAAGTCCCGTGCCGAGTTTGGTCTTGGCGATCAGAAACCACAGCGCCGCGATGCAGACGCCGGTCGCGCCGATCACCCAAAACGCCTGCGTCGGCACCCGGAGCGGACCGAACTCCAGCGGCGCCTCGCCCGAAAAGGGCGGCATCGCGTAGGGCTGGCTGCCCCACACCACCAGCGCAAAACCCTCGATCATGGTCAGGATGCCCGCCGTCAGCATTAGCACATTGGCGTTGGACAGCCGGTCGAGCGCGGGCACGAATGTAAAAGCCGCGAGCGCCATTCCGATTCCGACCGTGACTGCGACAGCGGCGGGTATAGCCACCCACAGCGGCCAGCCCCAGGCGACGCCCAGCGTGTAGCCGATCATCGCGGCGACGATGGCAAAGCCGCCCTGCGACAGGTTGATCGCGCCGGTCACGCGATAGACCAACGAGAAGCCGAGCGCGATCACGGCATAGGTGCTGCCGACCACCAGCCCGCCGATGCAGATCTGCAGGAACTCAAGCACGTGCGGTTATCCTGTCCGATCACTGTGCACGGGGGATACCAAGCGGATCACTCACGACAATCCAGGTCTGGGCGGCGGGATCCCAGCGCGTGACCACGACGTTCTTTTCGTCGAGACCGCGATTGGGCACCGCCTGGAAATCATAATAGCCGTTGATGCCGGCGACGCCCTTGAGGTCGCGGAAGTAGGCCCGCAAATCCTCGGCCGTCGCGTCCGGCTTGAGCTTGCGCAGCCCTTCGACAACCAGCGAGGCGGGATCCCAGGCATAGGTCGAAGGGCCGTCCGGCTTGATGTCGGTGCCCTCAAAACCTTTGAAGAAAGCATCCTTGGCTGCCGAGGCTTCGCTGGCCGCAACCGGACGCGACGATTTCTGCCAATCCGCCGCGGGAATGTAGAGCTCCTTGGGAAGGAACGCGGCATATTGCGACATCTGCGCATAGGTCTGGTTGCCGTTGGTGGTCGCGACCGGCAACTCCAGGCCTGCATCGTGGATCGCCTTGAAGATGGTGCCCACCGGGCCGCCGGTCGACCACGCCACCAGCACGTCGGGATTTGCGCTTTTCAAGCGCTGGATCTGCGCGGAGGCGCTGACATCGGTCGGATTCAACTGCGCTTCGGCAACCAGCTCCACATCCCTGTGGCTCTCGCCGCCGAACAGCGATTTGAAATTCCGGTAGGCGTCCTGTCCGGAGGCATCGGTCGAGGTGATCAGCGCGACTTTCTTCCAGCCCTTGCGGCCGAAATATCGCAGCAGCGCCGCGGCCAGTTCCTTGGTCGAAATGCTCGAACTGAAGACATAGCTGCCGCCGTTCACGGTGATGCCGGGCGAGAAACAATACAGCAGCGGGCCTTCCTTCATCAGAGGCGCCATCGCATTGCACAGCGCGACGAGCCCCGAACCCAGAATGACCGGCGGATGTGAGGCCTTGACCTGGTTGGCGAGTTGAACCCCCACCTGGGGGCTGCTCTGATCGTCGTTAAAAACGAATTTGAGCGGCTTGCCGTGAATGCCACCGCTGGCGTTCACCACTTTCTCGTATTGCTGCAGCGCCTGCTGCTCGGCCTTGCCGAGGAACGCGCCGCCGCCGGTCAGCGGCAGGATCACGTTGATATCCTGCGTGTCGGCGGCACTAGCCAACGTCACGGACTGCAGCAGCGCAGCAATTACAAGAGCGACACGGACGCGCATTCATCCTCCCGGTGTTTTTAACGTGCTTTTGGTTTTGTCTTTTTATTGTGTTTAGTATTTTTTGGGCGCGCGCGCTATGCCGCCGCGCCCGCCATTTCGTCATCATCCTCGATGCCGGCGAGAACCTGCACTTCCTCGTCCGAGGCGCCGAGGGTGCGCCATGGCACCGATTTTTCAACCACGCCCTGATAGGAGCGCAGCTTCACCTGCGGAATATGCGGCTCGACCTGGCCGATCACGCGGCCCTCTTCCTGGAACACCCTGACCGCGTCGAGCATCGAGCGGCGAAACTGCACGATCGCAATGTCGCTTGCGCCGAGGCGTTCCTGGGTACGATCCGCGATCGGCCCCATCGATTCCCACATCATGATGTCCTGGTTGGGAATGCCGGGAACGCCGGGGAAGCTGGTGCCATCCGCCATCAGCGCGCGATCCTGCAAATAGTCATTATGGGCGTGGCGCTTGATGGGGCGGAATTGATCGTCGACATCCACGCCGACCACCAGATAGCAGAATTTTCGCCAGGCGTCGGTATCGATGCCGGGCTGATCGGCGTCCGCCCAGGCGATGAAGTGGAAGTAGCTGGAAGTGTCGCTGCGCGGCACGATCACAGTGGTCAGATTGTAGGAATTGACCGGCGCGATCAGTGCGAAAAACGGCGCGACGAATGTCGTGATGCGCACGTAATCATGCGTGCTCGCATTGGTGATCGGACGCCGGATCGCGGCATAGCGCATGCCGTAATTGGTCAGTTGAACCTGAATGCGCGGATTCTTGTCGGTCGAGGGCCGCACCCAGTATTCACCCTTTGAGGTGGCCTCGCCTTTGGCCGGCCGCATGTCGGACGAATGCAGCGTGGACGAATGCGCCGAGTCGATCTGGCCTTCCATGATCTGCGCCCAGTTGCAGGGCAGTTCGATCTTCGCGACAGAAATCCGGGTCGCGTCATGCGGCGCCCAGGGCGGCGCCTCGAATTCCGGCATCGCCTCCGGCGGTCCCATATAGGTCCATACGAAGCCGCCGCTCTCGCGCGTCGGATACGACAGGTGCTTGGCTTTTTCGGGCAACGCGCTGGCCTTCGGTTCCGAGGGCATATCGACGACGTTGCCGTCGGTGTCGAACTTCCAGCCGTGATAGAGGCAACGCAACCCGCATTCTTCATTGCGCCCGAACGCCAGCGACGCTTTACGATGCGGACAGGCTTCGCCGAGCAGGCCGGTCTTGCCGTTGCTGTCGCGGAATGCCACCAGCTTCTCGCCGAACAACTGCACCCGCACCGGCGCGCCATCCGGCGCAAGCTGTTCCGACAATATCGCCGGCACCCAATGACGCCGCATCAGGCGTCCCATCGGCGCTTCACCTTCGACGCGGCACAGCAATTCATTTTCTGATGCGGACAGCATGCTCGGTCTCCTCCTGCGAAACGGGATCGCGTCACCGGCGTGGCGCAACCCGAAAGCCTTCCTCCAAAAACCCTTAGTCTCCTAAGTAATATATATTCCGCGCCCTGCCCCGTCCAGAGGCTGCCGCCGGGTTCATCGGGCCAGCGTGCGGTGCAGAGCCGCACGCTCCGGAACAACCGGCGCCGGCGCTAAAATGTTGGTTTCTTGGCTGTTTTGATGGCTGCGCGCCATCGGTGACGCGCCAAACCGGCGCGCGTCATTCCCGGGCGCGAACAGCGCCACCTGCCGCAACGAAAAATCCCGCTCCGCACCAGGGTGCGAAGCGGGAAAGGCAGAGAAGCCGGAGATTGTAAAACTAGAGCGCGGATTTTTGCTTACCTCTCCCGCTTGCGGGGGAGGTCGACGCGCTCGCAGAGCGTGGCGGGTGGGGGAAGTCTATCCTCCACACCAGCGTCTGCGGAAGCACCCCCACCCCAACCCTCCCCCGCAAGCGGGAGAGGGAGTGGACTTCCGTCGTATCTACTAACTCAGTCCAATCTCATCTGCTCTAGCTGATGAGATCAGTGCGCCAGCGGATCGGGCCGCATCTGCACTTTGAAGACTTTCGGATAGGCTTCCTTACCGCCTTCGCTGTGGAAGTTCGCGCGGGTGCCGGATGTGGTCCAGATGCCGCGGCCTTTCCAGCCTGCATTGGCATCGTCGATACGGCCGTCGACATTCTTGGTAAAGAAGCCCTGCGGATAGGGCATGCGCAGATTGACGAATTCGCCCTTCACCAGCGCGGTCAGGGATTCCGCGCCGTTGGTCTCGGCGATCGGCACGTTGGCGCCGAGCCCTAGGATATTGTAGCGGTCGACCCAAACGTAATAGGCGTGGTTGGCGCTGCCCTTGGGATCCATTCCCTTGAACTGCGGACCGGGCAGCCGGTAGACCTTCCAACCCTCCGGGCACTGCTTGCCGTCAGCGGTGGTCGGGCCGTTGAGCGGCCCCTTGCACAGCGTGCGATCGAAGCTCGCGAGATGGCCGCTTGAAAGCACGGTCCAGACCAGGCCGTCGAGGCCGATGTCGAGACCGCGCGGCCCAAACGTACCTTCCGGCGGCTGATAGGCCTCGACCAATGCGGTGTTGGTCGGGTCGGAGCCCGGCATCACGCGCACGATATAGCCGGGCTGATCGACGCGTGAGAAGCCGCGGTCCATCGCCTGCCCCCAAACCGAGTCGTCCACCGGGCTCGGCATGATGCCGTAGAACGAGGCCATGATGCGCTTGTCCTTGGCGGGATCGACCGGATCCTTAGGCCCGACAAACGCATCGCGCTTGCCGTTGCCATTGGTGTCGATCACCAGCGGCGTCCAGCCCTGCGACGCGACGCCGTCCTTGGTCTCGCGGAACTGCTTGGTATTGAGCCATCCGACGATGCCGCCGCCGAGGCCGGGACCGCCGGCGCTCATCCACAGCGTTTCGTTGGCGTCATGCGCGAAGTACAGATGATGCGACGTGAAGCAGGTATTGATCAGGTCCCATTTACCGGTCGCCGGATCATAGGTCGACAATTGGCGCAGCGAGGTCGCCTGCGGCGAGACTTTTGCGGAGGCGAGATTCGATCCCTCCTTGCAATAGTCAGGATTAGCCGTCGGCCGCAGCCGTGCGGTGAACCAGAGCTTGCCGGCGCCGTCCATCATCACGTTATGGATGCTGGTGTGACCGTCCCAGATCGCGTCATCGCCCCAATAGGCCGACGGCCCGCGCGGAGCTTCCTCCGACGACGGCGTCTTCGGATCGAGATACGGCTCCGTGATGGTGGAGGCGATGTGCTTGACCGGATCAAGCGTCGGAATGAGATCGGTGCTTTCCTCCGGCGAACCGTAGATCAGGCCATTGGCGTTGACGGTCGGGTTGCGCTTGTCGGTCGAAATCGCGTCGTGCTGGTAATGTGTCGGCGAGGCCCAATCCCACATCGTGAAAACGACATTGCGCTCGATGCCCTTCGGCCGGTCCGGCTTGTCGAACGGCAGCGCGCCCTCGGCGATCCTGTCGGTCCATTTCGAGAACAGGTCATAGACCTTTTCCGGTCCCATGCTGCCGAGCACGATCGCCATATATTCCTGGGCCTGACCGGCCTGAGTGCGCAGCGCCCATGCGGTGTGCGAATCCGCGCCTTCCATGAACTGCTTGGGAATTTCGCGGATGCCGCGCGAGCCGATCGAATGGCAGGACTGGCACATGTTCTTGACGGTATCGACCCACTGCGCCTGCGACTTCATGGTGTCGGGCATCTTGTTGCCCTTGTCGCCGGTGCCAGGAAATTCGTTGGTGCCGGGAATTTCCAGCAGCGAATACCAGTACATCGCGGGATAAAGCTGCGCGGCTGCAGCGGCGGACGCAGCCGGGACGGCCTTGAAGTCGAGCACCTTGCCGGGGCGCGTTTCCTGCTGGGCGGTGTCCTGCAGGCCGTAGCCGCGAATCCAGACCTTGTAATTCGCATCCGGAAGATCGGGGATGACAAAGCGTCCCTGATCGTCGGTTACGACCACCTTGGCGTATTTGGTCGGAAGATCCTTGGTCTCCGCAATCGCCCAGACGCCAGCTTCGGGACCGTTGCTGCCGATCACCTGGCCGCCGATGTCGTGTGTGGAGACGTCGACCGTGGCGGCCCATGCGGCGCTCGCCGGCAACAACGCGCTCATTCCAAGCCACACCGCGGCGATCTGTTTCAGATTCATTTTTTTCCCCAGGGGTTATATCGAAGGGTTATATCGCAGGCTGAGTGGCTCTTTGTCCGGCGCCCCTGTCCGCAATGGCTTGCGACAAGTGACGGCATTGAGCTACCGGATACCGACCCAATTTGTTCGAGTTAGAGTTAGTCCAAGGACCATTGAACGTCACTTTCGGGGTGTCAAGAGCGCCCGCGCCGCAGCGCACAAAGGCTGTCCGATCGGGGCTTTTAGTCGCGGTTGCCTCACGCTCGGCGAGCAAAGCCGGCAGCCACGCGTTGCCCGCGTTTAGACTTTAGCCTGACTTGGTTTTGGCTTTCGTGACTTGTGCCGGCCGCTTCCGGCCGCCCTTGCCTTCGTTCTCCAGCGCTTCGCGCACGCGCTTGAATTCTTGTAACGAGGCCTTGTCGACGCGCGGGAATTTCAGGTTCAGCCCATCGAGCGCGCTGACGATCGCCGATCCGATCACCACCCGCGCGAACCATTTGTGATCCGACGGGACCACGTACCAGGGCGCAGCCGCGGTCGAGGTGTGCCGGACGATGTCCTGATACACCGCCTGATACCTGTTCCAGAACGCGCGCTCGGTGATATCGGCCATCGAGAATTTCCAGTTCTTCGAGGGCTGCTCCAGCCGGTCGAGAAACCGTTCGCGCTGCTCCTGCTTGGACACGTTGAGGAAGAACTTCAGGACGATGGTGCCGTTGCGCGCAAGATAGCGCTCGAACGCGCGGATATCCTCGAACCGCTCGCGCCAGACGTTCTTGGTCACCAGCGACGGCGGAATCTTCTCCTTGGCCAGGATGCCCGGATGCACCCGCGTCACCAGGCATTCTTCGTAATAAGAGCGGTTGAATATCCCGATATGGCCGCGCTTCGGCAGTGCGACCGTGCTGCGCCACATGAAGTCATGATTGAGTTCAAGCGTACTCGGCTGCTTGAACGACGTGACCTCGCAGCCCTGCGGGTTGACGCCGTCGAACACGCTCTTGATCGCGCTATCCTTGCCCGCGGCGTCCATGCCCTGAAAGATCAGCAGCATCGACCAGCGATCCTGCGCGTAGAGCTTTTCCTGAAAATCGCTCAGGCGCTTGCGGTTGGCGTCGAGGATCTTTTCGCCCTTGTCCTTGTCGATCCCGCCCTTGTCGTTGGTCTTCACCGAGCGCAGATGGAAGGCGCCCGAACCGTCGAAGCGAAACGGCGCGATGAAGGGTTGTAGCTGGGTGCTGAGAGGGGCAGCGGGTTTTTTTTGGCATGGGGAAGTTCCGGGTTGAAGCGGAAAGGCTACAGGGCGCAGACGACGTCCGCCAGAGACTCACTCCGTCATTCCGGGGCGATGCGTAAGCATCGAACCCGGAATCTCGAGATTCCGGGTTCCTGCTTCGCAGGCCCCGGAATGACGACCTAACGTTAGGCCGCAAACTGCGCCTCGATAAACGCGGTAATAAACCGCGGCATCATCGCCGTCAGATCCGAAACCCCGCGCACCAGATGAATGCGGCTCAACTCCGGATGATCCTGCGCCGCGAGATTGGCCTCGATCCGCGCGCGCATCGCTTCGCCCGACATGTCGGCGTGCAATATCCGCATCATCGCAATGGTCGCGCCGACCACCACGCAATCCCAATGCGCGCCCGCCTTGTAATCCGCCGGCGTCAGCCCGGTTTCTTCCTCAAGCTCGCGCATCACGCTGTCGTCCATATCGACCTTGCCGTCGCGCAGATCGTCGAGATCGGGGGTCCCGGCGGGAAAGTAGATCATCCCGGCATTGGCCGTGTGCTGGCCCATTTCGCCCATCACGAAGGCGCCGTCGGCGCAGCGCAGCGCGCCCATGCCGAAGCCGTTGAAGATTTCCAGGTCCGGAAAACTCCAATCGCGCCAGGCCAGCAGGCTGGCAAAATCCGTCTCGAAATAATTGGCGCGGAAACAATCGCCGGAGATATCCGCATCGCGCCCCAACAGAACGCGGCCGTTCCAGATTCCCGGCTTGTCTTGCTGGCGCTTGGCGAAATGCGCATCGATATCCGCGCGACGCTGGTCGGCGAACGGCCAAGGCCGCTCTTGAAAATTCAGGTCGAGCGTGGTGACGCGATGGATGACCGCTTGCGTCAAATCACTTGGCATTCATGTCACTTGGCATTCACTTGGCGTTCACTTGGCGTTCACTTGGCATTGCCCGTCGTCTTGGCCTGCTCGACGAATTTGTTGGTGTAGGTCTTGAGCACATCGACATTGGCCTTGGCGACCTCGGGCGAGCTCTCGCTGAACACCGCGAGCACCGCGTCGGCGCCCTTGGGATCCATCCTGCCGGTTTGCGAATACATCGGGATCGTGTTCTTGAGCGCGGCCAGATAGAGTTCCTTGTTCTTGCCGACCATCTCCGGCGGCATTTTCGCCATCACATCCTCGGGCGAATGGGTGTGAATCCAGGCCAGCGTGTTCAGCATCGCATTGGTCAGCGCCTGAACTTCCTTGTCGTGGCCGGCGATCCATGCCGTGGTCGAATACAGCGCGCCGCCCGGATATTCACCGCCGAACACATCGAGCGTGTCTTTCTGGGTGCGGGTATCGGAGAGAATGCGCAGGTCCGGATGGCTGCCCTGCAGCACCGTGACCGAAGGATCCAGCATCACGGCCGCATCGATCTGACCCTGCTCCATCGCGGCGACCGAGGTCGCGCCAAGACCGACGCCGATCACCGGAACGCTCAAAGGATCGACGCCGTTTTTCTTCAGGAGATATTTGAGAAAGAAGTCGGTCGAGGAGCCCGGCGCGCTGATGCCGACCTTCTTGCCGGCCAAATCCCTGATCGATTTGATTTCGCTGGTATGGCCGGGCGACACCACCAGCACCAGCCCGGGATAGCGGTCATAGACCACAAAGGAGGTCAGTTCCTGCTTCTTGGCGGCGAGATTGACGCAGTGGTCGAAATAGCCCGACACCACATCGGCGCTGCCGCCGAGCACGGCCTTGAGCGCGTCCGAACCGCCCTTGAGATCGACCAGTTCGACCGCAAGCCCGGCCTTCTCGTATTCGCCAAGCTGCTGCGCCAGCACCGTCGGCAGATAGCACAGGCAGGCGCCACCACCGACCGCGATCGTGATCTTGGTCGCCGCCGCCGCGAAGCCTGAGCTCAGCACCAGCGCCAGCAGCGTCGCGGCCAGCCGGTTCACTATCGTCCTCATGGTCTTCTCCCGTCGATTTGTGGCGCAGGATAGAGGAGTGGGCGGGGATTGAGAAGGTGCGTCGATTCTCCGTCATTCCGGGGCGATGCGAAGCATCGAACCCGGAATCTCGAGATTCCGGGTTCGCACTTCGTGCGCCCCGGAATGACGGTGCGTAATCTACTCCCGCGCCTCGCCGGCATTGGGCCGCCAAACCAATAGCCGCCGCTCCACCAGCGTCACCGCGATATCGATCAAAATCACAAAAATCGACAGCACGAACATCCCGGCGAACACGCCGGCGACGTCGAACACGCCTTCGGCCTGCTGGATCAAATAGCCGAGTCCAGCCGCCGAGCCCAGATATTCGCCGACGACGGCACCGACCACGGCAAAACCCACCGAGGTGTGCAGCGAGGAAAACATCCAGGACAGCGCCGAGGGCCAGTAGACATGGCGCATCAATTGCTGCTCGCTCATGCCGAGCATGCGGCCATTGTCGAGCACGGTCTTGGAGACTTCCTTGACGCCCTGATAGACGTTGAAGAACACGATGAAGAACACCAAGGTGACGCCGAGCGCGACCTTCGACCAGATGCCGAGGCCGAGCCACAGCGTGAAGATCGGCGCCAGCACCACGCGCGGCAGCGCATTGGCCATCTTCACATAGGGATCGAACACGGCAGCCACGCGCGGCTGGCGCGCGAACCAGAAGCCGATCATGACGCCACCGAACGAGCCGATCGCGAAAGCCAGAATCGACTCCCACAGCGTAATCGCCAGATGCTTCCAGATCACGCCGGTCGAGAACCACTCGAAGATCTGGCTGCCAACATTGACCGGATTGGAAAAGAAGAACGGCGGCAGCAGCATGTGCCCGAAGATCGGCACCGTCGCCAGCAACTGCCACAGCCCGAGGCAGACCACCGCGACCAGCAACTGACAGGTGAGAAGCATCAAGCGGGACATCGAAGCGATCTATCTTTCCGAATTTGGATCGTTCTATCTCAGCGTCGTCCCGGCGAACGCCGGGACCCATAGGCCGTGCCCTGTCGTTAGGGCGATGTGGCAGAAATCTTTTACAACAATAGATGACCGGGATTATGGGTCCCTGCGTTCGCAGGGACGACGGGGTGATGGACCTGCTCCCTCCCGCGAGGAAGGGAGCAGATGCAAAAGTGCCTTACGGCTTCGAGAACGTGCCGATCAAACCGGTCGCGACCTTGACGTGGCCGTCGAGCGCCTTGATCACCTCGTCACGCGTCATGCCGGGCTTCAGCGCGGTCGGCTCGAGATCGGTCGCCATCAGCGTCAGGGTATAGTGATGCGGCGCGCCGGGAGGCGTGCAGGGGCCGAAATAGTTCGACAGTTTCATGGTGCTTTCGCCGCCGATATATTTATCGCTCGGCTTCGACACTTCGCCTTCGGCAAAGCCCGTCACCGATACCGGAATGCCATAGGCCACCCAATGGCTGACGCCGCCGGGCGGACGGCCTTCGGGATCGAACATCAACAGCGCATAGCTCTTCGTGCCTTCGGGCGGATTAGCCCAGGCGAGCGGCGGCGATACGTTCTCGCCGACGCAATTCGGGTTGGTCTTGTTGTTGCCGGCGAACTTGGTCGCCAGCCGCTCGCCATCCTTGAAGGCGGTCGACGTCAGGGTGAAAACGGCCTGCGCATTGGCCGCGTGCGAACCGCACAGACCCGCCAGCGCGACGGTCACGGCCAGAAGGGAACCACGTAAAAGCATTGTCATTTCCTCTTAATATTGTTGGCGATACGGGTGTAAAGCGAGCGGAGTGTAGCGTTGCGCACACTGAGATCAAGGCATTCGGATCAAGGCATTCGGATCAAGGCGATCTCATCCGGCGGCGGCCGGTGCTTGCGCTGATTGTGCGTAGCCCTTCAACACCTCATCCTTGAGAACACTCCATATCTCACGATGAAGTGAGTGAAATTCCTTGTCCATGCGGACTTCCATGATGTCGCGCGGGCGTGCCAGCGGCACGCGCCAGTCGCCGATGATGCGCGCGCCGGGGCCCGCCGACATGATCACGACGCGATCCGCCAGCGCGATCGCCTCTTCCAGATCATGGGTCACGAACAGCACCGCCTTGCGGTCGGCGTTCCACAGTTGCAACAGCAGGTTGCCCATGATCTGGCGGGTCTGGGCATCGAGCGGCCCGAACGGCTCATCCATCAGCAGAATCTTGGGATCGCGGATCAGCACCTGCGCAAGGCCGATGCGCTTGCGTTGTCCGCCCGAGAGCATATGCGGATAGCGATTGCCGAACGCGCCGAGGCCCACTTGTGCGAGCCAGCTTTGCGCCCGCTCCAGCGCCTCCGCGCGCGGCGTGCCTGAGATCTCGAGCCCGATCGCGACATTGTCGATCGCGGTCTTCAGGGAAACAGCGCGTCGGCCTGAAACAGGTAACCGGCGTCCTTGTTGAGGCCGTTCAGCGGCGCATCGAAAATCCGCACGCTTCCTGCTGCAGGCTTGAGCAGGCCGGCGGCGATATTGAGCAGCGTCGATTTTCCGCATCCGGTGGTCCGACGATGGCGACGAACTCGCCATGCTCGACGTTCAGCCGCGCCTGCTGTACCGCCGTGTACACCCGGTTGCCGGTCAGACGAAACGCTACCGTCGCGTCATCGAGCGCGACCGCTGTTGATCCTGCGGTGACACCCGCCTGCACGCGTTTTCCCCAATACTACCCTGTTGCGACAGGTGGATTAGCGCGATCGCCCTGACAATTCAACCGATTGCGGCGAGAGATACGCGCCCGGCCGGCTTGGTTGGCACCTGACGGTGTGATAGTCCGGTGACATGACCGCCGCCCCGCCTTTGATCGCCTTTGCGCATGTCGGCAAGAGCTTTGACGGCGGCCGCGTCAAGGCCGTGGACGACGTCTCGCTCGACGTCGCCGAGGGAGAATTTCTCGCCATCGTCGGCGGCTCGGGCTCGGGCAAGACCACGCTGTTGCGGCTGGCGAACCGGCTGATCGACGCAGATAGCGGCCACGTCACCATCGAGGGCGAAGATGTCCGCGCGGCCGATCCGGTCTCGTTGCGCCGGCGCATCGGCTATGTATTCCAGAGCGGCGCCCTGTTTCCGCACTTCGATGTCGCCGGCAATATCGGGATCACGCCGAAACTGCTGGGCACCCCGCCGCAAGAGATCGCCGCGCGGGTCGACGAATTGCTCGACCTGGTGCGGCTCGACCGCGCGCAATACCGTGATCGCCTGCCGCATGAACTGTCCGGCGGCCAGCGCCAGCGCGTCGGCGTCGCCCGGGCGCTGGCGGCACGGCCGAAGATCGTATTGATGGACGAGCCGTTCGGCGCGCTCGATCCCCTCACCCGCGACGCGCTCGGCGACGATTACCGCGCGCTGCACAGGCAGCTCCGCCTGACCACGGTCATGATCACCCACGACATGAGCGAGGCAATCTTGCTCGCCGACCGCATCGCGGTGATGCGCAGCGGAAAGCTGTTGGCGCAGGGCACGCCGTCGGAGCTTTCCAACAGCAACGATACCTATGTCGGCGAACTCTTGCGCACCCCGCGCCGCCAGGCCGAGCGGCTGAAAGTGCTGTTGCCGCGGGATGGCGCGGCATGAATCTCTTCAACGATTCACGCTGGAACGAGGCGCTAGGTCATCTGCCGGATTATCTCGGCAATCATGTGCGTGTCAGTGTGACCGCGCTGGCGCTGGGCCTCGCGATCAGCCTGCCGCTGGCGATTGCGGCGCGCAATCGTCCCGTGCCGCGCGCCGTGCTGCTGGGATTGGCCAGCATCATACAGACGGTGCCCGGGCTGGCGCTGCTCGCGCTGTTCTATCCACTACTGTTGGCGCTCGCATCCTTGTCGCTGACGTGGTTTGGTTTCAGCTTTTCGGCGTTCGGATTCCTGCCGGCTGGTACTGGCGCTGGCGCTCTATTCGATGCTGCCAGTGCTGCGCAATACCATCACCGGCCTCAACGGCGTCGATCCCGCGATCGTCGAGGCCGCGCAGGGCGTTGGCATGACGCCGCGCCAGTCGCTGCTGTCGGTGGAATTGCCGCTGGCGCTGCCGGTGATGATGGCGGGCATCCGCACTGCCGCGGTGTGGGTGATCGGCACCGCGACATTGTCCACACCGATCGGCCAGACCAGCCTCGGCAACTACATCTTTGCGGGCTTGCAGACTCAGAACTGGGTGTTCGTGCTGTTCGGCTGCCTCGCCGCCGCGGTGCTGGCGCTGGGTGTCGATCAATTGCTGGCGCTGATCGAAATCGGAATCCGCCAGCGCCGCCGCTGGCGCGTGGTCTCGGGCGGCATCGGCCTTGCGGCGCTGGTGGTGGCGACGCTGGTGCCGTCCCTGGCGCGTTCGCCGTCGAGCTACATTGTCGGCGCCAAGACCTTTGCCGAACAATATGTGCTGTCGGCGCTGATCGCGCAGCGGCTGCAGGCGGCGGGCTTGAGCGCGAGCACCCGCGAAGGCCTCGGCTCCAATGTGATCTTCGATGCGCTGGTCAGCGGCGATATCGACGTCTATGTCGATTATTCCGGCACGCTGTGGGCCAACCAGTTTCACCACAGCGATATCAAGCCGCGCGCCGAATTGCTTGCCGAATTAAAGAGCACGCTGGCGCAGCAAAAGGTCACGCTGCTTGGCGAACTCGGATTCGAGAACGCCTATGCGCTGGTGATGCCGCGAAAGCGCGCCGAGGCGCTCGGCGTTCGCTCGGTCGCCGATCTGGTGTCACGGGCCGGAACGATGTCGATCGCGGCGGATTACGAATTCTTCTCGCGGCCGGAATGGGCCGGGTTGCAGAAGGCCTATGGGCTGGCGTTTCGCGCGCAGCGCCAGATGCAGCCGGACTTCATGTATGCTGCAGTAGCCTCCGGCGAGGTCGATGTGATCGCGGGCTACACCAGCGACGGATTGATCGCGAAATACGATCTCGTGGTGCTGGAAGATACCAAACACGCGATCCCGCCCTATGACGCGATCCTGCTTCTGGCGCCCAAACGCGCCGGCGATCAGGCGCTGCGAGCCGCGGTGACGCCGCTGCTCGGCCACATCGATATCGCCGACATGCGCGAAGCCAATCTGCGCGCCGCCGGCGGCGACAGCGCCTCGTCGCCCAGCGCCGTGGCGCGCTGGCTGTGGGAGAAGATCGGGAAGCGGTAGGAAGATTTCGGGAATCCGTAGGGTAGGCAAACCGCAAGCGTGCCCACCATCTTCCGGATCACACAGTACGTGGTGGGCACGGCGCAAGGGCGCCTTTTCCCACCCTACGCTCCGGCTGTTATTGCAGCATCGCGCGCACCTTGCGCTTCAATTCCAGGTCATCGCTACCGGTTGGAAGCACTCTTTGCCCATTTGCATCTTCGAAATTGGTGACAACCACCTTGAGCTCTGCATCGGGCAAATACTTCAATTGCTTGTCGCTCCAGTCGCCGCCCCGCGGCTCAATGGTCAATTGCTGCTTCTCGCGTGGCTCCAGACCTCCCTTGAAGGTCTGGACGAAATCCTGTTTGGCCCACGGAATTGACCTGCCCGGGCTTATCAGGACAGCACTGAGGTAAACCCGCGACACCGGGGCTTTGGTTCCGTTACGAACGGAAAATTCGACCGTCGGTTGCTCAAGGCGGCCGCTTGTTCGCCAATAGTAATTTGGAGAACCGATTTCGATGGCCCCCGCATTGTCGAAATTCTGCCGCGCCGACTCCATCTCCGAGATTTCGGCATCCAGCTTAATGGTGAGATCCCGTATGACCGCGGCACCGGTTCTGCCGTTAAGCTTCGGCGCAAGCCGAATGAGAGTCACATACTGATTCACGATGATGTCGTTTGGCAGAGCAGCCACATTGGTAAGCGATTGTCCGGCGGTTTTTTGCCAAATTTTCCATAAATAGATACTTGATGGCGACTTCCAGACGGCGCAGATCGTTACTGTCGAGCTTTGCTTTTACCGCGGCCGAACTCCTTTGATAGGCAATCCAGCTCGATGCATCGAATACCGGCTCGAAGATACAGCCGGCAAGCAATAGGCAGCACAGGACCGCGAGGCTCAGGCGCTTCATAATCTTTTCCGCAAGTGATCGTTGAAACAGACAGACGCCAATGTGTTTGAGTTTTGCAGCGTTTGCATACCTCCGGGCGATCAACAAAGGGTTGAGTGACCTGATTTCCGCTCGTCGTTCTTAACGAACCCTGATTTTATTTGTGAGGAAGCGATCTTGTAGATTTCAAGGGCGGACAAAGCCAACGGGTCGCGCGAACGCGCGCCCGATGACAGGCTCCGCGTGCCCACCATCTTCCGACATGCGCGGTACGTGGTGGGCACGGCGCAAGGGCGTCTTTGCCCACCCACCCCACGCAGCTTCGAGACCTTACACCTTAGCTATGCAAACCCGGCGCTTCCTGGCCGGTGCGCGCGACGTATTCCGTGTAGCCGCCGCCATATTGGTGGATGCCGTCGGGCGTCAGCTCCAGCACCCGGTTGGACAGCGCCGCGAGGAAATGCCGGTCATGCGACACGAACAGCATGGTGCCTTCGTATTGCGACAGCGCGCTGATCAGCATCTCCTTGGTGGCCATATCCAGATGGTTAGTGGGCTCGTCCAGCACCAGGAAGTTCGGCGGATCGAACAGCATCTTCGCCATCACGAGGCGCGCCTTCTCGCCGCCCGAGAGCACCCGGCATCTCTTTTCGACATCGTCGCCGGAAAAGCCGAAGCAGCCGGCCAGCGCACGCAGCGATCCCTGACCGGCCTGCGGGAATGAATCCTCCAGCGACTGGAACACCGTGCGCTCGCCGTCCAGCAGATCCATCGCGTGCTGGGCGAAGTAGCCCATCTTGACGCTGCCGCCGAGCGCCACCGTGCCGTCGTCCGGCCTCGGTCGAACCCGCCACCAGTTTCAGCAGCGTGGATTTTCCGGCACCATTGATGCCCATCACGCACCAGCGCTCTTTCCGGCGCACCATGAAGTCGAGCCCGTCATAGATCACCCGCTTGCCGTAGCCCTTCTGGACGTTCTTCAGGCTCACGACATCTTCGCCGGAGCGCGGCGCCGGCAGAAAATCGAACTCCACGGTCTGGCGGCGCTGGGCGGCTCGACCCGCTCGATCTTCTCCAGTTTCTTGACCCGGCTCTGCACCTGAGCGGCGTGCGAGGCGCGCGCCTTGAAGCGCTCGATGAATTTGATCTCCTTGGACAGCATTGCCTGCTGGCGCTCGAACTGGGCCTGCTGCTGTTTTCTCGTTCAAGGCACGCTGCTGCTCGTAGAATTCGTAATCACCCGAATAGGTCGTCAGCGAGCCGCCATCGATCTCGACGACCTTGGTGATGATGCGGTTCATGAACTCGCGGTCATGCGAGGTCATCAGCAGCGCGCCCTCATAGCCCTTGAGAAACTGCTCCAGCCAGATCAGGCTTTCCAGATCAGATGGTTGCTCGGCTCGTCCAGCAGCATCGCATCGGGACGCATCAGCAGAATGCGCGCCAGCGCCACCCGCATCTTCCAGCCGCCCGACAGCGCACCGACGTCGCCTTCCATCATCTCCTGGCTGAAACTGAGACCCGCGAGCACCTCGCGCGCCCGCCCCTCCAGCGCATAACCGTCGAGCTCCTCGAAGCGCGCCTGCACCTCGCCATAGCGCGCGATGATCTCGTCCATCGCATCGGCCTTGTCGGGATCGCCCATCGCGACCTCGAGCTCCTTGAGCTCGGCCGCGACCGTGCTGACCGGTCCGGCGCCGTCCATCACCTCGGAGACGGCGCTGCGGCCGGCCATTTCGGCCCGACATCCTGGCTGAAATAGCCGATGGTGACGCCGCGATCGACCGCGACCTGGCCCTCATCGGGCAGCTCCTGGGCCGGTGATCATGCGGAACAGCGAGGTCTTGCCGGAGCCGTTGGGGCCGACCAGGCCAATCTTCTCGCCCTTCTGGAGCGCCGCGGAGGCCTCGATAAAGAGGATCTGGTGACCAAGCTGCTTGGAAACATTGTCGAGACGGATCATGTGCACGGGTGGCCCAAAGAAAAACAGCAAGGAAAACGATTAGGCCGCTCTTAAGCCATGGTGTGCACCTGCGAAAGGATATTTTGAGCCTGCCGGGGCTGCTTGTTTTGCAGGCTTGTTTTGCAGGCTGGGGGCCGGTCGAGGCCCAGATCTGGACAACCTCCCCGCGTCACCCATGAAAAATAATCCACAGCGCAATGTGACATGGTGGAGACAGATGCGAGATCCCGGCGTTAAGGTTCCGGCCGTGATGGAGGGCTGCGGTTCAGCCTGACTTCAACGGGAAATAGCATGACACACGCCTTGCTTCTCAATCCGTTCAATTCGACCCAGTTCACTTCAACCGGAGAGCCCACCCAGATCATCAACCGGCCGACCTCGCGCGCGACGCGGTCCACGCCGGTCTGCGCGGCCTGCCAGTCCGACGACATCATTGCGCAAGCGACCGCGCAGTGGAGCAACGAATCGCAAGCCTGGGAATTGGCCGCCACCTTCGACCAGCCGGCGGCATTGCGTGAGCTGCAACGGCCCCTGCGGCATCGACTGGGTGCCGCTGCGCTAGGACTTCCACGCAGCCAGTCGCGACTGCGCTACACCGCCTCGGCAGCTACCGCCTCGGCAAATGTGCAGCGCGATCCGAAATTGGGATCTTCACCCGAACACCTCGATACGGTGATCGAGTTCGTCCAGGTTAATATCGAGGGGAACGTCGCAAAGCGCTGCGTAATCGCGGCGCGTGCCCTTGGTGCCGCTCCAATGCAGCGGCAGCGCCGGCAAGGGTTCGCCATCGGTGGCAAGCCGATTGGCCATGGTCCAGAACAGATAGGAGATCCGCGCATAGGCCATGCCTTCGAGGCTGGCCACCGACGAGCCTGGCGGAATCGAAAACATCAGGGCGCCGACGATCGGGCCTGCATCGACCCTGTCGATCATGACATGTGCGGTGGCGCCAAACTCGTTGGCGCGCGCGTAAAGCGCGAAATGCGCCGGCGCCCAGCCCGGAAAGGCCGGCGGCCCCGGATGAAAATTATAGGCGCCGTAGCCAAGCTGATTGAGCACGGATGCCGGCACAACGACACCTGTTGCGTAGGCAATCAGCCGTGCGCGCGCCAGCGTGTCTAGATCGAGCGCGTTCAGGTCCGCCAGCGTTTCAACGGCGAGGATCGTCAGGCCTGGATTATGCGGCCGACAGCACCGACGCGAAAATCGAGCGTTCCAGATTGCCGGTCAACAGATGATCGTTATCGAACATCACAACGCCGATGGTTGGGAGCGCTTTATTTCCCGCGCCCTAGCCGCAGCGTCAGGTTTGCAGCTTGATCGGCGTGGTATCTGCGGTCTGGTTGCCGGTGGTGGGATCGGTCACGATCGTGGTGATCTTCGCGGCACCGGGTTCCGGTGAGTGTGAATTTGGAATCACCGATTCGAAACGTGCCCTTGGTGGTGATGAATGCCTGCTGATACTGAAGGCCGGCCGACGTCTGCAATGTCACATTGGCGCGATAACCCTGGACCTTGGTGATCGAAACCGTGACCGGCTGATGCTTGTAATCCGTGCCGGTCCAAGTGCCCTGATATTTGGTCGGATCGACCTTGGTGAATTTGTCGCCCGGCGAAATGAGGCTCGAAGTAGAGGAAGATCCCGAATAGGCCGACTGCAGGACACTCATAATGCTGCCATAGAAACCCTCCGTCCATTCGCCCCGTGAGATGGGGCCACCGCAAGCATCACTGGCAGAATAAAATTAATCACCGGTTAACCATCCCGGGCCGGTGCGCCGGCAGGGATGCGTTCACAAACCAGCGCCGACCTTCCGCCCGATGGTGTCGCGAAAGTGCTGACGCCGGATGAAGGGGTTCCCTATTAATGTTACGCTTTAACTAATAATTAAGTATGCGTTTGCGGGCGCCAAAACCCCGGCCTAGCGTTCGCAAAAATACTTTTCAGTAACAACGATGGGTGCGTGTCATGACCTCAAAAATGTATGCGGCGCTTGTCGCGTCCGTTGGCGCAGTTGCGCTTGTATGTTCCGCGGGCGAGAGCTCCGCGCGGACCGGAACTGCGTCTCGCGCGTTCACGCCGGCGCATTCGATTTCTCATCCGGCGTTCGCCCACTCGCTGCGGCATTCGCGGCGAAGGAATGCGGGCCTCGTCTGGGGCACGGATTCCTACGATTATGGCTCACCGGATGGCACGCCGCTGGCGGACGACGGCACCGCGCCGGCCTCGGGCGACGTTCATTACACCACGACCTATGACGTTCCCTGGGATTGGGCCCATCGTTTTCCGCCGAACGTGACACCAGCCGACAAGCCCTATGTTCCGAGCTGCCCCACGCAGGTCGTGACGGTCCCCGGGCGTAATGGCAATCAGAACGTCAACGTCACGCAGTGCTTCTGATTGAGAAATGAATCTGTACGGTGGGGCAAAGACGTTCTTCACGCCGTGCCCACCACGCCGCGTCATCTTCAGCTTCTACAATCCGTGGATCAGGCCGGCATCGATCAACAGGCGATTGAAGCGGCGGGCTTCGGCGCCGTTCTTGCAGGCATAGAACATTCCGTTGCAGCGAAGCATGATCGCCTTCTGCTCCTCGAATGACGGATCGAGCGGAATGCCGGCCGCTTCCTGGATCACCAGCGGCAGATATGGCCCGTCGATGGTCTCCATCACGGTGGGACTCCTGACCGGCTCGAAATTGACCGCGTCGATCGCGTAATAGGTCGCGTAATAGCGCGGATCATAAGCATCGAGTTTCTTGCCGATTCCGGCCTCGCCGAGAGCGGGATCGAGCACATGCGGCGAGAATTCCGGCTGATGGTCGCCGTAGCGCACGATCAGAAACGGCTGTGCCGGAAATTTCTTTTTCAATCCCGCGATGAAGCCCGCGTAGTCGCCCGCGCTCATCGCCTGCCGGCGCAGATATTCGTCGACCACCGGTTCGTTGCCGGGCGGGCGCCATGCCGGCATCAGGTCGGGACGGAATCGCGTTTCCCAGGGGAAATGATTGGCGGCGAGATAGACAAACATAAAGAGCGGTTTGCCCTGGGTTTCCTGCGACATTAGGCCCAAGGCCTTGTCGTAGAAGAAACTGTCGGGCTCGACGTCCTTGGCGCCGAGATCCTGCGCGTCATAGAAATGCTGGATGCCGGTCGTGGTCTGGAAACTGCGCGCGCTCATGAAGGCGCCGAACGCCGGATACAGCGACACCGTCTCATAGCCGCAGCGACGCAGCGCCAGCGGTAGCCCGCGCTCGACCCTGTTGGAAGCGATCCGCGTCACGAAATAGGCAAACCGGCCGAACGAACGCGACGAGAGCCCGGCCAGCACATTATATTCGGTGAACCAACTCGGGCCGCCATTGCTCTCGGCCAGAAACTTGTGCGTCTTGCCGTCGAACGAGTTGAAGTGGCTGCCGTAGCCCTTGGGCACCTTGATGCCGCTGGCCGAGCGAATATCGAAACTGGATTCATCATGGATCATGATGATGTTCGGCCGCCGTCCGGCTGGGTGGCAGGAATCCACCAGCGGGATCGCGAGCCGCGTGGCCGCGGTGGCGTCCGATTCCAGGAAGCCGTACTGGATGAAATCCGAAACTGTCGTCACGCCGGAGCGGGAGAATTTCGACAAATAGCCGTCGTCGTAATAGCCACGCCAGGCCTCTTCCGGCCAGGTAAAGGCATAGCCGACCAGGGCCGCGAGACAGGCCAGCATGCCGGCCAAAGCCGGCAGGCGGCGGATCCGGAACGGATCGAGCCACCACAGCGCATACATCAGCGGAATGGTGACAACAGCGGATGCGATCACCGACCAGCGCAGATCCGGAAAGATCGTGAACAGAAACGCCGCGGTGTCGCGGTCGATCACCATCAGGTCGACGAAATTCGCGGTCATCTGGACGATGTCGTGCTTGAGCCGCGACAGCAGCACCAGCACCACGACCAGCGTCAGCGACAGCGCGCCCGACAACGCCGGACGCCGCAACAGCGTGATCCAGAAGAAGTTCAGGATTCCCCACGACAGCAGAAAGCCGGCGCGCGCCGCAAAATCCGTCTCGGTCTGAAACATGATGACCAGCGCGCCGAGATGGGGAGCCGCGACCGCCAGCCGGCGCCAGATACCGACCGGCGCCACGCCCGCGGCGGCGACAGTAACGGAGGGACCTGAATTTGGCGGGGGCGCCATGGACGGGTACGCAACGACACCCGGCGCTGTCTTTAAGCCTTGGCTGGCGATGACCAGAAGACGGACGGCGCAGCCGGAGCCTGCGGCGTGTCATAAAAATGTAGTTGAAACGTCATCCCGGCGCAACAGAAGCGGCGGGCCTCGCACATCCCCTTGGCCGGGAAACCTTAACCAGCAGGGCCTTACGCCGGCGGCATCAGGTCGAGGCGCTTGGCGATGATCTTGTCGACGGTCCGCTTCGGCAGCAGACCCAGGATCAGATGCCGCATCGGATCCGGCGTGATCTGGTAGCGCACCTTGGGACTTAGCGAGGTCAAAGCGGTAAAGATCACTTCGGCGATCTTTTCGGCCGGCAATCCGATCTCGCTCAAATGCTGGGTAAAGGCGCGGATTTTTTCCAGCGCCGGCGCATAGGGTGAGTTGGTATTGCCGTAAAATTCGTCAGCCTTGCCCCAGATCGGCGTTTTCACCGCACCGGGCGCGACCATGATGACATCGATGCCGAACAGCATCAGTTCGCGACGCAGGCTTTCCGACAGCCCCTCGATCGCGTGCTTGGATGCCGAATAGGGTGATGTCAGCGGATTGCCGCTTTTGCCGGCGATCGAGCTGATCATCACGATCCGGCCTTTCGGCCCCTTCAGCGACGGATCGGATCCGAGCAGCGGACCGAAAGCCTGGGTCGCGATCACAGGCCCGATGACATTGACCTCCATCTGCCTGCGGAATTGGTCGGACGAAATCTCCAGCAGCGGCCCCGCCACCGCGATCCCGGCATTGTTGACCAGCCCGGCCAGCGTCTCGCCTGACAGCGCCGCGCGAACCTCGCGCGCGGCCGCGAACACCGCGGCCTCGTCGGTCACGTCGAATATGAGCGGTGTGAAATTGGCGCCGAACTCGCTTTTGAGGCGATCGCCATCGGCCTGCTTGCGTACGCTGCCGAACACCCGAAACCCGCGGGCCAGCAACAGCTTGGCGGCGGCAAAGCCGATGCCGGTGGACGCCCCGGTAATGACGACGGATTGCATGATGGATTCCCCCGCTCGCGGGCGTTGTCCGCCCTTCGGTTGGGAGAATTATGTAGGTTGGAACTGAAAGCAAGGCCGGTGAACGTCGGCGATACGCGGACCGTTCATCCTCGTGTCCCGGACGCGGTGCAGCGCTTCTCGCGCTGCTCCGCAGAGCCGGGACCTATATCTTCAAAGGGAGACCCCGGATCAGCAGCGCACCACGCCGCAATCGCGGCGCGCTGCGCAGCATCCGGGGCACGCCATCTCAGTTCTTGGTCTTGTCGACCAGGGCGCCCTTCTTGATCCACGGCATCATGTCGCGGAGCTTGGCGCCGACGTCTTCGATCGGATGGGCGGCGAGCTTGGCGCGGGTGGCCTTGAACGAGGTCTGGTTGACCTTGTTCTCGAGCATCCAGTCGCGCGCGAACTTGCCGGACTGAATGTCGTCGAGCACGCGCTTCATTTCCTTCTTGGTCTCGTCGGTGACGATGCGCGGGCCGGTGACGTATTCGCCGTATTCGGCGGTGTTGGAGATCGAGTAGTTCATGTTGGCGATGCCGCCTTCATAGATCAGGTCGACGATCAGCTTCACTTCATGCAGGCACTCGAAGTACGCCATCTCGGGCGCGTAGCCGGCTTCGACCAGCGTTTCGAAGCCGCCCTTGATCAGTTCGACAAGTCCGCCGCACAGCACCACCTGCTCGCCGAACAGATCGGTCTCGCACTCTTCCTTGAACGAGGTCTCGATGATGCCGGCGCGGCCGCCGCCGATTGCCGAGGCGTAGCTGAGGCCGAGGTCATGGGCATTGCCCGATGAATCCTTGTGGATCGCGATCAGGCAGGGCACGCCGCCGCCGCGCTGATATTCGGAGCGCACGGTGTGGCCGGGGCCCTTGGGGGCGATCATCAGCACGTCGAGATCGGCGCGCGGATCGAGCAGGTTGAAGTGCACGTTGAGGCCGTGGGCGAACAACAGCGCCGCGCCGTTCTTCATGTTGGCATGCAGATGATCGCGGTAGATGTCGCCCTGCAATTCGTCGGGGGTCAGCATCATCATCACGTCGGCCCATTTGGCAGCCTCGGCGACTTCTAACACCTTAAAACCGGCGGCTTCCGCCTTCTTGGCCGAAGCCGATCCCTTGCGCAGCGCGATGGCGACTTCCTTGACGCCGGAATCCTTCAGGTTCAGCGCGTGGGCATGGCCCTGGCTGCCGTAGCCGACGATGCAGACCTTCTTGCCCTTGATCAGGTTCAGGTCGGCGTCGCGATCGTAATAAACACGCATGGTCGTTCCTCTTGTGCTTGGCGGGCGGAGTGCCCGGATCGTCATGTTTTCTGGCTGTTTGCCGCTCCAGAGCACTGGTTCGGCTGGCAATTTCCGGCGTTGTCTAGTCCATTTTTACCCTCAGGGGAAACCCGTTTATGCATGGCGCGATGCGACATCATGCGTCCATGAAGACCGGATAGAGCGAGGCCAACAGCAGCACCGCCATCACGATGTTGAAGGCCCGCACTGCCTTCGGCGAGGTCATGACCGAGCGCAATGAGCTGCCCGATAGCGTCCAACTCGAGGTCGAGGCCGCGCCCAGCAACAGGCTCAGCACCACCTGGATCGCGATGTTCCAGGGAAAACTGGCGATGCCGGCATAGGCGGTAATGGTGCCGATCGCCATCACCCAGCCCTTGACGTTAACCCATTGGAACATCGCCGCGCCCCAGAAGGTCATCGGGCCGCGCCGGTCGTCCTGCCCCGGGGTGACCGGCTCCGATAGCGCGATCGCGGCGGCCAGATAAATCAGATAGGCCGCGCCGGCATATTTGAGGATGGTCTGCAGCACCGGATAGGCGATGAAGATGGTCCCCAAGCCAAACCCTACCGCCCCGACCATGAAAGCAAAACCGATCGTGATGCCTGCGATATGCGGCACGGTGCGGCGGAAGCCGTAGGTCAGCCCCGACGACAGCACCATGATGTTGTTCGGCCCCGGCGTGAAGAACATCACGGTGGCGAACACGATAAAGGCGATCAGAAGCGGCTGCGACATCGGGGCACTCAGGCGATTTTCGGAAGGGCTTGCGAGGCGGCCTGCCGTTTCGACAACAACATGATCGCAACACCGCCGATCACGGTGATCATGCCCGCCAGCCGCAATGCCCCGAAGGTTTCGCCGAACACCACGCTCGACGCCGCGGCACCGACAAACGGCACCAAGAGCGCGAATGGCACCACCTGCGCCGCGGTGTAGTCGCGCAGCAGCCGGCCCCACAGCCAATAGGCGACGCAGGTCGAGATCGCGCCGATAAACAACATGCTCATCAGACCTTTCGGCGACATATGCAGCAGGGAATGCCATGTCGTCTGCGGTCCATCGATAACAAGCGTCAGTGCCAATAATGGCAGCGGCGGCACCAGGCACAGCCATGCGAACAGATCGAACATCGGCACGTCCTGGGCTCGCCGCAGCAACAGATTACCGATCGCGAAACTGATCGGCGCCGTCAGCAGCACCGCGAAAGCGCCGACGCTGAAATCGAAGCCGACGGTGCCGCAGATCATCAGCAAGCCGACCATCGCGATGCCGATGCCGGCCATTTGCAGCTTTGTCGGTATCTCGCGAAACACCAGCGCCGCGAAGGCGACCGTGAACAGCGCCTGACTCTGCACGATCACACTGGCGAGACCGACGGGAACGCCATGCGCAATGCCCCAGGCTTGCGCCAGAAATTGCCCGAGAAACAGCCAGAAGCTGATCGAAATCAAAACCGGCCAGGAGACATCAGGCCGGCGCACGAACAGACACGGCAGCGCGGCAATAGCAAAGCGCAGCGTGGTCATCAGCGCGGGCGACAGTTCGTCGAGCGCCAAGCGGCTGGCCAGAAATCCAAGGCCCCAGGTCACCGCGACCAGGACCGCAAGGCAGATGTCGGAAGGCTTCATCTGGCCTAGCTCTGCTCGTCATGTCTGGGTTTGCGCAGCAAATACGTGCCGTGCAGCGGCGCGTGATAATCCACCGAGGTCAGCGTGAAGCCGGCGTCATGCAGCATGCGCTCGATCACCCAGCCGAACGTCGAATATTCGTCGCGCATATGGGTGACGACGCTGTCGCGGTCAAAGTCGTGATTCTTGATGCTGAAATCGGCCCACTGGTCGACATCGCGCTCGACGCCGTCGGGCGTGCTGACAAAGACAATGTCGCGCAAATAGAAATTCGCGCCGGGCTTCAGCGCACAAAAGATCCGCGACAGCGCCACGGCTTTCCAGAAATCCGGCAGATGATGCAGCGTGAATTCGCTGACGATCAGATCATACGAATTCGGCTTGTAGGCAAAACTCAGCAGCCCGGCCGGCTGGGTGCGGATCGCGACCTTGCGATCTCTGGCCTGGATATTGGCGAGCGCGAGCATCGCCGGCGAGATATCGATCGCATCGACTTCGGCGCCCATCTGCGCGGCCTCGCAGGCCAGAACGCCATTGCCGCAACCGATATCCGCGACCCGCCAACCGCGCTGCACGCCGAGCATGGTCAGCGCCGCGCGGGCGCGCAGGTCGCTGTCGTCATGGCGGTCGTAGATCGAGGCAACGGCGGAATCGAGGCCAAGCTGCCGCCGCTCGTTATAATACCAGTCGCGCGCCAGCATGGTTCACATCCCCTCGGGCCCGCGGCCGATCGCGGCGACACCGGTGCGCGACACCTCGACAAGGCCGAGCGGGCGCATCAGGTCGATGAACTGGTTGATCTTGGCTGAATTGCCGGTGATCTCGAACACGAAGCTTTCGGTGGTGGCGTCGATCACGCGGGCGCGAAAGGCCTCAGCCAGCCGCAACGCCTCGACGCGATGCTCGCCGGTGCCGCGCAGTTTCACCATCGCCAGTTCGCGCTCGATCGAGCGGCCGGACAAGGTCATGTCGACGACGCGATAGACCGGGACCATGCGGTCGAGCTGATGCTTGATCTGCTCGATCACGTCAGGCGTGCCAGTCGTCACGATGGTGATACGCGAGACGTGCTTCTGGTTCTCAGTCTCGGAGACGGTGAGACTTTCGATGTTGTAGCCGCGGCCGGAGAACAGCCCGATCACGCGCGCGAGCACGCCGGGCTCGTTCTGCACCAGAACAGACAACGTATGCGCCTCGGTCGGAACGCGACGCTCTTCCATGAAGTAGGCGGATGCGGGCTGGTTCATTGTTGTTCTCGGGTTGAATGGCGATGTGTTGGCGTCAAGGACGGTGCGCTCCCTCGCCCCGCTCTTCGCGGGGAGAGGGTTGGGGTGAGGGGCTCTTTCAACGAGCGCGACTCGCGGAGAGCCCCCCTCACCCGGATCGTGCGCTGGCGCGTACGATCCGGCCTCTCCCCGCAAGCGGGGCGAGGTGAAAAGACCGCGCTGATTGTTGTTGTCTGCATTCTCACACCAGCGCCTTGCCGGCCGCGAAGGCCGCGGCGGTGGCTTCGTCGTTGGCTTCGGCGGGCAGCAGCATTTCGTTGTGCGCCTTGCCGGAGGGGATCATCGGGAAGCAATTCTCCAATGCGGCGACCCGGCAATCGAACAGCACCGGGCGCTTGACCGAGATCATCTCCCTGATCGCGCCTTCGAGATCGCCGGGCTTGATCGCCTGGAGACCGACGCAGCCGAACGCATCGGCGAGCTTGACGAAATCCGGCAGCGCCTCGGAATAGGAATGCGACAGCCGGTTGCCGTGCAATAGCTGCTGCCACTGCCGCACCATGCCCATATACTGGTTGTTCAGGATGAATATCTTGATCGGCAATTCATATTGAACCGCTGTCGACATCTCCTGCATCGTCATCTGCACCGAGGCGTCGCCCGCGATGTCGATTACCAGACTATTGGGATGCGCGACCTGCACGCCGAGCGCCGCCGGCAGGCCGTAGCCCATGGTGCCGAGGCCGCCCGACGTCATCCAGCGGTGCGGCTCCTCGAAGCCGAAGAACTGCGCCGCCCACATCTGATGCTGGCCGACTTCGGTGGTGATGTAGGTGTCACGCCCGCGCGTGGCCTCGAACAGCTTCTGGATCGCAAATTGCGGCAGGATGACATCGTTGTTCTTCTTGTAGGACAGCGAATTGCGTGCGCGCCATTTCGCGATTTCCTGCCACCACGGCCGGATATCGGGCTTCTTGGCTTCCGCCTTGAATACCTGCAGCAAGTCGCCGAGCACATTGCCGCAATCGCCGATGATCGGAATATCGACGCGGATGTTCTTGTTGATCGACGACGGATCGATATCGATATGGATCTTCTTTGAGTTCGGCGAGAACGCATCGGTGCGGCCGGTGATGCGGTCGTCGAAGCGCGCGCCGACGCACAGCATGGCGTCGCAATCATGCATAGCCATGTTGGCTTCGTAGGTACCGTGCATGCCCAGCATGCCGAGCCAGTTCGCGCCCGACGCGGGATAGGCGCCGAGCCCCATCAGGGTCGAGGTGATCGGGAAACCCGTGACCTCGACCAGCTCACGCAGCAGCTTGGCGGCTTCGGGGCCGGAATTGATGACACCGCCGCCGGAATAGATCACCGGGCGCCTGGCCGAAGCCAACAGCGCGACGGCTCTGCGGATTTGCGTAGCGTCGCCCTTCACGCGTGGAGCATAGGACACGTGCACGTCGGATTTGCGCGGCGGATGATAGGTGCCGACCGCGAACTGCACGTCCTTGGGCACGTCGACCACGACCGGACCGGGACGCCCGGTGCTCGCGACATAAAACGCCTCGTGCAGCACCTTGGCGAGATCTTTGACGTCGCGGACCAGCCAGTTGTGCTTGGTGCAGGGACGGGTGATGCCGACGGTGTCGCATTCCTGGAACGCGTCATTGCCGATCAGATGCGTCGGCACCTGCCCGGTGATGCACACCAGCGGGATCGAATCCATCAGCGCGTCGGTCAGCGGCGTCACCATGTTGGTGGCGCCCGGCCCCGAGGTCACCAGCACCACGCCCGGTTTGCCGGTGGAGCGCGCATAGCCCTCCGCGGCGTGGCCGGCGCCTTGCTCGTGGCGCACCAGAATGTGCTCGACTTTGTCCTGCTGGAAGATCTCGTCATAGATCGGAAGCACCGCGCCCCCGGGATAGCCGAAGATGTGCTGGACGCCATGATCGATCAGCGCGCGCACGATCATCGCGGCGCCGGTCATCTTGTTGGGATCGTGGCTTTTGTCGTTCATGGCTGGCTCCGGATGCGCTGTTGTCAGCGGCTTGGTCGGTTGGATTTCTCGATTGGCTTCTTGGAAAATAAAAAGGGGCCCGAAGAGGCCCCATGCACACCGCCCGAATTTGGATGGTCCTAGCCATCCCCGGCGGTGCGCCTGGGTACGACTACAATAAGGAGTTTGGTAATTTTATTGCGCATATTGCAGCTCGGACTTCCCAAAGGTTGCGCGGGTTATAGCCGCCATGCCCCAGAAGTCAAGAGAGGCGGCATTCCCGGCGATTTCGATAAGGTAACCCGCTTCCGGGCATTCGGCGAGGGTGAATTTGCTGGTTTCAGCCATGCGTGGCGGCCGTTCCGTAGCCCAGCATCCGTCATTCCGGGGCGCGAGTGTAACGAGCGAACCCGGAATCTCGAGATTCCGGGTCTGGTCCTTCGGACCATCCCGGAATGACGTCGTGAAGCCACCCCCTCGCCGCCTCCGGCTTCACCCATTCGAACTCCGGCAGTTGATGCCGGAACCAGGTGAACTGCCGCTTGGCGTAGTGGCGGGTATCGGCGCGGCCGGTCTCGGCGGCCTCCTCGCGTGTGATCTCGCCGTTGAGATGACGGATCAGCGCCGGCACGCCATGGGCCTTCATCGCCGGCAGCAGCGGATCGAGCTTGCGCGCCGCCAACGCCGCGACCTCTTCCATCGCGCCCGATTTCAGCATCGCCTCAAAGCGCGCATCGATCCGCGCATACAGCGCATCGCGATCGGGTTCGAGAAACAGCGCACGGAACGAACCCGGCGGCAACAGCGGCGGCAAGCCGTCACGATGCCAATCGGTCAACGAACGCCCGGTCGCCTCGATCACTTCCAGTGCGCGCGCTATCCGGGTGCGATCGCGCGGCTTCAGGCGCTCCGCGGACGGGGGATCGCACCGCGCCAACTCGGCATGCAGCGCCTCGACCCCATCGCGTTCCAGCCGCGCGCGCACCCTTTCGCGAATCTCAGGCGCGATCGGCGGCACCGCCGACAGGCCGCGCGTCAGCGCCTTGAAGTATAATCCGGACCCACCGGCAAAGATCGCCAGCCGATGCTGCGCGCGGGCTTCCGCCAATTCCAAAGCTGCATCGTTAACCCAGGCGCCGGCCGAAAAATTCACCGCGGCATCGACATGGCCATACAACCGATGCGGAACAATCGTCTCTTCCTCCGGCGTCGGCCGCGCCGTGATGATGCGCAGGTCGCGATAGACCTGCATGGAATCGGTATTGATGACGACGCCGCCGGTCTTTTGCACGAGTTCAAGCGCCAGCGCCGACTTGCCGCTGGCGGTCGGCCCTGCGATAAGCACTGCCAAATGGCTCACACCTTGCGAATTCACGATGTCTCTCGTCGCCACGCTGATCTGCAACCCCGCCAACCCCGCGCTCGATAGCACGGTGATCGACGGCGCGCTTGCGGTTCTTCCCTCGCCCGGCCACGCGCAATGGCTGTTCGGCGAAGTCGCCGTCGATATCCCCTTCACCGGCAGCGAGGACATCCGCGCCGTCGAGCAGCGCCTGCGCGAGGCGCGCGGCGACCTGCCGATCGACATTGTGGTGCAGCCTCAAGCGTTCCGCCGCAAGAAGCTTTTTCTCGCCGACATGGATTCCACCATGATCGGCCAGGAATGCATCGATGAGCTCGCCGATTATGCCGGCCTGAAGGCGCATATCGCAGCCATTACCGAGCGCGCGATGCGTGGCGAAATCGAATTCGAGCCGGCGCTGCGCGAACGCGTCGCGCTGTTGAAGGGCCTGCCGGTCAGCGTGGTCGACGAGGGTCCTGCAAAAGCGTATCACGTTGACGCCGGGCGGCCGCGAACTGGTCGCGACCATGCGCGCGCATGGCGCCTGGACCTGTCTCGTGTCCGGCGGCTTTTACGCTGTTCACCAACGCCGTCGCCGACATGATCGGGTTTCAGGAGAACCGCGCCAATCAATTGCGGGTCGAGGACGGCAAGCTGACGGGCGAAGTCATCGAGCCGATCGTCGGCCGCGCCGCCAAACTCTCGACCCTCACTGAACTGCGCGAATCCTTCGATCTCGACAACATCGACACGCTGGTGGTCGGCGACGGCGCCAACGATCTCGGCATGATCGAACAAGCGGCCTCGGCGTCGCCTACCACCGCCAAACCCGCCGTCGCCGCCGCAGCCGCCGCCCGGATCGACTATGCGATCTCACGGCGTTGCTCTACGCGCAGGGCTATCGGCGCGAGGAGTTTGTGGGGGGATAGGGCAATGCCGACCGTCCTGCGCTGGGGACCCTATCGCGCGTTTTTCTATTCGAACGAGCGCGGCGAACCGCCTCATGTCCACGTTCGATCCGGAGATTTTGAAGCCAAATTCTGGTTACATGACCTGTCGGTCGCGGTGAATGCGGGATTTCCCGCTCATGAAATCGGCGCTATTATCCGTCACCTGAGATCGCAACGTGATCTGCTCGAAGGCAAATGGCATGAGCACTTTGGAAATTGATGTCGGCGATATCAGGCCGGTCTCGGTTGCCTTCACTGCGGACGAACTCGTAGTTACGCTGGAGGACGGCCGCAAGATCGCAACCCCCCCTCGCATGGTATCCGCGATTGCGGGATGCCTCGGCAACTACGCGCGGCCGGTTTGAGTTGATGCCCATGGGCATTCACTGGCCCGATCTGGATGAAGATCTGGGCATTGCCGGAATGGCTGCGCGGCCGCCCGGCGGTGTGAGCTAAACTCTCACCGTATCCCACAGCATCGGCCTTTGGGGCGCACCGCTATCTCTCGTCGTCCCGGCGAACGCCGGGACGACGTCTCATTTTGCAGCACACCGATCGTAAACCTACTGCACGCTCAGCGCCACGAACCGCAACTCGCCGTCGGCGTTCGACACCAGAAGCAGGATGGATTTCGTGCCGTCCTTCTTGAGCTGATCGATGCGCTTCTTGACGTCGGCGGCGTTGCTGACGGCTTCCTGCGCGACCTCGACGATCACGTCGCCGGCGCTGAGCCGCTTCTCGCGGCGTCGGAGGCGCCGTCGACATTGGTGATGATGACGCCCTTGACGCTGTCCTTGATCTTGTAGCGGCTGCGCAGATCCTTGCTTAAGGTCGCGAGATCGAGACCGAGCGCCTTTTGCGTCACCGGCTTTTCGGCCGGCTCGGGCGTCTTGGTGGACGCCTGTACGGCTTTCTCGCCGTCTTCGAGACGGCCGAGCGTGACCTTCTTGGTTTCTTCCTGACCCTTGCGGATCACGACGACATCGACTTCCTTGCCCACTGCCGTGTCGGCGACGACGCGCGACAGATCCTTTGGCTCCTTGACGTCCTTGCCGTCGAACTTGACGACGACGTCGCCCGGCTCGATGCCGGCGGGCTTCGCAGGGCCCTTGTCATCGACGCCGGCGATCAGCGCACCTCGCGCGGGCTTGATGTTGAGGCTTTCGGCGATTTCATCCGTGACCTGCTGGATGCGCACGCCCGAGCCAGCCGCGGCGCAACTCGCCGAACTGCCGGAGCTGATCGACCACGCTCGCCACGGTCTTCGAGGGCACCGCAAAGCCGATGCCGATCGAGCCGCCGGTCGGCGAGATGATCAGCGTGTTGACGCCGATCACTTCACCATCGAGGTTGAACAGCGGACCGCCGGAATTGCCGCGGTTGATCGCGGCATCGGTCTGGATGTAGTTGTCATAGGGTCCCGAGGCGATGTCGCGGTTGCGCGCCGAGACGATGCCGGCCGTCACCGTGCCGCCGAGGCTGAACGGATTGCCGATCGCGATCACCCATTCGCCGAGACGCATCTTGTCGGAATCGCCGAACTTCACCGCGATCAGCGGCCGTGGCGGCTTGAACTTCAGCACCGCCAGATCGGGTCTTCTTGTCGACGCCGACCAACTCGGCCTTGATCTTGGTGCCATCATTCATGATGACGTTGATCTCGTCGGCATCGGCGATGACGTGATTGTTGGTCACGACAATGCCGGAAGTGTCGATGATGAATCCCGATCCGAGCGAGTTGGTCTTGTGCGGCTGCAGATCGCCGCCCTTGGAGCCGCCCGGGCCGCCACGGCGGTTCTTGAAGAAGTCGTCGAAGAATTCCTCGAATGGCGAGCCCGGTGGCAATTGCGGCATCGCGCCCCGGTCACCGCCGCCACCGCCCGGCCCACCTTTGGCCTCCACGGTCTGCGAGGTCGAGATGTTGACCACCGCGTCGATCACTTTCTCGGCAACGTCGGCAATGCCATCGGGGCCGCGCGCCAGGGCCGGCGCCGCGGTCAGGACGCTGGCGGCGCCAATGCTGGCGCTGAGCCACATCGCGGCCATTAACGGGCGCAAGCGATGGCTCAAGGCGGGGGTCGCACCGGTCATATCAGATCTCTCTTCTTGAAAACGGGGACGGGATTTAAATGCCACAGTGCGCCCGAACGGGGTGGCGGCGCAAGCATTTGAGCCCAGCATTCCGGCGAAAAACAGACGGCGCCCGCTCACGATGGCGTTGATATGGCAGCCTTTTTGCTGAGCACATTGGCACCCGTCATTCCGGGGCGCGCGTCTTAGCGCGAGCCTCAGATGTGCAATTGCACATCGGGGAATCTCGGGGGAATCTCGAGATTCCGGGTTCGATGCTTTGCATCGCCCCGGAATGACGGTTCGTTCGTTACCGCCGAACCACCCAGATCAAAATCAGGCCCGCGACCGCTGAGCCGATGCCGACCACCCGCAGGACGTTGTCGGGTGTCGCCAGCGCGCTCTTCATCGCCCGGCGCATCCAGGCCGGGCTCGCCGCAAACAGCAGACCTTCAAGCACGAACAGAATTCCCACACCGATGAGGAAGTCGGCGAACGCTATGGACCTCATCGGATGGAAACCTCCCGGTTGCTGTTGTTTTTACTTGAAATAAGGCGAAGCGAACCCGCTTCGCCGCAGTCTTGACGTGCGCCGTGCGATTTACGGCTTTGCCGGTTCAGCCGCGACCGGCGGCTTGCCGGACGAGTTGCTGAAGAACTTGAAGAAGTCGGAATCCGGCCGCAGCAGGAACCTGGTATCGCTGCTCTTCAGCCCGTTCTCATAGGCCGTCATCGAGCGGTAGAACGCGAAGAAATCCGCGTCTTTGCCATAAGCATCGGCAAACAGCCGGTTGCGTTCGCCGTCGCCGTCGCCGCGGACCTGTTCGGCGGTCGAATTGGCTTCGGCGACGATCACGGTCGCTTCGCGGTCGGCGTTGGACCTGATTTCCTGCGCCTTCTGGCCGCCCTGCGCCCGGAACTCCGCGGCCTCGCGCTGCCGTTCGGTCTGCATGCGCTGGTAGACCGCCTGGCTGTTTTGCTCGGGCAAATCGGCGCGCCGGATTCGCACGTCGACCACCTGGATGCCGTAGCCGCCGGCCTCCTTGTCGAGTTGGTCACGGATCTTGCCCATCAGCGCTTCACGTTCGTCGCGCACCACCTGGATGAAGGTGACCTCGCCGAGCACGCGGCGCAGCGACGCGTTGAGCAGCGTCGTCAACTGCACATTGGCGGCCTGGATCGAGCCAATGCTCTGATAAAACTGCAAGGCGTCCTTGATGCGATAACGCGCGAAAGCATCCACCACCAGCCGCTTCTGGTCGGAGGCTATGACTTCCTGCGACGGATTTTCCAGATCGAGAATCCGCTTGTCGATCGGGATCACCGTATCGATGAAGGGCGCCTTGAAGTGCAGGCCCGGATCGGTGGCGACATCGACGGGTTTGCCGAGCCGCACCACCAGCGCTTGCTCGGTCTGCGCCACGGTGAACACCGAGCCGTAGAAGACGATCACGAGCAACAACAGCAACAGCAGCGTGATAATACCAGTAACCGGCGATCTCATCGGGTTGCTCCGCTCTGCGGTTGCGGCGGTTGGCCGGTGGTCGGCGCAGCCGGGCGTCGCGGCGTCAGTTCACTCAAAGGCAGATACGGCACGATGCTCTGACCGGATGCTCCGCCGCCGTCATAGACCAGCTTCTCGGACCCGCCGAGAATGCGTTCCATCGTTTCCAGATAGATCCGCTGGCGGGTCACGTCGGGCGCCTTCTTGTATTCGTCGTAGACTTTCAGGAAGCGCGCGCTCTGGCCCTTGGCCTCGGCGACCGCCTGCTGCTTGTAGCCTTCGGCGACCTGTATGATCTGCGCAGCACGACCTTTGGCATCGGGAACGACGCGGTTGGCATAGGTCTGCGCTTCGTTCTGCAACCGCTCGAGGTCGGCGCGGGCCGCCTGCACGTCGCGGAACGAATCGATCACCTGCGCCGGCGGATCGACCTTCTGCATCTGCACCTGCTGCACCAGGATGCCCGAGCCGTAGCTGTCGAGCGTCTTCTGCATCAATTCCTGGACGCTGGCTTCGGTGGTGGTGCGCGCGCCGGTCAGGATCGGCTGGATGTTGGACTTGCCGACGATCTCGCGCATCGCACTTTCGGCCACCGCCTTCACGGTGCCTTCGGGATTCTGGATGTTGAAGAGGAAGTCGGCGACGCCTTTCGGCTTGATGCGCCACAACACCGTGAAATCGACATCGACGATGTTCTCGTCGCCGGTCAGCATCAGGCTTTCCTCGGGCACGTCGCGCATGGTGCGCCCACGTCGTGCCGGATCGTCGATCAGCGTCATGCCGATGCTGAGCGTCGAGACGCGCAGCGCCTTCGGCAGCAGCACGGTCTCGATCGGATAGGGCAGATGATAGTTCAAGCCGGGCTGCGCATCGCGGACATATTTACCGAAGCGAAGCACGACGCCGAGTTCTTCGGACTGCACGCGGTAGAAGCCGGACATCGCCCAGATCGCGATCGCCGCGAGCAGAACGATGGCGATGCCGATGCCGCTGAAATACCCACCCGGCAGCAATTGCTGCAGCCGGTCCTGCGCACGGCGCAGAAGGTCTTCAAGATCGGGCGGCCTTGGTCCCACCGGCTGCGGGCCGGAACCCCATGGCCCTTTCGGACCTGAGCCCCACGGGCCTCCGCCTTGATTCTTCCACACCATGAATAGTCTCCTTTGCGGGCTTAAGGGGCCAAACTGCCCCGCCTCGCAGTATTCCGCAGGCTTTATAGGGGACGGCCCCCGCCCTTACAACGCAAGCTTACGGCCTGCAGGAGCTATGCCTGAGGCCATAATTGTCAATGTAAACATTGGTCGGTGGGGTTAACGTGCAACTCGGCGGCGATATGTGACAAAGGAATAGTCCACGCTGTCGTCCGGACCGGCCGAATTGCGAACCCGCGCCACCTCTTCCCACACTGCGGCATCAATAGTGGCGAAATGAGTATCGCCTGCAGGCTTTGTGTGCACTTCGGTGATTTCCAGCCGGTCGGCGGAGTCCATCCATTGCTTGTAGATTTCGGCGCCGCCGATGACGGCGATTTCAGTGGCTAAACGCCGCAGCGCATCGCCGGTCGCAACCGCACGGGCGTCCGCCAACGAGGTCGTCACGACGGCGCCCGCGGCCCGAAAGTTAACGTCGCGGGTCACGACAATATTGGTGCGTCCCGGCAGCGGCCGGCGCAGCGAGACAAAGGTCTTGCGACCCATCACGATCGGCTTGCCCAATGTCAGCGTCTTGAAGCGTTGCAGATCGGTCTTCAACCGCCAGGGAATGGCGCCGTCCGAACCGATCACGCCGTTATCTGCAACGGCAACGATGAGGACGATCTCCATCACACCACTACCTCTTGCCAAGCGACCAACCAGATCAACTTTCGACTTTGGCCAAAACGACGGGAAATCAGGAAGCCACCTGAGGGTGCATCATCAACTCAAGCATTTGCCTCTGCGGAAAGGTTTATGGTCTGTCTACGATGTTTGCAAGTTATCGGGTCTTCACCGAGACCTCTAACTATAAGGAGTCGGGCGTTTGAACTTATCCGACCATCCTGTCAGTCAGACCCGTGAAGCCTGGGTGAACATCGCCATCCAATGCCGTTCAGCCGCCCCGGGCGACAACAAGCCGATCCGTTGCAGGAGTTGAGCTTATGATCGAGAGCAAACAAATCCTGGTTGCGACCTTGCTGACCGCCGCGATGATCCCGAGTCTATTGGTCGCGCAGACCGGGCCTCTCCCCGATCGCGGCGATAGCCACCTTCGGCAAGATGCGGCTGTTGGCGCCGACTCGAATGAGCGGATCATCGACGTGCCGCTGACGGGAAGCGAGCGCCAGCGTGTGCTCTACGCGGCGCCGGCGCGGCCCAAAGCGACCATCGTCATGCTCCCGGGCGGCGCGGGCAAGGTCGGTCTGCGGCGCGACGGCGACGTGCGTCACGGCGACAATTTCGTGGTTCGCACGCGCGCCCTTTGGATCCAGCGTGGTTACGCTGTGTTGATCCCTGACACGGTGGATCATGCAAACCTCAGAGGCTCGCGCAGTTCGCCGGAGTATGCGGCCCTGATACTGGATTTGGTCCGCGTTGCCCATGAACAGGCGCCTGGCCCGGTTTTTCTGCTGGGTACGAGCCAAGGCTCCATCGCCGCCATGAATGGCGCCGCCCACGCCCCGCCAGGCGCGATAGCCGGTGTGGTGCTTACCGAATCGGTATCGCAGATGGGCGGCAGCGGCGAAACCGTGTTTAGCGCCGCCCCTCAGGATGTGCGTGTGCCGGCGCTCATTGTCGCCAACCAGGATGATCGGTGTAACGTGGCGCCCCCGGCAGATGCTTCGCGCATTGCTGCCGCCATGACGAATTCCGCAAGTGTGCGTGTACTTTCAGTTGCCGGAGGCGTCCAGAAATCGCGCAAACCGTGCGGCTCGCTGACCCCCCACGGCTACTTCGGAATAGAGTCTGAGGTCATCAGCCAGATCGACAGTTGGATGCAACAACACAGCCAATGACCCGAACAGGTCACACTGCTTTTGCTTGCGCCAGCGCGGTCAACGCTTCGCCGCCGACCCGGCATATCGTCCACTCGTCCACCAGGACAGCGCCGAGCGATTTGTAGAATTCGATCGACGGCGTGTTCCAATCGAGCACCGCCCATTGCAACCGCGACCAGCCGTTCGCCACGCATTCCCTGGCCAAATGCGAGAGTAACGCCTTGCCGATGCCTTGGCTGCGTTGCGCCGGACGCACGAACAGGTCTTCCAGATAAATTCCGGCGCGGCCGCTGAAGGTGGAAAAATTGATGAACCAGACCGCAAAGCCCGCGACCTCGCCATTCCATTCGGCAATTTCGCAGAACAGTTTTGGGTGATCGCCGAACAAGGCGGCGCCGATATCGGCCTCGGTCGCCTCGACTTCGTGAAGCAGTTTCTCGTATTCGGCGAGTTCGCGAACCAGCGACAGCACAAGCCCCGCTTCATCAGGGCGCGCGCGGCGGATCAGGAGCGACATTCAACGCTCACACCGCGACCTCTGCCTTGATATGCGGGTGCGGGTCGTAGCCTTCGAGCGCGAAGTCCTCGTAGCGGAAGGCGAAGATATCCTTCACGGCGGGATTGATCTTCATGACGGGCAATGCGCGCGTCGGGCGCGTCAATTGCAGCCGCGCCTGCTCGAGATGGTTCGAATAGAGGTGGGCATCGCCGAGCGAATGAACGAAATCGCCGGGCTTGAGGCCGGTCACCTGCGCCACCATCATCGTCAACAACGCATAGGACGCGATGTTGAAGGGCACGCCGAGAAACACGTCGGCCGAGCGCTGATAGAGCTGGCAGGATAATTTGCCGTTGGCGACGTAGAACTGGAACAGGCAATGACATGGCGGCAGCGCCATCTTGTCGACGTCGGCCGGATTCCACGCGCTCACGATCAGGCGCCGCGAATCCGGATTGCGCCGGATCATGTCGACGACATCTGATATCTGGTCGATGCTACGCCCGTCCGGCGCCGGCCAGGAGCGCCACTGCGATCCATAGACCGGACCGAGATCGCCATTGGCGTCGGCCCACTCATCCCAGATCGAAACGCCGTTGTCCTGAGGTAGCCGATGTTGGTATCGCCCTTGAGGAACCACAATAGCTCGTGGATGATCGCCTTCAGCGACAGCTTCTTGGTGGTCAGCACCGGGAATCCGGCGCCGAGATTGAAGCGCATCTGATGGCCGAAGATCGACAGCGTGCCGGTGCCGGTGCGGTCATGCTTTTCCGCGCCATCAGAGAGAATCCGTTCGAGCAGGTCGTGGTACTGGTTCATGACTTGATATTGCGAGCCTTTGGCGAGCCGATAGGGCTGGCGAGTTTTTAACGACCGGGCTGCCGGTTCGACAGCCGATTCGGGCGATGGGATTGCTTATACCCCAAAAATGAGGGTCCGGCCGGTCAACGGCAAGGGTAGCTGCGGGTGGAACAAGGGCCGAACCCGGCCCTTTCTTACCCGATCAGGCCTGCAAACCCCAGGCATCCCCCGGCCAGCAGCATCCAGAACGGATTGAGCTTGGTTGAGGCAGCCAGTATTGCGGCCACGATCGTGAACAAGGCGGCGACCCAGGTATGGTCCGACGCCCGGGCCAGGATGAAGCCGCTGGCGCCCATCAATCCGATCGACAGCGGAACCAGCGCCGACTGGATGATGGCAGGCCAGCGCGAATGGCTTGACTTGGTCAGGATGCGGCTCACGCCATAGGCCATCAAGGCGGTGGGAAGACACATCGCCAAAGTCGCGACCAGCGCGCCGGTCACGCCTGCAACGCTGTAGCCGATCAGGGTCACGATCAGCACATTCGGGCCCGGCGACAACTGCGAGATCGCGAACGCATCGGCAAACTGCTTGTCGGTCAGCCAGTGCTGAACATCGACGGCGACCCGATGCATTTCCGGCAGCGCGGCATTGCCGCCGCCGACCGCGAACAGCGACATCACGCCGAAGGTCCATGCCAGTGTCCAGATCGGGTTGGCGTCCGGGTTCATGCCACCTTCCCTCGCCGGATGAACCAGGTGATGGCGATGCTGACCGGAATCGCGACCAGCAGCACGCTCGCCAATGGCAGCCGCAACACCCCGATCGCGACAAACACCGCAGCTAAAATCCCAAGCCCGACCCCGTCGCGCTTGGTGATGAGCGGCTTCATCATCCGGAACACCACCGCGATCAGAAGGCCCACGGCGGCGCAGGACACGCCGGCCAAGATCCGCCGCAGCATTTCGATCTCGCCGAAGTGCTGATACAACACTCCGAGGATCGTCATGATCACGAGAGGCGGCCCCAGCAGGCCGGAAAACGCCGCGATCCCGCCGGCAATGCCGCGAAAGCGCGATCCGAACACCATCGTGAAATTGACGATGTTGGGGCCGGGCAGGAAATGGCACAGCGCGAAGGTCTCGTTGAACTCTTCGGCGGTCATCCATTTATGCTGGTCGACGATGCCGCGCCGCGCCCACACCAGCACGCCGCCGAAGCCCGCCAGCGACATCTTGGCGAACGCGATAAACAGCGCGGCCAAGGTAGGGGGCGATGCGATCAGGGGATGCGGCGCCGGAACGGCGGCCGGCGGCGAATCCGGGGGCATATCCGAGATTTAGAACGGCGACCGCGCGAGGCCAACCCAAATTTCGGGTATTCCAAGCCTGTTTGTTTCAACTCTTGTATTTTCGCTCGACACCGTGGGTTCCCGCTCCGGACGGGCTTTTCCAGCTCTGTTTTCTTGCCTTTAACGCCTTATATCGGGGGTGCAGGCTCTTCAGCTATGGTCAGGCGGGGTCCGAAGCTTCCACTTCAATCTGCTGGTATCACGGCAACGCATGCTGACCTCGGGACGCTGGCGGGGTAGCATGCGGCACAGGCGAGTCGGGTTACCGGCACCCTCGCCGGCCGAATCCGAACACGACAGGACCGATAATGGCGACCGATCACATCCGATATGACGTCCTGGCGCGCGATGCGTTGCGCAGCGTGTTGCGCCGTGTGCTGACCGACGCGGCCGAGCATGGCCTGCCCGGCGAGCATCATTTCTTCATCACCTTCCTGTCCACCGCCGAAGGCGTGAAGCTGTCGCCGCGGCTGTTGGCGCAATATCCGGAAGAAATGACGGTCATTCTGCAGCACCAGTTCTGGGACCTGGTCGTGACCGACGACCGCTTTGAAGTCGGGCTGTCGTTCGGCGGCATTCCCGAGCGCCTGGTGGTGCCGTTCAATTCGATCAAGAGCTTCTTCGACCCGTCCGTCCAGTTCGGCCTGCAATTCGAGCCGGCCGATGCGGCGGAGGCTGCTGCCGCGACCAACCTTCCGGCGGTGCCAGCCGCTGCATCTTCGGCACTGACGGTTCCCGCCGTTGTTGCCGAGAAGACCGACGACGAGCCGGCCAAGCCGAGCGAGGGCGCCGAAGTCGTAAGGCTGGATCGCTTCCGCAAGAAATAATCCGCGCGCGAACGACAAAGCTGCCTGTAGAATGGATGTCCTGCCACGAAGAGATCGCGGCGCGTAACGGACATTCATCCATGGCTCGATCGACCACTGCCTCCTCCACCCGCTCCAATCCCCCCATTGCTACCCGATCGGAGACCGACAGCTTCGGTCCGATCGAGGTTCCGGCCGATCGCTATTGGGGCGCGCAGACCGAACGCTCCCGGCAGAATTTCCGTATTGGCCAGGACCGGATGCCGATCGCGATCATTCATGCGCTCGGCATCGTCAAGCTTGCCGCGGCCCAAACCAACCTTGAGCTCGGACTGCTCGATCAACGCCGCGCCCGCGCCATCATCCGCGCCGCGCAGGAAGTGATCGACGGCAAGCTCGACGATCACTTTCCGCTGGTAGTGTGGCAGACCGGTTCCGGCACCCAGACCAACATGAACCTCAACGAGGTGATCGCCAATCGCGCCAATGAACTATTGGGCGGCAAGCTCGGCGCCAAGTCTCCTGTTCATCCCAACGACCACGTCAATATGAGCCAGTCGTCGAACGATTCGTTCCCGACCGCGATGCACATCGCCGCCGCGACGCGCATCACGACCGACCTTATCCCCGCCCTCGAGATCCTGCTCCGTGCATTGCGCAAAAAAGAAAAAGCCTTCGCCCATATTGTGAAGATCGGCCGCACCCATACCCAGGACGCGACGCCGCTGACACTCGGCAGGAATTTTCCGGCTACGCAGCACAAGTCGAGAGCGGGCTGACGCGGTTGCGCATCGCGGTCAGGGAACTCTATCCGCTGGCTCAAGGCGGAACTGCGGTCGGTACTGGTCTGAATTCAAAGCCAGGCTTCGCGCGCGCCTTTGCCAAACACGCCGCCAAGATTACAAAGCTGCCGTTCACCAGCGCCGCCAACAAATTCGAGGCGCTGGCTTCCAACGACGCCTATGTGTTCGCCCATGGCGCGATCAATTCGATGGCGACCGGCCTGTTCAAGATCGCCAACGACATCCGCCTGTTGGGATCTGGACCGCGCTCCGGCCTCGGGGAATTGATCCTGCCAGAAAACGAGCCGGGTTCCTCGATCATGCCGGGCAAGGTCAATCCGACGCAGTGCGAGGCGATGACCATGGTGTGCTGCCAGATATTCGGTCATCATACGTCGATCACCGTCGCCGGCAGCCAGGGCCATTTCGAGCTGAACGTCTATAAGCCGGTATTGGCATATGGCATGATGCATTCCATTCAATTGATGGCCGACGTCGTCAGGTCGTTCACCGAGCATTGCGTTGACGGCATACGCGCCGACGAAAAACGCATCCGGGAACTGATGGAGCGTTCGCTGATGCTGGTGACCGCGCTCGCTCCCAAAATCGGTTACGATAACGCCGCGAAGGTCGCCAAGTCGGCCCACGCGCATGGCACGACGTTGAAAGAAGAGGCCCTGAAGCTCGGTTTTGTTTCCGCCGATGAATTCGATCGGCTGGTCAAGCCGGACAAAATGACGCGGCCCGGGTGATCGGCGCGAAACCCGTTGAATTACGGGCTCTAAATTTTTTGTTAAGGAGCATATCCCCGTAAAGAACTGACCGGACCGGCTATCGCACTTGCACTGCCGCGTGGTAGAGCTCAAAATATTATCGCTTTCGCAGAGCGAAACGTTTTTTTCGATGCTAACAATGGACTTATGGGGATTTTCTTAAATGACGACCGAAATGCCTAACGCGCGTCCCGGCAGACGGGATGCGGGTTGTGGGAACAGCATGCGCGCGGAATTATTTATTCACAGCACTTTCATATCGCCGACCGGATTTTTGCAGATGACCGGAAAGCCCTCCGAACGCCCAGACCTTCTTCAACACGTCGCATGCCGACTGGCTGCGTGATGGAGGCGGCCATGGGGGATGTAGTCAACCTGAAGCGTTTCAAGAAACGCACTGAGCGACAGCAATCGGAACAACAGGCCGAAACCAATCGCGCGCGGTTTGGCCGAACCAAATCCGAACGCGTTCTGGACGAGCAGCGCGCCACGCGCGCCAGCGACCTCTTGGATCAGCATCGCATTCCGGATCAGCATCGCGACGGCGAGGACGCGTCATGAAATCGCCAGTCGTCAAGCGATCGATCGTGGTCGCCGGCCACAAGACCAGCGTCAGCCTCGAAGAGGCGTTCTGGAACGGCATGAAGGAAATTTCGGGACTGCGGAACATGACGCTGTCCGAACTGGTCGGCGAAATCGACAGCAATCGCCAGCAAGGCAATCTGTCGTCGGCGATCCGGCTTTTCGTACTGGACTACTTCCGCTCGCGCGCGATCACTGTAACATCGGAAGTCAAGCCGCAGGGATAACGCGTCGCCTTTCCTGATTCAATTTTCAATTATGGGTCCCGGCTCAAGGCCGGGACGACGGCGTTGAGACGCAACTTCGCACTCTCACGGCACGGTGCGGTGTGGTGCGCCTGAGTTTAAGAATCAATCTTGCCCCTCCAAACAGAGGGCGCAGGGAAAGCCGGGTGTCCGATGCACCCGCAGCCGCGCGTGGTGTGGTAGTAAACACGCGCGTTAGTCACGCGTCGGTTAGCGTGAGAGCCCCCAATTGCTAAACGTCGCGCCCGGCCTGGCCGGTGTTTTGTCGTTTTCAGCCTTAAAGGCGAAGGTCAGTCCGGCGCGGATTTCGTTCACGGCGCGTCCGTTGATCAGCGCATAACGAAACGCGGCATCGAAGCTGAGGTCGTCCTTCACTTGCCAGATCGCCCCGATAAGGGCCGAACGGGTTTCAGTCTGCGTCCACACCTTATCGTAAAAAAACTCGACCACCGGACGAACGGTCCATTTTGAAGGTCCTTCCAGAATGACACTGAGGAAACCCTCGCCGTGCTGATCGCGGGTCAGATTAGTCTCGACGTTGAAATGCGCGGTCCCCCAGTCCCAACGCTGAGAGGACGATACCGGCCCAGCTGAACCCGACGCCGGGATCGGTATTGATGCCGGGCAGCAACGGCCCGAACTCCGTTGCGATACTCATGCCTGATTGGCCCTGGAGAACGCCGGGCTGGACCACGTATTTAAGAAACGCGCCGGTAGCCGCCAGGCTGCTCTGGCCGCCCGGCGACAACGGCGTCTCGACCTGGCCTTGCAAAACCATTTCCCAGCGTTCGGCAAACCCGTAATTGTAGACCACCGCCGGTGCGATCAAGGTCGATTGCGGACCCGCCTGCAGCCGGCCGGCCGGTTGCAACTCGATCTCGACTTCGTTCAGATTAGCGACAGCAGCATCGGTGCCGTCGAACGGTCGATAGGCCGCGGCGGGTTGGGCGGATAGACAAATCGCCACAGCTCCGGCGTGGCCGATCCCGATCAGGACGCGAGCCAAACCGCGAGGTCGTGTTCGTCTGTGATTTCGTCGCGAGCGAGTCATCTATCTTACCGTGACATCCGCCAGGGCGAACGATCCGGCCACGACTCCAGCGCCGTTTTCGCCCATTCGATCGATTTATCTTTGTGGCACTCATTACAGGCATTTGGAATCTTAAGCGATTCGGTGTCGCCCGGCGTCACGAAGTGAAAGGTATGACTTCGAACGTTCTGGTCCGCAATCGTCTGCGCGATCTTCGGCATATGACAGGCGATGCATTCATTGCCAGCGCTACCGGCCTGATGATGCGTGTGTGCTTCGACCGTGGGAGCGTGTGGCCCCGCCTGGGCGTCGGGGCCGTGACAGTCGAGACACAGCGCGTTACCGGGCTTGCGCACCATGCCAACATTGTCGGTGCCATGCGGGTCGTGGCAGCTCGAACAAGTAACGCCGCGCGCATACATCAGGCTTTGCACGAAATCGTTGCCCTGCATGCGATTCTTGTGCGCGGTGCCGTCCGGAAAGTACGTAAAGGTAAGATCGCCGAGCTTGTGTTCTTCGAGCTTCCAATAGTCCTTCAGATGTTTGCCGACATCAAATCCAACCGGCCAATCGTAGTATTTCCCCTGGATCGGCTTGATGAGCGGCTGCCCTTGTGAGTGGCACTGGATGCAGGTGTCGCTGGCATCCACATAATCGAAACGCGCCGGATTGAGAATGTTGTCGCGGACCGGCATTTTAGAATGTGCCTCCCCCGGGCCGTGACATTTTTCGCAACCGACATTCCACTCGGTGACGGACTTCGTGTTGATGTCGTAATTTACGGAATGACAACCGTCGCAGAGCGGTCCTGTCGGCCGCTGGAAATTGTCGGGCGGATAGAGCGTGGCCCACCAATCGCCGGTGTTGGGGACGAAATAGCGGCTCCAGCTTTGATGAGCGACATCCCATTGAACAGGAAGCGGGAAATAATCGTCACCGACCTTCTTGAAGTAGCGCTGTTTCCACCGGCTGCCGTAAACGAGGGCGACGTCGTCCTTGGTGAAACTAAAGACCGGATTAGGCTTTGAGAGGTCGGGAATGATGGCGTCGGGATGTTCGCGGGGATCGCGCACGACGTTGGCCATGCGAGTCTTGCTCCAACGCGCGTAGATCTCTTCATGGCATCCCTTGCAGGCAACCGATCCGACATAATGTCCGTGATCCGGCGGTGCACCCGTGAGCACGGCCGGCGAAAGTGCTGCGGCTACGTCGGGCGTCATCGCCTCCACTTCCGGCAAGTGGCGGATAAAGCTCACCAGCTGCCAAATCTGACGGTCGGGAATATTCCATGCGGGCATGCCGGTATTACGGATGCCATTGCGGATGTGATAAAATAGTTCACCGTCGGAAGTTGCCACGATGGCGGGCGAGCGCAACGTGGGAACGCGCGGAAATTCATTGGAGCCGATCGGCGTTTTGCCGCCGCCGTCATAGGCGTGGCAGGTTTCGCACTTCTCCCGGTAAAGATCTTTTCCGGCCGCGACGTCGGAAGGGTCGGGCGTCGGATTGACGCTCATTTTAGCTTCAAAGGGAACGCTCTGATGCAGTAACCAGGTTGCGAGAATCGTCTCGGCTGCCGGCGGCTCAGTACGCGCGCTCGACAGGCCTGGAACCACTTTGACGTAGAGGCCGCCAAGGATGGCGGCCGTCACGATGACAACGAAAGCACACCAGATTGCGAATTTCATTCTCATCATTTTTGCCCATGAGCGACACGAAAAATCAGGTGCCCGCTCGTTTGGCATGCGTCGTATGGGTCTCACCGACCGCGTCGCGGCACCAGCGGTAGAACGCATCGTAAAGTGTGAGGCCCGCCTCGAGCTGTTCGAGATCGTCGCTATACATCCGCGACAGGCCGAGCGATGCCGCCAACAGTCCCGGTGCTTCCGGTGACAGATCGAGCCTTCCGGTATCTGCGGCGCGCACCATGGTTGCGAGCCGCAGCAATGGCGGTGTCGCGAGGCCGAATTCCTCTATCATCACATCGAAGGTGCAAAGCTCGCCACGATGGCTCCAGAATACGTTCCCGATATCGAAAGGCGCGGCGTCGAACCGTTGTGCGACGGCTTCGACTTCGGAAGCAGTCACAAACAGAAACACCGCCGCCGGATCGACGAAGCGGCGGATCAACCACGGACAGGCGATGCGGTCGATCTTCGGGCGCGATCTGGTTACCCAAACGGTACGGCCGCGTCCGTCGCGCTTTGGAAGCTTGCCGGCGCGAACCGTCGGCAAATTCGCTTGTGTCCAGGCCAGATGGCCGCCTTCAAGAATTTCGGCGGCGATGCCGTCGTGGCGAAGCCAGGCGGCGGTTCCCTCGCTGAGCTTTTGGCCCTTCTGACAGATCACGACCACTGACTGCCCGATGAGCGGTTGAGCCCAGTTCTGCACGCTTTGATGGGCTCTGCGGCTGGCACCCGGGATCAACCGAGGGTCCGTCGAGAAATCCTCGTCGAGGCGCACGTCAATAAGTGCTGGCGCGTTCACCGTGCCGACGAGTCGAGAAAGCTTGTCAGATGAGATTGACGTATATGAAGACATGCTGCGCCCTTGATGAACAGGACGCGATTCTTGGGCATGTCGCCTCGCGGGGAGATCGCTGTCCCCGTGTCGCGAATAAAGACGTTGCTGCGCGTCGTGTCAATCGACTGCGCTCGGCACACTACCCGCGATCACGAACATTTCAGTCATCGACGAAGTTGGGCAATGTTCCGCTTCTGTAGGCCGCTGATCGATCCCGTGCGAGACGGGCAATCTCGGGCGGCGCTTGTTCCGGGAAAGCGAACACGGAACTGACATTGATCTCACACAGCACATAGCTGTCCATGCCCGATGCGTCGCGCGGTCCATAGAGAAAATCGGCATCCCAGATGATCGGCAGCGATCCGGCGTCGATTTCCAGTAACTGCATCATCTGCGGCGTCCAGTCGGACTCCATTTTTGTCCTCAGCACCTGAAACTCGGATGCAGTAGCGGGATGCATGATTCTCGGACCCGGCTGGGCGGCTTCCGAGTCCGGGCCTTCGGGAGGGGGGCGGAATCAGGGCCTTGATACGCTGGTGGCCAAACCCGATCACCTTGTCCGCTCCCATATAGCAACGGATCATGCCATCAGGCAGCCGTGGCTGGAACGGCTGATCGATGATGCATCCACCGTCCGCGAAATACGCTTCACACCGCGTCAGGAAATCGGCGAGCGGCAGATCTTCCGGCAGGCTGCCACTGACCGCCTGTAGCACCCGAACCGTCGGCGCGTCCCCGGCGGGCGTCGAGACCAACTCCACCTTCCATACGCCCTGCCCGCCATTGCCCCGGTTCTGTTTGAGCACCCGTGGGCCTGCCTGCTGCAACTGACGCGGAAATTCCTCGTAGAGCGTTGCAGCCGCACGATACAGTTGGGTATCGGTGCCCCAACCGAGGTGCCGGGTGCGGTAAAGCACCTCTTTCGCGCCCATCTTGAGAATCACATCCGGATGCGCGCTGATCCAAACGCCGTTCGCGGCGACGTCCCGCAACATCGCATCAAGCACAATCCTGTTTCGCCCGTTAAAAAGCGGATCGACCCAGACCAGCACGCCGTCGCAGGACAGTAGCTGGGCGCGCACCTGGTCCACGATGTCATCGGCGTAGGGCGCGGCCTCTGCTGTTACGCCGAGCGTAGCCATTTCCTCGAAAACGCGATGAAGCCGATAGTCTTTTGGTGTTGCAGCGTTCCACTTCGGGATATCCCGCGGCCACAGCAGCGCGAGTTTTACGGGGCTGCTTGCTCTTCGTCGTCGTCCGCCGGGAAAATCTTGCTGAATGGTAGACATGCTGCGCCCCTGATAAACTGGACGCGATTCTTGGGCATGTCGCCTGAAGGGGAGATCGCCTTCCCCACATCGGAATTAGTATCCAGACAGACGCCGTTGTCAATAATCCGGTCTCCGCCTAGGACACGTGCCGACACGACGTGATAGATCAATTGCTATCCGAGTGCGGTCTGGTCTCATGAAGCGATCTTTACTTTCAGGAACGGTGATCGTCGCAAACCTGCTGGTTTGGACCGGGGCGGCTCATGCCCACGGCATTGCCGGGAACAGATATTTCGACGGCACCATGACCTTCGACGATCCCGCGGTTGCCGATGAAGCGATCGTGCCGGATTTTTCGTATCTCAACTATCCCACGCAAGGCAGCAACGTTTCCGAAAACCGCATCAACTGGTCTTTCGCGCGACTCCTGACACCAACGCTCGCATTAACGCTCGACAGCGGCTGGCTGCATCAGAACTGGCCAATCGGGCATACGTCTGGCTTCGACAAGACCAACCTCGGTCTCAAATACGAAGCCTACCGCGACAACAAGCACGAAGCGTTGGTGTCGGTGAGCCTTGCCTGGGGGATTGCACACTCCGGATCAGCCGGAGTGGGAACCGACGCTCCGAATACGATCCAGCCCGGCATAACTTTCGGCAGGGGGTTCGGCGATCTTCCCGACTCGTTGTCCTGGCTGCGGCCGTTCGCGATCACCGGCGCGTTTGTGGAAGAAGAACCCGTCGGCAACGGAGGGCGCGCGCTCGTTCCCAATCCCATTACGAATGCGTTCGACAACGTCGCTTCGCCGGCCGTTCGAACGCTGCATTGGGGTTTCTCTGTCCAATACAGCACGCTCTATCTGACCAGCCGCTTCACGAACTCTTCGCCGAAGGACGAGCCGCTGAACCAGTGGGTGCCGCTGGTCGAATTCAGGTTCGACAGTCCGGCCGGCCAGAAGACGGTCGCGACCGCCAATCCCGGCTTCGCCTATGTCGCCGTGACGTGGCAGGTCGCCGCGGAAGTAATCCTGCCGATGAACCACGCCGGCGGAAACGGTCCGGGTTTCCGGACGCAGTTGCTGCTGTTCCTTGACGATCTGATGCCGTCCGTATTCGGCAAACCGCTCCTCACCGGCTCGGCGCCCGATCGGCGGCAGATCGCGTGGTGAGCAGCACCGTCGCCGCTCACTGCGTAAATCCGCATTCCCGGCCGAACACCGCGGCAATTCCGAAACGTTATAGCTGCATGCGCAGAAATGATGAGCCTTTTTCGATTCTCTGATCTAACATCCTGCGCGGGAACGTGCTCCAACCGCTACCGGCTGCTTTTCTTTTCCGAACCCTGCGACTAATCTATCCTACGGACTGATAATTTGGCGGACTGTCCATGCTGAATTCCAGGACGGTTCGATCTGACTGATCCCCATAACCAAAAACAACGGCGAGTCAGCGTGCAGATATTCAAGGAAAAGTTCACGACAGTTTTGTGTGTCGCGGCGCTAGCCGGGGTATTCGGCGCTTCTCAGGCCTCCGCGGCACCGCCCGATTTCAGCGGCGTATGGGTTCCCGACATCAAGGACCAGAAGCGTCAGGAGGTGCAGATCACACCGCCCTGGAAGCCAGAGGTTCTGAAGCAAATCCAGCATATGGTGGCCGAGGAAAAGGCCGGACGGCCTTTTCTCGTGCTCAGCCATTGCATGCCGCACGGTATGCCGACCTGGATGCTGATCCCGCACAATGCGATGGAAATTCTGGTGACCCCCGGCCGCATCACCATGCTGGGCGAAGGCGATGGCAACCGGCTGCGGCGAATCTATACCGATGGCCGCCCGCATCCCGAAGACCCCGATCTGTCGTTTCACGGCCACTCGATCGGTCATTGGGAAGGCGATACGCTGGTCGTCGATACCGTAGGTATCGCGCCGCAGGCCTATATCGCGATCAGCGAGGCCGCAGGCATCCCGAACAATGGCGACATGCATATCGTCGAGCGGCTGTATCTGGCGAAGCCGAATGTTCTCAACGACGATCTTGAAATAACGGCGCCGAACGTCCTGACCACGACCTGGAAAACGACGCGGATTTTCCGCAGTTATCCCGAGCGTCATTACGAAATCATCGAAGGGGAATGCGCCCAGGAAGATCTGCACGCCGGAAAGGACGCGTTCGGCAACGATATCTATATTCCGGCCCCGCAAGGCGCCTACGGTTCGGTCCATATCGCGAAATAAAGTAAGGAATGCTTGAGATGTCGCCGAGAACTATGTTGATTGCTGCAAGCCTGATCCTTGGAGGCATCCTGGGTTTCGGGGGCATCCTGGGTTTGGCAGATAAGGCCGCGGCGCATCATTCGAATGCCGCCTACGACCTCGACAATCCCAAGACCATGGAAGGCACCGTCAAGGTCGTCAACTGGACCAACCCTCACATCACCTTCGTCGTCGAGGCCGACGGCAAGACCGGCGACGCGGCTGCCTCGTGGGTCTTTGAAGTATCCAGTCCCGGCGTTCTCACGCGCTCCGGCTGGACCAAACGCTCGCTGCAGCCCGGCGATCACGCGGTGTTTCGCTACGCGCCGCTTCGCGACGGCAATCCCGGCGGGTTTCTGCTCAAGGTCACGCTGCCGAGCGGTGCGGAGCTGAGCTACAGCCTGACGCCCCCGAGCGATCAATAACTTCATGATCGACGCCGTGATCAGCGAGTTCTCCGGCTGGCTGGCCGCGACCTCGATCAGCCATACCATCCAGACCACCGGCTGGATCATTCCGACCGTTCAGACCATTCATATCCTGAGCGTCGCGATCGTGTTTTCTTCCGCGGTCCTGGTCGATCTCAGGCTCTGGCGGCTGCTCAATCGCGATGTGCCGTTGCCCGAGATCACGCGGCGTTTCCTGCCGGTGATCTGGCCGGTGCTGGCCGTTCTGCTGATAACGGGCGCTATACTGATCGTCGGCGAGCCGCGCCGTTCGCTGCTTAATTCCACTTTCTATATCAAGATGGGATTGCTTGCCTTTGCCATCCTGCTGACGGCGTGGCTGCAATGGTCGGTGTCGTCGTCGCCGAATTTCTGGGACAAGGATCGGGGACGGCGACTGGTGGGGCAGCTCGCCGCGTCGGTATCGATACTGGTGTGGTGCGGCATTCTCTTCGCCGGCCGCTGGATTGCTTACACGCAGGCGGGATAATGCAGTTGCTTCACGATATCATTTCATATTTCGAGAACAGCGCGCTGGCGGACAATATCCGCGAGAATGATCTGCTGTTTCCGCTGATCGAATCGATCCATGTCGTCGCGATTTGCCTGGTGGTCGGATCCATTCTGGCGGTCGACCTGCGATTGCTCGGCTTCGCCTCGGTGCACCGCTCCGTCAGCCGCGTCACCGCCGGCATTTTGCCCCTCACCTGGGTCGCGTTCGCGGTGGCTGTCGCGTCGGGCGCGCTGCTGTTTATCTCCAACGCCACCAAATATCTGGAGAACGGCTATTTCGTCGCCAAGCTGTGTCTGATCGGCCTGGCCGGTTTGAACATGGTGGTCTTTCATCTCATCAGCGCCAAGGACATGACGCAGTGGGACAACCAGTCCCGGCTGCCGTTTCGCGCGCGGCTGGCGGGAGGGCTGTCGGTTCTGTTGTGGATTTCGGTGGTCGCGTGCGGCCGCTGGATCGGCTTCACCATGCGGGTTGGGTGAGATGATGAATTTCCGTTTCTTTGCCAGCATGATCGCAGCGGTTGTCGTCACCTTTGCGGCCGTATCGCCGTCGATATCCGATGACGCTGCCGGCGCGCCGCCCTACAAAGCCTATGTCGACATGAAGACCTTCATGGAGCATGTGCTCAGTCCATCCGCGGCGGTGATCTGGAGGGTCAACGGCATCATCATCGACGCCAAGGGTGAGCATGATCTCTCCCCGAAAACCGATGACGACTGGGAACAGATCGTGAGCGGCACGGCAACTCTGGCCGAGGCCACCAACGCCCTGATGATTCCGGGGCGCGCCCGCGATGCGAGCTGGAACCCCTATGTCAAGAAACTCGCGGATGCCGCCGACAAGGCCTATCGCGCCGCCGAAGATCACGACCTGAAATCGATCTCGGAGGTCAGCGACCAGCTCGACGGAATCTGCGCGTCGTGCCACCGCCACTACGGACTGGAATAACTAGAGCGTTTTCGAGCGAAGTGGATGCCGGTTCGCGTGAAGAAAACGCGTCAAAATAAAAGATTGGAGCCCGGTTCTGATTCAACCAGAAGCGATAGGCTCTGGAATAAAGAATTATTCCAACCTTTGCCAGCTCAGCACTATCCCTGACGAAACGTCGGGAGCGACTCACTGGATGGGCTCCACTTGAAACAGCCCCTCTGCATTCATGGCAGAGTCGTATCGCGCCGATGGATCAGACTTGATCCAGCCCAGAATCTTCGGAAGCCATTCGTCAGCGATGGTGTATTTGAGACCTTCGCCAGTTTTGCGGTTCTTGATCACGATGACCGCCATGGCGCCAACCGGAGGCTTGTCCGGCGACATCTGCAGGGTACCCTGACCGGGACTGGCCTGCGTCGCGATCATCACGCCGTCGGCGACGCATGGGCACGGCGGTTTCACACCGTTGTAGTATGTCACGGTCAACCCGCGCGGATCGGCCTTGAGCTTGCTTGCCGCATCGAGGCCAATCCGGATGCCGACCGGGATGAAGGGACCAAACGCGCCGTGAATCCTGGCGCCCAAGCTGATCCATTCCTCCTTCGTCTCGGCGTGGATGCTCGCGGGTGAAGAAAACGCGTCAAAACAAAAGACTAGAGCCCGGTTTTGATTCAATCAGAACCGATAAGGCTCTAATTCACCGGCGATGCCGGATTCGCGAACTGCGGCGTCAGCACCAAAGGCGGCCGCGGTTTCGGCGGCCGCGGCGCGAAGCCGGGCGCGGGACGCACTTCGATCGGCGGCGGCAGCGGCGCGACCTGCTGGCTCACGACCGGCGCATTGGTTGAAGGCGGTACGAGCGGCGGACGCGGCGCGATCGATGGCGCAACGACTCTCGGTTTGGGCGGCAACCGGCGCGGATCGGGCAGCAGCGCCTCCGAAGCTGATGGACCGGGCAAAGCGGCGCTCGGTACCACGCTTGGCACCAAACCTTGCACAAGGCCTGGCGCCGCGATCGGCGGCTGCGCGGCTGGCGGCGGAATCGAGGCCGGGATCGCGGGCGGCGCCGGTTCGCCACGCTCGATCGAATCCAGCCGGCGGGTCTCGCGATCGATCGCCCTCACCGCCAGCCAGGACGACAGCGCCGCGACATCGACCGTGCGATCCAGCGCGTCGGGCGAGCCGGCCGCGAAGATCTGGATTTCCGGACGGCTGGTCGCTTGTCCGATCGCCGCCGAGGCAATGGTCGCGCGAATATCGGCTTGATCGGCCGGGATATCGTAGCCGCCGGAAACGATCGCGCGGGCGACGTCGGAATCCAGCGTAGTGGGACCGACGCGAAGCCGGCCGTCGCGGATCGTGAACGGAATTTGCGCCGATGCGACCAGCAATGCGCCGCCGGCGAGCACGGGATCGACGATCTCGCGCAGCCTTGTATCGTTGGTTGCCTGCCCGGCATCGCTGGCGCGGATCGCCACATCGAAAGCGCGGGGATCGAGACCGCTGATGACAGCGGATTCCAATGTCATGGTGCCGCTGCCGGACATCGCGCCCGTCAGCGCCGACGCGCTACGGCCCTGGCTCGCCAGCGTCATTTGCATCGAGGCGCGGCCCGCCGGCATTTTCAGCGCGCGATAATGCAAGGCCGTGCCATCGACGCTACTGAGTTGAAGGCGCGCATTGAGCGCGATGCCATTCGCGGTCTGCCTGGCGTCGATGGTGGCATTGGCCTGACCGCCGCCGATACCGCCCTTGAGAGCATCGAGAGTCAGCGATTGACCGTCGCTTCGCACCGTGCCGCTGAAGGGACGCAACTCGCCGCCGTCTGGCAGTTGACCGCGCAGCGCCTGAAACGCGATCCGGCCGCGCCAGCCCTTGAGCAGCCCCGACCCCAGCGGCTCCGCCGCATCGCGGCCGCGCGACCCGATCGCGAGCGCGAACGCCGGCGCGAGGTCCAGCGCGTCGAGGCCGATTTCGCCATCGACATTGCGTTCGTCGTCCAATGTCAGCGACACATGCCCGCGCAACCGTGAGCCTGCTATCGCGCCGTCCAGATCGTCAAACGTCAGTTTGCCGGCGAGCAGCGATACCCGCGACGCCACGCTGATATTCTGCATCAGCCGGTCGGCCGGCTTGAGATCGAACAGCGGCGCGAGATTGATGTTGCGCGCCTTCAGATTAAGCGCGGCCTTGGGCTGCAATGCCCAGGGTTCGACCGTGCCCTGTGCTTCGACGTCAAGGCCCGTGCCCGAGAGATTGATTTTCAACCGCAACGGCGCGTGCCACGCCCCGCTCACCGATCCCTGAAACTGCGTCGGGCCTTCCGCCATCACCATGCCATCGAGCCCGAACAAGGCCAGCAGCGTGTTACCCTTGTCCGACGACAGTTTGGATTCGATATTGATTTCGCTGCGCTGCAGCTTGTCGAGATCGAGCACGCGCAACGCCGCGGCTTCGGTCTTGGCCGTGATGGTGGCAGCGCCTTTTAGCTGAGGCGCGTCGATATCGAGCGCGGCATGCGCGCTGCTGCGATCGGCGCGTTCGGAATCCTTGTCGAGCGCGAGCGCCAGTTTGACGCGCGCGGGACCTGGGCTCGATCCCATCGCATTGAGCCGCGCGGCGAGCGCCGGCGCCAGCGGCGCGATCAGCGCAGTGATCTGGCCGAGCGAGGCGGCGCTGGAATTCAGCGCCAGTTTTCCGGTCGCGGTGCCCCGGTCGAACGCGCCGGTGCCCTCCAATGTGACGCCATTGGCTTCGCCGATTTTCAATCCGTCGAGCGAGATCGCCTTCGGGCCGTAGCCGAACTTGGCCGTGAACGGATGCAAATCCTGGCCGCCTGAGATAGCGTGGCCGATATCGAGCGACATCTGCACTTCGTCTGGCCATTCGGCCTGCGGGCCGAGCAGCGAACGCACAAAGCCGGTCGACGCATCGAGGTCGAGGCGCTCGGCTTTCAAGGCCGCGTCGACCCGGGCGCCGCCACCGGCAACATGATCCGTGATCGCGATCCGTCCTTCGACCGCGCCGCCGTCGATCTCGGCCTTGATGGCGTCGATCGCGACACGATCCGCCGAGACGTTGACGTCACCGCGCAGGCGCATCGGCTTCTGGTTGCGATAGGTCACCTCGCTGCGGCCCTGCAACCAGGCCGCCAGCGTATCGGGATCGGAGGAATCGACGCTGAGCGCGCCCAGAAAACGCTTGGTCGATCCGGGCTGTACGTTGCTGCCGCTCAGCGAAACCCGCGTCGTTCCCGGCGCGCGAAAATCCAGTTGATTGATGCTCCAGGATTTGGCGTCGGCCCGCAGATCGGCGGCGAAGCTCTGCAGCGGGCGTCCGCCGAGCATGATCTGTTCGGAGCTCAGCTCGATCTGCGTGGCGATCGGCGGCTCCGGAGCGGTCGCGATCAGCGCGCGCAGTGCCGGCAACAGCCGGATCGGCTCGGCGGCGGCATTGTCCTTGTTGTCCCTGGCCGCGAACTTGTCGGCGTCGAGCTGCTTTGCCGAGAGCACCGCATGCAGCAATGGCGCGGCGCCGAACCTGACGTCACCGAGCCCGACGAATTTCAGCGCGGCGTCTTCCGAACCATAGCTGGCTTCGATCTGCTCAAGTCTCGCCGCGGCCGGATCGGCCTTGATCTTCGTCACGATGCGCCACGGCGTCGGCGCATCGTTGTCGGCCTTCTTGGCCTTGGGTGGTGCGGGAGCGGACAGCGTCAACGCGCCCTCGAAGCGCGGCGCGCGTGACTCGAAACTCAGCACGCCCTCAAGATCGGCCGAGAAGGCGCGCAAGGCGGGATCGATATTGAGATGAACCCGGGTGCCGTCGCCATCGGCGCTTTGCCCGGAGGAAACCCGAAACGGGTAGCGCGTTCCCGACAGCATGAAATTGCCGTCGCCGCGCACCGAGCCGGCCAGCGAGCGCACATCGCCGCTGAAGGCGATATCATTGAGCTCCAGCGTACCGCGGCTTGCGGCGTCATGCAGCGCGATGCGGCCGGTCAGGTTCAGCCGGTCGATCGCCAGCGTGCCCAGATTGAACTTGCCGGTCGAGGCCGGCCAGTCGATCCGGCCCTGCGGATCGAGCCCGAGATCGAGCGCCATGCCGTCGATCGTCAATTCAGTGGCCCGCCACTCGCCGCGCATCAGCGAGCCCAGGCTGAACTCGACGTCGAGCTTGTCGGCGCGGACTTTACCGAGATCGTTGGCGCCGCCGACCACCACCGAGCGCAGCCGCAGCGAGGGCGACGGCAACAGCCGCGCGTCCAGCTTGCCGGCGACGCGCACCGGCGCACCGATGACCTGCGTGGCCTGCGCTTCGAATTGCGGCCGGAACTGGTCCCAGTCGATGAAATACGGCCCGACCAGCGCGGCGATCAGCGCAAGAATAAAAGCAATCGCCAATCCGAGCAGCGTCGTCTGCACGGTGTCTCCCTTTGAGCCTGCTCCGACTCACCTGGCTTGCACGGCATCGCGCCGTCCATTCCGCGGTGAGCCACCCGCCGCCGCCGAAATCAGGACCGGAGCCATCCTATATAGAGACAAAAATGGCTAAGTCACAGCAACCTCGCGTGACGGCCCCGGCGCGCGGTAAAGGCCTTCACCACCAAGCCGCGCAGGCGGGTGCGATAGGGCGGTCCTGCTGCAGCATCCAGCGCCGCGCGCTGGCAAACACTCCCCCATGATCCTGGGCCCACAGCGCCACGTGGTCCGATCGACAAATCCTCACAGGGCGCGAATTGATGCCGTTGACCATGGCAACGCGATAAAACGGTGGCTTGTCAGGCGCGACGACCATCAGGCCTGCTGCGCCCGGTGCAATCGGCCCGCGACCGCGCGAATCTTGCCGGGCGCCGCCATCCAGATCGATAGTCCCGACAGCGCGCATACTCCGATACCGATCACGAAGGCCAGCGTGTAGCTCCCCGACAGATCATGCAGCATGCCCGTCACCAGAGGACCGGCGGCGCCGCCGGCGAGCGACGCCAGCATGATGGTTCCGAAGATGCTGCCGTAATGCTTGCCTTCAAATATCTCCATCACGACAGCGCCCATCACGGAGGTGACGCCGTAGCCGAGCGTGCCCTGCGTCACCACCATGACGTAGACCAGCGTCAGCGTCGGAAACCGCTCCAGCGCAATCAACGCCGCTAGGCAGATCGCAAAACCCAGACAACTCGTGGTCCAGATCCATTCGCGCCCCACCCGATCCGAGACATGCCCCATCAGAATCTGTCCGGGAATTCCGAGCAGGCTGACCGCGCCCAGCGCCCAGACCGCGACATTGGGACTGAAGCCGATGTCGATCAGGTATTTGGTCTGGTGCACTTGCACGGCGTACCAGACATACAAACCGCCGAAATAACCGATCGCGAGCCACCAGAAGCGCGAAGTCGCGAGCGCGCGCTTCAAGGTCCAGTCGACACCGGCCCATGCGGGATCGATGATGTTCGAGATGGGTTTGGCCGAAGACGCCGACGGCGCGGCATCGCCATCCGGCTGCAGCCCGATATCCTCCGGCCGCATGCGCAATAAGAGATTGATCGGCAGCAGCGTGACCAGGACCACCACGCCCATTGCGGTGCATGCCGTTCGCCATCCGGTTTGCTCGATCATGTGCTGCACCCATGGCAGCAGCGTGATGGAACCAATGCCGACGCCCGCAAAGGCGAGACCCATCGCAAGGCCGCGCCGGCGGATGAACCAGTTGGGCAGATACAGCGATTGGCCGGAGTAGCCGAGACAGATGCTTCCGGCCCCGACCAACACGCCGATGGTCAAATACAGATGCCAGGGCTGCGTCGTCAGCGGCGCCAGCAACAGGCCGCCCGCCATCAGCGCGACGCCGAGTTCCATCACCGCGCGCGGACCGAAGCGATCCATCATGCGGCCGATCAAGGGACTCATCACGGCGGAAACCAGAAAGCCGAACGAGAAGGCGCCCGCGGTCGTGCCGCGATCCCAGCCGAACTCGCTGATGATCGGCGGAAAGAACAGTGAAAACGAGGTGCGCGCGTTGACGCCGATTGCCATGGTCACGAACGTCACCGCGATGATGACCCAGCCGTAAAAGAAAGGAAGCCGCCGCATCAGGAACCTTTACCCACGCCGGCGCACGCGGCGCCCGTTACTCGACGACCGCACGCGAGCTTGCCGCTTTCGCACCCACGATCATTGCCGGAGTATTGCATGGTCATTCAGCAGTTCCGCTTTGATCGATGGGGTCTGAATCGCGCGAAACAGGATTCGCGCCGTCCGCAAATCGCCGGCCTTCATGCACAGATCGACGATCTGGCGAACCGAAGAGTCGCGCAACAACTCGTCGGCAATCTTGATGGCGATTCCCATCGCGGCCTTGGCGGCGCGTTCGTATCGATCGGCCTCATATGCGTTCCTCTTGCTGTCTTTGTCGTCTTTGTTTTTATTGTTCTTGGTATTCTTGTTGCTCTTGTTGCTGTTCTTATTGTCTTGGCGCTCCGCAACGCCGCCGGTTCTTTCCGCGCTATCGGCAGCAGAGCGGCAGATATCGCGAATGATGTGGGCCGCCTCGATATCGCCGATCGACCCCTGGATCTCTTCGTCCCAGACCTCCTTGCGCTCGCGCTTGTCCTTGTCGAACCACCACATCGCCCTGCTCGAAGTCGCTATGTAAGTCTGCCCGCCGGTATCGCATCTCCGGCGCCCTACCGTTTTGCTTCAGCGGCCGCGCGACGCGCGGCCTCGGCGGCTTCCGGATGCCGCCGATAATAATCACATTCGCCGGGCTTTGCGGCGCGTTCGAGACCGTCCTGCACGGCCGCCTGCCGCAGGCTTTCGTCCTTGGTGTCGACCACGGTCTGCTCGCCGACGTAAGCGAGGTAGGACTGACTGCTGGTGAGCGGAAGAATGCCGGCCTCGCTGGCGAGCACCTTGCAGCCCACCGCGAAATACAAATCCTTGGTGCGATGCAGGAACCGGTCGCGCTTCTCCAGATATTTCGCCTTGATTCTGGCGCGCATCGATCCCGATGCTGGATCACCCTGCTGCGCCGCCGCCGGCAGCGATCCCGCGAGCAGTGCAATAACAACGAACGCTATGATGCTTCGAACATGCATAGTGACGATCTCCCCCCTGATGCCGCCGATTGTTTCGCAACCGGCAGTATCCCGCAAGACCTATTCGACCGGAGGTGGAAAAGTGGCTTTGAGGGGGCGAAGCTTGTCCAATTTTGCGACAACCTCTGCGCGCCGTCAGGTCTCGTAAGCGCCGATTCTACACCGCCGGCAATATTTTTCCGGGATTGAAAATATTCTGCGGATCGAGTGCGGCCTTGACCGCGCGCATCGCGTCGAGGGCTTCGGAGCCAAGTTCCGCCTTGAGATATTTCTGCTTGCCCTGCCCGACGCCGTGCTCGCCGGTGCAGGTGCCGCCCATCGCTTGCGCGCGTTCGACCAGCCGGTGCATGAAGTCCTCGCCGCGCGCCATCTCGTCGGGATCGTCGAGATCGCAGAGTAGCGAGCAGTGGAAATTGCCGTCGCCGACATGGCCGACGATCGGCGATTGTAGCCGCAAGCGCTTCAGGTCTTCCTCGGTTTCGGTGACGCAATCGGCGAGCCGCGAAATCGGCACGCAGACATCGGTCGCGACCACGCCGGCGCCGACACGCAACGCCTTGACGGCCCAATAGGCGTCATGCCTGGCCTGCCAGAGCCTGGTGCGATCCTCCGGACGGGTGGTCCAGGTGAAATCGCCGCCGCCGCACTCTTGGGCGATCTCGGCGAAATTCTTCGACTGCTCGGCGACATCATTGGCGCTGCCGTGGAATTCCAGCAGCAGCAGCGGCGTCTCCGGCAGCGACAATTTCGAATAGGCATTGCAGGCGGCTACTTGTTCGGCATTGAGCAGTTCGATCCGCGCGACGGGAATGCCGGTTTGAATGGCGAGGATGGTCGCCTGACAGGCGCCGCGCACGCTCTCGAACGAACACGCCGCAGCGGCGATGGTTTCGGGAATGCCGCGCAGCTTGATGGTGAGTTCGGTGATGATTCCGAGCGTGCCCTCGGCGCCGACAAACAGATGCGTCAAGTCATAGCCCGCGCTGGATTTCTTCGCGCGCGTGCCGGTGGTGATGATCTCGCCGTCGCCTCGCACCACTTTGAGTGCCAGCACATTGTCGCGCATGGTGCCGTAACGCACCGCATTGGTGCCGGACGCGCGGGTCGAGGCCATGCCGCCCAGCGAGGCGTCGGCGCCGGGATCAATCGGAAAGAACACGCCCTGGTCGCGCAGATATTCGTTCAGCGCCTTGCGGGTGACGCCGGGCTGGATCACGCAATCGAGGTCGTCCGGATGGACTTCCAGCACCTTGTTCATGTCGCGAAAATCGATGCAGACGCCGCCGGCCGGCGCATTGACCTGGCCCTCCAGCGAGGTGCCGGTTCCGAACGCAATCACGGGAACGCGGTATTTGGCGCAAATCCGCACCACATCCTGAACGTCGGCGGTTTCCTGCGCCATCACCACCGCGTCGGGCGGCTGCGACGGCAACCAGGTCGTGGTATGGGCGTGCTGGTCGCGCACCGCCTGCGAGGTGATCAGCCGGTTGCCGAACCGCGCGGCGAGCGCTTCGAGTGTGCCCGCCAGCGCCTGCGGTTCCGGACGTTGTGGAATGTTGGTGATGGTCGTACCCAAAGCGATATCCTCCCGGCAAAAATACCGTGGCAAAGGATATATTGGGGGTCAAGGGACCGAGATCGGGATCATGGGTCGAGCCAACAGGGATACACGATGACGACGCCTGTGACGCCCCTTGTTGCGCCCCTCGCCGCCGATGACGGCCTGCTACGGCCGGTGCCGTTTCAGTCGTCGGTGATGCAGATCGAGCCGCAATGGATCGACTATAACGGCCACCTCAACATGGCCTATTACAATGTGATGTTCGACCGGGCGATCGACGAATTATGGCTGCAGCTCGGAATCGGCCCAACCTACCTGAAGGCCCACCAGGGATCGACCTTCACCGCCGAATGCCATGTACGGTACTTGCGCGAGATCCATCTCGGCGATCCCGTGCAGATCTCGATCCTGCTGGTGGGCGCGGACGAGAAGCGGCTGCACACCTTCGAGGAATTGCGCCATGCCGGTGAAGGCTGGCTGTCGGCCACATCCGAAAACATGACCCTTCATATCGACATGGGCGCGCGAAAGACTGCGCCATTTCCGCCGGATATTCGCACCCGCATCGAAGCAGTGGCGAAAGCGCATAGCGCCGTGGCGCGGCCCGAGGGCATCGGGCGAAAGATCGCGATGCCCTCTAAATAACTCCACCTAGACCCTGCTGCGCCCGCGCGCGAGGCTGACCACGGCCGAAATCAAGAACAGCACGACGGCAATAAAGAAGATCGCCTTGGCGATTTCGATGGATGCACCGGCGATGCCGCCAAAGCCCAAAATACCCGCAATCAGCGCCACAATCAGGAATGTAACGACCCAGCTCAACATGACCAAACCTCTGTTCGCATCTTCGCCTTGAGATCGCGGCCGAGAACGCCGCTTCCGCTGGAAATAAGCCTGCGCGGGAACAAATGTTCCCGCCTGTTCCAAGGCCGGAAACCACGAAAAATGGCTAGTTTGGCGGGAACAAAATCGGGGCTCCCCCCGAGCCTGGCGGCCCCAAACCGCGCCGGCAGCCGTGACGGGATAACTCCTGTCAAATCGGCCATCAAAGCCCTATATGCCCTTCAATCCTGCTATGAAGGCTCCCCTTCACGGCCCCGCGGTGCCATCGTGGGCGCAAGACGATTCGCATATGACCGAGCCGAACAAACTGACCCATCACGGCGTCCCCGACCACCAGCCCCGCCGCTGGCGGCATTGCCGCGCGTGCGCGGGCGGCCGCGACGCCACAATATCTGACCGGGCTCAACCCGGAGCAGCGCGAGGCGGTCGAGACGCTGGACGGACCTGTTTTGGTACTGGCCGGCGCCGGCACCGGCAAAACCCGGGTGCTGACCTCGCGCATCGCCCATATTCTGAGCCAGGGCCGCGCCCGTCCCGGCGAGATTCTCTCGGTCACCTTCACGAATAAAGCCGCGCGCGAGATGAAGCTGCGACTCGGCCACATGCTGGGCCAGGCCGTCGAGGGCATGCCGTGGCTCGGTACCTTTCACTCGATCGGCGGACGCATCCTGCGCACCCATGCCGAACTGGTGCAGTTGAAATCCAATTTCACCGTACTCGATGTCGACGACCAGGTCCGGCTGCTGAAGCAGCTTTTGGCCGCCGACAATATCGACGACAAGCGCTGGCCCGCGCGGATGCTGGCCGGGTTGATCGACGGCTGGAAGAATCGCGGCCTGACGCCGTCGCAGGTGCCACCGGGCGAAGCGGCCGTGTTCGGCAATGGCCGCGGCGGCAAGCTCTACACGCTCTATCAGGAGCGGCTGAAGATTCTCAACGCGGCCGATTTCGGCGATCTCCTGCTGGAAAACATCCGGCTGTTTCGCGAACATCCCGACGTGCTGCGGCAATACCAGCATCGCTTCAAGTTCATCCTGGTGGACGAATATCAGGACACCAACGTCGCGCAGTATCTGTGGCTGCGGCTGTTGTCGCAGGCCCCGGCGGCCAAGCCGGGCGCACCGCTGTCGTCGGTTATTCCGGGGCTAACTGCCAACGACGTCATTCCCGCCTCCGTCACGCCGGGGCGCGCCACCTCGCCCGTCATTCCGGGGCACGCCGAAGGCGTGAACCCGGAATCTCGAAGTAGTGAAGATTCCGCTCGAGATTCCGGGTCTGGTCCTTCGGACCATCCCGGAATGACGGCGCAAACGACCGGGACGACGGCGCAAGCTCCCTCCTCCCAACCCGCCCCCAAGAACATCTGCTGCGTCGGCGACGACGATCAGTCGATCTATGGCTGGCGCGGCGCGGAGGTCGACAACATCCTGCGTTTCGATCACGATTTTCCCGGCGCCAAGGTGATCAGGCTCGAGCGCAACTACCGCTCCACCGGCCACATCCTCGCGGCCGCCTCGCATCTGATCGCGCATAATGAAGGCCGGCTCGGCAAGACCCTGCGCACCGAAGACGTCGACGGCGAAAAGGTCACCGTCACCGGCTCGTGGGACTCCGAAGAGGAAGCCCGCGCCATCGGCGAGGAAATCGAGGACCTGCAGCGCGCCGGTAACAAGCTCAATGATATCGCGATCCTGGTGCGCGCCTCGTTCCAGATGCGCGAATTTGAAGATCGCTTTGTCACACTTGGTCTTTCCTATCGCGTGATCGGCGGTCCCAGATTCTATGAGCGTGCCGAAATCCGCGATGCGCTGGCTTATCTGCGCGTGATCAATTCAGCGGCCGACGATCTTGCGTTCGAGCGCATCGTCAATGTGCCGAAGCGTGGCCTCGGCGACGCCACCGTGCAGATGCTGCACGACCATGCCCGCAAACGTCGCATTCCGCTGTATGAGGCCGCCCGCGCCGTGGTCGAGACCGACGAGCTGAAGCCGAAAGCGCGCGGGAGCCTGCGCGATCTCATCGCCAGCTTCGAACGCTGGCGGGTGCAGCGCGATGTGGTGTCGCATACGGAGCTGGCCGAAATCGTGCTCGACGAGAGCGGCTATACCGAGATGTGGCAGAAGGATCGCTCCGCCGACGCCGCCGGACGGCTCGATAACCTCAAGGAACTGGTGCGTTCGATGGAGGAGTTCGAGAACCTGCAGGGTTTCCTCGAACACATCTCGCTGGTGATGGACCGCGACGGCGGCGCCGACGATGACGCGGTGTCGCTGATGACGCTGCATTCGGCCAAGGGCCTTGAGTTCGAGAATGTGTTCCTCCCCGGCTGGGAGGAAGGCCTGTTTCCGAGCCAGCGCACGCTCGACGAACAGGGCCGCGCCGGCCTCGAGGAAGAGCGGCGCCTGGCCCATGTCGGCATCACCCGCGCGCGCCGCCGCGCCAAACTCTATTTCGCCACCAACCGGCGCATTCACGGCACCTGGTCGACCACCATCCCCTCGCGCTTTCTCGACGAATTGCCGGCGCATAATGTCGAGATCACGGAATCCAAAGGCGGCTCCGGCTGGGGCGGCGCCTCTGGCTACGGGCCCTCGCGTTTCGACAATGTGGAATCCTTTGGCTCCAGCTATACGACACCGGGCTGGCAGCGCGCGCAGGCCAATCGCGCCCGCAACCAAAGCGGACGCAACGGACAGGCCGGCGGCGGCTTCAATGAAAAGCCAGTCGCCGTTTTCAAACTCGCGCAGCGACGCGTCCTCGCGCGCCAAGCGCGCGCCGATGACCATCGAAGGCGAGCTGATCGCGAAGTCCTACCGGCACGGTTTCGGAGTTCTCGCTCGACGACCGCGTATTCCACCAGAAATTCGGCTACGGCAACGTCGTCAAGATCGACGGCAACAAACTCACCATCGCTTTTGAAAAGGCCGGTGAGAAGAAGGTCGTCGATAGTTTTGTGGAGCGGGTATAGCTGCGCGGACTAGCCGATGTTCCTCTTCCATCGTATGATTCTGGTGGGGGACGCCCATATTGACCACTAGCCGCGATATCATTCGCCGCCTGGAGCGGGAAGGATGGATACTTGTCCGTGTCACCGGCTCTCACCACGTTTTTAAAAGCGCCGTCTCGACCGAAACAGTCGTCGTCCCACGCCCCAAGAAGGACTTGGGAAAAGGCTTGGTTCGTGCCATTTATAAGGGCGCAGGATGGAAGCCTGATTGAGGTTCGCCGTGGCACATTACATCGCCATCATTGAGGATGCAGGACCAGACACCGCCGTCGGCGTATGGTTTCCGGATTTGCCCGGTTGCACGTCGGGGGGCGACGACATCGACGAGGCGTTGCGCAACGCGCCGGAGGCGCTGGAGCTGTATGCGGAAAGCCTTGAGACAGACGGCAAGCTCTTGCCTCACCCGCGAACGCTGACCGAACTGAAGACCGATCCCGACATCGCCGATGACATTAAGACCTATATGGTCGCGTTAATCGAACTTCCGGCACGCGCTCACGCGGCAGAATAGCCGAGCGCCTTCTGCTTCTCCTCTCAGCACGTCGCCGAACAGCAACCTACGATCTGCCGTCGAACCGCGCCGGCTCTCCGCTGACTGTGACGCAGTTCACATCGCGAACCCGCATTAGCGGCTAACAGAGTCGCGAACACACCAGCGCTATTCACAAATTTTCTGTCATGCTTTTGATCTCGTGATGGGCTTATATCGGCTCGACTGAATCACGCTGAATCAACAAGAGCCAAAGCAGGCCGCCTCATGAAAACTCGCGACACGACATTTCGCGCAAAACACTTTGCGCAAGCAGGCGGAGTCATCGTTTTGCTCGCCAGCCAAATGATGGTTCCCGCCACCGCCGCCCGCGCGAGGATTGCGCGGCGTTGTATCGTCAGGGCGTCCAATTCACCAACCAGCACCAATACGCGAAGGCTGTGGATGCGCTGGAGCGTGCGGCAACGCTCGGGGAGACCGCGCTGGGGCCGACCGCGCCGGAATTGTCCGACATCTATTATACGCTGGGTCATACCGATTTCAGCCTTGGTCACTACGCCGAGGCCGCGGCAGCCATGCAGCACGCCCTGGCAATCCGGGAAAAGGCATTCCCGCCGACCAACCCGAAGGTTGCCAACAGCATTAACGATCTCGCGTTCCTCGACGACACGCTCGGCCGCTATGACGAAGCCGAAGCGCTCTATAAGCGCGCCGCGGCGATCCAGGAAAAACTTCTGGGTCCTGAAAATCCAAATACGGTCAGGGTGTACAATAATCTGGCCGTGCTCTATCTGCATGCCGCCCGCTATGCCGAGGCCGAACCGCTGTTGAAGCGCGTCACTGCGAGCTGGGAGAAAGCGCTCGGTCCGGCAAATCCCGACGTCGCGACCGCCTACAGCAATCTCGCGGGTCTTTATGACCTCGAAGGCCGCTACGCCGAGGCCGAACCGCTGATCAAGCATGTGCTCGAGATCCGCGAAAAGGTCCAGGGGCGAGATAACCCTGATGTCGCGGTGAGCCTGAAAAACCTGGCCCGACTCTATAGCGAAGAGGGACGCTATACCGATGCGGAACCCCTGATCACGCGCGCGATACAGATCGAAGAAAAAAGGTTTGGCGCCGATCATCCCGAGGTTGCCACGTCGCTCGCCATTCTCGCGGCCGATTACCACGAACAACGCCGGTATGCCGAAGCCGAGCCGCTGCTAAAGCGCGCCTTGGCGATCCGCGAAAAGAGGTTAGGTCAGGCAAATGCCGAGACCGCCCAAATCGTCAACAATATCGCCGGTCTCTATGTCGAGCAGAAGCGCCATGCCGATGCCGAGCCGCTGTTGAAGCGCGCAGCCGAGATCAACGAAAAAGCGGTCGGCCTCGACCACCCGGAATTTGCTTCCAGCCTGCATAATCTTGGCTATCTCTATTTTCACGAAGACCGCTACGCGGATGCCGAGCCGTTGCTGACCCGTGCGCTGGCGATCAGGCAAAAGGCGCTCGGGCCCCGATCATCCCGACGTCGCCCTCACGCTGCATGCCCTGGCCGCGATCTATGACGCGCAAGGCCGCACCGCCGAGGCGTTGACGGCAGAGCGCTCGGCGACCGCCATCGTGGTGAAACGCCGCGAGCAGGACAGCGATACCCGCACCAACAACAGCGAACGCGAGCGTCAAACCGGCCGCGACTATTTCCTGCGTCTGGTCCATCTGCTGTGGACTGATTCCGAAAAGACCGGCGGCCCTGGCGACAGCGCCGTCGATGAAGCGTTCCGCGCGGCGCAATATGCCGGCGGCATCGAAACCGCGAAAGCGGTTTCCGGCACCATGGCGCGCTACGCCTCAGGCAACGGCGAACTCGCAACACTCGTGCGCGAGCGCCAGGATTTATCCAGCCGCTGGCAGAAGCTCGATTCCGATCTGCTCAAGGCGATCGCGCTGGCGCCGGACAAACGCAATGCCGGCCAGGAAGCCGCGCTGCGCAAGGAGCATGCCGAGGTCGAGGCGAAACTGGCCCGAAGACAATGAGAAACTGCGCACGGCCTTTCCGCGCTTCGCCGAATTGGCCGAAGCCCGTCCAGTTCATGTCGCCGACATTCAGGCGGTTCTCGGAAACGACGAAGCCTTCACGGCGTTTACCCTCGGCGACAAGGACAGTTTTCTATTTGTCATTCGCAAACAGGACGCGTATCTCTTCAAGCTGAACCTGACTAGGGCGCAGGCGGCCGACACCGTCAAATCGCTGCGGGCCGCGCTAGAAAATGACACTCCGGTCGACGTGCTCAAGGCATATCAATTCTACCAGACGCTGCTCGGCCCCGCCGATGCGCTAATCGCCGGCGTAAAAAGCCTGATCGTTTCGCCCGATGGAGCGTTGCAAAGCCTGCCATTCGCGGTGCTGGTGACACAGCCGACCACAGGAACTATCGCCAAGCCGTCGGATTATCAGGCCGTCGCGTGGCTCATACGCCGCCAGGCGGTGACAGTGGTGCCCGCGGCTTCGTCGCTCGCCGCCTTGCGCCGCTACGCGGAGGAGAAGCACGGCACCGATCCGTTCGTTGGCTTCGGCGATCCCGTCTTCGATGGCAGCGGCTCGAAGCGCGGCATCGATACGGCCAGCATGTATCTGGGTGCAGAAGTCATGCCCGTGCAGTTGCGGCGACTGCCGCGACTGCCGGAGACCGCCGATGAATTGCGCGCGGAGGCCAAAATTCTCGGCGCGTCCGAGACGAGTCTTCACCTCGGCCCGAACGCGACCGTCACCGCGCTGAACCATCTCGATCTCTCAAATACCCGCGTGCTGTCCTTTGCCACGCATGGCCTGATCGCCGGCGATTTGCCGAAACTCGGTGAACCCGCGCTGGCGCTGACGCCCCCTGCCCGCCCGACGCCGGATGACGACGGCTTGCTGAGGGCCTCCGAGGTCTCCCGGCTGAAACTTGATGCCGACTTCGTTATTCTATCGGCCTGCAACACGGCTGCCCCCGACGGCACGCCGGGCGCCGAAGGCCTGTCCGGTCTTGCCAAGGCGTTCTTCTATGCCGGCGCCCGCTCGCTGCTGGTATCGCATTGGCCGGTCGCCTCGGAAGCGACGGTGAAATTGACCACGGGATTAATTCAGACCAACGCCAGCGATCCCGGCGTCGGGCGCGCCGAAGCCTTGCGGCGGGCGATGCTGGCTATGATCGACGACACGGCTGACGGCGCCGAGCGCGCCCACCCGTTCTTCTGGGCGCCTTCATCCTCGCCGGCGAGGGCAGCGCGGGCAGGTAAGCCCGGCAGCGGGCCTACAACTAGCTGGATGATGGCAATTTCCCCGGTTCTTTTTCTTTGTTTTTATTGCGCTTTTCGCGCGTTTTGGTGCACTCGTCCGGCTTTTCCCAGGGCTGCGGGAGGCACCGCTGATGCGGCCTGCCATGACCGGAAGATTAACAAACTCCATCGCATTTAAGCGAATTTTTGGAAGCAATACTTCTGCGGAACCTTTACGGAAAAATTGCGTGTCCGTGCCTATGATGATCGTGAAATTTGCTGCTGTGCGGTTTTGCGCACGCTTTAAGGTCTGTTAAAATGACTGAACAAAAATCGTTTCTGCGGGATCTCGACGAAGCCGTCCAGCGGGGAACCGCTGAAAGCCGCGCGCGAGCGCTGTGGCATACCACCGATTTGATGATCACCGGGCGCTATAGCGAGGACGAGATCTGGACCTTTGGCGAGGTCATCGGACGTCTCGCCGACGAGATCGAAGTCGCAGCCCGCGCCCAACTCGCCAAGCAGCTGGCGCGGTTCGACCAGGCTCCGGTCAACATCATCCACAAACTCGCCTTTGACGATTCGATCGAGGTTGCCGGTCCGATCCTGCGCGATTCCGTAAAGCTCGAGCCGTATGCCCTGGTGGCCAATGTCTGCACCAAGGAGCAGTCGCATATGCTCGCGATCACCCAGCGTAAAGCGCTCGACGAATCCGTTACCCGACGTGCTGGTGACGCGCGGCAACCAGGAAGTCGTGAAGTCGGTCGTGAAAAACGATGGCGCGCGCTTCTCGGATTTCGGCTTTCTGCACATGATCCAGCGGGCCGAAGGCGATTCCATTCTCGCCGAGCAACTCGGCCTGCGTAAGGACATTCCGCGGCACGTCTTCCAGCAACTGATCGCCAAGGCTTCGGACGATGTGCGAAAGCGGCTCGAACACGAGCGTCCCTCGATGGTCGGCGACATCCAGACCTCGGTGAGCGATATCACCGGCGAGTTGCAATCCAAATTCGGCCCGGTGTCGCGCAGCTACTTCGTCGCCAAACGCGTGGTGATGACGCAACACAAGCAGGGCAATCTGAACGAGACCAGCATTTCCGGCTATGCGCGTTTCCACAAGCTCGAGGAAGTCACGATCGGCCTGTCGCTGCTGTGCGCATTGCCGGTTGACGTTATCGAGCGCGCCGTATTGGACAAGAACCGCGAGATGCTGCTGATCCTGGCCAAGGCGCTGGATTTCTCCTGGGCGACGACCATGTCGCTGCTTTTTCTCGGCGCCAAGGATCACCGCATCACCGCAAAAGACCTGAAGGACACCGAAGCCGAATTCCGGGCCGTCTCAATGTCGCGACTTCGCGCAGCGTGTTGAAGTTCTAGGAGACGGTGTTGAACGCCGTCGCCGAAGGCCTTGCGGCACCGCTCGATCATTTCGGGGTTCTCGTCAGATCCGGTTCGGAGCAGCGCGCATTGGCCCTTCTCGATCGGATCGGTCCCAGACTCGCGCGGGGCGACATCTATCCATACGGATCTGGCGGGGCTACTTGCCGACACGCCCGACGTCGTTGCCGAATGCGCCGGGCATGCTGCGGTCCACCAATACGGCGAAGCAGTCCCTCGCGGCCGGCCGCGATCTCGTCGTCATTTCGGTCGGCGCGCTGGCCGACGATACCTTGCGGGCCACATTGTTATCCGCCGCGCAACGGAATAATGCACGGCTCGTGCTGCCTTCCGGCGCCGTCGGCGGTCTCGACGCGCTGGGTGCGGCACGTCTCTCGGGCCTCAAGACCGTAACCTATACCGGGCGGAAACCGCCCAAAGCCTGGCGCGGCTCGCCGGCCGAACGCCTGCTTGATCTCGACGCGCTTTCCGCGCCCGCGATATTTTTTGAAGGAACGGCCCGACAGGCGGCAACAGATTATCCGCAGAACGCCAATGTAGCCGCCGCCGTGGCCATCGCCGGTCTTGGCTTCGACGCAACCACGGTTCGCCTGATCGCCGATCCCAAAGCCGCCCGCAATGTACACGAGGTTTCGGTCCGCGCCGGCTGTGGCGATTTCGACCTGCAGCTTGAAGGACACCCCTCGCCGCTCAATCCGAAGACCTCGCTGATGGCGGGCTTCAGCGTGGCACGCGAAATCCTCAATCGCACCGGCGCGCTGGTCATCTAGGGAGAGAACGTTGCAGACCTTCGAATTGCCCGAAGACAGATTGTTCATCGCCGGCGAATGGCGGCAAGGACGCGGCGCTGAAGTCGTGTCGCATTTCCCGGCCGACGGTTCACTGAATCGCGTTATTCACGGCGCATCTGTCGAGGACGTCGATCTGGCGATCGAGCGCGCGCAAGTCGCGGCCAACGATCCGGCCTGGAGGACGCTGCGGCCGCACGAGCGCGCGAGCTTTCTCTATCGCATCGCCGACGGGATTGCCCGCGAAGCGGATCGCATCGCCTATGTGCAATCACGGGACACCGGCAAGACATTGACCGAAACCCGCGCTTTGGCCGCGAGCGCCGCCGGCACGTTCCGCTACATGGCGGCGGTACTCGAGACCAGCGAGGATTCACTGACTCCTGCGCGAGGCGACTACCTTTCCTTCTCCGTTCACGAACCGCTGGGTGTTGTCGCCGGGATTACACCGTGGAATTCACCGATCGCATCGGAACGCCCAAAAGATCGCGCCGGCGCTGGCTGCGGGCAATGCCATTGTCCTGAAACCCGCCTCGTGGAGCCCGCTGGTTTGCCTCGCATTCGCCCGCATCGTCGAGGCCGCCGGGCTTCCACCCGGCATCTTCTCTACCCTGCCCGGCGCCGGAAGCATCGTCGGCGACAGGCTTGTGACCCATCCCGCAATCAAGAAGGTATCGTTCACCGGCGGCACCGAAGTCGGGCGCGGCATCGCGCGCAAGGCTTCCGAAAAGCTGATGCCGGTCTCGCTCGAACTCGGTGGCAAATCGCCAACGATCGTGTTCGCAGACGCCGACATCGACCTTGCCATCGCAGGTGTCCTGTTTGGAATTTTCTCTTCGACCGGGCAATCCTGCATTGCCGGATCGCGCCTCTTTATCGAACGCCGCATCTACGACAGTTTCGTCGCCCGATTGGTCGCAGCCGCCAAAGCGTTGCGAATTGGGCATTCCTTTGACAAGACCACGCAGGTCGCCCCGCTGATCCATGCCGATCACCGCGATGCGGTTGAAGCGCATATCCGCCGGGCACGGGAAGACGGCGCGGAAATCCTTGCCGGCGGCAACCGTCCGGAAGGCAGAACCTTCGAACAAGGGGTGTTTTTCGAGCCGACGATCCTTGCGGGCCTCGATAATACGTCGCGCCTATGCAGGGACGAGGTATTCGGCCCCGTGCTCGCCGTGTTGCCCTTCGACGACGAAACCGATGTCATCGCGCAAGGCAATGACAACGCCTATGGCCTAGCCTGCGGGATCTATACGCGTGATTTCGCAAAAGCCTGGCGTGTCGGACGCGCCATCGATGCCGGCACAGTATGGATCAACACCTACAAGCAGTTCTCGATCGCGACGCCGTTCGGCGGGGTCAAGGACAGCGGCCTCGGCCGCGGAGAAAGGACGCGACGGTATTCGCGCCTGGATGGCGCAAAAGTCTCTCTATGTCGACATGAGCGGCGCGCCGCATCCTTGGGCGAGGTGAAGATGACCGAAGCCCAATCCCAGGATAAGCCAGACGTGCTACTCGACGTGCGCCTTCGCCGTATCGGCTGGGAGGCCGATGGCGTTCTGGCGCTCGAATTCTCCGCGGTGGACGGCGGCGATCTGCCGCCGTTCGAGCCCGGCGCCCATGTCGACCTGCATCTCGGCGACGGCTTGCTGCGGCAATATTCCGCTCTGCGGCGATCCGGCTGACCGCAAATCCTATCGCCTCGGCGTGCGCGAGATCGATGGCGGCCGCGTATCGCGGCATATTCACCGAAACCTGCGTCCCGGCGCATTGCTGCAGATGTCGCAACCGCGCAATAATTTCGATTTCGTCGCCAGCCGGAACTATCTTGCCGGCGGCATTGGCATCACGCCGCTGTTGCCGATGATGCGGGCGGCGTCGGATGCAGGTGCGTCTTGGAAGTTGCTGTTTTGCGCCGAAGCGCCGAACAGGCGCCGTTTCTCGAAGAAGCGAAGGCCCATGGCGGTGACGTATCCGTTCACGCGTCGCAAGCGGGAACACGACTGGATGTTCCGCAATGTCTCGCCGAGGTGAAACCCGACACCGTGGTCTATTGTTGCGGTCCTGAAAGCCTGATGACGGCGGTGGAAGGTGCCAGCGCACATTGGCCGGAGGGAACGGTCCGCTTCGAATGGTTCGCACCCCGCGCACGTCCCGAGGGCGAGATTTCCGGCGGCTTCCGCGTGATCTGCGCGCGTTCGGGTCTCAGCCTCGACGTGCTGCCCCGATCCAGAGCATCCTGCAGGTCCTGACCCGACGCCGGGATCGAGGTGGCGCGCTCTGCGAGCAGGGAATTTGCGGCACATGTGAAGTACGATTGATGGAAGGCGAGGCCGATCACCGCGACAGTATCCTGTCGGCGGCTGAGCGGGCCAGCAACGAATTATGATGACATGTGTTTCGCGGCGAAGAGCGCTTCGCTCGTCCTCGATATTTGACGGGCCCATGCCGGGTTTGGAACAAGGGAGACGATGATGGCGACTTACACATTTTCCATATCTCAGTCCGCACCAGTCACGCGAGCGCGCGCCGACGGAATGGGAACTCAACCTCGCCGATGCGATCGAGGGCGCCTTTGCCAAGGGCGCACATGAACTCGACGAACTGATAGCGGCGCTCAATGCCTCGCGCGCGCGCCCGCAGGGTGGCGGCAAATGGACCGGCGAGAATTTTCACCGCGCTGATGCGCGACCTCGGAGGTTGAGATCATGAACACGACCAGTCTTCAGCGCCCAGCCGCAGCACCCGCGGTCGCCGCCGCCCCCACCGATCAGGATGTGCAGGCCAGATTGCGCACTGGCCCTGCGTAACCGATGGTGGCCGGTGCTGCCTTCGCGCTTCGTCGAAGCCGGCGGTAAACCGGTCGGGTTGTTGAAACGGCTCGGCGAGCCGTTGATGCTGTGGCGCGACAGCGCAGGCGTCATTCATGCGCAACCGACCGCTGCCCGCATCGCGCCGTGCCGCTGTCTCGCGGCTGTCAACGAAGGAGACCGGATCCGCTGCAACTATCACGGCGTCGAGGTCGGTCCCGACGGCACGGTGCTCGCGGTCCCGGGCCAGCCCGGTTGGTCCGCTCGAAGGCAAGAAAGCCGTCAAGGACCTATCCGTCGCTGGAATGCGCCGGCGTGGTGTTCATCTGGTTCGGCGACGCGCTGCATCAGGAACCCCAGCCTTTCGTCCCACCGGTGCAGCTTTCCGCTCCGGAATATTCCAGCTTCGTCTTGCTATGCGGACTGGCACATGTTCTGGCGCTATTCCTATGACAATCTGATGGATCCGATGCACGGAACATTCCTGCACTCGAATTCGCATACGATGTTCGCCGGAGATACCCAGGCCATTTTGTCACGCGCGATACCCCGAAGGGCTTCGTGTTCGAGAAGGAAGGCCAGCGCAACGTCAACTTCGACTGGAGCGAGCTGGTCGATGATTCGGACGCTCTACGTCTGGCTCGAAATCCCCTACCCGGCCTCGGCCGGTCCCGGCGGAAACTTCGGATCCATCGCCTATGCGACACCGATCGACGAGGAATCGACAGCCAATTTCTTCTGGCGGGTCCGCAAGGTCAGCGGTTGGCAACGTGACACTGGCGCTTCCTTTACAAGACGCGCATCGAGGCCGCGTCACTGGGCCGTGCTGGAGCAGGATCGGGAAATGCTGGCCGATTGCATGCCGGGGCTCGAAAAATTCGAGATGCTCTATCAGCACGATGCCGGCGTCATTCGGCTGCGGCGCTATCTGGCGCAGCAGGCCCGTCAGCAACTGGTCGAACTCAGGGCTGCCGGCAAAACCTAAACGCGGCGCAGACAATAACAACGTAGCGCGGTGAGCGTCCCATCGCGTCACCGAACCGCCGGCTCTGATTTTCGCCCGGATCGTGGCCCGTGACATGCATGAACGCGCCATGTCCGCAGGAGAACAAGAAAATGTCCCGGAGACGGTGGCTAGGCGTGTTCGTGCTCATGGTCATCGTGAGCATCGCCTATATGGATCGGATCAACGTCTCCCTGATGATTACCAACGGAGACTTCCTGCATGTGTTCGGCCTCGAAAATGACCGGGTAGCACAGGGACGTCTGGTCAGCGTGTTTCTGTTCGGCTACGGAATTTCGGCCTGGTTTCTGACGCCATTGTTCGAATCGCGATGGGACGTCCGCACCGGGCTGCTTGTCAGCATCATTCTCTGGGTGATCTTCACCGGCATCTCGGCCTTGACAACCAGCGTCCTGCTGCTGCTCGGCTGGCGGCTGCTGCTCGGCGTTGCCGAGGGACCCCTGTTCTCGCTCAAGACCATGTATGTGAGTGAGAACTTCGCGCCCGACCAGGTCGGAAAGCCCAACGCCGTAAGCTCGTTCGGCGTCAGCATCGGCCTCGCCGCCGGCTATCCGATCATAGCCTTCCTGATGGTACAGTTCGGGTGGCGCGACTCGCTGTGGGCGCTCGCCGCGCTCAATCTCGCGATCGGCCTGCCGCTGGTGCTGCTCTTTATTCACCCCGCCGGGACGCCGCGCGCATCCGGCGCGCGCGTCGGCATTGCCGGACTCGTGCGCACCGCGCTCGGAACGCCCCATCTCGCGCCGATTCTTCTGATCGAAGTCGCGACGCTGTCTTATCTGTGGGGAACCAGCACCTGGCTACCGGCCTATCTGCGCGAGGCTCATCATTTCTCGCTCAGCCAGATGAGCATCTTTGCAGGATTGCCGTTCGTCGTCGGCCTGCTGATGCAATTCGTCGGCGGCGCAATCATCGATCGCATCCCGACGCGCATGGCGCCAGTGCTGTTCGTCTTCGGCGGCATCGCAACAGCATTGTCCGTTACAGCAGCAATTATGATCGCCGAACCTTACGTCTCGGCATCGGCGCTTGTGCTTGCTGGCGCATTCTGGGGCATCCAGGCGCCCGCGATACCGACGATGGTGCAGCATGTGGCCAGGCCCGGCACCGTCGGCAGCACCTACGGCCTGGTCAATGGCATCGGTAACCTCGTCTCAGCCCTGATGCCTGTCCTGATGGGCGCCGCAATGACGATTCATTCGACTGAGAATTTGGCGACCGGCTTCTGGCTGATCGTCGGTTCACAATTGTTGACCGTCGTCAGCGGCGCGTGGCTTCTGAGACGGCTCACCCGTAAGGTGACAGTCACCAACGATCTTCAATATCGACCGGGTTAGCAGGTTGCAGGCAACTCTTTTCTCAACTGGACCGTTTCCCGCCGCATTGCCGCGATGAGTCCATACTGGGCCGCATCAAAGGGCGCCCGGAAATTCGACCTTGCAGCGCAAACCGGCGGGTATCTTGTTGTTCGGGTTCGGTAGCAAGAGCCGGATGCCGAAGGTGCCGCTGCGCGCATCGATGAGCGGGTCGATGACTTCGACCTTTGCGGTGAAACGTCCGCCGACCGGCGCCTCGCCGATCACGGTGGCTTCCGTGCCGACGCTGATAGTTCCGTAGAGCCCCACCGGAACGAAGACTTCCACATTGAGCGGGTCGATTTGTGCGATCGTCATAATCGGCGCCTGTTCATAAGCATACTCGCCGCCGAGCAGGGAGCGTTCCGCGACAACCCCATTGATCGGGCTTTTGATTGACCGAAGTTTCAGGACTTCTTCGGCCCGGATGACGTCGAGCTGCGCAATACGCATGTTGGCCTCGGCATCGCGAAGGTCCTGGTTCGCCACGCCGAAATCGGACTCGATTTCGTCGAGCGCGGCATCGGACGCGGCGCCCTTTGCCTGAAGGCCTGTGGTGCGCTCGCGCTTTTTGGCGAGAAAGACCAGACGCGCCTGGCGCGCCTTTACCGTCGCGTCGCTCTCGGCCTTGGCTTTGGCCAGTTCCAGCATCGCCTGGTCCACTCCGGACTCGAGTTGCGCCACGACCTGATCTTTGTGAATGACGTCCCCCCCGGTCGACCAGCACGTCCCTCAGAACCCCGGACACCGGCGTTGCGAGTTTGATCTTGAGCCGGGGCTCCAGCAGACAATCGAAGCTCTTGACTTGGGCAATTGAGCAACTTGAAGTTGCGAATGTGAAGAAGACAAATGCGAGGAACCCGTTCAGGGTCAGCCATCGCGGACCGGCCAATGCCAATCGTCAACATTTTCACCTTTTCCCGAATGCTCCGGGTACACGGGAACATTGCGTTTTCTGATGCAAAACCGGATACTTGCCGCATTCCAAGACCGATTTTTTCTCGCCAATGACAGATTAGTATCAGTAGGCTGCCCGTGCCAACACCAGAACAGGTAATCGAACGCCAAACCGAGGCCGCGTCCGGTTCCAGGTCCGATTCCGGGCTGTGGGCAGCGCTGTCGGGTACGCGCGACGCGCCGGAATTCTGTCGCGCCTGGCTCAATATCCAATGCGAACAGGTCGCCGGCGCCTCGGCCGCCCTGCTGCTGCTGGACGATGGCGAGGGGCATTTTTCCAGCGCCGCGGTGTGGCCGGACGCGCGACGGGACATGTCTTACCTCGCCGGAACGGCGCAACAGGCGCTGAGCCGACGGACGAGCTTTATCGACCAGCCAACGCAAGCCGGTGGCGATCTCCAGATCGGTCAGCCGGTCGAGATGGCTGGGCGGCTTGTGGGCGTCGTCGTCCTCGAATTGAAACGACCGGCGTCAGATATCCCGGCGGTGATCCACCAATTGCGCTGGGGCATCGGCTGGCTCGAACTGTTGTTCAACAGGCAGCAAAGCGAGCAAGATTCCGCCAGACTGGCGCGCACGGGCTTCGCTCTGGGCGTTCTTTCGGAGGCTCAGCAGCAGCCATCCTTTCGTGCATCCGCCCTGTCGCTCGCCAATGAGTTGGCAAGCCGGCTCGAATGCACCTCTGTCAGCGTCGGCTTTTCGGATGACCGGAATGTACGGCTCATCGCCATGTCGCATTCCGCGGTTTTCAACGAGCGGACGCAGATCGTCTCCACAATCGAGAACGCCATGGAAGAAGCGTCGGATCAGAACGCCTCCGTCGTGGTGCCGAAGACGCCAAGGACCGAAAGACGCATCACGCTCGCTCACGAATATCTTGCCAAGCGGCTGGGCGGCGCGTCCGTCGCCTCGGTATTGATGACGACCGGCGCGCGATGCATCGGCGTCATCCTGCTCGAACGCGATCGCAGCAATCCGTTCGACGACACCGCTATCGAAATTCTGGAAGCCGTCGCCGCGCTGGTAGGCCCTGGTCTGGAGACCAAATCGGAGACGAACAAGTTGATCGCGGGACGCGCCATCACGGGTGCGAAAGCCGGGTTACAGGCGCTGTTCGGCAAGGGCCGCCCGACCGTCAAGCTGGCGGCTCTCGCTATCGTCGCCGCGCTCGGATATCTGGCCTTTGCCCAAGGCGAGTTCCGCGTCTCCGCGAAGGCGCTGGTGGAAGGCGCGACACAACGTTCGACGGTCGCACCGTTTGATGGATACATCTCGACAGCGCCGGCGCGCGCCGGCGATATCGTGGATGCCGGGCAGTTGCTGGCAACGCTGGACGACCGCGAACTCAAGCTCGATGCGGCTCGTTGGAAGAGCGAACACGACCAGCAGGAATTGAAATACAGCGACGCGATGTCGAAACACGACAGATCCGTCGCCCTCGTGGTATCAGCTTCGCTGGAGCAGACGGCCGCGCAGCTGTCGCTGGTCGAAGACAAGCTGGCGCGCGCGGCGATCACCTCGCCCTTCCGGGGCGTCGTTGTCTCCGGCGACCTGCGTCAAATGATCGGCTCACCGATCGAGAAGGGCAAAGTCCTGTTCGAGATCGCGCCGCTGGAATCGTTTCGCGTCATTCTCCAGGTCGACGAGCGGGACATCGCCTACCTCGTGGAGGGCCAGCACGGATCTCTGGTACTCACCGGCCTCTCCAGCGAGGCAATCCCCTTCGGCGTGAAGGTCATCACGCCCGTGGCCACCGCCTCCGACGGCCGAAATCACTTCCGCGTTGAAGCCAATGTGGAGGGCGTGGCTCCGCTGCTGCGTCCTGGCATGGAGGGGATCGGCAAGGTCTCCGTCGACCGCCGCTCGCTACTCGGAATATGGACGCGATCCCTGACCGACTGGATCCGCATTACCGCCTGGAAATGGCTGCCCTAGCGCCATGAGAGAGAATTTCCTCGATGCATCCTGGCACCGTATCGGCAGCCTGAAGCCGAGGCTCAGAAACCATATACGCGTACATCGCCATCGCTATCGCGGCGCCTCCTGGTATGTGGTCGAGGACGGCGCATCTGGCCGCACGCACCGCTTTACTCCGGCCGTCTACTTTTTTGTCGGCTTGATGGACGGACAGCGCACAGTCGAGGATTTGTGGAATCAAGCCGTCCGGCAGCTCGGGGACGATGCTCCAACCCAGGGCGAAGTCATCAGCCTGCTCGCGCAGCTGAACGCCGCGGACCTGCTGCAGACCGACATTGCTCCCAACGCCGCGGAGATGATCGAGCGTTATAAAAAGCATTCGAGCGTCAAGCGCCGGGGCAGTTTCGGAAACCCGCTTGCGATCCGGCTTCCGCTCTGGGATCCCGATCGTTTCCTCGAAGCAACGCTCCCGATCGTCCGTTACGTCTTCACTCGCGCCGGCGCGGCAATCTGGCTGCTCGTCGTATTTTGCGCGCTGGTGCTGGTCGGGATTCATTGGGACGAGCTGTCCGAGGACATCGCAGACCGCATCCTCGCAACCGAGGGATTGTTGCTCACCGCAATGGTCTTCCCGGCGTTGAAATTCTTCCACGAGCTCGGACACGCCTACGCCACCAAGGTCGCGGGCGGCGAAGTCCACGAACTCGGCATCATGGTTCTCGTGTTCGCTCCGGTGCCTTATGTCGACGCGTCGGCCTCGATCGCCTTTCGCAGCAAATGGCGACGCGCCCTGGTCGGCATGGCCGGCATGCTGACCGAACTGTTCATCGCAGCGCTCGCCATGTTCGTCTGGACGCTGATCGAGCCTGGATTCATTCGCTCGGTCTGCTTCCAGATCGTCCTGATCGCGGGCGTATCGACGCTCGTGTTCAACATCAATCCGCTACTGCGCTTCGACGGCTACTACATCCTGTCCGACATGCTCGAAATCCCCAATATGGGAGCGAGATCGACGCGCCAATGGTCATTGTTGACCGATCGAATTTTCTTCGGCTTGCGCGATAATCCGCCTCCCATTGCTGCCGGTGAACGATTCTGGTTGCTGATTTATGCTCCGCTCGCATTTGCTTATCGCGGCTTTGTCCTGTTCGGCATCTCGATCTTCGTCGCTACGCAATATTTCGCGGTCGGTGCCCTGATCGCGATCTGGGGCCTCATTCTCGGGCTGGGGCTCCCGGTCTGGAAAAGCCTGAAATATGTGCTGGCCAGTTCGCGCCTCGAAAAACGCCGTCTGCGCGCGATCTCGGTCTGTGCTGTCGCCGTCGCATTTATCCTTGGCGTGTTGTTCCTGGTGCCGGTGCCGCTCCACACCGTATCAGAAGGCGTCGTCTGGCTCCCGGAGGAGAGCTACGTTCGCGCCGCTGACGCGGGCTTCGTCCGCAAGGTCGTTGCGAATTCGGGCGCCGGGGTCACTGCCGGCGATCTCCTCGTCGAAGCTGAAGAGCCGGAGCTCATCGCGAATGTCCGTGTGCTGCAGTCGGAGATCGAAGGTCTGACACGGCGACTTGCGTCGGAACAATTCACCGACCGCAATCAGGCCGACATAACGCGTCAGGAAATCGCGCTGAAGAAGTCCCACCTTGACCGTGCGCTCGAGCGCACGGATGCCCTGAAGGTTCGCAGCGCAATCGATGGCGTTTTTCTTTCGCCGGCCTCGGAGGACCTACCCGGCCGCTACGCCAAACGCGGCGATGTACTCGGCTACGTGATCTTTAAACAGTCGCGGATCACGCGCGTGGTGGTGACGCAGGACGACATCGACCTGGTTCGCAACAGGCTGGAGAAGATTGAGGTTCGGCTGACTAACGGCCGGTCGGCCAGCTACCAAAGCAAGATCGTGCGCGAAGTCCCGGCCGCGTCCGAAAACTTGCCGAGCAAGGCGCTCACCGAGGCTGGCGGCGGACGCTTTGCTGCCGATCCGCGCGACAGCAATCAAACAAAGACGTTGGCCCGCACGTTCCAGTTCGATCTTGAACTACCGCCCGAGGCCGCCAACGCCAATTTCGGCAGTCGTGTTCTCGTCCGCTTCGACCACGGCCATGAACCGCTGGCGGCGCAGACCTATCGCCGGATCAGGCAATTGTTTCTCTCACGGTTCGAATCCTGATGGCGATCGCCCTGGACGAGAACAACGCCTGGCGGACCAGAAGCCCCTATGCGGAACGCGGCGATGTGCGGATCAGGTCGTTCGATTTCGCGCTGACCCGGATGTTCGGCGGCGTATTTTCGCGTTTTGGGAATTATGCCGGAAAGCTCGCATCGCGGGTCAGGCTGGTGGACGAATGCGCCCCATTGTTCACCGACCTCAGCGATGCCGAACTCGCCGAGGCAGCCCGGCAGTTGCGAGGCCCGCTGCTGCGCCACGGTTTTCGTCCTGATCTTGTCGCGCGCAGTTTCGCGCTTGTTCGCGAGGCCAGCTTCCGAACCCTTGGACTGCGCCACTACCCGGTGCAGATCCAGGGAGCGTGGGCGCTTCTCGACGGCAAGTTCGCAGAGATGCAAACAGGCGAAGGCAAAACGCTCACGGCTCTCCCTGCCGCGATCACGGCGGCGCTATCGGGACGGCCCGTTCATGTCATCACCGTCAACGACTATTTGGCGGCGCGCGATGCCGCGGAGCTCGGCCCGGTCTATCGCGCCCTCGGGCTGACGGTTGGCGTCATCCAGCATGAGGACGAAGCCGACACGCGCCGCGCCGCCTATGCTTGCGATGTCACCTACGGGGTCAACAAGGAAATTGCATTCGATTATCTGCGTGACGGATTGACGTTGGGAAAGCAGCGCAGCTATGCGAGCCGCATGGCCGGGAAGCTGAGCGGCGCCGGAGAGATGCCGCCTCTGTTGCTGAGAGGGCTTTATTTCGCCATCGTCGACGAAGCCGATAGTATCCTCGTCGACGAAGCGCGAACGCCACTGATCATCGCCGGCACCGACAACAATCCGCTGCCGGCCCCGGTATTCAAGGATGCCCTGCGCTTCGCCCGGCAACTCAAGCCACGTATCGACTTCGTCGAATCGGGAGGCGGACACGACATCGAGTTGACCCGCGCCGGCTCGGAGAGCCTGAAGCAACTCACGGCCAAACTGAGCGGCATCTGGGAAGCACGCAAGGCGCGCGAGGAGATGATCAACTACGCGCTGGCGGCGATCCATCACTACAAGAAAGACCAGCACTATGTGGTGGTGAACGGCAAGGTCGAGATTATCGACGAGTTCACCGGTCGTATCGCCGAAGGGCGATCCTGGCAGCACGGCCTGCACCAACTCATCGAAGCCAAGGAATCCTGCGAGATTACACAAAGGCATCAGACCCAGACCAGCATCACCTACCAGCGTTTCTTCCGCCGCTATCTGCATCTTTGCGGAATGTCCGGAACGATCTCGGAGGTAACGGGAGAATTGCGGGCGGTCTACGATGTCTCAGTGGTGCGGATTCCGACTCATCGGCCCAGCCGACGTGTCGCGCACGGAACACGACTGTTTCGGACCTCGGAGCAGAAATGGGCCGCGGTCGTTGCTTCGGTCCAGGATCAGAATCGCGAGGGGCGTCCAGTCCTGATCGGGACGCGGTCGATCGAGACGTCTGAACTGCTCTCAAACATGCTGAAAGCCTCCGGCGTCGATCATGTCGTGCTCAACGCTCATCACGATCGCGAGGAAGCCGCGATCGTCGCGCAAGCCGGTCTGCCCGGCCGCGTCACCGTTGCGACCAACATGGCGGGCCGCGGCACCGACATCAAGCTCGGCAACGGGGTCGATGCAAACGGAGGCCTTCACGTGGTGTTGACGGAATTTCACGAATCCGCGCGGATCGACCGTCAATTAATCGGCCGTGGCGGGCGCCAGGGCGAACCCGGCACATTCGAAGTAATCGCCTCGCTCGAAGACGAACTCCCGCGCGTCTTCGCACCAACGCTCACGGGCCTTATCCAGCGCGGCTTGCCGTCCGAGCGGACCACACTTCCATCCGCCCTGGCCCGAACCCTGCAGCTTTTCGCCCAAAACCAGGCCCAACGTCTTCAATACCGTATTCGGCAGCACACACTTCACCAGCAAAACGAACGCGACACTCTGCTGGCCTTCGCCAAACCGGACTGACAAGTCGGAGCAAGGCGCGACGAGATTTCCGTCTATCGTCGTCGCGGTCCGGGTTATTGTTCAAATGTGATTTAGAGCGTTTTCGAGCCAACGGGTCGCGCGAACGCGCGCCCGATGACAGGCTCCGTGGATACCGGTTCGCGTGAAGAAAACGCGTCAAAAAAAAGATTAGAGCCCGGTTCTGATTCAATCAGAACCGATAAGGCTCTAGAACATCGGCTCTATTTGATCTCGCCATGCCGCGCTTCGTGGTCATGTACCAGCCTGGTCATGAGATCGAGCAGGCGCCTTGCCGCCCCGGGGCTCAGGATGATGCGGTGGTGTAGCTGGATTTCTCTCGGCTGCGGTCCCAAGTCCCAATCCTGGTTGACGCCGAACGACAGCACGACCTCCTCTCGGGTGCTATTTCCACTGACGACGTTACAATACGAACTTTTCAGCGCGGAGGCATCGATCCTGATTCCCGGCTGACCTGCTGCGCCGCCGCCTTGCGGGGCCTGAGGACTTGCGGGTACTGCGTCTTTTTCGTTGGCCATAACTCGTAGAACCTCCACTCCTGCAAAATAAACCGACTATGGGATCGAGATACGTGGACCTGGAACACCGTTCCTGGCAAGCAGCGCCGCAGGAATGCGAACCCCGCCAGCCGCCGCCTCGTCCACGCGCCGTTGCTTATCCGCTTTCCGCAAATGATCGCGCTCACCCTCTTGCCGGGTGACGATACCCTCGCCGGCCATGACATCCTCGACGGCGATACGAACCGCCGCTTGAATATCCGCATCATCGTCAACTACCGCGGCCGCGCGCGCAGCGCCGGACTCCAGCGAAGCAATCGATATCCTGATAGCGTTCGTGAACGTACCGGCGCGAGCCGCACGGCGTTGGGGCACAGTCGATTCCTCCGGCTCATCTTCGGACCGCAAGCGGGACACGCTGTCGATGCTGAGCCGGACAGGTTGTGCGTTGCACGCATCATCTCCGTTGACGTCGACCGACAGCAACTTGACGGCGTCGTCGCTGAACTCGCCGAGATAGCGAACGGAAAGTGACGCGAGATTGACCGTACCTCCGACAAGATCCTCCTCGTCCATGGTCACGACGATATGGGCGATGGCCGTGCCGTCGTTCACCACGCAAGACAAAGCTGCGCTCGCAGTGTCCGGAAGATCCTTGCCGGGTCGGACGCCGGTCACTGCGACGCGCTCCGGGTCGTAGCTCAGCTTGAACACGACCGACCTGACACCGCCGGCGCTCGTGAACGATACGCCGAGATTTCTCTCGTGCTCCACCTCGCGGGCATGCCGCAGCCCTTTGCGGGCGCTTTGCCACAGCACCATCGGTGCCGCAAAGGCTCCGACAGTCGCCATCAGGTGCTGCGTATCGTCGTGCCTGGCGGTCCCGGCACGCCCGCGCTCCTGCGTTGCCGGAAGGCGTTGCGTGTGCGGCGATCCGTTCGGCACGGCCGATGGCCGCGCCACGGAATTCCCGTTCGGCGCACCGGGTGTTGCATCCTCGCTGCTCGGCGGCCCCTCACTGGCGCCGAACGGCTTGTGTTCGAGTTGTACACCGGGGTTTGTCAGCCCCGGCAACTGAAGCTGCTTTTCGATATCCGACGGCGTGAAACGAGAGAAGGGCGTGAACGGCGTCGGCATCGGGCAATAATTGATGTCGTCATCCCGGACACCGTCGATGCTCTTGGTGTTGACGTCGCCGGAGCGCGATAACCAACCACTGTAGGCGACAAACGTCATATACGGCAGGCCATCCAGATGCGCCTGCGACACCGGATCCAGCCCATGCAGGTTAAATTCCGGATAGGTCGGCGGCGCATCGAATTTGACGTCGCATGGGATATTGAGCAGTGGCGGGTTATGATCGTTTTGCCGTTCCTCGCCCACCAAAGTGATCGTGAGCGTCTGCGTTGCCCTGCCGCCATGGCCATCATCGACCGTGATGTCATAGACCTGAACCAGCTTTTGCCCTTTATCGAGGTCCGGTGCCTGGCCTGACAGACGGTAGGTCCACTGCGCCGTGCCCTGCGCGCCGCCGGTCGCGTCCGACACCATGGTGACGTCGAGCGTGCCGAAATAATGCCCATCGATATCGTGCGATTTGACGCTGACAACATGCTTGTCGGTTGCATCGACATCGCCAAACGCGATGACCCCGGATGCGACGACCGCACCCCGGTCGTCCTCATCAACCTTGACATCGATATTGCGTGAAGAACCCCCGCTGATGGTCGGAGCGTCGTTCGTGCCGGAGATCGAAACAGTCACGGTTTCGAGCGCACGCCCACCATTGCCGTCGTCGATCTGCACCGTGTACTTCTGGATCAACGTCTGTCCCACCGCCAGATGCTGGATCGCACTGTCGGGCACGGAGAACGTCCAGCCGATCGAACCGCCGCCGCCGGTATCATGCTTGCTTGTATTGAGCGTGAACTGGCCGACATAGCCGTTCGCCTGCGAAATGGCCGACGCGGTGTGAACGTCACCCTCATCCGGATCCACAAAGACGATGGTTCCCGATCCGATTTCTGTGCCGGATTTCTGCGCGTCCTCGGTCAGCGCGGTGCTCTGCGGAGCCGACGTGACGATCGGCGCCTCGTTCTGGCCGATGATCGTGATCGTCACCGTCGCAGTCGAAGTGAGTCCCGAGCCGTCCTTCACCGTATAGAGGAACTTGTCGGTCGCGGTCGCGCCGACCTTCAGGCTGGTGAAGGCTCCGTTCGGGTCATAGGTGAAGGTTCCGTCACCGTTGTTGACGACGTTGCCGGTGGCGCCTGCAGCATTGATGGTGAAGCTGTGGTTGTCACCTTCGTCAGGATCGCTGTAGGAGGCAATGACCTGCTTTGCCGGCCCGTTCTCCAGCACGTTGACGGCGACGTCTTTCGCCACAGGTGCATCGTTCTGACCAATGATGGTGACGGTCACCGTGGCGGACGAGATGCCGCCGAAGCCGTCCTCGACCGTATAAACGAACTTGTCGGTCGCCGTCTCGCCGGCTTTCAGGCTGGTGAAGGCGCCGTTCGGGTCGTAGGTGAAGGTGCCATCTCCATTGTTGGTGACCTTGCCCCTGGTCTTGTCGGTCAAGATATCGACGGCGAAGGTGTGGCTGTCGGTTGTGTCAGGATCTGTGTAGTTCGCGGTGAACACCACGCCCGGTCCATGTTCATTGACCTTGCCCACCAGGTCTTGCGCGACAGGTGCGTCGTTCTCGCCGTCGATCGTGATCTTCACGGCTGCGGTCGACGAGGCACCGGCAGCATCCGTCACCGTGAAGCTGAAGGTGTCGATCGCCGTCTCTCCCTGGCCGAGATAGGCAAAGGCGTTTTTCGGATCGTAGGTGAAGGTGCCGTCGCCATTGTTTGTGATCTTGCCCTTGGCGACGCCAGCCGAATCGATCGTGATGCTGTCGGTGTCGCCGATATCGGGATCGCTATAGGGCAGCTTCACCTTTACCGCCGGCCCATGCTCATTCACATCGGCGGCGACATCCTGTGCCACAGGCGCATCGTTCTGGCCGATGATGGTGACGGTCACCGTGGCGGACGAGATGCCGCCAAAGCCATCTTTCACCGTGTAGAGGAACTTGTCGGTCGCCGTCTCGCCCGCCTTCAGGCCGATGAACGCGCCGTTGGGGTCATAGGTAAAAGTGCCATCACTGTTGTTGGTGACCGTGCCCCTGGTCTTGTCGGTCAAGATATTGACGGCGAAGGTGTGGCTGTCGGTTGTGTCAGGATCTGCGTAGTTCGCGGTGAACACCACGCCCGGTCCATGTTCATTGACCTTGCCCACCAGGTCTTGCGCGACAGGCGCGTCATTCTCGCCGTCGATCGTGATCTTCACGGCTGCGGTCGACGAGGCACCGGCAGCATCCGTCACCGTGAAGCTGAAGGTGTCGATTGCCGTCTCTCCCTGGCCGAGATAGGCAAAGGCATTTTTCGGATCGTAGGTGAAGGTGCCGTCACCATTGTTTGTGATCTTGCCCTTGGCCACGCCAGCCGAATCGATCGTGATGCTGTCGGTGTCGCCGATATCGGGATCGCTATAGGGCAGCGTCACCTTTATCGCCGGCCCATGCTCATCCACATCGGCCACGACATCCTGTGCCACAGGTGCATGGTTCGGTCCGGCCGTGATGGTGACGGTCACTGTGGCGGTAGAGACGGCCCCGGAGCCGTCCTTCACCGTATAGAGGAACTTGTCGGTCGTCGTGGTGCCAAGCGGCAGACTGAAGGCTCCGGCCGGATCATAGCTGAACGTACCGTCACCGTTGTTGATGACACGGCCCTTGGTGCCGTCCGTCGTCGTATCGACGGTGAAGGTGTGGGTGTCGCTATTGTCGGCATCGGTGTATTGGGCGGTGACCTTTACGGCAGGCCCGAGCTGCGAAACCCCGGCACCGATGTCCATCGCCACCGGCGCATCGTTCTGGCCAGTGATGGTGACGGTGACCGTCGCGGTCGAGGACGCGCCGGAGCCGTCCTTCACGGTGTAACGGAATTGGTCGGTCGCGGTCGCGCCGGCCTTCAGGCTGACGAAAGCGCCGTTTGGATCGTAGCTGAAGGTGCCGTTGCTGTTGCTGATAACCTTGCCTTTGGTGCCGTCTGTCACGACGTCGACGGTGAAACTGTGGGTGTCGCCGTTGTCGACATCGTCATAGGACGGGGTGACCACCACGGCCGGCCCGTGTTCATTCGCCCCGGTCGCAATATTATGCGCGACCGGCGCTTCGTTCTCACCGTGGATCGTGACCGTCACCAGGGCGGTCGACAGTTCGCCGGCATCGTCCGTCACGGTATAGCGGAATTGATCGGTAGCGGTCGCACCGGCCTTCAGGCTGTCGAAAGCGTGGTTCGGATCGTAGGTGAATGTACCGTCGCCGTTGTTGATGACGGTACCCTTGGTGCCGTCCGTCTGCTTATCGATGGTGAAGCTGTGCGCGCCGTTGGCGTCGGCATCCGAGAACGAGGCGGCGATCAATTGCGCCGGACCGGTCTCTTGCACATTAGCCGTAATGTTGTGGGCGTCCAGGGCCTGGGTCTGGCTCGGCGAGACATTGACCGTCACCGAGCTATCGGGCGACCCGAAGCCGATCAGGTCGAAATAAAGCGTGAGCGTCGTGCCAACGGCTACACCGCTGAGATCCTCGGTCACCGTGATCGGCGACGACAGCGAGCCGGCGTCACCCGAAGCGGCGTGACCGGAGACGGTCACGCCCGGCCCGAAGAAGATTTGGCCGTTCGACTGTATGTTCAGGAACGAGTCCGTGTTGGACAGGCCAACCGCCGATCCATTCAGCGGATTGCCGTTTTGGTCGAGCAGCGCCGCCTCGAATGCGTCCGGCGGATTGCCGCTGGAATTGGCGAGCAGATGGTCGGCCAGAACCGTGAACTGGAGCGTGTCGACACCGGCCGGCACCACGAAGCTCTCCGACAGGCCGGACATCACTTGCGCGTTTTCATTCAGCACGAGCGTGCCGCCGTTGACGCTGGTGGTGCCGTAACTGGTCCAGTTGACAGGTAGCTGCTCGGCCACCAGGTCCGAGGCGTGGGTCGATGCCAGGATCTGAGCGGTCTGCTGGCTGGTCAACTGCTGGCTGGTGGCGGCATTCCGCACGGTATCGATGATTTCGGCATCGAGCGCGGACGGTAGACGGCGTTCCGAAGGAGCCAGCGAAGCCGTCATCAGATCATTCGGATACAGACCGCTGTCGAGATGGTCGTCATCGGGCGCGGAGGTCAATGTCGCGGTGAAGCCCGGACCGGCGAATAGCTCCGAACCGTCCACGATGCCGACATGCGCGGCAAAGGCGGGGATATCGCCGCTAAGTCCGAGGAGATGCCCCTCTTCGTGCATCAGCACGGTAAGGAGGTCGTATTTTCCGGCGGCAGCCGAATTGCCGGTCGCGAGGAACGCATCGGAGTTCAGCGCCGTGTCGAATTCGGAATGATCCGACGGTGTAGAATCGACGTACCAATCCGTCCCACCGGCATCGGAATCAATGAAGATCGTGCCTGTTGTCGGAAGGCCGCCGGTCCCAACCGAATCGATCCGCGCTTCTCCGAGCTCGGTACCCGGGAGATCCGTGAACTGCACGTTGATGCTGATCGCCGTTCCTGGCGGGAGCATCGCATTCCAGAGCGCCTGAGCGGCGTCTGCGATCGTGGAGAGTTGCTCGTTGCTGATGGAAAGGTGGCCAAGATCCGGGGGAACAATCGGCTGCGTCGCCTGCAGCACACCGCCCGGAACCAGGACGCCAGTGAGTGCGATGTTTCCCCTCGCCTGGAAGCGGCTCAGGAAATCGTTGGTGAACATCAATTCGGTTCTGCCGAATATACCCATGCGGGGTGCGCCGGTCCCTAGCGAATAACCGGAATTCCTGATGACGATTGTCCGTGCACCGTTTTCCCCAAAATTGATTTGATCAACGATGACGAAGTGCCCACCACCATTGGAGTAGGTTTTGCTCACCGGATCAAAGATTCCGGTTTCCAGGTCGACGGCAACCGGGTGTCCCTTTTTTAGGGTCGCCACGATCTGATCCAGGGTTACATTGCGAGTGAAATGGGCATCGGGCAGGCCTGCGTCGGTAAGCGCCTTGGCTGCGTCTCTGAAGAAGCCCTTTTGAGTTTGGCCAAGCTTGTACAGCTTGTCTGTATAACCCCCAACGGAATCCATCACGCCCTTGATGGTCGGGTAGTCCGAGACCAGAGCTTCGATGACCCGGGCGCCGCAATTTGGCATCGAGCCCTGGTCCAGAATGAATCGCTCCGACACGGGCCGGGCCATGGGGGGTTCTTTTGGCACGAACTCCCCATCGGGCAACATGGGCTGTGGCTCTATATACGCCGGCTCCGCGCCCCAATTGCTGAAATCCGGCGCCGCACCGGGAGGACCTCGTTCGAGGGCCGCCGCACCAGGAGGAGCACGGCTAGCCGAAGCATCTTCTACCGCCGCCTCCAGAACGGATCCTGTTTCAGCAACCGAAGTGCCGAGCTTCGCCGAAGTTTCGGCAATAGCGCCCGTGGCACCTTTTGGCGACGCTCCTCCCCCTTTCAGACCCAACAACGTCATGATCAGCGTTGTCCCGCCGATGATGCCTTTACCGATCCGCGTTCCGACCGACTGCTGCTTGCCCATAAAGTCGGTTTCGGAGAAGGCCTCAGCGAGCTGAGTGCCACCGATCAGATCGCCGACACCCAGCAGGATCGCGCCGCCTGTCCCGCCCGGCTGATCCATTCGCGCGCTGAACGTGCTCACCACCCCGGAAAGCATGTTGTAGGTGGGCCTCATCAGCGGCATCGCGGAAAGCAAGAACTCCACATAGGGGTTGTCGGCCTTCTTCGTGTTGACTTCGAACAACCCCGAGATCAGTCCGGCGAACTGTTCGCCGACGTCAGCCACGTTCTGGAATGTCTTGTCCTGGTAGAGGAAGTCCGCATCGATTCCGCCCGGCAGCATCATGATATCGGTGGAATAGCCCCCGCTCACTTCGGCCGGATCGTGTCCGGTCGGATCGGTGTACCGCAACGGATTGTCGTCGGTGTAGACGTATCTATTGAGGCTCGGAGGACTCTCGGCGCTGCCGGTGAAGCTATCCTGGGTGATGAACGAGCCGGTGTGCGAATCATAGAAGCGGGCACCGAAATATTGCAGCCCGGTCTCCGGATCGAAATCCTGTCCCGTGTAAAGCTTCGGATTGTCGGACGTGCCTACGGTTTGCAGCAGATTGCCCCAGGCATCGAACACGTAAGTGATCTGGATATGTCCGGATTCGTCGGTCAATTCGGACGTGCTTCCCATCCCATCCACGACATAGAACAGGCTCGAACGCGCGTGGGTTGCCGGATCCACGTCCGTTATGGAGATCAAGTCCGCGCCGTAATTATACTTCCGCAGCGTCTGTCCCGTAGCGCCGTCATATTCCTCGAGCGTCGCCCCGTCATCATAGAGGTATCGCGTCTCACCCGCGGTGGAGACCTTCTTGCTCCGCATCTCTTGCCAATCGTAGTCGAACTTGATGGGATTTCCGTCAAGGTCAGACGTCAGTACCAGCTCGTTGAGAATGTTGTAATAATAGGGGACCGTCAGCCCGTTGGTCGTCATGGCAACGCGATTGCCATCGGCATCATACTGATACGTCACACTCTTTGTCGGGTCGATGCCATCCGTGACCGACATCAGACGGTCTGAATTCGGATAATATGAATAAGTGAGATTGACCTGCTTGCTTGGATCGGTCGGATCGGTGCCCGTCTGCGACAACCGGTTGCCGTTATTATCATAGGTGTAGGTCAGGTCACCGCCATTGCTGTATTTGACCTCGTGCAGCCGATCGAGACCATCGTAGGAATAGGTCGTCGTTTCCGCCGCGCCGCCATCGATCTCGGCGTGGGTCTCGGTCTGCGAGAGACGATTGCCGGCGTCGTCGTAGGTGTAGACGAAACTCGAGATCAACTGGCCCGCAGACGGCGTCGTTCCCGCCACCGCGCTATCCGGCGACAGGCCGGGGGCGAGTTGACGGTTGACGACATGTGTAACCCGGTTCGCCCTGTCATAGGAATCGGCATAGCCATAATCCGCGACGGTTCCGTTGGGATAGACCACCATCTTCAACAGGCCGTTCTGATAGTACTCATAGCGCGTCACGCCGTCCTCGGTGGTGACGGTGTGCACGCGGTTGCGGTGATCGTATTGATAGGTCGTCGTCAGGCCGTCGGTGTCCGTGACGCTGCTGCGATTGCCTGCCTTGTCGTAGGTGTATTTGATCGTCTTGCTGTCGTTGACGAATGTCGAGCTTATCAGCCGGTTGAGGTCGTCATAGGCATACGTCGTGTGCTCGGTGACGCTGACGCCGCCAATTTCCTTCACCTCGGTCGCCGATACCTCATTTCCGTCGCCATCATACTCGTAGTCGAACGACAGCGGCTGATAGTCCAGGGTCGGAAGCACGGCACCGGAATATGTGACGGTGTGCGTGCGATTCAGATAGTCGAAAGTCATGACCGTCAGTTGCAGAAGCGGATCGACGATCCGATTCTGGTTGCCGTTTGCGTCATAGCCATATTGCCAATGCTGACCGTCCGCCAGGGTCGTGTCGGTGAGCCGATCGAGCTTGTCGTAGACGTTCTGGGTCTCGTGCCCGTCGGGATCGATCTGGAAGCGCAGATTGCGATCGCCATCGTAGATGTATTGCGTGATTCCACCACCGCGACCGCTTTCATCGACCGAAGTCAGCGTGCCCAATCCATCATATTGATAGACCACGCGACGGCCGAGCGGATCGGTTGCGCTCGTTACGTCGTCGTTCTCGTCATAGGTGTAGGTCGTCTTCTCTCCATTGCCGTTCGTCTCGCTGACGAGGCGATGCCGCGCATCGTAGACATCGGTGACTTCGGCGATGGTGCCGTTGGGGCCGGTATCCAGGATGGTCAGATTACCGGTGACCGGTGCGTAATCGTAGGTCGTCGTGCCCTGGTCAGCCGTGCCCTCCGCCTCGATCATCTCGATCCGGCGATTGGCGCCATCATAGACGTAGTGGGTCACATTGCCGTTGGCGTCGGTCGAGAAGGTGAGATTGCCGTCACCGTCGTAAACGTTTTGCTGGAGAACGAATTCCGAGGTCTGATAGCTCTGGGAAAGACCGGGACCCCTGACGCTTTCCTTCACAAGCCGCCCCAGCGAGTCATACTGGTCGACCGTCTCTTCACCCGTTTCGGCATAGCGCCCATCGCGGGTGATAACCTGGTTCTGCTGATCGTCGTAAATCATCGAAACCGTCGTCAATGCCGGTCCACCCGCAGACGCCGCATTTTCAGTCAAAATCAGCCGGTCGCTGGCATCATAGGTGTACCGCGTCTCGTTTCCGTTCTTGTCGACGACCGATCGCAGGTTGACCGCATCATAGGTGTAACTGATCGTATTACCGTACGGATCGGTCGTCAGAATCACCCGGCCTAGCGGATCATATTTGGACGTGGTTTGATTGCCGTTCGGATCCGTCGTCGTGACCGAGTTGGCTGCGTCGTCGTAAGCATACTTTGTAACAGTCACCGGCAGGCCGGGGTCGGTCTGCGTCAGGAGGCGACCGAGATTGTCGAAGGTCGACACAAACGTGTTGCCACGCTTGTCGACATAGCGGATCAGGTTGCCATTGCCGTCATAGAAGAACTGCTCGGTCGGCGCGACCTGGTCGTCCGGTGTCTGGACATATTGCGCGGCGATCTGGCGGTCGAGACCGTCATAGGTGTAGGTGACGTCGACGTCGTTGTTCCAGGGATCGCTGACCGTCAGGACATTGCCGTCGCCATCGTAGGTGTACGTCGTCGTGAGGTTCAGCCCGCCGACATCGACAATCTGGGAATGCAGCCGATCGAGTCCATCGCGTTGCGTCAGCGTCTTGTTGCCGTTGGGGTCTGTTATCACCGAGGTGTTGTTGAAATAGTCGGGATCGTAGGTCGTGACAAACGTATCGACCGGATCTCCGGGCCCGCCGCGTACGACGGTCTCCACGACCGTATGGGCCTCGCCGTACCCGTCGTAGTCGCTATATGTGGTTTTCAGGCCCGTACTGAGGCTGGTCTGCGTCGCCAAACGACGATCGATGTAGGTGTAATCCGTCTCGTTACCGACGGAATCGATCGCTGATTTCAGGGTGTAGTCGGCATTGTACGAGTATGTCGTACCGTTCCCATTGCCATCACGGATGAAAATCTTGTTTCCGACAAGGTCGTACCCCGCCGTCGCGGTCGCCTTCCCCCCGCCGTTCAGGTTTCCTGGCAGGTCCACCGTGGTGGCCACCACGCGATAGAGCCCGTCATACGTGTAGGTCGTCGTGTTGTTGTGCAGATCCGTATCGGTCAGCTTGTTGATGGCGTTGTAGGTCGAACTTTGAATGACCTCGTTGGTCGGCGTGCCGGCCGATCCGCCTAGCAGAGTTGTCGACGTCAGTCGCTGCAAGCCGTCATACGTATACTGGTGGGCGTCACCGCCTGCATCCAGGTCGCGGACAATATTGCCGTCTTCGTCGTAGGAGTATTGCCATTTCAGCGTAACGCTCGATCCGTCCGCCTGCTTGACGTCCTTGGCCGTCTTGACGACCAGGCGACCGGCCTTGTCGTACTCGAAGTCAACCTCCTGGTTCAGGCTGTTCGTTGTCGACTTGACCGCTCCGCCCGCGAAGTATGTGTAAGTGGTCCGCTCCGCCCAATCGACTCCCAAACTGGCCGTGGTGTGCAGCAGATCGTCATAAACGGTCTCGCTGACCAGACGGTTAAGCCCATCGTATTCATAGTGAACGCGGTAGCCGCTTTGATCGCTCTGGTCGATCAATCGGCCTCGCGCGTCAAACACCCGTGTCGTGCGGATACCGGCGGGATCCACCACGACCGTGGGATTGCCGTAGGCATCGTAGGACAGATATTTGGTCACGTTACCGGAGGAATCGGTGCTGCTCGTCAAATCACCCGGCCCGTAAGTTCCGTCGTAGCTGGTGACTTGAGCGTAGGTGAATGCAGCCAATGACCCAATCTCGTCGGACGTCGACATGACGTGGCCGGTGACCGGATCGATCTGGGAGGTCGTAGTGTGCCCCTCGGCGTCAGTTGCACTTACAACCTCGTCGAAGATCGGGTCGTAGGTTGCCGACGAGGTAACGTCCGAGACCGCGTTGCCGCTTGCGTCGGTCACCGGAGCGCCCGGCAGCGAGGTAATGGTGGTTTGCACGGCATTGCCGAGATTGTCGTACTTGAACGTCGTGGTTCGACCCAGCGCATCGGTTTCCGAGACGAGAACGATATCCTTGCCCTGCTTGCCGCCATCGACAAAGGCTTCGGGATGAGGCGTCGTGGGCGTCGCCCAAACCATGGTGGTGGTCAGTCCGTCCGGTGCCTCAACCTTTGTCACCGAGCCATATTCGTTGAGCGTATACACGGTGGGAGCCACGTCCGGCCGCGGATCCGATACTGTTCTCGTCTTGCCGCCGAAATCGTACTGGAACTTGACCACCGATTCATCGGACGTCCCGGTAGCACCGCCGGGCATATGTACGGCGAGGATACGCTCGCCCGCGACGTTCAGGCTCTCGAAATACTTATCGATCTGCGGGCTCGAACCGGGTGTCGGAAGGTCGCCGGAGCCCGAACCCGCATAATATTCGTAGGTCGTGGTTTCGCCTTCGGGGAACGCGCTGCTGTTGCTCGGAATGGTGTGAGACAACATGTTGTGGCTGAGGCGCTCGTCTCCCGGCGTGTAGGTATATGACTCGGCATACAGGTCGCTCTTGTCGGCGAGCGTGGGCTGACGGACGACGCTTGTCAGGTTGCCGTAGCCGTCATCGTAATTGTACTTGATATCCAGACCTTCAAGGTCATGGTTCGGACTGGCCGGATCATACCCTTGCAGCTCAACGATGCGGTTTGAGCCGAAAATGTTCTGGTAAGTGAAGACGAATGCGCGATCGGCACTATCCTTGACGACATCGAGCGTCGTCGGATCGTCGTCAAGCTTGTTGCGAAGCTCCGGCGCCAGATCGTTGACGCGGGGATCGATGGTCGCGTCATTGGTATAGTACAGGTCGATCCGGTTGCCATCGACGTCTTCGATGTACTGCAACACAAACGTCTTGCCGTAAGGGGCGAGATCGGGATCGAGCTGGAAGTGGTAGCGGACATGTGCGGCCGTGTAGAAGTCGTACGCCTCCTTGTTCTTGTCAGGCTGGACAAGGACCGTGTGGTAGCCGGGTTGCGGGTCGAAGAAGAGCGCCGTGGCCGCCAGATCTGACGGCACGTTGTAGATCGCCGCGAGTGCAGCATCGGTATGCCCCGTTGCGCCAAAGGTGCCACCGGTGCCGTTGGCGGTGACCGTGATCATGCCCTTGTCGTCGATGACGAGCCCGGCGCTGTAGGTATCGCTCCAGCCAGCGCCGAGCGGGCCGCCCGAAACGTCACCCTGGCTGCTGTAGGTTCGGCCGAAGTCGAGGCTGAGGCCGCCATTGCCGGGAATGGTGACGTCGTCTTCGGACACGACCAGATGGCCGTCCCATAGATCGACGCCATCGACCATTTGGTGACCGGGCGGCAGCGCCAGATCTTCGTCCAGTTGATCGACGATGAGGCCCTTGAGTACGACCGACTTGCCCGGCGCGTTCGGAGCGCTCGCATTATAGGCGGTCACCGTCAACACGTAGGCGTGATTTTTGAGAGAAGGATCGAGGTTCGCAACCGGATCGATCAGCTTGTCGTAGACGCCGGCGTCGAGGACCACGTCCTCGAAATTCAGGATCACGTTGCCGGGATTCGACGCATCGCTGACATTGGTCGCAACCTTGCCGTCGATCAGCAGGGTGACTTTCGACTTGATGTCCAGCGAGAAGATAAAGCCGCCGTTCTCGTTGACGACCTCGTCGTCAAGTTCGTCGACCCGGGTTGCGGGAATCTCGATGTTGGTCGTCGGTGCCAGGTTAAGCCCGGGCAGCAAATTGGCGTTGCCCGCAGCATCGTCGGCCACCTGTTTGTAGACCACAGGATTGGGGGTCGGGCTGTGCTCGGTCGCAATTCCACCGGGGAAGCCGCCAGTGGCAATCGGTCCACGCGTACTGCCTTGCGGAACGCCGAACGTGCCCTGACCATTGACGACCTGGTACAGATAATCCGCCTTGATATCGATCAGCGGATTGGGCTGGCGGGCGTTGTTCGCGCTCAGTGGAAGGTCGTCGACGGCGAACTTGCGCAGGAGAGACGCGTGGTCGGCATTGATCGTATCCACGACGACCTTCAGCATCTGCTGAACGTCATAGACGAGAACACCGCCTTCGCCGCCGGTGGTGGGCAGCCCCTGATAGCTCACATACAGATAGCGTCCGTCATCGGATATCGCCAGGTCGACCGGGAAGCCGAACGGAATCGGCCGCGTCGCGGCGACGAGCTGCGGACTGGTGCTGAAGGGATTGACGATGATGCCGATGTTTCCGTCTTCATACAGCGGATTGGCCGTTTGATCGAGGAAACCGTCATCGCCAGTCGCATTGAGGTCGGAGCCATTGAAGCCGCCGCCGAAAACCGAGGTGACTTGATCCGCTCGCCCGGCGACCAGCGCAAAGTCGATGCCGTTATAACTGGCGAAAACAATTCCACCGGCATTGTGCACCGAAAGCTGCGAATTGCCCGCTGTCGTATATTTGTCAAGGTCGAACGGAATTGTCACCTTCTGACCCGACGCCAAATGGGTGACGAATACGGCAGCCCCATCCGATCCGGAATTGGTGAAGCCGACATCCGATCCAGAACCCGGGGGAGCCGTCACCACGCCATAAGTCCCCGATGCACCTGGAATGACCGTGATCTTGGGCTTTGCGCCCGTCGCAAAGGTTTGCGTGAGATCGATGTCGATCAGATTGCCTGGAAGATCGGTAAAGTTGTTGGCCGCGTTCGGATCGGGATGCTCGTTCGGTGCGGTGGCGAAGACGTGCAGGCCGTCACTTGAAACCGTCAAGTTCCTGAAGCCGGACGGCGCGACGGAACTTTGCGCGAAGATGTCCTGGCTCGCCTGATCGACCCCGCTCAGCGCGACGCTGCCGACCGCGATGTTGCGGACCACCTGATTGTAGGTCGGTGACGCCGGATCGATGTCGATCTGGAAGATGTAGGACGAGGCGATCCCCTCGATCAGATAGGGATTGTGAGCGGCGACATAGGCGTATTTGCCGGCCGGGTCGATCGCGATGCCGTAGGGCTGCGCCCCGAACGGCATGCGGATTTCCTTGTATGTCGGGTTCGCTTCGAGGTCGACATACGCGCTGTCGTCCTTGTAGGTGGTGCCGTTGCTGTCCGTTGCGGTCAACACCACCCGATAGAAGCCAGTCGGATAGAGAGAAGGGTCGAACTGCTTCGCCAAGGCATCGCTCGACACCTTGCTGGTTCCGCTGGTCACCAGGATGCTGGCGCCACCGTTGAGCGGCGCAAGCTCGAGCGTCCATTTCTCAAGATTGCTGACATTGACCGTACCCAGCAGATCAATGGGGCTGGTTAGCACGGCGTTGTGCAGTTGCGGATCGACGGCCACCCCGTTCGGGGCCGCAATGGCATGTGGCTTGATCACGAGCGGCGGCCGACTGCTGCCGACATCGATCTCCTGCAAGGTGACCGTGTCGACGACGGCGACGCGCCCGGAGCCCAGCAGCGTCACATAAGCCCGCGAATTGTCCGGCGTCACCGCAACATCGCGCGGATAAGGCGTATCCGAAGCCTTCTCCAGCGGAATCTTGGCGACCAACTGACCGAACGTGCTGCTGCTCGGATCGCCATCGATGACGCCGAGATCGCCCTCGAGACCGTTCGGGGTCGACTCCGCCTCCGGCAATGTCACGAACACATAGGTGCCGTTGGGGTTCACCTTCGCCACGTTGCTGATGTTGGGCTTGGTTTCCGAGGTCACCTTGCCGTTCTTGAACACCGGCACCTCGTCGGGCCGCGTGATGGTGATCTGGGCGATCCCGAGCGTAATTGTGTCGGGGACCGCGACATGCAGCTCGGTGCCAGTGCTGCTCGCCTTCGGGATCTCGTTGATCTCGATACCGGGATTGCCCGGCATGGTGAAGGTGACGGTGAGGTCCTGGGGTGACTGCCCGTCGCCGACGAACTGGCTACCTGTGAGCACAACCTCCGGGCTGATCTGACTGGTCGTCGGATCGACGGCGAAGGCCACGCTGGCACCGGTGATTTCCGGTGCGTTCGGCGACAGCGTCGGAGGTGCCTGAACGTTGGTCTGGAATTCATTGACGGCGTCCGGATCGACCTGGAAATTCGACGTCGTCGTGACCGGCAGTCCTTCTTGCGGGATCACCTGGATCAAGAATGGCTGCGGCGTCGGGGCGGAGGGAACAGCTATTGTCGCCATCACGCCGATCGCGGTGGAAACGCCAAGCACGCCCATGAAGCCACCGGCTGCGGCGGACGCGATCGCGACCGTGAATGCCGTCTGGCTTGCGAGCGCCTGCGTGAGCTGCACTGTGCCGAGAGTGGAACTCCCGTAGGCCACCATATAGAGCGACTGGCCCGTCACGCCGTTATACGGCGGCGAATTCGTGTGCGCGTAACCGTCCGCGCCGACAATCCCGTTCTCGACCTGCCACCAGATCGGCCGGGTGGTGCCGTCCGAATTGAGATAATCGCCGGCCTGGAAGAAGTAGACCTTGGTGCCGGGCGCAATGGACGGATCGACCTTGATCGCCAATTGAACCGGCACATTCAACGGATCCGGGCCGACATTGAGGTTGAAGGCTGCGGCGTAATGGAACCCATCCGGCAGCGCTTGCGGCAAATCGGCTGGACCGGCAGGTGTGATGCTGACCGTCGTGGTGCCCGTCAGATCGCCTGGCGGCACGGCGACGGTCGAGCCGTCGCTCCCCTGCACGACGGCGCCATCGGCGCCGACGGCGACATTACCAAGCTGCGGCACCTGCACCTTGACCGGGACGACGACTTCAGCCGCACCATTGATGATGGTGACCGTGGCTGTGCCCGGAGCAATCGCGGTCATCAGGCCATCGGCACTGACCGACACCACGCCTTGCTTGTCGACAAAGTACAGGGTGCCGGCCGAAGCCGGCGCCAGATCGGTCGTCAGCTGCGGATCGTTGCCCGGATGCACATCCAGCTGGCGGGTGCCGCCATTGCTGCTGAGCGACACGGCGAGCGGATAGAGATCGATCCCCTGATTGTAGAGGCGCAGGCCAAGCGCATCAGCCGGAACGCCGACGGTCACAGCCGTTGCCGCGACTACGCCATGGCTCGACGCCAGCAACACGGTGGTGCCGTCGTGAAGACCCTGAAGCTGGCCCGTGGCGGAGACCAGCGCGACCGACGAATCGAGTGTCTGGAACGAGATATAGGACGACGGCAGCACCACATCCTGCTGATCCTCGAAATCGCCGACCAGCACCATGTTCTGGGTGCCGCCGACACCGAGGCGCGGCTCGCGATTTTCAAAGTTGAGAGTGACGAGCGCCGCCGAGCTGACATCGACCTTAACGGTCGCGATCGCCGATTTGTTGAACCCGTCATCAGCCTGGAATTCGAAATCGGCCTGTCCGGAGAAGCCGGCCCCCGGAACGAACGTCACGGTATGGCCGTCGGAATTGAGCGTCGCGGTGCCGTTCAGCGATCCCGCAGCTTGTAGAACAGCGGGTCTCCTTCCGGATCGCTCGCGATCGAGTCCAGATCCAGGGAGAGCGGAAGATCGATATGGGTCAGCAGCTCCTTGTCCTGGGCGACCGGAGGCGGAGCGGCGACGAAGCCGTAATTGTTGCCAAGCAACTGGGCGTCGGCGGCATTGACCACGCCGTCGCGGTTGGCGTCGGCGCCGGCGATGTAACCGGGCTGACCGACCGAACTGCCCAGCGCCTGGTTCAGCAATGCGCTGTCGTTACCGTCCACAACGCCGTTCTGATTGACGTCACCGACCACGAACAGCTGGACCGAATAATCTCCGGCGGTCGTGGCGTCGGAGCCGGCGATACGAATCTGCTCCAGCCCCTCACGACTGACCGCGAACAAGGCGAATGATGTGCCATTGCCGCTGCGCTGGAGCAGCGGCGTCAGCCCCGCGATGATCGGAACGCCAGGTTGCAGGGCGCTGCCATTTGCAGCCGTCACCTGCACGCCCAGCAGCACATCGCCGCTCGCTGTCGACTCCAGTTCCGAAGGCCGCAGATTGAAGGCCAGATAGTCGGTTTTTCCCGCGGCCAGTGAGCCCTGATAGACGTTGGCGCCGAAATCGCCGGCGCCGCCGAGATTCGCGCTGAGCAGCGCGCTCTGTGCGGTCGAACCGTAATTGATGACGTTGCCAGGCTGGCCCCTCGGCGACGTCACCACCGTCAACAAGTGTGGATCATCGACGGCGTAACCGTAACGGGCGCTGTCTCCCGTGTCGGTGTTGTGCACCGAGACGAGATTGCCGGCGCTATCATAGCTGTAGATGACGCGCGTGCCATCGGAGGCGATAATGGAAGTGAGCCGGCCCGCCGCGTCCTTGACGAACTGCACGGAGTCGCCGTTCGAGCTAACGATGCCGCCATCGCTGAAATAGAGCTTGTTGCCGTTCGGTGTGGTCTCATCCAGTACGCCGCGCGCGGTGCTCAGATCGTAAACCGTGCCGTCCGCCGCCGTCAGCGTGTAGTCCGCGCCGCCAAAAGCACCGCTCGCCGGATTGTAGGGGCGCGCCGTCTGCAATTCATAATAGCCGTTCGGGCCCTTGCTCAGCAGCACCGATGCCGCGTCGAGACGATAGTCGACGCCGGGATCGGCCACGAATTCGGGCGTGTAGTAGGTCACACCGGACTGCACGTGCTTCTCCGGCGTGAAGGTGAAACCGACGCGCTGTCCGTCAGGAAGCGTCAGGTAGACCCGCGTACCGTCGACAAACGGATTGTAAGTTCCGAGGTTCTCGCGCCCGGTCAGCGGAATGCTGCTCTGGATGTCGGTGTCGATATTGGCCAGTCGCCAGCCGTAGCCAAACGAGCCGGAGACATCCTGGTCAATCGACGCATAAGAGCGCACCAGATTGACCGTCGTACCGCCCAACACCACCGACAAATCCGTGAAATTCTGCACATAGGCCGATGGTTTCGCCGCGGTGTCGGCTTCCACGATAGTCTGGGCGACCGTACTGCGGCCGCTGATATCGGTGGCCGTCAACCGCAGCTCATAAGCACCGTTCCTCAGCGCAGCCGGATCGAAATGATAGATCGTGCCACTCACGGTCGCATTGCCGCTCGCAAGCGTCGTGAAATCGCTGGATCCCACGAGCGCCTGCTCGAGCACCCAGGAATCGAGGTTGCTGTCGCTGACCGTGGCCTGCACATCCATGGCTGCCGTCAACAGCGTATGGTTGGGAAGATTGTCCAGCGAGGACGACGGCGCCGTCTGGTCGTTGGGATCGCGAACCTTCAGCAGCGTCGTGGCTGTGCCGGTCAATCCGTCGCCATCGGTCGCTGTCGCCACGACCGAGAACAAGCCGGGCGATTGCGGGACATATGTGGCGCGGCCGTGACTGTCGAGGGTCAGTGCCTGGCCGTTGACCGACAAGGTAAGCCCCTCGATCGGCGCCATGCTGCTGGCCGCGACGTGCACGATAACAGGCGACTCGGGCACACCGGGGAAGCTCGGCGTGAGTTCGATGACGACTTGCGGCGATACCGGATTGAGCGTCGCGCGCAGCGTCGCGACGTGCGAAACGCTGAGTTCACCGTCCGACACCGAGAACTGAACGGCGTAATCGCCGGTCTGGGTCGGCCCAGGCGTCCAGGTCAGCAGCCCGGTATTCGGATCCAGCGCCGCTCCGGGCGGCAGGCCGTTCGCCGCATAGGCAAGCGTGGTGTTGAGATCGGGATCAGTGGCGACCAGTTGAAGACTGAAGGGCTGGCCCACCACGACGCCGTGGTCCGTCACCTGCAAGGCCGGGGCGCGGTCGACGTTGTCGATATGGATGTTGGTGGTAAGGCTATCGGTCAAACCCGAAGGGTCGGCGACGCCGAACTTCAGCACATAATCGCCGGCCTGTTCGTAGCCCGGCGTCCACACCAGCTTCGCGGTAGCCGGATCGAAGGTCGCCCCGGCTGGCAACCCCCGACGTAATGCTATAGGTGAGCGGATCGTTGTTGGGATCTTCGGCCGAGATCACGAACTGGAGCTGGGTTCCCTCGCGACCAGACTGCGTCTGCAACGGAATGAACTGCGGTGCTTCATTCGCCGCGATCACGGTGATCGCCACCGTCTGCGTTGTGGTCAGGCTGCCGTCAGTGGCTGAAAGCACGATGCCGGCGTATTTTCCGACCTGAACCAGGCCCGGCGCCCATGTCAGCAAGCCGGAGACCGGATCAAGCTTTGCGCCGACCGGCAGATTCGCTGCCGAATATGTCACGGTATCGCCGTCCGGATCGACGGCTTTCAGTTGCACGGACAAGGTCTGGTTCGTGGTGACCGTCTGGTCGCCGCCCGACAACCCACACCGGAGCCTGATTGCTGGTGCGAACGTTGATCGTGAAGAGTTGCTGGTCGCCAAGCGCGTTGACCGGATTGCCGTCGCCGCTGTCGGTCACGGAGACGAGGATGCCGTATTTGCCGACATCGGCGGACGTCGGGGTCCAGCTCAGCACCCGCTGGCCGTAAATCCCGTTGGTCGTCAAGGTGGCATTGGGCGGCAGCCCGATCGCGCTGAAATTCAACGGGTCCTGGTCGGCGTCCGTCGCCTTGATCACGAGTTGGAACGGCTGGCCTGCGACCGCGACCTTGTCACCGATCGGCACGATATGCGGCGGTCGGTCCGGCGCATTGACGGTGACGACAAAGGACTGGGTGTTGGACAGCACCGCGCCAGTACCATTGCCATCGCCGTCGTCGGTTTGCGGTCAGCGAGATGGTGTAGTTTCCGCGATCGTCCGACGTGGGCGTGAATGTGAATGCAGCGGTGCCGTCGCCATTGTCGACAAACTTGCCGAATGCGGGGCAAGCCGACGATCGAAAGCTTCAGCGGATCGCCATCGGGATCGACCGCCGACACCGGCACCTGCAGCACCGCGTCGTGATCGACGCTCTGGCCTGATGATCGGGGTCACTTGCGGCGCACGATTGACGTTGATCACCGAGAGCAGCACGCGACTGGGTCACGCTCAGCGGGTGCCCGGTGCCATCCCCATCGTCGGTCGCGGTAATGGTAACGACATGCTGTCCGGCATCGCCGAAGCCCGGCGTCCAGCTGAACATCAGCGTATCCGGATCGAACGTCGCGCTCTGCGGCATGCCGTTGAGTGTGTACGTAACCGTTGGAATGTTGAGGTCGCTGTGCACCAGAGTGCCGTCCGAGGCACGATCAGGCGGCGTGAAAGTCGGATTGTCGGGATCGAAGGCTTGGACGCGGAATTGGATATTTTGTCCTCCGGACCCTGGAACAGATTCAGGTTCTGGAACACCGGTGGAGCGTTGACATTGGTGACCGCGATTCGTGACGGTCTGCGTTGTGCTCGCCTCGCCGTTGCTGACCGTGAACGGCACGACGTAGACCCCGTGCTGGGTATAGTCGGGCGTCCAGGTAAATATACCGGTTTTCTCGTCGAGGAACCCGCCCGGAGGCAACAGGTCACTGGCGTAAGTGAGCGTGGCGCCGTGGGGGTCGCTGGCCTGCAATGCGATCCGGATCGTGTCACCTTCGCCGGCGGTAAAGTCGGAAGGCTTGATAAACGTCGGGGGCTGCGGGGTCGGCGCGATCACGATCGTCGTGGCCTCGCTCACCTCGTGCAAGCCGTCGCTGACCACGAATGTCACGTTGGTATAGGTGCCGGCAGACTGGAAACCCGGCGTCCATATCAAGGCCAGCTGTTGCGCATCGAATGTCGCGCCAGGCGGCAGGTTGTTTGCCCAGTAGATCAGCTTGTCGCCATCGACATCCGTAGCCTTGACCGGAATCTTCAGAGCCTGGTTTTCCTTGCCATCGATCTCGGTAGCAAGCGGCGCCAGGACCGGCGCGCTGTTGACGCCAGCGACGATGATCGTGAAGGTCCTGGGTGTCGTAGGCTCCGCCGGCGTCGTAGACCTGCAACGCGACAGTCGTTCGTGCCGAACTGGTCGGCGTTGGCATCCACGACACAAGGCCTGTCGCGGCATCGACCGTCATTCCTGCAGGGCCTTTCACCAGCAGGTATGAGAGGGGATCGCCGTTGGGGATCGAAAGCGGAAGCCTGGTAAGTGTAGGCCTGTCCCGACGCGGCCGACATCACCGGATAGGTGAGAAACACCGGTGGCGCATTGCCGACCAGCACGCCGCTGACGCTCGGATCGAACGTCCAGCGGCCGGCGATTGGGTGTGGCGACCGTGACGGTTCTGCCTGTCGTCGATTGTCCGGCCAGCAGAATGCCGCTCGCCGGGCAGGCTTGAGCTGAGGTCGATCAACCAGGAACCATCCGCGGCGCGTCCGACGGCACCGACGGGTTTCTCCGTCGAAGTGCTGGGTCCGGCGTCAGCTGCAAGACGAGAGGCAGCAACAGATTGTGTGAACTGGTGTTCGTCACCTCGACGTCGAACGAGGACCGTCCCGGTATCGCGATCGCTGCGGGCCAGGGAGAATTGTATGTTGAGCACCGACGTCACGTCGCTCACAACGGTGAAGCCGGTGGTGTATTGCTCGGCCAACCCGAGGCCGCGACACTCTGGACGCCCGTCAAGACCTTGAGCTGGAAATGGTCGGCATAGAGCGGCGCAAAGTTCAAAACCCGCCGTGCGCGAGGTTTTGTCGTAGGCGATCGACTGAATCGGAATGACGGCGCCCGCATCGCTGCGCAGGTCGTAATTGTCGGGATCGAGAACGGAGCGCGGATCGGCCGCTGAATCCGCCAGCATGTCATCGTCGAAGGTGACCGTGATGCTGGCGAATGGCAGCGACACAAAGGCGTCCGGTGGAGGATTGGTGCTCGCCACATGGGGCGCGCGCACCGGGCCGAGGACATCGACTTGATGCGACTGGCTCAGGAAGATCCGCCCGTTCGCGCTGGTGCGCACGATGTCGTCACGGGTGCCCCCGGTCGCGACATCCACCACCCTCATGGTCGCGAGATCGACCATCGAAAGTACGGTACCGGCGCCCGGCGAAGATCCGTCGGTATGGGAAACGAAAAGCAGGCCGGCGAGGGAGGAGCCCGGCAAACCAAACGCAATCGAGTTCACGTCGTCATCGAACGACAGCATCAGCTGCGGCTTGAGCGGCGTTCCGGTGAAGGCGATCACCTGCCCCTGATTATGCGGCCAGGTTACGGCCCACAACGTGCCGTCGGGAGCAAAGGCGAGACTGCCAACCCTGATGTCGCTGAAGTGGCTGAACTTGTCCGTCGTTGGATCGAATATTTCGATGCCGTTGCCGGACGAGACGTAAATCAAACCCGTGCCCGGCTGGATCGCCAGGCCCTGCGTCAGGGAGTCGCCGAATTGCCCCAGTATCGCGCCGGTGCCGGCGTCGAGTTCATACAGCGGCCCGCCGCCGGTGGCCGCCCAGATAACGTTGCGTACCGTATCGAGTACCAGGTCATAGATCGGCTCCGGCAAGGTGGCGAGTGGCGTTCCGGCCTGTCCGCCTTCGCTGCTGAACTTGAACAGTTCATTGCGCGATGCGCCGCCACTGACCAGAACGGACCCATCCGGCATGACCAGCAATGCCATCGGGCCGATTCCCGCGCCGCTTTGAGCGATGCCAGTCGCGAAAGCCTGGCCCGTAAAGGGCGCCAGAACCGTTTGGAATTCGGATTCGCGCGTCTGGTCGACGCTGGAGGGGGACCACCCTGTTCGGCCTGGACGAACAGCGCATTGGTCGATTGTTGCGAAGATGGCGCCGGCGGCGTGCCGAGATCCGGGCTCGTTCCGGCCAGGGTCGGCGTGGCACCCAGATTGGTCGCGGAATCGTCGCTCGGCAGAGCCGTACCGGGACGATGCCTGCTCGTGATTGCCGGCATTGTCGGTGGCCAGCGCCACAAACTTGTAAGTATGTCCCGCCAGACCGTTGTAAATGCCCGACGTCGCGGTCGTCTGATTGAGCCAGACGCTGTAATCACCACCGTCGGCCGACACGTAGACCGTGACGTTCTTGACGCCGCTGCCGCCGGCATCATCCTGCGAAGTCCATTGCACCTGATAATCGGAACCACCCTGCACCACGGGCGTCACCGTCAGCGTGGTGACCGGCGCCTGGGCCATCAAGGGTAAAGGTGAGTTGCGGGGGTATCCATTGGCGCGGTCGTGTTGAACAGCACGCGCGCCTGCGCACTCAGTTGCGTGCCGGTGGCGAGATCCGCTTTCGGCGTCACGCTATAGCTAACAAATCCACGGCCATCGCCCTGGGCGTCGTCAGGCGGCAGCAGACCTTTGGTCGGATCCTGGATAACTTCGCCGGTGAGTGGATCGATGGCTTGAAGCAGCCAGGTCAGGGTGTTGGAATTGACGTCGATGCCAGCGCTGACGCGCAGGATGAAGCCCTTGCTTTGGGTGAAGTCGAAGTCGCCCTGGAAGGAGCCAACGGAGTTCGGGAGATGGACCTGAATGTCGCCGATCTGAAGGTCGCCGAGCCGGAACGATCGGGGATCAAAATTCGGATCGAGCTGGCTGACGATGCGGATTTCGCCGACCGTCGACGAAGCATGCGACGCATTCTGGAACTGGATCGTATAAGGCTCGGCCGTTCCCTGCGGAACGAACTGATCCTGGCCGTAAGCCAATGGACCGTTGATCAGAGCCTGTCCGTGCGTCCGGTCGCGCTATAGAAAGACGAGAAATTCGGCAGCGCGACGTTAAGGAAATTCTGGTTCTCCGGATGCGTCTGGTCGTCGACATGTCCGGTCTCCGGGAAGTCCCAGTTGTTCGCCCACGGCACATAGACATAGTTCGCTTCATAATGTGTCGGCGAAGCCGCGTTCAGATTGAAGTCGCTCGCGGGGGCGGGATCGAAGCTTACATAGCTCGTGGGTTCGTGCGGACTGACCGTATCTTCCTTGACGGGTGACTGCGTAAGGCGTCGTCTTGGTCGGATCGTCGCCGTACCATTGCCGCACCTGGTCGAAGAACTGGAGCAGATTCCCGTTGGTGATGATCTGCTTGCCGGCCGGTCCCGCCAGAATGCCGGCAGCCAGAGTGGCCTGAAGGCTGACCAGCACGGGATTGTCGTGGATCTCGGGCGGCTGATCGACAGGCCGCAGCAGGCCTGCCTGCGTCAGCGCCGTCAGATAAAGGTCGGTCCACGAATTCGCGTCCGCCGCGAGGTTCTGCAGCGGCGGACGATGCCGTTGGATCGTTAAGGATGCTGGTGCGCAGCGTTGCCGCAAACTGCTTCTGTTGCGCGACATATTCATCCGGCGTCAGGGCCGTTGCCGCGGCCATGATGTTGAAAGCAAACGCGGTCACGCCTGGCTGTTCGGTCTGATTGCCCGGCGGCAATCCGTTGGGATAGGTCTGAACCAGGAAGCTGAAGGTCGTGTTGGCGCGATCAGCCAGATCGTAGGCATAGCCGGTCGTAAGCGATTGACCGTTCGCGTCGGCGATCGGAATGACGCTCGCCCATGGTACGTCGGCGATTGCCGGGCGCACCCGTGACATTGGTTGTCACGCCGAGATACGGCACGCCTTCGTTCAAGGGCGTTCCCGGAACACCATACTGGAATTCGACATAGGGAATGTCGACATTGGTCTGGCTCGTCAGCGTGAAGCCATAAAGACCGCTTTCTCCCGCCCACACGACGCGCGGTCCGCCGAGCGCGACGCTCACATCCGCTGGTAGCGCATCCTCGACGAGATACCGGTACGGCGCGATCGCGATGTTGCCGTCCGGATTGATGACTTCGACGTCGTAAAGTCCATGAGGCGCGTTGCGCAGATCGAAGACCGCAATGATCTTCGTGGGATCGATGACCTCGTAGCTGACCGGCTCATATTCGGCGAAGCGGGCCTGACCAGCTTGACGATCGCCTGCGGATCGAACTCCGCGCCGAGGATTGTGGTCGTGACGTAACGGCTGTCGCCGCCCTCATCGGGCGCAACGTCCGTGATTTCAAACGGCAGAAGATGGGCGAGCAGCGTCACCCGCGTGCCGGGACCCGGTTCGGACTGGCCATGAACCAGGATGTAATACGTGCCGATGGTCGTCGATGGAATCACCGCATATTGGCTTGCCTGCACCGCACCCGGATAGGATGCGTCGTAGGTCGAGCCGCTCGGCAACGCGCCGTAGCGCAGGAACAATGTATTGCCGCGCTGGGGGTCCGAGCCCGTCAGGTCGACCTCCAGGGTCTGGCCTTGAGTTACCGTGACCTGGAATAGCCGATCCTGACCGGTACTGAGTGTGGTGTCGAGCGGCACGTCGAGATGCAGGTTCGGGGACCGTCACCTGCAACACGCTCGCCGACGTCGTCGTGTTGTTCGACGATTGCGATTCAACGATGTCGTCGAAAATATCGGTGCGGACGATGATCCGGTACGTGCCCGGCGTCGCCGGCCGGCAGCGAGAAACTGAGCTGCGGCGTGGTATAGGAGCCGCCCGGCAGCAAGGTGCCGGTGAAATCAAAGGAGCCGATGGGTTTGTCGCCGATGTCCCAGATGTTGTCGCTGGACAGGTAGGCAACATCGCGCCACGTTCCGCTCGCCGCGTTGACGCCGACATTGTCGACCGTCCAGCTCAGCTGGACGGTGTCCGCCGGACATTGCCGCGTTCGGAATCGTGATTGAATCGACGACGAGGTCGGAGGGCGGTGGCTGATCGATCAGCAGAGGAGTTGCCGTCGAGGTGGCGTTGTTGGTCTCGCTGGCCTCGAACACCACGCCCGTGGCCGGCGATGTTGACGTCGGCGGATCGGTGAGAACGAATATATACCAGGGACCCGTGAGATTCTTCGGCGCCTTGAAGGACAGCGAATTCTGGTAGCTTGCGCCAGCGGCCAGACCGCCGTTGTGCTCCTCGCTCCCGAGGTAGATGTCGGCATCGCTCAGGAACTGGTCCCGCGAAATATAGATGTAGTCGTCCCACTTGGCCTGACGATCCGGCACTGCACCCGCACCGGTATTCGTCACCGTGTAGGTCACCGTGAAGGTCTGACCGGTGAGGACGTGGTCGAGTTGAATCGGGTCCGGTCCCTGGGCGACGACCGACGTCACCTGCAGATCGGGCGGCGGCGCCATCGAGATCGGCATGAAGCCGACGTGATGTTGTTGCCTTCGCCCTGGAATTCGGGAACTGCTCCCATCCCGCCGAGGACGTGAAGATTCGCAACAGAACCGGCGGGGTTGGACACATCGGAAACGCCGACAGCCAGGCTGTCGGTGAAAACCAGGATGTAGAAATTTCCCTCCTATTCCGTCGGGCAATCTCGCGTTGACCGATGCTGTGTAGCTCGAACCGGTGGCCAGAATGCTGGTGTGGGTGAGTTCGCCAAGTTCGATATCGCTCGGATCGAGCGACGGATCGAGCGAGAGGAATACGCGATCGGTCCAGCGGCCTTCCCGCGTGTCGCGATTTGCCGAGATTGGTGACGGTCCAGGTGATCGGAATGATCGTGCCTGACAGCGGCGCGACGCTCGGGACGACGAGATTGGTGACCTGCAGGTCGGGCTCGCGGTAGACGACCGGCAGGACACTGGAGCCGAGATTGTTGGTGTTGTTTTCGTAGCCACGAGTCGTGAACGACTGGTACCCGGTATCGTTGTCGCGCGTGTGCGCCGACACGTCCTCCCTTCGCATTGGTGATGACGTAGACATAGTACGGCTGCGGATCCGCGACGGTCCCGCCAATCCCCTTTGGCAAAGCGAAGGTTGCCGTCTGCGCGTAGCTGGCGCCAGTTGTCAGCGCCTGATCGTTGCTGTGAACGTATTCCCCGATAAAAGTCGAGGTGCTGAAGTCGAAGGTCGAATAGCGCGACAAGTAGACGTCGTCGTTCCAATAGCGGGTACCCGACCAGGCGTCGGCGCCGAAATTCTGCACCCGTCCAGCTCACCGTCGTCATTTCGCCGGAATAGTTGGTGGCAGGCGCGGTCACGGACGTGACGCGCAGATCGGCAACCGGACGCGGAGTCACGCGGGTGGTGCCAACGCCGATGTTGTTGTTGGTGTATTGGCCCTCCCCAGGTAGGGGCCACCAGATCGGTGCCGGTGTTGGCAACGACGATCACATACTTTCCGGAAATTTCCGGCGCCAGGTTGAAGGTTGCCTGGTTGGTGTAGCTGCCGCTAGGATTGACGATACCATCGTGCTCGACCGTGCCGAGAAACCACTGATTGCCAACGTCTCCAGAATCGGGCGGCACGAAGTTCGGCGTATCGGACAGGTAGACCTGGTCGAAGAGCTGGTTGATCTCGGTCGGGTTGCTGCCCTGGTTCTGAACGGTCCAGCTCACCGTGAAACTGTCGCCGCCGATCCCCGTCGCCTGGGGCGCGACCGCCGTGACCACCAGATCGGGCGGCGGAGTCAGCAGCACCGTGATCGGACGGGCTTTGTAGTTGTCGTTGTTGGACCGGTTCGGATCGTCCGGATTGATGTTGATGTCCTGGGTGCTCTTGTACACCACGTCGAAAGCATCGGACCACGCGGGTGACGTAGAACTGGCCGGAGATGTGATCAGGCAACGTCACTGTGTCGGTGACGTCATAGCCGGTCGGCAAGGTGATCACGCTGGGATCGTTGCCGATGATGCCCGAGTGACCGATCGTGGCGAGCAGCACGTCGCCCTTGGTGACGTTCGGACGGGTCTTGTCGCGGGTCAGCCAGATCTCGTCGGTCCAGTTGGTCTGATCGGTCGGCTCGAGACCGAGATTGTCGACGTGATAGGAGACAGTGATGGACGTCCCGTCGAACGCCTGATCCGGCGCTGTCACATCGCTGGTGACCAGATCCGCCGGCGGCTCCGCTTCGATCGTGATCGGCCGTACCAAGACGTTGTTGCCGGCATTGGGAGATTCGTCGACCGCGCCGCTGGCATGGTATCGACGATCAGGTACGCCTGACCGCCGAGACGCTTCGGAACGATCATGTTGCCGGTGGAGGTCTGGTACTTCTCGCCCGGCGCCAGTGCCGCCTGATTGTCGAACGACCCGATGAGGATGGCGCTGCCGTCGAGGTGATCGACCAGCGAAATATAGACGTTGTCGGTCCAGTGGCCCTTCGCCTCGACTATGCCCTGGTTGATGATCGTGAAATCGAGAGCGACGGTGCCGCCCGCGTTCGCGGTCGCCGGCGCGCTGTCGATGGAGAACACCTGAAGATCGGGATTGGGCGGCACCACCAGGGTCAGCGTGTCCGCATCGGCTAACGTATTGTTGCCGGTCGCGCCCGCCTTCATAGATCGGGAACAGCCCGGCGTTGGTGCCGATCATCAACTGGAATACGCCGGCCACATCGGTCGGCATCTGCACCAGTTCGGTTCGGGTGTAGGACAAGCCCGCACCAAGCGGCCCGGTGTAGTCGAAGAACCCGAGATCGAGCGTACGATTGGCGCCGCCGACTTCCTTGAGGAAAATATGATCGTACCAGGTACCGTCGGTCGGGCCGCCACCGGCGTTCTGCACGGACCAGGTAACATCGATCGTGTCGCCGGCATTGGCCGTGGTGACTTTGGCGGTCGACCCCGGCGTGGTGGCCACCACCGTGCCCGGCACCAGATCGGGCGCCGGCGTCAGTTTGATCGTGACCGGCCCCGACACCACGGCGTCGTTGTCGGTGTAGATGAACTCAGACGGGCCTCCGGTGCGGACGACGGACATAGAATGTGCCGCTCAGGCCGTCCGGGATCATCCCGGTGCCGGTACGAATGTAGCTGCCGCCGATCTGAAGCGCGCCAACGTGATCGAATGAGCCTAGCGTCGCAACGATGTTCTTGCCTTGGGCATCGCTCGCGAGCGCGACGGTGTCGCTCCACTCGCTTTTGTCGGTAGTGCCGATGGCGTGCGGCGATTGATTGGTGACGGTCCACGAAACCTGGAACGGCTGGCTGCTGTCGCCAGTCGGCGGAACGATGAGATTCGAGACCGCGAGATCCGCGTAGGGCGCGGGGCACCACATCGAACATGTTCGATGCCTCGGCGTAATTGTTGGCCTCAACACCGTTCTCGAACACGACGTCGGTGGCGTCGGTGCGCACGAAAAGATGCGAGTGAGTCTGATAGCCTGGCGGCAGCGTGATCGACAGGCTCGCCTGATAGGTCGCCCCGGCCGCGAGCGCGCCAAGATGATTGAGCTGCCCGATGACGGTGCCATCGGCCGGGTCGGTATCGGACGAGGCGATGATCGTATCGGTCCAGTTTGCCGACCGTCGTCGCTGCTGCACCGATGTTGGTGACCGTCCATCCGATCGTGACAGAGGCAGGGTCGCTCACCGTCAGGCTCGGGGCGGTGACCGCCGAAGTCGCCAGATCCGCGTAGGGTGGCAAGCGCCGAAGTGGCGGTGATGCTGGCCGCATTGTTGCTTTCGGCGGTGCTGGAGCCGTTCGCTCCTGCCTTATTGAACTCACCGACCTGGTTGTAGAAATCGGTCGTTACCGTAAGCGAAAGCTGGCCCGCGCCGGGCGAGCCCTGCGGAAGCGCAAAACTGTATTGCTGGGTCCGTTTGCCGCCGGCTTCAAGCGAGCCGTTACCGGCGACGGACGGATCATAGGGCACATCGCCCGAGGCGATGACCTGATTGGTCGTGATGTTGCGGATTCGACATGGGAATAGAACTCCCCGGAGACCGCGGCGTTGCCGGTGTTCTGAACGTCCCAGTTCAGGACCGCGCCATCGCCGGATTCGAGACCGGAGGACGGCGTCAGCACCAGATTGGCTACCTGCAGGTCGGGGGCGGGAGCCGTCAGCGACGTGATCGTCACGCTCGCGACATTGTTGCTCTCCGCCGTGCTGCTGCCGCCGCTACCAGCCGTGTTGAACTCGAATAGCTGGTTGAAATCGTCGGCGGTGACGGTGAACTGGATCTGGCCGGTGCCGCGAAGCCCGACCGGAGCCCGACCGGCAGCGTGTAATTAAGCTGGCGCGAGCGCAGATCCCCGCCGAGATCGGCCCGTTGCCACTCGCCGAGTCGGCGTAGGCGACGGGAATGGTGTCGAGCACCTCGCCAGTAGTGAGATTCGTGATCGTGACGTAACTCATACCAGGAGCCGCTGGTCGGGCCGTTGCCGATGTTGCGCTCATCCCAGTGCAGCACGATATTGCTGCCCGATTGCAGACCGCCCGGCGCATCGACCGACAGGTTGGCAGGCAGAAGGTCGGCGTAGGCACCGATCGCGGAAGGTTACGGCGGCGACGCCGATATTGTTGGTCTCCGCCGTACCGGCGGAGTTGTATTCGAAAACATTATTGTTGCTGTCGGTGGTGATCGTGGACCTGATCTGGCCGATGCCGCGGGTGCCGTCCGGCATTTTCCGGTGTATTGCGCGTTCGCGATGCGCCCGCCCCGATTGCCCCCGATTGAGTCGGATCATACGGCATGGTGACGGTCGCCAGGATCTCGCCCGTGGTCAGATTCTTGATGACGACGAGGTCGGTCCAGCGACACTTGTTGCCTTGGTTGCCGACATTGCTGTCGTCCCAGCTGACGACAAAAAGTCCCTCCGGACTTCAGTCCGGCCGAGGGAATCGATGCTGATATTGGCGACCTGCAGATCCGCGTAAGGCGCGCTGATCGAATTAAACGTCAGTACGCCCGAATTATTGGTCTCGGCCGTGCCGGCCGAGTTGTTCTCGACCACGACATTCCGCACTGTCGACCGTGACTGTCACCGTGATCTGACCAATGCCACGCAAGCCGTCCGGCAATTGATAGCCCACCTGCCGCGCCCGCGATCCGCCCGCTTCGATACTGCCGTTGCCGGCGGCGGTGGGATCGTAGGGAACGAGCAAGGTGGCGAGCGTCTCGCCGGTTGTCGTGTTCTGAATCACGACCTTGTCGGTCCAGCCGACCGGCGTGGACCGCGTGCTGGTGTTGTCGTCGGTCCAGTGAATCGTGACCGGGTTTCCCGATGGTCACGCCGCTCGGTGGATCGACGCTGATGTTGTTGACCCACGAGGTCGGGTAGGACGGCCGCCGAGGAGGCGACGGTCGCAAACGGCGCTGTTGTTGGTCTCGGCGGTCCCATTGCTGTTTGAACTCGAACAAGTTGTTTCCACCGTCGGCGGTGACGGTGACTTCGATATTGCCGACACCCGGCGGCGCCGTCGGGCAGCGTGAACGCCCATCTGGCGCGCTCGCGTTCCACCCGGCTTCGAGGTTGCCGTTGCCGGCAAAGGAAGGATCGTAGGGTATGTTCTGGCTGATCAGGATCTGACCAGTCGTGGTGTTGCGAACGACGACCTGGTCCTGCCACGTAGCGGCGGTCGCGCCATTGCCGGTGTTGACGTCATTCCACTTCACGACCACGAGAATCGCCGGACTGCAGCGCCGACGTCGAGACGTCGAGGTATTGGTGTACATGGAGAAGGATAGATCGTCGGCGTAGCCGTCATCATCGCCGCCGGCTACCCGCGCCATAGCCAGGGTGATCAAGACGGATCGCGCGCCGGTCGGAACGAGATCGGTCGCGGTTCGCGCCAGCAGACCGGTCGCATTGGCGCGATCGGCGGCCGTCACCGGCCCGATAGTCGTGCTACCCAGGACGGTGCCGTCGGCGGCCAGGAATTTAGCCGTCAGCGCGGCGCCGTCGTCCTGGCTGGAGAAACCGCCGAGATAGCCGCCCAAGGCAAAATGTGCGATTCCCGCATCGATCGTCGCACTGGCGGACGTCAGGTCGATGGTTTGCGACAGTGACGAGCTTGCGGTGTTTTCACCTCCGCCAAAGAGATTGGTGCCTCGATCGGCAGGCCCGGGGTCCGTCGCGGAAGGCGTGCCCGAACTATAGAGCAGCAGATCGGGGTTGCCCGCCGCCGTCCATCCCGGGAACGGATTACCCGCATTGCCCGCTTCGGCGTTTCCGTTCACGATGAGGTTGTGGTTGAAGAGATCCGAAACACCGGCAGGCGGCTGCAGCGAAACGCCGCTCAGAGAAAGCCCGGTGACCTGCAGATCCGGATAAGGTGCAAGGGCCGATGTCTGCGTCACACTGGCGGTGTTGTTGGCGCCCGACGCGTCGGACTCGACCACGCTCCGTTGATAGTTGACGGTCGCGGTGACCTGAATCTGTCCCACACCGGCCGTGCCGTCGGGCAATTGGAAGGAGAATTGCCGCTGACGTGACGTCCCCCCGGCGATATTGCCGTTGCCGATGGCGGTCGGATCATACGGGACGGCGGTGCTGACCAGCGTCTGTCCCGTCGCAAGATTTTTCACCACGATCAGATCGTTGAATGAACCTGACGTCGCGAGATTGCCGACATTGGTGTCGGTCCATGTCACGAGGACCGCGCCGCCTGACTGCAGACCGGATGTCGGCGCCAACGCCAGATTGCCGATCTGCAAATCGCGCGTATCGTTGTCGCGGTTGACGACACCGACATCGGGCAGCCTGGCCCCGTTATAGTTCGGGTCGGCGCTGCTCGCCGTGCCCAGGATCTTGTAGGGCGACGTCGCCATCGATCAGTTGGTCGTCGACCCCGGTGACGGTCACGCTCTGGGCCTGATTCCAGTTCTGCGCCGTGAAAGTCAGGCTGAGCGGTGTCACCGTCCCTTCCGACGGTGCGCTGGAGGTCAGGCTGACGGTCACGTTCGCAGTTGGCTGCGAACTCAACGCGATCGTGTAGGACGCCTGTCCTCCGGATTCGGTGGTGACCAGGCCGGATACCGGCGTGACGGTGAAACCGGCATGGTCATTGTCGAGATTGGTAAGCGTGACGTCGCTCGGATCGAAGCCGTTATAGGAGGGGTCGCCTGAGACCGCCTTCCTGAGAATGACGTGGTAGACGACATCGCCGTCCTGAACAGCGTCGTCGACGCCGGTGACCGTGACGATCTGCGGTACGTTCCAGTTCTGCGGCGTAAAGTGCAGGGTCTTGACCGAGACCGTGCCTTCCGCCTCGTTGTCCGATTCGATGTCGATGAAGACGTCGGACGTCGGCGCTCCGTCGAGCACGACTGAAAAGCTCGTCGTGCCGCCGGCTTCGGTGGTCACCAGTCCAAAGGTCGGTGTCACCGTGATGCCGATGACCTGGCTGACCAGCAAAAGGTCGGTCGAGGTGTAGTTGGCCTGGAGACCGGCCGGCAATCCACTGATCGTCGCGAACGAGCCGATATGGGAATCGAACGTCTCGACTTCGAACGTCTGGCCCGATGATGGCTGGAAATTGTTAATCAGGCTGATATTGAGCGTACCTGCGAGCGTGGCGACGCCATCGATCTGAAGCTGATCGAACTGCGTTGCCGCCACCGTGCCGCCGACCTCGATGTTCAGCACGCCCGTGGCGGTCTGGGTGTAATTGCCGGTGACCACCAGCCCGCCTGCGGTACCGGTGCCGCCGACATTGATTTGCGCAGCGTTGGTCAGATCGGCGGCGACGTCACCGCTGCCGGACAGCGTGCCGCCCTGCAGGGATACGCTGCCATTGCGATTGGTGACCCATACCGGCCCGGTGCCCGCAATAACGCCGTTGTTGCCGCCACTCGAGAGATCGTGCGCAACCGTTCCACTGCCTTCGTTCAGCCGCCAGTAGCCGATCAGCCCGGCTTCGGCGCCGGTCAACGTCGTCGTCGCCAAAATCTGCGCCGGCGTCAGCGCGATGTTCCAAAGGCTGATTTCGGCGAGCTTGCCGGACCAGGCCTGGCCGAGCTGCTCGTTGTTGTAATCATCGCCGATGATGACCGGATGCGTGTCATATCCGATGGTGGCGGTGGACGTATTCGACGCCGCCAGCACGCCATCGACATAGAGCTTTGGACCGGTGGCGTCATAGGTGAAAGCGATCCGGTGCCAGGTGTTCTGAGCCGGATTCCAGTCATAGTTGAGCGTCGTCGTCCCGGTGGATGTATTGCCGACGACCGCATGCAACTGCCCGCCGGAATACCAGACAATGTAGGAGTCCTGGGTGCCGGTGCCGACCGTCTTGGAGAAGATGGTGCGGCTATTGGCGGTGAAATTGTCGCCTGTATTGACCCACGCTTCGATTGTGAGAGCCGTGGTTGGACGCAGATTGGCGCTATCTGCAATCTTGACGTTGTTGTCGACGCCATCGAAAGCGAGCGCCGTCGTCACCGGAGGTACAGCCGTTTGCGTCGAGACCTGGCTCGGCTGATTGTCCGGCGTCCCGCCCAACAGGCCGTCATTGTGATTGGAGGTGGCATCGCGAGCGACGACGCCGCCTGCCGTCGTTCAGACGCCAGTTGCCGAGCAGGCCCGCCTCGTTGCCCGTGAGCGTGTTCCGCATATCGGCCTGAATGTCGGCGGCGCTGCGCGCGACGTTCCAGAGCCGGACATCGCTGATTTTGCCGGACCAGAGCAGGCCGAGCGTATTGAAGTCGTAGTCGCCGCCGATGACGAGCGGATGGCTGTCATAGTCGAGCGTCGTGGTCGACGCAGTCGATGCGACGAGGACGCCATCGACATAGAGCTTCAGTCCCGTCGCGTCATAGGTGGATGCAATATGGTGCGAGCTGTCTTGCGCAGGCGTCCAGGTGTAGTTGACCTGGATCAGAGTGGAGGCATTGCCGACCGCCGCGTGAAGCTGCCCATTGGAGTAATAGACGGTATAGGAATCATTGCTTCCGGTGCCGACGGGCTTGCTGAGGATGGAGCGCGTGCCCGAGCTGAAATTGGCCCCCGCGGTGACCCAGGCCTCGACGGTCAAAGCAGTGGCCGGCCGCAGCGTGGTCGCATCGGCGATCTGAACGTTGTCATTAACACCGTCGAATGACAACGCCGAGTCTGATGTCCAGGTGGGCTGGTTGGCTATGATGCTTCCAAGATAGCCCGTGTTGCCGTGTCCGGTAATGTCGGTGATGGCCGAATTGGCGCTTTCGAAATTCCAATAAGCATTAAGGCCCGCCTCGTTGCCGTTGAGGCTCCGAAACATGTCGGTGCGGATCTGGTCGGGCGTACGGATAACGCTCCACACCCCCACCTCGTCGATGGTGCCCTGAAAGGAATTGTCCCACCCTGGCGCTTGTCCGATCCTGAGAGGTCCGGTGGTTGTCGCGAATGCCGCTCGGATCATACGCCCGCTGCGCTACCAGTTCCCCGTTGAGGTAGAGCCGCATGAAATTGCCGCTGGCGCTGATCTCCGCATCGAAGTGATACCACTGCCCGGCCTTGATGAGGCCGCTGGCCGTATCGAGTTCATCCTGCGCGGTGTTGACCTGGCTGACCGGCGTCGAGCTGAAATCGAGGTAGCCTGCGGAGTTCAGCCAAAGTCCGAATTCACGATTGGGGCCATTGCTGATCGTGTCCGGCGCATCGCCCTTGAAGAAGATATTTTGCCACGTCCGCGGGAAACCGTCAGCCTTGAACCAGCCGCTGATCGTGAGATCGCTGGAGGAATGCAGCGTCGGGCTGTCGGCCATCTCGACGAAATCGTTTCCATCGAAATGGAGCGCATTGCCGGAGGGCGGCGCCATGTTCCCGATCGCGCCGCCCTGCAGGTTGACGCTGCCGCTCGTCTGCGTGAATGCACCGGTCAGCGCAAGGATGCTTCCGCCGCCAATGGTGATCGCTCCCGCATTGATAAAGTCGCCGGCGGTCGTGATGTCGTAGCCGTTCTGGATGGTCAGGCTGCCGCCCGCCGCGTTTCCGATCAGGCCCGACAGGGCGCTGGTCGAACCGTTGTCGCGAACGAAGCTCGAACTGGCCCCATCCATCAAGATGTTCGCGGCATTCACGGCGACCGCCGACGGCATCAACAGACGCAGGATACTGCCATTGACGGCCTGCCAGGTACCTCCCGTGAGAGTGCCGTTCGCGAAATTGCTGCTGCCGTTCGGAATGACGTTGATCGACTGGCCCGTCACATTGGCCGTGATCGTGCCGTTGTTGACCAGATTTCTGGTGCCGTTATTCGACCACCAGTCGCCGACCGACCCATAGCCGCCCACGACCTTGAACGTCGTGTCGAGGGTCAGCGTCGACGTCCCTTCGATGGTCAGTTCGCGGATGCCGCCCGACGTGCCCTCGAACGAAATCGTGCCATTGCCGGTGAAGGTCTGGCTGGTCAGCGAGCTCACATGCGAGCTCGAGCCGGTCATGTGGATGGTGCCGTTGAGTGTAAGCCCGCCGCTGACCCATAAACCCGCACCGGATCCCGAAATCAGGAGATCGCCGTTGAGCGTCACGCCGTTGGTGAAGGTACCCGCGACGTTATTGACCGCGAGCAACAGCGCGGCGCCGCCGGCGAACACCACCGTGCCGCCGCTCACCGTGCCGCCGGCGAAATTCCACGAGCCTGTTGTCGCATTCAAGGTCAGCGTGGCGCCGGTGTTGATCAGCGTACCTGTCAGGTTCACCACGCCGCCGGCGCGATTGATTGTTCCGATCCCCGCGGTGGTGAAGCTGCCGGCCAGATTGATGGTGCTCGACGCATTCGCATCGATATGCAGCGTGCCTGCGTTGCTCCAGCTGTTGGTCAGCGTCACGATGCCGCCGCCGACCGCTTCTACCGTGCCGGCGGCGGTATTGGTGAAGGCCCCGGTCGGCACGATCGTCAACGCCTGACCGGCAACGTTGGCCGAGATCAGGCCGTTATTGATCAGGGTTCTGGTACCGTTGTTCGACCACCAGTCGCCGAGCGAGCCGTAACCACCCACGACCTTGAACGTGGTGTCCAGCGTCAGCGTCGACGTCCCTTCAATGGTCAGCAAGCGGACGCCGCCCGATACGCCTTCGAACGAAATCGTGCCGTTGCCGGTGAAAGTCTGGTTGCTTAGCGAGCTCACATGCGCGCTCGAGCCGGTCAAATGGATGGTGCCATTGAGCGTCAGGCCGCCGCCGACAAACAGCCCCGCGCCGGAGCCCGAAATCGTGAGATCGCCGTTGAGCGTGACGCCGTTGTTGAACGTGCCCGAGACATTGCTGGTTGCCAGCAGCAGCGCGGTACCGTCGGCGAACGTCACCGTACCGCCGTTGATCGTGCCGCCGGCAAAATTCCACGAACCCGTCGTCGCGTTCAGAAGCAGCGTCGCACCGGTATTGGTCACCGTCCCCGTGAGGTTCACGATGCCGCCGGCACGATTCATCGTGCCGATCGCGCTGGTGGCGAATGTCCCGCCGAAATTAACCGTACTCGCTGCGTTCGAATCGACGTGCAGCGTGCCGGCGTTGCTCCAGTTGTTGGTCAGCGTCAGCACGCCGCCGCCGACCGCCTCCATTGTGGCGTTGTTGGTGAAGCTGCCGCTCGGCAGGATCGTCAACGTCTGGCCCGCCTCATTGGACGAGATCAGGCCGTTATTGATCAGGGTTCTGGTACCGTTGTTCGACCACCAGTCGCCGATCGACCCGTACCCGCCCGCGACCTTGAAAGTGCTCGCGAGCGTCAGGGTCGACGTTCCCTCGATGGTCAACAGGCGGATGCCTCCGCTGATACCCTCGAACGAAACTGTACCGTTGCCGCCGAAAGTCTGGCTGGCGAGCGAACTTACATGCGCGCTCGAGCCGGTCAGGTGGATCGTACCGTTGAGGGTCAACCCGCCGCCGACAAACAGCCCCGCGCCGGAGCCCGAAATCGTGAGATCGCCGTTAAGCGTGACGCCGTTGGTAAACGTGCCCGAGACATTGCTGGTTGCCAGCAGCAGCGTGGCCCCGTCGGCGAACGTCACCGTACCGCCGTTGATCGTGCCGCCGGCAAAATTCCACGAGCCGGTCGTCGCGTTCAGAAGCAGCGTCGCACCGGTATTGGTCACCGTCCCCGCGAGGTTCACGATGCCGCCGGCGCGATTCATCGTGCCGATCGCGTTGGTGGCGAATGTGCCGCCGAAATTCACCGTACTCGCCGCGTTCGAATCGACGTGCAGCGTGCCGGCGTTGCTCCAGTTGTTTGTCAGCGTCAGCACGCCGCCGCCGACCGCCTCCATTGTGGCGTTGTTGGTGAAGCTGCCGCTCGGCAGGATCGTCAACGTCTGGCCGGCAACGTTGGCCGAGATCAGGCCGTTATTGATCAGGGTTCTGGTACCGTTGTTCGACCACCAGTCGCCGAGCGAGCCGTAACCACCCACGACCTTGAACGTGGTGTCCAGCGTCAGCGTCGACGTTCCCTCGATGGTCAACAGGCGGATGCCCCCGCTGGTACCCTCGAACGAAACTGTACCGTTGCCGCCGAAAGTCTGGTTGGTCAGCGAGCTCACATGCGCGCTCGATCCGGTCAAATGGATCGTACCGTTGAGCGTCAGGCCGCCGCCGACAAACAGCCCCGCGCCAGAGCCCGAAATCGTGAGATCACCGTTGAGCGTGACGCCGTTGTTGAATGTGCCCGAGACATTGCTGGTCGCCAGCAGCAGCGCGGCACCGTCGGCGAACGTCACCGTACCGCCGTTGATCGTGCCGCTGGCAAAATTCCACGAGCCGGTCGCCGCATTCAGAAGCAGCGTCGAACCGGTATTGGTCAGCGTGCCCGTCAGGTTCACTACACCACCGGCGCGACTGATCACTCCAATCGCCGCCGTGGCGAACGCTCCGCCGAGATTGACCGTGCTGGCCGCGTTGGAATCGATATGCAACGTGCCGGTGTTGTTCCAGGAATTTGTCAGGGCAAGGATGCCGCCCGCCACCGCTTCCATCGTGGCGGCGTTGGTAAAGGTGCCGTTTGGCAGGATCGTCAACGTCCGGCCTGCCACGTTGGCCGAGATCAGGCCATTATTGATCAGGGTTCTGGTACCGTTGTTCGACCACCAGTCGCCGATCGTCCCGTTCCCGCCCGCGACCTTGAAGGTGCTTGCAAGCGTCAGCGTCGACGTTCCTTCTATGGTCAACAGGCAAGTGCCGCCGCTGGTGCCTTCGAACGAAACTGTACCGTTGCCGCGAAAAGTCTGGTTGGTCAGCGAGCTCACATGCGCGCTCGATCCGGTCAAATGGATGGTGCCGTTGAGCGTTAGCCCGCCGCTGACGAACAGCCCTCCGCCCGAGCCTGAAATCGTCAGGTCACCGTTGAGGGTCACGCCATTGCTGAACGTGCCGGAGACGTTAGTTGCCGTCATCAGCAGCGCGGCACCATCGGCGAACGTCACGGTGCCACCGCTGACGATGCCGGAGAAATTCCACGAGCCCGTCGTCGCGTTTAAGGTCACCGTCGCGCCGGTATTAAGCAACGTTCCCGTGAGATTCACCACGCCGCCGGCGCGGCTGATGGTGCCGAGCCCGCCGGTCGTGTCGAAGCTGCCGCCGAGATTGACGGTACTGCTGGAATTGGAATCGAGCTGGATGGTGCCAGGATTGGTCCACGAACTCGCCGTAACTGTCAGAACACCGCCACCAACGGCATCGATGGTGCCGGCATTGGTGAAGCTGCCATTGGGCAATATCGACAACGTCTGGCCCGACACGTTGGACGCGATCAGGCCATTATTGATCAGCGCCTTGGTGCCGTTGCTTTCTTCCCAATCACCGACGGAAGCATAGCCACCCGCGATCGTGAAGGTGCTGGCCAATGTCAGCGTCGATGTGCCTTCAATGGTTACCCGGCGGATCCCTCCCGTCGTTCCTTCGAACGAAATCGTACCGTTGCCGTTGAACGTCTCGTTGCCGAACGAGCGCAGTTCCGCACCCGAAACGGCGAGATGGACCGTGCCGTTCAAGGTGAAGCCGTTATTGATCCGCAGCGTGGAACTTGAGCCGGTGACGCTGGCATCGCCATTCAGCGTGACGCCGGACAAGGTGCCTGAGGTATTGTTGGCACTGACGGCGATGACCGCACCGCTGCTGGCGGTGATGGTACCGCCCTGGATGGTGCCCCCGGCGAGCGTGATGTTGCGGGATATGTCGACCGTTGTGGCCTGCAGGGTTGCGCCGGACGCGATCGTGATCGGGCGGCTTGAATTGAGGCTCGCCAGCTTGACCACGCCCGAGGCCGACGTCATCGTAATCGCCGGATCGCCGCTCGCGGCGGCAATAACAACGGAATCGCTGGCACCCGGAACGACCCCGCCGCTCCAATTGCGTGAATCGCTCCAGGTGGCGCCGTCCCCGCCGCCCGTCCACTGCACAGTCGCAAGCAGGTGGTCGTAAGAGGCCAGCGCTGAAGCCGATGCGGGCAATGCGGCCTCGATCGCTCCGGTACTCTTTTCCAGAGTCCAGTTGCCGCCGAACTGGGTTGCACCTGTGTCGTCCGTGGACGCAGCAACATTCGCGCCCGTGAGCTCGGACAGGCGATTGATGAATGCCGTACCATCGTCGCCGGCACCGATGTCGCATCCGTAGAGCAGGATATCTGCACCGGGCCGCAACGCGGTACTCCAGCTCGAGAGCTGACTGGCGTAGACGTCCAGCCCTGCGGCGTCGAGCCGCGTCGCGCCGAGATCGAGATTGGCCTCGAAGCCGTGTGAGAAAATATGAATGGCCGAGATATCGTGGCGTCCCGCCAGGGCGTCGGTGATTTGCTGGATTTCGCTCTTGGTCGAATCCAGCACGACGATGTCGGTATTGCTCGCCTGATCGCCGCTCGATATCGCCTTGACGATGTCCTGATAATCGGGAAGCGCCGAATCGACGAACGCGACCGCCTTTGGCGCGGTCGCTGCAGATGGCGCAGGCTGGGTCTGGGAAACCACCGCCGGTGTGGCGTCACCCGGCATGGTGGAGGCGTCGGCCGCCGGCAAGACCGTATTGGTCGCCGCAAGATTGATAATCGGCGGCTGCGATGGATCGTAAGTTGGCTGCGAGTTGTTTGACTGGTTGCCTGTCGCCGGGGAAGCGTTGCCAGGGTCGGGCAACCGAAACTGGTAGCTGCCGGCGGCGCTACCTGCGCCCTCGATATGGAGCTGGAAGTTCGCGGCAACCACGTCGGCAGGCGTATTCGGCAACGCCGGCGCGGGATTGGCCGTCGGTGCGGCTGGCAACACGCGAACGTCGCTTGCGGGCATATACAATGGCGCAACCGGCGGCAGCGAAAGCGAAGCCGCTTCGATGTCGCCGGGATTGTGGACCATCGCGCCCGGCGCGAGATCCGCAGAGAGCAATACCCGCGGCTCGATCGTCTCGAACAAAAAACGCCGCGAAGCGCTCGCCATCAATTCGTTCTTGCGAAGTTTGCCGGGCGCCTCTGAGGCCGACGCTCCCGCCAGCACGCAACGTGCTCGCGCGATCAACTCACTGCGCGTTTTGCCGGATGCAAACTTCGAACGACCACGCTTCTCAAAAAACATATGCCCCAACCGAGAGCCAAATGCATGACGCGTGGTCGCCGGTTGGGGGAGCAGTTGAGGGAGCGCTGCGAAACTAAAATCCGCTCCAGCGCGGGCCAAGAAAATGACGAGCCCGCATCTTCAAAAAATCTCAACTCAAATTTCGGCTGCTATCAAGCCGACATTCTCCCCCTGCCCACTCACCACACGAGTGGAAATTAACAAAGTCTTAACGCAAGAAATGTTCAGCAACAATATGAAACTTGCAGACACAGAAGAAATGCAGCTTTCTCCCGATTTTTGCGCGGCGCTCGACACAATAACCGCATACCGATTGTCGAAAAAATCGGCGTCAGGAAAGTTTCATTGAACCTTGTCCGACTTGCAAAGACCTATGCCAAGGGAGAGTTCGCAGTTTTTGGCAAATTGGCCATCGTTGCGTTCTCAACCCATGGATTTAAGAGGGGAATGAGATTTTGCCGCGATCTGCCGCTGTTGCGATTGGGGTTCGCGTCTTTGTTCCGAATGGTAGTAAAATGACGCGCCACTCGGAATAAAATAGCGAACTCATATGCAATTGGAATTGCTGTATAATTTATTGCGACCGATTCCATTGGGAACGTCATCCCATCTGCTGCGTCCCTACTTCGGCGAACAGGCCGCGCAACGCGCCGTCCCAGAGTACCGCGATCGTCCGCAACGCATTAACCCAATCTCGGTTACCTCCCGCTCCTCAACAAGCGCCTTTGCAATGGTCGCGAACTCGCGCCAGCACAGATCGGCATTGTCGATGGCATTGCTCTTGGCAGGGTTGCTGTGTCGATTTCCTGGCGAGATTCCCCCGTAATGATCGAGCGTCTCAGCCATCGTTTTTCTCAGCGCCAAGCACATGCCTGCCAATTCGGCGCCATGGCATGGTGGCAGTCTATTCAGCAGGTTGCGGTGGCGAGTGGAGAAGGCGGCGCGACCATTACGCTCGGGGCCGGCGTTCCGGTCCAGAATATCAACTTCGCGGCCGGATCGACTACATTCTCGGGGCTCAACGGAGGTGTGAATTTTCCGGCCGGCGCTGTTGTCCTCGTCGGGGCCGGAACCTCCTCGGCTTTTGAAAACGCTGGTCACGCCACAGATCGGTGGCAATGCCGCGAGCATCGTCACAGTGTCACAGGACACCAACGACAACTGCACTTTTTACCAGGCGACGATGTCGGGATCGTCCCCCGATACTTTCACCTTCAATAACCCATTTTCCATTTCTGTCATGGCGTCGGCGCTGCTTATTTTCAGAATCTGGTTTCATCCACGCGCGATGATGTGGGCGTGTCCCAGTTCGGAGCTTCCAACACGGCCGTCACATCGAGCACGTCCCCGGTTGTTTCTGCAGGCGGGTTCGGCGTCATGTTTACTTACTACTTCGAGTCAACGGTTGCGCCACCAACCGGTTATACGTGGGCCAATGCGACATCATCGTCTGGCGATGAGTATGCCGCCTTTAGTCCGGCCCCGCCGAATAGCTCTTACGGACTGGCGCACACGATCAGTCCCGGGGCTTGGGCGCCGACGGCGACGCCAGTTGCAGGAGCGCCGTTTGCGTCGTGTGGCACGGCGGTGACGTATCATTGAATTGACCATTCAGAAACGGGTCTCACACGATCATCGGGGTTAACTGTCGAGCGGCGGGAGTTTATTCAGGAGGCAAGTCGCACTGCTTGCCGCGACCGCCAGCTTCGGGTTAATTGACCTATTCTTTGAGGGCTGGAAATTTATGAGAAAGTATTATCCATGGCTGGACCTACTGCGTCTCGCTTCTGCTATTAGCGTAGCTCTCTTTCACCACCTGTACTTTTCTTGGGCTGCCAAGATTATAGACAATGATTATAATTTGTTTGCCGATTACCCCCGATTTCCATTTGCCGCAAATTTTACTTGGTTTGGTTGGGTAGGAGTTGAAGTGTTCTTTGTTATCTCCGGTTTCGTTATAGCAAACTCAGCGAGTAAAAGATCGCCGGTCCAATTTCTGATCAGTCGCGCGCTTAGACTCTACCCGGCGGTCTGGGTTTGCTCCACAGCCACTTTCGTTGTGCTACTGCTTTTCGCCAAGCTTTCGCTTTCGCAACTTATCGGCGCCTACATTAGATCGCTGGTGCTCTTTCCCCGAGGTCCGTGGATCGATGGAGTTTATTGGACGCTTGCGGCTGAAATTTCATTCTATGCGCTGGTGTTCTTGCTTTTAACCCTCAAGAGGGTCACCCTTCTTCACGCCGCTTGGGGTCTTACGGTTTATAGCGGCCTTTTCAATGCAGTTGGCCTTCTGGTCGCACTGGGGGTCATACCGTCTGCGAGATTATATGAATTTTTTAATTTGCACCGGTTGGCGGCGGGGGCTCAATTGCTATTGTATCCCGGCTGTTTCTTCGCTTTAGGAATTTGGTTTTTTATAGCCGCAAATCAAAAACTGACGGTGTTTGAACGGTTCGGGTTGGCTCTCGCGTTTTTTTCCGGAGTTGCAGAGATATTCAACAATTGTAAATTCGGCATTTCCAACGTAACCTATCTTCCCAGCGGTGGTTCGACTTTATTGCCTCTTGCTCCGATCGCCGTATTCACGTCCGCTATGTGCATAGTTGGCTTTGCCGCACGGGGAAGCGTACGCTCAACTGCCTCTGTCGTCGGCGCAGGTAACTTGCGAACCCTTGGGCTAGTAACCTATCCTTTTTACCTCGTTCACAACTTGATTGGCGCAGCCGCTGCAAGTCTCCTAATCGCGGCTGGTCTCGATGCCGGCCTGTCGGTTTTCCTAAGTCTGACAGGTCTTCTTATGCTCTGCTGGGTGTTCTGTTCGAAGGTGGAACCTGTTATTACAGCTTTGCTGAAAAAATTCCTCGCAAGGCTTGGGCTGGGTTACCGAGAGCAAAGTACCTCCTCAACAAAGATCCGTGGATTTGAGGGGCCCGCTTAGCATCAAGAGCAAATCCGAGTGAAAAGCAGAGACGGTTGGAGCGACAATCAGATTTGGGTATCGATCGGCCCTGTCATGGCCGTTGCGGGTGGTCGGACTACCGACCGGCCGATAACCCCGACCAAGTTTTGATTTGGCATCACAAGAATCATGGCGAGCGAAGACCCGTTGTGCTTTACGACGTCGACGGCAGCGATTTATGGCAGGAAATGTCAGCGCGCCTGGAAAGCGTTCGTCGCGTGGGAACGTTGATCGTGATGCGCGACGCGCCGGATCCTCGCAAAAAGGTTCATCCTCCATGGATGACGGGCGGCAAAAATCCGATGCGGTATGTTCAGGCGGAGGTACGGCGCATTTGCCGCGCGGCCGGCCTGCCCGATGACATCACCTTCACCAGCTTCCGGCATGGCGGCCACACTGAGGGCGCTGATTCCGAATTGACGGATGCGCAAATGCGCGCCCTGGGCGGTCACAAGACGACAGCATCTGTCGTTCGCTACGCAAAAGCGACCAAAGTCCAGCAACAAATTGCCGCCCGGAAACAGCGCGATAACAGAACGAAAAAGGGGGATTTGTCAGAATGAGCAGCTGACGGCTTGTCAGAATGACCGTTAAGTATCGGGCTAACTACTTGAAAAGCTTGGTGGGCGCACCAGGGCTCGAACCTGGGACCCGATGATTAAGAGTCATCTGCTCTACCAACTGAGCTATGCGCCCGGAACTTGCCCGGAAAAGCCTTCGCAAGAGGGCGTCGTTTAGCAAAGCGATTTGGCGATGTCCAGCAAACCGAGGGGGTTTTCCCGGCCCTCGATACAGGGCCTAAATATCGAAAAAGCCGCCGGAATTCGGCGGCTTTCCTGGAGTTTTTAAGGGGCACGCGGACCCCCGCCAACAAAGGTCGGTCTAGAGCCGCTCGGGTCCGCCCCGGGCCCCATCCCGGCTGCCGCCAAAGCCGCGATCCCCATGACCAAAGCCGCGGTCGCCATCCTCGCCGCCGCGATCCATGCCGCGCTGGCGCCAGCCTTCATGGCCGCCCCGGTGGGTCAGGAAGGCGAGCCGGCGCTTCTGGCCGTCATCGAGGGTCTTGTAGAGGGGGTCCGCCGCATCGGCGATCTTCTTCATCGCGGCCGCCGTCGCCGCCATATTGTCGGCGCGCAGGCGCAGGCGCGCCACCGGATCCTCCGGCTTCTGCGCGTCGTCCGGCCTGGCGTTCATCCGCGCATTGGCGCGATCGATCCGCAGCTTGGCGAAATCCCGCGCCGCGCTCTCGACCGCCGGCCACAGCTTTTCCTGATCCGCCGTCAGCTTCAGCCCGGCATGAACCGCCGCGATGCGCGCATCGGCGAACGCCGCGCGGTCCTCGGGGTTCATATGCATGCGCTCATGAAACCACTGACGGTTCTGGGCATAGGCCACGGTCGAACCGGCGATGGCGAGTGCCGCGATGCCGGCCAGAAAAACCTTCTTCATAACAACCTCCGTTGGATGACCGCCGAAGATGAGCATACCCACCGCGGCAATCAACTTACAGTTTGGCAAGAGAGTGTGATCTTACCAAGATGTAATACGTTAAAATGCTTCCAAATGTTTCCCGCCATATAAACTCAGATCATTCCGAGCAGCCGCGGCAGCCACAGCGAAATTTCCGGGATGTAGGTGATGAGCCCGAGAAACACCAGCATCGCGCACAGCCATGGCAACACCGCAACGGTGATTTCGCTGATGCCCATCTTGGCGATGCCGCTGGCGATATAGAGATTGAGACCGACCGGCGGATGACACAGCCCCACTTCTGTATTCACGATCATCAGCACGCCGAGATGAACCGGGTTGACGCCGATCTTGGTCGCAAGGGGAAAAAGAATCGGCGCCATGATCAGGAGGATCGACGAGGGATCCATCACATTGCCGGCCAGCAGCAGCAGTACGTTCACAACCAGCAGGAACGCCCACAGGCTGAAATTCTTGTCAATGATCCAGGCCGCCATCTCCTGCGGGATCTGTTCATGCGTCATCAGGAACGAGAACAGCACCGCGTTGGTGATGATGTAGAGCAGCATCGAGCTCATGCTCGCGGCCTGCAGCAACACCTTGCCGACTTCGCGCAGCTTCAGTTCCTTGTAGACGAACACGGTGATGAAGAACGCATACACCGCGGCGACGGCGGCCGCCTCGGTCGGCGTGAAGATGCCGCCATAGATGCCGCCGAGCACGATCCCGATCAGCAGCAGGCCCCACACGCTTTCGCGGAACGCAGTCCATTGCTGCATCAAGGTCGCGCGCGGCATCCGCGGATAGCCGTTGCGCCAGGCGATGAACCAGGTCACGGCGGCCAGCATCAACGCCAGCATGATGCCGGGCACGATGCCGGCCATGAACAGCGCGCCGATCGAGGTATTGGTCGAAACACCATAGAGCACCAGAATTATCGACGGCGGCACCAGGATGCCGAGCGCGCCGGAAGTCGAGATCACGCCGACGCCGAAGCGCTTGGGGTACCCATGCTCGACCATCGCCGGCATCATGATCGAGCCGATCGCGACCACCGTGGCGACACTGGAGCCGGAAATCGCCGCGAACATCGCGCAGGCCGCGACGCCGGCAAGCCCCAGCCCGCCGGGCAGATGGCCGACCAGTGAGGTGGTAAAGGCGATCATGCGCCGCGCCACGCCGCCGCGGGTCAGGAAGGTGCCGGCGAGAATAAAGAACGGAATCGCCATGATGCCGAAATTGTCGAGGCCGGAGAACAGTTTCAGGCCGACGCTTTCGATCGGCACTTCCGTCATCGTGAACAGGAAGGTCAGCACGGTCAGGCCGAGCGAAATCGAGATCGGCATGCCCGTCAGCATCAGCGCGAACAGCAGTCCGAAAATAAGGGCGGCGCTCATTACGCTTCTCCCAGCGCGACCGGCGCTTTGGGGCTGACCTCGATGCCATCGACATTGGTCGCGTCATGGTGCGGCAGATCGCCGGTTTTCAGGAAGTGCCAGGCCACCTGCAGGAAGCGGAAGCACATCAGATACGAGCCGAGCGGGATGCAGGCGTAGACGATCCAGCTTGGCAGTTCGAGATCGGGCGAGACCTGATCGGTATTCATCAATTCGTACACGAATTTCGCGCCCATGGTGCCGACGATCGCGGTGAACAGCGCGCCGCCGAGCAGGCCGAACAGGATGACGCCCTTCTGCCATTCCGGATTGAGCCGCTTGATCAGCACATCGACGCCGACATGGATGCCGGTGCGCACGCCGTAGGCCGCGCCGAACTTCGCCATCCAGATGAACATGTAGATGCACAGCTCCTGCGCCCAGGAGATGTGGATGCCGATCAGATAGGGATACAGAAACGACACGCCGGTGCCAAACCGGTGCACCACCGAAACAAAGATCAGAAGCGTCGCGGCCGCCATCAGCGAACTGATCAGAATTTCCTCGAGCCGATCAAGGATACGAAGCATCCCACCCCCACATGCGCGCCAACCCCGGCGCGTCGTCATTATTCAATATCTGTCTATAAAAAACGAGCTCTCGCGTTTTATCGCGAGAGCTCGCCGGTATCTTTTCTTAGTGAGTGGCCCCACCGGTTTCCTTGACGAATTCATCGATCAGGGGCTGGCCGACCCGGGACGCGACGTCCTTGTAGACGGGTTCCATCGCTTCGCGCATCGCCTTGTCCTGTTCCGGCGTCAGCTTGATGATCTCGGTCTTGCCGGTCTTGATGATTTCCGCCAGCGCATCGTCGTTTTCCTTGGCCGACTGGTTGTTGCCGTAGGCGGTGGCTTCCTTCATCGCCTTTTCAAGCTGCTCGCGAATGTCGGCGGGCAGACCGTCCCAGAACTTCTTGTTCACGACCACGACATAGCCGATGTAGCCATGGTTGGTCATGGTCATGTACTTCTGCACCTCGTGCATTTTCTGCGAATAGACGTTGGAGGTGGTGTTCTCCTGGCCGTCGACCACGCCGGTCTGCAGCGCCTGATAGACTTCGCCGAACGCCATCACCTGCGGGATCGCGCCGAGCGAGCGGAACTGCGCTTCCAGGACCTTCGACGACTGGATGCGGAATTTCACGCCCTTGTAGTCGGCGGGCGTGATCAGCTTCCTGTTGGCGGTCATTTCCTTGAAGCCGTTGTCCCAGTAAGCCAGACCGGTCATCCCCTTGGGATCGAGCTTCTTCAGGAGTCTCGCGCCGAGCGGGCCGTCGGTTACTTTGCGCAAGGTCGCGAGATCGGGAAGGATGTAGGGCAGATCGAACACTTCGAACTCCCGCACGCCGATCGGGCCGAACTTGGAGTTCGAGGGCGCCAGCATCTGGACCGCGCCGAGCTGCAGCGCTTCGAGCTCTTCCTTGTCCTTGTAGAGCGTCGAGTTCGGATAGACTTCGACCTTGACCTTGCCGGCGGTGTATTTCTCGGCGAGCTCCTTGAACTTCTCGGCCGCCGCGCCCTTGGGCGTATTCGACGCCACCACGTGGCTGAATTTGATGATGATCGGCGCCTGCGCCGAGGCCGGTCCGGCCAGAACCACGACCCCAACGAGTGCCGCGACCGATGCCGCCGCCCAAACCAGTTTACGCATGTAACCCCTCCCGCGCTCTTTTTGCGGAGCGCGCGCGCCTTGCGCGGCTCCGGAAGCCTTGTATGCCAGCCGAACGTATAGAGAGAAGCCCGGCGAAAGGCCATTGCCCGTTAGCAGGGGGCGTTTGGAATGGGTCTTTGGCGGAGGTCTTGGTAAATTGCTGCGGTGCGAAAACGCGAAAGCTCTTCCGCTGTCATTCCGGGATGGTGCGTTAGCACCAGACCCGGAATCTCGAGATTCCGGGCTCGCGCTTACGCGCGCCCCGGAATGACAACTGTGGAAGCTCAACTCGCCGCCGCCGCCGGCACATCGCGCTGGCGCTTCATGACGATCTTGTTGAGGGCGCCGAGATAGGCCTTGGCCGAGGCCACCAGGGTATCCGGGTCGGAGGCCTTGGAGGTCATCGAGCGGCCCTCATGGGCCAGCCGGACCGACACTTCGGCCTGCGCGTCGGTGCCCTCGGTGACGGCATGGACCTGGTAGAGTTCCAGCTTGGCCTCATGCGGCACCAGCGCCTTGATGCAGTTGAATACCGCATCGACCGGGCCGTTGCCTTCGGCCTCCTCGATCTTGATCTGGCCGTCGACATCGAGCTTCATGGTCGCGCGCTGCGGGCCATGGGTGCCCGCGATCACGGTCAGCGAGGTCAGCTTGATGCGGTCATGGGCGGCGGCGATCTCCTGATCCACCAGCGCCTCGATGTCCTCGTCGTAGATATCCTTCTTGCGATCGGCGAGTTCCTTCATCCGGTCGAACGCATCCTGCATCTGGTTGGCGCCGAGCTTGTAGCCCATCTCCTCCAGCTTATGGATAAACGCGTGACGTCCGGAATGCTTGCCGAGCACCAGCGAGGACTTCTTCAGGCCGACCATCTCGGGCCGCATGATCTCATAGGTCGAGGCATCCTTGAGGACGCCGTCCTGATGGATGCCGCTTTCATGGGCGAACGCGTTCCGGCCCACGATCGCCTTGTTGTACTGCACCGGGAACGACGTCGCCGCCGAGACCAGCTTGGAGGCCCGGGTCAGCATCGTGGTGTCGATCTTGTTCCAGTACGGAAACCTGTCGTTGCGGATGTTGATCGCCATCACGACTTCCTCGAGCGCGGCATTGCCTGCCCGCTCGCCGATGCCGTTAACAGTACATTCGATCTGCCGTGCGCCACCGGCAATGCCGGCCAGCGAATTCGCCACCGCCATGCCGAGATCGTTATGGCAATGAACCGAAAACACCGCCTTGTCGGAATTCGGCACCCGCTCGATCAGCGTGCGGATGAAATGCGTATATTCTTCCGGCACCGTGTAACCGACGGTATCGGGAATATTCACCGTGGTCGCACCGGCCTTGATCACGGCCTCGACCACGCGGCACAGGAACTCCATTTCGCTGCGGGTGCCGTCCTCGGCCGACCATTCGACATCGTCGATCTGGTTGCGCGCGCGGGTGACGTTGGTAACTGACGTCTCGATTACTTGTTCGGGCGTCATGTTGAGTTTCACCCGCATGTGTAGCGGCGAGGTCGCGATAACCGTGTGGACGCGGCCGCGCCTGGCGAATTTCACCGCTTCCGCGCAGCGGTCGATGTCTTTCGGATGGGCCCGCGCCAGACCGGCGATCACGGCGTTCTTGGAGCGCCGGGCGATCTCGCTGACCGCCTGAAAATCGCCTTCGGAGGTGATGGGAAAGCCGGCTTCGATGATATCGACGCCCATATCGTCGAGCATCTCGGCGACCTCGAGCTTTTCCTCGAAGGTCATGGTGGCGCCGGGGCATTGCTCGCCGTCGCGCAAAGTGGTGTCGAATATAACGACGCGGTCCTTGTCGGACTTGTTCACGGTGGTCATTGCGAAAATTCCTTTAAGCAGTGCGCTGTGTTCCGAGCGCTGAAGGGGTCTGGTGATCTCGCGCAACCCCTGAGTGCCCAGGCGCAACCGCCCAGACGGCCCTCAGGGGCCGATAAGAAGCAGAAGCCCGCCAATAAGCAGGGTGGGCACGGACGCAGCCGGAATCGCGGGGGTATGCACGGCACCGGCCGCTCCACCCCGAACTCCCAACATTTCGCTGCGAATCAGCATTGCCAGACCCTTCGAAGCCATATCCTGGAGCAAAACCGTTGACGGTTGGTTGCCTTAGGGGAGGCCTACCCGACCGTTCTAAACGAGAAAACCAGCCCGCCGCAATGCCAAAAGATAGTCAGGAGGGGTGACCTTTTTGAACGGATCAACGGCTCGCTTACTTACCCTCCCCTGGAGGGGGAGGGTCGGATCACATGAGCGCAGCGAATGTGATCCGGGGTGGGGTGAAGGTGCATCAACTCGGCACTGTTTGAGTGGAGAGACCGTCACCCCACCCCGCCGCTCCGCGTCGACCCTCCCCCTCCAGGGGAGGGTAAGAAAGCGCGTGCTCGCAATGACTCGCGTAATTCAAACACACCTCCGCGTTCCCGCGGCGCGACGCGCCCGAGGTGTGCCAGAAATCTCGGCCCTCGAAAGACAGAGGGCGCGGGGAAAGCCGGGTGTCCGATGCACCCGCAGCCGCGCGTGTAGTGGTGGTAGCACGCGCGTTAGTCACCACGAGTTCACCGGAAACATCCGGCTTTCCCCGCGCGATGGTTTTAACGGTCTATTTCGTGCTCTCCCCGGTGACCGGGCTCTTTTGCCACCGTCGCCCCTGAGAAGTTGGCTTCTCAAGAACTTGACACCAGCGTCGGGGTGTCAGGACCACACGACTTCGCCGTCCGCTTCAGGTGCTCTCGTCAGCAGCACCATCCGCGTCCATCGCATCCCGCACCCAACGTCCGTGACGACCGCGAAGCGCCCCTCTTGTGAGGCGGGATGGCCATGGATATAAACTGATTTGCGACTTCGGAAAATCAGAATATTTTTCACCAAGGGGCTGGACAAACGATGCAGCGCCGGGTGCATTGATTTGCCCGTCGGGTAATCCATGCCGAATTCGCGGGGCTTCGCCCAGTGCGAGCCTAGCTCGCGGGCCGAGACCCCGTCTTGGCCGACGCCAGAAGCTTGACCATCAGCTTTAGGCTTGCGACGACGCCGGCAAGGCCTTTCTCGCGCTTCATCCGCCCACTGGCTTCGAGACTGATGAGGCCATGCAGCGTAGCGAACAAAAGCCCTGACAGAGTTATATGCGGAGCGTCCGGCAGCTCTCCTGCGGCTTGGCATTCCCGCACGATAGAATCAAACTCATCGAAATGACTATAAGCCGCTTGCTTCGAGTCTCCTTCGAGCGTGGCAAATCTGGGATCGTTGAGGAGAAGCTGATAACGCGCGGCGTGCCTGGCGTTGTAGTCGATGACGCTTTTGAGCGCCTGGGTCAGTTTCTTCGCGGGCTTGGCCGAGGATTGCCGCACCCGCTTCAGTGCGGCAGCCATTTCGGCGAGATCGGCCGCTACGACGGCAGCAAGAAGTGCATCCCGGTTTTTGAAATGCTTGTACGGCGCATTGTGAGATACTCCCGCGGCCTGACCGACGGCACGAAGCGTGACCGCCTCCTCTCCACCGGAGTCGAGCAATGCTGCCGCAGCAGCCACAAGTCTCTTTTCGGTTGTCATCTTAGCAGAACGGGCTCCTCGCTGGGCAACAGGTGAACCAGTTCTTTTGAGTCGTTCCAGAGACGAGTTCCCCGCCGTTCGTCATATGACATTTTGGAAGAACGTACTCGGAGCAGTTCCCCGTCATTCGATTGAAAATATTGGCCCGAACCGTTCGCGAAAGCGGGATCGGCGGCAATCTTGCCGAGGGAGCGGCCCGAAAACTCCAAGTCGCCCATAGTAACGCCAAGGCGTTTTTGGAGCCAGCTAAAGAAGGCTGTCGTTGAGAGCCACTGAACAGGCTTCGGCATGCCGCGGAGGAACCCCGTCCCCGGTGTGCTTCCCGGGTCGAATGCAATCGAGGCGATCGAACTGCCTGACCGCCTCAGGCGTCGATCCAGCTCATAGGCATGAAGAATATTGCATAGCTTCGATGTTGAATATCTCTTTCCCGCCGAGGTCCGCTTTCGGCCGTCCTTGCCATCATTGGCCAATTCAAATGCGTTCGGCTCAACAACCGCGCCGACAAGCTTTCCATCCATTGTCTCCGGGTCGTGCGTGCCGCTGGTTGTGAAGATTACACGGCCGTTCTCGGCATGCAGTCGATCAACAGCTCGATGAGCAGGAAGTGCCCCAGATGGTTGGTCGCAAAGGTTTCCTCATAGCCGTCCGGCGTGTAGTTGACGGTTTCGATGCGCGCGCCTGCGTTGCAAAGAATAGCCTGAAGGGCATCGACCTCGCCTCGGTGCATCATAGTCCGGCAACGGGCGGCAGCTTCTCGAACCGATGCCAAAGACGATGTGTCCATCTGAAGCGCGGTCACCTGCACACCATATTCGGTGCGCAGACGGTGTGCCGCTGGCTCGACACGCGTCAGGTCGCGGCCAGCCAGAATAAGGTCGAAGCGCGGTCCCACAGCCAATTGTCTGGCGCATTCATACCCGATGCCGCCGTGACCGCCTGTAATGAGAGCAGCAGGCATATTAGACATACTCCGAGGTTGACGTTGTCAACCCAATAATCGGAAAGGGTTGACGTTGTCAACTTTGGAAAACCCTGAAACCAACTCATACGGTTAAATGACGCATGTTGATGGTTGTCTGCTGTTGGCACATAACGGACTTTGGCTTGACGCCTGCGCAGGTCCGGAATGGGCAACAAAGCGGACGACGGACCCACTCCGTCATTCTCTGTAAATTAGCTCGCAGTTTTTTGGCCGCTCACCAAAACGACTAACCGCCCTTTGGTGCATGGGCTTCGCCTAGTCCGATATGATCTCGCTAGCGGACATGTAGAACGGCAGCAAAAACGACGCGAATGACCCGTTGCGGACATAGCTCGTTTTTTCGGCGTTTTCGAAATGACTTTCCCCACGGATTGCTGGATTGTAAGATAGACTTGGCCTTCGGGGTAGCATGAGACGTCGTGAGCTTATCAAGCTTCTGGGTGGCGCGGCGGCGACCGCGGCAACGACGGTGGCGGCACGTGCCCAAAATCGCGATCCGATGAAGCGGATCGGCGTTATGTTCAGTGGCGTTGAGGATGAGCAATCAGCCAGAGACCTGGCAGCTTTCAAATCAGGATTGCAAGTATTGGGTTGGAATGAAGGGGTCAACCTTCAGATCGATAAACGCTGGGGAGCCAACGATCCCAACCGCGCACAATCGGCAGCAACTGATCTGGTGGGCCTTACACCCGCGGTGATCCTGGCGAGTGGCACAGTCGCATTGGTTGCGCTTCATAAGACGACAGATACCACGGCCATCGTTTTTACGAATGTCACCGATCCCGTGGCTGGTGGATTTGTTGCTAGTTTTTCGAAGCCGTCGGGCAACATCACGGGGTTCACGCCGTTTGAATACAATATTGGCGGCAAATGGCTCGAATTGATCAAGGAGATTGCACCTCTGCTTACACGGGTTGCGCTGTTTGGCGATCCCAACAACCATAATTTCAAGGGATTCCAGACATCGTTCGAAACCGCCGCCAAATCAATGTCGGTCGAGCCGATCACGGTCGCGGTGCGCGACGTGGAGGATGTCAATCGTAGCATCTCATCGCTCGCCGAACATCCGAATGTCGGGTTGATCATCACAGCTGCAACGTTTTCCATGACTTACCGCAAGCAGATTGTGGAATTGGCGACCAAGTACAAAATGCCAACTATCTTCTGGAACCGCTCCCAGGTTGTCGCGGGTGGGTTGATGTCGCTCGGACCGGATGCGACGGACATGCATCGCCGCGCGGCGAGTTACGTGGATCGCATTCTGAAGGGTGAGAAAGCCGCCGATCTTCCCGTGCAAGAGCCTACCAAAGTCGAAATGATCATCAATGACAGGACTGCAAATCTGATTGGACTTGTGGTTCCACCTGCACTCATGGTCCGGGCCGATGAGGTCATAGATTAGACGACGATTGTGCTGTAGATGAGGTCCGGCTTTGGCACTCAGCGGACATCCCCGCCAAGGCGGGCCGCTCCCCGGCTTCCGCTCCCGCTATTCGTATTCATGAAAATCCCCGATGCACGCCGCCCATCGCCCTGTCATATCGCGAAGGCCGAACCGCGCGACTCGCATCTCAACTTTCCGGTGTTATATCCCCTCTCTTCCAACTGAAGAGAAACGACATGCCCCGGATTTCCGCGACAGACGATGTGATCACCCTGATCAATGTGTTCACGGTTGAACCGGCGAACCAGACGCGGCTGGTTGAACTCCTGACCGAAGCGACAGAAGTTTCGGTGCGTCAGGCGCCGGGCTTTGTTTCAGCCAGCCTGCATCGCAGCACGGATGGTACGAAAGTCACGATGTATGCCCAGTGGCAAAGCGTTGAGGCGTATCAGGCGATGCGCGGCGATCCCGCGCCGCTGCCGTTTTTCCGGGAGGCGCTGACGATCGCGACGTTTGATCCCGGGATATACGAGGTGGTGCGGACGTTCGAACCCGCTGGCACTTACCCTCCCCTGGAGGGGGAGGGTCGGCGCACATGAGCGCAGCGCATGTGAGCCGGGGTGGGGTGAAGGTGTATCAACTCGGGCACTGCTTGAGTTGAGAGACCGTCACCCCACCCCGCCGCTTCGCGGCGACCCTCCCCCTCCAGGGGAGGGTAAGAAAGGCGCGCTCCTCACAAAGCCAATTTCTGCAGCTCGCGGCTCAGTTCGTGCAATTGATAGGGCTTGCGCAGGACCGGAAACTGCGCGCCGATCTCCGATGTCGACGAGCTGTTTCCCGTGACCAGCAAAAACGGAATTTTGGGATTTTTTGCGCACATCGCGGCAGAATTATTAATTTGGGAATTGCTAGGCTACCCTTTGCCAATGATCGTGAACCAATTAGTATTGACCTGAACGTCGCAGAGCAGCCGTTCCGCGATTCACATTAATCGACGATGCGCGACTGTCTACCCCGGTGGGACGCTCGCGCGGCACAACATTCGACGTCTCGCGCGCGCTTCGACTTCTGTTCAAAAAAAGAAAGAATAGAGATGAGGAAAACGTCAAAATTGTTTCCGCTCGTTTTGGGTGTGTTTGTCGGCCTTTTCACGACCTGGCAGGTGATGGCGGACGACGCCGGCGAGATCAGGAAAAGCGACATCTTGAATTTGTTGCTCAAGCAGACAGGCGTCTACGACAGGTCAAAAACCGGAATGACGCCGGAGTTTGTTTCCGACCCAACTTGGCCGCTTCCGCTGCCGCACAGCTGGCTGCTTGGCCAGATTGGTGGGCTCTATGTCGACCGCCACGACCATGTCTGGGTCTATAACCGGCCCCGCACCATGAACGACGACGAGGCCGGACTCGAAAAGGCGTTGCCGGGTGAGACCGACGCCAAGGGGCAACCGGTCAATGCCCTGGGTTTTGCGCGGGTTAACGGCTTCGGGGCGGACTGCTGCCGCGCTGCACCCTCGGTTTTGGAGTTCGACGCATCAGGTAAGCTGCTGCGCGCTTGGGGCGGTCCATCCGACGCGGGCTTCCTCGGTGGCAAATGCAAGGCCGAAGATGGTTGCATCTGGCCGAACAGCGAGCACGGCATCTATGTCGACCAGAAGGACAATGTCTGGATCGCCGGCAACGCTGCCGCGCCCAAGCCCGGCGCCAAACAAATCCCGTGGACCACCAACAAAGCGGGCGGCGACGGTTTCATCTTGAAGTTCGATATGGACGGCAATTTCAAAATGCGGATCGGCGGCACGCCCGGGCGGACCCGACAGCAACAACAGGGATGGCGGACGGGCGGCACGCCTCTTTTGTACCAGCCGGCCGATATGGTCGTCGATCCCAGGACCAATCGTCTCTACGTCGCGGACGGATATGGCAATCGTCGCGTCCTGATTGTTGATGCAGACACCGGCAAATATGTCGGCCATTTCGGCGCCTACGGTAACAATCCAGTTGACGACGCGGCCGCCGCGTCTGCCGGAACATGGCCGGAGACCTCAGTGAAGGGAGAAACGAAGCCGGCATTCTTCCGCAATCCAGTGCACTGCGTGAAAATAGCCGACGACGGCAGAATTTACGTCTGCGACCGCGGCAATAACCGGATCCAGGTGTTCGACGGCAATGATCCCACGCTTGGCCAAGCCTGCAGCAACGCCAACGGAAATCCCGGCAAATGCGGCTTTCTAAGTGAACGCTGGGTGAGCGCCAACACTTACACCCAGCCGGTTATGCCCGGAACGGCGGTGTCCATGAACTTCTCCACGGACGAGGCTCAAAGCTGCCTCTATGTCGGGGACAATACCAATCAGACAATTTACATCCTGAATCGCAGCAGTCTGGAGCAACTCGGCAAAACTGGGACGTGCGGGCCGGATGGCCGGCGATTTCCACTGGCTGCATCAGGTCAGCCTGGACGGCAAAGGCAATATCTACACGGGGGAAGTAGACACCGGAAAACGCATCCAGAAATTCATCCGCTATGGCGCCAATGATTGCAGTGGCGTCGGATCGGCGGTCGTGGTGGGAAGGCTGCGGATCAGCAGCCGGGAGCCGACATCAAGAGGTAACAGCCAGCCGCGCCAGCGGACCCCCGCCCACCCTACAAAGCCAGCTTCTGCAGCTCCCGGCTCAGTTCGTGCAATTGATACGGCTTGCGCAGGATCGGAAACTGCGCGCCGATCTCTGCTGTCGAGGAGCTATAGCCCGTGACCAGCAAGGATCGGAATTTTGGGATTTTTCGCGCGGATGGTTTTGGCAAGACCGATCCCGTCCATCTTGCCCGGCATCACGACATCGCTGAAACACGATATCGATGCCGTCTTGTTCCAGCTCCGCCAGCGCGGCCGACGCGTCGGCGGCCCAGCGGACATGGTAGCCGAGCTGTTCCAGCAAGCCGGTGCTCGCGGTCGCCACTTCGGGATTGTCTTCGACCAGCAATACCGTCCCGCTGCCCTTCAACGAGACCTGCTTCTGCCCGGGTGACAGTTGCGCGGTCGCTTTCGGCAGGCACATGATGATGGTGGTGCCCTCGCCCAGGATGCTCTTGAGCCCGACGGTGCCGCCGGCCTGATGCGCGAAGCCGTGCACCTGGGACAGGCCAAGACCCGTGCCTTTGCCGACCGCCTTGGTGGTGAAGAACGGATCGAATACTTTCGCGGCGATGTCCTCGGGAATTCCCACCCCGGTATCCGCCACCGATATCGCGACCTGATCCTTTTCCGGATCATTGCGGGCGCTGATCACCACCGAGCCGCCTTCAGGCATTGCATCGCGGGCGTTGATGACGAGGTTGACCAGCGCGGTCTCGAACTCATTGGGATCGACCACAACGTTCCAGACATCGTCAGCGACATCGATCATCAGCGAGACGGTGCTGCCGAGCCCGCTATTGAGGACATCGCGGAGCACGTTGAGCCGCTCGGACAGTTTGATTGATTGCGGTTGCAGGCTTTGCCGCCGCGCGAACGTGAGCAACTGGCGGGTCAGCGATGCCGCGCGTTGCGAAGCGCCGTCGATCGATTGCAGGGCCTTGATGGCTTTTTCGCTCGTGACGTCCTTGCGGATCGCGTGGACGCTGCCGGAAATGATCATCAAGAGATTGTTGAAGTCGTGGGCGATGCCGCCCGTCAGCTGGCCGAGCGCATCGAACTTCTGCGATTCGGCGAGCTGGCGCTGCATCGCAAGCAGCTTTTCCTGCGCTTCCTTCCGTTCGCTGATGTCGCGGGTGATCTTGGCAAAGCCGATCAGCTCGCCGGCATCGTTGCGGATGGGATCGATGACGACGCTCGCCCAGAAAAACGAGCCGTCCTTGCGAACGCGCCAGCCGTCTTCCTCGTAGCGTCCGCTCTCCAGGGCAATTCTCAAGGCGCGCGCGGGGCTTTTCCGCGGCCTGGTCGAGCGGGGTGTAAAATCGCGAAAATGCTGGCCGACGATTTCCGAGGCCGTATAGCCCTTGATGCGCTCGCCACCGATGTTCCAGTTTGAAACGATACCCGTGGGATCAAGCATATAGAGCGCGTAATCGGTAACGCCACCGACCAGCGTCTTGAACTGGCCTTCGCTTTTCGACAGCTCGGACATCGCCTTCTGACGCTCGGTGATGTCGCGGGTGATCTTGGCAAAGCCGATCAGCTTGCGCTTCTCGTAGATCGGATCGATCACGACAGAGGCGAAAAAACCGCGTGCCGTCCTTGCGAACGCGCCAGCCTTCGGCGAGGAAATGTTTTTCCTTCCGGGCTGTTGCCAGCGCCTTTTGCGGAAGACCGGTGGCCTGGTCTTCCGGCGTATAAAATATCGAAAAATGCTTTCCGACGATCTCCTTGGCCTTGTAGCCCTTGATGCGCGCGGCGCCGCTGTTCCAGTTGGCGACGTAGCCCTGGGGGTCCAGCATATAGATGGCGTAATCGGTGATGCCCTCGACGAGGAGACGAAAATTACGTTCGCTCTCATAGAGAATTCGCTCGTCTTTTTTGCTGCCAGCCATGCGTACTCCCGCGCTACACAAACTGATCTGGCGCAAAATTGTTCCAAAACGGCGTGGTCATCATAAGGGTTAGCACAAGGATCGGGAAACGCGATGCAGCATTCGCTCGGCGCCACCCTCCCCTGGAGGGGGAGGGTCGGCTCACATGAGCGCAGCGAATGGGAGACGGGGTGGGGTGACGGTCTCTCACCGCGAACAGCGTCGCGGTTGAAAGATCACCCCACCCCGACGCTTCGCGTCGACCCTCCCCCTCCAGGGCAGGGCAATCGCATATGGCCAAAAATTCGGAGAATCAGAACGAAAGCAGCAAGATTGTTCGACGTTTGATTCCGCTTTGTTCGCGATCCGATTCTGTCCCGCGTTGTTTCCGGAAGCCATATGCGATTGCCCTGCCCTCCAGGGGAGGGTGAGAGGCGCGGCCGCGTTTCGTCACCCGCTCACGCCGCTGCGATGCGCTTGGTCTTTGACAGCATCGCCCTGATCTCTGCCACCGGCCGCGCCTGGCTGAACAGGAAGCCCTGCATTTCCGTACAGCCGAGACTGGCGAGCAGCTGCTTTTGCTGTTCGGTCTCGACGCCCTCGGCGGTCGTCGTCATGTTGCGCGACTTCGCGATGTTGATGACCGCCTGCACGATGGCCGATGAACCCTCGGCGTCGGCGAGGTCGTTGACGAAGGAGCGGTCGATCTTGATCTTGTCGAACGGAAACCGCTTGAGATAGCTCAGCGAGGAATACCCGGTTCCGAAATCGTCCAGCACGATCCGCACGCCGATCGCCCGCAAGTGCTGCAGCATGACGCGCGCGGCCTCGTCGTCGCGGATCAGCACCGCTTCGGTAATCTCCAGTTCCAGCCGGCTGGCCGAGAGGCCGGACACCGCCAGCGCATTGGCGACCTTCAATGAGAAAGCATGGCTCTTGAACTGGACTGGCGAAACGTTGACCGCAAGCTTGATGCCATCGGGCCAGTTCGCGGCCTCCGCACAGGCGGTCGTCAGCACCCAGTCGCCGATTTCGCAGATCAGGCCGGTTTCCTCGGCGATCGGGATGAAGTCGGCGGGAGAGATCATGCCGCGCACGGGATGGTGCCAGCGCAGCAGGGCTTCACAGCCGACGATCTCATTAGTGGCGAGATCGACGACCGGCTGATACCGCAGTTCAAAGGCTTCGTCGGCGATGGCCTGACGCATATCCAGTTCGAGCGTGCGCCGCGCCTTGACGCGTGCATCCATGTCCGGCTCGAAGAAACGATAGGTCCGGCGCCCGTCGGCCTTGGCGCCGTACATCGCGAGGTCGGCGCTTTTCAACAGCTGGTCCAGACTGGTTCCATCGTCAGGCGCCATCGCAATGCCGATGCTGGCGTCGGTCCTGACCTGATGCCCCAGGCATTCATAGGGTTCGCGAATGGACGCGTAAAATCGCTTGACCAGATCCAGCACATCGTCCGGCTGCTTGACGCCGGTCTGGACGATCGCGAATTCGTCGCCGCCAAGGCGCGCGACGAAATCGGTCTCCCTGACGCACGCGCGCAAGCGGCACGCCACGGCTTTCAGCAATTCGTCGCCCGCGGGGTGGCCCAGCGAATCGTTGACACTCTTGAACTCGTCGATATCGATATAGAGCACGGCGAGTTGCTCGCCCCGCTTGACGCGTTCGAGCTCCCGCTCGAGTTGCTCGCGGAACAAGACGCGGTTGGGCAGATCGGTCAGCGCATCGTAATGCGCCAGATGCGCAATTTTCTTCTCGGCGCGGCGGCGCTCGGTGATGTCCTCCTGCGTGGCAACCCATCCGCCGCTGGCGAGCGGTTGATTCACGATCTGGATCGAACGGCCGTCGGGGGTTTCGATAATGTTGTTGGTCATCCGCTTTTGCGCCACGTTGCGCAACACGGTAGAGCAGAACACGTCGACGTCGCCGCGGAACGAACCGGATTGCTTCCGATGCACAATAAGATCGCGGAAGTGCCAGCCGGGCTTCACCACATCCGGCGACAGATCATACATGTCGAGATAGCGCTGATTGTATAAAACGATCCGCGCGTCCTTGTCGTACAGCAGCAGGCCCTGCGTCATGTTGTTGACGGCGGTAGCGAGACGCTCTTTTTCCAGCGCCAGCCTTCGCTGGGATTCCTTGTGCTGCTGCAAAAGCTTTCGCGCGATGACGAACAGCGTAAATGCGATCACGAGCGTCACGAGCCCGGCCGCGATGATCAGGGACCGGGTTTGCGCCCGCCAATCGGCCAGCGCGGTTGCGACCCTTGTGGTCGTGATGATGGAAAGCGGAAAATCACTCAGGGCACGTGCCGACGTCAGCCGGTCTTCGCCATCAATCGGACTGACTACCCGTAACGTTCCATGATTTTCTTTCGCCAGCAATTGCTGGATTGGACCGGTCCGAAAATTCCGTCCGATCATATCCTCCACGTGAGGATACCGCGCCAGCAAGGTGCCGTCGCGATGCGACAGCGAAATCGCGGAACCCGTTCCAAGTGTAATGGACTCGAAGAAGCTCTCAAGATTAGCCGGCGATACGCCACGCGTAATGACCCCCAAAAACTGCCCGTCCGGTCCAACAATCTTGCGGGATACGATGATGGTCCACAGATCGCTCAAATGACTGCGAACCGGAGTGAGCAGCACCAATGGCGAGTGGTCGTTGGTCACGAAATCCCGATAATAGCTTCGGTCCGCTATGTTGAGGTCCGGCACCGGCCAGTACCTGGACGAGTTGATCAGCTGACCGTTGTCGTCGAACACATTGATCCCCGCGGTATCCGTCAACGAACCGGCAACCGGCTCCAGAACGGCATGAAATTCCGGGGTCGAGACCCTGCGCTTGAATTCCTCTGACGTCGTGATCCCCATGCTGGCTATGCGCAGCACCAGACTTCTCTGGATCGCCTCGAAATCGCTGAGCTCACGATCGAAATGACGCGCCAGCAGCAGCGCGGTATTTTCCAGCTCGCGCCCGCTATTGCCGAGCGCGCGTTCGCGGAAATCCAGCACGACGGTGGCGGTGCCGGCGACGATCGATGCGATCAGCATGAAGCCGCCGAGGATGAGCCAATTGAGCGGATTGCGCCAATCCAACGTCCAGCGGCCACTCACGCGGCTGCCGCTCGCTTCGGAAGGTTTCTCCCGCATCGTTCTCTCTCCCGGACGGATAGGTACAAGGTCGGTATGGAGGAACCGTTTGGAATTTGGGTTACCAGCGCGTTAATTTCGTCAACGCACTGCAACAAATGGGTTCCATTGTCGTTATCGTCAGCGCATGGGGCGCAAGAGACATCGGGGGGCTTATGCCGGTCAAATCAATCGAAGAAGGGCTGCCTAATCCGTTGGGCGCCCACTGGGACGGCAAGGGCACCAACTTCGCGCTGTTCTCGGCCAACGCGACCAAGGTCGAAGTCTGTCTGTTCGATGAATCCGGCGAACGCGAACTCAGCCGGATCGAACTTCCCGAATATACCGACGAGGTTTTTCACGGCTATTTGCCCGATGTCGGGCCCGGCACATTTTACGGCTACCGGGTCCATGGGCCCTACGATCCCAAGAACGGCCATCGCTTCAATCCGAACAAGCTGCTGCTGGATCCCTATGCGCGCGCCCATGCGGGGTTCGCTGAAATGGGATCCCGCCGTTTTCGGCTACAAGATGGAGAGCGGCGACGACCTGACCTTCGACGAGCGCGATAGCGCGCCGTTCATGCCGAAATGCGTGATCGTCGATCCGGATTTCGACTGGAAGGGCGAAGCGGGCCGGCAAATGGTGCCGTGGGACCAGACCATCGTCTACGAGGTCCACGTCAAGGGCTTTACCAAACAGCATCAAGGCGTTTCGGAAAAGCTGCGCGGCACCTATGCCGGTTTCGGCAGCCGGCCGATGGTCGACTATCTCACCGCGCTTGGCGTGACTTCAATCGAGCTGTTGCCCATCCATACCTTCATCAATGACAGCAACCTTTTGGAAAAGAAGCTCACCAATTATTGGGGTTACAACACCATCGGATTCTTCGCGCCAGATCCGCGTTACGCCTCCGATGTTCCCAACAGCCTGCGCGAATTCAAGGAGATGGTGGCGCGTCTGCACGCCGCCAATCTCGAAGTCATCTTAGATGTCGTCTACAACCACACCGCCGAGGGCAACGAACTCGGGCCGACGCTGTCGTTCAAGGGCATCGACAATGCCAGCTACTACCGGCTGCCCGCCGACAAGCGGCGATACATCAACGACACCGGCACCGGCAACACGGTGAACCTGTCGCATCCCCGCGTCATCCAGATGGTCACCGACAGTTTGCGCTACTGGTCCGAGCACATGCATATCGATGGTTTCCGCTTCGATCTCGGGACCATTCTGGCGCGCGAAGTCTATGGCTTCGACGAACAGAGCGGATTCCTCAAGGCGGTCGATCAGGATCCTGTTTTGACCCAGGTCAAACTGATCGCCGAACCCTGGGATTGCGGGCCGGGCGGCTACCAGGTCGGCGGCTTTCCGCCGGGCTGGGCGGAATGGAACGACAAATTCCGCGATACAATCCGGGATTTCTGGCGCGCGGAAGCCACCGTCGCCGACTTGACGCCGCGGCTGTGCGCCTCCAGCGATCTGTTCAGTCACGGCGGCCGCCGCGCCTGGGCCAGCGTCAATTTCGTCACCGCGCATGACGGCTTCACGCTGAACGATTGGGCCAGCTACAACGACAAGCACAACGAGGCCAACGGCGAGGATAATCGCGACGGCAGTTCCAGCAACCGTTCCTGGAATTGCGGCGCCGAAGGCCCGACCGAAGACAAGGCGATCATTGCACTGCGAAACCGCCAGAAGCGAAACATGCTCGCGACGTTGTTGTTCTCGCAGGGCACGCCGATGATGCTCGGCGGCGACGAGTTCGGCCGCACCCAGAAGGGCAATAACAACGCCTATTGCCAGGACAGCGACATCTCGTGGTTTGACTGGAATTTTGACGATGAAGCCAACGACCTGCTCGCCTTTACCAAGCAGCTGATCGAACTGCGCAAGTCTTATCCCGCGCTGCGCCGCAGCCGCTTCCTGACCGGCGAGCGCGACGAGGTGCTCGAGCTCAAGGACGTGACCTGGATCAATGCCAATGGCAACGAGATGCAAGACGTAAACTGGAAAGATGCATCGATGAAATGCTTCGGCATGATGCTGGATGGCCCGCACCCAGAAGACCGGGATCAAGCGGCGGAGCAACGACAAGACCGTCCTGATGGTCATGAACAGTTACGAAGGGTTGGTCGATTTCACCTTCCCGAACTGCGAAAGCGGCGAAGGCTGGTCGTTTGCTGGTCGATACCAACATGCCCGACGCGGCTTCACAGACCGAGTTTTCCTTTGGAAGCCAATATCAGGTCACCGGTCGATCGCTGCTGCTGTTCGCGGTGAAGCCGAAATAGCTTGATCATCCCGCATCGCCTTCCATCCCCCCGAAAGAAAATCGCACTCCCCGGCGGAACCATCGGTTCCGCTGCATATTAATGCGGCACGAGAAACATATTGTGCCGCCAAGCGGCTGGGAGAACGCCATGATCGACACCGTTATTGTTCAGCCGGGAGTGGACACCGGTGAGCCCACCGTTGCCGGCGTTTCATGGCCCGCGGTCACCGCCGGCGCGATCGTTTCCTGCGCGCTGACGTTCGTCTTGCTCGCATTCGGCGTCGGGCTTGGATTGTCGGTAGTTTCGCCGTGGGCGGGCTCGGGCGTATCGGCGACTACATTTAAAATCGGCACTGGCCTCTATCTGCTGGTGATCGCGATGCTGTCGTCGTCGATCGGCGGCTATCTCGCCGGCCGGCTGCGGACGCGGTGGATCGGCGTGCACAGCGACGAAGTGTATTTCCGCGACACCGCGCATGGGTTTATCGCTTGGGCGCTGGCTTCCGTACTTGGCGCCGTGTTGCTGGCCTCGCCGGCCGGCAGCCTTATCAGCGGTGGCGCCTCCGGCGTGACGCAGGGTGCAGCAGCGGCCAGCCGCAGCGGCCCGCTGGATGGCTATGTCGACACGCTGCTTCGCTCGGACAATCCGTCTTCGCAGGCCGCCGGGAATGGCAACGAGACGCGCGGCGAAATGCTTCGGCTGTTCACATCGAGCTTCCGCAGCGGCAGCGAATTGAAGCCCGCCGATCGCGAATACGTCGACAAGGTTGTCGCCGCCCGCACGGGTTTGAGCCAGGCCGATGCAGATAAACGCGTCAACGAGGTCGCTACCCAGGCCAAGGCAGACATCGATGCCGCCCGCAAGGCCACCGCGCAGCTCGCGTTCTGGCTGACCGCGTCGCTGCTCTTGGGTGCCTTCTGCGCCAGCCTCGCCGCCACCGAAGGCGGCGGCCTTCGCGACGGCACGTGGGGAACCAGAATCCGTCGTTGAGGATTATCAAACCAACAACTCATTCCTGAAAGGAACGTCACATGCCCATCCTCCTCTGGCTCGTCGGAATTCCGATTCCGCTCATCATCCTGATCCTGCTGCTGCGTTGAACGAACGCGACGACAAGATCCCCCGCTTCGGCGGGGGATTTTTTTAGCGAGACAATCCGCCGCTGACGGTTTTTCCACCAATCAGGAACACATCGTGTGCTGGACGCTTGATATTCCGGTCCTTCCATTCGGGTTGATCATTGCAAATTCAAGGAGTCGATCATGGCCAAGAAGCCGAAATTACTCAGCGACATGTTTCACGACACCCTCAAGGATGTCTACTTCGCCGAAAACAAGATTCTCAAGACCCTGCCGAAAATGGCCAAGGCGGCGCAATCGAAAGAGTTGAAGGCCGCGTTCGTCAAGCACGAGCGCGAGACCCGCGGGCACGTCAAGCGCCTTCAGGAGGTCTTCAAGATCCTCGGCAAGCCCGCGCGGGCCAAGACATGCGACGCCATCATGGGCATCACCAAGGAAGGCGCGGAGATCATGACCGAATATAAAGGCATGCCCGCACTCGATGCCGGTCTGCTCGCCGCCGGCCAGGCCGTCGAGCATTACGAGATGTCCCGCTACGGAACGCTGCGAACCTGGGCCGAAGAACTCGGCATGAAAGACGCCGCCGCCCTTCTCGACGCAACCCTGAAGGAAGAAAAGGCGACGGACGCGGCTTTGACGACGCTGGCCAAATCCGTCGTCAATGTCGAAGCCGAACATCAACTCTAGGCATGATGAGATTAGATTGATTTGCAACGGCAACGACGGTGCGCCCCCTCCCCCCCTTGTGGGAGAGGGCTGGGGTGAGGGGTTCAGGTTTATCGATGGACCGTAACCCCTCACCCGGATCGCATCTGACGATGCGACATAGCCGAAGCTTTGCTTCGGCGTTCTTTTTCAAGAACGGCCGCCGAAGGCGGCCTATGCTCTCCCACAAGGGGAGAGGTGAGTGAACCCGCTGACAAACCGATTGGAAGCCGGGACAATGCGTTCCGGCTTCCCCCGCCTCCTGGCAAGCGCAAATCATTCGATGATCCAAATCACTCGGGATAGCCAACCGTGCTGTGGGACGTGATCAAGGCGGCAGCCGAAAATTGGTCTGCCCACAAGGATTCCCGTCAGGGTGCGGCGCTCGCTTACTATTCCGTGTTTTCAATTGGCCCTCTGGTCGTCATCGCCATTGCCATCGCCGGCTTTGTGTTCGGACGCGACGCCGTCAGCGGCCAGGTCGCCCTGACCATCAAGGATCTGCTCGGCGATACCGGCGCCAAGGCCGTGCAGGCGATGCTGGTCGATGCCTCCAGGCCTCGCGCCGGCCTGTTGGCCACGGCGCTGGGAACCGGTGCGCTGCTGTTCGCAGCCATCGGCGTCGTGGTGCAGTTGAAAGATGCGCTCAATACCGTCTGGGAGGTCAACGCGACGCCTGGAAGCGGCCTTTGGTATTATGTGAGAAGTTATGTGCTGTCCTTTGCCGGCGTGCTCGCACTGGGCTTTCTGCTGTTGATCTCGCTTCTCGTAACAACCGGACTTGCCGCGATCGGAAAATACACATCCGGCTATGTCGACGCGAGCGTTCTGCACCTGACCAATTTGATCGTATCGTTCGGCGTCACCACGCTCCTGTTCGCGATGATGTTCAAATGGCTGCCGGACACCCCGATCGACTGGTATGATGTCTGGCTCGGTGCGATCCTGACCACAATCTTCTTCGAAATCGGAAAACTGGCGATTGGCTTTTATATTGGAAGGCAGGGCCTGGAATCGACCTATGGCGCCGCCGCTTCCGTCATCGTGCTCTTGATCTGGGTCTATTACTCATCGCAGATCGTGCTGATGGGAGCCGAGATCACGCACGCTTTCGCCCGGCATCATGGATCACGACGCGGGCATCCCTCTCCCGATCTCTGATTCTCCATCACGATGGGAACTTCCGCGCATCACTCCCGTTGGCTGGGCAGCCTCACGGAGGAATTATCCATGGCTCGCCACAACGAAATGCCACCGGTCCCGCCCGCCAACCGCAGCCATAAGGGTACCGGCGATCAATCCGAAATCAGCAAAGATACTTCCAGAGGGCACGAGGATATTCAGAATTCGGCGGAGCAAGGCGATACCGCCAACATCAAGCAAAACACCACCAATGCGGGATTTTTCAAGGGACGCCGGGTGAAGTAGCGGCGCTAGCGAGCTTTAGCAACGGGCGCTCAAACCGGTGCCGCCCCAATTCAAATGGGGCGGCTGCAAATCGCAACAAACGTCACGTCATTCAAGAAACGTCGTGGATTTTTCGTCCGACGTCGTACCCTGCGCCAGCTCTTTTTCGGCCTGATGCCAGAATTCGTCTTCGCGCCCTTCAGGCTTTTCGGCCTGTTCCCAAAGCTCATGCGCGCGAACTTTTATCTCTTCTTCCGTCGGTTTTGACATTGGTTTGCTTCCCATTGCGAGGTTCACCTGAACCTCGATCTGTCCGACGGATTAACGCGAGCGCTTGTGAACTTGTTCCTGTTTTTTCACGCCCGGATAATCGGCCGCTAATCGAGAAACGCGCGCTCATGCGGCATTGGGCTGGCTGGCATATCTCCGGCAATGTTCCAGATACGCCACTTCATGCTTGCCGATCAGGCTAACCACGCTCGACCAGAGCCAGCTTGGTGCATCCAGCGACTTCGATCGATTACGCTCGAGCTCCTTGCTCCAGCGCGCGCGTGTTGATTTGTCCATCTGACGCGCATGGGCCTTGCCCACGACACCGGCCAGGAAACTCGCGGCCTTCATCGCTTCCTCGGTGGTCAACCGGCTGATCTCTATTTTGAGATCCTGCGGCAGCAACTCGCGGATGAAAACCGGCCGCTTGGCGAGATGCCCTGCTATCATCCGGTTGCCGAGTTGCGGCGAAAGATGTTTGGCGCCTTCGACCACGCGCACGGCATTGTCCTTTGGCATCTTCTCGCCGGCATAGCGCGGCGCTGCCGCCAGAACCGCTTCCTTGACATCCATCAAGGCAAAATCACGCTTCTTGCCCCCGCCGATCCCAAGCAACACCGCGTAGCGAAGCAGCCCCAGCGAGCTGCAGCCCTTCATCCAATAGGCCGCGTCAAGAACCTCAACGGGCGCGTCATCCTCGCGTGAGCGCAACGACGTCGCCAAATGGTGCAACGATGCGCCCTCGAACAATTGCTCGATCTTTTCCCGCTCGGATGCGGAAAGCGGCCAGAACCGCGCGCCGAGCGGAATGGTGGGCTTGCGGTCTTCCAGGCGCTCTTTGGCGAGATGCTTCCACGAGCGCGCAATCGATTTCCGGACGACGACCTGAATCGATTGCGGCGCGTCGTCGATCGTATCGGCGTTCTGGCGCAAGGCCGCCCGATAGCCTTCGATCACCTGCTCCAGAATGCGGGCCGTGGTCACTCCCGGCAAATCAGAGCCGCGGGAGGCCGTCGCGAGCGACAACGCCAGACGGATAATATCATGCGCGGGATTTCCGATCACGGTCTGATCGAGATCGCGAATTTGAACCGCGACGCGCCCATCGACGCCGGCGACGGGTCCGAGATTGCCGGCATGGCAATCGCCGCAGATCCACACCGGCGGCCCCTCCGGCAGGGTCCCGCGCTTTTGCGCTTTAAGCCATTCATAGAACTGAACGGTGCTGCCCCGCACAAAGGCGTGCGCGGAGCGCGCCATTTTGAGAGTTTGCCGTGTGGTCAGAACAGAGGCGCGATCGGAAGGCTGAAGTAACTTTCTGGATGACATGCCTATCCGCTCAAGATTTCTTGCAAAACGACTTGGAACACAAAGTTACAATCAAACCGCTCCGCTCCCAGCAACATGCAGCAACAAATCGCGGCTGTGAGCGATCGCTTCGCACGCCAGTGCGCGGTCTATCTCGGCATTCCGCCGCCATCCCTGCGGCAGGCTTTCGGCATAACGACGGGTCAGCTGCGCCTGATAGGCCCAATTAACCCTGGAAATATCGACATCGTCGCGAAGCACCATGGGTATTTTCCTCAATGGTGCATGAACACGGCGAGCAAAAGAATGAGCGGCAGCGGGATTCCAATCAGCCAAAGCAACACGCCTTTTCCGAAAGACATGGCAACCTCCATTTGATCAATCGATGTCCGGATAATGCCGCGGCGTTCCATTTGTTCCCGCCATGCAACCCCTTGCCGTGGCTGACGATCCCGTCGTTAACCGCTGTTGATTTGGATTGAGAGCACGGATAGCGTCTTCCCGCGGACTTTGACGCAGACGCCTGACGGACATTGAATAAAACAAAAAGAAGATTCAGAGGATCAAGGCGGAGCTGAG
>JBBCHO010000009.1:0-237219 GCA_037201505.1 Bradyrhizobium sp.
ATGGCCGCCGGCGACCAGCGCAAGATCATCACCGTCGCCGATCCGGCGGCGCTGGCGCAAGCCGCCGCGGACCGCGTACTGGCAAGAATTTCGGCGCATAAAGGCCGCGTGGCGATTTGCCTGACCGGTGGATCAAGCCCGAAACGGCTCTATCAACTGCTTGCGACCGAGCCCTACCGCAGCAAAATCCCCTGGGACCGCGTGCACTGGTTCATCGGCGACGAACGGTTCGTGCCGATCACCGATAGCCGCAACAACATGAAGATGGCGCGGGAGGCGTTTCTCGATCAATGCGCGCCCGCCGCCAACATTCATCCGATACCGACCGACACCGACCCCGGCGAATGCGCCAGCCGCTACGCCAGCGAGCTGAAACTGTTCTACGGCGCCGACCGGCTGGAACCTGCCCGGCCGCTGTTCGATCTGGTGCTGATGGGTGTCGGCCCCGACGGGCATACCGCCTCGATCTTTCCCGGCTATCCGGCGCAGGCGGAAACCGAACGCTGGGTGACCGGCGTGCCGCAGGCCCATGTCGAACCCTTTGTGCCGCGGGTGACGCTGACCTTTCCCGTGCTCGCCTCCTGCCGGGAAATGCTGTTCGAGATCGCCGGCGCCGACAAGCGCGCGATCCTGACGCGCGTGTTCGCGGATGAGAATCTGCCCGCGAACATCGCGCGATCCATCGGTGAGACAATATGGCTTGTCGACAAGGCCGCACTCCCGGAGAATTTCGGTGAGCGCTGACCCCCCGGATGCGCCATGCGCCTTGATCGTGATGGGCGTTTCCGGCTCCGGTAAAAGCACCATCGCTGAACAATTGGCGCAGCGCCTGGGCTGGACTTACGAGGATGGCGACAGGTTTCATCCCGCCAGCAATGTCGCCAAGATGAGCGCCGGGCACCCTCTCACCGACGAAGACCGCTGGCCGTGGCTGCAGGCAATCGCCGACGAGATCGACCGGGCTTGCAAGGCGGACGAACATGTCGTGATCGCCTGCTCGGCGCTGAAGCGCAGCTATCGCGACGTGCTGGTGCATGGACGGCGCGACGTCCGCATCGTCTATCTCGACGGCACGCAGGAATTGATCGCGGCCCGGCTCACGGCGCGAAAAGGCCATTTCATGCCGCCGGGCCTGCTCGTGAGCCAGTTCAAAACGCTGGAGCCGCCGGGTGCGGATGAAAATCCCGTGATCGTCTCGATTGACGCGTCCGTCGAGGAAATCGTCAATGACACTGTTGCCCAATTAGGGCTAACTCCCAATATCAGCAGCCCATCGCCCAGGAACCGCTCATGACCCGCATCGCCCTCGTTGTCTCCGACGTCGACGGCACGCTCGTGACCAAGGACAAAACCCTGACCGAGGCGGCGAAGTCCGCGGTGCGGCGGCTGCACGAAGCCGGGATCGGCTTCACCATCACCTCCAGCCGGCCCACACTTGGCATGCGGTTTCTGATCGAGCCGCTTGCGATCACGCTGCCCATTGGCGCTTTCAACGGCAGTTCGATCGTCGATCCGCAACTCAAGCCTGTCGAACAGCATTTGATCCCGCCGTCGGCGGTCAAACGCTGCCTCGAGGTGCTGAACGAATTCGGGGTCGATATCTGGCTCTTCACCAACGATCTATGGCTGACCCGCAACGCCAACGGCGAATACGTCCCGAACGAAAAGCGTGCGATCCGGGCCGATCCGACCATCGTCGATGATTTCACGCCCTATCTTTCCGCCGCCTGCAAGATCGTCGGCGCCAGCCCCGATCCGGTTCTGCTGCAACGCTGCGAAGCCGCGATGCAGAAGGCGCTGGGCGCCGAGGCCAACGCGATCCGTTCGCAGAGCTATTACCTCGACATCACCCCGCCTGGCCACGACAAGGGCACCTTCGTGCAGGCGATGGCCAAGCGTCTCGGCATCTCCACCGACGCGGTCGCCACCATCGGCGACATGCAGAACGACCTGGCGATGTTCCGCACCAGCGGTCTTTCCTTCGCCATGGGCAACGCCACCGACGACGTCAAGAAGCTCGCGACGCATGTCACGACGTCGAACGAGAACGAGGGCTTTGCGGGGGCGATGGAAATGATTTTGAAGGGGAATGGAGCGGATAGTTGATGGCCGTTCAACTCGCCCCACCCGTCGTCCCTGCGAACGCAGGGACCCATACGCCGCGACCCATCGTTGAAGGACTCTGTTCGACGACTTTAGTACAATACAACGTCCTGGGGTTATGGGTCCCTGCGTTCGCAGGGACGACGAAACGATAGGTTATGCGCTGACCCTACTTCGACCGTTGCATTGCCGGCTTCCCGACCGGCTTCTTCGCATCGCTGAGATTATGCGCGGTGTTGATCAGCGCGATATGCGTCAGCGCCTGCGGGAAATTGCGGTCTGACGGCCGGCGCTGGAATCGAATTCTTCCGCCAGCAGACCCACATCGTTCGCGACCCCGACCACGCGGTCGAATAATATTTGCGCCTGCGCGATCTCGCCGGCCAACACATAGGCGTCCGCAAGCCACAACGTGCAGGCCAGGAACGCGCCTTCAATCGGCTGTATCTCGTTGGAAATTTCGCGGGGATCGTGCCGCAGCACGAATCCGTCGCGCATCATGTATTTCTCGATTGCCGCCAGCGTGCCGAGAACCCGCGGATCCTTGGCCGGCAGGAATCCCACGGATGGCAGCATCAGGATGCTGGCATCGAGCCATTGCGATCCATAACACATGACAAACGAATTCAGTTCGCGATCAAACCCCTTGTCACAGACCTCGCGGTGAATTTCGTCGCGCAGGCTTCGCCAGCGATCAAGCGGGGCCTTGAAGCCGAATTTCTCGGCGCTCTTGATGCCGCGATCGAACGCGACCCAGGTCATCACTTTCGACGAGACGTAATGCGCGCCGTCGCCGCGCCGTTCCCAGATGCCGTGATCCGGCTGGTCCCAGACATCGGCCAGATGATCGAGCACCGTGCATTCGAGGTCCCACGACCCCTCATCCAGCTTCAACTTTGCCACGCGGGACTGGTGAAACGCATCGATCAATTCGCCGTAGACATCGAGCTGCAATTGGGCATGCGCGGCATTGCCGACCCGCACCGGCTGCGCGCCTTCATAGCCGGGCAGCCAGTTCGCCTCCCATTCCAGCAGCCGCCGCTGGCCCATGATGCCGTACATGATCTGCATATTGGCAGGCGATCCCGCCACCGCGCGCAGCAGCCAATTGTGCCAAGCCAACGCTTCCTCGGTGTAGCCTGAATTCATCAGCGCCAGCAGCGTGAAGGTCGCGTCGCGCAGCCAGCAATAGCGGTAATCCCAGTTGCGCGCGCCGCCGAGCTTTTCCGGCAGCGAGGTGGTCGGCGCCGCGACCATGCCGCCGGTTGGCGCAAACGTCAGCGCTTTGAGCGTTATCAGCGACCGCATCACCAGATCGCGGTTTTCGCCGTCATAGGTACAATGGCTGGACCATTCCGCCCAGAAATCTTCGGTCGCCTGCAACGCCTTTGCGGGATCGATCTGCGCGGGCACCTCCAGATGCGAGGGACCATAGGTCAGCACGAAGGGAACGCTCTCACCTTCGCCCACTTCGAATTCGGCGACGGTTTTCATATCTTCGCCGCGGGTCTTGATCGGCGTTCGCAACACCGTCATGTCCTGTCCGCAAATCGCCAGCAGCGCGCCATCCTCCGTACGCCTGACCCAAGGGACATCCATGCCGAACCCGAAACGAATGACGAGCTCCATGCGCAGCTTTACTCGCCCGCGAACGCCGCGCACCAGCCGGACGATGTCGGACGCCGACCCGCGCGGCGGCATGAAATCGATCACAGCGACAACGCCGTCCGCGGTCTCAAACTGCGTTTCCAGGATCAGCGTATCGTCCCAATAGCGGCGCGAGGTCTTTATGATCTCTTCACTGGGCGCGATCAGCCATCGGCCGTTTTTGGGCGTGCCGAGCAACGCCGAAAAACAGGCTTCCGAATCGAACGCCGGCCAGCACAGCCAATCGATCGAGCCATCGCGGCCGACCAGGGCCGCTGTCTCGCAATCGCCGATCAACCCATAATCTTCAATGTTGCAGGGCAAGCTTGGTCACCGTTGAGAAGTGCCAACGCGTCAATTCGCCCCGCGTTCCGCCGTCGCGGACTTGAGGGCTGCGATATCGATCGCGGCAGCAATCTTGTCGAGCGTGTGCGGCAGCTTTTGCCGCCAATTCGGATGCTCGTTCACGGTGCCGGGAATATTGGGCTGGTCGATCACTTCGAGTAAATCCTCCAGCGAAACCGCCATCAAGCGCGACGGGGTCCGCGCCAGAAAAGCGGCGATCGCATAGAAATCTTCACGACGATCGATGGAATGGTGCCGCAACGCCTCGCTCAGCATCGTCAGCGCATGCCAGCGCGCATCGTCGCTTTCGCCGGGATCGATCCCGAGCGAGCGCTTGAGCTTGAGATCGGCGAACGCACGCCAGCCCGCATAGGTCGACAGGTCATGGGTGTTGAAGGTAACGAGCGCGTTCGGCAAATAGTGATTGATATCGCGGAACGCGCCGCGATCGTCACGCTCGAACATCATCACCTGATAGGACCAGATGCCCCAATCCGCCATCTTCGCGCGGAAGCCTTCCGGTACGGTACCGAGATCTTCGCCGATCACAACACAGCGATGCGCTGCGCTTTCCTGCGCGGTCGCCGCCAACAGCGCCTCGAACGGCATCTGCACATAGACGCCATTGTTGGCCGCAAAACCGTGCGGTACCAGATAGAGCCGCTTCAGGCCGAGTACATGATCGAGCCGGATCGCGCCGGCATGGCGCATCGAAGCCCGCAACATCTCCCGGTACGGCTCGAAAGATTTCAACTCGAGCCCCGCGGCGTTGAAGCCCGCCAGGCCCCAGTTCTGGCGGCCGTGTTCAACGGATCCGGCGGCGCGCCGACGGCGAGATGCCGCGAGATCGCGACCTGCTCGTTCCAGGCGTCGAACCCGTCGGACTGCACACCGACGGCAACGTCGAGATAAAGCCCGACCTTCATGCCCAGGCTGGCCGTCAGCGCCTTGCAAGCCCCCAATTGCCGGTCGGCCGTCCATTGCACGAATTCGACGAATTCAATCGCCGCGGCATCGGGCCCCTGACGCAAGGCGGCGCATTTGGCCGCGTCGGGCTGCTGCCATTCCTCCGGCCATTCCCACCAAGGCTTGCCGAATTTATGCCGCAGCACTTCGAAGCAGGCAAAGCGCGAGAGTAATGGCGCGCGCTCGGCGCGAAACGCATCGAAATCCTGCTTGCGGCTGGCGGTCGCCTGCGTCCTGAAGGTCTCGAAGGCCGCGCGCAGCGCCCGCCATTTCAGTTCGGCGACGCCGGCGTAATCGACGATATCAGCGGCTCGCAGCCGGACGATTGTGTCGCTCTTTCCGGCGGGAATGGATGGATTGAATTCCGGGATTTTCTCGACATCGATATAGAGCGCATTGAGAAACAGCCGGCTGTTCGGCGAATAGGGGCTGCAGTCGCCCGGCCGGTCATCGAACAAAGCATGCAGCGGATTGAGGCCGACGCCATCGGCGCCCAATTGCGCCGCTAGCCGGACCAGTCCCTCAAGATCGGTGAAATCCCCGATCCCCCAATTGCGTCCCGAGCGCACGCCATAAAGCTGTACCGCGATCAGCCAGCTGCGCTGGAAATCGCCGCCGAAGGCCTTCGGCGGCACCACCATTAACGGCGTTTCTTCGCTCACCGAGGCCGCGTCGGTCAGATGCAGCCGGTATGACCCTTCAGGCAAATCCGCCGGCCAGGTAATGCTGCGATCACCGGTCTCGCCCTCGGCGATAACCTTAACGCCCGAGGCGATTTTCCAGCGCAGCGGGGGAACGTGGCAGCCTTGAGTTCGGTTCGCGACGGCTGGCCGGACCGGATCACGACCGCCTCATCCAGAAACCGGTAGGGCACCCTGATGGGGAGGGCCGCGAGGATGATCTTCAGCGCTACGGCATCTGTCACATGGCGGTGACCCTGACCGTCCACGAATTCAGTCTGGATTCCGAGCTCTTTAGCTTTGGTGTAAAGGTCCATTCGGCACGCTGTTTGCAAGCAACGATGGGGGATCGTCGCGAAATTCCATTGATACGGGAAGAGGATAGCCGTGTTTAACGTCTCGGCGTCCCCGACGTTCCCCGGGAACCAATGCCCGGCGAACGGCTTTGTATATATGTCCAGAGCGTCTCATTTCGCGCAAACGAAAATGGGGCGTCATTTCCATGTCGATGGCATCACCGTGAACAAAACCAATCAAACTGTCGAGAGCGCCATACCCGGCGCTACCATTCATGTCAGTTGCAGCCTCGCCCTGCTCTCCCGCAGCCCGGCGTGAGGAGCCATATGAATCGGATGTCATCCATTGATACCAGCGAACTGCCAGCCACCACGTTGGACGGCGATGAGCTGTGGTACAAGGACGCCATCATCTATCAGCTCCATGTCAAAGCCTTCGCCGACAGCAATAATGACGGCATCGGCGATTTCGCCGGCTTGACTGAAAAACTTGGCTATCTGCAGGACCTCGGTGTGACCACACTGTGGCTATTGCCGTTCTATCCCTCGCCCGGCCGGGACGACGGCTACGACATCGCCGATTATGGCGACATCAATCCCGATTTCGGGACCATGAAGGATTTCCGCCGCTTCATCGTCGAGGCCAAACGCCGCGGCCTGCGGGTCATCACCGAACTCGTGATCAATCACACCTCCGACCAGCACGACTGGTTCAAGCGCGCCCGCCGCAGCGACCCGAAGTCGAGTGCGCGCAACTGGTATGTCTGGAGCGACACCGACCAGAAATACCAGGGCACGCGGATCATCTTCACCGATACCGAAAAGTCCAACTGGACCTGGGATACCGAAGCCAGCGCCTTCTACTGGCATCGTTTCTTCTCGCACCAGCCGGATCTGAATTTCGACAATCCGCGCGTGGTCAGCGCGCTGGTCCAGGTCATGAAGCGCTGGCTCGACACCGGCGTCGACGGCTTCCGGCTCGATGCAATCCCCTATCTGTGCGAACGCGACGGCACCAACAACGAAAACCTGCCGGAAACGCATGCCATCATCAAGAAACTGCGCGCCGAGCTCGACGCCTATGCCAAGGGCAAGGTGCTGCTGGCGGAGGCCAATCAATGGCCCGAGGACGTGCAGGAATATTTCGGCCGCAGCGACGAATGCCATATGGCCTATCATTTCCCGCTGATGCCGCGAATTTATATGGCGATCGCCCAGGAGGATCGCTTTCCGATCACCGACATCCTGCGTCAGACCCCGGATATTCCCGCCAATTGCCAATGGGCGCTGTTTCTGCGTAACCATGACGAGTTGACGCTCGAGATGGTCACGGACGTCGAGCGCGACTATCTATGGTCGACCTATGCCAACGATCCGCGCGCGCGGATCAATGTCGGCATCCGCCGCCGGCTGGCGCCGCTGATGGACAATGACCGGCGCAAGATCGAGCTGATGAACTCGCTGCTGCTGTCGTTTCCCGGCACGCCGATCATCTATTACGGCGACGAGATCGGCATGGGCGACAACATCTATCTCGGCGACCGCAATGGCGTGCGCACACCGATGCAATGGTCGCCGGACCGCAATGGCGGCTTCTCCCGCGCCGATCCCGCGCGGCTTTATGCGCCCACCATCATGGACCCGGTCTACGGCTACGAATCCGTCAATGTCGAGGCGCAGTCGCGCAGCCTGTCGTCGCTATTGAGCGCGACCAAGCGGCTGATTTCGGTGCGCAAATCGACGCTCGCGTTCGGCCGCGCACCATGACGTTCATCCGCCCGGCCAATCGCGCGGTGCTGGCCTATGTCCGGCAGTACGGCGACGAGGTCATTCTGTGCATCGCCAATCTGTCGCGATCGGCGCAGGCCACCGAACTCGATCTGTCGGCCTGGAAGGATCGTATCCCCCTGGAAATGCTCGGCCGCACGCTGTTTCCGCCGATCGGCGAACTGCCCTATATGATCACGCTGGCGCCGTACGGCTTCTACTGGTTCCAGCTTCGCGAGCGCGACAAGTCGGAGCACGTCGCGCCCTCCGTCGTGCCGGAATTCGAAACCCTGGTGGTGCCGCTCGGCGCGACCTGGGTGTCGCTGGCGCGCACCCGCGGCGTGTTCGAACGCGATGTATTGCCCGGGCATCTGGCGCGAACCCGCTGGTATCCACAGCGATCGGCCAAGGCTATCCAGCCGACGCTGACTTCGGCAATTCCATTTTGCGACATCGGCGACAACCGGCCCTGGCTGGCTTTCTTTGATGCAACGGAGCGCGACGTTACGACACGCTACGTCCTGCCGATGCAGATCGAGTGGATGCGCTTCGATCGCGAGCGCTACAATCCCAACGCGTTGGCCGCCGTGCGCCAGGGCGCGCGTGAAGGCACGTTGCTGGATGTCGCGACCGACCGGATTTTCATCGCGCTATTGCTGCGCAATTTGAGCGAATCCCTGACCATCGAGGAAAGCGAGGCGCGGCTGGAATTCCGGCCGACCAGCAAATTCTCACACAAGCGCGTCAAGGAACCCGAACGCATCCGCGCCATCGACAACGAGCATTGCAGCAGCACCGCGCTGGTGGACAACGACTATGTCTTCAAGCTGTACCGCAAGCTGAAATCCGGAATCAATCCCGCGATCGAGACCGGCCGGTTTCTGACCGAGGTGGCGGGCTTCGCCAATGCGCCCGCCATGCTCGGCAGCGTGGAGCTGGTCGAAGGCAACACCAAAAGTGCCATCGCCATCGTGCATGCTTTTGTCGAAAATCAGGGCGACGGCTGGGCGGTGACGTCGGCCTATCTCGACCGCTTTGTCGAGGAGCAACGTCTGTTGGCCGCCAGCGACCACCCTCGCGACAGCGAAGAACTGGCGCCCTATCTGCGTTACATCGCGCAAGCCGGCCGGCGCGTCGCCGAACTGCACCTCGCCTTCGCAGACGCCCGCGACTTGCCGGACTACTTCCCCGAGCCGATCCAGCCCGCCGATGTGCAGCAATGGATCGAAGACACCACGGCACGTGTTGACCGCATCCTCGACACCCTGGAGCAGCAACATGGCGCCATCCGGGAAGCCGATCGTCCGCTTGCCGACCGGGTGCAGGCCCAGCGCGCGACCTTGCGGGAGCGCCTGAAGACCTTGCTGCCGCCGGACATCGATGGCCTGAACATCCGCCAACACGGCAATTTCGATCTCAGCCGGCTGCTGATCGTCAAGGACGACATCTTCATCATCGGCTTCGAAGGCGACCCGCGCCTGCCGCTCGACCAGCGGCGGCGCAAGGTACCGGCGGCGTGCGATGTCGCCAGCCTGATCCGATCGATCGATTATTCGGCGACCTCGGCGCTGGATCGCGCGCTCAAACTGGCGCCGGATGAACAGGGAAAGCTCGAAGCGGCCTTGTCGGAATGGCGCGATCGCGAGGCCGCAGCGTTTGTTGCAGCCTACCGCGAAATCATGACAAATACGCGTCTGTGGCCGGCCGATCCACAGGCCGCCAACCGGATGCTGGACTTCTTTCTGCTTGAAAAAATGCTCACCGAGGTCGAATACGAGTTGTCTCAGCGACCTGAATGGCTGCGTGTACCGTTGAACGGAATACTTCGTATCTTGTCGCCGCGTCCCCATGAGGCCTCATGACCAAACTTTCTGCGGAGGCCTATGCGATCGTTGAGGGCCGTCATTCCGATCCCTTCCACTATCTCGGCCTCCATACCGAAGACGGCAAGACCGTGGTGCGCGCGTTCCTGCCGGAGGCCTCCAAGGTCGACGCTATCGATGAGCATGGCGAAGCCGCAGCGCTGGCGCGCATTCACGATGACGGCTTGTTTGCCGGCGCGCTTCCCAACGGCTCCAAACGCTATCAACTGCGCGCCCGTTTCGGCGACACCGTGGTCGATCTCGACGACCCCTATCGTTTTCCGCCTGTGCTGACCGATTTCGACCTTTATCTGCTCGGCGAAGGCACCCATCAACGGCTTTATGACAAGCTCGGCGCGCATCCGATGACGCTGGACAGCGTCGATGGGGTCGCGTTCGTCGTGCTCGCGCCCAACGCCCGGAGAGTGAGTGTCGTCGGCGACTTCAATTTCTGGAACGCCAAGCGGCACCCCATGCGGGTGCGCGGCCTTGGCTATTGGGAGTTGTTCGTGCCGCATGCCGCGGCAGGCGATCATTATAAGTTCGACATCGTGGGATCGCAGGGCCAGCATCTGCCGCTGAAATCCGATCCGTTCGCCTTTGCCGCGGAAATGCGCCCGAGCACGGCGTCTGTGGTTCTCGACGAGACCAGGCTGCCGCATCCGCGCCCTGCTCCCGCCAACATCAACGCACTCGGCGCGCCGATGTCGATCTATGAAGTCCATCTCGGCTCGTGGCGGCGCAAGGATAACAATGAGTGGCTAACCTACCGCGAACTCGCTGAGCAGCTGCCGCGCTATGTCCGGGATCTCGGTTTTACCCATATCGAATTCATGCCCATCAACGAGCATCCCTTCGATGGTTCATGGGGCTATCAGCCCACCGGCCTGTATGCGCCGACCAGCCGCTTCGGCACGCCGCAGGAGTTTTCCGCGCTGGTCGACGCCTGCCACCGCGAAGGTCTCGGCGTGATGCTGGACTGGGTGCCCGGGCATTTTCCTGACGATCCGCATGGCCTCGGCAATTTCGACGGCACAGCGTTGTACGAACATGCCAATCCGCTGCAGGGCCGCCACCTCGACTGGGGCACGCTGATCTATAATTACAGCCGCACCGAAACCGTCAATTTCCTGGTGTCAAACGCGCTGTTCTGGCTGGAGCGTTATGGCATCGATGGGCTGCGTGTCGATGCGGTTGCCTCCATGCTTTACCTCGATTACAGCCGCCCCGCCGGCGGCTGGGTGCCCAACGAACATGGCGGCCGGGAAAATCTCGCGGCTATCGATTTCCTGCGCCGCTTCAATACCGAAGTGTTCGCGCGCTTTCCGCAGGCCACCACCGCTGCCGAAGAATCGACCGCGTGGCCGCAGGTATCGCGCCCGGTCGAATTCGGCGGGCTCGGATTCGGCTACAAATGGAACATGGGCTGGATGCACGACACGCTGAACTACATCAGCAAGGATCCGATCCACCGCCGATTCCATCACGGCGACATTTTGTTTGGCCTGCATTACGCGTTTTCGGAAAATTTCATCCTGCCGCTGTCGCATGATGAAGTCGTCCACGGTAAACGTTCCATCCTGGGACGGATGCCCGGTGACGACTGGCAGCGGTTTGCGAATTTGCGCGCCTATTACGCCTTCATGTTCGGACATCCCGGCAAGAAACTGATGTTCATGGGCTGCGAATTCGGCCAGGAGCGCGAATGGAATCATGACCGCTCGCTCGACTGGCATCTGCTCGAACAGACGAAGCACGCCGGCATCCAGAACTTGATTCGCGATCTCAACGAACTCTATCGCGCACAGCCGGCGCTGCATGAGCTGGATTGCGATGAAGCCGGCTTCGAATGGGTCGTGACCGACGATGCCAACAACAACGTGTTCGCCTGGATCCGAAAAGGCCGGAATGAGCGTTCGCGCTGCCTCGTTGTGTTAAATTTCTCGCCGAATGTCTATCGCAACTACCGCGTCAAGGCGCCGTTATCCGGCAAGTGGCGTGAGGTTCTCAATTCGGACTCCGCGCATTACGGCGGCAGCAATGTCGGCAATGCCGGCGAAATTACCACTGATGGATTGGTGCCCGAGCTCAATCTGACCGTCCCGCCCCTTGCGGCTATCTTTCTCGTACCGGAAGGTTGAGCATGCGTCTGTCCGCCGGATCGTCCTCACGCCTCGGTGCAAGCTGGGACGGCCGGGGTACCAATTTTGCGATTTTCTCAGCCAACGCGCAAAAGGTCGAGCTTTGTTTGTTCGACGGCCAGGGCCGCCGCGAACTGGAGCGTATCGAATTGCCCGAGCGTACCGAGGATGTCTGGCACGGCTATCTGAACGATATTTCGCCAGGACAGCTTTACGGCTACCGCGTTCACGGGCCCTATGAACCCGAACACGGCCACCGCTTCAACGCCAACAAGCTGCTGCTCGATCCTTATGCGAGGCGGCTTGCCGGGCGGCTGGTGTGGAGCGATGCGCATTTTGCCTATCGCACCGGAAGCGCGCGCGAGGATCTCTCGTTCGACCGGCGCGACAATGCCCGCGGCATGCCGAAGGCCGTCGTCGTCGATGAGACCTTCAATTGGGGACGCCGCGAAATGCGCCCCAACATTCCCTGGGAAGACACCATCATCTATGAAGCCCACGTCAAGGGCCTGACCCAGAAGCGCGAAGACGTGCCGCCCGGCCTGCGCGGCACCTATGGCGGCCTGTGTTCGCCTGTCATGATCGACCATCTCAAGCGGCTCGGGGTCACCACCATCGAATTGTTGCCGATCCACGGCCTGGTCGACGACCGCACGCTGGTGGAAAAGAAACTGGCGAATTACTGGGGCTACAACACGCTTTCGTTTTTCGCGCCGGAGCCGCGCTATTCGCAGGACAATGCGCTCGACGCCTTCCGCACCACAGTGGCGCGGCTGCACGATGCCGGCATCGAGGTGATGCTGGACGTGGTCTACAATCACACCGCCGAGGGCAATCATATGGGCCCGACGCTATCGTTCCGCGGCATCGACAACGCCTCCTATTACTGGCTGAAGCCAGGCAATCCGCGATTCTATGACGACTTCACCGGCTGCGGCAGTTCGGTCAATCTGACCCATCCGCGCGTGCTGCAGATGGTGATGGATTCGCTGCGCTACTGGGTCGAGGTCTGTCACGTCGACGGCTTCCGCTTCGATCTGGCGACGACACTGGCGCGCGGGCCGAACGGCTTTGACCGCAACTCCGCATTCCTGACCGCGATCCGGCAGGACCCGGTGCTCGGAACCGTCAAGCTGGTCGCCGAACCGTGGGACCTCGGCATGGGCGGCTATCAGGTCGGCGGCTTTCCATCGCAATGGACGGAATGGAACGACCGCTATCGCAGCGCGATGCGGCGCTACTGGAGCGGCGAAGGCAGCCTGATCGGCGAAGTCTCCAGCCGCATGACCGGCTCGTCCGATCTGTTCAACCATGACGGCCGCGTGCCACGCGCCGGCGTCAATCACATCACGGTGCATGACGGCTTCACGCTGGCGGATCTGTTCAGCTACAACGGCAAGCACAACGAGGCCAACGGCGAAGACAATCGCGACGGCACCAACGACAACCTCAGCAACAATTGCGGCCATGAAGGCCCAACCGACGATGCCGCGATCAACGCGCTTCGCCGTCAGCTGCGCAAAAACCAGCTCGCGTGTTTGCTGCTGGCGCAGGGCTTACCGCTGATTCTCGCGGGCGATGAAGTCGGCAACAGCCAGAACGGCAATAACAATGCTTATTGCCAGGATAATGAAACCGGCTGGGTCAGCTGGGAGGGCCTCAACCGCGAAGGTGACGACCTAACGGATTTCATCGGCCACATGACCGAGCTGCGCAAGCGCTTCCCGCAAATCCGCGCGCGCCGCTGGCTCGATGGCCGGCGTGCCGACGGATCCTACGGCGTGCTATGGCTGACGCCGTCAGCCGAGGACATGAAGGAACAGGACTGGAAATTCCCCGAAGGCCGATTCTTGGCCTACGTGCTGGGGCCGGTCGAGCCGGGACAGCCACCGATCTTCATCGTGCTCAACGCCGCGCCGGAAGCGATCGCGTTCAAATTGCCGAAGATGCCGGAATACCGGAGCTGGCAGCAACTATTGAACACCGCCGACGTTAAACAGACCGTTGCGGATTTCGCATCGGGAAGCGAGGCCAAGGCGCCTCCGCGCTCGGTGCTGGCCTTTTCGGGTACGGCATGAATGAACGGCATTTCGGCGCAAGTCTAACCACGGACGGCGCATCCTTCCGGTTATGGGCGCCGGCGGCAAAGCACGTCGATCTGCTGCTGGATCAGCCACATCCGATGCTGCTCAACAAGGACGGCTGGTTCTCTCTGGACGTCTCCGGCGTCAAGGCTGGCGCACGCTACAAATTCCGAATCGATGACGAGATCGATGTGCCTGATCCGGCCTCGGCGTTCCAGCCGGAAGACGTTTCCGGCCCGAGCGAGGTGATCGATCACAGGAGTTATCGATGGCGCGCGGCAGGTTGGCGCGGTCGCCCCTGGCAGGAAACCGTCGTGACCGAAGCTCACGTCGGCGCTTTTACGCAGCAAGGCACCTACCGGGCCATGATCGAAAAGCTCGATCATCTCGTCGCGACCGGCATCACCGCGCTGGAATTATTGCCGCTGGCGGATTTCTCGGGCACCCGCAATTGGGGCTATGACGGTGTGCTGTGGTATGCGCCCGACAGCGCCTACGGACGTCCCGACGACCTCAAGACACTGATCGACGAAGCCCATCTGCGCGGGCTGATGGTATTTCTCGACGTGGTCTATAACCACTTCGGACCTGAAGGTAATTACCTCGGCCGTTACGCGCCGGGCTTCTTCACCGATGCGCAAACGCCGTGGGGCAGCGCGATTGATTACCGTGTACCGCAGGTGCGCGCCTTCGCGATCGAAAATGCGCTGTACTGGCTGCGTGAATATCGCTTCGACGGCTTGCGGCTCGATGCCGTGCATACCATCGCCGAACTCGGCGAAATCTCGATGCTGCGCGATCTCAGCGCCGCGGTGGGTGATCTCGCCGCAGAAACCGGACGACATATTCATCTGGTGCTCGAGAATGACGACAACCGCGTCAGCGTGCTCGATGCCGAGCAAGACCCGCCGCACGGCAAATATCGCGCGCAGTGGAACGACGATTACCATCACGCCTGGCATGTGCTGCTGACTGGCGAGACCCAGGGCTATTACAGCGATTTCCAGCGCTCCCCGTTGCGCGACATCGCGCGGTCGCTTGGCTCCGGTTTTGTCTATCAGGGCGAGGCATCAATGCATCGTGACGGACAGTTGCGCGGCGAACCGAGCGGCGGGCTCACGCCCACGGCTTTCATCAATTTTCTGCAGAACCACGACCAGATCGGCAACCGCGCGCTCGGCGATCGGCTCGAGGGCACGGTGCCGTCAGAGGCAATCGAAGCTGCGCTGGCAATTACCTTGCTGGCGCCGGCGATTCCGATGCTGTTCATGGGTGAGGAATGGGGGTCAAAGATGCCATTTCCGTTCTTCTGTGATTTCAAGGGCGATCTCGCGAAAGCTGTTCGTGAAGGTAGACGACGGGAATACGCCTGGGCTTACGCGAAATTTGGGGGCGAGGTTCCCGATCCGCTGGACCCATCGACCTTTCAATCCGCTGTGCTGGACTGGGATTCGCGCGAGACGACGGGACGAAAACGTCTGGCACTGGTGCGCGACCTGCTTACGACCCGCGCGCGGGAAATCGTTCCGCGACTGGTGGGGGCACGCTTCGGCGATGCGCGTGCGGCCGACAACGGCCTGCTGACGGCGGACTGGCGTCTCGGCGATGGCGCTACGCTGCGGCTGACCGCGAACCTGTCGAAAACGGCAATTTCCCAAAAGCCGCGCGAAACAAACGGCCTATCGATCTGGGGCAGCCCGCCGGGCGACACTGTAAAACCATGGGTGGTGTTCTGGTCGCTGGAAGCGCGCTGATGCCTCCGGCCATTCCGATCGCCACCTATCGCCTGCAACTCACTGCCGATTTCGATTTCGATGCGGCCGCTGCTATCGTCCCCTATCTGAAGGCGCTCGGCATCACGCATCTCTATGCGTCGCCGTTCATGAAGGCGCGCAAGGGGTCTACCCACGGCTATGATGTCGTCGATCACACCAGGATCAATCCCGAACTCGGCGGCGATGCCGGCTTCGAGCGGTTGAGCGCGGCATTGCAGCAGCACGATCTCGGCCTGATCCTCGATTTCGTGCCCAATCACGTCGGCGTGCATTTCGCCGATAATCCGTGGTGGCTTGACGTGCTCGAATGGGGCGAGGCCTCGCCGCACGCGGTATCCTTTGATATCGACTGGGAGCTGTTGCCGTACCGCGCGCGCGGCGGCGTGCTGTTGCCGATCATCGGCTCGTCCTATGGGCAGGCGCTGGAAAAGGGCGAAATCGAACTGCGTTACGACGCAGGCGAAGGCAGTTTTTCGGCCTGGTATTTCGAGCATCGTCTGCCGATCGCGCCGGAGCGCTACAGCGAGATCTTGCACACGATCGTGAGAGAAGCAGGCGCGGACACAAGCGCCGCCAGTAAACATTTGTTCGACCTCGCCTCGCGCTACAAGGGATTGCGCCACCCCAATCGCAAGGAAGCGCCCGCCTTCAAGGCAGAGATCAGAAACATTGAAGGCGGGGCCGATTTGATCGCGCGCGGGCTCGACGCCTATCGGGCCGGACCGGACCGTCCCGCACAGACGTTGACCTTGCATCATTTGCTCGAACGCCAGCACTACAAGCTCGGTCACTGGCGGCTTGCTTCCAGCGATATCAATTACCGGCGCTTTTTCGACGTCAATTCGCTCGCGGGATTGCGCGTCGAGGATGCCGGCACCTTCCATGCCGCGCATCGCCTCGTCAAACGACTGATCGCGGAGAGAAAACTTCAGGGCCTGCGGCTCGATCACATCGACGGCCTGCGCGATCCCGTGCAGTATTTCCAGCGCTTGCGTCATTTGATCAGGGATGCACAGGGAAAGACCCGCAAGGAATTTTACGTGGTAGTCGAGAAGATTCTCGGCGAGCACGAAGACCTGCATCGCTTCACTGGTGTCCATGGCACCACCGGTTACGAATGGCTGAACGCCATCACGCAGGTGCTGATCGACGGCAAGGGCCTTGAGCCGCTCGACGAAATCTGGCGGCAGATCGGCAACACCTCGCCGAAGCTCGCGCCGGTCCTAATGGAGGCCAAGCGACGGGTGCTCGAAACTTTGCTGACCAGCGAATTCACGGTGCTGGCGCGGCTGCTCGCGCGCATCGCGGCAGGTCACTACTCGACGCGCGACTTTTCGGCCGACAGCCTGCGGCAGGCGCTTGAGCTCTATGTGCTGCATTTTCCGATCTATCGAACGTACCTCGCCTCCACAGGCGCTTCCGAAAGTGATCGCGCACTGATCAACGAAACCATCGAAAAGGCCTGCGCCGACTGGTTCGCCGCCGACGAGGGGATTTTCGATTTTCTGCGCGATACGTTGACCATGGACCTGATCAAGCCCGACCGCGCGCCGCACAGCACGCCGAAGGTGCGCCGCTTCGCGCTGAAGGTGCAGCAATTCACCGGCCCTTTGATGGCGAAGTCGCTGGAAGATACGGCATTCTATCGCTATCACCGCCTGCTCGCGCTCAACGAGGTCGGCGGCGAACCGTCAGCGCCGGCGCTGTCCATCGATACCTTCCACGCGGCCATGAAGGCTCGCGCCGGCGACTGGCCGCATGGCATGACCGCGACCGCGACGCACGACACCAAGCGCGGCGAGGATGCGCGCGCCAGATTGATCGCGCTGACTGAAATTCCCGGCGAATGGAGCAGCGCGGTCGCGCGCTGGAAAGTCCTCAATGCGCCACACCTCGTCATCGAGGCCGGCATGCGCGCGCCCTCGGTGACGTTCGAATATATGTTGTATCAGGCGCTGCTCGGCGCCTGGCCGCTCGGGACGAGCGATGACGCGTTGTGCGAGCGGATGCAGGCCTATGCCGTCAAGGCCGCCCGTGAGGGCAAGCAGGAAACCAGCTGGCTCAATCCCGATGAGGCCTACGAGGCCGGCGTCAAAACTTTCATCGCGCGGATTCTGGATCGCTCGGTTTCCGGCGAATTCATCAACTCGCTGGAAGCTCTGGCGCAGCGCACAGCGCTGCTCGGGGTGTTGAACTCGCTGAGCCAGATCACGCTCAAGGCCACGATGCCGGGTGTGCCGGATTTTTATCAGGGCACCGAGTTCTGGGATCTGTCGCTGGTCGATCCCGACAACCGGCGGCCGGTTGATTTTGCCGCGCGCGCAAAGGTGCTGGCGTCGAGCGAAAATCCGGATTGGCAAGACCTCGTCCGGCATTGGCCGGACGGTCATATCAAGCTTGCCTGGACGCGATATCTCCTCAAATTGCGGACCGAGCTCGCCGAGGTATTTTCGCGCGGCGATTACGCGCCGCTCGAAGTCAGCGGACCGCATCGCGATCACTTCATCGCCTTCGCCCGCCGCCGCGGCCGCGACGCTGCGATCACGGTCATCACCAAGTCGTTGGCGCCGATGACCGGGAGCGGCCGAAGCTGGCCGCGCGCCGAAGCTTTCGACGCAACAGTGAACCTGAGCGGCTATGCCGTGAAAGGCGTTGGCGGAGATACCGGCGCCGTGCCTGTCTCCGCGCTGCTTCACGATCTGCCGGTCGCGGTGCTGAAGGCCAGATATGCCGGCGTTGCGAAGCCGGCGCGGAAACGTTCCCACGCTTAAAGCCTAGCTCCGCTTGGTCAGCAGCAGATTGCCGCCATTGCGGATCGCGATCTGCGCCGCTTCGGCAAAGCGTTGCAATAGAAACGGCAGCGTTACTTCGAGCCGGACATGATCGTCCGCGACATCGAGATGGCCCGACGCCGCCTGCCCCAGCGCGCGCACGCGAAACACCATGCGATCGCCCTGCCATGTTTCTTCGTCAACCTTCAGCACGGGAATGCTGGTCGCCGCGCGTGTCAGTCCTGCCTTGAGACGGCGCGTCGCCTCTTCGCGACCGAGGCTGTGCGGAATTGAAACGATGAGCGGCGCAGGCATTTCAAAATCTCCCCTGACGTAACGAATGTAATCCTGCGTGGTTCAAAAAACAGGGGGAGCGAACAGCCTGTAAATTCGGTCAAAACACGCGGTTTATCGGCCGCCTCAAAATGGAACCTTATGGGTTCCCGTTCGTTTTTTCAGGCAATCGCAGAGCAACTGGTGCCCACTGGGCTGGAGGAAAAACTATGTCTATTGGAACGATTATTCTCATCATTCTTGTTATCGCATTGCTTGGCGGCTTCAGCGGCATCGGCGGCGGGCCATTCTATGGCACGGGTTACTATGGCGGCGGCGGATTGGGCCTTGTGATCGTGATCCTGTTGATCCTGCTGTTGCTCGGCAGGCTGTAAGGTTTATTTACTCGCACTCTCGTCATTCCGGGGCGTGCGAAGCGCGAACCCGGAATCCATAACCACGATCGTGAGTATGGATTCCGGGCCTGCGCCTCAGGTCGGCGATTGCCGACCGACGGCGCATCCCGGAATGACGGATTACAAATATTTCGAATCACATTTTCTCCATTAACTTCTTCATCGCCGCCTTGATCGACGACGCCGCGTCGTCGTACCCCTCCCACGCCTTGGTCCTGGCCAGCAGCGCCGGAACGGTGCGAACCGTGTAGCGCTTCGGATCGAGATCGCCGCGCACCTGCGCCCAGGTCAGCGGCATCGATACGGTGGCGCCTTCGCGCGCCCGTGGCGACAGCACCGCGACCGCGGTGGCCATCCGGTCGTTGCGGAGATAATCTAGAAAGATTTTTCCCTTGCGCAGCTTCTTCGACATGTTGAGCAGATAGCGCTCGGGATATTCATCAACCATCCACTGGCAAACGCCCTGCGCAAAGGCCTTGGCTTCCTTCCAACTCACTCTGTCCTTGGCCCCAGAGGCCAGCGGCGTCACCACATGAAGCCCCTTGCCGCCGGTGGTCTTGCAAAAGCTTTCCAGACCCAGTGCGTTAAGATGCTGGCGCATATCCTTGGCGGCCTCGATCACATCGGAAAATTCGACTTCCGGCGCCGGATCGAGATCGAACACCAGCCGCCCCGGCACATCGGGCGCGTCCGGCGCACAATTCCAGGGATGCAGTTCGACGCCGCCGATCTGCGCCACCGCAGCCAGGGCCCTCGACGCGGTCGATCTGCAGATACGGCTTGCGATCGCCGGAGACTTTCACAAGCTCCAGCAGATCAGAAGTCCCCGTCATCGCGTGGCGCTGAAAGAACGTTTCGCCTTTGATACCATCCGGCGCGCGGACCACCGAGCATGGCCGGCCCTTCAGATGGCCGATCATCCAGCCACTCACGGTCTCGAAATAACGGGCGAGGTCGAGCTTGGTCACGGGCTCGCCGTCGCCTCCGTCAGGCCATAGTGCCTTGTCGGGCTTTGAGATCACCACGCCCATCACTTCGGAGGATTTGGTGGAAGCTTTGTTCGAAGCTTTCGCTGACTTGATCATGACCGGCTTCTCCGCCTTTATCTCGCCCGCCGGCTTGTCCTCCCGCAGGCCCTTGAAAGCGGCCTGCCGGATATTGCCGCCCTCGGTCCAGCCGGCGAATTCGATTTCGGCGACCAGTTCGGGTTTCAGCCAATGCACGTCGCGGGTCTTGGCCGGTGCGTCCTTGCCGCCAAACGGACTATTGTTCGAAGCCGCCGCCTTCAGCGCGGGCATCAGGCGCCGGACCTTGTCCTGCCCGTAACCCGTGCCGACCAGCCCGACAAAGGCCAGATGACCGTCGCGATAGACGCCCGCCATCAGCGAGCGAAATTTGCCATGCGTGGTCTTCCATCCGCCCAGCACGACTTCCTGCCCGTCGCGGCCTTTCGCCTTGGTCCAGTTCTCGGATCGGCCGGAGCGATAAAGCGAGCTGAGCTTTTTGGAAACGATGCCCTCCAGTCCCAGCTTGCGCGCCGACTCCAGGAAGGTGTCCCCATCTTCCTGGAAATGAGTAACGTAGTTGATCAGTTTGGCTTTGCCCTTGGCCCGGCCGTTGAGCAATTTTTCTAACTGCGCCTTTCGTTCAACCAGCGGCAACGCGCGGATGTCCATTCCATCAGTGAATAAGAGATCGAACGCGTAAAAAATGAGGTGGTCAGTTTTTCCGTCAGAGATCGCGGCCTGCAAGCCCGAAAAATCCGGAATATTATTTTTGATCGCTACGATCTCGCCATCGATGAGCGCGTCGGGAAGCGCGCTGGCTTCCTTGGCGATAGCGCTGAATCTTTCGGTCCAGTCCAGGCCTTTTCGGGTTCGCAGCGTGACCTGGCCGTTCTCGATGCGCATTTGCACGCGGTAGCCGTCGAACTTGGCTTCGTGGCACCAAGCGTCCCCGCTGGGCGGACGTTCGACCGGGGTGCAGAATTCGGGTGTGACGAAGTCCGGCATCGCCGCTTTTTTACCCTTTGCAGCCTTGTTCTTCGTGGCCGTGCCTTTCAAGGGCGCCGCTTTCTTGCTTTTGCCTGCGGCCCGCGCCTCGGCGGCATCGCCGCGGTTTGAATCCCAGACCGCGTCGGCCTTCACCGCGCGCGACTTCACTGTCATGAACGGTTTCGGTGCTTTGCCCTTGCCCGCCGCGATCTGCGCCATGGTTCGACCGGAAGCGACCGACTGATCCTCGTCGAGGATCGTGTTGCCCTTGCCTTCGCGGACAAATTCATCGCGATGCTTGATCAGGAGCCAGTTGGTTCGCTTGCCGCCATTACGATCCCAGCGCATACGCACCAGCACCCAGCTGCCGTGGAGCTTTTCGCCATGCAGCGTGAATTTCAGATCGCCCTTCTTGAAGCCGCGCTCGGGATCATCCGATTCCCAGGTGCCGCGATCCCAGAGTTGCACGGTGCCGCCGCCATATTGGCCCTCGGGAATGGTGCCTTCGAAATCGCCGTAATCGAGCGGATGATCTTCCACCTCCACCGCCAGCCGCTTGTCGCCCGGATCGAGCGAGGGGCCGCGCGTGACCGCCCAGGATTTGAAGACGCCGTCGAATTCAAGCCGCAGGTCGTAATGCAGCCTTGTCGCGTCATGCTTCTGGATCACAAAGCGGCGCTGCTTCGACGGCGCGACCTTGCCGTCGCCGCTCGGCTCCGCGGTCTTTTCAAAATCGCGTTTCTTGCGGTAGGTGGCGCGGTAGGTGGCGAGATTTCTCAACGACACGATCGATCCCATCAATCAAGAGGCAGCCATTTGGCAGGACGCAACAACCCGGAACCAAAACCAGCGGTGACCGTTGAAGTTCCCTAATATCCAATCCACGTCCAGCCGGAGATTGTAATGGCCGTCCGCGCCTATTGGAAAGGCTCCCTGAAGCTTTCCCTCGTCTCATGTCCGGTCTTGCTCTATCCGGCCGCAACCTCAGCAGACAAAACCCGCTTCCACATGATCAACAAGGAGACCGGCAACCGGCTGAAGCAGCAGATGGTCGATGCCGAGACCGGGGACGTCGTCGAAAACGACCAGAAGGGCCGCGGCTATGAATTGAAAAAAGGCGAATATGTCGAAATCGAACAGGACGAACTGGACGCCGTCCAGATCGAAAGCAACCATACCATCGATATCGACAGCTTCGTGCCGAAACACGAAATCGACAAACGCTATCTCAACCACCCCTATTATATCGCGCCGGACGGCAAAGCGGGTATCGACGCCTTTGCGGTGATCCGCGACGCCATGAAGGACCAGGATCGCGTCGCGCTGGCGCGGATCGTGCTGACCAACCGTGAACACATCATCGCGATCGAACCGCTCGGCAAGGGATTGCTCGGCACCACGCTGCGCTATCCCTCCGAATTGCGCGATGCCGGCGAATATTTCGACGACATCAAGAATCCGAAAATCTCGAAAGACATGATCGAACTCGCCAGCCACATCCTCGACACCAAGGCCGCGCATTTCGACCCCTCCAAATTCAAGGACGAGTATGAGAACGCGCTGAAAGCGCTGGTTAAGCGCAAGGCTTCCGGCAAGCCGCTCAAATCGACCGTACGCGAGGAAAAACCGGATAATGTCGTCAGCCTGATGGACGCGTTGAAGCAGAGCCTTGAAGGTAGAGCAGCAGCGAAGCGACCGGCTCATTCCGCGGTGCGCCGCACGACGCGTCGGCCCGCGAAGAAAGCGCATCGCTCGGCGGCGCGGGCCAGAAAGGCGGGGTGAGCGGCATCCTCCTTTCGTCATTGCGAGCGAAGCGAAGCAATCCATCAGACCGCGTGAAGAAAGAATGGATTGCTTCGTCGCTACGCTCCTCGCAATGACGATCTCGATTACTTCTTTGCCTTGCGCTTTTTCGCTTTCTTGGTCTTTTTTCTTCGTCGCCTTTTTCGGAACCTTCTTTCCTTCCGCCCTCGCCTCGGACAGGCCGATCGCGATCGCCTGCTTGCGGCTTGTGACCTTCTGCCGGAGCCGCCGCTCTTCAGCGTCCCGGCCTTACGCTTCTTCATCACGCGCTCGACATCGGCGGAGGCCTTTTTCGAATATTTCCGTGCCATGATGGTTCTCCCGATTGCGGGAAAATAATCTGCGCGGGTGGCGATGGTTCCCATGGGGGCACGTCGTCCGAACGGCGCGCAACTCCTCTTTCCCTCCCCCGCGAAGCGGTGGGGAGGGATCAAGGGTGGGGGTGGTGCCGCGGATGCCGCTGTCAGCGAATGTGCCGATAGACCCCCCACCCCCGACCCCTCCCCGCCACGCGCTGACGCGCGCGGAGGGAGGGGGGAAAAGACGAGTTGGATTTTCAGACGACACATTCCGTCATTGCGAGCGCAGCGAAGCAATCCACTCTTTCTTTGCGCGGCAGATGGATTGCTTCGCTGCGCTCGCAATGACGGTGAGACACACCTCCGCATCTCGCGGCGCAAAGCGCCCGAGTTTGGCCTGCTCGTTCCGCCCTCTCTTCAGAGGGCGCAGGGAATGCCGGGCGCCTGGTGCGCCCGCAGCCGCGCGTGTAGTGTAGGTAGCACGCGCGTTAGTCACCACGGTCACACCGGAAACGCCGGCATTCCCCGCGCAATGGTTTTAACAGCTTATTTCGCGCTCTCCCCCGGTGACCGGGCTTGTTTGCCACCGTCACCCCAGAGAAGCTCGCTTCTCAACGAGAAGCTTGCTTCTCAGGAACTTGATGCCAGCGTCGGGGCATCAGGACCACACGACTTCGCCGTCCGCTTTCGCGCCGTTCGTCAAAGGCGCATCCGCGTCCATCGCATCCCGCATCAACGTTCGTGACGACCGCGAAGCGCCCCTCTTGTGAGGCGGGATGGCCATGGATATAGACTGATTTGCGAATTCGGAAAATCGGAATATTTTTTCGAAGGGGACTGGACTTTGATTTGCTGGATGCGCTTATTGATTTGCCCGTCGGGTGAAACGCTCTCCCCTGTCGTCCCTGCGAACGCAGGGACCCATACGCCGTAGCCTATCATTGAAGGATGCTGTTCGACGACTTCGCTAAACACAACGTCCTGTGGTTATGGGTCCCTGCGTTCGAAGGGACGACGACCAAATGTGTGACGCAGTCGTGCGCCATCTCGCTATGTCAGCGGCGACCGAAGCCTAGCAGCGCGGGCGAACCGAGGTCGTTGTCAACGCGTCCCGACTGGGAAAAACCGGCCCCGACCGACAGGCTGAGATTCGATGTCGGCCGGAATTCAACGCCCACATGCGCGCTCAGGGCCGGCGATGTGCTGGACATATTGTCGAAGGCCAACAATCCGCTGGTGCTGTTGTTGGCATTGTAGTTCAGGCTGCTGAAACCGGCGAATACCGAGCCGGGCACCCCGCCGCCTGGAAATTATAGCCGAACTGCATGCTCTGATAATTAAGCGAACCGATATTGCCGAACGCGCCGGCCTGGCTGACGCCGCTCAGGCCCAGCGGCACGCTGCCGCTTTGACTGCCGACGAACAGGCCGTTTGAAAAATTGTAGCGTGCAGAAGAAAAGCCCCGGGTTTCACTGAAGTTAAAGCCGGGAAAGTTGCCGTAGGTGTTCGAACCTGTGTCCGCGGCAGGATCGCCGCAAAACCCATCGGCCAGCCGGGGATCCAATAGGGCACCGGGCCGGCCTGGGCATGGGCGTCCCGCCCACCCACACAAACCGCCGCCAGCACCAATGCGAAACCTAACCGTCTTGAGAACATCCACGTTTTCCCGTCAAATGTGCTCGAATTATACGTCTGGACACCGGAAATGCCAGTGCGGAGCCCCGGCCGTCGCGTGTCTTCGCGTCGCGGGAGGCGATTGCGGCAGGCTGCCGAGTGCATTCAGAAGACGCCGTTTCAGCTGTCGCGGCGTCCTTTAAGGCCGAGACGCGCGGGTCCCTTCGAGCGTCATCCCGAAGAATGGCCATTTGCGGCGACAAGCGTCCGCAACTCGGTCTTCACTCGATCGAGCACACTCGCATAGTCCAGCGTTTCGTTCTGCCGGAACAGCCGTACCGTCGGATACCACGGACTGTCTTCACGATCGAGCAGCCAGCGCCAGTCTGGCGTGTGAGGCAGTAATATCCAGGTGGGACGCCCGAGCGCAGCGGCGAGATGGGCCACGCTGGTATCCACCGTGATCACCAGATCGAGACAAGCGATCAAGGCCGCCGTCTCCATAAAATCCGAGAGATGTGCGTCAGGTCGACGATGTCGCTCCGTGCAAGGAGAGCAGCCTTGTCATCGGTTCGCGGATCTTTCTGCAGGCTCACGAAGGTCACGTCGATGTCGAGAATTTGCGTCAGCGCACGCAGCGGGATCGATCGATTATGATCGTTCCTGTGCTTCGGATTGCCGGACCAGACCAGGCCGACCCGCAACCGGCCGTGGGGGCCGAGGCGGTCCTCCCAGACTTGCCGGCGATCCCCGGCTGGTGTCGGCAGATATGATGCCGGAATGGTTCCGAGCGTGGTCCGGAACGCCAACGGCAGACTCGTGATGGGACAATGGACGTCGAACGCAGGCAATCCGCCGTCCAGGTTCCGCAGGCACTGCGAGATTCCGGGCAAGCCCAAAAGCAACGGATATAACGACCCCTGTGCAAGCAGAATGACGCGCGCGCCGAGCGCAGTCAGCATCGGCACGTAGCGCACGAACTGGATGGTGTCTCCCTGTCCTTCATCGGCGCAGACAAGGATGGTCTTGCCTGCGATATCTTCTCCGCGCCACAGCGGCTGAGGCAATTTCGGGTAGTTCGCCGTACTTGAAAGAAACGACAGCTTCCACCGCGCTTCGTACCCTCGCCAACCGGCCTCAAGATTGCCGTTCAGCTGTTGAAGAAGCCCTATATTGAAGTCCGCAAGGGCGTTTTCCGGGTCGATCCCCTTTACAAAGCGGTACAAGATGAGCGCTTCGTCGAACCGCTGCATTTCACCGAGTGTGAAGGCCTTGTCGGTAAGGGCCGTGACGAAGTTCGGTTGCAGGTTCAGGGCGCGGTCGAACCATTGCAGCGCCTCCGCGTGCCGGCCGAGCTTCTGCAAACACTTGCCAATGTCAGTGCATATATCGGCATTTGCCGGATCCAGCGTGTGGGCCCGCCTGCTTTCCGACAGGGCTTCCCGGTAACGACTTAGGTTGTGCAACGTCTTGCCGCGATGGTTCAGGGTCGCTGCATGATTGGGCTGCAGTTCGTCGCACAGGTTGAAATTGGCAAGAGCCTCTTCGAAGCGCATCGACTGGAGCAGCAGAACCGCATAATTGTACACGGCGTACCAGTAGCGTGGGTTCAGCTTGAGCGCCTGTTGGTAGTTCAGGATCGCGGCATCGGGGCGCTGTGCCAGAACGAAAGCGTTGGCAAGCTGTGTCCACAATTCGGCATCATCAGGCCTGATCAGGACGGCTTTGTCGAAGGCCTTCAGCGCCTCTTCATGGAGCCCCTGCTGTTGCAGCGCGGTGCCGAGGCTCGCCAGATAATCCGTCTTGGGATCGGCCTGATTGGCGCGACCGATCCACTCAATGGCGGCATCGTATTGTTTGGCCTGGAGCGAAAGCAGGCCCATGAGCTGGAGCGTGTCCGCATGCCCGGCATCGAGCGCAAGGGCGCGCTCACAACACATCTGGGCGTCGAGATGCCGTCCTGCCTGAAAATGGCCAAGGCCTGCGGCGTGGAGCGCAGCGGGCGTGTCCCCGCCAGCACGGTTCAGAGCCGTCTGGGATTTGCGGGCGGCTATCCGGCGTTCGTGACGGTTCATCGAAATTTCAAGTGATTACGATCGCAACCGCTAGATGATTCTCCGCCTTTAGAAAAGGGATTTGGCACACACCACGTTGCCTATGCTTCTGGACTTCTAATCCCCCGCCCTCAACCGATACCCGATCCCCGTCTCCGTCAGCACGAATTGAGGGCGTTCGGGATCGGCTTCGATCTTCTGGCGCAATTGCCGGACATAGACCCGCAGATATTGCGCGTCGGTCAACTCGTCCCATAGCTCTTTAAGCAGAAAACGATGCGTCAGCACCTTGCCGGCGTGCTGCACCAGCACCCGCAGCAATTCATATTCCTTGGGCGACAGCTTCACGTCCTTGTCGCCGACCTTGACGATGCGGCGCACCAGATCGACCGAGAGATCGCCAGACCGGAACACCGGGCGCTCGCCATGAACCTGCAATTGATGGCGCAGCGCCGCGCGCATGCGAGCCAGCAATTCATCCATCCCGAACGGCTTGGTCAGGTAGTCGTCGGCGCCCAGATCCAGCGCCTGCACCTTGCCGGCTTCATCGCCCCGGCTTGAGAGCACGACGATCGGAACGCTGTCGTTGCGGCCGCGGATCATGCGCAAGAGATCATGGCCCTGGATATCGGGCAGGCCGAGATCGAGAATGATCAAGGCGGGATCCTGGACCAGCGAATCCAGCGCGATCTTGCCGTTGGAGGCCTCGATGATTTCATAGCCCTGCGTGCTCAGCCCCATCCGCAGCAATTTGCGGATCGGAGGCTCATCGTCGATAACCAGGACCTTGATGGGTGCAGCACTCATGCGGCGGTATCCAGAATGTTTAGGGCTGCCGGGATCGGCAGCCTGATGGTCAGCATCGCGCCGCTGCGATCGGCGCGGTTGGTGGCGGTAATCGTGCCACGCATCGCCTCGACAAAGCCGCGCGAAATCGCAAGCCCCAATCCCGTGCCGGGACGGACGTGATCGCCTTTTTGGGCGCGATAGAATTTGTCGAACACGCTCTCGAGTTCGGCGGGCGGAATGCCGTCGCCTTCGTCGATGATCTGCAGCGTCACGTAATCCCGGTCCCGCGACCCCCGGATCGATATCGTGGTGTCGGCCGGGGCATATTTCGCGGCGTTGTCCAAGAGATTGAACAGCACCCTGCTCGAACAGCACCGCGTCGAGCTCCAGCATCGGCAATTCGGCGGCAAGCTCAAGCGAGACTTTATGGTGCACCAGAATCTTGCCGGCGCGCCGCAGCGCGCTGCCGACGATTTCACTGAGGTCGTGCGGCGCGGTATTCGGCACCACGGCGCCGGATTCGAGCTTGGTCATGTCGAGCAAATTGGCGATGAAGCGATTGAGCCGTTCGGATTCGTCGATCACGGTCGCGAGGAGATCGCGCTTCTCGGAATCGCTGAGGCCACTGGCAAGATCGCGCATGGTCGAGGCGGCGCCGAGCACCGATGCCAGCGGCGTCTTGAGATCGTGCGAGATCGAGGTCAACAATGCCGAGCGCAGCCGGTCCGATTCGACCGTGCGCCTGACCTGGTCCATGTCCTCAACCAGCAGCACCCGTTCGATCGCCAGCGCGCCCTGATCGACCAGCGCATCGAGCAGGCGACGCTGGTCCGGCGTCAACAGCGGACCCGATTTGTCGTCGTCGATCCCGATCACGCCGATGATGCCGCGCCCGGTGCGCATCGGCAGGAACAGCCGCCTGGCGCCCGGCAGCGTATCCGAGCCGCGCCCGGCCGGCGGTCATTGCCCCACGCCCAGTTGGCCGCGGCGAGATCGGCCTTGTCGAGCTGATCCTCGGGCGGATAACCGGCTTTCACGGTCAGCATGTCATCCTCGGGCAACAGCAACACCACACGCACCTTCAGCATCAACGCGGTCTGGTAGGCGGTGGCCCACAACACATCGTCCAAAGTCGCGGTGCCCGCGAGCTTGCGGCTGAAGGCGTAGAGCAATTCGGTGGTCCGTACCCTGCCGATCGCGGCAACCGCCTGGGTGCGCACCCGCGCCGCGACGTTGGACACGAGGATTGCGATCAGCATGAAAAAGAAGAACGCCGCGACATTGGTCGGATCGGTGATCGTGAACGTATATACCGGCGGCAGAAAGAAGAAATTGTAGCACAGCGAAGCGGCGATGCTCGCCAGCACCGAGGGCAGCAGGCCGAAGCGGACCGCGACGCTCACCACCGCGGTCAGAAACCACCAGATCGACATTCTCGATGCCGAACATCGGCTGCACCAGTTCGGCGGCGCCGAGGCCGATCGCGACGAACACCAGCGCCATCAGATAGGGCCTGGGATCGAACGGCTCGGCGCGCGCCGCGGTCTGCACCGCGCTCTTGGGCATCGAGCCCGCAGGCATCTCATCGCCCCGCGATCACGTTGACGCTGATATTGCCGGCGCGGCGCACCAGATCATGCACCACCGAACCGCGCGTGATCTCGAACCACCAGGGGCGCATCGATTTGCCGATGATGATCTGGGTCACGTTGTTGGCTTGCGCGAAGCCGATGACGTCGTCGGCGATGCGGCGGCCGACGCCGGGGATGGTCATCGCCTCGCCGCCCAGCGCCTCGGCCAGACGCAGCGTGTCGGCCAGCCGGTCGCCGCTGCTCGTCGGTCAATTGCAGACTTCGACGCGTTTCGATGCTGATCGCGGTCCACGGCGCGTGCAGCCGGTCGGCCAAGCGCTTGGTGTAGCGAACGAGGCCGGCGGCGCGCGGATCTTCGGAGAGACACACCAGAATGCGCTCGCCCGCCGCCCATGGGCCGGCGATCGCGTTGGCCTGCATGTGGGTGAGGAGCTGTTCGTCGACGCGCTCGGCGGTCCGCCGCAGCGCCAATTCGCGCAGCGCCGTCAGATTGCCCGGCGAGAAGTAATGCTCCAGCGCGCGCTCGGCCTGTTTGGGAACATAGACCTTGCCCTCGCGCAGCCGCTGGATCAGATCATCAGGCGTCAGGTCGAATCAGTTCGATGCCGTCGGCGCGGTCGAACACCGAATCCGGCACGGTCTCGCGCACCCCGCACATGCGTGATCTGCGCGACCACGTCGTTGAGGCTTTCGATGTGCTGGATATTGACCGCCGTATAGACGTCGATGCCGTGGGACAGCAATTCCTCGACGTCGAGATAACGCTTCGGATGACGGCTGCCGGGCGCATTGGTATGGGCGAGTTCGTCGACCAGCGCGAGTTGCGGACGGCGCGCGATCAGCGCGTCGAGATCCATCTCCTCGATCACCTGATCCTTGTACTCGATGCGTTTGCGCGGGATGATTTCAAGACCGTGCAACAGCGCTTCGGTCTCAACCCGCCCGTGGGTCTCGACGGCGCCGATCACGACATCGACGCCGGCCTTCATCCGCGAATGCGCGCTTTGCAACATCTCGTAGGTCTTGCCGACGCCGGGCGCGGCACCGACGAAGATCTTCAGCCGCCGGACTGGCTATTCTCGCGCCGCGCCGTCTCCAGCAGGGCTTCCGGCGAAGGACGTTGTTCGGGATCGCGACGCTGCTGCTGGGCCATCCGGATAATATAGTCCTCAGGGCGTGCCCGGCCTAGAGCGGGATGGGGTTGGTTAATCTGCAACGACGCCGAAGGTGCGCCCCCTCGCCCCGTTCTTTACGGGAGAGGGTTGGGGTGAGGGGCTCTATCAAGACTATGACTCGCGGTAAGTCCCCCTCACCCGGATTGCACCGGACGATGCTTCGCATCGCCGAGGCAATCCGACCTCTCCCCGCACGCGGGGCGAGGTAAGAACATCACTTCCCCGCCGCATCCAACGCCAGATTGAGCTCCAATACGTTAACGCGGGGCTCGCCGAGCAAGCCACCGAGGCGGCCTGCGGTGTTGTTCGCGACCAGCTGGCGGACCCGGTCTTCCGGCAGCTGGCGGGCTTTGGCGACGCGCGGCACCTGGAACAACGCGGCTTCCGCGAGATGTCCGGATCGAGGCCGCTGCCTGACGTCGTGACGAGATCGACCGGCACCTGTGCGGAAGGATTCTCCGCTTTCAGTTTATCGATATCTTCCTTGACCCGGTCATTGAGCGCTTTGCTGGTCGGGCCGAGGTTCGAGCCCGAGGAATTGGCGGCATTGTAGGGCGCGGGCACGGTCTTGGTGGCATCGGCCGGGTCTGCGGCCGAGGTCGCCGAGGGCCGGCCGTGGAAGTATTTGTCGTCCTTGAATTCCTGGCCGATCAAGGCAGAGCCGATCACCTTGCCGTCGCGTTCGATCAGGCTGCCTTGCGCCTGCTTCGGAAAGACCACGCCCGCGATCGCGGTCATCGCGAGCGGATAGGCCAGGCCCGTGATCAGTGTCAGCAGGACCAGGATGAGGATGGCAGGGCGAATTTCTTTCAACATGGTGTGTCTCCGATATTTTCGTCGTTGCGAGCGAAGCGAAGCAATCCATAGAGCGGCAAGAAAGGAAGGGTGATTGCTTCGTCGCTTCGCTCCTCGCAATGACGGTGTTGACGACGGTATTAAGCCAAATGCAATGCAGCGACGATAAGGTCGATTGCCTTGATGCCGATAAAGGGAATGATAATGCCGCCGGCGCCGTAGATCATCAGGTTACGGCGCAGCAGCGCACCGCCCCGATGGCGCGATACGACACGCCCCGCAGCGCCAGCGGAATCAAACCAATAATGATCAGCGCGTTGAAGATGATCGCCGACAGGATCGCGCTTTGCGGACTTGCCAGATGCATCACGTTGAGCACTGAAAGTTGCGGATAGAACGCCAGGAACATCGCCGGGATGATGGCGAAATACTTGGCGACGTCGTTGGCGATCGAGAATGTCGTCAGCGCGCCACGGGTCATCAATAGTTGTTTTCCGATCTCGACCACCTCGATCAGCTTGGTCGGATTGGAGTCGAGGTCGACCATGTTGCCGGCCTCGCGCGCGGCCTGGGTACCGGTGTTCATCGCAACGCCGACATCGGCCTGGGCAAGCGCGGGTGCGTCATTGGTGCCGTCGCCGCACATCGCGACCAGTTTGCCGTTGGCCTGCTCGTCGCGAATGAGCTTCAGCTTGTCCTCGGGCGTCGCCTGGGCGAGGAAATCGTCGACGCCGGCTTCGGCGGCAATCGCGGCCGCGGTCATCGGGTTATCGCCGGTTATCATCACGGTGCGAATGCCCATCCGGCGCAGCTCGGCAAAGCGCTCGCGGATGCCGCCCTTGACGATGTCCTTGAGCTGGATCACGCCGAGCAGACGGCCATCCTTGGCGACCGCGAGCGGCGTGCCGCCCGACTTGGAGATTTCATCTGAAATCGCCTGCAATTCGCGGGAAGTCTCCGACAATCGCGGGCTGCAGCGCCCGCGCGGCATTGCCCGAGGCAACCACGCGCGGCGCGCCGCCATCGACATAGTTGAGGATCGCATCGACCGCGCCCTTGCGGACCGACGAGGCGCCGGCATCGACGCCGCTCATGCGGGTTTGCGCCGTGAACGGAATGAAGGTCGCATTCAGCTCGGCCATATCGCGGCTGCGGATGCCGTATTTCTCCTTGGCCAGCACGACGATCGAACGTCCTTCGGGAGTTTCGTCAGCCAGCGAAGCAAGCTGCGCCGCGTCGGCGAGTTCCTGCTCGCTGACGCCGCGGACCGGCCGGAACGCCGTCGCCTGGCGGTTGCCGAGCGTGATGGTGCCGGTCTTGTCCAGCAACAGCGTATCGACGTCGCCAGCGGCCTCGACCGCACGGCCCGACATCGCCAGCACGTTGAAACGCACCAGCCGGTCCATGCCGGCGATACCGATCGCCGACAGCAATGCGCCGATGGTGGTCGGGATCAGCGTCACGAACAGCGCGACCAGAATCACGACCGAGATTTGCCCGCCGGCATAGGCCGCGTAGCTCGGAATGGTCACGGTCGCGAACACGAAGATGATGGTGAGGCCGGCGAGCAAGATGTTGAGCGCGATCTCGTTCGGCGTCTTCTGCCGCTCGGCGCCTCGACCAGGCGGATCATGCGATCGATGAAGGTCGACCCCTGCGCCGCGGTGATGCGGACGCGAATCCAGTCGGACAAGACCTGCGTGCCGCCGGTCACTGCCGAGCGGTCGCCGCCGGATTCGCGGATCACGGGCGCGGATTCGCCTGTGATCGCCGCTTCGTTGACCGAGGCAACGCCTTCGATCACTTCGCCGTCGGAGGGGATGTTGTCGCCGGCCTCGACCAGCACGACGTCGCCGACCTTGAGGCTGGTGCCGGAGACCAGGCGGTAACTCTTGTCAGATCCGGTCAAACAGCTTGGCCTGGCTCTCGGTGCGGGTCTTGCGCAGCGATTCCGCCTGCGCCTTACCGCGGCCTTCCGCTACCGCTTCGGCGAAGTTGGCGAACAGCACCGTGAACCACAGCCACATAATGATCTGGAAGGTGAAGCCGAGGCCCTCGCCGCCCGTCACCACGTCGCGCAGGAAGATCACCGTGGTCAACGCGGCGACGACTTCGACCACGAACATCACGGGATTCTTGACCATCAGCCGCGGGTCGAGTTTGGCGAAGGCCGAACCGATCGCCGGAAAGACGATCTTCGGGTCGAGCATCGCCGAGACCGGCACCTGCTTTTGCAGTTTCATGGTATCCATGGACGTAACTCCGAAAGAGCGATCAGAACAGGGTGTTGGCGTTGCCGGCGAGATGCTCGACGATCGGGCCGAGCGCGAGCGCCGGGAAGAAGGTCAAACCGCCGATGATCAGGATCACGCCGACGACGAGGCCGACGAACAGGCCGCCCGTCGTCGGCAAGGTGCCGGCCGACGGCGGGATCGACTTCTTGCCCGCGAGCGAACCCGCCATCGCCATTGCCGGAACGATCATGAAGAACCGGCCGACGAACATCGAAGCGGCCAGCGTGAGATTGTAGAAGAAGGTGTTGCCGGTCAGACCGCCGAACGCCGAGCCGTTGTTGCCGGTGGCCGAAGTGAAGGCGTACAGCACTTCCGTGAAGCCATGCGGGCCGGCATTGGCCATCGAGGCGACCGCCGAGGGCAGCACCACCGCAACGGCAGTCCAGCCCAGATACATCAAGGGCAATACGAGAATGGCGAGCATCGCCATCTTGACCTCGCGCGCCTCGATCTTCTTGCCGACATATTCCGGGGTTCGGCCCACCATAAGCCCGGCGACGAAGATCGCCAGCACGACGAACAGCAGCATGCCGTAGAGACCGGCGCCGACGCCGCCGACAATGATTTCGCCGAGTTGCATGTTGATCAGCGGAATCATGCCGCCCAACGCCGTGAAGCTGTCATGCATCGCGTTGACCGCGCCGCAGGATGCCGCTGTCGTGACGACCGCGAACAACGAAGACGCCACGATGCCGAAGCGGACTTCCTTGCCTTCCATATTGCCGCCGGTCAGTCCGAGCGCATTCATCGCGCTGGTGCCGTTGGCTTCCGCCCAATAGGTGATCGCGACGCCGGCGACAAACAATACGCCCATCACAGCCAGGATCGCCCAGCCCTGGCGCTGGTTGCCGACCATGCGGCCGAACACGTTGGTCAAGGCGGCGCCGAGCAGGAAGATCGAGAGCATCTGCACGAAGTTCGACAGTGCTGTCGGATTTTCGAACGGATGCGCGGCGTTGGCGTTGAAGAAGCCGCCGCCATTGGTGCCGAGCATCTTGATCGCGACCTGCGAGGCCACCGGGCCGACCGCGATGGTCTGCTTGGCGCCTTCCAGCGTGGTCGCGTCGACATAAGCGCCGAGCGTCTGCGGGATGCCCTGCCAGACCAGGAACAGTGTATAGACGACGCAGATCGGCAGCAGCACATAGAGAGTGCAGCGCGTCACATCGACCCAGAAATTGCCGACGGTGCGCATCGAGGAACGCGAAAAGCCGCGGATCAGCGCCATCGCCAGCGCGATGCCGGTCGCCGCCGACAGGAAGTTCTGGTGCGTCAGGCCCAACATCTGCACGAGATAGGACATCGTGCTTTCGCCACCGTAGTTCTGCCAGTTGGTGTTGGTGACGAAGGAGATCGCAGTGTTAAAGGACAGATCCTCCGCGACGGCGGACTGCCCCGCCGGATTGAACGGCAGCACCGCTTGCAGCCGCAGAACCGCATAGAGAATGAGAAAGCCCCCGACATGGAACAGCAACATCGCGACCGTGTAGGTCACCCAATGCTGCTCGCGCTTCTCGTCAACGCCGCCGATCCAGTAAAGCCCGGCCTCGACCGGCCGCAGGATCGGCGAAAGGAATGTCCGCTCGCCATTGAAGACGCGCGTCATGTACCCGCCGAGCGGTTTCACCAGCGCGACGATAACAGCGCAGAACAGAAGAATTTGAATCCAGCCAATGGCGGTCATGGTCGTATGCCTTCAGGTTTGCGGGAGCAGTTCTGCAGATGGCCTCCGGCCCTTGGCCGGTTTTCGACGATCAGAACCGTTCCGGCCGCAGCAGCGCATAGGTCAGGTAAAACAGCAGTCCCGCGGAGACGAGACCGGCGAGTGTGTAATCGAAGATCATGATTGTGCTCCTTCAGAGCGTTTTCTAAAGCCGCTCGCAGGCGTAGGTGTAACCGATGGCCAGCACGAAGAAGCCGAGGCCCATGGCCAGCATGACGATGTCCAACATGAATGCTCCTTCGTGTGCTCAGGCACGCTGCTGCCGCACGTTGCGGAAGGGGGTTGCGGGATCACTCAAGGCCGGAACTGCAACCCGCGTTGTATCGATGGTCGTGAAATGCCACTCCGCGCATATGTTTTCGAGGCGGGGGCCGTGGCCACGTTATAGGAATTCCATAAAGACGATGCGTTCTGGCCTCTTGCCCGCCCGTCGTCTGCGCGGTTCCGCCGCGGGTCGAACTGCCGGATATTAAATAGCTATATCTAACGGCCCCCTGATATCTCGAAATCCTATGTGGTCCTGGATTGAATGGGCTTGGATTGAAGATTGCTGCGAAGATTCCGGCGGCATGATCCACCCGGGGCACCCATGCTGCTTCCAAAATCGCATCGATTTTTGCCGATTAGCATAATGATGACGAAGCTCGCTGCGATCGCCGTGATGCTTGCGGCAATCGCCTGCACGGCGGCGCATGCCGAAGACCCTGATATCGCCAGCCGGCGCGTGTCGCAGCGGACGGATTTTACCGACGCCGAAATCAGGGACGGACTTTTCAAGATCGCGTTCAACGCCGAATTACAGCTCGGTACGCCCGCCGGGCGCGTGCGCAAATTCGATGAGCCGGTCCGGATATTCCTGGACAGCAAGGGCAAGCCCGACCGGCGCCTGGAGATCGATTCGGTTATCGCCGATATCAGGGCCCGCGTGAATCATCTGGATGTGGCCGTCACGAACGACCGCAAGAAAGCCAATTTCATCGTCAGGCTGGTCGCGGCGCGCGATGTGGAACCGACCATTCGCACGCTATATGGCCATGACAAGGCCAGGCGCATCCAACAAACCCTCAATCCGCAATGCCTGTCGGGGATCGCCAGGGATCAGCGCTTTCGGATCCGCCGGGCGGAGGTGATCCTGCCGGTCGATGCCGGGGATTTCACCTTCTACGATTGCGCCTATGAAGAGCTGTTGCAGGCGCTCGGCGCCATCAATGACGACCGCTCGGTGCCCTGGACCATGTTCAACGACGACGTCCAGATGGGCTTCTTCGACATCTATATGACCCGCCGCCTTCGCCCGGGGATGACCAAGACCGAGGTCAGCGCGCGGCTGCCCGAAGTCATGTCGACGGCGTCGCGCATGGATCGGCAATACCAACCTGCCGCGCCACGCCGACATCCAGCAGGCGCCGGTCGAAAGCGATTAGGACGTCAATCCGGGGGGGCCGGATTCGTTCCGGGCCGTTCAATCCTCGCTGCCGCCAAAGGAAGGCATTCTGATCGAAGCCATCGGCCACGAGCCGCGCTTCCTGCCAGTCGCGGTCCTGCTTGCGGACGAGCACGAGGTATTGTCGGGGCGCCACGCCGAAACGCGCGCGGAACGCCCGGATGAACTGGGTTGTGCCGCCAAAGCCGCAGCACCCGGCAATGTCCGCCAGCGAACGCTCGTCTTTACTGTCTGCCAGCATAAGCCGCATGGCTTGCTCGAGTCGGCGCGTCAACAACACGGAGCGAATGCCGCCTTCCCCCGGCCAGGAGCCGGGTAAAAGTGACGCGCGCGAGACGTTGAGCCGCGTTGGCGACCTCGGCCGGCCCGAGTTGCGCGTTTCCCGAGATGCGCGTCGATGTAGTCGAGCGCAGCCCTTTTTTCTCGACTTTACGTGGCTCGATTCATCGTCGGCCAGCCTGCGCACGCGCGCGAAAGCGGTCGTCAGCGCCACGATGCCCTCGATCGCCGCCTCGGCCTCGCCCATCGTCAGATGGTCCGCCTGCGCATAGAATTCCTGCATTGCTGCGCCAATCAGACGCGCCCCACCCGCTTTCGCGCGGAAAAGCAAGGCCGTGCGGTTCGAGGGCCAGCAATGCTGCGGGCACGCTCTCGCGCGACAAGTGAAGAATCAGATTGACGTAATCGGTCGCCACGCTGCGGAGAGGTCGCGCATAGTCGATGATCTCGACATCACCCGGCTCCCTGCGCCGGCCGTGCTCGGCCGGCGCAATCGCTTTCACCCGAGCCCTCGATCTGAAGCAGGATGAGCAGCTGGTCGGCGCCGCGCGCGACCAGAGCAGGCCCCCGCGTCATGATGAAAAGCCGTGCCCTTGCAGTGCATCACGATCGCACGCGGCGTGGCATAGGTCCGGCTGGAGAGGCTGAAACGTTCCTCCTCCAATGGGTCTGGCAGCGACAGGGTGTAGAGGTGGGCGAGGCTGTCGCGAAAAGCCCGCCAGAGCGGCGGGCCGAAATTTCGTTGCGGATTGCTGTCGAACCCTTGCAGCCGGGGCGACAAGTCGTCGCCACCTTTGTCTTTTGTAAGCGAGGCGGCGGGGAGTTTCATTTTGCGAAACGCTGCTGCGGATTTCAACTTCCGGATTAGTCTGACATGGAAACGGCGAATTCAGTCTGACATGGAAACGGCGATTCAGGCAAGCACCGCAGACGGCAACGCGCCGGTCGATGCATGCAAGCCATCGCGGCTATGGCTGCCCTTTTTACGCGGACTCCAGCGAAGTTGACACTTGAGATCAATTCATCGACAGGGCGTCTCAATCTTCGGCGCATCCTCGATTTGAGCTTGAACCTAAATCGATTGTCCTACTTATATCACGGCCGTGGGTTCTCAGGTGCTTCACTGCGGAGCGTCTTTTTCAACCGACTGCAAAGAAGGTTCGCTACGGCGCCGCGAAGCGAAGCGCACGGAGGTTTTTCTTTTCTCTATCGTCCGACCTGCACCGCGCAACGGGCGTACTGATACGAGCGTCCTGTTCTACTCGACAATCGCCATCACCCATGGACCGATGCGCCGCTCTCTCGGGCTCAATGCATAATGTTTAATCTGAAGCCGCTCCATCGGATGTTTCCAAAGCCGAAATAACCAGGCTTTTCAACAGAGGGTCTCTGGTATGCGTTTTGCACTTGCTAGTCGCAAAATTGAAAACCTTCGATCCTATGCTCGAAGGCATTGTCGCTCGACAATTTTTGTGTCGACGGCCCGTAAAACGGTGCCATCAGGTGCATCGTTCTGTTTCACGGCTGACGTTCACGACCGTGTTTTGCCGAGAGCAAAATACAGTTCGTCAAAATATGGTTCGTCAGTGTGAAGGAGTTCATATTTTTTTGTAGCGTCAAATTGTATTCGACACGCGGCTGCATTTTTCGGGAATCCTAACTGCTGGACTCGCGCCGTTATGGAGGACGTGATGATGAAAGTTACGCATCGCGCGACTAATTCGATTTAGTCAAACCACATAGAGATATCGTTCACATGATCCCGGGAAACCGAAAAAATGTCGGACATGAGTGGTTTCGACAGCGGGCTTCTGAACATCAGATGATTTTCAAGCAATGGAGGCTTGGGTTTTTGATTTTTTACGGGGCGTTAGCCTCGCTGCTTGGTGGATTTGCACTGCTCGCCGATCGCCCGGGGACGTTCGTCAGCACGGCGGCGCCGACCAATCCGACGATGGTCTCAACGAACACCATGCGTGCAAATGAAGGCCGAGTAGCGGAGTGAGGAAATGTCGTGGATCGATTTCCTTGGCTTCGCGGCGGCGCGCGCAAATCTCTGAATGCAAGTCTCTGAATGCAAGTCTCTGAATACAGCCTCGTCCGGATAAACGCGTATGGCAGTCACTTTGAGCAAAGCGAATGTAGAGCTTTTGCGCCGGATCCTGGATGATGTTTTGACCGGTCCCGAATTTAACACTCAGACGTCCGTCTCTGCGTTTCAATTAGCCGAGCATCTTTGGAGACAAGCCTCGATCGGGGTACCCGATTTTGATCGAATAAAATATTCAGCCTTATCGTTGGTAAATTCCAGTTTTACCCAGCACGCCTGAAAGCCAATCATGTTGATCAAAGTGAAATTCGATGCCGGCATGCCTGATCGGCATTATCCGCGTCAAACAAAGGGGGCGGTTATGCACGCAACTGCAAAAGCTTTCTCGAATACGCTTCCCTCAATCCCTCCCGATTCCGACATTCTGGAAACGCTTGCCCTGTTTTGCGGCGTCGGCTGGTTGATTGTGCTGGTTCTAGCCCTGTTGGGATCATCCTTCCTGCCAACGGATCCTGAAACGCTTAATGTGATGTACTGGATATGAACGGGATTTTCTGGCGCGGCCAGTATCGCAGCGATCCCCTCGCTTTTCGTCATGGCCGGGCACAGCCGTTCGAAGGACGGCGTCGCTTCCGCTCGCCTATGCCAGGCCATCCACGTGTTTCTTAGCCTGAAGGCAGCAAGACGTTGATGCCCGGGACAAGCCCGGGCATGACGAGCTTAGCTAGAAAACGCCAATTCTGTTGGCTTTATTTTTGAGTCAGACTCTGAGAAGCCCGCCGCAAGCGGCCGTCTCGAAGGATGAATCCGTCCAGTTCTAGAGCCCGATGAGATTAGATTGATCTGTAACAGCGACGGAAGTGCGCTCCCTCTCCCGCTTGCGGGGGAGGGCGGGGTGGGGGCGTCTCCGCAAGCGTGCTGGATGATAGATTTCCCCCACCCGCCGCGCTCTTCGAGCGCGTCGACCTCCCCCGCAAGCGGGAGAGGTAAGTGACAGAGCGATTCAACCTAACGTCATCCCACGCTAGCGCTGCGTCGGCTTCGCCGACGACGATGAATACTCGGTAATCCCGAAGTCGTTTCGATGCGCCTGCCGATTGGTCTGCTGGGCGGCCGCGACCCTGGTTGGCGCGGTTGTACTTCGAGGGCGCGCTGGCGGACGCTCCGGCCTGCGCGCTATCGGATAGCAGCACGGCTCCGGAAAGAATCGCGAGTGTTCCGGCGATGGTGGCAAGATATCTAGACATTGCAGCCTCCATTTGGCTTGAGACAACTCAAACAGAAACTTGCCTAAACAGAACTGGTCCTGACGTTTCCTGATCGACTATTTCTGCCGACGTCTTGTTGGCGTCGCGTTGTCCCTGCAATGGATGATGATATCAACTTGCGGTAAGCGCAAGAATTAAACAGAAAATGCTCGAATTATGAGCAAGTCATCTTCTCGGCGTAAAAAAACGCGATACTATTTTGCTATTTTTTGTCGAGGCAGATCTGGATTTTGCCGCACGGCGATGGCCCAGGATGGAGTCTCCTCGATCGCCGGACATTACTTTCCGGACTTCACTTGCCTGACTTCACTTGCCGGATGTCACTTGCCAGATTTGGCCGGTTCACTCGGACGCGCGACACCCCAGGGATCGTAGGGCTGTTTCGGCGCGGGTATCCGATCCAGCGCGGCGTTGTAGGCCTTCTCATCGACCCTCGGCTTGCTCTCGCCTGTGGGTGAAGGGGTCACACCTTTTTTGAAGGACTGCGAATAAGCCGGTAAAATGAGCGATGAAATGATCGCCGCCACGGCGATCGCTACCTTGGTCGTTTGGATCCCGCCGGCCATCGGCCTCTCCTCACCTTTAAAGCGTTGTTGGTCCGGAGTTTACGGGACCTGCAAGAGTTTTCCAGCCGTAGTTTTTCAGCCGTTCTTTTCCAGTCCTCATGCGTCCCGCGGCCCCGGTTGGAGATAATCCATGTCAAATTGACGGCGCTGCCCTGTCGAAAAGGTAAGGACTGTTGTCATTGAACCCGTCTCGCATCGCCTCATATATTTAAAATAACCTCTTGCCGCTGCAGCGCGATGAGAGATACGTTTTTGAGCAAACTGATGTGGGATTGTGCGATGCCCGCGAACCTGGATTTGCCAACAAATACAACGACAAAAGTCGACCCCAAACCATCGAATCGGGTCTGGTTTGGCGGCGTGCTGGTTCGAACGCTTTTCCTGATCGTGCTGACGGCGATCACCGCACGTGTCGCCAGCCCCCAGATGGAGCACTTCTCGTCCCTGCACGAAACACCGGGAGATCTCGTCCGGGTGCTGCTGGGATTTGGCGTTTGCGGCTGGTTTATCGTCAACCTGTTCATTCTGCCAAAGGACCCGGGCGCCTACCGGACCTGGATGTATCTCGGCGTTACAGTTTTGCCCCTGGCGGTGCTTTGCGCCGTCGTGGTCTGGTAAGCGCTCACGCGTCGCACCGGTTTCCTGCCAATCCTGCGCAGATCTGAGCGGGAGCGCCGGTGAGCACCGCAACAGCTTTCAGCTATTGGCCCGACCACATCGGGGATTTCGGCCCGCCGTAATAACGCAGCTGACGATGACCATCCGCCTTGTCAGACGCTGTGGCTCCGATATCGCTGCTGCATCCCGCCACCGCGGTACACAGCGCCACGATAGCGATAATGATTCCCGCTCTTCGTTCTGAAGCAGAAGCCATGATGAACGGCATCTCTCTTGCGCGACTGAGCCGGTCAGCAGATGCCGCCGGCCGGCTCAGGCGAAGCCTCAATATTTTGCGACGACGGGGCCGCCAAATTTGAAGTCGAGGCCGATGGTCACGACCGAATAGGTGCTCTCGGTGGTGTAGGGCAACTGGCCATTCACCGTCAGCGGCGTACCCGCCCGGTTGTAGCCGTTGAAATTGTAGTAACGGTACTCGAACTTGCCGATCACGTTGTTGGTGATCGCGTAAGCGAAGCCGGCGCCGGCGGTCAGACCGTTGGCGTGGACGGTGAACCGGTCGACGCCCAGCACCGGATCGGTGTTGGAGTGAGCGATATCGCCGAAGGCGTAGCCGCCGGTGAAGAACATCAGCCAGCGATCGACGGTGAAACCGCTGCGTACGCGAACCGTGCCGCCCCCAGCGAAGATTATCCTGATCGATCGAGAGGATGGGAAAGGCGCCCGCGGCGATGCCGACGCATCGTTGCCCTTGATGCCGGACCAGAACACATCGCCCTCGAGGCCAACCAGGTAACTGCCGCTTTGCCAGTTGTAGCCCGCCTCGCCCCCGCCCACGCCGCCGGTGGAAGAGTAATTGGCGGTGAAGTTGGCAGCACCGGTATTGCCGAACGCGTCGTTGACATTGTGGTTGCCGTAGCCGCCGCCGCCGAACACGCCGACGTAGAAACCGCTCCAGTCATAGACCGCGGCGCGTAATACCGGCGCCTTCGAATAAGTGGGCAGGTCCGCACCGTATACCGGTGACAGCAGGCCCAGCACCCCGAGCGAGACGGTGGTGAGAAGAATTCGCTTCATTTTTATTCCCCTGTCGAATTTGTTCTGGCGAAACACCGGGGCAGCTCGGGCCGCCCCGGTTTTCATGCATCAGAAGTGAATGATGATGTCCGCCGCACCGATGATGGCGAAGTTCTTGTTGGGTAAGATGCCGAAGTTGGCGTTGCCGTTGAACGCATTTGCATTCAGCGACCTGTAATAGGAAACCTCGGGCCGCATCTCGATCTGCGGCGAGAACCAGTGCTGCCAGCCGATACCCGTCTCCAGATACCCCGTCTTGACGCCGGTGCGCTGCCCCTGCATGTCGTCGACGTACTCTACGCGGTAGGAGATGTTGTCGAGCGGCGATACCTTGTAGTTCAGATAGGTGAGGAACGTCTGGAACGACGCCGTACAACTGATCACTGCCGCGTTTTTGCAGATTGCGGCAAAGGGAGAGTTGGCCCGGCATATATGCCAGCGAGAACGGCGTACCGTTGTTGGCGAGCGCGGCATTCGCGGTCGCATTGAGCAGGTTCGGTACGTTGCTCTGGTGCTCATTGTAGGTTTCGATCGAGATGTGCCACTGGTCGTTGAACTTGTGATAGTAGGTCAAGCCATACCATTGCAGGTTGTTGTAACCCCAGGTGCCGTTGTTGATGCCGTTAGCGACGATGTTGACATCGTCCTTGCCGCTGTCACTGTCCAGCGCACGCCGAACGTGCCGGAGGGCTGGGCACCCCGGATCCTGCTTCATGGTGGTGCCGGGGAACAGGGGGTTCGGGAACGGGTTGCGATCGTCGAGCCGACATGCCATGGCAGCGACTCGGTGCCGACGGTAACGCCCGCCTGGAACATCCAGTTCTTGGTCGCCGCCAGCGTGAGCTGGATGCCGGTGTTGGTGTAGTTGTCGAAGGTGTAGGTCATCGAGTGCGAGTACATGTAATTGTTCGGCGCGAGCTGCGCCTCGATGTCCGGAATCGAGATGTAGCGTCCGAACCGGACCATCAAGCCTTCCAATGACCTGCGGAATGAACACCTCACCGTAAGCCATCGGCAGATCGAAGCCGTTATTCGCGTTCTGGTTCAGAAGCTGGCTGCTCCACAATCCGAAAGCCGTGGTGTAGCGATAGTTCTCGCCGTAGGATCGGCGCGATCCGGAAGCCCCAGTCGACGTGGTCTTTCTGAACCGTGTCGGGCAGCCGCTCGAAGTAGATCACCGCCTGATCGAGCTGCACCGTATTCGGGTTATAGCTGTAGGCCGCCGGCGCGTTGCCGCCGCGCACGGTGTTGGTGGAGAGGTTGCCACCTGGATCGACCCAGCCGTAAACCTGGATGTGGTTCTCGTTCATCCACTGGCCGGCGGTGGTATTGCCGAGCGCGACCATCAGCGGACTATCGACCGAGCTCGGCCGCGTCACGCCAAGATTGGGTCGAGCCGCCGTACGGCCATTCCGTGAAGGGATAGGGCGGAATGGATTGAGGTGTCGCGGGCCAGTAATCGCGGCGGCCCGGAGGCGCCTTCGGATCGGCCGGCGCGGCATCGTGTCCCCATTCGAGCCGGTAGTAATTGACAAAGCGCTCCATGAAGGAGGCGCCGAGATAGGCATCGAGGCACGCATAATTCTTGTAGGGATCGACAACGTGCGACATCCGACCGGCACTTTCGCCGGCAAGGCGGCGTCCGCCGCTTCTGCACGATTTAACAGACCCATCGCTGATAGCGCGACGCCTGCCAAAAGAAGTCTTTTCATAATCTCGCCCCAAGCTGTTGGTAGAAGAAGGCGCCTTCAAGCGCTCTCGCGGCTGTGTTGACGCTGTGCATCATTCACAGCGGCGCGACAAAGATCGATTGGGGTAAGTCCGGCAATTAATAGGGATAAAGTATGAAAAAGCGCGCCTTGGCGTGCGTGTGCACATACTCACGCCAGTTGCCTGTCGCTTTGCTTAAACTTTCCGGCGAAATATGTGACAACTATTGAAATATGCGCGATGTGCCGCGAAAGTTTTCCGTCAGTTGTGTCTTTTCCGCCATACACGATGCGCCCGTGCGATTTGTTTTGCGGCGTTGGACGCAATCTTGCGCAATTCCGTATATTTTTTTTCTATTAAAATGACCGCGACTATCCATCGAAGATATATGTCCGAAATCGTTATGGTGCGATGCATCGGGCGAGTCTACTCGCCCATCGCGGGGCAAAACGATGGACACCGTGGCGGGGCTTGCGAGCGGCTCAGATATCGCAACGGATATCTGTGATGCTGTTGTGGTCGACAGGACCGAGAGCCCTGACTTCGGGTTTCTGCCGAACAGCCTGACCACGCAGTGCCGCAGCCTGATCGAGTCTTATCACGATCTGCATGGCTACGCCTGCCTGCCTGATGTCCTCTGGAAGTCCCGGCTCGGGCCTTTCATTGAAAGGCATCATGAGTTGCAGCAAACTGCTGCGCAAGGCCTCGACGACCAGGAGCGCCAAGAAAGCCAATGAAGGCTTCGCCAGGATCGCGACGACGATCTTGTCGCTCGAGATATTGGCCAGCAGTTTCGCGGGCTGGAGCGCCATCTATCCGGAAGCCGGATCGGCGGCCCATTCCATTCTCTGGCGCAACAGCCGCAGCTCCAGATGCCCCTGATGGAATTCTATCTGTATCCGCCGAAATATCTGAGCTCGGCCGCAGTCGCGACATTGATCCCGCCGCCGAGCCGTCAAGCCGGCGGGGCACCTGCGCAATGCGTCGGTGAGATGGCACAAACGTTCGAGGGCGACCCCGCTTTGGCCGCACCGGCATCGGCGATATGAAGCTGAGTGCTTTCGTCCTGTCCGCGGTACAGATCGAGGACGATGAGGCGCCCGGCGCATGAGTAAATCGACCAATCTCGTGCTCCTGATCGACGACGAGCCGAAGATCAGGCGCTTCCTGCGCGCCGGTTTCGAATTGCATGGCGGCTTTACGGTGCAGGAAGCTGAAAACGCGGCCGAAGGACTGCGCGCGGCCACCTTCAATGCACCGGATCTGATCGTCCTGGACCTGGCGCTGCCCGATCGCCGCGGCTCGGAAGTTCTCGAACTGATCCGGTCATGGTCCAACGTCCCGATCATCGTGCTTTCGGTTGAGTCGAACGAGGGAGAAAAAGTCCGGCTGCTCGAACTGGGCGCCGACGATTACGTCGTCAAGCCGTTCGGCATCGCCGAACTGATCGCACGCAGCCAGGCGGCGCTGCGGCGATATTTCAAGAGCGCCAGTGAAAACCCCGTGGTAACGGCCGGCCCGTTGTCGATCGACCTCGTCAACCGGACGGTGCTGTTGAACAACGGCCAGATCAAATTGACCCGCAAACAGTACCGCCTGCTGCACGTGCTGGCGACCCATGTCGGCCTCGTGGTCACCCATGACAAGCTGCTCGAGGAAATCTGGAGCGGCAGTGTGCGAAAGAATATCCAGTACTTGCGAATTCTGGTTCGCGATCTCCGGCAGATCATCGAAGCCGACCCGGATCATCCGCGGCTTTTGATCACCGAATCAGGCGTCGGCTATCGGCTTCAGTCGCGGTTCGAGGGTGTAGCGGCGGGGTAGAAGCGACGAGATAAGATCGACATAGAGCGACAACGACGGTGCGCTCCCTCCCCCCTTGTGGGGGAGGGTTAGGGAGAGGGGTGCAGTCTATCGATAGTCCGTAACCCCTCACCCGGATCGCATCTGACGATGCGATCCGACCTCTCCCACAAGGGAGAGGTAAGCAATAAGGACTACTTCACCTCCGCCGACACAACCACATCAGGTGGATCGCCCATCGCGCATTGGCGCCAGTCGGGCACGGTGCAATTGGCCGGCCAGTTGCCGCCGAGCGCCATGAACAGCGCGGCGCTATCGGCCAGTCGATTCGCTTCGGTTTGCACACGGACCACAGCTGCGGTCAGATAGGTCTGCTGCGCGTTGAGGACCGCGAGCTGGTTGACCTGGCCGGCGTTCAACTGCTGCTGGACGATGTCGAGGCTGGCTTTGGCGGTCACCTCGGCCCGCAGCGCCGCCTTTTGCGCGCGCGCATCGGCCTGCAGCGCCCGCAAGGCATCCGCCACGTTCTGGAATGCCGTGATGACGGTGGCGCGGTATTGCGCCTCGGCCTGTTCGAGCGCGGCCTCGGCCGCCTTCTGCTTGTTATAGAGAGTGAGCCCGTCGAAGATCGGCGCGGTGACGCTCGCACCCAGCGTGTAGAAACCCGCGCCCGGCACGAAGGCTTGCGCGTAGTTGGGCGCGGCCGATCCGCCATTGGCCGAAAGCGCGATATTCGGCAGCCGGGCCGCGATCGCCACGCCGACCAGCGCACTGGCCGAATGCATGTTGGCTTCGGCCGCCCGCACATCGGGCCGCTGATCGACCAGCTTGCTCGGCAGGCTGATCGGCAAATTGGTCGGTAACTTCAGATGCGCCAGATCGAACCGCTGCGAAATCTCGTCGGCCGCGAACTGCCCCGCCAGCGATGTCAGCAGATCGCGCTGCTGGGCCAGCTGCTTTTCAAGCGGTGGCAGCAGCTCTTCCGCCTGGGCCAATGCAGCATCCTGGGCCAGCACATCGGCTTGGGCGGCCTGGCCGAAACTCTGCTGGCGCTTGAGAATATCGAGCAGGTTACGCTCGATCGTGATGATGCGCTCCGTCGCGGCAATCTGTCCGCGCAGCGATGCTTCCTGGATCGCGGCCGTCACCACATTGCTGGTCAAGGTCAGATAGGCGGCCTCGAGCTGAAACAATTGCTGTTCGGTCGTGGCATCCAGGTTCTCGACGGCGCGGACATTCGCGCCCCAGATATCCGGCACGAACGATATTGTGAGCTGATTGGTCGCGAGCGAAAATTGGGTCTGCTGGGCCGGTAAGGGAACGGGCGGCACCTGCTGGGGATTCGACACCAGAAATTGCTGAGCTGTCGTGTTGCCGGTGAGTTGCGGAAAGTACAGGCCGCGCTGGGCCAGGGCATTGTATTGCGCGACCTTGATGGCGGCCTCGGCGGCCTGCAGATTAGGATTGTGCTCGACCGATTGCCGCACCAGCGCATTGAGCAGCGGCGACTTGAATGCGGTCCACCAGCGTGCCGACACGTCGGCGCCGGTGACAAAATGCTGCGCGGCGATCCGCGGCACGCCGCTTCCGGAATCCGGCGACGCCAGCTTTCCGCGCACATAGCCATCGACTTCGGGGACGGGAGCCGGTTTGAAATTCGGCCCGACCGCGCAGCCTGAAACGGCCATCGACAGAATAGTCAGGACCGCCGTGCCGGCGAGGACATGGCGCTTGCGATCATTGCGACACGAGGTGCGGCTAACCATCTGGGTTGCCCTCGATGGCCACTTCGCCGGCAGGCTCGGTCGCGATGTCTTCCTTGTCCCTGGAGAGGAATATCTTGCGGAGCGCCGGCGCCACCACGAGCAACAGCAGCGGCCCGATGAACATGCCGCCGACCACCACGGTCGCCAGCGGTCGCTGCACCTGGCTGCCGATGCCGTGCGAGATCGCGGCGGGAAACAACCCGACACCCGCCGACAACGCCGTCATCAGCATCGGCCGCATCCGCTGCTCGGCGCCATGGAATACGGCCTCGGCGATGCCCATGCCCTGCGCCCGGAGTTCGCGGAAATAAGTGATGTTGAGAATGCCGTCCATCACCGCCACCCCGAACAGCGAGATGAAGCCGATCGCCGCCGAGACGCTGAAATCGAGCCCGGCGAGATAAAGCGCGATCAAGCCGCCGCCGATCGCGAAGGGAATGCCGGCCACCGCCAGAAGACTGTCACGCAACGAGTTGAACAGTCCATACAGCAGCACCAGGATCAACAGCAGCGTGATCGGGACGACGATCAGCAGTCGCTGTTTGGCCGCCTGCAGGCTGTCGAATTCGCCGGCCCAGATGATCCGGTAGCCGTTGGGAAGCTTGACGGCCTTGGCGACGCGCTCCTGCGCTTCCGCGACGGTGCTGCCGAGATCGCGGCCGCGGACGCTGAACTTGATCGGAATGAAGCGCTGGCTGCGCTCGCGGTAGATAAAGGACGCGCCGGTATCGAGCGTGATATCGGCAAGCTCGCTGAGCGGAACGTAGCCATTGGTGCCGGAAGGCGTCTGATAGCCGACCTTGACGGTCTTGATGGCATCGATGCTGCTGCGGTATTTGGCATCGAGCCGTACCGCCAGATTGAATTGCCGGTCGCCTTCCAGCACGGTCGTCGCGGTGGTGCCGCCGAGCGCCGCCTGAACGACGGTGTTGACGTCGCCGGTGTTGAGACCGTAGCGGGCGGCCTTGTCGCGATCGACCTTGATGTTGAGATTGGGCTGTCCCAGCAGATGGAATATGCCGAGGTCGGCGACGCCCTGGATCTTCGTCATCTCGGCCATGACCTGGGTCGCGAGCCCTTCCAGGGTCTCGAGGTTCGGCCCGATGATCTTGACAGAGTTGGCGCCCTTTACGCCCGACAGCGCCTCTTCGACATTGTCCTGGATATATTGCGAGAAATTGAACCCGATCCCGGGCATTTCCTGCTCGAATTCCTTCTGCAGCTCTTCGGTCAGTTTTTCCTTGGTGAGGTTCGCCGGCCATTCATCGAATGGCTTGAGTGGCGCAAACAATTCGACATTGGAGAAAGGCGAGGCGTCACTGCCATTGTCGGGCCGGCCATGCTGCGACACCACCGTGATCACTTCGGGATGCTTGAGCAGGATCTCACGCATTTTGCCGGTGACGGCGGTGCCGGCATCGAGCGACATCGTCGAGGGCATCGCGGCCCTGATCCAGAAATTGCCCTCCTCCAGCGCCGGCAGGAATTCGCTGCCTAACCGCGACGCCGCCAATCCGCTCAGGCCCAGAAAGACGAGGCCGACGATCACCGCGATCTTGAGATTGCCGAGCGCCCAGCGCAGCACCGGCGTATAACTCCTGCGCAGCGCGCGCACGATGATGGTTTCGGTCTCCTCGATGTGCTTGGGCAGTAACAAAGCCGCCAGCACCGGCGTCACCGTGAAAGTGGCCAGCAGCGCGCCCGCGAGCGCATAGCCGTAGGTCCGCGCCATCGGCCCGAAGATCTGGCCCTCGACGCCCTGCATGGTGAATAGCGGCACGAACGCCGTGACCGTGATCGCCGCGGTGAAGAACACCGCCTTGTCGACCTGCAGCGCGCTGACGAAGATGATGCGCAGCCGCTCCGACCAGCGCTGGCTCGACGTGGTCGGGCCATGCACCGTGGTCGGATCGTCGCCCCAGTAGCCTTCGGAGAGATGCTGCAGCAGGGTTTGCCGTTGCGCGGGCGCCGACTGAAAATTCCGGTAGATGTTTTCCATCATGATCACGGCGGAATCGACGATGATGCCGAAGTCGACCGCGCCCAGCGACAACAGATTGGCGTCCTCGCCCTGCAGCACCAGGATGATGATGGCAAAGAACAATGCAAACGGAATATTGGCGCTGACGATGATGGCGCTGCGCAGATCGCCCAGAAATATCCATTGGATGAAGAACACCAGCAGGCAGCCGAAGATCAGGTTGTGGATGACCGTATGCGTGGTCACGCCCACCAATGTACTGCGATCGTAATAGGGAACGATCTTGACCCCGGCAGGCAGGCTGCCGTCGGAATTGAGCTTGTCGACCTCGGCCTGGATCCGCGGGATGATATCGTTGGTGTGCTGGGTTCGCCCCATCACCACGATCGCGGTGGCCACATCGTCCTCGTGATCCCTGCCCCCGATTCCAAGCCGCGGCACATAGCCGACCGAAACAGTCGCGACGTTCTTCACCTGGATCGGAAGACCGTTCGACTGGCTGAGCACGATATTCTCGATATCGCCGACCTTGTAGCCCTTGGTGACATCGTCGGCGCCGCCGCTGTCGACCAGTCCGACGCCGCGGATATTGACCGATTGCTGTCCGATCGTGATCTCGCGGCCGCCGACGTTGATATTGGCGTTGCCGAGCGCGGTGATGAGCTGCGGGATCGTGACGTTATAGGCTTCCAGCTTTTGCAGGTCGGCATCGACGTTGAACTGCTTGGTGGTGCCGCCCCAGGCATTGATCTGCACCACGCCGGGGATCGTCAGGAAGCGGCGCGCGACGACATAGTCCTGCACCGTGCGCAGATTGGTCAGTCCGAAATGCGGAGGGCCGACCAGCTGGTAGCGGTAGATTTCGCCGACCAGGCTCGACTGTTGAATCTGGGCGACCTGATTGCCAGGCAGGTTGACGTTTTGCTGCAGGCTGACCGCCGCCTGCGAGAGCGCGAAATAATAATCGGTTCCGTATCTGAAGGTCACGCGGACGAACGACAGGCCGTAGAAGGAAGTCGAGCGGATATTGACGACGCCAGGCGTCGGATAAAGACCGACCTCCATCGGGATCGTATAGTACTTCTCCATCTCCTCGGCAGACAGGCCCGCCGCCTGCGCGGTGATTTCCAGAATGACCGGCGCGGGATTGGGATACGCTTCGATATTGAGCCGTGAAAACGCGACGAGCCCGGCGGCGCAAAACACCACAAGTCCCAGGACAATGATCGCACTGCGCGTCAGACCGAACTCAAGTAAAGACTTTATCAAGTGCCCCCGCAGCGTATCCTGGAATTGTCTCGAAAGTATCTTGGGTTGTTCGGTTAGCCGGCGCCGGGCCGGTCAACCGGCATCGCCCAGCAATAGCTTGTTGCTCAGAAACACCGCGCCATCGGTGACGACGGTTTCCCCGGCCGAAAGACCGTCCAGGATCTGGTCCCAGCCGTCCTGCTGCAGGCCGATCCTGACGGTTCGTTTGATGAAATGCCTGGAGTCGCTGGTGACCCACACCGTCATCGTGCCGTCGCCCTCCCTGACCACGCCCTCGGCTGGCACCGCGAGCGATCGCATGGGGTCTCCGATGTGAATGACAAAACTGGCGAACATGCCCGATCGCAGCTGATGCTGGGGATCGTCGATTTCGGAGCGGACCAGTTGCCGGTGGGTGTTCGGGTCGATCATCGAACCGACCGTCGTCACCCGCCCCTTGAACACCGTGTCTGGATAGGCCGGCACCCTGACCTCGACGGCCTGACCGAGCTTGTAGGCCGGCGCATCGGTCTCGATGACATTCGCCAGCATCCACATCGTCGACAAATCCGCGACCGAATAGGGCGACGGCGCGCTGCCCGGCTGGGTCAGAAGCCCCGGTGCGGCGTTGCGCGCCACAACCCGTCCGGCGATCGGGCTCGGGACACGCAAGGTGGAATCGACCTTGCGCATATCGACCACCTGATCGATCTCGGCATCGGTCTTGCCAAAGATGCGGACCGCATCGCGCGCGGCCTTGTAGTTGCCCTCCGCGGTCTGCTGATCCGATGTCGATTGATCGACATCCTTCTGCGCGCTGCCGCCGGCCTTCAAAAGATTGGTCGCGCGCGCCAGCGTGCGCTTCTGCAGTTCGAGCACGCCGGCTGATGCCAGCAAGGTCGATTCCGCCTGCAGCAGATCCGGACTGTCGATCGTGAACAGAACGTCGCCGGCCTTGACGTCGTCACCGATGTTGAAATTCGCCTTGAGGATTTTCCCGGCATATTGCGAGAACACCTGGACCAGCAGATTTTCGTTGAAGTCGATGGTGCCGACCGCGGTCTTCAGGAGTGCGAAGTCGCGCGAGGCCACCGGGCCGATCTTGAGCGTGGCAGCCTGTTTCTCCGACAGATCGACGATCTGCGTATCGCCGGCCTTGCCGGATTCAGAAAATTCGCTTTGTACGGAGGCGATTTTGTCTTTTGGTCCTGCCTGACCATCGGCAAGCCCGATAAAGCTCTTGCCCCAGAACACGCCGGCGCCGACGATGACGATCAAGGCGAGAAGAACCGCGCGAGAGCGTCTCGACAGGCTTCCGAAAGCATTCACGATAATTACTCCGGCAATCGACAGTGACGTGAACAACGACACCATCCGTCTTCACGTCATTTAACGTGCAGACTTTATGCCACCACGCTTACACGTGCCTTACACCGATCATCAATGCCTTGTCGCGCTGGTTTTTCTCGAAATTTTTGGAAGTGCCGCGAATTACACTTCGCTCATTCCCGATGCAATTGTCGAAGAAAACAGCAATGCTATTTTTTATTTACTTAAACGCCGCTTTCACTTCGCAGACGGAAATTTCCGACAGCACGAATACTTCTGGCGAACCTATTCGCGGTCGGGAAAAATGACCCCCTCGATCAATCCAGGGGAAATAACCTTGACGAGAAGCTTTTTCAGTTACGGGAATGTGACACGTATTCCGGAATCGGGCGCGGATTGCCTGATATGCGCAAACGCAAAGCGCGCGAAATTATTTCTGATTTTGTCCTAGAGCCTTATCGATTCCGATTGAATCAGAACCGGGCTCTAGTCTTTTGTTTTGACGCGTTTTCTCTACGCGAACCGGTATCCACTTCGCTCGAAAACGCTCTAAAGCCTTATCGGTTCCGATTGAATCAGAACCGGGCTATTGGCCCGACGGCGTACGAATGCCGTGCCAGGCATCGCGCACCTGATGATAATGAAGCTCAGGCAAATAGTCCGGCGTATTGAGATTGAGGACATGAACGTCGAGGCGGCCGACGGCGCTCAAGAGCGTATAGGACGCGATCACCCGGTCGCGCTGGCTTTGAATGAGCCGGGTGCGGGCGTTGGTTAGATCCTGCTGCGCATTGAGCACATCGATCGTGGTGCGCTGCCCGCCGGCGGCCTCGCGCCGAACGCCCTGGAGCGCGATACCGGCGGCGCGCATTTCGGACTCGGCTGCGGTGAGCGCTACCTTGGTGCCTTCATTGCTCACCCAGGCGCTGGCCACCGCGGTTCGTGTCTGGTTTCTGATCTGCTCGAGCACCAGGCGGCTCTGTGACGACAGCTCCTTGGCCTGCCTGATTTGCGACGGCGCCGTACCGCCATCGTAAATCGGCACGTTGAGCTGGCCGATCACCGAGGCCTGATCGGTCGCGGATGTGCTCAGCGTCGGATCCGATTGAATCTGACGGCTGACGCTGCCCTGAACCGACAGGGTCGGCAGCAGGACGCTTTCAGCCACGCTGATGGTGGTTGTCGCGACATCGACGTCGAAGGTGGCGCCGAGCACCGCAGGATTTTCGTGGTTCGCCGTATCGATCGACGAAGCCAGCGCATTGGGCGACAGATTATCGACCGTCGAGGCCGCGACCAGTTGCGATGGAGGCTGGCCAATCACCTGGGCATAGGTCTCCCTGCTGATCGCCAGTGCGACTTCCGCCGCATTGAGATCGGCCAGTCCCCGGCTGTATCGCGACTCCGCCTGCGCAGTATCTGTCGGCGTCACATCGCCGGCGTCGAGCCGTCTCTTTGTCGTGGCCTGGATTTCGCGCAGCACCGTCACATTGGCGCGCTGCGCCTCCACCAGCGCCTGATTGGCGAGCACATTCATGTAGGCGGTCACCGCATCCAGCAGTACGCCCTGACCGACATTGCGCAGCGCTTCGCGTCCCGACTTGACCTGAAACTCCGCGACACGAACGCTGTTGGCGGTCTTGTTGCCATTGTACAGGATCTGGCTCACCGTCACCCCGATGGTCCATGGACGCAGCGTGGCGCTCTGGATGGTATTGTCGGGCAGCAGATTGCGAACTGCCTGCAGCCCCGCACTCAGGCTCGCCACAATCTGCGGCCGGTAACCCGCCAAGGCCTGCGGCACATTTTCATCGGTTCCGCGTTGCCGGGCCCGCTCCGCGTTGAGCTGCGGATTGGTCTGATAGGCTTTCACCAACGCTTCCGGCAGGGTCTCGGCCGCCGACGGATCGACCATCACCAGACTCGAGATCGCGACAACGCACGACATCAGCCACGCGCGATGGACCCCCCTTTCGGGAGACCTCGCAGCGCATCTGATAACGGCGTCACTCACAATCTACCTCAACGGTTACAATCGTTTTCATTCCGCATGGGCCAGATGGCCTTCCGAAGACGGATCCGGCCGGCTCCGCCGCGAGAACATGGCGATCAGGGCTGGCAATGTGATCAGGATCACGACAGGCGCCAGCATCATGCCCGCCACCACGACGATCGCCAACGGCTTTTGCACCTGCGATCCGATTCCGGACGACAATGCGGCCGGAAGCAACCCGATGCCGGCGACCACGCAGGTCATCAAGACAGGCCGAAGCTGAAGTTCCCCGGTGCGCAGGATCGCCTTGCCGCGCTCCATGCCCTCGTCGATCAGTTGGTTGTACTGCGACAGGATAATAATCCCGTCCATCACCGAGATGCCGAACAGGGCGATGACCCGATCGCAGCGGAGACGCTGAAGGGAATGCCGGTCAATAGCAGCCCGAGAATGCCGCCGAACACGGCCATCGGAATCACGCTCATGGTCAGGACCGTGTCGACGACGGACCCGAAATTGAACCAGATCAGCATCGCGATCAGCGCCAGGCTGATCGGCACCACGATCGACAACCGCTTGATGGCATCCTGCAGATTGCCGAATTCGCCGACCCACTCGACGCGGGACCCCGGCGGCAATTGCACCTGCGCGGCGACCTTTTCCTGCGCTTCCTTGATCGCACTGCCGAGGTCGCGTTCACGCACCGAGAACTTGATCGGCAGATAGCGTTCCTGCTGTTCCCGGTAGATATAGGCCGCACCCGAAACGAGTTTGATCGTCGCGACTTCGCTGAGCGGCACCTGCGTGATGCCGTTCGGCCCTTGCGCGCCGATCCGCAAATTCTGGATGGCCTCGGCGCTCCTGCGGTATTCCGGCGCCAGGCGGACGATGATCGGGAAATGGCGGTCGCTGCCGGGCTCGTAGAGATCGCCGGCGCTGTCACCGCCGATCGCGGTGCGGATGGTGGTGTTGATATCGCCGGGCGACAGGCCGTAACGGGCGGCCCGCGCGCGATCGATGTCGATCTGGATCGTGGGCTGGCCAAGCGAGGTGAACACCGCCAGATCCGTGATGCCCTGCACCGTCGCCAGCACCGATTTGATCTTGTTGGCGGTGTCGGTCAGCGCCTGCAGATCGTTGCCGTACAATTTGATGGAGTTCTCACCCTTCACGCCGGATACCGCCTCGGAGACGTTGTCCTGCAGATATTGCGAGAAGTTGAATTCGACTCCGGGAAACTTTGCCTGCAGATCGGCCAGCAGCTTCGCGGTCAAGTCGTCCTTGTCTTCGCCGTTGGGCCATTCCTTTGCGGGCTTGAGCGGCGCGAAAAACTCCGCGTTGAAGAAGCCCGCCGCGTCGGTGCCGTCATCGGGTCGGCCGTGTTGCGACACCACCGCGGTAACTTCCGGCCGGGCGGCGATCAGCTTGCGCATCTCGTTGACGTAGGAATTGCCTTCCTGCAGCGAGATTGTCGGCGGCAGCGTCGCCCGGATCCAGAGATTGCCTTCCTCAAGCTTCGGCAGGAATTCCAGACCGAGCAACCGCACCGCGATAACCGTCATGATCACCAGCGCCGCGCCGCCCAAAAGCACAAGACGCCGATTGGCGAGAGAGCGCGCCAGCGCCGGCATATAAATCCGATGCAGGAACCGCATGATGAAGGTTTCGGTCTCCTTGACGTTGGCCGGCAGGATGATCGCGCACAGCGCCGGCGTGATCGTAAAGGTGGCCAGCAACCCGCCCGCCAGCGCGTAGGCATAGGTGCGAGCCATCGGACTGAAAATATTGCCCTCGACACCACTCAGCGTGAACAGCGGCAGGAACGCCGCGATGATGATGGCGGCGGCAAAGAAGATCGACCGGGACACGTCGGCCGCCGCCGTGAGAATGGCGTGGTGCTTCATCTCCATGATGATCTTGGCGGAACTCACGGCCCGTTCGCTCTCCGACAGACGCGTGGTGTGCGACAACCGCCGGAAGATCGCCTCGACCATGATCACCGTGGCATCGACGATCAGGCCGAAATCGATCGCGCCGACCGACAGCAGATTGGCGGACTCGCCGCGCAGCACCAGGATGCTGACCGCGAAGAACAGCGCGAACGGTATCGTCGCGCCGACAATGATGGCGCTGCGCAGATCGCCCAGGAACAGCCACTGCAGCACGACGATCAGCACAATGCCGAGTACCATGTTTTCCAGCACGGTCCGCGTCGTGGTGTCGATCAGGTCCTTGCGATCGTAGATGCGCTCGATATGGACGCCCGGCGGCAGAATCGTGGAGTTGTTGATGGTCGCAACCAGTTCCTCGACCCGGGTGATGGTCGGCGAGCTTTGCTCGCCGCGCCGCATCAGCACGATGCCCTGCACGATATCGTCGTCTTGATCCTCGCCAGCGATGCCCAGTCGCGGCTGCTCACCGACGCTGACATTGGCGACGTCCTTGACCAGCACCGCGGTTCCGTTGTTCGACGCCACCATGGTGTTGGCGAGACTGTCGATGGAACGGATCAGACCGACGCCGCGCACCACCGCGGACTGCGATCCCAGATTGACGGTGTTGCCGCCGACATTGACGTTCGAATTGCTCACCGCCTGCAGCAATTGCGGCAATGTCAGCCCGTTGGCGACCAGCTTGTTGAAGTCGACCTGAATTTCGTAGGTTTTTGTCTTGCCGCCCCAGCCGGTGACGTCGATGACGCCGGGCACAACCTTGAACCGGCGCTGCAGCACCCAGTCCTGCAGGGTTTTGAGATCGAGCACCGAATAATTCGGCGGACCGACCAGACGATAACGATAGATTTCGCCAATCGGGCTGAGCGGGGAAATCTGCGGCTGGGCGTTGTTCAACAGCGGCGCCAGCTGCGACAGCCGGTTCAACACCTGCTGCAGCGCCTGGTCGTAGGTGTAGTCGAACGAGAATTGCAGTTTGACGTCGGAAAGGCCGTACAGCGAGATCGTCCTGATAACCTTGAGATTCTTGATGCCGGCGATCTGCGTCTCCAGCGGTATCGTGATGTAGCGCTCGATTTCCTCGGCGACAGCCCGGGACTTTGGGTGACGATATCGACCATCGGAGGCGTCGGATCGGGATAGGCCTCGATATTCAATTGCTGAAACGCGATCAGCCCGCCGACGATGACGGCTGCCAGCAGCCCCCCAACATCAGGAACCGGCGACTAACAGCAAAGGCAACTAAACGGTCCAATTCGATCCGGGTTTGGTTAAACGCTACGTTGAGACGGATCAGGTGCCGGAGGCGGCCCGATCGATGACAGACTGCCTTTGGTGACGATCTTTTCTCCGGCCTTCAGATTGGTTTTTGACTTCGACAAGATCGCCGTTGATCAGGCCGGTCTCGACGTTGCGAAGCTCGATCGATTTGTCGTCATGCGCGACCCACAGGCGCACCCGCTCGCCTTCATAGATCAGCGCCTTTTTCGGCAACGCCGACCGAGGGATGGTCGCCGCCCGAATAAATCGTCACGTTGGCGAACATCTCGGGCTTGAACACACCGTCCTTGTTATCGATGGTCGCGCGAACCAGGAGCCGGCGTGTCGCCGGATCGATCGCGGCCGCGACGTAGTCGATGCGTGCCTTGAACTGGGTGCCGGGTATCGCAAGCAGCGAGAAGGTGATTTCCTGGCCGACGGCCATGCCCGAGGCTTCAGTCTCCCGCACAAAGGCCAACAGCCACACCGTCGAGAGATCGCCGATCACGAATGCCGGATCGCTGGCACCGCTGGTGATGAACTGGCCGGGGCCGACCTTGCGCTGGACCACGGTTCCTTCGATCGGAGAATTGATCGGCGTGTCGGCACTGATTTGTCTTGTTTCCTGAAACGAGGAAATCTGTTCTTCCGAGCGGCCGAGGATGCGCAGCCGGTTGTGGACGGCTTCCAGCGCCGTCTCGGCGGTGCTCATGTCATTCTGCGCCGTCGTTAAATCGCTCTGGGACTGCTGCCAATCCTTAGCGGCACCGCCTTGCCGAGATAGAGATCATTGGCCCGATGCTCGACGATCTGCGCCAGATTGAGCTTGGAGCGCGCGCTGTTCAGGGCGCTCAGGGCCGCGACGAAATCGTTGAGGCCCTGCACCGTATCGGCGGCCTCAACGATAAACAGCGGCTGGCCGCGCGCGACCTTGTCGCTGGGTTTGACCAGCAGCTTGGTTACGCGTCCCGCGAAGGGAGAGAATATCGGTGTCGAGCTGTCATCGTTGATGGCTATTTTGCCCTCGGTGGCGTGCTCGCCCCGAAATACCCGCTCCGTCACCGGCTCAACGGTCAGGCTGGCCCATTCCGCAGCACTCGGCACGTAGCGCGGGAGTTCGGATTTGGCCGCCGCGGTTTCCTTGGATTTCTCGTGCGGACTGAGCATCCGCATGACGCCAAACGCGCCCAAGCCTACCACTACGATAATCGCAAGCAGCACCAACAGCCGTCGCGGTGTCGGATTCGTCGCGGCTGTCATATCGAATTTGCGCCCATTGCCCTAAACGACCTCGTTTGCCTCGTTGAGACGAGACATGCCGGTGTCAAATTCCCTGATTCTCGGCCCGACCGCACCCAAATCAGCGATTTTTGCACGCTATAGTATCGTATTCGCCCAAGCCATGCCGATTGCCGCGCCACAACCAACACAGCCGCTATTGTTGCGCCATAGCCACAGCCTTACACAACCTTACGGGCTTCTCCCCGATAAAATTAAAATAGCCAAATCCACAGGGTGCCGATTGGCTCGGGTTCTGGCCCGACGAACAAAAGCGAAGGTTGTGGACAACCGGCGACGGCGCTCCTTCCCTGAACCGGCGCCCGCTCGGAAACTCCAATCGATCGAGCCGCCGTCAAAAAAGCTTCATACATCAAACAGTGTTGCTGCCCGCTACCAGTGCCAGCGAAGATGGAATCGGCGAGGATATCGAGGGTTGGCACGTCACGGAGTTGCGGCGAAACCGGTGCCGTCACCAAAGTCCGCGCGTTTATGCGCGGCTTAGCCGGTAGATCTAGCCGGGCTGTTGCACGCCTAATTTTGTGCCGGACCACGCCACATCGAGATTTCGGACCGCCGTAGTAACGTATCGGCCCAAGTGTCGGTCCAGCTCCTGCGCTTTTCACCGGTTCTCCCGCGCGAGCGTTCGATGCCAGGTTACGATCGCGCACTTTGTCAGCCTGCGCGAAAGCGTCACCGCCGATACAAGCGATCAGCACGGTCGCGATCAGAACAAAAAACCCGATACGCTTGGTTCTGGTGATCATATGGGTCAAATCAGTTTCTCCAGTCCTGGAGCAAACCGGCACTGCGAGCGAGCGCTTCAAAGCGTTTTGCGATTTGCGATTTGCGATTTTGCGTGCCATCGGTGTTATCCTGCGCCGAAGCAACGAAGACATTCGATGCCATTTGCTGCACCGTTTAATTGAAATAAAATAGTTTGAGTGACGCCCCCGGCGCCGATTGCACATGCAATTGTCAATTGCCTAATCGCGCTGGTGAAGGGCCGGGCGAAAGCCGCAGCACCCTGACTTTGGCGCGTGGATCGGGACCGCGAGCTTTGGCCCGTAAAATCCTATTACTTTTATATTTCTTTGCCCAATGAACGGCATAGATTTTCTACGCCGATTTGGAGAATGCTGACAGCGCTGGGTAGTTAGCGACATCGAGGCAATTTTTGGTTTGACTGGCATCAACGGTGCAAGAGCGGCTGTCAGCCGATCCTGCAAACCGGATTGCAGCTTCAGGCTGAATGTTGACGGGGCGGGCGTGATTTTCTGCGGCTCTGGCGGGCCATGGTGAAGATCTCCTCGGTGTTTTTCACTACGAAAGCATACTCCTTTGAATTCTCATCTGCCTATCGTTCGCAAGTTCGGGAAAGCAAGCGCGATCCTGGTTGAGAGCGGCAACACCCGCGGACAGCTGGATGAAGAGCTGGCGCCACAGCGCTTCCTGCGGACGGAAGTGCTGCCTCTGCTGCTGTCGCTGGCTTGCGTCGGTCTCGTCACCGCAGTGCTGGTGTTTCTCGACCAGCACGTCGCGGTCAATCTGGTGCCGATCGCGTATCTGATACCCGTCATCATCGCCGCGACCCAATGGGGTATCTGGCCGGCCACGCTGGCCTCGATCGTGAGCATGGCCTCGGCGGATTTCTTCTTTTTCCCTCCCATATTCAGCTTCCAGGTCGAGGACCCCCAGGAGGTCGTCGACCTCTTGCTGTTTCTGGTGGTGGCGCTGGTCAGCAGCAATCTCGCCTCGCGCCTGCGGCGCGAGACCGACATGTTGCGCCTGCGCGAAAAGGAAATTCAGAATCTCTACGAGTTCTCGCGGCGTCTGGCGGCCTGCTTCACCGTATCGGACCTGATCGCCGCCATTCAGACCTATCTCTCCGGCACCCTGGCCAGCCGGCCTTTTTCTTCGTCGCCAAAACGGACGGCCAATTCGAGTTGCCCAATTCCGGTTCCGTGTCCGGATCGGTGCCCAAGGTGGTGCACGACAGCGTCGCCGCACTGGTCACGAGCGTCGAGGTCCCGGCCCGCACCCTGATCGACGAGCCAACCCTGAACGTCTGGTGCTGCGGGCGGTCGGATCCGAAACCGCCGTGCACGGCCTCGTTGCGATCAATATCGGCGGCGGCTCCCGGAGACCATCGCCATCAAGACACATCGCGTTGAAACCATCCTCGAAGAAGTCTCCTTGACGCTGCACCGGATCGACATTGAAAAGGCAATGGAAGACGCAAGGCTGCGGCTGCAGGCGCAGCTGTTGCGCGACGCATTTCACGGCACGCTGTCGCACGAACTGTGCTCGCCGCTGGCGGCGCGTGCTGGGGACGATGCCCCAGATCCAGAGCGATCATCGCGCCCAGTCGCTGGTCGAGGCGATTTCCGACGAGGTCGTGCAACTCAACGGCTTCATTCAAAACCTGCTCAACGCCACGCGCGTGACCGCGGGCGGCGTCAGCCCGAATCTCGAATGGGCCGATCCGCGGGATATTCTCAATGCGGCGATCCGGCAGCGCGCCCGCCGATTGGTCGCGCACAAGATCGAGACCGAATTCGCCGATGACCTGCCGCTGGTGAATGTCGATTCCGGCCTGATCGAGGAGTCCTGCGGGCAATTGCTCGAAAACGCCGCCAAATACTCGCCGTCGGGCTCGACGATCTCGGTCAGCGCGAAAGCCGAACAAGGACACGTCATTTTGTCGATTTCAGATCAGGGCGTCGGCATCACGCCCGACGAGCAGCAATTCCTTGGCCGCCGGTCTTTCCGCAGCCAGCGTCATCAAGCCACTGTTCCCGGATCCGGCCTCGGTTTCTGGATCGCATCCACCTTCGTTGCGGCAAATGGCGGGACCATCGCGATATCGAGCCCCGGACAGGGATTGGGAACAACAGCCTCCATTACGCTGCCCGCTTCCGAGATGAACCTTTCTGAAATGACGGCCATGACCAATGAGTAAACCAACAATGTCGTATTGCTGATCGAAGACGAGCCCAAGATAAGGCGATTTCTTCGCGCGGGCTTCGAGCTTCAGGGATTCTCGGTGATCGAGACCGAGAATGCCGCGGATGGATTGAAGGCGGCGACGTTCACCCCGCCGGATCTCGTCATTCTCGATCTGGCCTTGCCCGATCTGCACGGAACGGAAGTCCTTGAACGGTTGCGGTCCTGGTCGAATGTGCCCGTGATCATTCTCTCGGTCGTCTCCGGCGAGGATGAGAAGGTTCGGCTGCTTCAGGCGGGCGCGGACGATTACGTGGTCAAGCCGTTCGGCATGGCCGAATTGCTGGCGCGCAGCGAAGCCGCGCTGCGGCGATATTTCAAGAGTGCGACTGAAAATCCCGTGGTCAAGGCCGGCCCGCTGTCGATCGACCTCGTCGGTCGAGCTGTCTCCCTCAACAAGAATCAGGTCCGGCTGACGCGAAAGGAATATCGCCTGCTCCACATCCTCGCCACGCATGTCGGCCTGGTGGTGACGCACGATCAACTGCTCAAGGACATCTGGAGCGGCAACCAGCGCGACAATATCCAGTATCTGCGCATTCTGGTTCGCAAGCTGCGGCAGAAAATCGAGACCGATCCCAATCAGCCGCGCCTGCTGGTGACCGAGTCGGGCGTCGGCTATCGCCTGCAGGCCCGCCTTGAGGATATTTCGGCGGAATAGCGCGCCGGGATTGCTGGCCGGCTCGCGCGCTTTTTCCTGATGGCCTGATATCGCCGGGATCGTGCTTCCGGCCGGTGCGCCTCCTGCTGGAATGGAAATTGCTTGAACACAGGTCGCCCCGGGCCGGGGGCGCCGCAGCGTGACGTCGGTGAATGCATCGCGCAAAAAGGATTTGCCGTGACCTTCATCGTACACGCCTCGCGAGGCGAGGATTCCGCAACGACGGTTCGCCTGAGCGTCGCCGTTGCTGTTGCCAAGGCACAGGCTCTTGTCGACGAGGGCTGGCGGGTCTTCATCACCGGCCCGGACGGTGTCCGTTATGGCCCTCCCGATTTCGACAGGCTTTTGTCGCGCAGCCCCGCCCTTTATTAGCGGCCGCAATCCACGGCGACAGGCTTCATTGCACGCCACTCTCCGCAAGATGCCGGCGCGTCCGTTTTAAACGCGCGCGAAACCCCTCTGCGAAACATGTTGCAACGAAATCTGGGATCGATCCGGCGAATATAAAAGTAATATATTTGCATCGTCAAAACGCTTATCTTGCACAAATAAACCGCTTATTCTGCCCAAAATTGGGGACGGGAACGGTGCAGTTTCTCATCAAGCGTTTTGTTTTTCTGGGTTTTGAAGGCCAATACTGGATGCTGATCGTCGCGGGATTGATCGCGGTCTTCGTTCTCTTCGCGTGGTGGACGCGCAAACGGATCTGAGAGCAATCGGTATTTTCCTGCTTCAATATTTTCTCTTGCTGAAATACTTTTCATCCTTGCTAGGTTGACCGGCGCCGATATGCGTCTTGATTTTGGCGCGCGCTTTGCAAACAATCTCTTGCAAGTACCCTTGTCCGGGTAATCCCGCTGAAGTCGTTACCCGCTTGCTGCGGCATCGGGCTCACATCCCGACAGGAAAAAACGATATGAAACTCTGCATGGCTGCAACGATCATGCTGACAACGGCGATGCTCTTGGCGCAAGGCCCGACCGAGGCCCTGGCCGGCAGCGGCCAGGAGTTGCCATGCACTGCCCGCGTTCTTTCTTCCGAAGAACTGCCGTTTGCACCGATCAACACCTGGCTTGTCAAAGTCACGCTGGAGATAACGCCGCCGAGCGGCGGCGCATTCGTAACAACGCTGCAGGATACAATGCCGTGGCAGCTAGCCCCTCCCCGGCAAGGCCAGACGTTCAGGCTGCGCTGCGACCCTGCCAACCCCGGCAATCTTCACCTGATGTCCCCGGCAGCGCGGACGGCGTTTTGAGCAAATCGGGTACATGGATATTCCCATCCACCTCTCATGAAAGTTCATGCAGCCGCTTTCGGTGACGGATGATTGAACGCGGGCACGCCATCGGCAGGAATCGATGACAGGCGACGACCAGCCGGCCGCGGGTTCGGATGGACAGCCGACTGCAGAATCTTTCGGCGACGAAATAGCCGCCGAGCGCCCCGCGAAACTATCGCCGGGCCGCCCGCCACGCCTCAAGCCACATCAGATCCGCCGCGTGCCGAAGCCGAGAATGACCGGCCTGCTCGACTCGCCGATCCGCAATCTCAGCGTCGGCGTCGCCTATACCGTCACCGTGATGATCGTTGCGACCGCGGCCTACATGGCTGCGGGCTGGAGCTTCCGGGATGCCATCTACATGGTGATCGTGACCATCTACACGGTTGGTTACAACGAGGTCCGGCCGATCAACACGCCGGCGTTGAACGTCATCACCATCGGACTGATCGTACTGGGCTGCACCGGCGTTATCTTCCTCACCGGCGCGCTGGTGCAATTCTTCACGCTCAACCAGCTCAACAAGACCATGGGTCTCAAGCGCATGAACAGACAGATCGATGAACTCAAAGGACATGTCGTCGTTTGCGGCTTTGGCCGCCTTGGCCACGTGCTGGCACGATCGCTGAGCGCCAGCAGCGCGGGCTTTGTCATCCTCGAAGAGAGCGAGGCCCGCGCCACCGAGGCGCGCTTGCAGGGCTATCTGTGTATTCACGGCGACGCGACCAACGAGCAGGCGCTGCTCGCCGCCGGCGTGATGCGGGCGAATGCACTGGCAACGGTGCTCTCCAACGACGCCCTGAACGTCTTCATCACACTGAGCGCACGGGCGCTCAATCCCCATTTGTCGATCATCGCGCGCGGCGAATTGTCGAGCACCGAAAGCAAGCTGTTGCAGGCCGGCGCCGACAAGGTGGTGCTGCCGACCCATATCGGCGCCGAACGTATCGCCGAACTGATCTTGCACGAGGAATCCGCCCGCTTCATCGATGGGCTGGAGCGCACCCACGGATTCCAGCGGGTGCTGCACAATTTTGGTATGGAACTCGAAGTCGTCACCGCCGCTCCGCAAAGCCCTGCAGTGCGCATGACCGTCACCGCTATCGAACGACAGGCCAAGGGGGCTTTTTTCATCATTCAGATCAATCGCCGCGACGGCGACGTGTTCACCGCGCCGCCGCCTGCGACGATCGTCGGTGAAGGTGATGGCGTCGTTCTGATCGGACGGCCCAACCGCGCGGAAATTCTCACCTCTTTGTTTGAGGCGCGCCTTCGCGGCGCGCGAGGATAGTCCGCGCCCTCGCCCTTGTTCGCCGGCTTTTATGAAATCCTTATATTTCGAGCGCCCGCAACGCCTCGCTTTCAAATGCCGTTTTGACCAATTTACAGGTTCGGTCGCAGGCGGCGACCGTGCTTTGTACGGGACAAAACCATGTTGCTTTCAGCAAATCGCGATCCCGGCGAGATCGACGACCGGCTTCGCGATGCCCATGCCATGACCGCGGAGCTGATGTCTGACATCATCGCCGAGACCTGCCGGCGTTATCCGCCGATCATGCGCACCACGAAGAGCCAGCGGATCGAACGGTTGATTCAATCGGGCGCATGGATGGATGCCGCGCTGGCGTTGATCGAACTGGAATTGCCGCAATGGCAGGTTCGCCGCATCGCCTATGACGAGGGTGAATGGCATTGCGCGTTGTCGCGCCAGCGCGAATTGCCCGAATGGCTCGATCAGCCGATCGAAACCCGCCATCCGGACTTGCCGCTCGCGATGTTGATCGCGCTGGTCGAAGCGCAACGCTTCAATGCGCGGACGATCGGAACAAGCGTTCCCACCACACCGCGCGGCACAGACCCGCTCGTTGAGCCGGTCTGCTGCGACAATTTCGCGTAAGAGTATCGAGATTTGGCACAGCTTCCGAATCTGACGGGGGATCTGCGATCGACCAGGGTGATCGTCCGCTTCTGCTTGCGCATGCTCATTCTGGTCGTGTTCGCCGCGTTTGGCGGCATCGGCTTCGATCGAAGCCTGACCGCGCTATTGTGGATGTCCGCGATCCTGAGCTCGGTGCTGGCGGCGCTGGAGCATGAAGCTCCGCTCGATAGCGTCCTCAACCACTGGGATGAAGCGCTGGCCTATGCGGCTCTGTGCTGCCTGTTCAGCGGCTTCGGTCCCCGCTCTCCCGGCGTAATCCCATATCTTCCGATCTTATATGGCGCTTATGAGATCGCCGCCTTGCCGACCTCGAATTCATATCCGGCGAGGTGGATATTGCAAGCATGAGCAAAACCGTCTCCCGGCAGCGTTAACCGTCCTGACATCGGCGCATCGATCGATGCGCCGGCCAGGATGGCGCGACCCGGGTGGGTGCATCGCTCATCATCAGAAGGAATACCAACGTGAAGCTCGTCGAACCTCCCTCGTGTAGCTCTGCATCGACCATCGTCTTTATTGGAAAGAACCGCCGCGGCAACTGGGTCGCCCAGGAACAGAGCGGCCTCTACGGCGGCCTGTTCGTCAACCGCGCGCAAGCCGTCAAATACGCCCTGTTCGAGAACGGGCATCATCCCGAAACCATCATCGAATTATCGCGCGGAATCGAGCTCGACATGAGCGGACTTCGCGCCGCGCAGAGCCCGCCGATCTCAGCGCCATGATCGCCATGCCGCTGACATGCCCCGACATTTCGAGAGAGCAGACGTCGCGGCACTCCCCCGCAGCGACCGCGCAGGACAGCCGGCCTACCGGCCTCCTGCCGGGCGGCGGAGCCGCCCTCGTCGCCGCGCCGTTCGCGCCGCTCGATCCCGGCATCGTCAACGAGGCGATCCCGGCGTTTTTCATCGGCCGCAACAGCGACGGCTTCTGGCTGGCGCGTGACGTCAAGGGCAAGGCCGGCGGAATGTTCCTGTTCGAGCGCTCCGCACTGTCGTTTGCGCGGCGGCATTCCCGGCCCCTGGGATGCGCGACCATATTTCCGTCCGAGCGATTCGAACTCGATCTGGAAAACCAGGGCAATGCACTGATCGCGCATCTCGGCCGCTTGATGCGCCTTGCGGCCCACACCCGGCAGCGGATCGCTAGCGTTATTGCAAGCATCAAGCAGCGTTTCGCAGCAATTTGAATACAGCGAGGCGTGATTTCACACGCCCGATTATTGTCACCCTCACAAACCGTCATCTCCGGGTCATCGTCATCGGCCAAAAAACATATTCCATTCGCAAGCCTTACCCATCGGCAAGCCTTACCCATCGGCATGAGTTGAATGCGAGATCACGTCTATTCCGACTTGAACGCCAAGGCGATTGCCCAGAGATGAGAGCCCTTTACGAGCTTGCCATGGCGTCCCTGCTCGGGCTCGGGACGACCTCTTCTTCCATGCTGGGAGCCGCTATCGGGCTCTATCTTCCGATTTCAAAGCGTCTGCTCGCCTGTCTCCTGGCTTTCGCGGCCGGTTCGCTGATCTCCGCGCTCGCGATCGAACTCGCCTATGAAGGCGCGTTGTCGCTGCATCACCGGGGATTCGATGCCCGCGCGGCGTGGCTCTTTGTCAGCGCGGGATTTGCCGTGGGGCGCCACCCTTTATTACACGGCATCGCGGGCTCTGGAGAAAAAGGGAGCCGCGGTGCGCTACGGCACCCAGTTTCGCGAATATGCTTTGGCGCGCAAACAGGCTGACACAGCGGAGCGGATCAAGCTATTGGCGAAGTCCGATCTGATGCGCCATCTGCCGGCCGAACAGATCGAACGAATCCTGCCCTGTATCCAGGATCGCCCGCTCAAGCGGGAGAGATTCTGTTTCGGACCGGCGATGCCGGCGACGCGCTTTACATCGTCGCACGCGGGAAAATCGAGGTTCTCACCGACGCAGGACCTCAAAGCAACGCCGCCTGCAGCGCCATCGCGGTGCTCGGCGAGGGCAACGCATTTGGAGAAATGTCCCTGCTCAGCGGAGAGCCGCGCACAGCGACGATCCGCGCCACCGAAGATACACATCTACTGAGAATCGCCAAACAGGACTTCGAGCAACTTGTCGCGGCCGACCCTGAGTTAGCCGAGGCCGTGCAACGCATCAGCCACCAGCGCGCGATCAGCAATCTCAGCGCGGGGGGAACCAACGCCGCCAAATGGGCCAAGGTCGCGAACGGCAGCCTCGATCATCTCAACCGGCACGAGACTGGCAAAATGCTGGTGGAGGCCGCCAACGGCGCGGGAATGGCGATCGTTTTCGGTAATATTCTCGATACGATCCCGGGCTGCCTGGTGATCGGCGCGAAGTTCACCGCGTTCGGCAATCTGTCGCTGACCTTGATGCTGGGGATGTTCCTGGGCGGGATCCCGGAAGCGGCGGCCAGCGCGTCGATGCTGACCAAGGCCGGCTATCGCCCCGCGGGGATCTTCGGCCTGTGGTCGACGGTGTTGCTTGCCGGCGTGATCGCCGCGGCGGCCGGCAAGGCGTTCATCGGCAGCAGCGAAGCCTTGACCGCGATCTTTGCCCAGGCGCTCGCGGGCGGCGCCGTGTTGGCGCTGGTCGCGCATGCGATGATACCGGTCGCGCTGGAAGAAGGCGGCTCACTCGTGGTGCTGCCGACCGTCGCCGGTTTTCTGTTCGCGCTTTATCTGGCGCTGGCCGAATCCCTCGTTTGATTCAGCCCCTGCGTCTGATTCAGCTCCGCTCCATGCAGTCCGAGATGTAGAACCAGCGGTCATCGCCGGTCAGCCCCTTCGACTTGACCTCGGCGCGGCAGGCTTTCAGCTTGGGCCGGTTCTGGACCCATTTCGCACGCATCTCCTTGAGATGTTCGATGGTCAATTTCATCCTGGACGGTTTTGCGGCGGATACAGGCGTCTGCGCCGAAGCCGTATCGATGCTGCCGGCGACAAGCAGCATGGCGGCGAGACAAACACTGATGCGAAGCATTGGGATTCCCCTGATCATATTTCTTGATTGAATAATAAAGGCGAGGCCGCGGGACGCGACAAGTCGCGTTCCGCAACGATGGGTGATGATCAGAAGATCTTGACCGCGCTTTCCAGTGTCTTCCAGACGCCCCAGGCGAGCGGCACGCCGACAAAAGCCCAGAACAGCGCTGCCTTTGCGTCGAAGCCGCCCTTGCCGATGCCGAACGATCCCGATTGCGTTCCAGCCGAACTCGCAGCACTTGCCCGCTTGCAGCTTTGCGACCTCGTCGTTGCTCATATGCCACTTCGGATCGACCGGCTTGATCATATAGTTGCAGATCAGCCCGGCGATCAGCATCGCGCACAGAATATACATGGTCGTGTTGTAGAGCTGGTCGCGTGGCACGCCGGCCGCGAGCTGAAACTCGCGGATGTAGTTCACGACAACCGGACCGATGATGCCCGCCGTCGACCATGCCGTCAGCAAGCGCCCATGAATGGCGCCGACGAACTGCGTTCCGAACATATCGGCGAGATAGGCCGGCACGGTGGCGAAGCCGCCGCCATACATCGACAGGATAATACCGAAGCCGAGAACGAACAGCAGCTTCGAACCCATCGCTGCGAAAGTCGGCGCCAGCGCATACAGCGCGATGCCAAGCAGGAAGAAGCAGTAATAGGTTTTCTTGCGGCCGATATAGTCCGACAGCGATGCCCAGAAGAAACGTCCGCCGATGTTGAACAGCGACAGCAAGCCGGCAAAGCCGGCGGCGATCGCCGCGATCGCGGTTTTCTGATCGGCCGAGAGCTGGCTGAAGCTCAGCTCGGGCATCCCGATCAGCTTGCCCGCGAAGATTTCCTGCAGCATCGGCGATGCCATGCCGATCACGCCGATACCGGCCGACACGTTAAGGCACAGCACCCACCAGATCAGCCAGAACTGCGGCGTCTTATGCGCATTGTCCAGATGCACATTATTTTTCGAGACCATGGCGTTCGCCTTGACCGGCGCGGTCCATCCCTCAGGCACCCAATTGGCGGGCGTTACCCGATAAGAGAAGGCCCCGATCATCATGAACACGAAATAGACGATGCCCATCACGAGGAACGTCTGCCAGACGCCGACATCGGTGGAGGTCTTGAAGTAATTGATCAGCAAATTCGCCAGCGGCGCGCCGATCATGGCGCCGCCGCCAAAGCCCATGATCGCCATCCCGGTTGCCATGCCGCGGCGGTCCGGAAACCACTTCACGAGTGTCGAAACCGGCGAGATGTAACCCAGGCCGAGGCCAACGCCGCCCGATGACGCCGCAGCCGAGCCACATCAGCCAGAGCTGGTGAACGTAGATGCCGAGCGCGCCGAGCAACAGGCCGCCACCCCAGCACAGCGCTGCGACGACACCGGCCTTGCGCGGGCCAGCGCGTTCGAGCCAGCCACCCCAGATCGCGGCGGAAACGCCGAGCACGACAAAGAACAGTGTGTACATCCAGCCGAGGCTGGCGACTTTCCAGTCGCAGGTGGTCGTGAACAATTCCTGCATCAGCGAGATGTCCGGGCAGGCCTTCGGCGCCGTCAGACCGACCGCGCGCGAGAGCGGCAGCCAGAACACGCTGAAGCCATAGGCCATGCCGATGCACAGATGAATGCAGAGTGCGGCAGGCGGCACCAGCCAGCGATTGAAGCCGGCCTTGGCAATGGTGTGCTCGCGATCGAGAATTCCCGAGCCACCCCCGGACATCGATCCAGCGCGGCTGCTGATTGTTGTCATCAATTCCTCCCCTGCAGCCGTCCGTGCCGGACATGTCTGCTATTTCGTTTCTCGAACGCGCCCCAACCCAAAATGCTGCTTCGCACAATTCCGGAATGCGCTGGAATCATGGAAGCGCATTCCCGAATTCTGACACCTGATGCGCGATGTTATTCCCGCAGCCCGTGCCGGCCTCGATGGTCCCGTCCCGGACCAATCGCGCCTGCAACACAACTCAACCCCCGCACCCCTGCGGAGAGATTGAATTGGGACAGAAGCTCGCGCCGATGTCGATAGGCAAAAGGTCGCGATGGTTTATGCTTGTTGCAGTGCAAAAAAACCGCACTCAGCCTGGCGCCAGCACTTCTTCGACCGGCATCGCGGCGCGCGCCATCATCGCGGCGATGGCCTCGACGTCGTCGAGATGCACAACGGGCAACACGGTTTGCACGGGTGTGTCGGCCGCGATACCGACAATCCCGGGATCTTCGGGAAACAGATACGCCTTGCCGTTGGCGGCGCGATGCACCTCGATCTTGCGGTACGGCGCGGACTTGAAGCCCTCGACCACGACAAGATCGACCCGCGACATCTTCGACAGCAACTCCGTCAGCCGCGGCTCGGGGGCCTCGCGCAATTCATGCATCAACGCCCATCGCGTGCCGGAGGCCACCAGTACCTCTTCGGCGCCTGCCTGCCGGTGACGCCAGGAATCCTTGCCCGGCACGTCGATATCGAAAATCATGATGGGCGTGCTTGATGACAGAGACGCGCAGGCCCTGCTCGCGAAAATGCGGAATGAGGCGCGTCAGCAGCGTCGTCTTGCCGGCGCCGCTCCATCCGGCAAGGCCAATCACTCTCATCTATTTCTCCGAACGCCCGGTGGAACCGGCTATGTTTTACTAAAGGGTGCTTTATATCGGCCAACGGGGAATGTCATGCCGGCCTATAGATGATGACAGAGATCGATGAGGCTCCGGCGCCGGCGATTCCCGGCGTCTTGCTGGCCGGCGGGCTGGCGCGGCGGATGGGCGGCGGCGACAAGCCGATGCGCCAGATCGGCGGCCGTCCGATCCTGGCGCGGGTAATCGCGCGGCTGGCGCCGCAATGCGACGGGCTCATTCTCAACGCCAATGGCGATCCCGCGCGTTTTGCCAGTTTCGGCCTGCCCGTTATTCCCGACACCGTCGAGGATTTTCCCGGACCGCTCGCCGGGATTCTGGCGGCGCTCGACTGGGCGGCCGCCCATCGGCCCGACGCCGGCTGGATTCTGAGCGCGGCGGGTGACTGTCCGTTCCTGCCGCGCGATCTCGTCGTTCGCCTGCATCGCGCCCGCGTCGAGCAGGATGCGCAGCTGGCGGTCGCCGCCTCCGACGGACAATTGCATCACGTCATCGGATTATGGAGCGTGGCCCTGCGCGAGGAGCTTCGCCACGCGCTGGTAGTGGAAAATTTCAAGGGGGTCGGCCGCTGGATGGAACGCTACCGTCGCGCGACCGTGACCTGGCCGGTCGAGCCGTTCGATCCGTTCTTCAACGCCAATACGCCAGATGACATTGCCGCCGCGGAACGGCTGGTTGAATTGGATGGAGGGTAGAAGTCTCTCACCCCGTCATTCCGGGATGCGCCGCTTGGCGCAGGCCCGGAATCCATAACCACGATCGTGAGTATGGATTCCGGGCTCGCGTCTGCGACGCGCCCCGGAATGACGGGGGGCCTTTCAGCCGCGTTGACGCCGCCTACCGAATGATTGCAAAAGAGCGGGCCGGCTGAGCTCAGCTCCCGGCCAATAACAGGGGCCAACGTGCCGTAACGGGAGGAGTGGGGATGTTCACCAGAAGCACAGCCATGCTTGGAATGGCGCTCGCAGCCGCGATGGCGTCATCGCCGGCGGCATGGGCCCAGATATCGGACGACACCGTCAAGATCGGCGTGCTCACCGACATGAACGGGCCCGCGGCCACGGCCACCGGTTCGGGATCGGTGACTGCGGCGCAGATGGCGGTCGAGGATTTCGGCGGCAAGGTGCTGGGCAAACCAGTAACGGTCATCATCGGCGATCATCAGGACAAGGCGGATGTCGGCGCCACCATTGCGCGGCGCTGGTATGACACCGAGCAGGTCGATTTGATCGTGGACGTGCCGGTATCGGCGGTGGGCCTGGCGGTGCAGAACGTCGCCAATGAAAAGAAGCGGATGTTCATCGCGCATTCGACCGGCTCGGCGGACTTCCACGGCAAGTTCTGCTCGCCCTATGCGATGCAATGGGTGTTCGACACCCGTGCGCTCGCGGTCGGCACCGCGCAGGCCGTGGTGAAACGCGGCGGCGACAGCTGGTTCTTCATCACCGACGATTATGCCTTCGGTCACGCGCTCGAACGCGACGCTTCGGCCATGATCGTCAAGAATGGCGGCAAGGTGGTCGGCTCGGTCAAGCCGCCGTTTGCGACGCCCGATCTGTCGTCGTTCATTCTTCAGGCGCAGGCCTCCAAGGCAAAAATCATCGGCATTGCCGGCGGGCCACCCAACAACATGAACGAGATCAAGACCGCCGGCGAATTCGGCGTACTCAAAGGCGGCCAGCAGATGGCCGGCCTGCTGGTGCTGATCACCGATATCCATTCGCTCGGGCTGCCGGCGGCGCAGGGATTGTTGCTGACGACGTCGTTCTACTGGGACATGGACGAGAAGACCCGCGAATGGTCGAAGCGCTATTTCGCCAAGATGAAGCAGATGCCGACGATGTGGCAGGCCGGCGTCTACTCATCGGTGATGACCTATCTCAACGCCGTCAAGGAGAGCGGCACCGATGAGCCGCTGAAAGTCGCGGCCAAGATGCGCGAGAAGCCGGTCGAGGATTTCTTTTCCCGCAACGGCAAACTGCGCGAGGATAATCTGATGGTGCACGACCTCGTGCTGGTGCAGGTCAAGTCACCCGAAGAGTCCAAATATCCCTGGGATTATTACAAGGTGCTGACGACGATTTCAGGCGACGACGCGTTCGGTCCGCCCGATCCGGCCTGTTCGCTGGTGAAGAAGTGACTTCGTAGAGGATCGCGTTTCCCGGACGCGGTGCAGCGCCTTTGGCGGTGCACCGCAGAGCCGGGATCCACACGGTCGTCGTAGTACTGGACCCCGGATCAGCAGCGCATCGCTCCGCGCTGCGCAGCATCCGGGGCACAATCCCCAACGATTTGCCCGTTACTTCACCAACCCAATCTCGCGATAATATTTCAACACGCCGGGATGCAGCAGCTCGATGCTCGGCACGGCCGCGATCGAATTGACGGCCGTGGTCTCACACGCCTGCGCCAATCTCTTGCAGAACGCGGCTTCGGATTCATGCAGCGTCTTCGCCAGCCGATAGGCCACCTCGTCATCGAGATTGACGCGGGCCAGGATGAAACTCCATGAGCCCATCGAATTGATCTGATCGGTCATACCGGGATAACTCCCGGCGGGGATGGTCATCGGCTTGAGGAAGGCGTGCTTGGCTTGCATGCGCACGATCTCCTCGGCCGTCGGCGCGATAAAGCGGGCGCCCGCGGGGCTTTTCGCCAGTTCGTTGAATCCGGGATAGCCGATACCGGCGCCCCATAGCGCGGCGGCCCGTCCGTCCAGCACCATCTCCGGCGCCTCACGGGCATGATCGAGCAAGACGGCCTTGAAATCCCCGTCCTGCTTCAAGCCGATGCCGTCCAGCATATAGCGCGCCAGGATCGGAATGCCGGACCCCTTGGCGCCGAACGCAACCGTCGTGCCGATTAGATCCTGAATGGTCCGGTATGAACTGTCGCCACGCACCGCGAACATGCCGGCGCTGGAATAGATCGCGGTCAATATCCTCAAATTGATTTTCGGTCGCCCGATGCCTTCCAGCGCCTGATAAAAGGATTCACCGGCGACCAGCCCGAGATCGAGCTGACCGGCCTCTAACATCGGCATATTCTCGCTGCTGCCCATGGTGTTGCGCGTCTGGATCGACAGCGACGGATCGGTTTGCGCCATTACTTCGGCAAACGCGTTACCGTAAAGCGGAAAGCCGCCGCCCTGCGTCGCCGTGCCCAGGCTGAGCGTGATCTTCTGCATGGTCTTGCTTCCTTCTTGCGCCGCAGCACTTCCAGCCAGCAACAGCACGCCGGCGCAAATCATATGAGCGAGTTTCATCGGCGATCCCTCTGGTATCCGCGTGACGTCATGTTACTCGGCTTTCTCGGCGCTATCGTAGACCCATGCAAGAACATCGGGCAAAAGGCAATGTAGGCAATTCCCGGTTTGTGTGAAAGCATGGCGGATAGGCGTTTGTGCAGAGCGGCTTTGGAGTGGCTTTGATGAAAATCCTGCGCGGTTCTGTCACAGGCCTGATCTGCGGCCTGGTCTGCCTTTTGAGCGTGACCATCGGCATCGCGCCGGCCTCTGCCGCCGATTATCCGAACCGTCCGGTGCGCTGGCTGATCGGTTTCGCCGCCGGCGGTCCCGTCGATATCGTCGCCCGTATCATGGCCCAGTGGCTGTCGGAACATTTCGGCCAGCAATTCGTGGTCGAAAACCGCGGCGGCTCCGGCGGCAATATCGCGGCGGCCGCTGCGATCAATTCGACGCCGGACGGCTATACGTTATTATTCGTTGCCCCCAACAACGCGATCAGCACGTCGCTCTACAAGAAACTGTCCTACGATTTCATCCGCGACACCGTGCCGGTCGCCAGCATCATCCAGCTCACCAACATGCTGGTGGTGTCGAATGCGTTTCCGGTGAAAACCGTTCAGGAGTTCATCGACTACTGCAAGGCCAATCCCGGCAAGGTGTCCTATGCGTCGTCGGGCTACGGCACTTCGGTGCACATGTCGGCGGAATTGTTCAAGGCAATGGCCGGCGTCGACATGGTCCACGTGCCCTATCGCGGATCGGCGATCGCCTTTCCCGATATTATGTCCAACAAAGTGCAGTTGATCTTCGACAACCTGCCCTCGGCGCTGGAGCAGTCGCGCGCCGGCACCGTGCGCGCGCTCGGCGTGACGTCGCCAAAACGCTGGCCCGGCCTGCCCGATGTGCCGGCCATCGCCGAGACCGTACCGGGATTCGAGTCGGTCGGCTTCTACGGCATCTCCGCGCCCAAGGGCACGCCGCCGGAAGTCGTGGAAATTCTCAACAAGGCGGTCGCCGAGGCGTTGCGGGACCCCAAGGTGATCGAGCGGCTGACGGATATCGGCGGCATCCCCAAGCCGATGACCCCGGCCGAGTTCGGCAGACTGATCGCCGACGAAACCGAGAAATGGCGCAAGGTCGTCGCCTTCGCGGGCGTTTCGGTGGAATGAGGCGGCACGCGCGCCGTTGACGGTTCCAGCGACAACTCCCCGTCATTCCGGGGCGATGCGAAGCATTGAACCCGGAATCTCGAGCTTCCGGGTTCGCTCGTTTCACTCGCACCCCGGAATGACTGTCGAAGTAATCTCCCAAAATCACAGCATTGCCGGATCACCCCCCACATTGTAAGGGGTGTCCGCACCGTTGCCCGCCGCCCCGCGGCAGGCCGGCGGGGCCTGTAGCTCAATGGTTAGAGCCGGCCGCTCATAACGGTCTGGTTGCAGGTTCGAGTCCTGCCGGGCCCACCATCGCTGGAATGTACATTACAATATCGGCGCATTGCGGGGCCTGAAGGCGCTCTTTGCAGACGTAGAGTTAACAAGCCTATTCTGGAGTCGGTTCCTCGCGGAGGGCAGCCCATTTGAGAAGCGCATCTAGCGCCGGGCAAAGTGCTTGTCCCCAGTCCGTCAAACCGTATTCGACTTTGGGCGGAACCTGATGATGGACAATGCGCCGAACAATCCCGTCCCTTTCCATCTGGCGAAGTTGCTGAATCAGCATCTTCTGGGAAATCGCTGGAATCGCTTTCTCAAGCTCTGAGAAGCGCAGGATGTTCCCGCCGAAGAGGTGGAAGAGGATCAGCAGCTTCCACCGGCCCTCCAGAACCTTGAAGGTCTGCTCGACATCCAGAGCCGCCGTTACGCGCGTGTAGTTCTTGTCCTTACTCTGAGGTGAGTACCTTACTTTTTTGTGTGTTCTTGCCATTCGGTAAGCCTAACCCCATCCTCATTGTCAGGCAACGCCGACACCCCGAGGAACAACAGCAAGAAGAAAGGATTCGCCATGTCACTGCATCTGCCCAAGCCGATTGAGCACTTCATGTCTTCTGAAAATACCCACGACCCCGACGCGATCGGCGATTGCTTTGCGCCGAATGCGATCGTCAGGGACGAGGGCCGAACGAGAACAGGGCTGAAGGAGATCGCGGCCTGGCGGCGTGAAACGGCGGCCAAGTACCATCACACGGTCAGGCCGGTCGTCGTCGCAAAATGCGCGGGCAAGACGGTCGTTACGACCGAAATGACCGGCGACTTCCCAGGCAGCCCCGTCACGGTTGAATTCGTGTTCGAACTCGACAACGACAAGATCGCGTCGCTGGAGATTGCGCCGTGAGCCGGTATCTTGGCCTCGACGGCAAGCGCGCGCTCGTAACAGGTGGCACCAAGGGGATAGGCGAGGCTGTGGTCGCGGCACTACGAGAAGCGGGCGCAACTGTTCTCGCCACCGCGCGCTCGCGGCCCGAGAAACTTGCTGACGGAGTTCATTTCATCGCGGCTGATGTGTCCACCTCTCACGGATGCGACACCGTGGCCAAAGCTGTCGCCGATCGCCTCGCCGGGATCGACATCGTCGTACATGTTGTCGGCGGCGCGTCAGCTCCGGCAGGCGGCTTTGCGGTGCTCGACGACGAAGAGTGGTGCAAGGCGTTGGATCAAAATCTTTTCGCGGCGGTACGTCTCGACCGCGCGCTCTTGCCGGCCATGATTGAGCAGGGGTCCGGCGTCATCATTCACATCACTTCGATTCAGGACCGGCTGCCGTTGCCCGAAGCGACGATCGCTTACGCCGCAGCAAAGGCCGCCCTCTCCAACTACAGCAAGGCGCTCTCCAAGGAGGTAAGCCCCAAGGGCGTACGCGTGGTGCGTGTCGCTCCGGGCTGGGTCGAGACGGACGCAGCGATTCGGCTGGCCACGCGACTCGCAGAAGAGGCTGGTATAGACTATGAGGGCGGTAAGCAAATCATCATGAAAAGCCTTGGCGGCATTCCCGTCGGCCGCCCGGCGAAGCCCGATGAAGTCGCCGATCTCGTCGCTTTCCTGGCTTCGTCCCGCGCCGCATCCATCACGGGTACGGAATATGTCATCGACGGCGGGACGGTGCCGACCGTTTAGCGCCGCCGGCGAAACAAGGCATAGGCGCGTCCCCAATGGAAACAACGATTTCCCAGTGCCCAGTTTGACCCCGGTTGGTCCACCATTATCCGGTGCGAATTGTCGCCCCACATCCATAAGTCAAGCATAATCTCTCGATCTTGTTCATCTGCTTGCAGCTTCCTTGCGAACAGCTATCACTACCTGAACAACACGTGGGGAACGCGATGCGACGGCTCGGCCATGGTCTGCTGTATGTTATTCTGACGACGCTGCCCGCTCTCGGCGGTCCGCAACATATCCTCATCGGAATGGACGAGACTTCGGCGTTCGGTGACGCCGGCCAGGCTTTCAGTGCGCCGGGAAATGACACGCTCGTGGTGATGGACACGTCAAACCCCGCGCGTCCTACACTCGGTGCCCCCATCCCGATGAGCAATTCGGTTTATGGGCCACCGGTCAATCTGCAGATCACGCCGGACGGCGCATTGGGGTTGGTGGCCAGTTCGGTTTTGCCCGTCCAGAAGGACGGCAAATGGGTGAACGGCCCGGACAACACGCTTCATCTGATCGATCTGACCACCATGCAGAAGCTTGACGACGTCAGGGTTGGCGATGCGCCGCACGGCGTCGCCATCAGCCGGGACGGCAAACGGGTCCTGATAGCCAACCGGATGAGCAAGGATGTCAATGTGCTGTCGATCGACGGCAAAAGCCTGAAGCCAATCGCCACCGCGGCGCTGGGTGATGCGGCGGTAGCTGCCGCGATCACCCCTGACGGCAAGCGTGCCTTCGTCGTGAAGAATGGACTTGGACGGGTGGCGGTGCTGAATCTCGATGGCGACAAGGTCGGCTACGACAGCACCATGGACATTCCGACGGGCGCCAATCCCTATAATCTCGCTTTGACGCCGGATGGCTCCCTGGGTTTCGTCGTCAATAACGGCGTCCGTGGCCACAACGGCAGCATCACTGTTTTCGACGCGCGAGGCCCGCATCCGCGGGTGATCGATACGCTCGCGATCGGCGATGGGCCGGAGGGATTCGCGATGGCGCCGGACGGGAAAAGCGCTGTTGTCATCCTGCTGCATGGCTCGACGTCGGGGCCGAGTGAATGGCCGTATCATGCCAATGGCGGTGCGGTGATCATCGCGATTGAAAATGGCAAGGCGCGGGTGCTGCCGGGTGAGGTCAAACTCGGCAGCGTTCCGGAGGGTGTCGCTTACAGCCGCGACAGCAAATACGTTTACGTCGGAGACTTCACCGATAAGGTTCTGCACATCCTGCGCGCGGGATCGAAAGGATTGGTGGAAACCGGGACCATGAAGCTTCCGGGCCACCCTGCCTCGATACGCGGCCCGGCGTTCTGACGACTTGTCTATTGTGTGAACGCCGTTGTCGTGGATGGACCGTTCACGATGAGGAGGAAGTCGGACGTAGACTGACCGTCTGCGTGCCGCCGTTGTCCGCCGGTGCGTCAGTCGTCACAGAGCTTGCCTTCGGTTGTTTATTGTATACACTATACGAAAATCAAAACAACGGGGGGAGAAAATGGCTGTTTCGCAGGCAGATACGGGATCTGGACACCAACCCAGGAAGGCCGCGATCAGCGGCTGGATCGGTTCGACGCTGGAATTCTATGACTTCTTCATCTTCGCGACGGCTTCGGCCCTCGTGTTTCCGCAGATCTTCTTCCCGTCGGACAATCCGACGGCCGGCATCTTCGCCTCACTGGCCACCTACGGCGTCGGCTATGTCGCGCGCCCGCTCGGGGCGGTTTTCCTGGGACACTGGGGTGACACCCATGGCCGCAAGAGCGTGCTGGTGCTTTGCATGTTCATGATGGGGCTCTCAACGGTCGCCGTCGGGTTTTTGCCAACCTACAGTCAAGTGGGGCTGCTCGCCCCTCTCCTGCTGATCATCCTGCGGCTGATCCAGGGATTTGCCGTCGCCGGCGAGATTTCCGGATCCAGTTCGCTGTCGCTCGAGCATGCACCGTTCGGAAGGCGGGGATACTTTGCGAGTTTTACCACGCAGGGCGTGCAGTCCGGGCAGATTCTGGCGGCCGCGATCTTCCTGCCGATCGCCGCCTATATGCCTTCGGCCGACTTCAACGCCTGGGGCTGGCGCATCCCGTTCTTCCTTAGCGGCTTCGTTCTGCTCGCCGCCTGGATCATCCGCAAGTCGGTCAACGAAGGACCTGCTTTCGACGCCCAGCGCCAGCGCGGCGAAGTTCCCAAAGCGCCGTTCATCGAGGCGATCACAACAAGCTGGGATGACATATTGCGCGTGACCTGCATCGCCGCGATGAATGTCATTCCGTCGGTGACGACGATCTTCGGCGCGGCCTATGCCGTTCAGCCCGCCTACGGCATCGGCTTGCCCAAGGAGCTGTTCCTCTGGATTCCGCTGTTGGGCAATGCGGTCGCCGTGCTGGTGATTCCATTCGCCGGCAATCTCTCCGACAAGATCGGACGAAAGCCGCTGGTGGTGGCGGCGTGCCTTTGCTGCGGCCTGCTGTCGTTTGCCTATCTTTATTCGATCAGCATCAAAAACGTTCCGATGATGCTGTTCTTCTCGATGCTGATGTGGGGCGTCTGCTATCAGGGACACAATGGCGTGTTCCCGGCCTTCTTCCCCGAACTGTTTACGACGCGCGTCCGCGTGACGGCGATGGCGATCGGACAGAATGTCGGAACCGCCGCCACGGCGCTGTTGCCGGCGATCTTCGTGTCGGTCGCCCCACCCGGTCGGCCTATATACCGCTCACGGTGGGCTGCGTCGCGTTCGCCGTCACGGTGGTGGCGGCCATCGCGGCCCTGACCGCGCGTGAAACCTATCGCTTGCGGATCGAAGACCTCGGCAAGCGCGACGCGGTACCAGTTTCCGAGGAGCTATACCGCGAGGTGCGGGCCAATGCCATGCTGACGCCAGCACCAGCCAAATAGCGCCAGCCAAATCATGAAGCCCGCGCAAATCCAAAAGGTTTGCCGGCCAGAAGAAAATCGAAGGATAAAGAATGACGCCCGCTGCATCTGAAAACATAAAGTTCGTCGCGCATTCCGACCTCGGCGGCAAGCCGGACGGCGTGCAAGTCATGGTGCAGCGGGGGCTATGCCTATATCGGTCACGGTTTTGCCAACGGCATCACTACGCTGGATGTCCGTGACCCGAAGAACCCGAAAGTGGTCGACTTCATCGCCTGCCCGCCGAACACGCGCGCGTTTCACCTCAATGCGCACGACGATCTGCTGGTTACGGTGAACGCGCCGAGCGTTTGGGGGATGAAGGAGTTTGCCGAGGACGGCACCGTCTACTTCAACGGATCGCCGGCCGAAGCGCTCAGGGGCAAGCTGGATCGTTTTACGTCCGGCATTCGCGTCTACGATATCTCCAAACCAGCCAAGCCCGTTGAAATCGGCTTCATGCCGATCGACGGCTTGGGACCGCAACGCATCTGGTACACCGGTGGACGCTACGCCTATGTGTCGATCCACTTCTCCGATTTTACCGATCATATCCTGGCGATCGTCGACCTGATCGACCCGACCAAGCCGCAAGTCGTCGGCCGTTGCTGGATTCCGGGCATGTGGACCGGCGGCGGCGAAACCCCGACATGGCGGACCGGACGCCGCTTCGCGCTGCATCACGTGGTCGTCGCCAACGGCCTCGCCTATGGCGCGTGGCGCGACGGAGGCCTGACGGTGATGGACGTGTCAGACCCCACGAATCCAAAGCTGCTGGTCCATCGCAACACCGATCCGCCGTTCGGTGGCGGAACGCATTCGCCGCTGCCGCTGCCGGATCGCAATCTCCTCGTGGTGGCGGACGAGCCGACCTCCGACCATTGCAAGGACGGTTTCCGCTACATGTGGATGTACGACATCCGCGTGCCGTCGAATCCGATCAGCATCGCGACATTTCCGCTGCCGGAAGAAGCTGACTACTGCGCCAAGGGCGGCAGTTTCGGTCCGCACAATCTGCATGAAATGCGGCCGGGCTCGTTTCAGAATTCGAACTTCATTTTCGCGACCTACTACAACGCCGGCGTGCGGGCCTATGACATCAAGGACCAGTTCCGGCCGAAGGAAATCGCCTATTATGTGCCGCCGAATCCGACCAGCCTGATCGATCCGCGTCCCAATCGCGCGCTGGTGACCCAGTCGAACGATTGTTACGTCGATCCGAACGGGCTGATGTTCCTGACCGACCAGAACGGCGGGCCTGAACATCCTGCAGTTCGAAGGTTGAGTTCGGTCACCGGAGAACAATGATGGCCGATCAAACGCTGGGCGCCTACAACATCGAGGATCTGCGCGTCATCGCGCAGCGGCGCGTTCCCAAGGGGATCTTCGAATTCGTCGATCGCGGCAGCGAGGATGAGGTCGCGCTTCGCAATAATCGAGCCGCGTTCGAACGCATCAAGCTCAACCCGCGCCCGCTGGTCGACGTCTCCAAGCGCAATCAGGCGATCGATCTGTTCGGCCAGCGTCAGGCCATGCCGATCGCGATCGCCCCGTGCGGCACCGCGGGCCTGATGTGGTATCAGGGCGAACTCGAACTGGCACGTGCGGCCGCGGCGGCCAAAATCCCGTTCACGCTCGCGACGGGATCGATGACCGCGATGGAGACGATCGCGCAAGAGGCTCCCGGGCAATTGTGGTTTCAGCTCTATATGTGGCCCGATCGCGCCATGTCGCACAAGCTCGTGCGCGGGCGCGCGACGCGGGGTTCGAGGCGCTCGTCGTCACGGTGGACGGCGTGGTGTCGGGCAATCGCGAATATAATCTGCGTAACGGGTTCACCGTGCCGTTCACTTACTCCCGCCGTAACATCGTCGATGTCATGCGGCATCCGCAATGGATGGTCGGTGTGCTCGGCCGCTACACGCTCAGTGGCGGCTTGCCGCGCTACGAGAATTATCCCGCGGAGCTGAAGAACCGGATCACCGCGGCCCCGATGGGCAAGGGCATGATGCGAAACGACTCGCTGACCTGGGACGACCTGAAGGTCCTGCGCAGGATCTGGCCGAAGACGCTGATCGTCAAAGGCATCATGAATGCGGCTGCCGCCGTCAAGGCCGCCGATTGCGGCGCCGACGCGGTCGTCGTGTCCAACCATGGCGGACGTAATCTGGACAGCACGACGGCGCCGATCGATGTGCTGCCGCAAATCGCCGACGCCGTTGGCCATCGATTGACCGTGCTGATGGACAGCGGCGTGCGGCGCGGCAGCGACGTCGTCAAGGCGCTGGCGCTGGGCGCGAAGTCCGTGCTGGTGGGGCGGCCAATGCTCTACGGCACGGCCGTCGGTGGTGAAGCAGGGGCGGCCCGCGCCATCGGCATCTTCCGTGACGAGATCGATCGCACCCTCGCTCATCTCGGCTGCTGTACGATCGAAGAGATCGGTGACGGTTGCCTCGCCGCGCCGGTTGAAAAGCCCGACCCGGCGATCGCCCGGCGCGTTGCAAACGGATAGAACAGGTTGGTAGATGAAATCGCGAAATGCCCCCGAAAGCGCGACGGCTGCATTCCGGCCCGATGGACCACTCATGAGCGCGCTGCGTCCGATCGAAAGCAATTCGGTTTCAGACACGGCTTTCGAGCGGCTGGTCGAAGCGATCACATCAGGCGAATACGCGCCGGGCCAGAAATTGTCCGAGACGGATCTGGCCTCCAAACTCGGCATCAGCCGGATCCCGTTGCGGGAGGCGCTGGGCCGTCTCGAGGGCAAACTCGTCACACGAACGCCGCGGCTGGGTACGCGCGTGATCGAATTAAGCAGCTCTACGCTCGAGCAACTGTTTTACGTTCGCGAAGCGCTCGAAGGGATGGCCGCGCGTCTCGCGGCCGAGAACGCCACTACAGCGGAAATCGCCGCACTTTCCGAGCTCCTTGCGCTCGAACAGACGCGCTGCGGCCCGAACGCCGAGAAATACCTGGCGTCAGACGACGAGGATTTCCACTTCAGGATCATCCAGGCGTCGCGCTGCGAGCAATTGGAAAAGCTTCTGCTGGAGACGGTCTATTACCGGTTGCGGATTTATCGCGCCCGGGCCCGCATCGACATCAACAGGGCCAAAGCCGCCATGGCGGAGCACCGCGAGGTTGCCGCGGCTCTGCTCGCGCGGGATCCTGACGGGACCGAACGGGCGATGCGCCATCACATCCGCACATCGCGTCAAAATCTGATTTCGCGACTTAACCTGAAGCGGCCGAAGGCCAGCGCCGGCTGATCATGTTCTGGGCCGTGACTGACCCGAGGGTGTACCACTGCTCGCTTCGCTTTTATGTTGCCGCACAAATTGGCGTGAAACCTTTTACTCCGAAGCCTCTTACTTCGAAGTTTTGGCTATTTTTTTATTCAAGTGGCCGGTTTCATGATCGCGGCGGAGTTGACTCAACGACGTTTCGTTCAATTGAAGAAGAACTTCGCTCAGTGTTTTGGTCTCGGGATGCCCGGCAGCGAAACTCTGTCCGTAAATCTTGCGCAACGTGTGGACGGTCGTGTTTCCGTGTTTGTGGCTGATTTCACCGTCGTGGTTGCGGTGGCGATTGTCGAGACCTGCGTTACCCATGGCGCTCTCCATTATGCCTACAGTCAGAGAGCATCCGCCCGCCAGGACCAAATGGCAATCTTGCACTGCAACCGCGCGATGCCGCCGCGATCATCGTCGCGGCCGTGCCGGCGCGGGAGCTTCTAAGCAATGTGACGCCACCGCTGAGCGGTGCGAGGAAACGTGCGCTTGAACGTCGCGTTATGCGTCGGCGCTGGCCTTCTCGCTTCTTGACATCGACAGAAGCGGCGCACTGGTTTCGAGAACCCGGTCCAGCGTCGACGCGCTGGCGGCACACATCGCCTGCGAGACGACGTTGCCGGAATCCTCGAACGCCCGGGCGAGCCCCTGGAATTGCGACGCAGCCAGCTTGAGGATGGAAACCGGGACGTGGACGTGGCCGTCCCGCGACAGTGCCGCCAGCTGCTGCTCGATGCAAGCATTGCTGGAGCGCGCCTGCCGAAGCTGCTCTTCGGCTTCATTGGCCCGCCTTACATTGGCTTCGAGGAGCGTCGCGGCGCGGAGCAGGTTTTCCGAGTTGGACCCGTTGGACATGAGATCGGCAAATCTGTGCAGAAATCGCACGATGATTTCTAGATCGGAGGTCTCTGGCAAAGCGTCCATCGGTAACCGAAGTACGGGTGCAATTGCGCGATTCTAGCTGATTCGTTGCTTTCGGCTATCGAAACCATAGGGCTGTCAACCGCACGCGAGCGGCTATCGAACCGGATATCGGTCTGCCGATACCAATAAGCGGCAGGAATGGGCCCTGCCGCTGGAGGCGATGTCATGGCTGGGTCGGGTCGGATCGGCATCCCCTTGCGATGGGTGTTCGCGGCAATTTTTGATGTGCACCGGCATGGGCTCGGTGGCGCACGCCGAAAAGCGCGTCGCGCTGGTGATCGGCAATTCGGCTTACAAGGCCGTGCCCGCACTGCCCAATCCCGTCGCCGACGCCAAACTGATGTCGGACACTCTGTTGTCCCTCGGCTTTTTCGTGGCCGGCGGCGGCGCGCAACTCGACCTCGACAAGGCCGGCTTCGACAAGGCCCTGGCGGAGTTCGGCCATGAACTGGCCGGCGCCGATGTGGCGCTGTTTTTACTATGCCGGCCATGGCGTCGAAACCCATGGCCTCAATTATCTGGTCCCGGTCGATGCCCATCCGCTCGACGAAGGCGACGTCTTTGCGCAGTCGGTGGGCACGTCGGGGATTATCGACCAGATGGAAAAGTCCGGCGCCCGGATCAACCTCGTGCTGCTCGATGCCTGCCGCGATAACCCGTTCAAGGGTCAGGTGCGCTCGAAGACCGGCGGTCTGGCGCAGATGCAGGCCCCGCCGGGCACATTGATTTCGTTCGCGACCCAGCCGCGCAGCGTGTCGCTGGACGGCGTCGACGGTCACAGCCCCTATACAAGAGCGCTGGCCGCCACCATGCAGCGGCCCGGTTACGGCCTGTTCAAGACCTTCAACGAGGTCGGCCTCGCGGTGCAGAAGGCGACCGGCGGCTCGCAACTGCCATGGGTGTCGTCTTCGCCGATCTCAGGCAGCTTCTATTTCGCGGGCAAGCCCCGCCCCGATTGCCAACAGCCAGCCCCAAGGCCTTCCGTTACCTCATCGCCGATCGTGGAGGCACGGCTGACACCATCGGACGACAATCCGAGCCTGCGCCGCGATCTCATCACCGATTGCGACCGGCTGGCGGGAATGCCTTACGATACCGGGCACGCACCCAGTATCGCAGGCCTGGAGGTCGACAAGATCGACATCCCGGCCGCGACCAAGGCCTGCAACGACGCGATCGCGCAATATCCCGACGTGATCCGATTCACCTTCGAACTGGGGCGCGTCGCGACCGCGCGGAAAGACTTTGCCGAGGCGCGGCGGCTGTACCAGAAAGCCGCCGACGCCGGCTACGGCATGGCCATGAACAATATCGGCGCGCTCTACGAGCAAGGCTCGGGCGTGCCACGCAATTACGACGAGTCGGTGCGCTGGTACGCCAGGAGCGTAGCGGCGGGCGAGCCGATCGCAATGGTCGATCTCGGCTGGCAATATGAGCATGGTCACGGCGTCAAGAAGGATCTGGAGGAAGCGCGTCGTCTATATCAGGCCGCCGTCGATGCCGGCGTGCCGGCCGGCATGAACAATCTCGGCCTGATGTACATGTATGGCAGCGGCGTTGCGCGCGACTACGACCGGGCGCGCCAATTGTTCGAACAGGGCGTGGCGCTTGGCGATGCCTCCAACATGAACGACCTCGGCGTGCTCTACAGCGCCGGCCACGGCGTTCCCCGCGACGCCCGGATCGCGCGGCAATGGTTCGAAAAAGCCGCCGCGCTGGGCAATCCCGAGGCCAGACAAAATCTGAAATGATGGCGCGATATTTGCTGGGACTGACCGCTGGGTGCTGAAACTATTTCGCTGGCCAAGGCGTAATAGCTTGATGACCGGAGGATTTTCCGCATGCGCGCTTTGGTTTTGCTCGCCGTACTCCTGCTCGGTTTTGCTGCACCCGCCCGCGCCGCGGATGATGTCGCCACCGCGCAAGGCATCATCCGTTCCCAGGTCGAGGCGATCAGCCGCGACGATGCCGCGGCGGCCTATTCCTATGCCGCACCCGCGATCCAGGACATGTTTCCGCAAGCCGATATTTTCCTCGGCATGGTCCAGCGCACCTACACGCCGATCTATCGCCACAAGAGTTTCGAATTCGGCGAAGGCCGCGCCGCGGACGGCAAGATCGCGCAGGAGGTTCACATCGTCGACGCCGAAGGCGTGCCCTGGGAAGGCCTGTACACGCTGGAGCAGCAGCCCGACGGCAGCATCAAGATCAGCGGCTGCGTTCTGCTCAAGACCGGCGAGCCGGCGTAACGCTACGCTAAAGCCAACCTTCGCCGCGAGCGGATCAGCAACCCCGTAATGATCGTGACGTTGAGCGCATTCCACGCCAGCCCATTGGTGAATGCCGCGGCATAGGAGCCCGGTGGAATCGAAGATCACGCCGGATACCCAGCCGCCGAACGACATCCCCATCACGGAAGCAAAAATCACCGTGCCGACGCGGGTCGCGGCTTCCGAGGCCGGCATCGATTCACGCACAATGATGGCGTAGCTCGGCACGATGCCGCCCTGGAACAGGCCGAACATCGCCGAGATCACATAGAGCGACGAAAGCCCGTCGAAAAACAGATAGAACAACAGCGCAAAACCCTGCGCGACCGAGCCGATCAACAACGTGCGGAGGCCGCCGGTCTGATCGGCGAGAAATCCCGATCCGATCCGGCTGACGATCCCGAACGCCATCATCAGCGACAGCATTTCGGCGCCGCGCGCCACGCCGTAACCGAGATCGCCGCAATAGGCGACGATGTGGACCTGCGGCATCGCCATCGCGACGCAGCAGGCGATGCTGGCGATGCTCAGCAATATCGTCAACGTGTTGGTCGAGAGCCGCAGATCGACCCGCGGCGGCGGCGCGTCGGCGTGGCTGCGCGCCTTGGCGCCGCCGATGTTCGCGCGCAGCACCCACAGCAACAGCGTCATCGACACCGCGCAGAACAGCCCGAGCGCGAGATGGGTGGAGCGCCAGCCGATCTGCTGCACGCCCCAATTGACCAGCGGCGGCCAGATCGTGCCGCCGACATAATTGCCGCTGGCGACGATGGTCACCGCCAGCCCGCGATAGCGTTCGAACCAGTACGAGGCTTCCGTCATCAGCGGCGCGAAGGTCGCCGATGTGCCGAGCCCGATCACGAAATAGATCGCAATGAATTGCCACAGCGTGGTCGACAGCCCCGCCACGACATACCCCACGGCGAGACAGACAATGCTGAGCGCAACCGCCGTCACGATGCCGAAGCGATCAGTAATTCTTCCGGCGACGACGGCGCCGAGACCGAAGCCGAACATCGTGAGCGTGAAAGCCAGCGACACCGCGCCGCGCGTCGCGGCGAATTCGGCCTGCACCACCGGCAGCACGACCACGACCGCCCACATCCCGGCGCTGCCGATCGAGCCGAGCAGCACGGCCACAGCGAGACGCATCCATGCCCGGCGCGAATCGGGGACGAACGGCATCGAATCTCGGCTGGAAGGAGAAGTAATTTCCACGGCGGCCGCAACTTCGTTGGCCGCTGCCGTCAGGTCAAGCGCCATGGCGCGATATTGGGCATGCAGATGCAGCGCAACGGAACGAATCGCATCATGCTTTTCGTCATTCCGGGGCGATGCGACAGCATCGAACCCGGAATCTCAAGGTTTCTCGATATGCAATTGCACATCTGAGGTTCGCTTCGCGCGCCGGAACGACCGCAGGAAGCCTCGTTAACCCTTTCCTAACCATAAACACGGCAAAAATTGCCCAGTGGAAGAAGTTGAGTGTCGTCAGCCGCGTAAAACGGGGGAGTGCCCGTGGACGCCAGTGCGGTGCCTCACTTTCGAAACGGTGGTCCATCGGCCGCCGCGCAGTCGTTTGGCGCCCGTGATCGGCATTCGCGGGGGGAAGCAGCAGTAATGGTCGACGTCACGGCAGGTCAGGGCGCGGGAGCTCCCACAGGTGGGTTCCCGAGTTTCAGCGAAATCCGCAATATCCTGTTGCGCGGCGATCTCGGGGCTGGCGTTCGGCATCCTCACCATCCTGGTGGTGCTGATCCTGCCGCTGCCCTCGATCGTGCTCGATCTGTTTCTGGCGATCTCGATCACGCTGTCGATCCTGATCCTGATGACGTCGCTGTTCATCCAGCGCCGCTGGAATTCTCCTCGTTTCCGACCATCCTTCTGATCTCGACCATGCTGCGGCTGTCGCTCACCTCGCCTCGACGCGGCTGATCCTGTCGCGCGGCCATGAAGGCACGGATGCGGCCGGCCACGTCATCGAGGCCTTCGGCAATTTCGTGATGGGTGGTAATTTCGTGATCGGAATTATCGTGTTCGCGATTCTGGTGATCGTGAACTTCGTCGTCATCACCAAGGGTTCGGGACGTATCGCGGAAGTCGCGGCCCGCTTCCACCTCGACGCGATGCCGGGCAAGCAGATGGCGATCGACGCCGATTTGTCCGCCGGCCTGATCGACGAGAAGGTCGCCAAGGAGCGGCGCAAGGCGCTGGAGGACGAAAGCGGCTTCTTCGGCGCGATGGACGGTGCCTCGAAGTTCGTGCGCGGCGACGCGGTCGCGGGCCTTCTGGTGGTGTTCATCAACATCATCGGCGGCATCATCATCGGCGTTGCGCAGCAGGGCCTCAGCTTCGGCGAAGCGGCGCGCACCTATACGCTGCTCACCGTCGGCGACGGCCTGGTCACGCAAATTCCGGCGCTGATCGTCTCCACCGCGGCGGGTCTTCTGGTCTCGAAAGCCGGCGTCAGCGGCGCCGCCGACAAGGCGCTGATGAAGCAGCTTTCCGGCTATCCGCAGGCGCTGGGCATGTCGGCCGGCGTGATGCTGGTGCTGGCGACGCTGCCGGGTATTCCGATGCTGCCGTTCCTGTTGCTGGGCGGCGGCGCCGCGGCGCTGGCGATTTCGGCGCATAAGAAAAAGGGCATCGCAACCGCGGCGGCGGCGAGCGCGGCCGCAGCCCCCGCCAAGGCCGCGGCGGCGGCGGCCGCGGCCGAAGAACCGATCTCGACCGCGCTGAAGATCGACGATCTCAAGATCGAACTCGGCTACGCGCTGTTGCCGCTGGTGAACGGCCCCGACGGCACCGACCGCCTGACCGAACAGATCAAGGCGCTGCGCCGTTCGCTCGCGATCGAAATGGGTTTTGTGATGCCGGCGGTGCGCATTCTCGACAATGTGCAGCTCGAGGCCAACACCTACATCATCAAGATCAAGGAAGTGGATGCGGGCACCGGCCGGATCTGGCCGAGCCAGTTCATGGTCATGGATCCCGGCGGCGGCCAGGTCGCCGTGCCCGGCATTCACACCACCGAGCCGACCTTCGGACTGCCGGCGACCTGGGTCGACGCCAGCCTGAAGGAAGAAGCCTCGCTGAAGGGCTATACCGTGGTCGATGCCGCGACCGTGCTGTCGACGCATCTCACCGAGCTGCTCAAGAACAACATGTCGGACCTGTTGTCCTATGGCGAGGTGCAGAAACTCCTGAAGGACCTGCCGAAGGAACAGGGCGAACTGGTCAAGGACATCGTGCCGGCCCAGGTCACGATATCGGGCATCCAGCGCGTGCTTCAGCTGTTGCTGGCCGAGCGCATCTCGATCCGCGACCTCTCGACCATTCTGGAGGGTATCGCGGACGCGCTGGCGTTCTCGCGCAATCCCGCGACCATGGTCGAACATGTGCGCGCCCGGCTGGCGCGGCAGATCTGCGCGCAGAACACCTCCCACAACGGCTATCTGCCGCTGATCGCGCTATCGGCGAAATGGGAGCAGGCCTTCGCCGAATCGCTGATCGGCCAGGGCGACGAGCGTAGCCTCGCAATGCAGCCCTCAAAGCTGTCGGAATTCATGACCGTGGTGCGCGAGCGGTTCGAACAGGCCGCCCGCGAAGGCGAGGCGCCGGTACTGGTGACCTCGGCCGGGATCCGCCCGTTCGTGCGCTCACTGGTCGAGCGCTTCCGGTCGCAAACGACGGTGCTGTCGCAGGCCGAAATCCATCCCCGCGCGCGGCTGAAAACGGTCGGGAGCGTTTAAACAGAGCCGTGGGGAGCGGGACTTTTTCGCCACAGGCAAATGATTTGTCGGCCGGCGCGGATTGGCGAGCATTTCGAGACATAGTCCAAGCTTGCGATTATTATACTGTAATTGCTGTATAATTTTATATTTTGACTGGGTCGCCAAGAAGCCTGATCGCGGACAATCACGTCTTATCACTGCCTTGTGATCGCCCCTTCGGAACCGAAAGGCGAATCCCCACGTTTCCTAGCCTGAGATGTTGAACCGGCCCGCGGAAGAACGACACAAATCCGCAAGTGGACGGTTGGCAGGAGGCGACGATGAACCATTCGATTTACAGCGCGGATCGCACGACCCACCTCAAGATCGTGGTGGTGGCGCTCGTTGCGGGTATCGTGGTGGCAGGTTTCGGAATCTCGGCTCGCACCTCGGACGACGGCTATACCCAGACCGCGCGCGTGATCAAAGCCGGCAAGCCGGTGGCGATTACCAGCTCAGGAGCCTCGGTGGTGCGCTAATGATTTTGTGAATTCACGCGGTGCCTTATCAGCCCCCCAAAGTCGCCTCGTGAGTATTAGAAGACCCCAACTACCCCCAAGTTGACTACCGAAAACGCCCGCCCCCCACGGGCGTTTTCTCTTTTGGGGAGACTTAGAGCCTTATCGGTTCTGATTGCATCAGAACCGGGCTCTAATCTTTAGTTTTGACGCGTTTTCTTAACACGAACCGGTATCCACTTCGCTCGAAAACGCTCTAAAAATTCAGTTCAGCGCGCGGGCGCGGCGGCCGGAACGGCCTCGACCAGTTTGCCGGTGAAGATCGGCGTCGAGTGCGGGTTGCCGTCGGGCGAGCCACCGGCCTGCTCGACCGTCACCGCATAGGTCGCGGCATTGACGGTATCGGCGTCATAGGACGACAGCACGGGCCGCGCGGTGAAGTCGCTGCCGCCGATCACGCCGAGCGAACGCGGTTTCGGCAGCTTGTCCGAGATCAGCCACAGCTCGAAGCTCTTGCCGGCCTCGGCCGCTGCGCCGACCTTGCGCACGGTGAAGTTCTTGGTCGCCCCGTCCACCGTGAGAATGAAGGCGGGCGAGCCGGCACTCTGCAGCACGGCAACATATTGTGCCGATGATATTGGCGCCGGTGCCGGGGCCTTCGCCTCGACAATTTGCGTCCGCGCCTTGGGACGAAGGCCTTCCGGCAGCCAATCCGGCGCAGCAAGCTGAATGCCGATCAGCGCAACCAATGCCGCGGCGAGCGCCGACGTAAACGACGCTATGCTGCGCCAGCGCCTGACACTGTCGGACAACTGAATCACGTTGGAAGGTGCGGCCACGACTGCCGGCTCGACGATCTCCGGGGCAACCGGCGGCGCGGCCTCCGGAAGCACGAGCGGCGCTTGCAACTCGGCATGTCCGATCGCGGCCCTGATTTTTTCCCAGACTTCCGGCCCGGGTTCGACCGATCCGACCATCTGGTTGAGGACGCCGAGCTTGTGTTCCCACGCCTCGACTATCGCCGTGAAATCCCTGTCGACGGACATCATGGTCTCGACCTGCGCCCGCTCATCGACATCGAGAGTGCCGAGGGCATATTCCGCGGCGAGCGCGATATGGTCTTCGCTATAGGCCATTAGAGTCCGAGACACTCCCTGATATCCATCATGCTGCGACGCAGCCACGTCTTCACCGTATTCACCGGCGTCTCGAATTTCGCCGCCAATTGCTCGCGGCTCCAGCCGTTGTAATAGGCCAGCAGCACCAGCTTTTGCCGGTCCGGCTCGAGACGGCCGACGCACTCCAGCATCCGCTTCAACTCTTCCGTCATCTCCCGGCGCGCCAGCGGATCCGGCGTATCGGCAGCCACTTCCATCGCCGCGGGCTCTTCCTCGATCGACGACTCACCACGCTTGCGCACCACGTCGATCGCACGATTTCTGGCGATCGATGCCATCCACGTGATCGGCGAGGACAGGCCGGGATTGAACTGCCCGGCGCTGCTCCAGATCTTGACGTAAGCTTCCTGAACCACTTCCTCTGCGAGATCCTGTCGCCGCAAGATACGGAGCACCACGCCAAAGAGTTTCGCGCGCGTAGCGGCATAGAGGCGCTCGAAAGCAGCCTCGTCCCCCTTCGCTACGGCGGCAATCAGCCAGACCAGCTCAGCTGGCGTCAGCATTCAGTGTCCCCAAAAAATCGCTTTTGATCCCCGAAGCGGCGATCGAATAAGTCGTACCATACCTTGGGCTCGATCCGTCCACCAACTCGGCGATGCCAGGGCCCTGTGGAAATTGATCACAAAAAACCCGGCCTTGCGGTCCGGGTTTTGGCAACATTTAGCAGATGCGGGCGGGAAAAGCCTCAGGCAACGGCCCCGATCCGGGCGCGCATCAGGCCGATACTGTCGAGGTCGGCCTGTTCCCGGGCGCTTTCTTCTGCCCGTTCACGCGCCTGATCGCGCTCGTCCAAGAGTTCCACCTTCTTGAGTTCGTCGAAAGCTTCGCCCAAGAGGCTCTTGGCGTCTTCCAGCTGAATCCGCAGTTCGTCGGCGGAACGGGTGAGATTCTCCCGCCGCTGGATCGCCGCCTTGGCATAGGTCGGATAGGCGAAGTGCGAGGGATCGTTGATCCCGGCGCGCTCCTGTTCGGTGTGGATTTCGCGCTCGAGGTCGACCGACATACGCTGGAAGTCGGCAATCATGCCCTCGATCTGGGCGACCCTTCGGCGCTTTTCGTCGACCTGAAACTTCTTCAGGCGGATTAGCGTTTCTCGTGACTTCATCGACTCATACTCCCAGAAGTCCCAATTGCAACGTGGGACAAAGCCGGCATCCCCCCTGGGTCCCACCGGCACTACAACGCGTATGGCGCGGATGATGGCCTGACAAAGTTAGCTTTCCGTTTCCAAGTTACGTAAGGATTTGTGCAAGCTTCTGGTAACCCTCATCAAGACCGGCCACCTCGTCCTTGCCCTGGCGCAGAAAGCCCTCCAGCGAGTCATGCAGCCGGATCGCCTCGTCGACCTCGGGGCTGGAGCCGGCGCGGTAGGCCCCGAGCCGGATCAATTCCTCCATATCGGCATAGGTCGCCATGATCTGCCGCGCCCGGGTGATCACGGGCAGGAAGGCCGGATCGGCCGATTTCGGCATCGTGCGCGAGACTGATTTGAGAATGTTGATCGCCGGGAAACGCCCGCGCTCGGCGATCGAGCGCTGCATCACGATATGGCCGTCCAGGATGCCGCGGACCGCGTCCGCGATCGGCTCGTTGTGATCGTCGCCGTCGACCAGCACGGTGAAGATGCCGGTGATCGAGCCGATGCCGGTGCCGGGCCCTGCGCGCTCCAACAGCTTCGGCAGTTCGGTGAACACGGTCGGCGTATAGCCCTTGGCGGTCGGCGGCTCGCCCGCCGACAGGCCGATCTCGCGCTGCGCCATCGCAAAGCGCGTCACCGAATCCATCAGGCACAGCACGTCTTTGTCTTCGTCGCGAAAATATTCTGATATCGCCAATGTCAAATAAGCCGCCTGCCGCCGCATCAAAGCGGGTTCATCCGACGTCGCGACCACCACCACCGATCGCGCCAAACCCTCATCGCCAAGGTCGTCCTGCAGAAACTCCTGCACTTCGCGGCCTCGTTCGCCGACCAGGCCGATCACCGTGATATCGGCATCGACATTGCGCGCCAGCATCGACAGCAGCACCGATTTGCCGACGCCGGAGCCGGCGAAGATGCCGAGCCGCTGGCCGCGGCAACAGGTCAGGAACGTATTGAGCGCGCGCACGCCGAGATCGAGCGGCGCCCCGACGCGCTTGCGCGAATGCGCCGGCGGCGGCGAATTGCGATAGGGCATCGGCGAGGGACCGTTCGGCAACGGGCCCTTGCCGTCGATCGGTTCTCCCATCGCGTTGATGACGCGGCCGAGCCACGCCGCCGACGGCCGCACTTGACTGGCGGCATTGGCGATCACGGCACGGCAGCCGCGCCTGACCCCGTCGAGGCCGGCGAACGGCATCACCACGGCGTTGCTGCCGGAGAAGCCGATGACTTCAGAGGGGATGAAACGGTTGCCGCCGGTCTCGATCACAATGCGGGCGCCGACCGACATCGCGTGTATAGGGCCCGCGATTTCGACCATCAGGCCGCGCACGCCCACCACACGGCCATAAATATTGACGCCGTCGATGTCGGTGATCTGTTCGGCGAGCGCTTTCATTGCGAAAACCTTAAGTTTTCGCGATTTTGAACCGCTCCCTTAACTCCGTGTTTACCCGCATCGTTAATCATTACGTCACTGTCTTTGGTGACTGAGAGCGCTCGACCGTCAGAATGAAGGTTGAGTCGTGAGAGTCGGTTAGGCCCGTCTCTTAAAGTAGGACTCGAACGAGAACGGATACTAAAAGCTGCTTCGAAGCAATATCTTAGGGCGATTCGACAAAAATTGCACGGTTAGAGCTTGCGCACACGAATCAGATTTTGTTAACCATATCCCGTCAGGATCCGAATCAGTTGTTCAAAGGCGTTTTGAGTGCCGCAAGTGCGGCCGACCTGACGCCCGGAGCGGCGACTATAGGGGACTGGCATGCGCGTTCTGCTGATAGAAGATGACAGCGCCGTTGCGCAGTCGATCGAGCTGATGCTTAAATCCGAGAGTTTCAACGTCTATACGACGGATCTCGGGGAAGAAGGCGTCGACCTCGGTAAGCTATACGATTACGACATTATCCTGCTCGACCTCAATCTGCCCGACATGTCCGGTTACGACGTGCTCAAGCAGCTGCGGGTGTCGAAGATCAAAACACCCATTCTGATCCTCTCCGGCCTCGCCGGCATCGAGGACAAGGTCAAGGGTCTCGGCGTCGGCGCCGACGACTACATGACCAAGCCCTTCCACAAGGACGAACTGGTTGCACGCATCCACGCGATCGTGCGCCGCTCCAAGGGCCACGCCCAGTCGGTGATCCAGACCGGCGATCTCGTGGTCAATCTCGACACCAAGACGGTCGAGGTCGGCGGCCAGCGCGTGCATCTGACGGGCAAGGAATACCAGATGCTGGAGCTGCTTTCGCTCCGCAAGGGCACCACCCTCACCAAGGAGATGTTCCTCAATCATCTCTATGGCGGCATGGACGAGCCGGAATTGAAGATCATCGACGTCTTCATCTGCAAGCTGCGCAAGAAGCTCGCCAACGCCTCCGAAGGCCGCAACTTCATCGAAACCGTGTGGGGCCGTGGCTACGTGCTGCGCGAGCCGCACGAGGTCGAAGAGCGCATTCCCGCCTGATCGCGCATTACCCCCGAGCCCGCAAGGCTCCTGCTCCCGAACTGGACCCCGCCGCAAATGGCGGGGTTTTTGTTTTTGGGAAGCAGTTCTGAGCTAGACATTTTCTCCCAATCTATCACTAGTTGTATACCAATGACTATGGCTTGTTACACGCATTCCGCTTCATTGTCAGAAAACTCGTAAATTGATTTGTTGAGAACCATGTCCCGCCGCAGAGTCATGATTTCCAGCACAGCACGTGATCTACCAGAGCACCGCGAGCAAGTGCGACTGGCTTGCGAACGCGCCGGCTTCGCCCCCCACGATATGATGGAGCATCTGACCGCGGAAGATGCGAATGCAATCGAAGTTTCGTTGCGGATGGTCTTAACTGCAGATGTTTACCTAGGTATCTTGGCCTATCGCTACGGCACAATTCCACCTGGCTATTCCAAATCCATCACGGAGATGGAATACGACGAAGCGGTAAGACTGAATAAGCCGCGGCTTATCTTCTTCATCCACAAAGACCACAAAGTGACAATCAGCGATGTTGATACCGGCGCTGCGGCAGAAAAATTGAAGGCGCTAAAGGAGCGCGTCGGAGAAGCGCGAGTTGCTGCCTTTTTCAAATCGGCCGACGATCTCCGAGCCGATGTTGTCGAGGCTCTGACGGCGCTACGTGAGAAGCTCGATGACGAGGTAAGAAGACGGTGAGGTGGCGGCGCGGGTGGTTGCGCAACTTCACCGCGCGACCTCGATTCCGGCAGCACCTGAACCCTACATCGCACATCCCTATACACTTTTACAATCGCGTGATCTCATCGGCCGTCAAACCGAACTTAATGCACTGACGGACTGGATTGCTAAGCAAGATTTTCAAAATGTTGGGGCGCGTATCTTCTGCTTCGTTGCTATCGGCGGCATGGGCAAGAGCGCTCTGACATGGAAATGGCTCAACCAAATCGTACCCAACGAGATGAAACAGCTTGTAGGCAGGATGTGGTGGAGCTTCTACGAAAGTGACGCCACCTTTGAGAACTTTGTGAACCGGGCGTTGACCTATGTCAGCGGGCAAAACGAAGACGCTTTGCGCGTGTTGCCTTGGCAGGAGAGAGAAGCGCAACTTCTGCAGCATCTAAATGACGAGCCTTACTTTTCGTTCTCGATGGGCTGGAACGCGTCCTGATCGCCTATAACAGAATGGACGCAAGCAATCTCGCCGATGACGACTATGATAGGCAAACCGCAAATGTCGGTGGCCGGCTCGGTCGGTCTCCCGGCTTCTGCAGCGCAATCTTTTGTAGGTCAGCATCGCCTGCGTCAAACCGCCGACCCTCGCGCCGGAGCGTTTCTGCAAAAACTTACCCAAGTCGTTAAATCGCGCATTCTGATCACCACACGACTTTATCCCAGCGAGCTCCAGCTACCGAATGGTCGTCCAAGACCAAGTTGTTTGGCGTACTTCCTTCACGGATTGAGCGATGACGACGCACTCGCGCTTTGGCGCGCCTTGAAAGTTTCCGGTTCGCGGCAAGAGCTGACACCAATTTTCCGTAGTATCGAGAACCATCCCCCTGCTCATACAGGCGTTGGCGAGTGAAGTCGCAAATTACAAGAAAGCACCGGGCGACTTTGTAAAATGGCGCGGGGACCATCCGCAATTTGATCCAGCTTCACTACCATTAATCCAATCCCGTACTCATATTCTCGAATTCGCCTTGAAAGGAATTTCGGCGAAGGCGCGCGAAGTAATTTCGATGATCGTTGGCTTTCGCATGCCTGCGAGCTACGCGAGCTTAGAAGCGCTCTTGGTCGGGCGAAATAAAACATGTCAATCCACTCGAGAACTTGATCACGCGCTAACTGAATTGGAAGATCGAGGATTGATAGGCTGGGATCGTGAAGCCAATCGTTACGACGCCCATCCCATAGTGCGCGGAGTAGTTTGGAAACTTACTGAGACCCAAAATCAGCGCGCCGTCTACGCGGCTCTCGAAGCCCATTTCGAACCCATGACGGTACCCGATTCAGTCGAAACGCTCGCTGAGCTTGCGCCCGCTATCGAGCGTTATCATACATTATTAGGGCTAGGGAGATACGACGACGCGGTCAACTTATTTTGGGATCGACTGGACCATCCGACCTTATTTCGCCTTGCCGCCCATCGAGAAAGGATATCTTGGCTTGAGCGGCTATTTCCAGACGGAATTGAGCGATTACCGGCGCTTACTAAAGACCGTGATAAGCACGCGGCGATGGATGGACTTGCTCAAAGCTACCAATTGTCCGGCCAACCGGGGCGAGCGGCGCGACTCTATAAAAGTGCCATAGAAGTATCCTCACCCAAAAGTACACGCAAGAACGCCTACATTACAAATCTAGGCACCGCCTATTTTGAAATGGGTGCACTTTGCGAAGCGGATCACGTTCTAAGGCAATCCTTGGTGGCGAACCAAAGGGATGAAGAGAACCACAGGGATGAAAAGGACTATGTTAAAGCTGCCACATTAGCACATTTAGGACGCCTACTGACCATAATTGGAAACAAGTCGTTAAGTTTGGCGGCTTTGATTAGATCAAAAAGATTTTTTATAGATGAGGAAAATATTGGAGCGGAAGCTTTTGTTGACTTGTATTTGGCCGATCACGCCCTTCAATTCGGATCGGCCGATAATGGGCTACTGCTGAGCCAAACGTGGAAACACGAAGAAGCGGTTAAAGATGAAGGTTATTCCAGCAAGATTGCACTATTGCGAGGCCAATTTGCTCGCATTCGCGGTGAATTCGCGCAAGCCGACGAGTATTTACATCAAGCACTCAGCCGTGCACGAGCCGTAAATATAACGGACTTCGAACTTCAAACGTTGTTAGCGATAGCCGAACTCGAACTTCAGCGCGGACGTCCCATCGTTGCACGGGATCGACTTAGCGACGTGTGGGAACCGGTAGAGCGCGGGCCATACCCCCTGCACAAAGCTGATGCATATAATGTTCTCGCGGCCATAACACTTGCGGAAGGTGATAAACTTGGTTCCATTGAAGCGGCTGTTTGCGCATATAAGATTGCATGGTGCGATGGGCCACCCTACGCCTACTATCAGGGTTTACAAAAGGCAAAGGCGCGTCTCGCCATATTGGCTGCACCTGAACCTGAGATGCCGCCGTTCGATTTCGGCAAATTCGGGCCGCTACCCAAAGTCGAGATCAATCCCATGGACCAAAATTGGGTTGATCCAGATAAGTTGAGCTGAGGTCGTAAGTCTGTCCCCCGCCGCAAATGGCGGGGGTTTTTGTTTTTGGGGATTGAACGGGCGGCCGGCGTGCGCCGACACATGGGGTGTGCGACCGTTGCCGTCTCGCGACTCAGGGGGCCTCCTCATGATCCTTCAATCCCTGGCCGGACTGCCGGCATTCCTGCTGTATTTCTGCACGGCCATCGTGGTCGTGGTCGCCTACCTCTTCGTCTACACCCGCGTCACGCCGCACGACGAATTCCAGCTGATCCGCGACAATGATCCGGCCGCCGCCATCGCGCTCGGCCTCAGTCTGGTCGGTTTCGTACTGCCGGTGGTCAGCGCCATTGCCCATGCCGCCAATATCTTCGACTGCCTGATCTGGAGCGCGATCGCGCTGGTGGTGCAGATCGCGGTGTTCTTCATTGTGAAGATTCCGGTGCCGAACCTGTCGGCGAAGATCGCGGCCGGCGAACTCGGCGCCGCGATCTGGCTCGGGCTGGCCTCGCTGGCGGCGGGCGCCCTCAATGCCGCCTCCATGATCTACTGAACATGGCTGAGCCCCCTCCCAGGGAATTCGGCAAGCGCAAGCCGGTGGCGGCCAAAGTGACCGCACCCCCCGCGCCGCCGGTGAAGCGCTCCGGGCATGTCGCGCTGCTGTTGATGGGCACGGTCGCGATGGGCGGCGGCGCCTATGCGCTGATGCCGCGCAACAGCTGCGAGCCGGCATCGCCGGGAATAGCCGCGCCGGTATCGCCGGGGATGGCCCCTTCGCCGCAAACCACAACCAATTGCTCCGCGCGGGGATATTCATCCGGCGGATCTGGTGGATCGGGCAGCTCATGGTCCCGCCGCAGCAGTTTCTTTGGTGGCGATTCCGCATCGAGCGCCTCCTCGTCCGGCACGGCTTCCGGTTCGGCCAGCGTCACGCGCGGCGGCTTCGGTTCGTTTGCGCACTCCTTTGCATCGCATTTCGGCGGTTGAAGGATGCACGGTTTGCGCGCGCCGCATGAAGCGGTGATATATTTTGCCTTTCACTTGCCTAACCTACTAATTACGATCCAGCCTGCCTATCTAATTTCACGTTCAAGATTTAATCCGAGGCTGCACCATGAAACGCTCGCGCCGCGTCCTTTTGACCATGATGGGTAGCGCGGCGATCGGCGCGGTATCGATGGGTTTTGTGCGGCGGGGCGATTGCGGCCCGGACTTGCTGCGTGAAGTCGCGCGCGGCCCGGACGGGCGTCTCGTCGCAACGTGCCGCGGCGTGGCCTATGGCGGCTTCGGCGTTGACCGATTCCACGGGCATGGTCACGGCCACGCTCATGGCGGCGGCTAGCCTTCATGCGCCGCCTCATTTGCCGAGAGCGTGACGACTGGCGCGCCACTGCCGAAGCGAGCGGATTCGATTTCCACACCATCGACGGCGAACGCTATTGGGACGAACGCGCCTGCTATGCCTTCACGCTCGAGGAAATCGAAAATCAGATCGAGACTCCGACCGGAGAAATCGATGCGATGTGCCTTGAAGTCGTCGGCCGCGCGGTCGACAACGAATTCGCGCTACGGCGCCTGCAGATACCGCAGGCATTCTGGCCGCTGATCCGCGACAGCTGGCGCCGCGGCGATCGCAGCCTCTATGGCCGGCTCGATCTCTCCTTCGACGGGAACGGCCCGGCGAAATTGCTCGAATACAACGCAGATACGCCGACCTCGATCTTCGAGGCCGCGGTGTTTCAATGGACCTGGCTCGAGCAGGGCATCGAGCGACACATCCTCCCGGCCCATGCCGACCAGTTCAATTCGCTTCATGAGCGCCTGATCGAGGCCTGGAAGAAGGTCGGCAACGGCAAGCACCTTCATCTCACGGGCACGACTGAAAACGCCGAGGATGCCTGCACGCTGGCCTATCTTGAGGACACCGCGCGACAGGCTGGTCTCGCAACCACTTTACTCGATATCGAAGCCGTCGGATGGCGCGACGACGGCAACTTTGTCGATCTCGACAACCGCCCGATCGAACTCGCGTTCAAGCTCTATCCCTGGGAATGGATGTTTTCGCGACGCATTCGGCGCGCAGCTCGCCAAAGCTTCAACACGCTGGATCGAACCGCCATGGAAGGCCATCTTGTCGAACAAGGGCATGCTTCCCTTGTTGTGGGACATGTTTCCGGATCATCCCAATTTATTGCCGGCGTTTTTCGAAGATGACCCGAACGCCGCCACGCTCGGATCCTCGTTCGTGCGCAAGCCGCTATATTCCCGCGAGGGCGCCAACGTCGCGCTGATCAGGGAAGGCGAGACGGTGGTCGAACAGCAGGGGCCGTACGGCGCCGAAGGTTTCATTCGACAGGCGCTGGCGCCACTGCCGAAATTTTCCGGTCAATATCCGGTGCTCGGCAGCTGGCTGGTCGATCACACGCCCTGCGGGCTGTCGATCCGTGAAGACGAGAATCCGATCACCGGAAATACGTCGCGATTCCTGCCGCACGCGATCATGTAGACCCGCAACGGTGCGGCCGATGAAGCTGGACGCGCAGGTTCAGCGCGCGGCCGCAACCGCCCTCAGGGGCGGCACCGCGGCGGCACCAGCCCGGTTCGTATTCGGGCTGTAGAGCCCACGGCGATCCGGATACGGCTTGAAGGCGTCGGAAATCCCGACCACGGATTCGGCCGCGCCCAGCACCATGAAACCGTCAGGTTCGACCACCTTGGAAAGGCGGTCGAAGATGCGGGCCTTGGTGTCCTGATCGAAATAGATCAGAACGTTGCGGCAGAAGATCACGTCGAACTTTCCAAGCTGCGAAAAGTCATGCAGCAGGTTCAGTTGGCGATACTGCACCATGGAGCGGAGATCGGGATTGAGCTGCCACAATTCGCCAATCTGGGTAAAATGCTTGACCAGCATTTGAATGGGCAGACCGCGCTGCACCTCGAACTGGCTGAAGATGCCGGCCCTGGATTTTTCCAGCACGGCTTGCGACAAATCGGTGCCGATGATTTCAACCCGCCACCCGGCCAGCGCTGAACCGAGTTCCTTCAGACACATCGCAATCGAATAAGGCTCCTGCCCGGTCGATGACGCCGCGCACCAGATACGTAATGCCCGGCGGCTCGCACGCGCCTTCAGCAGCGACGGCAACATCGTCTCGCGCAGATGATCGAACGGGACCTTGTCGCGGAAGAAGAAGGTTTCGTTGGTGGTCATCGCCTCGACCACTTCGGCGGTCAGCGCGTCGGCCCCGGACTTCATTTTCTGGACCAGCTCGGCAATTCCGGGCAGGCCGGCCTTGCGGGCCAGCGGGATCAATCGGCTCTCGACCAGATATTGCTTGTCGGCCGACAGATCGAGACCAGAGCGCTCTTTCAGGAGTTTGCGCAGGAATTCATAATCAACCGGTGTCACGAGCGATCTCCTGAAAACAATCGAACCAATTTTGGCGCAATCTGGTTAAGCGGCAGAACGGCCGCACAAATACCGGCATTCGCAGCCGCGCCCGGCATTCCCCAAACCACGCTGGTAGTTTCATCCTGCGCGATCACGCTGCCACCGGCTGCGACGATGTCCTTGCCGCCACGCATGCCGTCCGAGCCCATGCCCGTCAGTACGACGGCGAGAATGGCGCCCTGCCAGACATCGATCGCGGAGGAGAACAAGGGATCGACAGCAGGCTTGCAGAAATTGACCGGCGGTCCGTCATCGAGCGCAATCACGACATCGACGCCATGACGCACCACGCGCATATGGCGGCCGCCTGGCGCGAGATAGATATTTCCGGCCTTGACGATCTCGCCGTCGATGGCTTCGCGCGCCGGCCGATGGCTGGAGCGCGCCAGATGCTCGGCCAGAATCGTCGTGAAGGTGGGCGGCATGTGCTGGGTGATCAGCACCGGAAAGCGGTCGATCACGGCACCGATCTCGGCGACCAGCGACATCAGCGCCTGCGGGCCACCGGTCGACGAGCCGATCAGAAGCGCGCGCGGTGCTTGCGTGCTGAATGCCCGGCGCAGCAGCGGCGGATTGGCAACCGGCGCTGCCGGTATCGCGCGGGACGATGGATCGCGGGCCGGTGCCAGCGGCGGGGCCGATACAGCCGGCGCCGCACGCCGGACCTTGGCGCCGAGATGGCGGATCTTCTGAATCAGATCATGACGAAAGGTTTCGGCAGCGGCGGGTTCGCGGGTGCTCTCCGGCTTCGGAATGTAGTCCGAAGCGCCGAGCGACAGCGCCTTGAAGCTGATCTCTGCGTTGCGGCGGGTCAGGGTCGACGCCATGATGATGATGAGATTGCGCTTCTTGGCGAGCAGCAACGGCAGCGCTGAAATGCCGTCGAGCTCCGGCATTTCGATATCGAGCACGGCCACGTCAGGATCGATGCGCTCGATCTGGTTGACGGCATCAAGGCCGGTACGCAGCGATGCCGCGACAACCATATCGGGTTCGGCGGCGACCCAGCGGGAAATCATTCCCCTGATGACGACGGAATCGTCGACCACCATCACCCGCAGCTCTCGCTGCGTCGCATTCGGGATCGCGGAACTCGTCAACGCAACACTCATTACTCACCAACAACTCAAGCAATACTTCAAGCGACAAGCCGAGGGCCCACGAGCCGCCGGATCAAATTATCAAATCAGAGAAGACCGACTTCTTGGAATTTCGCGGTAACAATATCCTTGTCGAAAGGCTTCATGATGTATTCGTTGGCGCCGGCGTGCAGCGCGCGGGCGATGTGCGCGACGTCGTTTTCGGTGGTGCAGAACACCACCTTGGGCTGGTCGCCGCCGGGCATGCGACGGAGATTGCCGAGGAATTCATAGCCGTCCATCACCGGCATGTTCCAATCGAGCAGGATAGCCTCGGGCAATCCGCGCTTGCAGACTTCGAGGGCTTTTTCGCCGTCTTCGGCTTCGACGATCTGGAAATCGAGCCCTTCCAGGATACGCCTTGCGACCTTGCGAATGACGCTTGAGTCATCGACGACCAAACATGTTTTCATTTCAGCCTCTAATTCTCCCCCGAAGGGACGTTTCCGGTGCAGTTTGCCTTACGCTTGTCGGTTGCCGGTCTTAGGCCGCCAGCATGTCCGGCACGATTTCGAGAACGCGATCGACGTCGAGGACGACCATCAACTGACCGTCGAGGCGATGCACGCCACCGGCGAGCTTGGCCATGCGCGGATCGAGGTTGACGGGGTTTTCCTCCCGGCCATCGTCGGGAAGCTTGAGCACTTCGCCGATCTGATCGATCAGCAGGCCATAGGATTCGCCGCGCAGGTCGACGCCCACCGCCATCGGCGGCTTGCCGTCGTCGTTCTTCGGCAAGCCAAGACGGGCGCGCATGTCGACAACGGTGACGATGCGGCCGCGCAGATTGAGCACGCCCGCGATCTCGGCCGATGACAGCGGCACCCGGGTCAGCCGTTCCGGCATGAACACGTCCTGCACGCGCGAGATCGGCAGACCGAACAATTGCCCGCCGATCAAAGCGGTGACGTATTCGGCAACGGCGCCTTCAGTGGCTTCAGTTTTGGTGGTCATGTTGGCTTCCTCATGCCGCCCGGTTGAGTTCGGCGGTCTGCTCCTTGAGCGCGGCGATCAGACCGGGGCGATCGAATTTGGCAACGTAGTCATGGAAGCCGGCCTGCCGCCCGCGCTCGATTGCCGCCGGCGATGTCAGCGAGGACAGAGCGATGATCGGCATCGCGCTCAGATGCGCATCGGCCCGGATCGTCTCGGCGAATTCGAAGCCGTTCATGTCGGGCATTTCGATGTCGGTCAGCACCACATCGAACGCCTGACCGGAACGCAGCGCGACCAGACCTTCCTGCGCGTTGGGCGCAACGCGGACCCGATAACCCGCCGCCTTGAGCACCGGCGCCAGCATGTTGCGGAAGAACGCGCTGTCGTCGACCAGCAGCACCGATTGTGCCGACACCGAGGGGCGCATTTCCTTGCGGGTAAACCAGTCGGAGAACGCCATCGGCAGGAAGTGACCGACATCGATCACTTCGGTGGCCTGTCCCTTGATCACCGCGGAGCCGAGAATGCCCTCGATCCGGCCGGCCACTTCGATGTGAAGCCGTTCCTCGACAATGTCGATGATCTCGTCGACCACCAGACCCATCGAGCGGCCATCATCCGCGAATACCAGGATCGGCTGCGAGCCCGAGGTCTGGACGCTAACGCCGTCCATCTGCACCAGCGGCATCAGCTGGTCGCGGTATTGCACCATGTAGCGGCCGTTGGAGAGTTCGATCTTGTCGACGGCGAGTTCTTCCAGCCGGGTCACGAGACCGAGCGGCACCGCCTTGGGCTGGTTCGAGCCGGCGCGGAACACCAGCAGCGAGGTCATCTGTTCGGCCGCGTTGGCGCGCGAAGCGGCGTTCTCGTCAGCGATCTCGTGAGAGGCTCCGCCGGCGGCGCCGAGCGCCTTGGCGATGCCGTTGGGATCGATGATCATGATCACCGCGCCATCCCCTAAGATGGTGTTGCCGGAGAACATGTCGATGTGACGCAGCTTGGTCGACATCGGCTTGACCACGATTTCCTCGGTGTGGAACACGCCGTCGACCACGATGCCAAAGGTCTGGCTGCCGACTTGCGTCACGACGATGAAGCCGTTTTCCGGATCGGAAGAAGAGCCGTCGTCGATCTTGAGCAGCTTCTTCAGATGCATCAGCGGCAACAGCTTGTTGCGCAGACGCAATACCGCGGTGTCCTTGATCCGCTCGATGCGATGTTCGGAATTGGCGCGTGCGCGCACCAGTTCGACCACCGACAGCTGCGGGATCGCAAAGCGGTCGCCACCGGCTTCCACGATCAGGGCCGAGACGATCGCCAGGGTCAGCGGGATCTTGATGGTGACGCTGGAGCCTTCGCCGGCGACCGACTTGATGTCGATGGTGCCGCCGATCTGGTCGATATTGGTGCGCACCACGTCCATGCCGACGCCACGGCCGGAGACGCTGGTCACGGCGGCCGCGGTCGAGAAGCCCGGCGCGAAGATGAATTTGTGGATTTGCGCTTCCGTCATCTTCTCCAGTTCGGCGTCGCTGACGAGACCGTTGGAGACTGCCTTGGCCTTGATCCGCTCGGTGTTGAGGCCGCGGCCATTGTCGGCGATGCAGATGATGATGTGGCCGCCCTCATGATAGGCGGACAGACGAATGGTGCCCTGCTCGGGCTTGCCCGCGGCGGCCCGCTCGGCCGGCGTCTCCAGCCCGTGATCGGCCGAGTTTCGCACCATATGCGTCAGCGGATCCTTGATCAGGTCGAGCACTTGCCGATCGAGTTCGGTGTCGGCGCCATGCATTTCCAGTTCGATCTGCTTGTGCAGTTCGCTCGAGAGATCGCGCACGATTCGCGGCAGCTTCTGCCAGGCATTGCCGATCGGCTGCATCCGCGTCTTCATGACGCCTTCCTGCAGTTCGGCCGTGACGTTGGACAGCCGCTGCAGCGGCACCTTGAATTCGGTATCCTCGTTGCGCCGGGAGATTTCCAAAAGCTGGTTGCGGGTCAGAACCAGTTCCGACACCATCGTCATCAGATGTTCCAGCGTATCCACATTGACGCGGATCGACTGGTTGGCGACGCGATCGGCGTCAGTGGTGGCTTCGACTTCGACAACTGTTTTCTTCGCCACGGCCTTGGGCCCCTTGGGTGCCGCGACGACACGCGGTTCGGGCTCTGGCGCGGGCGCCGCGGCAACCTTGGCGGCGGGTGGCGGGGTCACGACCTCTATCTCTGTCTCCTGGAAGGCGCGCTCCAAATCATCCAATGACACTTCACCAGGACGCAACTCACGCTCCAACGTTTGAACCGTCAACGTACCCTCCACACTCGCGGGTTGAACGGGAGGCGCCGACACGACGGGCACTTCCGGAGCCGGCGCAGCCGGCATAACAGGCGCAGATGCGACCGGCGCAGACGCGACCAGCGAAGCTGCACTGACATCGCCGCCATGCCGCGCTCGACCATTTGATGAAGCTGCACGATCAGGTCCTGATCGTTGCCTTGCGGCTCGGCCTCGGTGGCCTCGAGCCCGCCGAGAATTTCCTTGATGCGGTCGATGCTGCCGAGAATCAGCGTCACCGCTTCGGCGGTCACCGGCATGCCGTCGCGGAATTTGCCCATCAGGGTCTCGCCGGCATGGGCCAGCGCTTCAAGCCGCGGCAAACCGAGGAAACCGCAGGTGCCCTTGATGGTGTGAACCAGGCGGAAAATATTGTCTAAAATCTTGGCGTTGTTCGGATCCTGCTCGAACCGGACCAACTGGTTATCTACGGTGTCCAGGCTTTCGCTGGTCTCAGTCAAAAACTCGCGTAACAGATCATCCATGAGTAAGGCCTTCAACCCAGGCGCGCGATGTCGACACGCCATTTCGAGTTTGGCCAGCTTCTATGCAAAGCGTTTAATATTGGTTGAGTAGTTGGAAAAGAACGAGCTTATCAAAAAGATAAGATCACGCCGCGCGTGATGGCGGCATCAGATTAACTTTTGGTTAAACATGTTGGCCGCGTACAAATACTTTGGATCAGGAAGCGGTCACCACGATCGCATCGCCTTCGGGGGCGAGCACGACGCTGAGCCCGCAGGCCTGCGCCAACAGCCGCGTATAATAAGGCTGCACCGCATGTGCATCGACCGAGACCTGACCCGAACTCAAGAGATCGGCGATGTTCTGCGGCATCCGCGCATTGAGCCCGCTGGCGGCGACGCGAAAACCTGCGCCCTCGCCTTCGCCGACGGCGTCCACCGTAAGCACGCCACCGCGCGGAATGGTCTGCTGCGCGATCACCATCATGTTCAACAGCAGCTTGACGCGATTTTTCGGCATCAGCACGCGCGGCAGGTTCCAGGCGATCGTGGTCTTGGCATCCTCGAGATGTCCCCGCGCCATCGCCTGCGCGTCGCCAAGATCGATCTGCGCGCCGGACGAGCCGGCCGCGCCGAACGCCAGGCGACAAAACTGCAGCCTCGCCGAGGCGGTCTTGGCGCTCTTGCGGATCAAATCGAGGGCAAATTCGCGATCTTCCGGCTTCGGATTGTCGTCGAGAACCTCAAGCCCATTGACGATCGCGCCGACCGGACTGATGAGATCGTGGCAAACCCGCGAGCACAATAGCGCCGCCAATTCGAGCGCATCGGGGGCGGGCGAAACTGAAACGGGACTTGGGGACGAAGTGCCAGACATAAGGTGTTCCTGGAATTCCGCCGAAGCGCGGACGAGGCGAATCACGCATGCTTATCAGGCTTGATACACTGCGGACGCGCGTGCTGCCAACACAAGGCCGCGTGGCCGGGTTTCCGGCCGGCACGCACAACATAGAGGCACAGACAGGTTGCAGATGAGATCCGCCAATGAATGAGGCACGTATGTCAGGTCCGTCGATCGGCCGCGATGCCGCCGCAGCCCTGATCGAGCCCCTGACCGATCTCGTGGTCCGGGCTGGTGCGGCCATTCTGGCCGTCAATCGCGGCGCAATGCAGATCGACGGCAAGGCCGACGGATCGCCGGTGACGGAAGCCGATCTCGCCGCCGACCGCATCATCTGCGAGGGCCTCGCCGCACTTGTTCCGGATATCCCGGCCATATCAGAGGAGCGCGTCGATCTGGCGAAGCCGCCCTATGACGGCAGTTTCTTTCTGATCGACCCGCTCGACGGCACCAAGGAATTTGTCGCCGGCCGCAACGAATTCACCGTCAATCTGGCGCTGGTGAGCAACGGCACGCCTCTGTTGGGAATCATCGGCGCCCCTGCGCTAGGATTGATATGGCGAGGCCTGGTCGGCCACGGCGCGGAGCGGCTGACGATCGGCAACGGGGCTGTGACCCGCGCCGAACCGATCCGCACCCGCCCGATCCCGCCGGCCGGCGCGCCCTGGCTGGTCGCGGTCAGCCGCTCGCATGGCGATGCCAAACGGAAGCCTTTATTGACGCGAGACCCGGCGCGGTCAGGCAGAAGCTGGGATCCGCAGTCAAGTTCGGCCGGATCGCCGAAGGCGTCGCCGATATCTATCCCCGCCTCGCGCCGACCTGCGAATGGGATATCGCGGCGGGCCACGCCGTCGTCACCGCGGCCGGCGGCCGGATCACGGATGGGCAAGGCGCCGATTTGCAGTTCGGCCAAGGCAGACCCGACTTCATCGTGCCGGAGTTCATTGCCTGGGGCGATCCGCGAGCGCGCTGACGCCCTGCTTTATTGAGCCAGATCCTGCTCCAGCTTCGGCCAGCGCGCATTGGCCTCCCGCAATACGCGCGCGGGATCGGCCGCGAAGGCGTCGCGGTTCTGCTCGCGCCCGAACAGATAGAGCCGCTGGCCCGAGACCAGCCAGAACCGGGGATTGCCCGCATAGGTGACGCCGCGCGCCAGATCGATCGGGTCATAGCCGCCATATTGCGGGCCATAAATATCGGGATGGGCGAGAAACGACGCGCGGTTGCCCTCGTTGCGGAAGCGCCAGACCGCCCCGGATTCGGAGGCCTCGAAGGCCGGCAGGCCCATGCTTGGGCGCCCATCGACGAAATAGGCGACGGGGTCATAGCCCTCGATCGCCACGCCGCTGAAACGGTTGACCACGACACGCTCGGTGGTTGCGGCCTGCGCCGCAAACTCAGGACGGCTGCCCGGCCAGCCTACGCCTAGCCCGATCCAGAGCATCGCCAGCGGGGCGATCAAGGCTATTCCGGGGCGAAAGCGAATTTCGAACCGGTTGCCGTTTCTTTCCTGCCGTTGTGCCGTCATAGTTGGTGCCGATAACATTCGAGTCGGGGGACACTGGGCGTAGCCTAAAGCCACGCTTGTCAGCGTCAGGTTAAGGTCGCGGCCGGGATTTCGATACCCAGGGGTTTTTTCATGCTTTTCGCCTCTCGCCTTGCAGCGATAACGCTCGCCGCGATGATGTGCTGGTCCGTGCCCGCTTCCGCGCAACAGCCGGTGCAGCAGCAGCCACCGGTACAGCAGCAGCCGATGCAGCAGCAACCGATGCAACAGCCGCTGCCGCCGGAGCAGCAACCCCAGCAATTGCCGCCGCCGGTGCGCCAGCCCAGCCCCAATACTTACGGGCCGGACGAATTGACCAATGCGGGACACCGGTTCTTCGGCAACGTCTCGCGCGGCCTTGCCTCGGTGATTGAGCGCGCGGTCAGCCAATGGGGCCTGCCGAACGGCTACATCCTGGGCGAGGAAGGCTCGGGCGCCTTCGTTGCGGGACTTCGATACGGCGAAGGCACGCTCTACACCAAGAACGCCGGTGATCTCAGGGTCTACTGGCAGGGACCCTCGGTCGGCTTCGACTGGGGCGGCGACGGTGCCCGCACCATGACGCTGGTCTATAATCTGCCCGCGACCGGCGCGATCTATCAGCGCTTCGGCGGCATCGACGGCTCCGCCTATATCATCGGCGGCTTCGGGATGACGGCGCTGACCGCCAACAACATCGTGCTGGTGCCGATCCGCTCTGGTTTGGGCCTGCGCCTCGGCGCCAATATCGGCTATCTCAAATATACCCCGCGCGCGACCTGGAACCCGTTCTGACGCGATCCACGTTGGAACTCCCTATCTAGTCAGAGCTGCGTAGTTACGGATTCACGTTAACGCGGCATTAGGCTGGCGTTTACCCTATCCTCCATGGCATTGTAATTAAGAGTTTTTCCGGTGGGGAGTAGCGTTCCATGGTCGAGCCGATCATATATCTGGCGATCGGTTTTCTGGTCTCGATGTTGTTCGGGCTGATGATCGTGCCGCTGGTGCATAACCGCGCGGTGCGGCTGACAACCCGGCGCCTCGAAGCCGCGACCCCGCTGTCGATGGCGGAAATCCAGGCCGATAAGGACCAGCTGCGCGCGGAATTCGCGATGTCGGCGCGGCGGCTCGAGATGAGCGTCGACCAGCTCAAGAACAAGACCACCAGCCAACTCGCCGAACTCGGCAAGAAATCCGACGCGATCAATCGCATGAAGCTCGAACTCGGCGAAAAGAACGCGACGATCTTTTCGCTTGAGGCCCGCGAAAAGGCGATCAAGGAACAGCTTCGCGCCACCGAAGAGGAATTTTCCGCCAAGACCGAATCGCTGCGTCAGGCCGAGCAGGCGCTGACCGACAAGCGAAGCGAATTGTCGAAGATCAACGTCCAATTGTCCGACCGTTCGTTGATCGCGGACACCCGCCAGATCGAGCTGGTCGCAGTGCACGCCCAGATCGATGCGCTGAAGGGCCGTGTCGACGATGCCGAAAAGGAATACACCGCAACGCAGGCGCGGCTTGAAGCGCAGCGCGGCGAATCCGACTCTGCGACGCGCAATCTGGCGGAGGCGCGCAGCCAGGTCGAAAATCTGAGCCAGCGCGTTACGGATCTGGATCGCCAGTTGATCATCCAGGTCAAGGAAGCCGAAATGCTCGGCAACCGCGTCAACGATCTGGAGTCGCGGCTCGCGACGCAGGGAAAGCTGCTGGCCGAACGCGACTTTGAAAACAATCAACTGCGCCAGGCCAGCGCGGCCGCCGAGCGCACCACCAAGGAATTGCGCGACGAGATCGCGGCGATGAACGGCGGCAAATCGCCGGTGCTGGACAAGCTGCGCACTGAAAAAGCCGAGATGGAAGAAGCGCTGCGCGTCGCGCGCGACGAGCGCGGCAAGGCGCAGCGCGACCTCAACGCGATCCAGCAGCAGGCCGAAAGCTCCTGGGCCACCGAGCGCATGGAAAACGCGCTGCTGCGCGAACGCATCAACGACATCGCCGCCGAAGTCGCCAAACTGGCGATGCAGCTCGAAGGCCCGAACTCGGCAATCGAGGCGATGCTGGCGGCTGAACCGGCGATCCCGGCGAAGACTGTGCGCCCGGCCAATGGCAACGCGACGAACGGCGCTGCGAATGGCGGCATGGCTGAAGGCGGCGGCACCCTGGCCGATCGCATCCGCGCGCTGCAGTCGCACGCGTCGCGGGCGAGACAGCAGGGCGCGTGAGACACTGACGGTCGTCATACCCTGCAAATGCAGGGTATTCGGTACGCTGCGGCTTATCGGTCCAATCACTGCTGCCTCTGAAATACTGACTTGCTCGTTCACTCGCTCGCTTACCCTCCCCTGGAGGGGGAGGGTCGGCTCACATGAGCGCAGCGAAATGTGAGCCGGGGTGGGGTGACGGTCTCTCATCCCGAACAGTGCCGCAGTTGAGAGATCACCCCACCCCGCCGCTTCGCGTCGACCCTCCCCCTCCAGGGGAGGGTAAGAAATCTCACACACCTTCGCATTCTCGCGGCGCAAGGCGCCCGAGGTTTGCTTGCATCCTTTGCCTCCTTATCAGAGGGCGCAGGGAATGCCGGGCGCCTGGTGCGCCCGCCGCCGCATGTGCGTGGGTAGAAAGCAGAAAGCACACGCGTTAGTCAGGTCACACCGAAAACACCCGGCACTCCCCGCGCAATGGTTTACGGCTTATTTCGCGCTCTCCCCGGCGATCGGGCTCTTTTGCCACCGTCGCCCCTGAGAAGCTTGCTTCTCAAGAACTTGACGCCAGCGTCGAGGCGTCAGGACCACACGACTTCGCCGTCCGCGTCAGGCGCGCTCGTCAGAAGCACCCTCCGCGTCCACCGCATCCCATCCCGCGTCCGTGACGATCGCGATACGCCCCTCGAGTGGGACGGGATGGCCATGGATATAAACCGATTCGCGATTTCGGAAATCAGAATATTTTTGGCGCGCCATCTGGACACCCCAAATCATGTTGATCCGCCTCGACAAATTAGTTTTCAGGTGAAATCGGGAATCCCCGGGGAATTAACGACCTTAGAGCGCTATCTGCGTCCGTTTTAACCCGCTGACAGCTTGACACCGATGGCCCACACTTCGTAAATCGCGCCCTCTGGCACTGTCCAAGGCCGGTCCGACGCCGATTTCAGAGGCTTCCGATCGCGCACCAGATCCCGGGCGCATAGCTCAGCGGGAGAGCGTTCCCTTCACACGGGAGAGGTCCAAGGTTCGATCCCTTGTGCGCCCACCATCGGCTTGAATAAAATCGGGTACTTTTCAAAACCGCGTGTATCGGCGTGCGTCCGCTAATCGCTTTTTTTGAAGCTGACGGTGGCCTGGATTTCCAGTAGCATCGTTCGCATTGATACTGCCTGGCATTACAGGAGATTTTCCTATGGATCGTTTTTTCGCAGTGATTGCCGCGTTGGCGCTAATAGGAACGACTGCAAGCGTTTCTGCGGCACAGCCGCAAACAAACGCATGTTTTTCAATGGAAAGATGCATTGAGAGGTGTAAAAAGAACAACTATTCAAAGTGCGATAGGTACTGCGAGATGAGAAGGGCAACTTCAAACTGCAGATAGTGCTCTGCAGTTTGTTGCGAAACACCACTCAGCTTGAGATATCAAGCTCGTGTGCGATGGCAGTTTCTATCTCTTGAGCGTTGTTCAAGGTCTGCTGGTCCGCCTTGATCGCCAAGGGACCTGCATTAGACGTTTGATCCGCGATCAGTTTTACTTCTGCCTGCCCAACAACAAATTGGGCCGGATATGTCGGGCCAATGGTCGTCATGTCTCCCTCCTGGGATGTCATACATTCTCAAGGAGTCATTCACGATTTGCTAAGATATTTGGTAAACCGAGACGCGAAGTGATGTTTCGACGACGGCTTTCGCTGCGGGGCGGGTAGCCTGTGGCATGGTCCGCGCCGTGTGCTCGAGCCTTATCGGTTCTGATTGAATCAGAACCGGGCTCTAGTCTTTTGTTTTGACGCGTTTTCTTTACGCGAACCGGTATCCACTTCGCTCGAAAACGCTCTATACCTGTCTGATGAAAAACTGGCTGCAGCTTTACACCGCCGTATTCACGAACAGACGGCTGTCATTGATCGCCAGCCTTCTCGCTGGTTGGCTCCTGATGGCCGGTATAAGCGCCTACTACGATTTTACCTGGGTAAGCGTTCTGACCGAGCCGTAGCGTGCCGGCGTTGTGGTCCGCCCCGACTTGCCCAATGTGGCACGTCAACGGATGGCGGCTCAGTGAGCCAAGGGCGAAAACAAAGCCCCGTCAAAAGCGGGGCTCTCTCTTTTTACTTGGTCGTCGAGTGATGCGTGCCGGCATTCCCCTCAAAACGCGACTCTGCGATTTGAACCTTTCGACGAAGGCTTTGTAACTCTTTATGCAACGCCACGAGACCGCTCCGGAATTCTATCTTTCCCGGCTGTTGTTTCGTGGACAGCACATGCGAATCCGGTAGCACCGCGAGGTCTCTTAGTGCCCCCAAGGTCCCTCGCGAACCGCCGCAATCCCGGCAATACACGATTTCTTCTCGTGATGGGCTTTCCGGGTTTTCAATTGTTATCGCGAGACTGCCGCAATGACTGCAGACCATCTGAAAATCGACACCAATATTCATAGCAAAACTCCCGAGATGAAAAACTGACACTCTCGGCCCGCCTTGCTCCCCAATGTTTTATTGTTCGTGCCCTTATTGTCCCCGCTGAATATTGCGGCGATGTGACACGACGATCTTGGCCTATTCCCGGACGGAGGTAAAGGCGTCGCAGGGGATCAACAAAGTCGGGATGCGCACTTATGACACCATGGGGCCAAGGCTTCGTATGGCCACTCACGGCGCGGGAAGCTAAAGGCGCGCTGGGTCACTCAAAGGGCGCTTGGAAAAAATCTGCCAAGTCGCTTATGACGTGAGCGGCAGTCATCAGCAAACCCGAAGCGCTAATGAAAAATCCGGTGCCGATGCAACGAATCTCCGCATCCCCGTCATTTCAGGCCACGATAGGCACGACGCTCTGACGTACTAAAAATTCCGTCGAAAGTCGGCGGACGTTATTCGATCACCTCGTCGGCGCGCACGAGCAGCGTTGGGGGGATGTCGATGCCGAGTTGTTTCGCCGCCTTGAGATTGATTACCAGATCGAACCTGGTGGGCTGCACAACCGGAAGGTCGGACGGCTTTTCGCCTTTGAGGATGCGTCCGACATAGACACCTGCTTGCCGCCATGTGTCCGACAGGTCTGGACCGTAGCTGACGAGGCCGCCAACGACGGCATCCACGCGACCATTACAGATCGCCGGAATCCCGTAGCGGTAAGCCATCGTGATGTGGAGGCCTCGACCGTTAAGGCCAAACAAGGGATCGGTGCTCGGAAGAAACGCGCCCACCTTCAACCGACTCATCGTTGCGAAAGCCTCGTCGAACTCGTTCTCGTTCGCGGCATTCACAACATGAAGGACCAAACCCAATGCCAGCGCGGCCACCTTTGCTTCGTCGATCTGGGCTTCCGCGAGGGTGCCTTTCGGGTTCACAAGCAGCGCAACATCGGAAACTTGAGGGAGAATCTCACGCAGCAGGCCCATCCGCTTTGACGTGAGTGCCGCCCCGATGAAGGTTGCGCCGGTGACATTCCCTCCGGCCGGTTGAAGCTTGCCACAAGGCCATCGCGGACGGGATCGCCGCCATATGCAAAGACAATTGGTATCGTCGTCGTGGCCGCCTTCGCTGAGCGCGCCGGGACCGGCGATCCGGTCGCGAAAATCACCGATACCTGTCTGTTTGCGAGTTCCTCCGCAAGCGCGGGTAAACGGTCGAACTGGCCCTCCGCTGAACGATAAATGACGGTCAGGTTGCGGCCTTCGACGAAGCCGCCCTCCGCGAGGGCAGCACGAAAGGGCTTGATTGCATAATCGGCCATTTCACTTGAGCTGAGCAACCCCAGCGTCGGCCACTGCTGTGACTGCGCCACGGCCGGCCATGCCGCCGACATGCCGATCAAGGCGATAAATTCGCGCCGCTTCATTTTCGATCGTCCCCGATGTTCTCGAAACAAGACTAGGCAATTTTCGAAGCGGGTCCAAGCGGTCGAATGTCCGGGTCGGGGCAAACTCGGAAGTCAGCGGTCGCAATTGTGAAGTCCGTCTTGCCGCTGAAAGCAAACTCAACTCGGACATCGCGCCATGTCCGAAAAGTGCCAAGAACGGACCTTTTGCGCGTTTCATATCGTGGCTATACGGGTCGTTCGACCTCTCTCGGGAAAAGAGTGGTGGTTCAAGATAGATTACTACGCGCAGGACATGGAGCACGCGTCTAAATATCCCGCTGATCCGGCGAAGACCGAGCGCGTGATGACAGAGGCCTGGCGATGGATTGGTGATTCGGGAGGCCCTCTAGACGGGGGCCTTTTTTTCTAGCTGTACGCCCGACCGTGCACTCCTGAGCATTTGCAGACGTTCATCAATAGTTTTGAGTTTGGCGTAGATCTCCGCTCTCTCTCGCCAAACCTCTGCGGTAGTCGTATCGAATTCCGCGTGTTTGCGGGATATCTCTTCCATTTCTCGGTAATGCTTCACGGTGTTTCCTCTTCAAACGACCCACGTCCCGCAGTGAATGCCGTTCCTTCGTTGCAACTAGCCTTGGTTTTAACCCTCTATTGGTCGCGACCAGATGCCAGCGGGTTCGGAAAGGGTTTCATTAATTTTTGAAAAGGTGTTTCCGCGCGGTAACAATAGGCCCTCTTCGCAGGGCTTTTTCTTTTCGCGGTATAATTAGGCAGGATGGTTCTGTGCGAACATTCCATATGGCAGCAGGGAGAAACGCTGGCGAGGTGAAGGGATAACTACCATTCGATCTCGTATTGGTAATTAGTTGGTAGCTAGAAGCCTCGATGAGAGTCTGTAATCCGCAAAGTGCTGCGCTAAGGTGCAAGTTTCGTTGCCTCGTCGTACCACGCCGTGCTGCGTAAGTCCGGGGCGCGCGGTTCCGGCTCGTTTAGCTGGAAGCCCATGATAGACTGTGGGCATAGGCTCACGATTCGGGGGATCATGACCGCACACCGCCCAACGCTTGGTGCCCGGCTGGCTGCGCGTTCACCAGAGCAACCTGCTGGCAAGCTTCCGGCACGGCGTTTCCCGGTTCAGCGTTAAATTCAGAACCTGGAAAATGAACTAAGCGCGTTCAACGATCGAATGGCAGAGCTTGAGGCTGAAGATCATCGCGGTCATGCGATGGATGTGCTTAAGGCAAACGCATTGGATTTTGCTCGCCAGATTGACGAACTTCGCATCCTGTTAATTGAGTCAGTACCGAACGAGTCACCGAAAGGCAGGTCTTGAATTTTCAATCGTGGAGAATCCAGATGCGTATTCTCGGCTTTCTTATTTTTTGTTTAGCTGTCATTTGGCTCGCTGACATGTTTTTCTATCAAGGTCGGTATGGCACCAAGCTCTGGCTGGAATTGGAACACGAAGCGCAAATCGTAATATACGAGATACGAAGGTGGACTAAATTCTGAGCAATTCCGTACAATCTGTAATTAGAATACTTGTCAGCTAGGTACTGCCGATGCTTTTCATCAAGCAATTCCCACGCCGCAACGTTTTAGCCATTGGTCCGTGTCCGCCTCACTTGGTTGACGATGCATGCTCCTGCGGCGCAGAAATACGGCCGTGGTGCCCTGGATCACCCCTGCTCGACCCAATAATCATCGCGTCGGTCTGACTTGATGTTGGTCTGGCAGGTCAGAGAATTGAATGCCAGCCACGGCCGAGCCCGCGAACGCACACGTCGCGATTATCATGAACCGAATAACAATGGACATTGTCTGCCTCTCCCCTGTTAACGAGAGGATGGCATGGATCTATTTCCAGCGGCTTAGGGAACGTAGTTTTTTCGGTCGTTGAGAGGCAGGGTAAATTATTCCTACTTACGCGTCTTATGCTTGATCGATTGGATTTTTCGCAAACTGCGAACTTAGAAGCAACCGTCCCTGCAAGAGCAAGCCGGACTTTAAATTTTGTTTCATCGGTTGCGACGCATCGTTTCGGCAAATGCTGAAGGACCATCGCGATGCCCCTTTTCAAATACTTTGGTACCGTCGGGTCGGCGCTGCTCGCGATTTTGTTCGTTTCAGACGCCTACTTTAGTGATGACCTGAGGGATTCCCGCTTCAACGGGTCGCTTTATGAAAGCGCGCTATACGCACCTCGATCGGAAGAGGCAGTAGCGGGACGGGAGATCCGATTCACCCGAGACGTCACCGCGGCAGCCCGTGTTAAGGAAGTATTTGCCCAATTCATTCCCAACGAAGGCCGGCGCGCCAGACGATAGCGGATAAGCGCCTCTTAACAACCAGCAACCGATCAAGGACGCTCCATATGACGTACAGGGCGACGCCAAATCCTCGCTACGCTGCTAATATTTGATCGAATTTCTGCGGATCTAACAGCTTTCCATCCCCGTCGGTAACGTCGACGTTCCATCTCTCGCTCGCCCAAACGCGGGCTCTTGCCGCTGCTATTAGCAAGCTGGCTCTTTCCGTTGTTACGGTTCTACCGCCTTTTTCAGCGACAATCTTGTACTGCACTGTCCAAACTCCCATCACTACGACTTTATCTCGGTGTGGGACGGTAGTTTGCTGATCGGATGACTATTCAAAGGCAATCATGTGGACGAAAGCTGACGCACGCGCGAGGCGTCTCCGCACTTGGCATCGTTTGCCTGTGGCGGCTCGTCATTCAAATTGCCGGGCCTGAACGTATCGGACGCCGCGTTATACTCGAACTCGGCATATCCCCATCCGCCGCTGTCGGCGAACCTCTTGCTGTCCTTCACCATGAAATCAACGTCGTGCTGGGTCCCCGGCACCGTCGGCTGGCCGGGATACGTCTCCTGTTTTTTCGGGATCCAATGGATTTTCGCCATCCTGGCGCCGTCCGGGAAAGGCTTGCCATTGCCGGGCACGCCCTCTTTATAAGCGTCGATCATCGCGGGATTCCCCAGGATGACAGCGATATGGCCGCCGTTCTCACTGATGGCAATGACCGACCAGCCTTCGTATCCCCTGAACTCGGAGAATGCGAGGCCGCCCGGAACTTGCAGAGCATATTTGTCCTCCGCGGAAATGGCTCTGCCGCCCAGGACGGCGGCGACAGCTGCAATGATCACAATCGCCGAGAATCCAGTTTTCTTCATCACTCTCTCCCGCGTTTCAGCCTTGAGGCCTTATTGATCTTTCAATGCTGATTCTGGCGTGTTCTTGCTATTTTGAGGGGAGATATCCTTTCCGGTTTCGATTTTGTCAGCCTGCCTTCTCAGCCACAGCCTGCGGCGTATTGCGGAAACTGATCGCCATGCGGTGCGACCTTTATGTAGTCGAGACGCTGGCTCATTTTCTTTCTCGTAGTTGGCCGGACCATTTGCGCGAGTGCCCCCTCTAAATGCCCTTCTCTGGTCTATAAAAAAGTACCAAGAAAAAAGTACCAGGAAGTGACAAAAATCATATGCCACGGGGCAAGGTGACGAACGCAGATGGCGGATGACCATCCGGCGGCCTGCCATCCGCGTGATTGCTTTGCCTTGATGAGGCAGTTGGGTAGCTGATAGGCTCGCAGAAAGTCTTCGGGGGGAGGGCTAGATGCGTATTTTGGTGATCGGTGCCGGCGCACTGGGCGGATATTTTGGCGGATGCCTCATTCGCGCCGGACGCGACGTCACGTTCCTGGTGCGCCCGCGCCGGGCCGAACAACTCGCCGGCAAGCAACTCCACGTCGTCAGTCCGCATGGTGACTTCGCGGTCCCGGTGACCACAGTTCTGGCCGATGGCATTCGCGGCCCATTCGACCTCATTCTCGTTGGTGTAAAGTCCTATTCACTTGACGAAGCCATGGAGCAGTTCGCTCCGGTGGTTGGGCCAAACACCATGATACTGCCGGTTCTCAACGGTATCGGCCATCTGGATCGTCTGATCGCGCGCTTCGGGTCAGCTGCGGTGCTGGGGGGAATGGCGAACATCAGTGTCGCCCTCGATGCGGACCACCGTGTGGTCCACCTCATCCCGCTGAACAATCTTGTGTACGGCGAAATCTCCGGCGGTATTAGCCCACGGTAAGCGCTTTGCATGCCGTCATGGATGGTGCTGGTTTCAACGCTCGGGCCAGCGATACGGTCATGCAGGACATGTGGGAGAAATTCGCGCAGCTGGGCGTCGGAGCGGGCATCACCTGTCTGATGCGCACGAGCATCGGCGACATCATGGCGGCGCCTGGCGGACGCGACGCGACGTTGCGGCTGTTCGACGAATGCGGCGCAGTCGCCTCCGCCGCCGGCTTCAGGCCGAGGGATGCTTTTGTTCAGAATTCTTTGGCGCTCGTCACCGCGGCGGGATCGCCGTTGAAGTGGTCGATGCTGCGAGACATCGAGCGTGGTTCCACCACCGAGGGCGAACATATCCTGGGCGACATGGTAGCCCGGCCCACGCGCTCGGCGTCCAGACACCGATCCTGGAGTTGGCTCGCACGCATGTCGCGGCATATGAAATCGGCCGTTCTCGCGCCGCGGCTAATTTGTAACTGACAGGCAGGCAGGCAGGCGGATTGCCGAGCCGATGCCCGGTTGGGATCATTTGCGGAATTCGAATGGTCGCTGCCCTCGCCCGCTTGATCGCTGCGTGACGTGGAACGCATTCAGCTTTACGCGCATTCTCCTATCGAGCCGGCATCGCGTACCCATAAGAAGGCAACGTTCGCTGCTCGCTTGGAGCGGATCTTCCTTGCAGCTTCGCACGGTGCTTGACCGGCTTGGCCAAAGCTTCGCCGGACAAAACAACCAGCGCCAGAATGATCGCGACACATCTCACGGTGCCAGACTATGTCATTTTTCCTGTCCGAAATATTTAAAAAGCGAACGAAATAACCGCAAATAACCCAATATAATGGTGTTGTGATCGAGGAGGTTTGAACTATCCAGGACCACGGGGCGCGATCATGCCGGCGCAAAGGGATGGAAGCTTCAACCGCCCGTCGATCTGGCGACGCCGGGGCGTCCTGCGCGCCTTGGTCATTCTGGCCGCGTCCGCACTTGTGGCGGCGCTGATCTCGATGTTCGGTCTGGCGCGCCAATACGGCTATCTCAAAGCATCGCTATTGTCAGGGCCGCCCACCGGAGCCTACTACGCTTTGGCGACGCGTCTGGCCGAGCGGGCGATGAGCGACCAGGGCAAGCTCACGCCGGTTGCGACGTCGGGCTCCGTCGAGAACGTCGGCCGTCTGGTGAAGGGAGACACGCACTGCGATGCGGCGTTCGCGCTGATCCAGGACGGCACGCCGATGCAGGCCGGCATGGGACTTGAACTGATGGGACGGCTTCCCGAGCCGGAAACGCTGGTGCTGCTCGCACGTCGCGACAACACCATCCGGACTTTCGAAGACCTGCGGAACAAATCAATCGGGATCGGCCCCGAGGGCTCCGGTACCGCGTTTCTGATGCGGCAGCTATTCGCCGATCCCGATCTGGCGGATCTGAAAATCGACATGCCGGCGGGGGATCTGGAGCAACAGGCGCGATCGGTATCGGAGGGACGGCTCGATCTCGTGGCCTATGTGATCCGGAGCGATGCGGAGTTTCTGCGCACCATCATCCGCCAGTACAATCTGGACATTGTGGAACTGAAAGATCTCCCGGGTCTGGTGGATCGCTATCGATGGCTCACGCTCGGGCGGATTCCCGCCGGGCGCTTCAGCCTGGTCCCGCCGCTGCCGGAAGCCGACAAGCCTGCCGCGCAAGTCAACACGCTGATCGTGGCCAATTCCTGCGCCAAGCGTGCGGACCGGATCGCATTTCTCTCGCTGCTCAGCGCCGAGATTCCGGATTTCATCAAGAGCAATCCGCCGGCCTGGACCAGCTCGGCCGCCGCGGTCCCGCTGGCAGCGGAAGCCCGGCAATTCTTTGCCACCGGAGAGATGCAATTCCCCGACCGCTATTTCCCCTGGGCCGTCAATCTGATGTCGCCAGTCTACTGGGTCTATCTGCTGATGGCCGCGACCGCGTTCTCCAACGGGCTGCGCGGACTGAGCCGGTTTCGTCTCTGGAGAGTTGACGCGGCGCGCGAAAAACTTGAAGCCGAAGTTCGACGCCTTCAGTCCGAACCCGGCTCATCGCAGCCGCTTCCATCGCAGGTTCGTGTGGCCGACATCCGCGCCAACCTCCTGCGCCGTTTGACCGAACTGCGCGAGCGCTGCCAAACCCAGGTCAGTTCGTTCGTGACCCCGATGGGGGACGAGATGTTTTATCGCTATCAGCAATCCCTGATCGATCGCGCCATCGCGGCGCTGAAGCCCTGAACTATCAGGAGTCTTCAAGACTTGTTATTCCGTCGGGCCCATCGCCCCTGCATCGACCCAGATCGTGTCGTCTTCGATCCGTGCAGGATAGACCCGCAAATCCCTGCTCGGCCAGCCCGGGGACATGTTGCCGTCGAGAAGGCCGAACGATGCCAGATGGCGCGGACAGAACAACCGGCCGTCGGAAATCCGCCCCTGGCTCAGATCGGCCTGCTCATGCGGGCAGAATCTTTCACAGGCAAATATCCGGTCGCCATCTCGCATCAGCAGGAGATCGACGGACCCCAGCCGCGCGCAGACAAAGGCCTGGGGCGTCAGATCGATCGCCGGACAGACCGCGACCCAATTTTCATTCTTTGAGATCATGCAAGGCGTGCATCGTACCATGCGACGGTCCGTGCCGACAAATAGCGCGCAAGCACTCAGGCATGGGCCGCGCGGCGGCGTTGCCGGGCAACCAGCAGGCTGATCATCAGGAGGTTAAAAATGTTGGCGCCGATGCCGAGCGCAAAGGCGGGCGCATAATATCCGAGATGATACGTACAACAGCCCGGCGATCTAACCGCCGGAGGACATGCCCAGTCCAGTGAACAGCAAGATGGTCGGAATTCGCCAGGAGGCTTGCGATGCCGGAAACAGTTCACGCGCCGCCAGCACATAGGCCGGGATGATGCCGGAAAAGCCGAGCCCGAAAGCGGCGGACACCATCAGCAATCCGGCTTCGCTCTGCGTCAACAGAAACGCCGTCATCGACACCGCCTGCCAGGCCGATCCAATCAATATGGTCGCAAGACCGCCGATACGATCCGATATCACGCCCCAGACCTGCCGGCTCAGAAACGCCGTTCCGAGCAGCACCGACAGCATCAGCGCGCTCATCGACCGGCTGATCCCGAGATCGGTGCAAAAACGCGATCAGATGTCCCTGCGGCATCGCCATCGGCACACAGCACAGCACGGCGGCGGCGCACATCGCCGCGAATACCGCATTCGGCGGCCAGCCGAGGACACGCACAGGAGCCGAGCCGGCTGCGGCCGGCGCCACCGGATGGATCACTTCGGGCGGCGCGCGAAAATAAATTACCGACAGCGGCACAATAAGAATTATCTCGGCGAGTGCATACCACAGCATGGTCTGCCGCCAGCCGAAACGGGCGATCGCCTGCTCGAACACCGGCGGCCACAACGCGCCGGCCAGATAGGTTCCGCTCGAGATCAGCGCCAGCGCCGAGCCGCGGCGGCGGTCGAACCAGCGGCTGACATAAATGTACAGCGGCGCATTAATGCCGGCGAGCCCGATCAGGCCGATGAACAGACCGTGGCCGAGCCACAGCGGCCAGGGCGGCCCGAGCGTCGAAATCGACAGGGCCAAGGCCGATCATCAACGCGCCAAACACGACGGTCCAGCGGGTCCCGACCCGATCGGCGATCCGGGACATCAGGATTCCGCCGGCGCCGGAACCAAGCCACGCCAGCGCACTGGCGAGCGCCGGAACCGAGCGCAATCCGCCGACTTCGCTGGCGATATCCTTGAGCGCGACCACGGCGATCCAGGCCGCGCCGAACGACATGCCGAGAGTAAAGAGCGCCACGAAGGCGATGGTCCAGGAAGACTTGGTCTCGACGGACTTGGTCTCTGTAGATTTGGTCTCGACGGAAACTGGGAATTGCAACATCAGGGGACTCAAACTTGCGAGGCCCCTTTTACATACCGCCCAAACTTTCACCACATGCGTTGATGTCGGGTCTGCCCTACGCGCTGCACTGCATCAAAGTGGGTTGCAAACACGGTCCTCATCCTGAGGAGCGCGCATCTTGCGCGCGTCTCGAAGGATGGCCGCGAGTCCGCGCGTTGCATCCATCCTTCGAGACGGCGCTTCGCGCCTCCTCAGGATGAGGACTGATCAGGATCGCGCACCAGAGCAAGACCAGTGATCACCAAGCGTAGCGCACCGCACCCTTGCCCGCGTAGTTCGACGTTACATTGGAGAACTCGCCTTCGAACGTCGCAGCGATCGACCAGTTGTTGCGCCACTTCATCTCGATGGACGCGGTGGTGAGCGCCGAATCCGATGCCTGCGCCGCGCCGTTCACGACGAAGCCTGCGCGTCGCAAGCGGACTTTTGTCTGCGGCGGCGGGGCTTACAGATAACCAAGCGAAACCAGGGTTGCGACGGCCTGGGTCCGGGTTTTGACGTCGAGCTTCTTTTTCACTCGACGGTGTGAAATTTCACGGTCGTGTGCGAGATTCCCAAAATCAAGCCGATGTCGGTGTCGGACTTGCCCTTGAGCACCCATCGCATGCAATCGGCCTCACGGGGGCGTCAACAATCTTGGAGCAAAGCTCGTCTCGCTCTGGCCACCTAAATCGCGGCAGCGCTGGTAGGTGAACAAAGACACCATCTGCAAGGCATTCCGCTCGAACGTATCATCGATCGGATGGTTGGCGATGCTGACGCACAGCCCGAGATCGCCTCCGGGATAGTGGATCGGCACCGCGATTGCGTCGACGATGCCCAGGCTTTCGCCCATTCGTGATGTTCGCGCTGCTTGGCGGTGGGCGTTCGCCCTTTAATCGCCTCAAGCCAGGTGAAGGTCTGCGTCGAAAATCGCGCCACCATCGGCAATAAATCGTGTCTGACAAAGTCGTTCTGCTGATACTGCATCAGCCATTCCGGCGGCCAGGTATTGAAGAAAAACTCCCAACGCCTTCCTTCCGGTGTATCGCGGGAATCGCCGCAGGCTGTAGCCGTGAAACCATAGGGCGCGACAAAATCAGCGAAGGCGACCCCTACTTCCTGCGAAGATTTATAGTGGGGCAACTTCTCGATAAAGGGCAGTGAATCAGGCAATTTCATTCGATATCCGTGATTGGGTCTTTGAGTGGGGGCAATCAAAATGGATTTAGAGACAATAAGGCGAGCATCAGATGCAGGTTGCCCCAGATCCAAGCATCTGTCTGCTACTTAGTGCTCTTCTGTCAGCGGCATCTTGCAACGAGAACTTCATGGAGAAGTTCATCTACCCGACTGCCGCAAAGCCATTACGGCCTGGCACACCGACGCAGGCGGACGCCTGACATGACAGGTTCATGATCCCCGGCCATTTTACGCTGGCCCTTTTGCCGAACTGGCCCATTTCACGGATTCCCAATGATTGCCCGCCGCGCAGACCGGAGCGTCGATTGTTTGACGCATGTTTCCAGATTGCTTTTTTTGATCTCGCTCGCCGGTCTCTTGTTCTGGCTCGCCCCGCCGATGGCGCGCGCACTGGACGCCGAGCCGGCGCAGGCCCCGCCGCTCCGGATTGCGGTCTATGACGTGCCGCCTTACGGCTACACCAACCCTGATGGTTCGATGTCCGGCATCAGCGTCGACCTGTGGCGCAGGATCGCCGAGCGGCTGGAACGGCAATTCAAGCTGATCCCGGTTGCGGAAATGGAATCGATCCTGAGCGGTCTCGAGCAAGGCCGTTTCGACGCCGCGATCGGCGCGATCACGATCACATCGGAACGCGAGAAGCGCGTGGATTTTTCCTATCCCGCCCACCGGTCCGGCGTCGCGGTCGCGCTGCGCAAGGATAAAGGCACGCTTTCGGCGCTGCGATCCTACGGCGCGGCGACGACGGAGCTCAGTCCGTTGATTTTCGGCAGCCTGGCGATGCTGATTTTCATCGGCGTCATGATGTGGGTGATCGAACGCCGTCATCCCTCGGCGCTGGGTTCGGAATCCTCCGTGGTCACGCTGCGCGATGGCCTTTACTGGGCGATCGTGACCATGACCACCGTGGGCTACGGCGACAAGACACCGAAATCGACCACCGGCCGTGTCATCGCGGTGTCCTGGATGTTTGCCAGCCTGGTGTGGGTTTCGTTGTTATCGACCAGCCTGGTGTCGCGATTGACGGCCGACCGCGTCGAGGCCCGCGAAGCCGCCTCTACGATCGACCTCGCCAAGAAAAAACTCGCCGCGGTGGCGCAGTCCTCCGGCGCCGAATATCTCGACGAACATCGTTTGGCCTACACGAAATTCAACAACCTGCCGGACGCACTGGACTCGCTGGCCGACGGCAAGTCCGACGCGGTGGTCAACAGCGTCGGCGCGCTGCAATATCTGATTTCAAAACGCCACGCGAGCACCGAGGAAATGCCGCAGGGCCTGCTGGCGCCGGCCTATATGGCAATCGCGCTGCCCGAGCACAGCCCGCTGAAACGGCCGATCGACGAGGCGCTGTTGAAGATCACGTCCGACCCGGAATGGATCGCGCTTGAGGAGCGGTTTTTCGGCAAATAATCTCGATCAGCCGTCCGAGTCCGCCTGCACCAGCGCTTGCAGCATGGGGCGGGTCGGCGCGAAGAACGTCGTGCCGGTGTGCGGCGTCGAGAAATCCAGCAGGCGGTCGTAGGCGCCCGGGGGATCTCCGATATACATTCGTTGCAGCATCTTCTCGATCACCCAGAGATATCGGGAATAGCCGATGAAATAGGTTCCGTATTCCTGCTGTCCCGGGCGGCCGAACGGCATGTTGTCGCGCAGGATGTCATATTCATTGCCGTCGGCGTCTTCGATGGTGGCCAGCGACTTGTGCGATTTGCGCGGCGCGTCGTCGTCATCGATTTCGATATTGTCGATCTTGGTGCGGCCGATGATCTCTTCCTGGAGTGGCGTCGGGGTCTTCGCCCATGCGTTCATATCGTGCAGATATTTCTGAACCACGACATAGCTCCCGCCGGCAAAATCAGCATCTTCCTCGCCGACCAGCGCCGATGCAGGCAGATCGAGGCCGGTCGGGTTGGCGGTGCCGTCGACAAAGCCCAAGAGGTCACGCGCATCGAAATATCGAAAGCCTGTGACTTCGTCGACCACCGTGATGCTGTCGCCGAGATTGTCGAGCAGGATTCGCTCGAACTCAAAGCACAGATCGGTTCGCTCGGAGCGGATATGGAACAGGAGATCCCCCGGGTGTGGACGGCGCGTCATGCGCCGCCCCCTTGATCGCCGCGAACGGTTTCAATTCCTTCGGCCGACCGTCCGAATGGAAACGATCCCAGAGATCCCGACCGATCCCGGCAATGCAGGACAGACGGCCGGACAGATCCCGGAATCCGACCGTCTTGACGAGATCGTCGAGCCCCTCGAGGACGGAGGCCACTTTCGCCAGAGCCGTCTTTTCGTTTCCGACGGTGACCACCAGAAAAATTGCCGCCTGCGACAGCGGCGCGTCGATGCTCTGCGCGTCGATCGGCACCCTGTCCCAATTCTTGCCTGACATCCTGAATTCCCCACTTGCTGCGGGAAGATATCGCGATCGTACGCGCGTACGCAACAGCGCAGGAATTGTTCGGCTTCAATCCATGAAAGGATTGACAATGGTCAGCCCGCCGATGGTGCGATCGTGCTGCATATCTTCGCTGAACAGCGTGTCGCAACCGGCTTCAATGGCCGCGGCGACGATCAGCGCATCGTAAAAGGACAGACCGTGCTCGCGGGCGAGAGACACCGCGCCGGTATGGGTGTTCAGGGTAACAGGCACGACATCATCGAACGAGGCGCGAAACAGCGCGAGCGCGAGTTCGACCTGCGGCCAGTCGTGCCGAAGTTTACGCCGGGCAACCTGTACAAATTCGTTCAGTACCTGAACGCTTGCAACGCCGCCACGACGCAGACAGTCGGCGGCCCGTTGCTTTTTCGGATCCGAGGTCACGGCATAGTCAGAATATTGGTATCAAAAAACGCCTTCATCGCTCGTTCGCCTCCTCCCGATCAAATTTGTAATCGGAAGGAAGCGCCCAGTTGAGGGATGCGATACGTTCAAGCGCCGCATTGCGCCGGTCCGCTTTCTGGACAACCAGCGTTCGTTCAACCACATCGACGATGTTGAGTTCGTCGCCGGCGCTCAAGCCCATTTTCTCGACCAGCGCCTTTGGCAATCGCACAGCCAGGCTGTCGCCCCACTTCGAAACCTGCATGACCGCCTCCATGACTAAACTCATAAATGATATCATTTATATGATATCATTTCAAGATCATGAAGTAGGCCGATTTGCCAGTCTTATCAATATTATCTGGCTTACCTGTCTGAGGGCATAATCGCTCCATTTGCCGCCGCGACCGCACTTGGTTGGTGCGTGCCGCGAGCTTTAGGCACCGCAGTCATCTCACGGTGGCCTCGCAATTGCGCGCGATAGGCGGGATGTTCGGTCCCCATCCACCGGTCCACCAGGTGAAGTAAAGCCCGTAATTATAATGGAAGCTCGAATGATGCAGGTCGTGGTGGGTGGTTGCGTTGATCCATCCGAACCAGCGGCTGTCGGCCAGCGCGCGCGGCATCAGTTCGACGCCGGCATGACCCATGACATTGCGCAAGATCATAAAGGCCATGAACAGAAACAACCCGAGCGCGTGCATCGGTACGAATAGCAGCCATAGCGGCGTGAATGCCGCCATCAGCAGCGCTTCCGGCACGTCGAAGGCATAGGCCGCGAACGGCGTCGGCGTGACCGAGCGGTGATGGGTGCGATGGAAATAATGATACAGCCGCGGATGGTGCATCAGCCGGTGCGTCCAGTAGAAATAAGCGTCATGCGCGACGATAATCGCGATGACGCTGAGCGCGAGGTAGCCGACCCCGGCGGTGCTGAAGTCCTTGTAGACCGTGAAGACGCCATGGATGACGCCGAACACGATCGCCGCACCATTGAGCGAGAAGATCACCGCGGTGCGCAGCGAGGTGCGGATTTCGCGGGCAACGTCGGCACGCGAGGCCGAGCGGACCTGGATCTTCCGCCGGCCAAGCCCGACGTTCCAGAAAAATTTGAGAATCAGCGCTAGGCCTGTGGCCGCAACCACATAGCGGCCGACATCCATCAAGAGGTTGAAGGACCACATGTGCCAGAACGCAACCAGCGCATCGGAGAGAGCTTGCATCGGAAAACTCCGCTTGGAGCTAAAGCTCCAATCTTTTGTTTTGACGCGTTTTCTTCACGCGAACCGGTATCCACTTCGCTTGAAAACGCTCTGATGTGACAGACAGACGACGCCTGTCCTGCGGCACATTCTGAGGCGGATGGGGATGGTGCTCTCGCCGGGTTCTGTGGAATCCGGCTGAAATTCGAAATCGGCTAGCCGATTTCTCAGGTTTAGGGGTTACTCAGCGGCCGCGCGGCCGACCCGGCTCAGTTGCAGGCGCCGGAATTCGCTCGGCGTCGTGCCGGTCCGGGCCTTGAAGGCGCGGTTGAAGGGGCTGAGCGACTGGAAACCGGCATCCATCGCGATAGTCAGGATCGGAACGGCTTCCTGCGCCGGATCTGCCAGCGCCGCCATCACGTCGTCGAGGCGGTAACTGTTCAGGAAGGCGTTGAAGTTGCGGTAGCCGAGCCGCCGGTTGATCAGCCGGCGCAACCCGTGTTCAGGAAGACCGAGCTTGCCGGCGAGGCCACCGATCGAAAGCCCCTCCTCGCGGTACGCCTTGTCGTGCTCCATCAGCCGGCGCAACGCCGCGAGCAGTTTGGTATCGTCGTCGCGCTCAGCACCTTCGGTATCATCTGACACCGCTACCGGGCGAAACGGCGAGATAACCTGTACCGACGGCGCTAACACCGGAATCGACAGCAGCGCGCTGTCGCGGCTGACGGACAAGAGCACCATCGCAAAGACCAACGTGACCGTCAGCAAGCCGATGCTGTTGGCCAGAAAGAGGATCGGCCCCCGCTGCCGGCCGGCAGCGTAATCTCGGTGGTGATGACCGCCACCGAATAGACCGCCAGCGCCACCACGAGTGCCGCGCGCAGCCGCCGGCGCTCCTCCACCAGATCGATCGTGCGTCCGGCCAGCACATACCAGACGCCAAGCCCATTGCACGCCAATCCCAACGCGCTGAAAGCCCAGCGCGCCGGCGTCGCATCAATCCAGATGCACGCTAACAGGCCGAATGCGACCATCGCGAGCCACGCCAGCGCGTGCCACCATGACGGCCTGAAATCGTCATCGAACAGCGACGCGGCGAACAGGCAAAACACCAAGGGATTGCCCATGCCCAGCATGCGCAGCGGCAGCAGCGAGAGCGGCAGCACTGGTGCCACGAACGACGCGGAGACGATGGTGTAGGCGGCGGCGCCCCGCCGCGAACAGCGCGGCGAAAATCCCGGCCGGCACCCGCCGCGCATCGCGCAGCAGCAATGCCACGAGCAACACAAGCAGAACCACGGCTCCGCCGCGCAAAGCGGCTTCGATGAGGGGCACGCTGGGCTCCCGAAAAGCATTCACGGAAATATCAGGTCGAGTTTAGCAAACTGGCGACGCGAGGGATAGCAGGCGCAATCGAGGATACGAACTACTCGTCCTCGAACTCGTCTTCCTCGTTGACCTTCGCGGTCTTATGCCGGGCCGACGCCTTGCTGATCGATCCCGTCGTGAAAGGTTCGCGCGAGCCGGACGCATAGGGATTGCGCTGCTGCGCGCGGGCGGCGACTTCCTCGCCGGACATCGCGGCCGGCTGGCAGATCAGGCGCCGGGACGCGCGGCGCATCAGATCGACGTGGATGTGATCGTAATGATAGACGTTGGAACCGGGCGCCAGCACGGTGGTGAATTGCTGGCAGGCCGACGCCTGTACGTCGTGCAGAAAGCCTTGCTCTTCCGGCATGCCTTTCCAGCCATCCTTGACTGAAATGCGCCTTCCGTCGGCGAGCGTGAAGCCCGCGATGTCGAGCGCGTTACCGAAGGCGTGTTCGGAAATATGCGCATTGACGTTGCCATTCATGCCGCGGCAGGAATAGGCCGAGATCTGCTTGATCTCGACCACGCGCGCGCCGAACCAGCGCATCGCGGCGGGCTGCACGGAATCGGCAAGCCAGCGATCGAGCACCGAGACGATCGGGCATGCCAGCGTCGCGGCCGGCTTGACCGCAACCGGCCCGACCGCGCTGACGGGATTGCCCTGCGAAAGCCCGAGCCGCGGCAATGGCGCCGCCGCCGCGGCATCGGGGCGCTCCGAATAGGGCGCGGCATAGGGCGGGCGTTGCGGGTAAGGCTGCTGCGGGTAGGTTTGCTGCGGATGGGCTTGCTGTTGCGAATATGACCGCTGCGGCGGTGGCGATCGGTAATCCGGCGTGCCGTCAGGCGGCAGATTGATTTCGTCGTCGTACTGCGAAACACCGGGCGCGCTCAGCGAAATCGGGCCGCGGGATGGCGCGCCATAGCCGGGCGCGCGCTGTGCATCGTCAGGATAACGCGGTGCGCGTGGCGGAGGCGGCGGTTGCGAAACCGGCCAGCGCGGCTGATTGCCGATGGCGCCCGGCGGCCGCAGATCCTCATCGGCAAAACCGAACGAGCCGTTGCTCTCGCCAAGGGCTGCGACCTTGAGCGGAAACTCCGCGCCGCACACCCCGGGACCCGAAATCGGTCGATCCGGACCAGTTCGGCATTCTCCTTGACGGCGCCGGATTTCAGGCAAGCGATCTCGGCCTCGGCCCGCCACGGTTCACGCTCTTCGGACTGAAAAAATCCGCGACCGCAACCCGCTAGCGAGACAAGGACGAAGGAGCCGACGAGATACAAACGAACTCCGCGCGTCATGCGCGCAATCTCAACCAATATATTTAAGGACTCTTCAACGCGTTGATTTCACGACTCTTTAACCACGTTGGGGAACCCGGCCGCGGCCACGCATGTGCGGACGGACAGCAAGGCTGACTTTTTTGGCGGGGAACGCCTGTTAATATACGCGTTGAAGCGGGCTGCGACGTGAACCCCGGAGGTTTCCCGATGTCCATCGCCAGCAGGCTAAGCGTGGTCACCGCGTATATCGCCTTTGCTTTTGTCGGCGCGATCGTGCTCGGCGTGTTCTGATCCTTCAACTTCCCAACGATCAATTTCCCAACGACAAGAGCCCGGCGGTCGGATCGCTCCACCTGCCGGGCTCTTTGCGCTTGGTCTCTATTATACGTCAGCGAAATTTCAAAAGCTCAAGCAGTCCGATCCGGTGATGCCGCGACCTGGAGCCGCGTGAGCTAATCGAAACCGGCGAAACCGCGACGAAACAATTCCGGCGGTGACGAAGCCATTTCGGGCTTGCGGCGCAAAAAGCCCGAAACCATCGCGGCCTATCGTCTTGTCTCAAGAGGCCACGGATCGGTCCACGACCCGCGCGCCCTGTAACCAGGGGGCATCAGATGGCAGCATTAATTTCAACGACAGTATTTTCGACATTCACCCGCTGCAAATTGGCGATCGCGACCGCGTTCATGCTGGGCATGCTGACGACGGGCTCGCAGGCCTATACGCTCGAACAGCAAGAGATGTGCACGGGCGACGCGATGCGGCTTTGCGCTGCCGACATTCCGAACGTGGATCGTATCACCGCCTGCATGGAGCGGCAGCGCGATGCCCTGAGCGAGCGCTGCCGAGCCGTGTTCGAGGTGGATACGCCCGCGGCCGTGACCGAATCTCCGGCGTCAAGCCTTCGAGGCCGATGAATCTTACGCCGAGGTTCGGGCGCAGCTGAGAAATCCCAAAAATCATCGTCTGTCGAGCGTTGATCCCATCAGGCGCCGCACTGCTGCCGCAGTGTGCGGCGCTTGATGCTTTCTACGCGCCCGGCCAAGCTTCAATTTCACAAGCCCGTATTCACCAATCCTGCATTCATCTGACATTCAGGCCGCAAGGCCCTCAATCGCCACCGCTATCGCCCGCTCTTTTCCCCCGGGGTAAAATCTTGACACGGCATCGGCTTTCATTCGCGATCTGGCTTGTCTGTTGCTTGGTGCTGTCCGGACCGACGAATGCGTGGGCTCAGGCCCAGCCGGCGTCAAAGCCCGCGCCGCCAACAGTTGCACCAGCACCGTCACCAGCGGCGCCGGCCACCGCTCAGCCGGCAGCCGCGCCCGCGCAAGATGCTGCCCAGGATCCCGCGAACGAGCCGATCGGGAATGTCGCGACCTTGACTGGCACCGCGACCATCACTCGCAACAACGTACCGGCGCCGCTCAAGTTGAAAGACGACATCTTCCTCAATGACGCGCTCAACACATCAGCGAATTCCAAGCTGGGCGTCACCTTCAATGACGGCACTACTTTCAATCTCACCGCCAACGCACAGATCACGGTCGACAATTACATCTATGAAGACGGCGGCCAGCAAAACGCCGCGCTGTTCGATATCACCAGGGGCACCGTGGCCTTTGTCGCCGCCGCCGTGGCCAAGACCGGCGACATGAAAATATCGACCCCGACCGCGGCGCTCGGCATTCGCGGCACCACCGGCCTCGTCGAAGTGCCGCAAGGCGCCTCCGCCAATAATCCGAACAATGTCGCGATCAAGCTCTATCCCGATCCCGACGGCAGGGTCGGTCATATCGACGTCAGCGATCGCTCCGGCACGCGGCTCGGTTCGCTCACACAAGGCGCCAGCGGCTTTACAATCCGCCCCGGCGCCGGTGGCCGCTTCAGCGCCGCGCCATTGATGATCTCGCCGCAGCAGGTCGCGCGCGACCAGGGCATCGTGCGCCAGGTCCATGCCGCGCAGGCCGTCGGCCGCCAGATCGTGACCCAGCAGCGCGCGTTGCGGCAGGCCAACCCGAATCGGAATATTCAGCGCAACAATCCGGCGCGCCCGGGACCGCAGCGGCAGAACAATCTACAGCCACGGCCAGGTTCGCCACAGCCGCCGGGACGGCAAGGACAAGGACAGCCGACGCAGCCGAACCGGCAGGTACAGCAGCCGCAACTTCGTCAGCCGACGCAGCCGGGACAACCCGCGCAATTGCAGCGGCCGCTTGGTGCGCCTGCCGTCGCTCAACCCGGCGTACCGAACAAGCCCGCCATCGCGCGGCCCGGCGTGCCAAACAAGCCAGCAGCCCTGCGACCGGCCCCGCCGAAGAAACCGCCGCCGAAGGGAAAGAAGCGGTAGTTGGAGTCTGATGAGATTGGTTGATCTCTAACAACATCGGCAGTGCGCTCCCTCGCCCCGCACGCGGGGCGAGGTGGAGGGCGCTACGCCGCGCGGCGCAGCCAGCCGCGGACTTTTTGCACCAGATTGATGCGGTGGCTTTGAGTTGTCTCAATCGCTATCTCGTTATCGGCTTGAGACTCGCCCTCTGTCGCCGCGATGTTTTGCGCCGAGATATCCTGCGTAAAGGGCGCCGCGATCGGGGACGCCATGATCTCCGACGTGGTCAAAATCGACCGGCGATTGAACTTCAACACCATCGCTCGCAGCAACGAGCGGCGCATCCGATATCGGCATCGCAGGCGGCGGCATAATGGCCGGCTGGCGACGGCGCTTCTCGGGCGCGATCTGCTTTTTAACGCGAGCACGCCGTGCAGGCTGCGCCAGCGCGGCGGATTCAAGCGCAATCGGACCGACATTCTCCAGAAACGCCCGCTCATAGCCGCGCGACAAGCGCTCGATAGCCGCGTCGAGCGGCAACCAGTCGACTGCCTTGATGTCATCCATCAATTCGTGCGTCGGCTCGCCGCCGGCCTCCATGCGCCAGTAATGAACGGCCTTGAAGCGGCCCGCCGGACTCATAGACCAGCGTTCCCAGAAACTCGTGCACCGAGACACCGTGTCCGGTTTCTTCCAGCACCTCGCGCTCGGCGGCATCGCGCGGCGTTTCGCCGTCATCGAGCTTGCCCTTCGGAAGCACCCATTCGTTCCGCTTGCGCAGGCGCACCACCGCGATCAGAGGGGTTTCCTCCTGCCGCAGCACAATGCCTCCCGCCGCCAAAACAGCCGCTCGCGCCATCTCAGTTCCTTAAAATGTATTTTTCGAATCGTCGTGGATCGCTTCATATAATGAAGCATCCGGGCAAAATCGAGATCATCGATTTGTTTTCCCGCCGGCCGTCGAAATATTCGCGCAGGTTTTGTCTTCAGGAAGGTTTGCGCATCAACGGCTGGCCCGCAAATATCCGCGCACCGTCCTTGACGTTGTCGCAAAATTCAAAATGGTCCGGCGCCAGCACGATGATGGTCGAACCGTGCTCGAACCAGCCGAGTTCGTCGCCCTTGTGCACACTGGCGTCGCAGGGAAACACAGTGGGACCGCGCGTGTCGGCGTTGAGCAATATATCGAGAAAATGCAGCCGGATGCTCGCCACGAGAATGGCGGCGACCGGCACCAGCGTCAGGCTTTCGCCCGAGGTCAGCCGGGTCTCGATCACCGCGCGCTCGTTCTTGCAGAACAGCCGCTCGACCCGCTTCAGCGCGATCGGATTGACGTTCCAGGTATCGCCGCTGATGAAGGTGACCCGCTCGATCCGGAAATCATGCGGCGCGTGAAAGCGGTGATACATGCTGGAGGTCAGCCGCAACGTGATGAACCGCCCGTTGCGGTGCGTATCCACCAGCTTGGGATCACCCAATAGATCGAGCAGCGAATAGGGCGCGCCCTTGATCTGGAACAGTTCGGTATCCTGGATCGCGCCGAACGCGCCGATAATTCCGTCGCTCGGGCTGACCACGATCGAGGGATCGGGATCGGACGGCCGCAGCCCCGGTTTGAGTTCGCGCGTAAAGCAGTCGTGCAGGCTCTTGAATTCGGTTTTCCTGGCCTCGGACAAATCAAGATCGCTGAACATCCGCCAGCAGGCGATCGAGGCATCCCGCACCCATGGATTCTCGATCTTGCTGAACCAGCCCATGAATCGCGTCAGTGCCGCCCTCGGAATGCGGTTGGTCAACAGGAAATTGAGGTCCTCCTGCTGCGTCAGGGCGGAGATCAGGCCCCGGGCTGTCATGATTCTGTTAGATGGACCCGCTAGCGCTGGTGGCATGGATTCGTCACTCCCGATTCTCTCATTATCCGCCGCAGCAGTGGCTGGCGCCGCCGCTGTATTCCCCAAATTGAGGGCACGCCTGGCACTGTCGCGCGCCAAGCACCGCTCGCTGGCCGGACATTCCAAGATGTCGCGGCGGGTGTCGCGCCTGATCCCGTTCTACGAATATGACGACGAGCAGTTCTTCTGCTCGGACGGCGCGCCCGCCGCGGTCGCCAGGCAGCGTCACGATGCCTTCTTCCGGCTCGCCGGCTTCTACCAGGACCGCTTCGCGCTGAGCCGGCAGATGACGCAGGAAGCTGCAGTTCACATCTCCGACCTGCAATTCACGGAAGTATACCGGGTGCCGTTCCAGTACAGCCGACTGGTGCGCGAGCATCTCGGCACCGGCGCCTTCATGGAATCCTCGTCGGGGGTCACGGTCACCGATCCCGACGGCAATGTGTTCTACGACCTGACCGGGTCCTACGGCGTCAATATCTTCGGCAACGACTTCTACAAGGACTGCATCGCCAGCGCCCAGACCCGCGCCCATGCGCTGGGACCGGTGCTTGGCTCCTACCATCCCGTCATCACCGACAATGTGACCCGGCTGTGCGAGATTTCCGGGCTCGACGAAGTCTCGTTCCACATGTCCGGCACCGAAGCCGTGATGCAGGCGGTGCGGCTGGCGCGCTATCACACCAAGCGCAGCCATCTGGTGCGTTTCGCCGGCGCCTATCACGGCTGGTGGGGCGACGTGCAGCCGGGTGTCGGCAATCCAATCGCGCCGCACGAGACCTATACGCTGGCCGAAATGTCGGAGCGCACGCTGCATGTGCTGCGGACCCGGCACGATATCGCCTGCGTGCTGGTCAATCCGCTGCAGGCGCTGCATCCCAACGGCAACGCGCCTGCGGATTCCGCGCTGGCCGACAGTTCGCGCAGCGCGCGGTTCGATCGCGCGGCGTATACGCAATGGCTGAAAGAGCTGCGGGACGTCTGCACCGAGCGCAATATCGTTTTGATCTTCGACGAGGTCTTTGTCGGCTTCCGACTCGCGGCCGGCGGCGCGCAGGAATATTTCGGCGTACGCGCCGACATGGTGACCTACGGCAAGAGTCTGGCGGGCGGCCTGCCGGTTGGCGCGGTCTGCGGCCGGAAGGAATTGATGCGGCGTTTTCGCGACGATCGCCCGGTCGATATCTGCTTTGCCCGTGGCACCTTCAACTCGCATCCCTACGTCATGACCGCGATGGATGAGTTTCTTGGGCGGCTCGCCAGCCCGAACTTTCGCACGATCTATGACGGGCTCGACGAGACCTGGAACGCGCGCGCGACGCAATTGAACGAGATGCTGGCCGCGCAAAACCTGCCGGTGCGGGTCGCCAATCTGTCGTCGATCTGGAGCGTTCATTATACCGAGCCGTCGCGCTACAACTGGATGTTCCAGTATTATCTTCGGGCCGAACAGCTTGCGCTGAGCTGGGTCGGCACCGGCCGCCTGATCTTCAGCCTGAACTACACCGACGCCGATTTCGCCGAAGTCGCAAAACGTTTTGTCGCGGCAGCCGGGAAGATGAAACAGGACGGCTGGTGGTGGCACGATGCGTCACTGACCAATAAGGGCATCCGCCGCAAGATTCTGCGCGAGATGCTGAAGAAGAGATTTTCCAGGTAGTTTCTCCGTCATGCCCGGCCTTGTGCCGGGCATCCACGTCTTTGCTCTTAAGACGTAGATGGCCGGGACAAGCCCGGCCATGACGAGTTACTTTGAAAAATTGATCCAAACGTTCAGGCGTGCCGGATGTGCTTCTCGAGACCCGGATCGATCAGTTCGCCCTTCAGCAGGAACAGCGGCGCCTTGTGGTAGAGCTTGAGATCATGGAACGGGTCGGTCAGGATTTTCGTCATCCAGACCAGACCGGTCTCGATGTCGCGGATGAAGAACAGGTGCACGGTGCGGAACAGCAATCCCGCCGATGCCGATCGCGAGCCAGATCTTGGCGACCTGACGCATGAAATCCGCCGGCGACGCCCAGGGCGTGAAGATGCCGAACAGGGTCGGATCGACATAGAGCACGGCCGGCGACAAGGCCCAGATCGCCATCAGCACGACCTTGCGCTGCAGGTTGTAGCCGACCTTGATCTCTTCCTTGTGCTCATGGGTCGCGTCATTGACGTGATCGTATCCCTTGGGCTCGAAGAAGAAGTGTCCGGCCTGGCGGGAGGTCATCGACACCAGCCAGCCGATCAGCGCGGCCACGACCGGATCGAAGAACATCATGACATAGCTGATCAGGAAGCTCGCTGCGCTGACGAAGTGCAGGCTCTGGTTTATGCGGCTGTGGTGATAAAAACGATGATCGTCCCAACGCTGGGTTCGCAATTGCTCGCGGAAATCCTTGATGTCCATTTTCTTCCCCAAAATAAGGTGGCTGTGATCGTTTTACAGGGATTCGATGTACGGCGTATGACATCATCATAATGACATATACCGTTTTGCGACTACGCTAATGACAACGGCGCTTGCGCAAGCGCTTACGCCGAACGGCCTCACCGCTCGAACTAGGCGGCGACGGCGGGCGGAAGCTTGCGGAAACGAATCAGCGAGAAGTGACCGAACGGCGGCACCGGACGGCGCTCGACCAGTTCCACGCGATGCGCTTTCGCCACCCATTGGGTGTAACGCGACCACGCGAAATCAGTGCGGAAGCCGAGCTGGCGCACCACCGGCTGCAGCCGCTGCTCGATGAAGCGGCGCAGTCCCGCATCCGCGCTGACGCGGCTGAGCAGGATGATCTCGCCGCCCGGGCGCAGCACGCGTGCGAATTCGTCCATCGCCGCTTCCGGGTTCGGCACCGCGGTGACGACATATTGCGCCATCACGACGTCGAATGAATTGTCAGGGAATTCGAGCTTCTCGGCATCCATCACCGCGAGGCCTTCGACGTTCTTGAGGCGATGTTCCTTGACCCGCGCCTTGGCCTTGTCCAGCATGCCTTCCGAGATGTCGGTGCCGAAGATGCGCAAATTGGGCGCGTATTGCGGCAACGAAATTCCGGTGCCGACGCCGACTTCCAGTACGCGGCCGCCGATATTGTTGGTCGCCAGTATAGCGGCGCGACGGCCCTTGCTGAACACCCCGCCGAACACGAGGTCGTAGATCGGCGCCCAGCGGTCATAGGCGGTCTCGACCATCTCGCGGTCGAAGTCGAGCGGCGTCGCGCCGTCCAATTTGATGATCTCTGCCATGTGACATTACCTCGTTGTCTTGTTCGTTAAATGAATCTTGCGATCGGTGTTGCGGTGACTGCTACGCTTAGCCCTGAACGGCGCTTCGGCTGGCCAGACGATGCGCCGGCCGCGGCACGCGGCTGGGCTGCAACGCCGAGAGATTGCCGATGAACTGCCTTGCGCTGTTCTCCCAGGAACGCTCGAGCGCAAAGTTGCGGCACGCCTCACGCGACATGCTGAGCGCGCGGATACAGGCCTTGCGCAGGTCCTGATCGAGCGCGCCGACGGGATGATCCGCGATCACGTCGAGCGGTCCGGTTACCGGGAAGGCCGCGACCGGCGTACCACAGGCCAGTGCTTCCAACTGCACGACGCCGAAGGTGTCGGTCAGGCTCGGAAACACAAAGACGTCGGCTGCGGCCAGATGTGTGGTCAGGTCCTTACCGGTTTTTTCGCCGAGGAATTTGACCTTCGGATAGCGCTGTTCCAGCAGCGCCTTCTGCGGGCCGTCGCCGATCACAACCTTGGAGCCCGGCAGGTCCAGCGCGAGAAACGCCTCGATGTTTTTTTCCACCGCGACCCGGCCCATGGTCATGAAGATCGGCCGTGGCAGATCGAGTTCGGTGGCATCATCGGGCGTGAACAATTGCGTATCGACGCCGCGGCCCCAGAACCCGAGCTTGCGAAAACCCTTCGCGGCGAGTTCCTGCCGCAGCGACGGCGTCGCGATCATGGTCATCGCGGCCGCCGCGTGAAAATGTCGCAGCACCGCATAGCTGAACGAGGCCGGGATCGGCGAGCGCACCGCGATGTATTCCGGAAAGCGCGTCGTATAGGAGGTCGTGAAAGCGAGGTTATGGCGGCGGCAATAGGCCCGCGCCGACCAGCCGATCGGTCCTTCGGTTGCGATATGGATCGCGTCCGGCGCCACCTCTTCTATCCTGTTGGCGATCTTGCGCCGGTTCGGCAACGCGACGCGCAGCCCGGATAGGTCGGAAGCGCAACGGAGGGAAACCCCTCCGGCGTGAGAAATTCGATATCAGCGCCCAGCGCCGGGGCGCTGCGCGCCAGCGATGTCAGGGTGCGCACCACGCCGTTAACCTGCGGGTGCCAAGCGTCGGTCGCGATCAATATCCGCATCTTTGGGAATCCGGAGCGTTGCTGATTCTCTGCTTCCGACGTTGTGCCAAGGATATTTCAAACGTGTGACGTCACAGACTCCCTGAGCCTCCTTTTTAACGATTTGCTATGCAGTTTTCGCGGCCCCACGACATCTAAATGAAACAATTCCTGAATCCGACGAAGTCATTTTGGCCTTTTGACGAAAACGCCCTGAAACTTTTTCCCTGTAGTGGTCCGCTCAACGATGCACCGAACGCGTGCACGGGCGATCAAACAAGTTAACAGAACAGGGCAAAAAACATGAAATCTCGGATGTTGAATCTCGGGACGCTCAGGCTGAATGCTTGCCGTGTTGCCGCCTTCGGGGCGCTCGCGATCGGTATCGGTTTATCGGGCGCAGCTTCAGCGGCGCCGTTGCCGCTCTTTCCATTTATTGTCGACCCGCAAATTCAGATGGCCCCGCCGGTCGCGCAGCCGGCGCCCTCGCAGGATGAGAACGTCATCGCCGAATTGCCCGCGCGATTGAAGCGCCAGACCGTCAACTATCCGACCCGCGAGGCACCGGGCACCATCATTATCGATACCCCCAACACCTATCTCTATTATGTGCTCGGTGGCGGTCAGGCGATCCGCTACGGCATCGGGCGTCGGCCGCGACGGCTTCACCTGGTCGGGCGTGCAGTCGATCACCAAGAAGGCCGAGTGGCCGGATTGGACTCCGCCGCCGGAAATGATCGTGCGCCAGCCTTATCTTCCGCGTCACATGGCCGGTGGCCCCGGCAATCCGCTCGGCGCCCGCGCGATGTATCTCGGCGGCACGGTCTATCGCATTCACGGCACCAACGCGCCGGGCACCATCGGCACGCATGTGTCGTCAGGCTGCATCCGCCTTACCAACCAGGACGTCGCAGATTTGTATTCGCGGGTTAACGTCGGCACCAAGGTGATCGTGCTGCCGATGGACCGCCGCGCCGACAATACAAACGGCAAGCGGAGCTGATTGATTAACGCTCGATTCCGTAGGGTGGGCAAAGGCGCGTTTGCGCCGTGCCCACCACCGCATGCACTGAACAACAGATGGTGGGCACGCGGAGTTTATCATCGGGCGCGCATTCGCGCGACCCGTTGGCTTTGCCCACCCTCCTCCCTAAAACCCGGCGCGTCTAACGCGCCGTTTTTGTGTCCGGCGGGAAACAACTGAGATCGTCCCGCTCTGGCGTCGGCGCACCCCGCCCTGTAGTCTGGCGGGCTGAAATCAGTCCGGGAGGACAAAGCGTCTGCCGATGCGTCCTAAAGTCATTGTGCTTGCGATCGCGGTGGTCGCGGTCTCGTTCGTTGTCAGCCTCAAGGCCATGGACTGGCTGACGCGGCGCGGCACCGTTGCGTCGCCTGCGCTTGCCGAGTTGCCGCCGCTGCCGCCGGCGCCCCGCATCTCCAGCATCATCGCCCCGATCACGATTCCGCTCACCGCCATTCGCGAGGCGGCCGACCGCGCCGCGCCGCGCAACTTCGCCGGCAAGGCCGACAATCCCGTGTCGCAGATCCTACAAAACGCCGATATCGGCTGGACCGCCTCGCGCGGCCCGATCGCAGCGACCGGCGCGCAGGACGTGTTGTCGCTGGCGACGCCGCTGACCGGAAAGCTGAACGTGACCGGCTCGCTGTCGTCGAAGGCCACCGGCGCGGTCGGCGATGCGCTGGGCGGCCTGCTCGGCGGCAACGTCGCCAAGCAAATCGGCAGCGTGAACATCAAGGCGCTCAACGCCAGCGCCGAGATCAAGGGCAATATCGTCATCACCTCGCGGCCCAAACTCGCCGCGAACTGGCGCATCGAGCCGAACCTGGCCGGACAAGTCACGCTTGGCGACAGCAGCCTCACGGTGGCCGGCGCGCGCGTCAATGTCCCGGCGCAGATCAAGCCGGTGATCGACAAGAATGTCGCCGATCAACTCGCGGCGACCGGCGAGCGAATCCACGCCGATCAGGCTTTCGAGCGCAATGCGCGGATCCAATGGGCCAAGGCGTGCCGCTCGATTCCGATCCAGGGCAATGGCGCCGCCTCTACGCTGCCGGCGCTCTGGCTGGAACTGCGGCCGATCCGCGCGATCGCGGCCCAGCCCCGCGTCGATGCGGCCAACCTCACATTGACGCTCGGCCTCGAGGCCGAGACCCGCATCACCTCGACCCAGACCAAGCCCGATTGCCCGTTTCCGGAGAAAATCTCCATCGGCCCGCCGATTCCGGGCGGCGTCAGCGTCGGCATTCCGATCGATATTCCTTTTGTCGACATCAACAAGGTGCTCGAAGCGCAATTGAACGGACGGACGTTCCCCGAGGACGGCTCGGGCTCGGTCGATGTCATCGTCAAGCGCGCCTCCGTCGCCGCATCGGGCGACCGCCTGCTGATCTCGCTGCTGGTCAACGCCAAGGAGAAGAAGAGTTTCTTCGGCTTCGGCGGCGAAGCCACCGTGCACATCTGGGGCCGGCCGGTGCTCGATCAGGCGCAGCAGACGCTGCGGCTCGCCAATATCGAACTCGCGGTCGAGTCCGAAGCCGCGTTCGGGCTGCTTGGCGCCGCGGCGCGCGCGGCGATGCCGCATCTGCAGAAGGCGCTGGCCGAGAAGGCTACCGTCGATCTCAAACCCTTCATCGGCAACGCGCAGAAGAAGATCGCGGCCTCGATCGCGGATTTCCAGAAGAATGAAGACGGCGTGCGGGTGGCGGCTGAAATCACCAGCCTCAGTCTCGCCGACATCGCCTTCGATTCCAAAACGCTGCGCGTGATCGCGGAAGCCGCGGGCACCATCAGCGTCGCCATCACCGCGCTGCCGGCGTTTTGACCCCTCCCGCCTCGGCTGGCCGGCCCGAAAAGTTAACGACCGCCCCGCCCGCAATTTAGTCAACCCGGCGCATTGCCGCGCCGCCTTCGCCTTTGCGGAGGCGGCGCAAGCCGGGTAAAAGAGATTCAAACAAGGCCTCAACAAGAGGCAAACCCAAGGGAGAAGACCATGAAATCGCTCGCAGCCACGCTGGTGGCCGGACTTGCCTATGCCGCGTCCGGCGGTGCCGCGTCGGCGCAAATTTCCGACGACGTCGTCAAGATCGGCGTACTGACCGACATGTCCAGCCTCTATGCGGACGCGACCGGCAAGGGCTCGCTCACCGCGGTCCAGATGGCCGTCGCCGATTACGGCGCCAGGGTGAAGGGCAAGCCGGTCGAGGTGATCGCGGCCGACCATCAGAACAAGCCGGATGTCGGCGTCAACATCGCCCGCAACTGGTACGACAACGAGAAGGTCGACGCGATCTTCGACGTGCCGACCTCTTCGGTCGCGTTGCCGATTTCCGCCCTGACCCGCGAGAAGAACAAGATCCACATCAATTCCGGCGGCGGCAGTTCCGACATCACCGGCCCCGCCTGCTCGCCCAACACCGTGCACTGGACCTATGACACCTATTCGCTGTCCAACGTCGCCGGCAAGGCGATGGTCAAGCGCGGCGAGGACACATGGTTCTTCGTCACCGCGGACTACGCCTTCGGCATGGCGCTGCAGCGCGACGCGGCCAACGTCGTCAAGGAGAGCGGCGGCAAGGTACTCGGCGAGGTTCGCCATCCCCTGAACTCATCGGACTTCTCGTCTTTCCTGCTGCAGGCCCAGGCCTCCAAGGCCAAGGTCGTGGCGCTGGCCAATGCCGGCGGCGACACCACCAACGCGCTGAAGCAGGCGTCGGAATTCGGCATCACCAAGGGCGGCCAGAAGATGATCGCCCTGCTGCAGGAAATCACCGACACCCATTCGCTGGGCATCAAGGAGACCCAGGGCCTGATCGTCACCGATGCGTTCTACTGGGACATGAACGACGAGACCCGCGCCTTCTCGAAACGCTTCAATGAAAAGGTCGGCCATATGCCGACCATGATCCAGGCCGGCCTGTACTCGGCGACCATGCATTACCTGAAGGCGATCGAGGCGATCGGCACCGACGAGGCGCCGAAAGTGATGGCGCAGATGCGCGCCACGCCGATCAACGACTTCTTTGCCAAGGGCGGCAAGATCCGTATCGACGGCCGCATGGTCCACGACATGTATCTGTTCGAGGTCAAGAAGCCCGAGGAATCGAAAGGCGAGTGGGATCTCTACAAGCTGCTCGCCACCGTCCCCGGCGACGAAGCCTTCCGCCCGCTCGACAAGGGCGGCTGCCCGCTGGTGAAGACGAATTGAGGTCTGGCGATCCTCATTTCCGGGGCACACGCTCGTTCTTCGTCATGGCCGGGCCTGTCCCGGCCATCCACGTCTTTTCTGACTGAGGGGAACCAAGACGTGGATGCCCGGGACAAGCCCGGGCATGACGAGTTCGAATAAAAAAGCGCGCCCGGCCAAACCGGACGCGCTTTTGCTTTGTGGATTTACCCGATCGCCTTAGTTCGAATATTTGAACTCCGTCATCGCCTTCAGCTCATCCTTGGTCGCGTTGTACACGGCATGGTCCGGATACCACGGACTGGGTTTTGACGACGTCGCCGTCGATGCAGAACCCGTCGTTGACGCGGAGCCAGTCGTGGTCGTCGACGACATCGGCGGCTGGCCGGTGGCGTTACCGGATGCGCCGACATAGGCGACGGGCTCGTTGACGAATTTGATCTTGTCGAAGGGAATCACGACCAGATGCTCGCCGACGCCAAGGAAGCCGCCGACGCCGATCACCGCGGCCTTGATGGTCCCGCTCTTGTCGGTGAGCAGATCGTTGATCGAGCCGATGCTCTGGTTGTTGTCATTATAGACGCTGAGACCGACCACCTTCGACGCGCGCCACTCGCCTTGGAATGACGAAGACAACGGACATGTCCGACGCCGCCATGTTGCTGCGATCTGATGTCGTGGCGGGGGTTTGCGCAAACGCAACAGACGCCAGCAGTGCCGAAGCAGCTACTGAGCTACTGCCGTCGAGATATGTTTGAATGACATTTGGATTCTCCCTGATATTCAATTGATAGGGAGAGAACAACTCACCGCACGCGCCGTTCCCGGCTGCTTCGTGCATTTCAATGCTGCGACACAGATATTGGCCGGTTCTATTCCGGTTCCATGGAACAACTCCGCAAACACATCGGCGCTTGCGATCAGAAGCCACCCCAATAGGGCGGGATGCCGTAATAGGCATGCAACTCGGCTTCCTGCGAACGGTCGCCCCAGTCGAAATCCTTGTCGGCGCGGAACGACGGCGCGCGCCGCAACTCGTCATCGTCGATATCGAGCTGGTAGGCCTCGAATTTGGGATTGTAGCTCAGGCGCCCCCACGGCAACGGTAGCAGATTAGTTCCCATACCGAGGAAACCGCCAAAACTCAGGATCGCGTAGGATACCTTGCCGCTGGTCTTGTCGATCATCAGCCGTTCGATGTGGCCGATCCTGTCGCCGTTGGGTCTTCGGACCGCCGTACCTTCGACCCGGTCGCTGGCGATCAACTGGTGCGGTCTCACCTTCACGTCGGTCATCATCAGCCTCCCTAAGAGTTGATGAATCAAACCAACGCGTCGAACGCGATCTGGTTCCAGCGCGATCCAGCTCAGGCCGCCGGCAATGTCACAGCGCGAAATTCTATTCCGTGCAGCCTGATAGTCGGCGCGATGCCGAAATGGTTCCCGCCGAACACCCGGATGCGCCGTCCAGTTCGGGCTTCGAAATATCGAGCGGGATGTCACAGATCGCCCGATAGGCGCGGCGGGAGTATTTTGTGGCGCCCCAGGAAATCGGCCGCGCCGGCGGCGGCTGCGGATCCGTCGCCAGCGATTTCGACAGGCGCCAGAACAAGAGCGCCAGATGCGCATAGGCCAGGCCTTCCAGACCCAGCACCGAGATATCGGGCGGGATCGGAAACAGCGAGACGTCGAGGATCGGGCCAGCATCGACCTGTTCGACCATCACATGGGCGGTCGCGCCGAATTCCGTGGCTTGATCGTACAGCGCGAAATGCGACGGCGCCCATCCGGGATAGGCCGGCGGGCCGGGATGGAAATTGAAGGCGCCGTAGCCCAGTTGATGGAGGATATCAGCCGGCACGATTTCGGGCGTTACGAACGCGACCAGCCGCGCCCGCCGCAACTGATCGAAACTAAACGCCATGAGGTCCTCGCGGGTCTCGACCGCCATCACCGTCAGGCCCGGATTGTGCCCGAGCAACAGCGACCGCAACACCGGCCGCTCGGCCGCGCCGGCCAGAAGAATGACGACATCGAACATGCGTTCCGCGGCTTTACGACCGCCGTCTGGTTGGATCAGGTCTGATAGTTGATCAGAAGCGAGGCCGCGCTGGTGCTGCCGGTGTCGGCGCTTCCGGTCGCGCTGTAGGAGGAGGACGCCGAGGACGACAGCGAGTTCTGCAGCGATTGCAGGAACTGCTGCAGAACATCATCCGTGGAACTGGTGCTCGACGATGAATCGCTGGAGCTGGAGCTGCCGCTCGTCGATGAAGAACCGTCGGCCGGCGGCGGTCCGCCATGATGACCGTGATGCGCACCGCCGGCCCCGCCCGGACCACCGGGTCCGCTAGGACCGCCGGATTGACCGATCGCGGCAGCAGCGCCCGTGGTAGTCGAACCGCTGGCATCCGGCGGCGCACTTGGACCATTGGCAAAAGCGTTCGCGAACACACCCTGCAATTCCGTCGCCTGCGCGCTGGTCAGTTTACCGCTGGAGACTTCACCGGCAATCAGATTGTTGATCTTCGATTGGAGATCGCCGGGCGACGAACTGGAGCTGCTTGATGAAGCGGTGGCGCCGGCACTGCCGCTTTGCAGCGAGGCATTGATATCGGTCAGCGCGGAGGACAACGCGCCCTGGTCGGACGAACTGATGGTGCCTGAGGATGCCTCGGACTGCAGCTCATTTTGCAGTTGTTGCAATGGCGAGAGGTAATTGCTGTTGGACGTCGCCGAGATTGAGGTCATGATGGCTCCACAAGTTCTTGCAAGACGCCACGACGTTAGGGTTAATGTTGTTAACGAGATGTTTTGATTGTCTCGCGGACATATTGCCCCGTGTTACGCGAGTCATGCCGGAAACATTACGAAACAAATATGCCGTCAGTTGCCACAAATCTCAGGCAAAGGCTCTGCAAAAGGCTCGGCATGGTTACAGCATCACCCAATATCCTGGTTGTTGAAGACGACCGCGAAACGCGCGCGCTGATCGCGAAATATCTGCGCAGCAATGCGTGCAACGTGATGACCGCGAACGACGGACGCGAGATGGTCCGCGCGATGACCGATCATCGCGTCGATCTCGTCATTCTCGATGTGATGCTGCCGGGCGAAGATGGCCTCAGCCTGTGCCGCAAGATCCGCGCGGAATCGCAGATACCGATCATCATGCTCACCGCGCGCGGCGAGGACGTCGACCGGATCCTCGGCCTCGAGATGGGCGCGGACGACTATCTGCCGAAGCCGTTCAACCCGCGCGAATTGCTCGCCCGCATCAACGCGGTGCTGCGCCGCCAGGCCGCCGCGCAAACCGTCAGCGCGGCCAATGGCGCGACCACGCTTACTTTCCTCGGATGGCGGATCGATTTCAGGTTGCGCGAGCTGCGCAATCCGGCCGGCGCGCGCGTCGCGATGACCAGCGCCGAATTCGATCTGCTGCGAACCTTCTGCGAGCGGCCGGGCCGCGTGCTGTCGCGCGACAGCCTGCTCGATCTCACGCAGGGGCGCAACGCCGGTTCGTTCGAGCGTAGCATCGACGTGCTGGTCAGCCGCATCCGGCGCAAGATCGAGCCCGATCCGGCGGACGCCACCATGATCAAGACGGTGCGCTCCGGCGGCTACATGTTCACGCCCGCGGTGGAGCCGCTTCCGATGCCGGCAGACAGCCCGTCATGAGGCTGGTGAGCTTCCTGAACCTGAAGAACATCAGCGGGCAAATCGCCGCTTTGGTGATCGCCTCGATCGTCGCGATCCACCTGATCCTCACCGCAACCTTCCTCCTCAGCCGGCCGGAGCCGCCCGATCCCACGATCGACCGCGGTCACGCGCAACTTGCCGCGGCGGTGCAGCTTCTGGGCTCGGCGGCCGCGGCCGAGCGGCCACGGCTCTATGCCGATGTCGCGCGGGCGTTTCCACAACTCGATATCGAAAGCCTGCCGCCGGGTCCCGTTCCCGCCGCCAGGGATCTGGATCGACCTGATCTGCGCAGCCTGCATCGCCGGCTCGACGCCAGCTACCGGATATTTCCGCTCGCACATGACGGCGACAACCACCGCGTCGGCATCGCGCTGCCCGACGGCGCGATGGTTTCCGCAAAGATCTTACCCGATCTGCGGCAACGTCCGTTCTGGGCCGGGCCGTGGCTGATCACCTTGCTGTTCGCGATCGTCAGCGTCAGCATACTTGGGTTGTGGGCCGCCCGCGCCTTGACCGCGCCGCTGTCATCGATCGCGAAGGCGGCGGAGAATTTCAGCCTGAATGGCGCGGCCCCGCCGCTGCCCGAACGGGGCCCAGAGGAAATTCGCTCGGTCGCCAAGGCACTCAACCGGATGCGGGAGCGGATCACGACTCTCATTGACGACCGCACCAGGATGCTGGCGGCGATCAGCCACGATTTGCGCACGCCGATCACCCGCATGCGACTGCGCTCGGAATTCATCGAGGACGATGCATCGTCACCGGATGCTGAGCGATCTCGACCAGATGCGATCGATGCTGGAATCCGTGCTTTCCTTTTTGCGCAACGACCGCAAGCTCGAAGCCATGACGCTGACCGACATCGCCTCCACGCTGCAACTGATTACCGACCAGTTCACGGATATGGGGCATAAGGTGATTTACGATGGTCCCGCCCACGTGATGGCGACGGTGCGGCCGGACGATCTGCATCGCAGCGTCACCAACCTTGTCGAGAACGCCGCCCGGTTCGGCGCGGTCGCCACCATTCGCCTTCGCGTGTCGCCGGATATCGTGACGATCGAGGTCGAGGATGACGGTCCCGGCATTTCCGATGCGCGCAAGGATGTGATGCTGGAACCCTTCGTGCGCGGCGATGACGCCAGGAACATGGATGAAACCGCGGGCTTCGGCCTCGGACTCTCGATCGCGCGCGCCGTTGTGCTGGCGCATGGCGGCACGCTTTCGCTTCTTGACCGCCAGCCGCACGGACTGATCGTGCGCATCGAATTGCCGGTGCGCCAGCCCACCCGGCAATTCGCGGCGGCCTCTTGATGAGGACGGACCGTAGCCCGGATGAGCGCAGCGATATCCGGGAGCACACAGACACCGGCCCCGGATGTCGCTGCGCTCATCCGGGCTACAGAATTACCGCCCAGCGTCGTCTCGAAGGATGGAGCAACCGAAGTCAAGCCGCCAGCGCTTCGTGGTCCTGCCGTGCATCCTCAAAGAACGCCACCGCCTCGAAGCGGTAGTCGCAGGCCCGGCAATGCCAGAGATAGGCGGTGCGGCGCGGCGCGGATTCGATCCATTCCGGGGCGGCGATCGGCTTGCCGCATTGGGCGCAGGGATTTCCGAGAGGCAAAAAACCAGAGTCCATGCTGGCCATGACGCATCTCCCTTTTTGGTTTTTTGAATCGAATGGCGCGCGACGGCGGATAGGACAGCTTTGCTGTCGCGTGTGACCGCGTCGTCGCGCCGAATTCCTGGGAGAGATTTGAGTCTTTTGAACGGCGAATGGAATAGGTCCAGCGAAAATTATTTCACCGGCGGCTCCGCCGTATGCATCGCGCCGGGCACGCGGACGTGAAGCGTCGCGATGTCGTCGGAATAGACCTTCTGCCAGCCGTCGACGTGATCGAGCAGCTTGGGCCCCGGCCTCGTCGTCCGCAGCAGCACCGCCTCGATCTTGTATTCATCGAGCAAACGAAACAGCGCGTTCGGCTCCAGCGACATGATCGCGTTGTTGTGGTCGATGAAGAACTTCTCGCCATAAAGATCGGTGCGGCCGTCGATGAACGGCGCGACGCCGTTGGCGATCAGATAGCTGCCGAAATCGTAATCGTTGAGCACGCGGGTCAGATTCATCTGCTTCAGCACCGCGACCGCCGCGACCGGCGCTTGCCGGGGATCGGGTTTGAAGCGGACGACCGAACCATAGGCCAGCGTTGCCACCATCAGCACGATGGCGATGCCGGCGAACAATAGGCCGCGCGGCATCGATGCGCCGCTCGAAGATGAAGCCTCTGCGCCGCCGATCTGTCGGGCCAGCGGCACGGCGAGCACCATCGGGCCCAGCAGCGCCAGCGTTTCGGCGGAGCGGCCCTGGGCCAGCGCCATATGCAGCAATCCCAGCAGCAGCAATATGCGCGTCGGCGGCAGCTTGATGCCGTACAGCAGCACCATACCCAGCCCCATCAACAGGCAGATTTCGAACGCGCCAAGGCTGCTGAAATCGGCCGGCAGCCATTCGCTGATCAACAACAACACGCTGCCGAGCGACAGGATGTTCTTCGACGCCAGCATCGAATTCCAGCCATAGGGCGTGCAGCACGCAGCGACCAGCGCGGCCAATCCGAATATCGCCCAGCGCAGCGCCAGCGATTTTCGCGATGCTGCATCGGCGCCGACGACCGCATCGAGCGCGATTGGCCCCCCCAGCATCAGTCCGAGGATGAACCCGCCATGCAGATTGGCCCACAGCGTGATCAGCGGCAGCAGCCAGAAGGATGGCGCCGCGCGCCGGTCCGCCGCGTCGATCAGTCCGCCGACCCAGGCGATCATCACCGGCAGCGCCAGCACATGCGGCCGCGCCAGCAAATGCCCCATTGTCAGCGCCAGCGCCGCAGCGACGAACACCAGCGCCGTGCTGTCGTTCAGATGCCGCGTCAGGAATTTCGTCAGCAGCGCGAAGGTCAGCGCACTCCCCGCGGCGGCCAGCGCCACCGGCCCGCTCCAGCCGAACAGTGAATAGGCTTTCGCATAGAGCACCTCGGCCACCCACTGCATCGAAATCCAGGGCTGGCCGCGCATGGTCAGGGAATAGATGTCGGTATGCGGGACCGCATGATTATCCAGCATCCACTGGCCGACGGTGATGTGCCACATCGTGTCGGGATCGCGCAGCAGGCTATTCCCGGCCAGCACCAGCAGCACATAGACGAAGACGCCGACCCACAACGGCAGCAGGCCGCGCAGCGAATTGGCGCGCTCGGCGCTATGGGTGACGGACAGGGTCATGCGCGTGGCCGGATTTTCCCGAAAGTTTTCCGGCCGATCGAAGCACGCCAGGGCATAATTCTTGGTAAAACCCGCTGCGGCGAATGCCGCCAAAAACCCGCCAGAACTGAGCAAAAGGCGGGCAAAAACCTCGCCATGCCGGGTTTTTGCCACATCCATGCGGCATTCCCGGTGCGTTAACGGTTCCGCCACCATAACGGGCCGTCTCCGGGGCATTCTCTGATGAAACGATCGCTATCCCTCGCTTGGCTTCCCGCCATCGCAATGCTGGCACTGCCGCAAACCGCGCTGGCCGGCAAAGCCGAATATGATGCGCTGGTCGCCAAGCACGCCAAGGCCAATCTGGTGCCGGAAGCGCTGGTGCATCGGGTGATCGTGCGGGAAAGCCGCTATCAGCCTGATCTGCTCGGACACGGCGGCGCGATTGGCCTGATGCAGATCAAGCTGCCGACCGCGCGGGGCCTCGGCTATACCGGGACCGCCGAAGGGCTGCGCGATCCCAATACCAATCTCACCTATGCGGTGAAATACCTCGCCGGCGCCTACCGCGCCGCCAACGGCGATCACGACCGCGCGGTGTCTTATTACGCCGCCGGCTATTACCAGGTCGCCAAACGCCAGCGCCTCGAACATCGCAAGGAAGCCGTATCCGTGGCCGCCAGTGCACCGCCGAAGGAACTGGAGAAGGCGCAGGCTGCAACAGAAGCAGAGCAGAGTCCCGCGAAATAGGATGCGTTCCCCGGATGCAGTGCACTGCGCCGCTCTTGGCGGCGTGGTGCGCTGCTGATCCGGGGTCCATCTTCTAGAGCGTGGCTGTGGCTGTGGATCCCGGTTCTGCGGAGCAGCGTGAAGGACGCTGCACCGCGCCCGGGACACGGGGGGCACGATAATCAGGTGTGGTTCCCATGAACGCGCGTTGACACCCCCCCGCATCGGTTTACATTGGACCTGTTCCGAGGGGAGCTCCGATGAGGAGCTGAGAGACCGCACGCTCAAACCCTGCACGCAGGACAAAATCCTGCTGGTAGAGCCAGGGACCGCGGTGACCCTTTGAACCTGATCCGGGTCATGCCGGCGAAGGGACAGGGATGTACCAGAGTTCAGACCCACAGCGCGGGCGTTCGCCCGTCGCATCGAAAAGCGAATCCCCGGTTTCCGTGATCGGCGCGGGCATTGCGGGCGCATGGCAGGCGCTGTGGTTCGCACAGGCCGGCCATAGCGTGACGCTACACGAGCGCAGCGGCTCTGAGATGATGCAATCGACCAGCCACTGGGCCGGTGGCATGCTGGCACCCTGGTGCGAAGCCGAGGCGTCCGAGCCCGTGATCGTCCGGCTCGGCATCCGTTCGCTCGATCTGTGGCGCGAACATTTTCCGCAGACTCCCTTTAATGGCTCGCTGGTGGTGGCGCATGCGCGCGACCGTGCTGATTTTGAGCGTTTCGCCAAGCTCACGTCAGGCCATCGCCGGCTCGATGCGCGCGGCATCAGCGAGATCGAGCCGTCGCTGGAAGGCCGTTTTCGTGATGGCCTGTTCTATGCCGATGAAGGCCATGTCGAGCCACGGCGGGTGCTGCCGCAATTGCATGCGCGGCTGGCGGCGGCCGGCGGCACCATCAAATTCGACAGCGATCCAAATCCCCAGGACATCGACGGCATCGTGATCGATTGCCGGGGCCTTGCAGCGCGCGACACGCAAGCTGAGCTGCGCGGCGTCAAGGGCGAGATGATCATCATCGAGACGAATGAGGTCGAACTGTCGCGTCCGGTGCGGCTGATCCATCCGCGCTGGCCGCTTTATGTGATTCCGCGCGGCGACGGCCGTTTCATGCTCGGCGCCACTTCAATTGAAGCCGAAGACACCGGCGTCAGCGTGCGCTCCGCGCTGGAATTGCTGGGCGCGGCCTATGCCGTGCATCCGGCATTCGGCGAGGCGCGCATCGTCGAATTCGGCTCCGGGCTACGCCCGGCCTATCCGGACAATCTGCCGCGCATCGCGGTTCACAACCAGAAGATCGCGGTCAACGGCCTTTATCGCCACGGCTTCCTGCTGGCGCCGGCGCTGGCGGAGCTGACGCTAGGTTATGTCGAGCGCGGTGTGATCGACAATGAGGTGATGCAATGCGCGTGATCGTCAACGGTGAGCAGCGGGAGATCGCCTCCAGCCACGTCGATGCGCTGCTCGGCGAACTCGAATATGAAGGCACGCATTTCGCGATCGCCCTGAACTACGACGTGCTGCCGCGCAGCCGCTGGGCACAAACGCCGCTCAAGAACGGCGACGAGATTGAGATCATTACGCCCAGGCAGGGAGGGTGAAGATGGAAGCTTTTTGCTTCGGCGCTCGCGCAAATCTCTCTCCGTCGTCCCGGCGAACGCCGGGACCCATAGCCACCGGCGGACGTGGTGACGAAAGGTCTCTCACACTGTGCCGCAACGGTAGGACACGGCGTATGGGTCCCGGCGTACGCCGGGACGACGAGTTGGGAAGCTACCCATGCTGAAATTCTACGACCGCGAATTTTCCTCACGCCTTTTGATTGGCAGCGCGCTGTATCCGTCGCCGGCGATCATGCAGGCCGCCATACGTGCATCCGGCGCGCAGATCGTCACGGTGGCGCTGCGGCGGGAGAGTGCCGGCGGCAAGACCGGCGATGCGTTCTGGTCGCTGATCCGTGAGCTCGATGTAACCGTGTTGCCCAACACCGCGGGCTGCCGCAGCGTGCGCGAGGCGGTGACCACGGCGAAGCTGGCGCGCGAGCTGTTCGGGACACCCTGGATCAAGCTCGAAGTCATCGCCGACAACGACACGCTGCAACCCGACGTGGTCGGCCTCGTTGAAGCCGCCGACATCCTGATCAAGGACGGCTTTGAAGTATTTCCCTATTGCACCGAAGACCTCGGCGTCGCGATGCGGCTGGTCGATGCCGGTTGCAAGGTGGTGATGCCGTGGGCCGCGCCGATCGGCAGCGCCAAGGGCATCATCAACCGCGACGCGTTGAAGCTGCTGCGCGACCGCCTGCCTGATATCACGCTGGTGGTCGATGCCGGCCTCGGCGCGCCGTCGCACGCCGCACAGGCATTCGAACTCGGCTACGACGCCGTGCTGCTCAACACCGCCATCGCCAAGGCTGCCGATCCCGTCGCGATGGCCAGCGCTTTCAAGTCCGGCGTCGAGGCCGGACGCACCGCTTACGAAGCCGGACTGATGGAAGCCCGCGACTTCGCCTCCCCTTCCACTCCAGTCATTGGGACCCCGTTCTGGCATGCCGTATCCTGATCGTTTTTATCCAGTTGTCGACACGGTGGCCTGGGTCGCACGCCTGGCGCTGCTCGGCGTCGGCACGATTCAGTTACGCGCCAAGGGCCTCAACGATTCCGAAGCACTGCAGACGGTGACCGACGCGATCGAGATCGTTCGGGGGACGAACGCAAAACTCGTCGTCAATGATTACTGGCGCGCGGCGATCGTGGCCGGCGCCAAGCATCTGCATCTCGGCCAGGAAGATCTCGCCGATGCCGACCTCAAAGCGATCCGCGATGCAGGATTGACGCTCGGCATTTCCACCCATGACGACGCGGAACTGGAAATCGCGCTGCGCGCCGAGCCCGATTATATCGCGCTCGGGCCGATCTTCCCGACCACGCTGAAATCGATGCGCTTCGCGCCGCAAGGCATTCCAAAGATCACCGAATGGAAAAAGCGCATCGGCGATATCCCGCTGGTCGCGATCGGCGGCATCAAGCTCGAACAAGCGCGGGAGATTTTTGCCGCCGGCGCCGATTCGATCGCTGTGGTCAGCGACGTCACGCAAAATCCCGGACCCGACGCGCGCGTGCGCGCCTGGCTCGGCCTGAACGCGGAGGCCGCGTGAGATGAGAGAGCATACCCATCAGCGTCATTCCGGGGCGCGCATCAGCGCGAACCCGGAATCTCGATCAACCCATCGAGGTTCCGGATCGGTCCGCTTCGCGGCCCGTCCGGAACGACGACAACAGGTTTAACAGGAGGATCCCATGAACATTCGCTCCAATCCCGACACCACGCTTCCCGCCGTGACCACCGGCCCGCTGCCCTCGTCGCGCAAGATCTTTGTCACGCCGGACGAGGCGGCGGATGTGCGCGTGCCGCTGCGCGAGATTATTCTCAGCCCCGGCGCCGGCGAGCCCAATCTGCCGGTCTATGACACCTCGGGTCCCTATACCGACCCCACAGTGACCATCGACGTCAATGCTGGCCTGTCCCGCGCACGCATAGCCTGGGTCAAGGAGCGCGGTGGCGTCGAAGAATATGAAGGCCGCGACATCAAGCCGGAAGACAATGGCAATGTCGGCGCCGCGCATGCCGCGAAATCCTTCAATGCGCATCACAAGCCGCTGCGCGGCGTCGGCGATCACATGATCACGCAGCTCGAATTCGCCCGCGCCGGGATCATCACCAAAGAGATGATCTACGTCGCGACCCGAGAAAATCTCGGCCGCAAGGTCCAGTTGGAGCGCGCCGAAGCTGCGTTGGCCGATGGCGAAAGCTTTGGCGCCTCGGTGCCGGCTTTCGTGACGCCGGAATTCGTGCGCAGTGAAATCGCGCGCGGCCGCGCGATCATCCCCTGCAACATCAACCACGGCGAACTCGAGCCGATGATCATCGGCCGCAACTTCCTGACCAAGATCAACGCCAATATCGGCAACTCCGCCGTGACCTCGTCGGTCGAGGAGGAAGTCGACAAGATGGTCTGGGCGATACGCTGGGGCGCGGACACCGTGATGGACCTGTCGACCGGGCGCAACATCCACACCACCCGCGAATGGATTCTTCGCAATGCGCCGATCCCGATCGGTACCGTTCCGATTTACCAGGCGCTGGAAAAATGCGACGGCGATCCGGTCAAGCTGACCTGGGAGCTCTATAAAGATACGCTGATCGAACAATGCGAACAGGGTGTCGACTACTTCACCATCCACGCCGGCGTGCGCCTGCCCTACATCCACCTCACCGCCAGCCGCGTTACCGGCATCGTCTCGCGCGGCGGATCGATCATGGCGAAGTGGTGCCTGGCGCATCACAAGGAGAGCTTCCTCTACACGCATTTCGAAGAAATCTGCGACCTGATGCGCAAATACGACGTGTCGTTCTCGCTCGGCGACGGCCTGCGGCCGGGCTCAATCGCTGACGCCAACGACCGCGCGCAATTCGCCGAACTGGAAACACTCGGCGAGCTGACGCAGATCGCGTGGAAGAAAGGCTGCCAAGTGATGATCGAAGGCCCCGGCCATGTGCCGCTGCACAAGATCAAGGTCAACATGGACAAGCAGCTCAAGGAATGCGGCGAAGCGCCGTTCTATACGTTGGGCCCTCTGACCACCGACATCGCGCCGGGCTACGACCACATTACGTCCGGCATCGGAGCGGCCATGATCGGCTGGTTCGGCTGCGCGATGCTGTGCTATGTGACCCCGAAGGAGCATCTCGGCCTGCCCAACCGCGACGACGTCAAGGTCGGCGTCATCACCTACAAGATCGCCGCGCATGCGTCCGATCTCGGCAAGGGTCATCCGGCCGCCCAACTGCGCGACGACGCGCTGTCGCGCGCCCGTTTTGATTTCCGCTGGGAGGATCAGTTCAACCTCGGGCTCGATCCGGATACCGCGCGCAGCTATCACGACGAGACGCTGCCCAAGGACGCCCACAAGGTCGCGCATTTCTGCTCGATGTGCGGCCCGAAATTCTGCTCGATGAAAATCACGCAGGATGTGCGCGACTACGCCGCGACGCTGAACGACCCCGACCGGCGCGCCGTCGCCGGCGTCGGCCTGTCGATTTCGGGCACCATCGAGGACGGCATGGCGCAGATGAGCGCCAAGTTCAAGGAGATGGGCAACCAAGTCTATCTCGATGCCGAGAAGGTGAAGGAAAGCAATAAGGTGCTCTGAGCCTTTTTTGTGCTAGGTAGTTTGCGGGGCGGTAACCTCACCGCCCCGCAGCCTTTTTAAAGTTCAGGAGTTTTGTCATGCGCCGCGTTACGACCCTTTGTGCCGCCACCGCTATCGCCGTCTCGGCCCTCGCCGTGTCCGCGCCCGCACAGGCCGGCTATTATGTGATCCGCTGGGACAACACCGGCATCTGCCAGATCTGGAACGAAGACCTCCAGCAGAAGCCGATCCAATGGCCCTCGACCTACAAGGTCGTCAGCAAGCCGGCTCCCACTTTGACCGGCGCAATGGCCGTGCAGGCCAAGATGCGGATGGAGCGGCAGTGTACGCTGTGAGGTAGGACGCAATCGCCAAGGGGTTTTCCCCAAGCATTGATCAGAAGATAAAGGCCGGGCGAAAGCTCGGCCTTTATTGATTTAGTTCGCCAGTGGAACTAACCTACCACATCTTCAGATAGCATTTCAATTCTTGAAGCAGTAAAGTAATGGAGGAGTACGCAAAGCTCTTTACAGCCGTCGCTGCCCTCTTTGGGGCTGTGGCATGGCCCTTGGCTATCTTCGCAATCATTTTTATTTTTCGAGCAGAGTTAAGATCAATACTAAGTAAGCTACCGCACCTACTTGAACGGGTGAAAAAAGCTTCTCTTCCCGGTATCGCGCTGGAGCTTGACCGCGTCGCCGATGCTGAAGATGGATCAAATAAAAAAGGGACGATAACGCCGCTACAAGTTGAAGCCGCCTCGCGAATTGAAATTCAAACACGCGAATTGGGCTCTCAGACGGTCTTGAACGAACTAGATAAGCTCTGTTTAGAATATGACTCGTTAAGACGGACAATGCCGGCTGGCGACAACCGCACCCGGGCAATGACCCGCGTGCTCGTCAAGATGCGTTCGTTAGCGCCAAGCCTAGTAGACGCCTTAAATACTTATAAGGGGTCCGGATCTCCCGGCAGTCGATTGGCCGCTATCGCGATGATGCAAATGGTACCTCGTGTAGCGGATATTAACTGGCTAAAGGACCGATTTTCATCCGAACAACCATTTATCTTTTATCACGCTGCACTTGCGTTGCAGAACGTTGCGAACATTTCCGATACTTCAGAAAAGAAAAGGCATCTGCGTGAGGTAGCTGAGCAAGCTCTAGCCGCAGTTAAAGGGTTCGCTGGCGCGCCGGATAGAAATACTATCGATGTCCTCGATACGTTGCTTTCCAGCCTTTCTTAACTCGTGGGGTAGATCAGCGCAGCACAATTCTCCCTTACAATATCCGCGTGAAGTGGTGGGTTACGGCTTCAGCCTTCGCTCTTCGAGCTACGGCGGGCAGTCGCCCCAACCCACTCCGCCGCACAACGAGGACACGCATATCCGTGCAACAAGTTGAGCACGCCTGCCTTGTCCACCCGGCATTTGCTACGTAGGTTGGAACTGTCAGGCTCAAACCGCAACGGACGTGCCGATGCTCACGCTGTATTCCTATCCCACCCTGTTCGGGGTTGCCGACAACAACGGCTACGGCCTCAAGGTATTTGCATTCCTGCGTCTTGCGGGTGTTCGGTTTCGGCACGAGCACATCCTGGACGCGTCGAAGGCGCCGCGAGGCCAGCTTCCCTATATTGTCGACGGCAACGATACGGTCGGCGACAGCGGGGCTATTCTTGCCTTTGTCACCCAAAAATATCGGCTGACGATCGATGCCGCGCTCAGGCCGGTGCAGCGAACCACTGATATCCTGATCAACCGCCTCCTCGACGACCTCTATTGGGTCATGTCGTATTCGCGCTGGCAGGATGAGCGCTTCTGGCCGGCATTCCGCGCGGCGTTGTTGCGCGAGCACCCGGAACTGACCGACGAAAGCCTGATCAAGGCAAAGGCCTTCAACCACCAGCGTTACTATTACCAGGGCATCGGCCGCTTCGATTCCGATGCCGCCATGGCGCGCGGCGTCGCCGATCTGGAGGTGCTCGCCGCCCTGCTCCCCACGCCGGGGGGCTACATGCATGGCGAGGCGCCAACCAGCATCGATGCGGCCATCTACGGGTTTATCGCCAACATCTATTTTTACGACATCGATACGCCGCTGAAGCAATTCGTCGTCGCTCGCGAGAATATAGTCTGGCACTGCCGCGCCATGCAGGAAGCTGTAAGCTCGGCGGATTAGCGAAATCTGCCGGCGGGCGCAGCTCGGACAAGCCAGAGCATCGTAGCCCGGATGAGCGAAGCGACATCCGGGGGGCCGCACGAAAGAACCCGCATATCGCTGCGCTCATGCGGGCTACATCCCCTACTTCAACGTGATCGCCAGCCCGCTCAAATCCGCATTCGCCATCAGCCCGAACTGATGCCCCGCAAGCTGCAGCACGGCGCCCTTCTGGTTGGTCAGCACGATTGCGCGCGCGCCGCGGCCGACCGCGATGCCGGCACCCGCGGCGGCGTAGACGCCGGCGACATCGGATGGACGGTAGATGTTGGTCACCGTGCCGCGCAGCACGGTCTTCGATCCGCCGAACACGAGGCCGTAGTCGAGACCTCCAGTGGAGAGCGCGTAGCTATGGCCACGAAAATTCAACACGCCGCCGCCACCGGAGCCTCCGATGATCCATCCCGCCTTGTAGATCACGAGCGACACCGTGCCGCCGTCGGCAAAGGCGGGCAGCGAAGTGCCGGCGATCGAGGCAAGCGCCAGCAGCGCGACGCGAAGGGCGGATGATAGTTTCATGAAAACGGCTCCCTGGGATTATGGCGGGTTGTTGCTGCGAGGCGGATCGATTCGTACTTTACAGAAGGTAGCAAGCATGGCCCGCTTGGGCCACCTGCCGCTACGCCCTGAAGAACAAAGGTGACCCATGCCGATCCAGCACTTCGCGCCGCCCGCCAACATCACGGCCCCGCCGCTCTCCTTTGCCACCCGCGTCGGCGATCTGCTGTTTATCTCGGGCATTCCCGGCTTTGACGATGACGGCGCGCTGCCGGAGAGTTTCGAGGCGCAATTCGGTTTCGTCATCAGCAATATCAAGCGCGTGCTCGACGAGGCCGGCATCACCTTCCGCGATCTGGTCAAGATCAACGTGCTGCTGACGCGCGCGTCCGATGTCGCCGCCATGAATGCGCTGTATGCGTCGGCTTTCGGACCCGCGCCCTACCCTGCGCGCACCACCTGCGTGGTCCAGGCGCTGCCCGATCCGAAGATGCTGATCGAGATCGAGGGCGTCGCTTCGTTTGCAGCGCAATAGGCGAAGCGAACAATTCACCAAACTGTCACGGCGCGACGTCCGAACCGTCGTTAACGCGCGCCATTTTGCCGCCGTGCCTTGAACCCAATCGCGCTTCTCCGACACTCATTCCATGTTCGGGGCGACCCCTTCCCCGGCGCCTGATCCGCGCAAAGTGTTTGCGCCGACGGGACGGACATTTCTCACCAGGAGATTTTTTTCATGCGTCGTCTTTCCGTTCTTTGTGCCGTTGCCGGACTTGGCTTCACCGCGCTCGCCGCTGCCAGCCCGGCGCAGGCCGCTTTTCATGTGGTCCGCTGGCATGACACCGGCTTCTGCCAGGTTTGGGACAATTCCCTTTCCCCCACGCCGTGGCCGGCTGGTTACACCACCGTCACCCACCGCATCCATACTTTCGGCCATGCGCTCGCGGTCAAGGATGTTTTGCTGCATCGGGGAACTTGCAAGTTCTGAAACCGTTCGATCGGCGGAAGATGGTGGGCTCGCGTGCAATGTCGCACCGGGCCCATCGCTCTCCGCCTCACGAAAGGAGGTTAAGTTGCTTCAGCAGTTCACCGCGCCCGAAGTCACATTTGTAGGCGAACAGGACGGCCCGGCGGAGCAACGCCTGAAGGAGGCGCTGTCGGTGTTGCTCGGCCTCGGCGCCACCGTATCCAGGGCCTATCTCGCCCGCGTGCGCTATGACGACAAGACCAGCGGCGTGATGCTGGGCCTGGTGACCGACGATGAGCGCAACAGTGAAAAGGTCGCCGGCCAGATGGGCAAGACCTTTGCGGCATTGTTCAACACCAAGACCCATCTCGACATCATGTTCCTCGACGACGAGCGCGACGCCGAAATCAGAAAGGCGTGCATGCCGTTCTACGACCGGACCATGGCGTAGCCGAGCCACCGCGTAGCCCGGATGAGCGAAGCGATATCCGGGATGCCTACATTAACTCCTCAAGGCCGCTCGCCAAATCCGAAACGCTTCATTTCTGCTTCATCAGCGCTTCCCGCGCCGCCGCCAGTTCCAGAAATTCGCCTGCGCTGCCGCCGGCATCCGGGTGCGCGCGCTTGGCGATATGTTTATAAGCCCGGTGGATTTCGGCAGCCGACAGCCGGCGATCGAGCGGCAGTTCCAATAGCTGCCGGTAACGCTCCTCAGATGTCGGTACCTTCACACTGGCTTCGCGTCTGCCGAACCGTGGGCTGGCGAGTGTATGCAGGACTTCGTGAACGACACGCAGGCGACGCCGTGCGGCGTCTCTTGTATTGCCATCGACATTTCCCGGCGAAGCGTTGCGCAGGCTGGGCAGCGCCTGCCTGGCCGCCTGCCGCAGCAGCGTCTCCTCGCTGGCATCGGCGATTTCGGCCACGATGCGCAGGGCAGCGGCATAGTCCGGCGTGGCGGCCAACCAGATCCGGTCCACACCGAGCTTCCATTCCGAGAGCTTTCTATCCATGGTGTCGAATGAATACCGCGCATCGGTAAAGCTTTCCGTTTCCGCGACCACAATTTTGAATTAGTTTGTATCGAATACGCGAAACTAAGAAAACTAAACCAAGAAAACCAAAACCAAAAAACAAAGGGAACCCCGCCATGCCGCTTCTCCAGAATCATATCGCCGTCATCACCGGAGCCGCGTCCGGGATCGGACGCGCGATTGCGCTGGGCTATGCCCGCGAGGGCGCGCAGGTCGCGCTGCTCGATACCAACGAAGAAGCCGTCGCCGAGGCGGCGCAGGAAATTCGCAGATCCGGCGGCCAGGCCGAAAGCTTCAAGCTCGACGTGAGCAAACGCGAGGACTGTATCGCGATCGCCAAGCGTATCGCCGAGCAGGTCGGCAAAGTCTCGATCCTTGTCAACAATGCCGGCATCGCGCGGCGCAACGGCATGCTGGGCGCAGCGGAGGCCGTGATCAACGACTGGGAAGACATCATCGCGATCAATCTCACCGGCGTGTTCAATGTCACGCATGCTTTTCTGGAACCGCTGCGCGCCAACAAGGGGCGCATCGTGAATATCGGTTCGATCCAGTCGTTCGTGCATATCCGCACCCCGAGTTCGCCGGCCTATACGGCCGCGAAACACGGCGTACTCGGCTTCACCAAGGCGCTGGCCGCCGAACTCGGCAAGGATGGCGTGCGAGTCAACGCGATCGGCCCGGGCTTTATCGCGACACCGATCAACGCCAAGACGCGCAGCGACCACCCCGAATACGTCAAAATCTTCGTCGATCACACGCCGCTCGGCCGCGCGGGCACGCCCGAGGATATTGTGGGCCCGGCGATCTTCCTCGCTTCGGATTTGTCGGCCTATGTGACGGGCTCGATCGTGATGGCGGACGGCGGCTACCGCGCGGTTTGAGCAGCGTTAAGGAATCGTTAACCGACTCCGCGCACGGTCCGACACGCTGGGGGTTGTTGGTTCTCGATGTTTCCGCTCCACGACTGGAGCGGGCGTTGATCGGGAGGTGTCAATGACCTATGAGTCCGATGTTCCTGCGCCGGAAACTCCGGCGCCCTCGCTGGCTCCAAACGAAGTCGTGCCACTGCTGATCGGGTCAACCGTCGGCGAAGTGGAGCGGGAGCTGGTTCTGCAAACGCTGGCGCGTTGCGACGGAAACCGAACCCGCGCCGCGCGCGTGCTCGGGGTGTCCGTCCGCACCCTGCGCAACAAGATCCGTCAATATTTGGCTGAAGGAATCGACGTGCCGGCGCATAGCGATTAGCGCGGCGACACGCTTGTCTGTTGATCAAATGCGCGTCTTCGTACCGCACAATTGCTGCTGTCATCAAACGTCTGCTAAGAAAAGCCCGGACATGATCGGGAGATACGCAGGTGGCGGACGAGACAGTACGACAGGGCGCACGGGGACGTCCGGGTGAGCAGGGACGTCCGGGACCTCAGGGTCATCCGGGACGGCCCGGACCTGACGGCCCGCGCGGCAAAATTGGACCGGAAGGCAAACCTGGCAAGCCCGGCCTGCAAGGCAAGCGTGGCGAGGCTGGTCCGCAGGGCAAAGCCGGCGAAGCCGGGCCACAGGGCAAGCCCGGCGTGCAGGGTCCGGCCGGTCCACAGGGCGAGCCAGGACCGCCCGGCCAACTACCCTCGATCGAGCAGGTGATGCCGTGGCTGCATCTGCTGTTCGACGCCTGGGAAGACTACAAGCGCCTGCGCGAGTTCGAAGCGGCCGAACTCGCCGCCGCAGAGCGTCTGGTCCTTGAGCAGGCGGAACTGGCGCCGGATGAAGACGACGATACGTCCGAAGACGGGGACGAAGACGGCCACAAGAAGAAAAAGAAGCACAAGGACAAGCAGAAGAAATAGCGCTGTGCGAGGGACGTTTCTAGCTCTCTCGTCATGGCCGGGCTTCGTCCCGGCCATCCACGACTTGCTTGCTGCTGGATAAAGACGTGGATGCCCGGGACATCTAGCGCGAAGACGCGCTTCGCGCTTCTGCCCGGGCATGACGGGAATTGAATCGCCAGACTCCACAGATGCAGCGACGAATTCCGAACTTTACCGAAACGCTCACTGCGGCAGACGAGGCCCAGCGCGATTAACGGTCACCCGAACCGCAGCTTTGAGCGCTCCTTGGCCCGCTCGGCCTCGATCTCGCGGTCGCGCGCCGGGGCATGGGTGTGAAGCGAGACCAGGAGCCGCCGCGCCGAAGCCGAGACTTCGGCAACCGCGCGCTCGAACGCCTCGGCATTGGCCTGCGACGGCTTGTTGAAGCCGGAGAGCTTTCGCACAAACTGCAATGCCGAGGCGTGAATCTCGTCCTCGGTCGCGGGCGGCTCGAAATTGAACAGCGTCTTGATGTTGCGGCACATCTGTTTTTCTCCTCAATCAAGGGGCGCCCGTCGTAAAATCCCACATCGCTCCCTATTTTGTCATAGAATAGGCCACGCGTTCACCCCCTGTCGCCGTGCCAACGCCAACAAAAGCGAGTTCCCGATGAGCCACGTCACCTACAAGATCGTCCAGCACGACGGCGGCTGGGCCTACACCGTCAGCGGCGTGTTCTCGGAAGCCTTCCCGACCCATGCCGCCGCACTTGCCGCGGCCCGGCGCGCCGCCGCTGAACAGCGCGTGCCCGGCCACACCGAGGCGATCGAATACGAGACCGCCGACGGCAAGTGGCACACCGAAACCGCTTCCGGCAGCGACCGTCCCGAAACCGATGTCGAGGATTCGCGCTAGAGGCTTCCTGCGCTTTCCCGGAAAAGTGACCCCACTTATCAGGCGGCGGACTCTCGGATCGCCTCAAACGGCGTGCTAGGCTCGTCGGCAAGCGGCCCCGGCCGCGAAAAAACATCACGGGAACGCTTCATGAAATGTTCGCGCGCCGCGCTATCGATTATTGCATTGGCTCTGTTGACGATGACTCCCCTCCCCGCGCTGGCCGCAGACTATCCCACCCCGAAGCAAGGCGACTGGACTGCGAGGGATTTCAAATTCCACACCGGCGAGACCATGCCGGAGTTGCGGCTTCATTATACGACAGTCGGCGAACCCTCCGGTCAGCCGGTGCTGGTGCTGCACGGATCCGGCGGCTCGGCCGCCAGCATGCTGACGCCGACCTTCGCCGGCGAATTGTTCGGCCCCGGCCAGCCGCTCGATGCATCGAAATATTACATCATCATTCCCGACAGTATCGGCCACGGCAAATCGTCCAAGCCCTCCGACGGGCTCAAGACCGCGTTTCCCAGATATGATTACGAGGACATGGTCGAGGCGCAGTATCGCCTGGTCAAGGAAGGCCTTGGCATCAAGCATTTGCGGCTGGTGCTCGGCAATTCGATGGGCGGCATGCACACCTGGCTTTGGGCGATAAAATATCCCGACGCGATGGACGTGCTGGTGCCGATGGCGGCGCAGCCGACCGAGATGGCGGCGCGCAACTGGATGCTGCGGCGGATGATGATCGAAACCATCCGCAACGATCCCGATTACGTCAGCGGCAACTACACCGCGCAACCGCGAATGATGAAGTACGCGGTTGCCGCCTATGGCATCGCGACCGGCGGCGGCACGCTCGGTTATCAGACGCTGGCGCCGACCGCAGCCAAAGCCGACAAGATGGTCGATGAGCGGCTGGCAACGCCGGTGACGGCGGACGCCAATGATTTCATCTATCAGTGGGAGTCCTCGCAAGACTACAAACCCACCGGACTCGAGCGCATCACCGCGACGCTGCTCGCGATCAATGCCGCTGACGACGAACGTAATCCGCCGGAGACCGGCGTGACCGATGCGGCGATCATGCAGATCAAAACCGGCCGGCTCTTTCTGATCCCGGCGAGCACGCAGACGCGCGGGCATCTCACCACGGGCAACGCGGCGTTCTACAAACAACAACTGCAGGAATTGCTGCAGACCGCGCCGCAACGCACGATGTGAATTTTTGGATTTCGCATCGCACCAAATTTGCTGCGCCGCGCTTCGCATATTTTTTGAGCATGCATCCGACTGATAGCTCAGGCTTAATCGTATCAGCTGGTACGATTCGTCATTGCCGCAACATCGGCAAATGACGATGACGCCGGCGACACAGTGGAGGATCGCATGCGCTCTTTCGCACAGATCATCTTGCTGGCGAGCTTGTCCGTGCTGACGAGCGCGGCGCTTGCCTTCGACAATGGCCAGTTCGAAAACGTTCCGCCCGATATTCGCGCCTGGTTCAAGGACGTGATGGCGCCGAACGGCGTACCCTGTTGCGATATTTCCGACGGCCACCGCACCGAATATAATTTTCGCGAAGGTTCCTATTGGGTGCCGATCGAAGGCCAGTGGATGGCGGTGCCGGCACACGCCATCATCCGCGACCGCGGCAATCCCGTCGGCGAGGCCGTGGTGTGGTATGTACATCACCGCGGCAGCATCATCATCAGTTGCTTCGTACCGGCCGATGCGGTGTGAGGCTGGCGCCACAACGCGGCAGATGTTACCTCCGTGAATGTCTTCCGAAACTGTGCCTGATCGTTCCGCGACCGCGCGCGTGGTGATGCGATGGATGCTCGCCGCGATTTACGTCGCGGCGGGGATCGGTCATCTCTGGGCGCCAGAAAAATTTCTCGCGATCACGCCGTCCTGGGTTCCGTTCGCGCCGCAGGTCATCTTCATCACCGGACTGTGTGAATTCGCCGGCGCCGTCGCGCTGCTGACGCGGCCGCTGCGCTGGTACGCCGGCATCGCATTCGCCGCCTATGCGCTCTGCGTGTGGCCGGCGAATTTCAAGCATGCGATCGATGGCATCGACCTGCCTCACATCACCAACAGTTGGCTCTATCACGGGCCGCGGCTCGCGTTTCAGCCGGTGCTGATCTGGTGGGCGCTCTATTGCGCTGACGTGATCGACTGGCCGTGGCGGCGGCGCTGACGAAGCGTAGCGCCAACCTCAACTGTCATACCCGCGAAAGCGGTAGTACGCCGCAGCCTTTCGATTTCATTACAGGCGTCTCTGGAATACTGGATCACCCGCTTTCGCGGGTGATGACAACCTCCAGAATTCCTAGTGCTCGCCCTCAAGCCCGCCGACATGCTTCTGGGTGTAGAGCTCGAGCCCGATCCGCTTGATCAGGTCGAGCTGGGTTTCGAGGAAATCGATGTGATGCTCCTCGTCCTTCATCAGGCTTTCGAACAGGTCGCGCGAGACGTAGTCCTTGACACCGTGGCAGTAAGTCGCGGCCTCCTGGTACAGCGTGCGCGCGCCGACTTCGGCGGCCAGATCGCATTCGATGATTTCCTTGACGTTCTGGCCGATCCGCAAGGGATCGAGCACCTGCATGTTGGGAAAGCCGTCGAGGAACAGAATCCGGTCGGTAAAGCGGTCGGCGTGGTTCATCTCCTCGATGGACTCCTTGCGCCAGACCTTGGCCATGTCCAGCAGGCCCCAATTGTTCAGGAGCCGGTAATGCAGCCAGTACTGGTTGATGGCCGTGAGCTCGCTACGCAAACCCTTGTTGAGATAGTCGATGACTTTTGCGTCGCCCTGCATGGTGCACTCTCGCTACGGGGGCCTGGATAGACCCAGTTTAAAATGATTCTAAACAACGCTACTACCGCATAATCCGCTCCAGTGTAAGCGGTTTGACGGCATTATCCGGGGATGATGCTGGTATTTAGGTGGGTACAGCGCCGATAGCAGCCGATCCGCGGCGGACGGAATCGGCCGAGCGAAAAACGGCGGGATTATCAGATTTCAGGCGGCGGCAACCAGCGGCAGATCGGCGTGAACAGGCTCGTGCTGATGCGTATCGTTGCGGGCGTGCGGACAGCCGGAGCAGCAGGCCTTGGCGCAGGCGCCGAGCGCCTCGTCGATGATGGTCTTGATGGTGCGCGCGCAGCGGCCGCATTCGGCGCTGCAGCCGAGGCAGCCGTAGATCTGCTTGGCATTGCGGGGAAGGTCTTCTGCGGACTCGACGGCACTGCGGACATCATGGTCGCTGAGGACGTTACAGGAACAGACAATCATGAAACCGGCCGGGCCCTTCGAGAAACGGTATCCATTCGATATTTAAGTGTGCGGCCGGATGCAAAAGGAAAAACCGCTTTTTCAAGTGATTCCAAACTGATGCTCTATTCAGACTGGAATGAATCTAAAAAGGCTCGGGAATAATTCGGCGGCCATACCGGTCTTGATGAAATGGCGTCGGCCGCTAACCGCCACCTCTCCCGCCGTTTGATCCAGCGCTGCCACTCGATCGTCCCGCGTTCGGCGATTCTGGATTTGCGATATCAGGACGACGATCAGCGAACCGCCGACCCCGATGATGATTGCCGTCCACGCATCCATGGCTTCCCCGACGCTCCCGACGGGCCGGCATTGCGCCGCAAAAGCCCCGCAATAGTCCATATTGGTCGCTAAATATGGCGGCCTCGTTCATTGAACATTCAAGTGGAATATGAAACTTTCGCTGCGGTAAAACGCTATATCCGCTGTACTGCTCAATCAGAAAGGTGATGCCATGAGGAAGACATTGATGGCACTGGCTGCCGTCGCCACCCTGGCCGTCTCGGCCGTGGCCGCGCCCGCCCCTGCCCACGCGCAACGATATCTGGGCGCAGCGATCGCCGGTGGGCTGATCGGCGGCGCCATCGTCGGCGGCGCGATTGCCGGCCCGGGCTATTATGGTTATGGACCGGGCTACGGGTATGGTTATGGACCCGGCTATTACGGGCGGCCCTACGGTTACGGCGGCCCCGCTTACGTCGCCGATACCGGCGGCTGCTACTGGCAGCGCCAGCGCTTCTGGGACGGTTACGGCTGGCGGATTCGCCGTGTTCAGGTCTGCGGCTGAGCCGTTCATCTTCGTTACAAACGCCTGACGCGTTCCCGGAAACGCCCGTTTTCGGGGACGCCTTAAATTCGGGCCTGAAAAAACCGTTTTTCGGGCCAAGATTCCGGTAGCGTTTACTTTGGATTGACTGTTGTGCGCTTTCTAGCGACACGGTCGGTTTCGAACACAGCGTGTGAGTCACCTCAAACCGGCGCTGACATGAGGGCGCCATCATCTCCAGGAGAGCCCAAGACATGAAGAAGACATTTGCTGCCTTCGTCGCGGTTGCCACGATCGCCAGCGCGTTTGCTGTTACCCCGGCCAGCGCGCAGCGCGGCCTCGGCGCGGCCGTCGCCGGCGGCATCATCGGCGGCGCCATTGTTGGCGGCGCTATCGCCTCCCAGAATGCTCCCCCGCCGGGTTACTACGCCCCCGCCCCGGCCTATGTCGAAGGTCCGCCCTGCCGTTGGGTTCGTGAGCGTTACTGGGATGGTTACGACTGGCGCTTCCGCCGCATCCAGGTTTGCAACTAATCTCTGCGGACAGCGCTGATCTCAGCGTCCTGATTTTAAAAACCCGGCCGATGCTTCGGCCGGGTTTTTTGTTTTGCTTTATGAGTCGTCATTGCGAGGGGCAAAGCGACGAAGCAATCCATTCTTTCTTTGTTCTGAGAAATGGATTGCTTCGTGGAGCCTGTCATCGGGCGCGCATTCGCGCGACCCGTTGGCTCGCAATGACGAACGCGATTCCATCGCACCGCGCCGATCGAGCGCCACACGGCTCAGCAGCAATCCACTTTAAGCCCGGACGGTCTGGGATGTATTCGCCGTATCGCCTGCGATCTCGTCGAATGTATTGCGGTCCGTGATTTTCAGATGCCGCCGGTCGCGGCTCTTGATGATGCCGCGCGAGGTCAAGGCTCGAAATGCTCTGCTCACGGCCTCCAGCGACATTCCAAGATATTCACCAATATCCGACCGCTTCATCGGGAGATATATTTCGACGGTGCGCTCGCCCCTGCCGGCCTGGAGGTTTTCCAATAGCTGAAGGAACATCGCGACCCTGGAGAGCGCTCCCCTGCGAGCCAGCAGAAGGGCGTGACGTTGAGTCTCCCGCAGCTCGTGGATCAGCTTGCAGATAACATGGAATTCCAGATCAGCGTCCTTTGCCAGCCGGCTCCTCAAAGCAGACACCGGGAATCGATAGGCGGCCACCGGCGTGATCGCCTTGGCCGCATTTGTGTACTTTCCTTCTTCGGACAGCCCGAACACATCACCCGGAAACAGGAATGCCGTTATATGTTCACTGCCATCGGGAGCGATCCTGTAAGCCTTTACGACGCCGGTAATGATGTTGAATACGGCATCAGCGCGCCGGCCTTCATGGTAGACATCCTCGTCTTTGTTGAATCGGGCAATCGATGCGAGAACGGCCAGCCGGGCACGCTCTTCTTCGCTGAGCAACTGACGCATTTTACCCGAAGCAGCCCACGGGTCACGGGCGCGAATAACCGGACCGCGAGTATTCGCCACGATTTTTGCTTTCGCCATTTGCGCCTTCAGATTGCAATGATTTATCAACTCTGCCGCTGCACCATTGCGCTACAAATCAACCGGAAATTTGATCCTGATCAAATTGTTCATCCGGCCAAGTCTGGCCTCGTCGATCAAGCACCGCTAAGGTTTCGAGTTAGACTTGCCAACCTTGGAATGCTTCCATGAACACTTCTGCACGGACAATCATGGAACTCAACATCAAGCACTACCGGGGACTATTGAAGACCGAGACGGACGAATCAAAGCGGCAGGTTATTTCCAAGTTGCTATCCCGGGAAGAGGCACGACTGGCGGAACTGCTGACAGGGGAAAACAAGGATCGATCAATTTCGAGGAGTCCAAGCTCGAATTCCAGAGCGGAATGACTTATCTTCGAATCGTCATCCCGCTCTATCTTTTTTGCGCATGATCTTTTCGGAGAACCGGCGCCCACTTTTCCGGATTAGCTCTAGTCAAGCCATTCACGCCAATGCGTGGGATCGGCAAAAACAGGTTTCTTTGTGATGGAGTTCACCCATCCGTTTTCCGTGCGCCGGCAGGGAAAGACCAGAGAATGCACCTCATCACGCTCGTGCACGCTGAGTTGCAAATCGCGATCGAACGGTGCGGTCGATATCGGATGCCACTCGCGCATTTTTACTGCTCTTTCGCTGCTGCCAACGTGCCCAAAGTTTTAAAAGAGTACAGCAGGCGTCCGCGATCGATTTGCGCTTGATCAAAAACTCGCTGATTTTATCCAGCGCATGATCCGGAAAAGTGGTCACCGGTTTTCCGAAGAAATCATGCGCAAACAAAAAGGGAGAGCGGGAGGACGATTCGAAGATAAGTCATCCCGCTCTACCGCGCCGCGCTGATCGAACGCAGCACCGCTTCGCTCGGCCAGCAATCCACCTTGAGCCCGGCCTTTTTCTGATAGGCGCCGAGCGCCGCACGGGTTTTCATCCCGGCCTTGCCGTCGAGCTTGTCCGCGTAAAGATTAATGCGCGTGAGGTGACGCTGCATGGCTTCGACATCGGTCGTGCGCAGTTGCGTCGAGGCCGACCACGGCGTCGCGAAGGGTTGCGGCGTCGTCATGCGGTCGCTGAGATGGCCGACATACAGCACATAAAGATCCGAGAAGTTGTATTCCTTGATCACAAAGTAGTTCTTGGTGGTCAGAAACGCCGGGCCATAGATTCCTTCCGGCTGCAGCAATGACGCCGGCTCGGCCAGCTCAGCGGCTTTGAGTTTTTCGCCGTGCACCGGCACGAAACCGTCGCTTATCCACTCGCCGATCGGTTTTGTCACCTCAGGCACGCCCATGGTGCAATCGACATTGGCCGGGGCCTGCACCTCATAGGCCCAGCGCACGCCGGGCTGCCAGCCCTTGTTGACCAGTTGCTGCGCCGCCGAGGCGAGTGCGTCCGGCACCGAATGCCAGATGTCGGGGTGGCCATCGCCGTCGAAATCAACGCCGTGCTTGTAAAGCTCCGACGGCAGGAATTGCGTCAGCCCCGTCGCGCCGGCCCAGGACGCGCGCATGTCCTTGCGCGTCACCTCGCCGTCGCTGATCAGCTTCAGCGCCAGGATGAATTCATTGCGGTATTGATCCTTGCGCCGCCCGACATAGGCCTGCGTCGCCATCACACGCAGCCCGTCATAGGGCAGCGTGTAGCGGCCATAGTCAGTCTCGCGGCCCCAGATCGCCAAAACAATAGTGCCCGGCACGCCGAAACGCTGTTCGATCGCGGTCAGCGCGGCGCGATGTTTTGCCATCAGCCGCTGCCCCTCCTCGGCCAGCTTGATGATGCTGGCTTCCTTGATGTAGTCCGCCGGCACCTGCACGAACTCGGCCTGCGTGGCGGCACCGGTCGCGGGACGTCCCGGCAAAATCAGATCGGGCAGTTTGTAATCGGGCTCAAGCCCCTTGGTCTCGGCATCGAAGGTCGCGCGCGACACGCCCGCCGCCTGCGCCTCCGGCCATAGCGAAGCAATGAATTGCGTGAAAGCCGCGTCGGCGGCGTGAGGGGGGTGCGGCGACAGGGTCAGAATTACCATGAGCGCAAGCGCCCATCGCGCATCTTTCAAACGCCGGGAGACATATTGCATGCGCGCCTCGCTCTGTATATACTGAGCATATACATTATGATCGACCTTGACCAGATCGCGGGTTTTGACTGGGACGATGGCAATAGCCGCAAGAGTGCGGATAAACATGATGTCAGTCAGGCCGAAGCGGAAAGTATTTTCTTCAACGATCCGCTGATCGTTGTCGAGGATGCAAGGCACAGTGAAAGAGAGCAGCGCTTCAACGCCTTGGGAAAAACGACCCAAAACCGTTTGCTGCATATCACTTTCACCCTTCGGCAGAATGGAACCATGGTCCGGGTGATATCGGCGCGAGACATGCACCGAAAGGAGAGGAAAGCTTATGAGCAAGCTTAAACCGATTCCCGCCTTCAAAACCGAGGCCGAGGAAAGGCAATTCTGGGAAACGCACGACTCCACCGATTATGTCGACTGGAGCAAGGCCCAGCGCGCGCGCTTGCCAAACCTGAAGCCGTCGACCACGGCTATTTCAATTCGCCTGCCGCTGGGCTTGCTCGAGCAAATCAAGATCGCCGCCAACAAGCGCGACGTACCATATCAGTCGCTGATCAAGATGTGGCTGGCGGAGAAGGTGGGGTAAATCCCAGCCTTCACCGCGTCAGCTTCTTGTACTTCACACGATGTGGGATGATGGAGTCCTGGCCGAGCCGGCGCATCTTGTCTTTTTCGTAGTCCTGGAAGTTGCCTTCGAACCATTCGACATGGCTGTCGCCCTCAAAGGCCAGGATGTGCGTCGCGATGCGATCGAGGAACCAGCGGTCATGGCTGATGATCACGGCGCAGCCGGCGAAATCCTCCAGCGCCTCTTCGAGCGCGCGCAGCGTATCGACGTCGAGATCGTTGGTGGGTTCGTCGAGCAGCAGCACATTGGCGCCGGACTTGAGCATCTTGGCGAGATGCACGCGGTTGCGCTCGCCGCCTGACAGCGCGCCGACTTTCTTCTGCTGGTCGGCGCCCTTGAAATTGAACGACGAGCAATAGCCGCGCGAGTTCACCTCGCGCTTGCCGAGCAGAATGAGTTCGTTGCCGCCGGAAATTTCTTCCCACACGCTCTTCTTGCCGTCGAGCGAATCGCGGGACTGGTCGACATAACCGAGATGCACGCTCTCGCCGACCGTGATCGAGCCCTTGTCCGGCTCCTCCTGCTTGGTGATCATCCGGAACAGCGTGGTCTTGCCGGCGCCGTTGGCGCCGATCACGCCGACAATGCCGCCGGGCGGCAGCTTGAAGGTGAGGTCGTCGATCAGCACGCGATCGCCGAACCCTTTTGTCAGACCCTCGAAATCGACCACGTTCTGGCCGAGCCGTTCGGCCACGGGGATCGTGATCTGCGCGGTCTGGGTCTGCTTCTCGCTGGCCTGCTTCAGCAGTTCCTCATAGCGCTGGTAGCGCGCCTTGGATTTTGCCTGACGCGCCTTGGGCGAAGCCGCGATCCATTCCTTTTCGCGCTCCAGCGTGCGCTGATGCGCGACGTCCTCGCGACCTTCCTGGGCCAGGCGCTTCTGCTTCTGCGACAGCCACGCCGTATAGTTACCCTCGTAGGGAATGCCCTTGCCGCGGTCGAGCTCGAGGATCCAGGACGTGACGTTGTCGAGGAAGTAGCGGTCATGGGTCACGATCAGGATCGCGCCGGGATAATTGCGCAGATGGCCTTCCAGCCATGACACCGATTCGGCGTCGAGATGGTTGGTCGGTTCGTCCAGCAGCAGCAGATCCGGCTGGTCGAGCAGCAGCTTGCACAAGGCGACACGACGCCGCTCGCCGCCGGAGAGTTTCGTGACGTCGGCCTCGTCTGGCGGACAACGCAGCGCGTCCATTGCCTGATCGACCTTGCTGTCGAGATCCCAGAGCCCGGCGGCCTCGATCTCGTCCTGCAGCTTGGTCATCTCATCGGCGGTCTCGTCGGAATAGTTCATCGCCAGATCATTGTAGCGATCGAGGATCGCCTTCTGCTTGGCGACGCCCAGCATGACGTTCTCGCGCACGGTCTTGGCCGGATCGAGCTGCGGCTCCTGCTCGAGATAGCCGACCCGCGCGCCCTCGGCGACCCAGGCCTCCCCGTTATATTCCTTGTCGAGCCCGGCCATGATTCGCAGCAGGGTCGATTTACCGGAGCCGTTGACGCCGAGCACGCCGATCTTGGCGTCGGGGTAGAACGACAGATGGACGTTATCGAGCACCTTGCGGGTCGGATAGCTCTTGGTCAGGCCCTGCATGAAATAGACGAACTGGCGCGCCATCGTGATCCCTGAAAACGAGAGAATTTATGGAAATTTGCTGCCGCTGATGTAGCGGCGCGGCCCCCAAAGGGCAACCGCGCGACTGGGCGTTTTCCATCCGTTCACCACGGATCATTACGGGGTCGACACCATGTGTGCACTAGATCACGGCAATTGAAACTTTCTTTTAATAAATAAGGCCAAAGCTGTCGATCAGCGCCCCAGAAAGCGCTTCGCGCGACAGAAGCCGCCGGAAAAAAGACAGGATTCGTCATGGCGACCGTGACTTCGACCTCTCTCCCCTCCCCGGCGGACAGCCGCGACGGACGCTCCAGCCCACGTAACGGGCTCATTGCCTTCTGGCGGCAGTTCTTCCTGCGGGCATTCGACCCCTACCGGCCGGAGCTGTATTATATGCGCGGCCCGGGCCCGGCCTGCCGCGCCAAGGCCTCGTCGCACCGCCATTCCGCCTGATCAGATCGGGACAATAAAGCCGCGGAGGCCCCGAGGCCCGCGGTCCTATCGATTTAAGCCGCTGCTCTGATGTCACATTTGATGTCTCCAACGCTTGCGCCTCGGAGCATTGCGCGCGACCATGGCGCCTCCCGGGACGGCGCGTCTTCGCACCGTCATCATCGCCATGAACGGACCTTCCCATGACGCGGCTGCGCTGTGCAATTCTCGACGACTATTTCGACATAACCCTGAAACTCGCGGACTGGTCGAAGATCGCCGATCGCGTCGATGTCACCGCATTCAACCAGCCCTTTGCCTCGCCTGAGGCTGCCGCCAGCGCCCTGAAGGATTTCGAGGTCATCTGCGTGATGCGCGAACGCACGCCGTTTCCGCGGTCCCTCTTGGCAGCGTTGCCCAAGCTGAAGCTCCTGATCACCTCGGGCATGCGCAACGCCTCGATCGATTCGGAAGCCGCCAAGGAACAGGGTGTTGTGTTCTGCGGAACGCAATGGAACCGGGATCCGACCTCGGCGCTGACGATGGGGCTGATCCTGGAACTGACCCGCAGCATCGGCCGTGAAAACGCGCGCATGCATGCCGGCGAACCCCTGCAGAAATTCATCGGGCTCGAGATCGAGGGCCGCACGCTCGGCATCATCGGCCTCGGCAAGCTCGGCGCCAAGGTCGCCGGCCTGGCGAAAGCGTTCGGCATGAACGTGATCGCGTGGAGCCCGAACCTCACCCCAGAGCGCTGCAAGGAAGTCGGCGTCGGCTACGCCACCAAGGAAGAGCTGTTCGCCAACGCCGACATCATCACCATCCATGTGGTGCTGAGCGATCGCTCGCGCGGGTTGGTCGGGCGCGCAGATCTTGCGCGCATGAAGCCATCGGCCTTCCTCGTCAACACCTCGCGCGGACCGATCGTCGACGAAACCGCGCTCTTGGAAACCTTGCAGCAAGAGAAGATCGCAGGTGCGGCGATCGACGTGTTCTCGGTCGAGCCGCTGCCGGTCGATCACCCCTTCCGCAAGCTCGACAATCTCGTGCTGACGCCACATCTCGGCTACGTCACCGAGGAAGGCTTCCGCGCCCATTACAGCCAGATGGTCGAAGGCATCGGCGGCTGGCTCAAGGGCGAGCCGGTGCGACGGCTGGCGTGAGAGCACAAAGAAAAGGGCGCACCGCAGCGCGCCCTTTTAAATCTTCCTGCTCGCAGCTCAGCGTACCGTCACCGGCGCGGGCAGCGGCGGCACCACGGTCGGCTGGGCGCCGGGAACGCCCGGCTGCGGCATCGTTCCAGGTCCGGCATTATACCCGGCATTCGGTCCGGGCATCGGCTGCGCCGAAGCGGTGGCGGTCGGCGGCGCGCCACCGGGCATTACGACCACGCGGGTGCCGACCTTGACGCGCTCGAACAGGTCCGAGACGTCCTCGTTCAGCATGCCGATGCAACCCGAGGAGACGAACTTGCCGATCGTCGACGGCTGGTTGGTGCCGTGGATGCGATAGACGGTATTGCCGAGATACATCGCGCGCGCGCCCAGGGGATTACCGGGGCCGCCGGCCATGAAGCGAGGCAGATAGGGCTGGCGTTCGATCATTTCGGTCGGCGGATGCCAATCCGGCCACTCGGCCTTGCGCGAAATCTTCTGCACGCCGGTCCAGGTGAAGCCGTCGCGGCCGACGCGGACGCCGTAGCGGATCGCGCGGCCACCGCCGAGCACGTAATAGAGATAGGTGTTGGGCGTATCGACGATCAGCGTTCCCGGCGGTTCCTTGGTCGGGAACGTCACTTCCTGCCGGCGCAGGTTCGGCGCGAGCGGCGCAGGCGCCACTTCGGGCTGTTCCTCCGGCGGTAACGCCGCCATCATCACCGGCCGGCCATCCGCTCCCAGCGGCGGCTGTCCCTGAGGCGGTGGGCCTTGCGGCGGCTGCACGGCACCCGTCACATAGGGCTGACCGCCAATGGCGCCCGGCGGACGCGGGCTGCCTTCTTCGTCGGGATAGACATAGGCCGGCGGGCGATTTTCGCCGCGGTCCGAATAGATCACCGGCGGCGGGCCATCGCGGCGGCCGTAACGCGGATCATCCGGCGACATCACCGGGCCACGGTCGGAATAAACAGGCGGCGCGCCCATCGGACGGCCGTAGCGTGGATCGTCCGGCGACATCACGGGGCGTTGGTCGGAATAAACCGGGCGAGAGCCCATCGGCCGGCCATAGCGCGGATCGTCGGGCGAAAGCACCGGTCCCGGCGGCGACAGCGCGGTCGAACCCGGACCATTCGCTGCGTCATCATCGTCCAGCGCGTCGAAATCCGCCGGGCGCGGGCCGCGGCGATAGTCGGCGGGAGCCCCACCGGGCGGATAGGGCGAATAAACCGCGCCGGGCGGCGGATAGCCCTGTGCCGAGGCGAGCGAAGTCGCCATTCCGCCCACCGCAACGGCAGCCAGAACGGCAGCACTCATCATATGAATTCGTTTGATCATCATCGCTCTTGTATAGCCCCGAAGCCGACACCGGATCGTTAACGGCTGATGACGGAAGATAGCGGCGCATTCAAGACAAATCCGGCCAATTCGGGCCCAATTCCGGCATTTGTGACCGCGCACGACCCCTGTGGCCACCGGGCCGCACCGCCCGGAAAACATATTTTCGGCAGCGCAGAAGGCGTTCACGCCGTCAATTTTTCACAAGCGCGCGCAGGCCGTTGCGGTATTCTCGAATCAGCCTGATTCGCGCGCGCCGGTGGTATGCGCTGCGTCGCGAACGCGGCCAGTGTTGTGGTCACCGCGTTCCCGATGGCTCAAGGGCCTTTGCAAGATATCCAAGAGAGATATCCCCGAAGGCAGAATTCGCGTCCATGCTCCCCGGCTTCCGTTTTCTATTCGCCGCCATCGTGTTGTCGCTGTCGATCCTGGTGTTTGGACTGGGCGCGGCCGCTTTGCTGCGCGCGGCTCATGAAGAATTTGCCAGCACCCCGGCCTGGCGCAACGCGCCCGAGATGGTATTCGCGCAGCCGGTCGAGACCCAGCCCGTGCTCGCGCTGCTGCGTGTCGATACGCCTGTCGCTGATAAGTCTGCGGACAATGCGTCGACGGACGCCGCGACTGCTGCGATTACTACTGCTCCGACTGAACCCGAGCGGATCGCGGCTCTGAAGCCAGAGGACTCGCCCCCGCAGGACACCGCGAAGCCGGAAGCCACTGTGGCAGAGCGTCCGGCGCAGGGTGAAGCCGCGTCGGTTTCGGCGGAGCCGTCGATTGCCGAAGCCAAGAGCGCCGAAACTCAAATTGCCGACACCAAGATTGAGATGTCGGAAAACACCACATCGCCGGCTAATCAAACGGCAGCCCCCGCGGCATCCGAGCCCGCGGCACTCCCGACTTCACCTGAGGCCACCATCGCCGCGACGAAAATCGCGACGCTGGGCGGACCGGCCGTCACTATCGAAACGCTGCGGCCGGTCAAAGCCGACAGCGCAAAGACTGATTCAGCAAAGACCGGATCGAGCATTATCAAAAAACGTCAGCATGCCCGGCGCGCCGCGCGCCGCAGGTTGGCCGAGCGCGCGCGCCGGGCGGCACAACTGGCCCAGTTGGCCCAGTTGCAACCGGATAACCCGTTCGGCCTGCCGGCACCCGCGATCGCTCGCCGCCGCTGAAGCGATCAGGCGGCGCCGGTTGCGACCGGCGGTCCATTGGGCATGCCCCATTCGGACCATGAGCCGTCGTAAAGTGCCGAGCCGCGCACGCCCAGCCGATACAGCGCCAGCGTTACCACCAACGCCGAGACGCCAGAGCCGCAGGTCGTCACGGTCGGTTTGGCGAGATCGACACCGGCGCCCTTGAAGATCTGCCGCAACTCGTCCAGCGATTTCATCGCGCCCGTATCGGCGTTGAACAATCCCGCATAGGGCACGCTGCGGCTGCCGGGAATGTGACCGGATCGAAGTCCCGGTCGCGGCTCGGCGACGCTGCCTTCAAAGCGCTGATACGGCCGCGCGTCGATCAATTGCTCGGCATGGGTTTCGAGATTGCCGACCAGCTGCTGCTGGCTGCGGACATAAGCCGGATCGAACCCGGCCTGAAATTTTCCGGGCTTTGCGATGACCTGACCTGAATGCGTCGGGCGGCCTTCGCGCAGCCATTTCTTCAAGCCGCCGTCGAGCACTTTCACATTGAAATGGCCGAACGCCAGGAACATCCACCACACCCGGGGTGCGGCGACCCAGCCACCGGCATCATAGACGACGACCGTATCGCCTGAGGAAATGCCGAGCGCGGCCACATCGCGCGCGAACTGCTCGGCAGTTGGAAACATATGCGGCCGCGGGTCGTTCCGATCGGCGATGTGATCGACATCGAAGAACACCGCGCCCGGAAGATGCGCAGCGAGATAATCATCCACCGGCAGCGGCAACACGCCGGGCAATTTGAAGCTTGCGTCGATGACTTTTACCTTGGGGTCATCGAGACGGGCGGCGAGCCAGTCGGTGGAGACCAGCGGATCGTCGGTGGGTGATGTCATTAGGAAATCCTCATTGTCATTCCGGGATGTGTGCGAAGCACACAGACCCGGAATCCAGAAGTTGTTATCTCGAGATTCCGGGTTCGTCCGCGTTGCGGATGCCCCGGAATGACGGCGTGACGCTATCCCTTCGGCTTCTTCGGCTCGAACTTCTCGACCGGACCGCCGGCGTCGCGCCAGGCGGCGAATCCGCCAGCGATATGCGCCACCGGTTTCAGTCCCATATCGTCAGCGGTTTTCGCCGCCAGCGCCGAGCGCATGCCGCCGGCGCAGTGAAAGATGAATTTCTTGTCGCTCTGGAAGATCGGCTTGGCATAGGGGCTGGCCGGATCGATCCAGAATTCCAGCATGCCGCGGGTGCAGGAGAACGCGCCGGGGATACGCCCTTCGCGCTCGATCTCACGGGGATCACGGATATCGACGATCACGACATCATCGCTCTGCGCGGCCTTGATCGCCTCCACCGCGCTCAGCGTTTCGATCTGCGCGTTGGCCTCATCGACCAGCGACTTGATGCCGCGATGGATGGTCTGGGGCATTGATTGTTATCTCCGTCATTCCGGGATCGTCCGAAGGACGAGACCTCAGATGTGCAATTGCACATCGGGGAATCTCGATCGGGTTTCCATTAGCTCGAGATTCCGGGTTCGCGCTGCGCGCGCCCCGGAATGACGAGAGTAGCCTTACCGCACCAATTCCTTCATCGCGCCTTCGAGACCTTTGATCGTGATCGGGAACATGCGTTGTGAAAACAGCCGGCGGATGATGGTGGTCGATTCCGAATAGTCCCAATGCCGCTGCGCGACCGGATTGAGCCACACCGCGTGCGGATAGGTGCGGGTGATGCGCTCGAGCCAGACCGTTCCGGCCTCTTCATTGACATGCTCGACCGAACCGCCGGGCACCATGATCTCGTAGGGCGACATCGAGGCGTCGCCGACGAATACCACCTTGTAGTCATGCGGATATTTATGCAGCACGTCCCAGGTCGGCGTGCGATCGGTAAAGCGGCGGCGATTCTGTTTCCACACGCCCTCATACAGACAGTTGTGGAAGTAGAAATATTCCATGTGCTTGAATTCGGTCTTTGCCGCCGAGAACAATTCCTCGACCTGTTCGATGTGCGAATCCATCGAGCCGCCGATATCGAAGAACACCAGCACCTTGACCGCGTTGCGCCGCTCGGGGCGCATATGCACGTCGAGATAGCCGTGGTTGGCGGTCTCCTTGATCGTGGTATCCAGATCGAGTTCGTCGGGCGCGCCGGTGCGGGCGAATTTGCGCAGGCGCCGCAGCGCGATCTTGATGTTACGAATCCCGAGTTCGACATTGCCGTCGAGATCCTTGAACTCGCGGCGGTCCCACACCTTCACGGCGCGGAAATTGCGGTTCTTCTCCTGCCCGATCCGGATGCCCTCGGGATTGTAACCTTCAGCGCCGAACGGCGAGGTGCCGGCGGTACCGATCCACTTGTTGCCGCCCTGATGGCGCCCCTTCTGTTCCTTGAGGCGCTCGCGCAGCGTTTCCATGAGCTTGTCCCAGCCCATCGCCTCGATCTGCTTCTTTTCTTCCTCGGTGAGATATTTCTCGGCGAGCTTCTTCAGCCATTCGGCGGGAATATCCGCCTTCTCCATTGCGTCGAGCAGGCTCTCCAGCCCCTTGAACACGGTGCCGAACACGCGGTCGAACTTGTCGAGATTGCGCTCGTCCTTCACCAGCGCGGTCCGCGCCAGAAAATAGAAATTCTCGATCGAGTGCTCCGCGAGGTCGGCGTCGAGCGCCTCCATCAGCGTCAGATATTCACGCAGGCTGACCGGGACCTGGGCATCGCGCAACGATGTGAAGAATTGCAGAAACATACGCTACAGATTGCCCGGCGTCCCGCCTCCGTCAAGGGCCGGCGGCGCGGATCAGGGCCGCTTGTTTGGCGGAAATGGGCGACCCGGCAGCCTAGACCTGAGGCTTTTTTCAACTAGAATTGAGCTGTCATCTTTCGAAACAAGGCTGCATCCATGGGTATCCTGGCTTCCCTCATTATCGGTGCGATCGCCGGCTGGCTCGCCGGCCTGATCGTGCGCGGCGCCGGTTTCGGGCTGATCGGAAACATCGTCGTTGGCATCATCGGCGCGCTGGTCGCCGGCTGGCTGCTGCCGCAACTGGGCATCATGCTGGCGTCCGGCACGCTGGGCTCGATTCTCGACGCCACCGTCGGCGCGGTCGTCGTGCTGGTCATCCTCTCGCTGATCAAGCGCGCCTGATCACTTTCGCAATTCCCATAGCGGCCGCCGGGCTGGCGGCCGTTTCCCGTTCAGCGCATCCGCGCTTACGAATGAGCAAGGCACAGTGTCGATGAAATTTACCGGTACCAAGGACTACGTCGCGACCGATGATCTCAAGATCGCCGTCAATGCCTCGATCGTGCTCGAGCGTCCGCTTTTGGTGAAGGGCGAGCCCGGCACCGGCAAGACCGTGCTGGCCGAGGAAGTCGCCAAGGCGATCGGTGCGCCGCTTCTGACCTGGCATATCAAGTCCACCACCAAGGCCCAGCAGGGGCTCTACGAATATGATGCGGTGTCTCGTCTGCGCGACAGCCAGCTCGGCGATGCCAGGGTTTCGGACATCTCGAACTACATCAAGCGCGGCAAATTGTGGGAGGCCTTCACCCACGAGCAACGCCCGGTACTCTTGATCGACGAAATCGACAAGGCCGACATCGAATTCCCCAACGATCTCTTGCTCGAACTCGATCGCATGGAGTTCTTCGTCTACGAGACCGGCGAGATCATCAAGGCCAAGCTGCGCCCGATCGTGATGATCACCTCCAACAACGAGAAGGAATTGCCGGACGCGTTCCTGCGGCGTTGCTTCTTCCACTACATCAAGTTTCCCGACGTCGACACCATGAACCGGATCGTCGACGTGCATTTCCCCGGCATCAAGAAGCGCATGGTGGAAGAAGCTCTGCGGATCTTCTTCGAGGTCCGCGAAGTGCCGGGCCTGAAGAAGAAGCCATCGACGTCCGAGCTGCTGGATTGGCTCAAGCTGCTGCTCAATGAAGACATTACGCCGGAAATGCTCAGGGAGCGCGACCCCCGCAAGCTGATCCCGCCGCTACATGGCGCGCTGTTGAAGAACGAGCAGGACGTGCACTTGTTCGAGCGGCTGGCATTCCTGAGCCGGCGGGAAGTGTAGCGAGCTCGATTTTCAAACATCCCAGAAGACACAACCTCGCGATCTCGCGACCCGTTTCGCCCGAGGTTTGCTATAAATTCCTGCCCTCTCCCATCAGAGGGCGCGGGGAATGCCGGGCGCCCGATGCGCCCGCAGCCGCGTGTGCGATGGTAGAACGTAAAAAGGCACACGCGTTAGTCAGGTCACACCGGAAACACCCAGCATTCCCCGCGCAATGGTTTTAACAGCTTCCTTCGTGCTCTCCCCGGTGATCGGGCTTTTTTGCCACCGTCATCTGCTAAAGTTGCCTTCCACAAACTTGACGCCAGCGTCGAGGCGTCAGGACCACACGACTTCTCCGTCCGCTTTGGCTCGCCCGTCTCGCGCGCCGCCGCGTCCATCGCATCCCGCCCCGACGTCCGTGACGTTCGCGAAACGCCCCTCTGAGTGGGACGGGATGGCATGCATTATAGAAGTGATTTGGGTATTCTGAAAATCAGAATATTTTTGACCGAGGGGCTGGACAAGCGACAATCGGAAGACGACGTGATTTGCCCGTCGGGTAGTCGCGTGACTCTGAAATAGCCGGGTGGGCACATAGAGTCTGTCGTCCGGCGCAGAAGTTCGAATAGTGAGCGCCTCGAAAAAGTCGCGCGAGGCAAACCGCTTGATTACCGAACTTCGGGGCGCTGGACAGAAACAACGCTGCCAGGCCCAACCAAATCTAGCTCCAAGGTGACGCGCTGAGCGACCAAACGCGGTGCACGCATGCGGCCCTGCCCTACCTCGAAAGCTACGATACCAGCCTCGTGAAGCTTTTTGAGGGTGCGCGAAAGATTTGATTCTTTCCGACGAGCGAGTTGCGCGAGAGCGCGCACGGAATCAGGCCGTTCCCGTCCGATCAAATGCAACAGTACAAGATTCTCAACCGAGAGAAGCTTTACCATAGCCTCTGGAGAGGTGGCTGTGCCAAGCGATCGTTTTGCTGTTTCGTCGCTATCAAACCAGCGCTTGGGTGTATCCGACGCGGCTGCGGGATCAGCGATGACCCTCTTCGTCCATTTCATAAATTCGCCGACTGATCCGGTCTTATAGGTCATTTGGAATCTCCTTTTCGTTCATCACGCGTTTTACTTCACTCCAAAAGTCCTCAAGGAGTTTCGTGCCAGTTGTGAAAGTGTAGGGTCGACCGCGATCGGTTCCGCTTCGATGCCAATGATCGTGGGTCGTCGGCGCTTTCACATATCTCCCGCCAGGACGATCAACCGCGTGGGCGTTATCGAACCGAACGTAGGGCTCGCCTTCCAAGGGCCGAAATACGAGCGCGTAGCTTATGCCGTGAGGCCGTTCTGCCGACGTTGTCGTTCGTTTGACCGAAAATTCAACTACATAGCCGAGGGCTGCTTCAAAGCTGGACCCGTCCAAAGAGAGCAATACTTCGAGCTCGGCTTCTTCCATCTAATATATCCTATCATCATTGGATATATTAGGAAAGACAGGACAATATGAAAAACGGCCCCGCAAGGGACCGTTGTTCTTGATTCCGAAGTCTAACACCTAAGTGGTGGGCAAAGGCGCGCTTGTGCCGTGCCCGCACTTCCCCCTCACCGATCCGACCACAGCGACGCCATCAGCGAGACGAAGGCGAGCAGGATGATGACCGCGCCGTAGAGATAGGCGGTGGTCGAGAGTCCAATCTGCGGGACGGACAATCCGGCGATGACCGCCGGCACGGCGAACGCCAGATAGGATTGCAGATAGAACGCTGCAAGCAATCCAGCACGCTGATGCGGTTCGGCGGTCGGCAGCAAAGCGCGCAACGTTCCCGAAAACGTCGAACCGAATCCGGCTCCGGCAATCAACGTACCCGCCAGCAATGCGGCCACTTGCTGTTGCTGGATGCCGATCATCGAGACGGCGACGCCGAGGCCCAGCGTGCTGGTACTCGTCACGATCAGGCGCCGTACCGGCCATTCCCGGAAAGTCGCGACCGCAATTGCTCCGGTCAACGTCAACGCCGCCACCACGACGCCGCCGACCCAGGGCGATGCAACCTGCATCGTCGTCTTGACCACGGTCGGCATCAGCGAAAGATAGAGCCCGCCGAGCGCCCAGGCCGCCACATTGGCCGGCGTCAATCTGACAAAAATGGCCCGTGACTGCGGTGGTACGCGGACATGCGGACGCAGCGACGCCAGCGCGCCGGTCTTTCGCGTGCTGCTTTCGGGTATCACATATAATAGCGCGATCATCAGCACGGTCAGCCCAAGCAGAACCTCGTAGACCCGATGCAACGGGTCGGACGCGAAGGTAATCAGCGCGGCCGCGCCCAATGAGCCGGCGGTCAGGCCGAGAAACGCCGTCACGCTATTGAGGAGAGGCCCGCGGGTGCGATTGGTATCGAGGATCGCCGCTCCCAGCGCCGTCGTGCCGACACCGACGCTAAGCCCCTGCACCACCCGCGCCAGGATCAATTGACCGACATCCGCGGCCTCCGAGAACAGGACCATCGCGACCACGTTCAGCAATAGAGCCACAAGGATCACGGGGCGGCGGCCCACATAGTCGGACAATCCGCCAACCGTCAGCAGCGCCGCGAGCAGGCTCGCGACATAGCTCGCGAACACGACCGTGATCCAGAACGGCGTCAGATGCATCGACGCCTGATAGAGGTGATAAAGCGGCGTCACCGCACTGCTGCTGGCTGCGATCAGGATCGCGCCCGCAAAACTGAACGCGGTCATGGCGCTGGATGGCAGGGCGGGGGCGGCGCTCCCGGACCCGGCAACGAGCGCTTCGGCGGCGGCCGTACCCTGCTGATTTGTCTCACAGACTTGCATCGGAGGCTCCTAAAGCTAATATATAGCCTTAGCTATATGGGAAGCCGACGCCTTAAAGCAAATTATTTGCGTTAAGATCGACCACCGTTTTGGCATGGCAAGATTGCAAGGAGTAACAGCGTGGCAGTCAAAGAGCGCATTCGGGTCGGGGGGCGGAGCGCCCGCATCCAGAGCGCGGTGCATGAGGCGGTGACACGGCTCGGCGCAGCGACCCCTCGCGATGAACTGACAGTGCCGCAGATCGCCGCCGCCGCCGGGGTGACCCCGTCGACGATTTACCGGCGGTGGGGCGACCTGTCCGCGCTGTTCGCCGACGTCGCCGTGCAGCGCTTGAGACCGGTTTGCGATCCAGAAGACACCGGCGCCACGGCGTCCGATCTGCGGGCTTTCGTCGAGCAATTCATGGAAGAGATGTCATCGCCGGCCTGCCGCGAATTGATGCGCGATGTCTTCTCCCAGCCGGGTGGGGCCCACACGGCTCAATGCCGCTGCTTTACGACGGACCATCTGGAGACCATCGCCGAGCGCGCCAAGGCGCGCGGTGAGACGCCGTTCGATATCGATGAGGTGATCGATCATGTGATCGCACCGATCATCTATCACATTCTCTATGGCGGCCGGAAACTGACGCTGGATTACTGCCATGCCCTGCTCGAGCGTATCAGGTCGCAGCCGCACAAGAATTAAAGCGCGATCAGTTCAACGGCGCGAGCGTGTGCCGAAGCTGATCCTTTGAGATCTGCATCAATCCGGCGAACGGCTGGCTCAAATCTGCCACCAGAAACAGCGCGCTCGAGACCGACAGCGCGAACACCAGCAGCGCCGTCCAGGCCACCGCGCCGGGTTCGACGAACATCCCGAAGCTCGTAAAAATCACCGTCAACCAGACGATCAGGATCAGCAGGAACGGCGTCAGGATCGGCTTGTCGCCATCGGCGAAGATCAGCAGCCGCGTCCGCGCGATTTCATTGCTGGCCTGCACGATGCGAGGCTTGAGCAAACGCTGCGCGTCGTTGACGGGCGATAGCGCCTCGATCGCGTTATAGAGCTGCTCGGCAAGCGAGTTCACCGTGAAGGCGGTATTTTGCGAAGCCGTCGCTTTCTCATTCCAGATCCGGTCCATCGCCGCGGGCACGTTCTGCCGCATCAACTGGCGAACCGGCAGCGCTTCCGCGCCATATTGCGCGAGCAGTTGATCGGTCTCGACGATATAGGCGGCGAGCAGACGGAAGTGGGCGTCCTGGGTGTCGTAAGACGACTTCGCCGACGCGATCAGCAGACTGATGACCACCGCCGCCAAGGTCGCCAGCAGGCTTGCGCCGAGCCGGATGACTTCCTTGGTGTCATGGCCAAGTTTTGGCGCGGGAAGCCGGGCGCGCAGCGTCATCCCAAGGATGATGCCGGCCACGATCGACACAAAGGAGACCAGGAAAGTCCAACCGGATGTCAAAACTGCTCCTCGCCATCGGACTTTCTAAAACGCGCACTTAATATAGCAGCGTCGTCGCGAAACTTATACCGGCGAACACCGCCGGCCGTTCAATTCGCCAATGCCGTTTCACTCGCCGGCGCGCTCTTGCCGCGGATCAAATCCGAGGCCTTGTCGCCGATCATCATGGCCGAAGCATTCAGATTGGCCGAGATCATGCGCGGCATGATCGAGGCATCGACCACGCGCAAGCCCTGCAGCCCATGGACGCGCAGTTCATCGTCGACCACGGCCCATTTGGCATCGGCCGGCCCCATCCGGCAGGTGCAGCCGGGATGGAATGTCGTGGTGCCGCGCTGCGTCGCGGCGGCCAAAAATTCGTCGTCGGTCTGCACATCGGGGCCAGGGAAATCCTCATAGGCGTAATAGGGCGCGAGCGGCGCCGAGGCCAGCAGCCGCCGCGCCAGCTTCATGCCGGCGACGACCGTGCGACGATCGAGCTCCGCGACCAGATAATTGGTCTGGATGATCGGTGCCTCGAACGGATCGGCCGAGCGCGCCCGGACATAGCCGCGGCTTTCAGGCCGCTGCTGCCATGACGCCACCGTCATACCGGGCTGATCTTCGAGCTGCCCCTGCACGCCTTCCTTGTAGCTCGCCGGCGTGAAGGTCAGTTGCAGGTCGGAACTCTCGGTGCTCTCGCCGGAATGCCAGAAGCAATAGACCATGGTCGGCGACAGCGACAGCAACCCACGTCGGGTTGTCGCCCATTTGATCGCCTCGCCAACGAGGCTGAGGCCGCGCCGGCGCTCGTTGATGGTCTTGATGTTCTTGACGCGCGCGACCGAGCGCGGCGCGTAGTGATCCTGCAAACCCTCGCCCACGCCCGCGAGCGCGTGGCGGACTTCGATGCCGAGTGAGTTCAATAAATCAGGCGAGCCGACGCCGGACAATTGCAGCAGTTGCGGCGAATTATACGTGCCTCCGGAAAGGATCACTTCCTTCGCGGCGCGCACTTCGACCGGCGTGCCGCCCTTGCCGCCTTTGCTGTAGCGCACACCGACCGCGCGCTTGCCCTCGAAGACGATCTGCGTCGCGTGGGCATGGGTGTGCACATGGACATTGGGCCGCTTCATCGCCGGATGCAGGAATGCCGTCGCCGCACTGACACGCCGGCCATTCTGAATGGTACGCTGGGCGTAGGAGACGCCCTCCTGGATCGCGCCGTTGTAATCGGGGTTGCGCGGAATCCCCAGACTCATCGCGCCGGCCATGAAGGCTTCGCAAAGCGGATCGCGCCAATCCATCGTGGTGACGGTGAGTTTGCCGTCGCGCCCGCGAAATGCCTCGTCGCCCTCGCCGACGCGCCGTTCCAGCCGCTTGAAGTAGGGCAGCACATCCGGATAGCCCCAGCCGCGATTGCCGAGTTGCGCCCAAGTGTTGAAATCCTGGCGCTGGCCGCGGTTATAGATGTGACCATTGATCGAGGAGGAGCCGCCGAGTGTCTTGCCGCGCGGCGCATAGATGCTGCGCCCACCGGTCCAGGGCCCCGGCTCCTGCTGGTAGGCCCAGTTCAGGCTTTTCATATGGAAGGTCTTGATGAAGCCCGCCGGCAGATGAATGTAGGGATGCCAGTCGCTCGGGCCCGCTTCAAGCACGCAGACGCTGCTGCCCGGATCTTCGCTCAGACGGCTGGCGAGCACGCAACCCGCCGAGCCCGCTCCAACAATCACATAATCGAACGTTTCCATGATTCCAATTCCGGCGGCTGTTACCGCGCTTTTTCGTTGAGTTGAAAATTCAGATGCACTTTCACCGTCGGCCATTCGGCAGGAAGAATACTGTAGACCACCGTGTCGCGCAGCGTGCCGTTCGATGCGATCTGGTGATTGCGCAGAATGCCGTCCTGCTTGGCGCCGAGACGCTCGATGCCGCGACGGCTGGCATGATTGAAAAAATGCGTGCGGAACTCAACCGCGATGCAATCGAGTTTTTCGAAGGCATGTGTGAGCAGCAATAATTTGCACTGGGTATTGACCGCACTGCGCTGCACGCGCTTGGCATACCAGGTCGAGCCGATCTCGACGCGCCGGTTCGCCGCATCGACATTCATATAAGTTGTCATGCCGGCGATATTGCCATCGGCATCGAACACCGTGAACGGCAGCATCGCGCCCGAGGCCTGCAACCCGAGCCGGCGATCGATCTCCTTGCGCATGTCCTCGGCTTTGGGAATGGAGGTGTACCAGAGCTTCCACAGCTCGCCGTCCTTCACAGCCTCCGTCAGCCCGTCGCAATGGTCGTGCGAGAGCGGTTTTAACTGTGCGTGCGGGCCGCTGAGGGAAACCGGATCAGGCCAGGGCATTTGATATTTCCTCTCTCGATTCTTCATTGCGAGAGACCCAAACTCTGTCATTCCGGGATGGTGCGTTAGCACCAGACCCGGAATCTCGAGATTCTCCGATGTGCAATTGCACATCGTAGTTCGAGCTTCGCTCGCCCCGGAATGACAGTTTCGGTTGTTTCGCTCGCAATGACGTCATCACTTGTTCAAAAAATTCAGCGGCAAACCAGGCCGCGCCCAGTCCATCGCGATCAACTCGCCCCTGCCGGACAACGTAATATACGCCGTCTTCAACTCCGGCCCGCCGAAGGCGATATTGGTGGTGACGCGGTCGCCGGTCGGCACCTGCTCGACGATGCGGCCATCCGGCGCGATCACCGAAATGCAGCCCGAGATCAACGTCGCGACGCAGATGTTGCCGCTTGCTTCTACCGCAAGCGAATCGAACATCTGGTAGCCGCCGAGACCCGCAATGGGTCTGCCGCGTTCGCCGCGATAGATCACGTCGCCCGGTTTGACTTCGCCCGGCGCGGACAGATCGAATGCCCACAGCCGCGCGGTCGGCGTCTCCGCGACATAGACGGTGTTTTCATCCGGCGACAGCCCGATGCCATTGGCCGGCAGCATGCCGAAATGGCCTTCGACGATCTCGGTGGCGCCGGGCTTCATGTAATAGAACGCGCCAACATCCAGGTCGCGCGCGCGGCGTTTGCCGAGATCCGTGAACCACAGACCCCCATGGCGGTCGAACACCAGATCGTTCGGCCCCTTCAGCGGATGCTCGCCGCATTTGTCGAACAAAGTCTCGACCTTGCCGGTGACGAGATCGACACGCTGAATCGATCCGCCGATATATTCATGCGGCGCCGGGCCGGCCGGCATCATGGTGCCGCGCGAGGCAATCCAGCTAAAGCCGCCATTGTTGCAGATGTAGCATTTGCCGTCGGGCCCGATCGCCGCGCCATTGGGGCCGCCGGGAATTTCCGCAACGATCTCTTTGCGCCCGTCCGGCCACACCCGCGTCAGCCGCCGGCCGCGGATTTCGACCAGCACCACCGATCCGTCCGGCATCACCACCGGCCCTTCCGGGAATTCAAGATCGGTGGCGAGAACGCGCACGTTCGGCATGGAATCCTCCGGCAGTCTTTCTTCCGCGCCGCGGATTCCGCATTGCGCAAAAAGTTCGTTGCGCAATGTTATGGCAAAGTCGATCTCGCTTGCCAAGCAAGCACGGGACGTGCGGCCGCAGAGCAGCCCCGCGATCGAGGTTCAGCCCCGCACGGGCACCCAGATCTCCATCCCGCCATTGCCGGTGAGCGGATCGAACGTCTCGCCATATCGCTCGAAATTGGGCGCGTCGGCGACCTTCAATCCGGACGCCGGCAGCCAGTGATTCCAGATCGTGTTGATGGTGCGGCGCACCGTCGAGATATGTTCGCGGTGGGTGAACACCGCGTAGCGCTGTTCGGGAATGCGGACGCTGGAGAACTCGCGCGGCAGATCCGAAAAATCTGACACTTCGACGCCGGCGATATAGTCGAAATTACCGGCATCGTCGCCGTTGCAGCACACACCGTACGTCACAGGCCAGATCGGGCCAGGAATGTTCCCGACCGATTGCTGGAAGCGCTGCCATTGATTGGGAATGCCGGCGCCGTTCTCGTGATTATAGCGCTCGCTCAGGCCGGCGATCAGTAGCGGCTTGCTGGTTTCGAAACGGGGCGGCTGCAGACTGTCCGTGAGGGTTGAGTCCATGGGGATCGGCTCCTGAAGCTTGATATGATCGATACGCCTGGCGTTGCGGACCGCTTCGGGCGTCACCCCGAAATGATCGCGGAACGCTCGGGTGAATGCTTCGTGAGAGCCGTAATCCGCATCCAGCGCCAGGGTCAGGATATCCGGCGCGCCGCTTGCGAGCGCCCGCGCTGCTTCACTAAGACGCCGGGCACGCACATAGCGCATGACCGACAACCCCGTCGCGGCGGCGAACGCCCGCACCATGTGGAAGCGCGAGACGCCGCCGATCGCCGCGACCTCGTCGAGGGTCAATGCCTCGGCCAAATGGCTTTCGATAAACCAGAGCGCCTTCTGGGCTGGATTCATGAACAACGGCTTTCGTTTGAAGCACGCGCAGTGTGACCGTTTTGCGCGCGTGACATTTGACAGTCCTTGCGTTGGTGGGCGGTTTTTTGTGGGGTGGAACCTCCCGTCATTGCGAGCGAAGCGAAGCAATCCATTCTTTCTTTGCGCATAGAAAATGGATTGCTTCGTCGCTTCGCTCCTCGCAATGACGAGTGAACTACTTCGCCATCGGCGCCCCATCCTTTCCCGGTGCAACATCCACCTTCTTCTTCTGATCCTCGGCCGCCTTCTTCTGCGCCGTCTGCAAATCGTCCACAATCTTCTGCAGGCCCGCGACCGTGCTCTTCAAACCATCGATCTGCCGGTTCGCCGCATCGAGTTTCTGCGCATGGTCGGCACTGAGTTTGGTGATGGTCTTCTGCAGGAAATCGACATTGCTCTGCAGGCAACTGGTGCGGCGCTCCATGGTCTTTTCGACGGTACAGATTTCGATGCCGGGAACATCCTGCGCGTAGGTCGCGACGGATGTCAGCGCGCACACCCAAAAATGTACAGACACGACGGAAGCAATTCTGCCTATCATCAAAATCCTCATTGAAATAACGCTCATCGCAGTCAAATTGTTGCGAGATGTTGACGATACCACACTGAAACCTCATTCGCGCGTTGAGGTTTTGTCGAGTGCATCCCGGCCCACGGCGAACATTGGAAGCCGGATATAAACGAATATAAAAGAGATAACGACGCGCCTGGCGCGTCCTGACGGAGAAGACTGGAATGGCAACGCGCGAACGACGGTTGGCGGAATTCAACGGCGAGGGACAACCGCCGCCGGACCAGCCGGTGCAGGTGCTGTGTGAAGACCATAGCGGCACCTATCAACTGCCGTTCCCATGCCGCTTCATCGACGGCACCTGGCGCAACCATGAATCCGGCGGTGCGGTCGAGGCGACAGTGGTCGGCTGGCGCGTGCGGCGCTGATTTAAAACTCAAGCAAATCGGCGCGGCGGCGTTGCCGCTGTGCCAAAATGCAACGGAAGCCGACGCTATCGCCTGACTATGAAGGTTTGTCTTAAGGTTCGGAACGCGGATGGAACGAATCGCGCCCGAATCAGCCGAAGCAGCCTGTACGCCGCTGTTCACGGCTAGATATCGGCGAGCTTTTCAGGAACCGCACCATATCCAGATCGTCCGGCTCGGCGGTGTCGCCGGCCCCGGCTTCAAACATTAACGGTGCTTACTCGTACAAATACCCGACCGGCTTTCCTTCGGTACGCAGCGGACGGACATCCTTCTGCGTAATGATCTGACCGGCCAGGCCGTCGATCTCGTCACGCTGCGTCGGCGTCCAGCTGCGAAGATTCTCGATGCCCTTCAGCAGGCCGAGCCGGAGGATTTGGGTGTTCTCGCCTAGCCCCACGAGATCGATCGCGTTCTTGCCCGCCGTCACCGTATCGCCGGTCGCAAGTTCGAAATTTTCGCCAGCACTGTTCTTGAATTCGGCGCTGCCGCGAATGACGCGGTAGATCACGACCTCGCCTTTTTCGAGAAAGGCCATATCCGCCGTTGCCGATGCGCTCTTGGGCAACAGCGAATGACCACGCGGATCGGTCGCGATGATATGTCCAGTCGTCAGACGACCGCTCGGAATTTCAATCCCAATATCGCGCACATAAACCGGCCCGGCGGATTTGATGGGCGAACCAGCGGGCAACGGCTTGTAGAGCGCTTCCAGCTCCAGCGGATCCTGAAGCCAGAAGCCGGCATCGGCCGGTCGGTCATGCAAGGGGTGGCTCCAGGCCACGCGTGGCGTTTCCGCTTCGTTGATGGCATCCGGGCCGACCACCGTCGGATTGGGGAAGGTCGTGGGATCGGTAATGAAGGCTTCCAGAAATTTGCCGGAATAGCCTATGGAAATCGGATCCGGCACCACGGTCTGCGGTGTCTTCAGATTCTCCTCCGTGGACAATCCTGACCAGGTGTAAAACAGCTGGCGATGAACGATCGCGCTCTGCAGCATCACCGCGCCGGGACTGACGGCATAGTATCGGCCGTCGTAATCGAAGGTAAACATGCCCGAGGTGACCAACCAACTGAAAGCCACCCGGTGGAAGGTGAAGATGGAAATCAGTAGGGCCGGTGTCGGGAAGGTAAATCGGCAGATTGGTCGCAACCTCGTGGAGCAGGAAGGTTTCGTTGTTGGCATGAAAGCCTTCGTTCACGCGGTTTATAGAGTGCCTGCGGGCGATACGTCGCCTCATACGAAGCATCCCGGTTGCGATCGATGGCGACGAAATCCTTGTTGTTGAGGTGAAGCGGATCGCCGTTCGGGTGAGCAAGGCCAAGCCATTTGGGATCGACCGCTGCATGCATATTCATGACACCCTCCAATCTCTGCGTTTCGGCCGCGACGGCGCAGCGTCCAATATTTTGGCAGCCGAAATCGCCGCGTTCACAACTCATTGGTGCTATGCGAAAATCACGCCAGCCGCGCTGCACCGCGGCAATCTTGCAAAACGCGGTCTTGAAAACCGCGAAGCCGTTGGATGCCGGTTGGAATTTCGGTCGCGCGATTTATCGCGCCTACACCGGCAGCGTACCGCGAAGGGCTACATAAAAGCCCTGCGTGATCCGAAGTTAAGCAAGCCGTGCCCGCGGCTTAAGCCCCTCAAACAGGCAACCGATGGCTAGCGCTGCCTAATATTCGACCTCGAGCTCTTCGATGTCGGCGGGCTCGGCCTTGGCGGCTTCGATCCATTCCTGCATTTCCGGGAGCGCCATGATCATGTCGGCATACTCTTTCAGCCGCGACTCCAGCTTCACGTCATAGGTCATGAAGCGGGTCACGACCGGCGCATACATGGCGTCCGCCATCGAGCGCTGGCCGAACAAAAACGGACCGCCCGACATGACAAGACATTCGCGCCAGATCGTGCAGACCCGATCGATATCCGCCTGGGCGCGCGACCAGATCTTGAAGCCGGGAAAGTGCCCCTTCAGATTGACCGGCAGCGAGGCGCGTAGCGTCGTGAAGCCGGAATGGATTTCACCGCAGATCGAGCGGCAATGCGCCCTATGGATACGGTCTGCCGGTAACAGGCCGGCATTCGGCATCACCTCGTTGAGATAGTCGGCGATCGCCAGCGTATCCCAGACGGTGGCGCCCTCGTGCCGCAGACACGGCACCAGGATGGAGGAGGACAGCAGCAGGATTTCGGCCCGCGCCGAGGCATCATCCGGCGACGGTAACGACTTCGTCGAACTCCAGCCCGGAGAACTTGGTCAGCAGCCAGCCGCGCAGCGACCAGGACGAATAGTTCTTGCTGCTGATGGTCAGTGTCGCTTTCGCCATATGGCTTTCCCCTCACGCCTGAACGCCCGACAGCACCCGACGAATACCGCTTCTCGCCGAAGCGCCCCATCAGGTGCCCATTGTTTACGCTTCACCCGATTCATACCGGCTATGGCGGTTAATCAGCAAGCGACGTGCCAGTTTCAGAGGCGATTTGACTCTTCTTTGGCTTCAATATTGCATAGCACATTGGGTGCCAGGGGCGGATTCCGGATGATGTCGATGATGTATCAAGCCTACCAGAACCATATGGATCTGACCGGCGCCGTGGCGAACCGGCGCCGCGTCCGCGCTGCGCTATCTCAATCTCGTCCCCCAGGGCGTCTCCGACAAATTGTTCGGTACGGCTCGCCGCTGCGCTGGAGCTGATTTCGCGCACGTCGCTTACCTATACGCGTCCACCCTACGGCATCGACAAGGTGATGGTGGGCAACCAGGAACTGGAAGTGACCGAGGAAGTCGTCTACGCGACCCCGTTCGGCTCGCTGCTGCATTTCAAGAAGGAAAATTCACCGGAACAACCGCGCATGCTGCTGGTCGCGCCGATGTCCGGCCACTTCGCCACGCTGCTGCGCGGCACCGTCAAAACCCTGCTGCAGGATCACGACGTTTACATTACCGACTGGCATAACCCCCGCGACATTCCGCTCGACCAGGGCAAATTCGGGCTCGACGAATATACCGAGCACCTCATCACTTTTCTCGACCAGTTGGGGCCCGCGCGCGCACATGGTGGCGATCTGCCAACCTTCCGTGTCGGCGCTCGCCGCTGCCGCGATCATGTCGGAAGACAACCACCCCGCCCGCCCGGCTACGCTGACCTTGATGGCCGGCCCGATCGACACCCGCATCCAGCCCACCAAAGTGAACGAATTCGCCAAGAGCAAGCCGCTGAAATGGTTCGAGGAGAACCTGATCAATTACGTGCCGTTTCAATGCAAGGGCGCGTTCCGGCAGGTCTATCCCGGATTTATCCAGCTCACCGCCTTCGTGTCGATGAATCTGGAGCGCCACATCAAATCCCATGTCGATCTGGCCGATCATCTGGCCAAGGGCCGAGATCGAGAAGGCCGAGACCATCAAGACCTTTTACGACGAATATTTCGCGGTGATGGATCTGCCGGCGGAGTTCTACATCGAGACCAATCCGCGACGTGTTTCAGGAACATCTGTTGCCGCAGGGCAAGCTGATGTACCGCGGCCGCCCGGTCAATCCGGCCTCGATCAAGCGCATGGGCCTGATGACGGTGGAGGGCGAAAAGGACGACATCTGCTCGATCGGCCAGACCCTGGCGGCGCAGGATCTCTGCACTGGCGTGCGCGCCTACCGCAAGGTGCATCACATGCAGGCCGGCGTCGGCCATTACGGCGTGTTCAGCGGCCGGCGCTGGAATAACGAGATCTATCCGCTGCTACGGGATTTCGTGCACGTTAATTCGTGAGCCCTTGCGTCACTTCCGGGGCGCGCGCAGCGCGAACCCGGAATCTCGAGGAAGTGCCCTCGCACACAACCTCTAGATTCCGGATCGGTCCGCGTTGCGGACCGTCCGGAATGACGGAGTGTGTGAAGCAATCCTGGGCTAACCCCCCCTTGGCCAGATACGATACCTCCCGTAATAGTGCGCGGCCGATCAAGAGCCGTCCCGGGAGGAATCATCATGATATATCCGCAACCATCCGCAGCCTCGCGCTGGGCTTTGTCGCCGCGCTGTCGCTGGCCGGCTCCGCTGGCGACCGCCGAGGTCCGGGTGATGATTTCGGGCGGATTGACCGCGGCCTTTAACGCACTGGTGCCGGAATTCGAGCGCCAGACCGGCCATAAGGTGATTACCTCCTACGGACCTTCGATGGGCACGACCACCAACGCCATCCCGATGCGGCTCGATCGCGGCGAGCCTGCCGACGTCGTGATCCTGGTAGGTTATGCGCTGGAGGACCTGATCAAGAAGGGCAAGGCCAATGCCGACAGCCGTGTCGATCTGGTGAAATCGCCAATCGGCATCTGCGTTAAATCAGGCGCGCCCAAGCCCGACATCAGTTTCCTCCGAATCCCTCAAGCGCGCGCTGTTGGCGGCGAAGACGGTCGCCTATTCCGACAGCGCCAGCGGCGTCTATGTCTCGACCGAAATGTTTCAAAAGCTCGGGATTGCGGACGCGATGATGGACAAGGCGAGGAAGATTCCTGCCACGCCAGTGGCCGAGATCGTCGCGCACGGCGAGGCCGAGATCGGCTTGCAGCAGCTCAGCGAAATGCTCCCCGTCGCAGGCGTCGATATCGTCGGACCGTTGCCGGCGGATTTGCAGAAGATCACGATTTTCTCGGCCGGCATCGCCACCGCGTCGAAAGAACCCGACGCCGGCAAGGCGCTGATCAAATTCCTCGGTTCACCGGCCGCTACTCCCACCATCATCAAGAGCGGCCTGGAGCCAATCCCGGCGGGCGCGACGAATTAAAACTCAACCTTCGGAATTATTGACTCGATGTTCCGCCAATGACGATGAGCTCCCTCCCCCCTTGTGGGGGGTCCGAGCGAGCGAAGCTCGCTCTGAGGTTGGGGAGCGGGGTGCAGTCTATCGATAGACCGCAACCCCTCACCCGGATCGCATCTATCGATGCGATCCGACCTCTCCCTTGTGGGAGAGGTGCAGCAAGCAAGCTCCTCACTGCGCCCGAAGCGGCGTGTCCTTCAGGCCGTTATTGTCGAACGCCTTGCGCAGCAGGCCGCTGGTCTTGGCTTCGTTCATGAACTAGGTCGCATATTCCAGCGCCTGCGGACGACCCAGCGGCACGGCGATCGCGGTCACGGTCTGCTTGAAGGTTTCGTCCAGCACGCGCGTGCCCGGAATCTTCTTCGACAACGCCGTGAGCTGGTCACGTGACAGCGCGAAGGCGTCGATCTCGCCGTTCTTGAGCAGGTTGAAGATTTCGTCATAGGTCTGGTAACCCGTGACCTTGGCGTTCTTCAAATGCGCCACCGCGCCGCGCATGGTGGTGGTGTTGTTGACCGCCACGACCTTGACGCCGGGCTGATCGAGGGTCGCAAAATTCGTGATGGTCGAACCCGCCTTGACGATATAGGTGGCCTCGGTGACCTCATAGATCGGGCCGAACGACATTTTCGCCTCGCGCTCGGCGTCCTTGGGCAACCAGGTGATGTCCCAGGCGCCTGTACCGACCGAGGTCCGTGATCAATCCCGAATTCTGGTAGGCGACATATTCGACGGGAACACCGAGCTGGTCGGCCATTGCCTTGCCGAGATCGACCGGCACGCCGGCATAGCCGCCGGTTTCGGTCTTGGTGGACCAGTACGCGCCGCCCGCGGCGCTGATCCCGATCGCCACCCGCAGCTTGCCGGTAGGAAACAACTGATCCTTCAGCGCGTCAGCGCTCGCGGAACCCGACATCATCATTGAAACACCCAGGATAAGGCCGGCAATGCGCGGCAAGGAAAGATTGGACATGGCTTGTTGCTCCCCATGGCTCGTTATCAGTGTCGAGCCTTCGCACCACTATTGTGAAGGATTGCGACGATTGTTGAAAGCCGGGCTTTGCCAGGCCGTCCTGTCATTTTCCCGGCAAGTCGCGGCATTGTGACTTTAATCACACAAGTCGAACAGCCCACCCCCGTGGCGCTCGCCTGCGCCGCGGCGTTCGGGTCGGTCAAATTGACCCGCGCGAAGCAATCGCCCGATGCGAGCCTCGGCGTTGAATGGCAGTACACCGCGACGACGCGGGAATCCTGACGGCGGACGCGACAATCCTGCGAACGCGTTATTTGGCGATCAGCACCGGCGCAAAGTCTTCACGATTGGCGCGCCATGCCCGCTGATATTCCATGATCCGCGCGGTCTCATCTGCGACAGGCTGGCCGAGCATATCGGCGATCAAATGCAACGTCGTATCGATGCAGAGCGAGACCCCGCCGCCGGTTACGACCGTTCCCCGTGTCCACCAGCATCGTCTCGCGAACATCGATCTGCGGATAGGTCGCGCGCATCACCTCGATCGGCGAAGTCTCCGGCGGCACCACCTCGCGCGCTTGGTGGTCGCAGGGCCGTTGTCCAGCACGCCACTCGCCGCCAGGATCATGCCGCCGGTACACACCGACGCGATGCGCTGCGCGGCGTGAACCCGCCGGATATAAGCGAGCGTCGCGGGCGCCTGCGCCTGCGCGGTCCAGCCGGGACCGCCGGTGACGATGACGAGATCGCACGCCGGCGCATTGTCGATGCCGAAATCCGCCGGTGACCTTCAGTCCATTGGCGAGCGCGACCGGACCGGCATGGGGCGCGATGGTGCAGATCGATATGTCAGGCGCGATCCGTCGCGCCATCGACAGCACGCCGAAGGTCGCCAGATCAATCGGTTCGACGCCGTCATAGATGAAGATGCCAAACTGCACGGTTACTCTTTCAACGGCGCGCCCTTGGTCTCGTGCGCGGCGAGCGCCGCCGCCAGCGTAATCAGCGCGAGCACGATCATCATGATCGACACGCCGGTGGTGCCGCCGAGATATCCGACCATCGCGGTCGCGATGATCGGCGCGAAGCCGCCGCCGATCGCCGCGGAGACCTGAAAGCCAAAGGATGCGCCGCTGTAGCGGACGCGAGAACCGAACAGTTCCGGGAAGTAGCAGGATTCCGGCCCGAACATCATGCCGTGGCCGAAAATCATCGCGATCATGATCGCGGTGAAAATCAGCGCGGTGCTCTTGCTCTCCACCATCCAGAACAGCGGGAATGCGAACACGATGGTGAACAGGGCGCCGAGAATATACAGCGGCCGCCGGCCGATCCTGTCGGACAGCCAACCGAAAAACGGCAGGCTGATCAGTTCGAGCAGCGCGCATACAACACCGCATCGAGCATCATCGGCTTCGGCAGGCCGAGCTTGCCGGTAGCATAGCCGACAACAAACACTGTGAGCATATAGACCCAGGACACTTCGGAGAGCTTCAACCCGACCGCGATCAGAAACATCTTTCCGTTCTTGCCGACGACTTCGCCGACCGGATTGTTCGACAGGCCGTCGCGCTTCTTGAGCCCTTCGAATACCGGCGTCTCCGGTATCCGGGATCGCACGAAAGTCCCGACCGCTAGCAGCACGATGCTGACCAGGAACGGAATGCGCCAGCCATAGGCGGCGAAATCGGCCTCGGGCAATTTGCTGACCAGCGCGAACATCAGGGTCGCCAGCACCAGCCCGATCGGAAATCCGATCTGCACGAAGCTCGTGTAGAAGCCGCGCTTGTCGGTCGGCGCGTGCTCCAGCACCATCAGCGACGCGCCGCCCCATTCGCCACCGAGGCCGATGCCCTGGATCAGGCGCAGCACGATCAGCAGAATCGGCGCGAACACGCCGATCGAGGCATAGGTCGGCAGCAGCCCGATACAGAAGGTGCTCAAGCCCATGATGAACAGCGTCAGCACCAGCATCGATTTTGCGGCCGAGCCGATCGCCGAAATGACCGAACAGCGCACCGCCGAGCGGCCGCGCCAGAACCAGAAAGCCGACGGCGTAGCTGCCGAGCGCGGCCAATGTGCCCGCGAGCGGATCAAAGGTCGGGAAGAACGCCTTGTTGAACACTAGCGTGGCCGCGGTGGCGTAGATCAGGAAGTCATACCATTCGATGATGGTTCCGAGTGCGCTGGCGAACACGATGGAATTGATCTTCGGGCGTTCGATACCGACGACCGGCGCCGTGGCCATAATGGTCATTGGGGCCTCCTGTTGCTGCGCAATCCGCGAAAAGCGGAGGGAATATCAACCCGGGGAATGCAAGCAGCATGCCGGAAGAGAGATGATTCGTCTGTGCCGGATCGATACGCCGGCGCATTTGCTGCTGTGCACGCGCCGGAAACTGTCCGGCAATACCACCCATGCGGCACAGCCTGCCGCAGCCGCGGCGATTTCAGACATCCGCCCGGAAGCCGACCTCGATGATGGCGTCATGCGGGATCTTGAAGAAATCAGGCGCGCGGCTCGCGATCCGGTTGAGGAACGAGAAGATCGCAAACGAGACGGGATCCATCGCCGACCCCTCTTCTTTGCGAACGATGGTCTCGTGCGCGATGTAGTAATTCTTGTGGTCCAGATCCGCATCGAAGCCGAGCCGGTTGCAATTGATCAGGCTGAGCGGAATATCCGGCGTCTGCATGAAGCCGAGCCTGACCTGGATCCGGTAGAAGCCGTGGCCGAGACGGTGCACGGAGTGTCGCTCGTGAAACGGTACCCGCGGCCGGCGATCCGACACGAAGGTCAGCAGCACCACGGTGGCATGCAACACCCTGTTGTGCTCGATATGACGCAGCAGCATCGGCGAAGCCCCGTGCTCGACCTTTGTGAGCCATACGCCCATGCCCGGCGCCCGGCCGATGCAGGTCGTATCGGCATATTCGAGAAAGTCCTTCAGCGGCATCGACATCTCTTGGAGACGATGCCGCACCACCGACGCGCCCTTGCGCCAGGACAGCATCAGCGATGCGATGAGAGTGCCGACGATGAGCGGAAACCAGCCGCCCTCGACGATCTTGATCGAATTCGAAACCAGGAAGGTCGCATCGATCGCACCGAACACCACAATGATGGGAATCGCGATCGCGGGCGGCCATTGCCAGCGCCTGATCGCGACCCGATACAGCAGGATCGTGGTGATCAGCATGGTGCCGGACACCGCGATGCCATAGGCCGCCGCCAGATTTTCTGATGATCTAAACAGAATGACCGTCAGCAACGTGCCGGTCATCAACAGCCAGTTGGCGGCGGGCACATAAATCTGCCCGGCTTCGTCGACCGATGTCGGGATGATCTTGGCGCGCGGACACAATCCCATCTGCATGGCCTGCCGGGTCAGCGAGAACACGCCGGAGACCAGCGCCTGCGATGCGATGATGGTCGCAAACGTCGCCAGCACCACCATCGGGATCAGCGCCCAGCTTGGCGCCAGTTTGTAGAAGGGATTATCGGCCGCGGCGGGATCGGCCAGGATCAGCGCGCCCTGCCCGAAATAATTCAGCAGCAATGCCGGCAGCACCAGACCGAACCACGCCCGCCGGATCGCGGTGGCGCCGACATGGCCCATATCGGCATAAAGCGCCTCCCCGCCGGTGAGCGCCAGGAACACCGCGCCGATCACCACAAAGGAGACCTTGGGATCGGCGACCAGAAACCGCGCAGCTTCCGCGGGATTGATCGCGGCAAGGATGGCAGGCGCTGTGAAGATATTGACAGCACCGAGCCCGCCGAGGACCACAAACCAGACCACCATGATCGGGCCGAACAGCTTGCCGATACCGCCGGTGCCGTAGCGCTGGATCACGAACAGGCCGACCAGAACCGCGATCGTCGCCGGCACGATGAAATGCTCAAACGCCGGCGCGACCAGCTTCAATCCCTCCATCGCCGACAGCACCGAGATCGCCGGCGTGATCACGCCGTCGCCGTAAAGCAAGGAGGCGCCGATCACGCCCAGCAGCACCAGCGCCGGCAGCCGGTTGCCATTGGCGACCTGTTCGGCGCCGACTAGCGACAGCAAGGCCAGGATGCCGCCCTCGCCGTCATTGTCGGCGCGCAGCACGAAGACGACGTATTTAAGCGACACCATCATGGTCAACGCCCAAAGAATGAGCGAGACGATGCCGAGAACGTCCGCCGGCGCCGGAACGGGATGGCCGATGCCTGTCAGCGCGACCTGAAACGCATAAAGCGGGCTGGTGCCGATGTCGCCGAACACCACGCCCAGCGCCGTTAGTGCTAAAAACCCGGGGCTGCCGGCGTGATGCACATATTTGGGCTGGTCGCGCAAAGCCTCGGATGGCGTGAGACCGGAGCCAGCGTAACTGGCATCGGAGACAGCGCGATCAACCAGACCGCCGACCGGCGCACTCGATGGCATATCCATACTGAACCTCACGACACAGAGACGCTGTCCGAGCTCGTGAGTTCAGCATTCAAGATTTAGGCCATCAAGACGCCGTCCGGAAACCCTTGTTATCGCCGGCCGCCGTTGCCACCTCCGCGCCCACCGCCACCATAACCACCGCCGCCGCCAAAGCCACCAACGTAGCCTCCAACTCCTAACGGCGAGCTGTAATTCGAGAACGGGCTGCTTTCTTCTTCCTCGTAATAGACCTGAGCCCGCCCCCACGTGCGCTTCGGTGTCGTCTTATCGACGTGCCTGGTCCGCGGCGGCGCCGGTTCTACCTTTTTGAACACCGGCGGCGTCGCCGGCGTGATGCTGCATGGGCAGGTCGGTCCCAGCGCAACGTTGGTCGGTGACATCAGCGCGGCGCTGGCGCCGAGCGAACGGTTACGCACGCGCTCCTGCATCTTGTGCGCGGTCGCCGCCAGATCGCTGCTGCCATAGCTCGCCAGGAACGTATCGAACGACGAGGCCGTGTTGGTCGTGACAGCGGTTTGCCAGGCTAACATTTCGCGCCGCCGTTCCAGCAGCGAGCGCATGCGCGGCGTATAGGGCGACTGCGCATACAGCACGGTGAAAGCTTCATAGGCAGCGACCGAGTCATCCGCGATCACCAGATCGTAGGCGGCCCTAGGTTCCTTGCCCGCGAGATCCTTGCGCCAATCGTCCATGCTACGCGCCGCTACTGGCTTCGGTCCGGCCATGCTCTGGCCGGGATCCTTGTCGCCAAAGAACCTGAAATCCGCGGTCAGCGATGAGCTTTCCCAGGGAACCTGCCGGCCATCGGTCGCCTGATTCACCGAGACACGGACACGTTTGAAGGCTTCCTCGATCGGCAGGTTCGGCTCTTTCACGACCGAGAGCACCGCTGTCGTATAAGGACTGTTGTCGCCATCGCCGTCTTCCGCTTCCGCGCCCGGCGAGGTCGAAAACGAAATGAACCAACCCGATGCGCCGGATTTGGTATCGACGATCGCGAGCCCTTGGCCTGCGGTCTTGTTGAGCGCCGGGAACGGGTTGTTGCGGCAGGCATCGAGCATCAGGACACGCATCCGCGTCGGCAACGCGCCCAACGTGTTCATGAGATCGTTGAGCCGCACGGCTTGCAACGGAATATCGGCTTCGCGTTTCGGATCGACGTCAACCGGCACCAGATAATTCTCGCCGTCGATCTGCAGCCCGTGACCCGCGTAAAATACCAGCGCGACCGTATCGGGTCCGCTCGCGGCCACTTTCGCCGCGAAGTCACTGACGGCCTTGCGCATATCGTTCTGCGCCAGATCGGGCGCGGCGGTAACTTCGAAGCCGGCATTGCCGAGCAGCTCGGTCATTCGCTTGCCGTCATTGGCGGCGTTGGGCAGCGCCGGCACGGCGCGATAGGCCGATTGACCGATCACCAGGGCGACGCGGTTTTCGGCAAACGCAGCAGACGCGCCGCAGGCCTGAACCAGAACGAAAAACGCAGAAGGCAACAGTAAATCGCGAAAAAGGGAATGGCGCATCATAACACCTCCGTCGCAACGAATTTCATTGCACGATGCCAGCTTATTTATATCCGCGCCAATGTGATGTGTGTGAGCTACCTCACAGCGAGATCGTACGCAATTGGTTAAAAAAGCCGCCGCGACGCCGTCCGGCACGACTTCAAATAGAACCGCACTTGCGATGCGCGTTTCAAAGTGCGCGGATCACGATCCCCCGGACAAGGCGACGAAGGACCGAATTTAATTCGCCCCCGCCGCCGGCACCTTGATTTCAGCCGGCAGGATGACCGCCGCCGCGATCACCAGCAGGCACAACCCCGCGAACGCATGCAGCATGGTGACGAAGCCGCCCTGCTGGTACAGCCACGCCACCAGCCCCACGGAAACGCCGGCGGCGGTGAAACCGACGAAATAACGCACGGCATAGGCGCGCGAGCGCCATTCCTCGCTGGTGTATTTACCGACCATCGCATCGTTGACAGTGACCTGCCCGAATGCGCCCATCACGATACCGATCGCGGCCAGGATCAGCGGCAGGTTCGACAGGGTCGCCGCTATATACAGGAACGGCGCCAGCACGAACGACAACGGCAGCGAGACCGCCTTGAGCGAATAGCGGTCGATCAGCTTGCCGATGGAATATTGCGTCATCGCGCCGAACACATAGACAAAGGCCGCGATCACGCCGAGCAGCGCCGGGCTTGCCGTGAGGTCCGCCAATCGTTCCGCGAACAGTTTCGGCAACGCCACCGTCACCGCATTGAAGGTGGTGGAGATCGCGATCACCACGATCAGCAGCGATACGATCACCCGCCACATATCCTGCTTCGCCACCCGTTCCTGCGCCGCGGCCTGTTTGAAGCCGGAGCGGTCCTCGTGCACCACCAGGCGCATGAAGGCGACCCCGATCAGAATCGTGACAATGCCGGGGATGATGAAGGCCCAGCGCCAGCCGAGATATTGCCCGACCACGCCGGTGACCAGCGCCGATGATGCGACGCCGAGATTGCCCCATACGCCATTGAGGCCCATCTCGCGACCGAGACTGTCCGCATAAGACACGATCATCGCGGTTCCCACGGGATGATAGATCGACGCGAACAGGCCGATCGAGAGCAACGCCGCCCCCAATTGCAGTGGCGTCTGCACCAGGCCGACCGCGATCATCGAAAGACCGATCCCGGCGAAGAAGATCACCATCATATGGCGCCGGCTCCAGCGGTCGCCGAGCCAGCCGGTGAGCAGCGATCCTGCGCCAAAGGCGATGAAGCCGGGAGTGGCGTAGGGCAACAGCTTCGAATAGGCCATGCCGAGCGCCGGCCCCATCACGATGACAGCCGCGGCGAAGATCAGCATCGAATAATGGTCGATAAAATGCGCGGCGTTGACGAAGCCGATCACCCGGACGGGGCTGTTCATTGGGATTCCTTGGGCGTCTTTTGGGACGTTTTTAAAGCATTTTTGCAGGCGATTCCTGCACCGGTCTGAAATAGGTTTATATGATGTTGTCCCTGACGGGATTTGGCCAATGAATATCGCCGAAACGCCAATCGCTGCCATCATGGGAGGCCGTCCGATCGCCGATGACGGCGTGCATCTGGTCGCGCGCCATTACAGAAGGGCGTGCGGCTCGACACCCATATGCACCGCGAGGCGCAACTGGTGTATGCGGCGCGCGGCACCATGCAGGTTACGACGCCGAGGGGACGCTGGCTGGTGCCGCCGGACCGCGCGGTGTGGGTACCGGCGCTATCGGAACACGCCATCGATGTGCTGGCCGATATCGAAATGCGCACGCTGTACTTCGATCTGGCGTGGCTCAAGCGCGAGGAGCGCAGCGCAAGCCTCGATGCCGAATTCGTGGTGCGGGTATCGCGTCTGCTGCACGAGACGATTTTGGCGCTGTTCGACGGCCGCAATAATCCCGGTCGCACCGGATTGCTGGTCAGGCTGGCGCTGCTTGAACTGCATCACGCCGAGGATTCGGCGACCTTCATTCCGCTTCCGCAGGAGCCGCGCTGCCGGCGCGCGGCGGAAATCGTGCTCGACGACCCCACCGGATTGCACGAGATCGACACGCTGGCGCGCGAGGTCGGCACCTCGGCGCGGACGCTGTCGCGGCTGTTTTCGGCGGAAACCCAGTTGAGCTTCAAAAGCTGGTGCCACGCGCAAGGATTGCGGCGGCGATCGAAAAACTGTCGACGGACACCAATGTCTCGGTCAAGCAGCTCGCGGCTGATTTGGGCTATGCGAGCGTCCCGGCGTTTTCACACGCTTTCCGGCAGGTCACCGGCAAGACGCCGACCGAGGTTCGCGATGAAGGAAGGGTCATGACCGCGTGTGCCCAATGGTCGGGCATGACATCGTTCCGGCATAGTCGTAACAGAGTCTACCACTCTCGCTTGCCTGCCCGCTTGAATGTAATCCCCTTCGCCTTAAATCCAATGTAACAATTCCGCCCGGCTGGATATAACCTTCCCGACATGAGCAGCAACGCCTTTTTCTCCGACCTTCTCGCCTCGATCTCCGAGCGTGGCCGCAGCCTACTTGGCCGCGCGGCATCGCCCGGCGCCAAGCAGGATCCCTCGGACCTGATCGAACTGTGCGAGGCCCTGTTATCGGGCCGCGGCGAGGCTTCCGGCACCGCGCTGGCGCGCGAGGTGCTCGAATCGCTACCACCATCTCGATGCAGCCGGCCGGATTGCGTTCTTCGGGGAGCTGGCGCGCAAATACGGTCCGGACCGCGAAAGGCTGGCGCAAGCGATCGAGACCTGGCGGGCGCAGCCGAACGACGATGGACGCCAGCGATCTGCATTTTGCCTCCGAGCCGCGGCGGCAGGAACTGATCCGCAGGCTCAACCGTGCGCCGGGCGGCACCAGCGATCTCGTGGCGATGCGCGCCGATCTGCTCGATCATCTGAACGGCGACAAGGATCTCGCCGCGCTCGACCGCGACGTCGTGCATTTGCTGGCCTCATGGTTCAACAGGGGGTTTCTCGTGCTGCGCAGGATTGACTGGTCGACCCCGGCGAACATTCTGGAAAAGATCATTCGCTACGAGGCCGTGCATGAGATCCGCGACTGGGACGATCTGCGCCGCCGTATCGATCCGATCGACCGGCGCTGCTATGCCTTCTTTCATCCCGCATTGGTCGATGAGCCCCTGATCTTCGTTGAAGTGGCGCTGACGGAATCGATTCCCGGGGCGATCGCGCCGCTGCTGGCCGAAGACCGGCAGGGCGTGCCGATCGAGCGTGCCCGCACCGGCGTGTTCTATTCGATCTCGAACACCCAGCGCGGCCTCGGCGGCATTTCCTTTGGCAGTTTCCTGATCAAGCAGGTGGTCGAGGAAATGCGACGCGAACTGCCGAAACTCGAGAATTTCGTCACCCTGTCGCCGGTGCCGGGCTTCATGCACTGGGTCAAGCAGGCCAGCGACGTTCCGGTATCCGACGACGAACGGACGCTGCTCGAACAACTGGACAAGCCTGACTGGTTCGAGAATGCGGGACTGGCGGCGCAATTGCGTTCAGTTCTGGAACCGCTGGCGGCGCATTATTTTTCTGAAAGCGCGCACCCAGAAGGGGCCGGCTGATCGACTCGGTAGCGCGATTCCATCTCGGCAATGGCGCGCGGCTGGAGCGGATCGACTGGCTCGGCGATACCTCGCCGAAGGGCCTGCGCGAATCCGCAGGGTTCATGGTCAACTATCTCTACCGCCTCGACGACATCGAGAAGAACCATGAGGCCTACGCCAACCAAGGCACCGTCGCGGCCTCCAGCGCTGTGAAGAAACTGCTGAAGACCGAAGGCCGGCGCCTGCTGTCATTCTCGGCGGATTAAAACCGCCCGCGGCGCGCTCATACTTCAGCCCATTTGCGGATCAGATTGTGATAGATCCCGGTCAACTTGACCGTCTCGGGATCATCGCGCCCGAGCCGCTCCACCAGCGCCTGTATCGCCGTATCGAGATCGAAGACCAGGCTGCGGCGTGGGCGTCCCGGATCATGCTCTGCAACCAGAAGAACGACGCGACACGCATGCCGCGCGTCACCGGCGTAACCATATGCAGGCTGGACGCGGGATAGACCACGAGATCGCCGGGCGGGCAATTTGATCTCGTGGGAACCGTAATTGTCCTCGATCACCAATTCGCCGCCGTCATACTCATCCGGCTCGGACAGAAACAGCGTGACCGACAAATCGGTCCGAATCCGCAAGCCTGTCAGGCGGTCGCCGCGCACGGCGTTGTCGACATGGATGCCGAAATGGTGCCCGTCCGCGGCCGCATAGCGGTTGAACAGCGGCGGAAAGATCTGCAGCGGAATGGCCGCCGAAATGAACCGCGGATTGGCCGTCAGCGCGGAAATGACGCGGTTGCCGAGCTTGCGCGCAATTTCGCTATCCGGCGGCAACTGTTCGTTGCTCTTGACCAGCGCCGACTGCGCGCCGGCGGTGTGAGCGGCCGTCCTCCCACGCACTCGCATCCATGATGCGGCGGAAATCCGCCACATCATCCTTTGTCAGTACATTAGGGACACAGATCAGCATCGCGTCGCCGGTTAGAACCGTGCCGAGAGCATCAACGATGCCGAGCGGCCCGGCGCTTCCAGCACGAACGGCGTCGCGCTCTGATACAACGCGTTGTAGTAGACCGTGTTGAAGATGTTGTTGACGAAGAACTTCAACGTCCAGTTCTTGGTGATCTTGGCTTCCGTGAACGCATCGAAACGCCAGAAGCTCGGCAGCGACGTACCCTGGTTCGCCGCCAGCAAGGTGCCGCCGTAAATCTTCGAACGATAGACGGCCTGGCCGCCGACCTCCCAGATATCAGTGACCTGATATTTGCTGAGCATGGTGAAAGATTGATTGCGATGTTGGAGAGCGGCAAGCCGACATTTGTCGAATAGAGAGTGGTGTTGGCCGGTGGAACCAGCGACTTCGTTACCTCTGTCTTCATCAGCACGAAGCCGCCGAACACGCTCCATTTGTCCGTGATCTTGCCGGTGACTTCGAGATCGATGCCGCGGACTTGATACGCCGCACCGGCGGTGATGCAGGAAACCGTACCCACGGAACCGGCGGGAATCGGACAATTCGGATTTGTCGCGCTGGCGTTCACCGACTCTCGCGCATTGGTGACGTCGGTCTCGAACAGAGCACCGCTCACGAGCAAATGCCGTTGAAACAATTCCCATTTATTGCCGACTTCGATCGCCGTGTTCTTCTGCGGTCCGAATATCTGGTTCGAACCTCCGTTGAGGTTCGGCGCAATTCCGCCATAGGCAGCACTGGTACCGTCCAAATTCGGCACCCACCGGATTGGACGATGTGGCGTAGGCGACATAGACGGCGGTAATCGGCAGCGGCTTCAATGTAAGACCGAGGTTGAAGTCGGCATCAGGAAGTCTGCAGCTTGCGAGCCGAATACACCCGGAGGCTGCGCCCCGTCGTGCCCCAACCGCTGGCTTTGATGTTGTAGTCATCGAAGCGAATCCGCCATTAAGGATAAGCAGGTCGCGGTAATTGGCCGAATCCATCAAGTACCCGCTCGTGGTATCGATCGCGATCTTGGTCGGCCTGCCGCTGAGCGTAGGTGTCGTCCCGAACGAGGCGTTTGTGAACTGTGGATTGAGGGCGTTCACGCCGCTCTGCGATCCAGCGCCGTTAAATGGCGAACCGGCGGTGACCAACTCCGAGGTCAAGCCTGTGTAGGAGTCGATGCTGGAAATTTCGCGCGAAATCTCGACGCCGGCGACGGCCGTGTGCTTCCAGTTGTAGGTATCGAACGTGTACTTTGCCTCGCTCTGGTTGGCGGTGACATCGGTTTGCTGGCGGCGGCTTTGCGGATTGGCGGTGATGGTCCACAGCGCCGGATTTGATTGGTTTCGATGGGCGATTCCGGAATCGTGCCGATGTAGTTCAGCAGCGTCCGCGAGGCGCGAATCTTGTCGCTGAGAGTGAGGTCGGGGGTGATCTTCACTTCGGCGTGATGGTCGCGAGATCCTGTTGGCTCGAATAGAAGTCGCGATTGGCGTAGCCATAGAAAGCGTTGCTGTTGCCGCCGAAAGCCGGAAGTGGGCCGCCAGCCGTGGTGTTGAACGGTACTCCGCCGGCCAGCGACGATCCTGTAGACCCCGGCCGATAATACGGCACGCCGAAATCGGGCAATCCGTGAACGTCGGTGTGAACGTAATCCGCGGTGACCTTGATCGCATCGTCGGTTTCCACGTCGTGGCGACGAAGCCGCCACCGCTGTCGTTCTTGGCATAATCGCGCCCGGCGAAACTGGCATCCTGGAACACGCCGCCGGCACGCACTGCCAGCGTCGGGTTGATCACCTGATTGACGTCGAGGGTCACGCGCTCACCCGGATCGGTCGAGACCGTCTCGTCCATGTTGTAAAAGGATTTTTCGGTGGTCGCCTGCTTGGTGACGATGTTGATCGCACCACCGGTGGTGCCGCGGCTCGGCAAAGGATGAGCCCGGTCCACGCAGGATCTCGATCTGCTCGGTGAAGAAATTCTCGCGAACGCTGACGCCGGAATCGCGGACACCGTCGACGAAGATGTCATTGCGGGTATCGAAGCCGCGGACGAAAAACCGGTCGCCGAAGGCATTGCCGCCCTCGCCGGTGCCGAGCGTCACGCCGGCCGTATTCAGGAGCGCTTGCTTCAACGTCGTGGCGTTCTGGTCCGCCAGCACGTCCTTGCTGATCACCGTAATCGTCTTCGGCGTATTCAGGATCGGTTCGGGGAATTTGCCCCGAGGCCTGGGATATGGATCGACCTTGTAGGGCGCGGCCGCGTCGGCGTAGGGATTGCGATCCGCGGGCAAACCACCGGCATTGGGAAACGGCACCGCGGCCGGAGGCTGCGCCCGCCGCGCCGCGCGGCGCAGCGCGTTACGGGCCCTGATCTGTGCCGCCGTCGGCGCTGATGCGGCGGGGCGCGGGCGCGCGACCGGCGCTTCGACCGTCACCGGCGGAAGTGTGGACTGCTGCGCTTCGGCGCCGGAAAACGAGGCGACGGCCATCAGACCGGCGACCGCGGAGACCTTGCGCCGGAATAATTTTCGAAGGTCTCACTGACTGAGTTCATCGCCGCGCTCGCAACGCAACGACCTCGGTGCTTTTACCTGATTCATGACACTCGCCCCATAACCGAATTCAAATTCTCATGCAGTTGAATCTGCACTGAGCCCGTGACTGGTTGGTATCGAGCGTGAAATTCGGGTCAATGCGATGAAGGCGCAAAGATGGTTGAATCCATCCAGATCAAAACGATTCTAATTCCGGGATTGAATCGTTCTAATCTCGAAGTGAAATCGTTCTAAACTGACTTTGAAATCGTTCTAAACAATGCCCTTAAATCAAGCCCTTTCTGGTACATCAGCACCAATCAATCGACGCTGGGTGGCTTCATCAGGGAAAACAACTCGTCGACGGTTTTCTGCGCGGTCTGCCGCACGCCCTGGGAGTTTTCCATCCCGCGATGTTGATTCCTGCCACCACCGCTCTGATCTCGTCGCGAAAATCGGTGAGAAACCGCAACGGATCAGGCGAATTGTTCGCCCCCACGTGCGATCAAGCCCGTGATCAAAATCTGGCAGGCAATCATGCGTCCGTTCAGTTCATCCATGGTCGGCCCCGATTGATTTCAAACCGCGAGGTAAGCGCGGTCACCGTGGCGGCATCGATATGCCGCCACACGGGGTCTTAGTACATCGCTTCAAATTTCAGGCAACAGCAGATTAGCCTCTCGTTCGATCAGAACGTTGCTCGGGCCGACAAACGGAAGGAACGCGACTGGCCCGGCGAGATGTTGTTGTCGCCGTCCGCCGACGCCCAATATCCCTTGTTGAAGATATTCTCGACGTTGAGCTGTGCCCGCCACATCTCGTTGATCTTGACGTAAAGCGCGGTGTCGAAACGCACGAAACTCGGCAGCCGCACCGTGTCGTCGGATGTCGCATAGGAGTCGCCGAAGTAGATCATGCCGAGCGCCGCGCCCCAGGTCTCGTTGAACTGGTATTTGTTCCACCAGGCGAATTGATGTAGGGCACGAGTTGAACGCGCATCCCGGTCAGGATCGGCAGCGACACCGTCGCCGCCGTCAGATCATGCGCGATCCGGGCGTCGGTGTAGGCGTAACCGAGCGAGGATTGCCAGGCAGTGGTGACATATCCGGCCAGGCTCGCTTCATAGCCACGGACTTTAGTGGCGCCATTTGGAAATGCGAGGCCCGAGCCGGCCGGCGCGGTCGGATCCGGAATCGGCTGGTTGTGCGGTCCAGATTGTAGATCGCGGTCGAGAACAGCAGCTTCGGATTGATGTTCCACTTCAAGCCGACTTCGGTGTTGACGAATTTCTGCGGCGCAAGGATCAGCGTGCCCTGCGTCAGTGAACTGAACTGGTCGCCGGAGGAAGGCAGATAGGAAACGCTGTAGGAAGTGTAGACCGACAGATTGTTGATCGGCTTGACGATCACGGCGGCTTGCGGCGACGTCAGATTATCCGTCCTGGTCCGGAAAGCACCCGTATTCTGGTCCGTCGCCGCCATCTCGAAGCGGTCGAAGCGCAAGCCGCCGATCAGTTGAACCCAGCGGGTGATTTCCACTGTATCACGCACATAGGCCGACTCGATGTTGAGACCGTATTTGCTGTTGGGAATCCGCCGTGGTCACGCCGTCGCCATTGTTCACGAAGGTCGAATGGTGAACGAAATTGACCGGCCCGAAATAGGTCGGCGCGAACGGGTTCGCCGTGATGGTGTTGGTGCCGTTCGGGAAGATGCCGGTGTTGCGGTAGTCGATACCGGTCTGACGGCCAAACTCCGTGCCGAAGCCAACGGTATGCAGCGCCGGCCCGGTATTGGTCTTGTAGATGAAATCGGTCTGGTTGAAGGCGTTGTCGCGATTGGTCCAGTGCTGATAGGCGCCGAGATTGACGCTGGTATCGGCGGATTTACCGCCCCCAGCAGCGTGCCGTTGGCCGGGTAGACGTTCTGGTAGAATTTCTTGTAGTCGGCGACGATGGTGCCGTTCTTGACCGTCAGCCCGTTTTCGAAATCATGCTCGATCGTGGCCATGCCGGTCTGTACCGTGGCGATGGCGACATTGAGCGATGGGCTGCAGAAGCAGACCGCGACGTTTCCGAACGGCGCGAATGGCGTGGTGGGATTGAAACGGGTGGCCGCCGGCGATGTGGCGTTGATGGCCTGCGACGGGTTACCGCGGTCGGCGGTGCGGTTATCGTGGAATATTCGTAGCTGAGCTTGATCTTGGTATTGTCGTCGGGCTTCAGCGTCACCGTCGGGTTGATGCCGTAACGCTCGAGTTGGCCGAAATCGCGGAACGAGTCCGCGCCTTCGTAGAACGCGTTGAGGCGCACCGCGACGTTTTCATTGACCGCCTGCCCGGCATCGAGCGTGAAGCGGCGATCGCCCCAGGAGCCGGTCTGCACACTGGCTTCGTAGACCCTCGTGCCATCGGCTTCCTTGAGCGTCCGGTTGAGCAGACCGCCACCGGCGCCACGGCCGAAGGTGATCGCAGCCGCCCCTTCAGTATCTCGACGCTTTGCGCGTTATAGAGATCGCGAAAATATTGAACGTCGTCGCGAAAGCCGTTGACGAAGAAATTGGCGCTGGGTGTCGACGCCGCGGATCACGAGTTCGTCGCGGTTGCCTTCGCCCTGGTGAACAGCGACGCCGGGAACGTAACGGGTGACATCGGTCAGGTTCTGGGGACTTTGATCCTGGATGAAATCCTTGGTGATGACGCTCAGCGACTGCGGAATGTTGATCAGCGGCGTATTGGTCTTCGTCGCGACCGACGTGCTGTTGGCATAGATGCCGACGGTGCCGGTGCGACCGTCCTGCGATACGGCAAAAGGCTTTGGCGGGGCTGGTTCGCGCCGTACCGCCTGCTGCCGGCGCTTGCGGCTGCCGGTGTCGGCACGTGTTGACGACGCACCAGTGCTGCGGCGTTTGGCTTCGGGTGCCGTCACTGTGACCGGAGGCAGCGCCGCCGCGCCCGACGATTGCGCGTGTGCTTCCTGACCTGCGCCAGCATGCCGAGCGTCATGTAGCTGGCCGAGAGCAGCATCACGCCTGATGTGAGACGGATTCGATGCGCGAACTTGAATGTATTTTTCACGAGTACAACCCCCAAACAATCTGCCGCGATTTTTTAGCGGGCGTGTGCGGGGGTCATGACCAACAGCGAACAATGCGTCCAGCTTACTTGCGAAGCGATTCCAAATCGGCTTGCACGAAAAACTTCGCTTAGGAAAAACGCATCGGGAATAATTTTGAAACTGCTATAGCCAAGCTATTTTCAACATCTGCTGCAAATTGTCGCAGCATTGATCGTCTTTGACGTATTCTAAAATCTGCTTCGTCGCATCACCGCCGATGGTGTCAATCGCAAGCGGCGATCAAGCCGTACATCGATGTCAGGACGCCAGCGCCTTCATCTCCGTATAGAGATCGGACTTTCCTTCAAAGCCGATGCCCGGCAGATCCGGCATCGTGATGTGACCGTTCTTCGACACGAACGCCGTCCGGGAAGCCGCCATAGGGCTGGAACAGATCAGGATAGCTCTCATTGCCGCCGAGGCCGAGGCCGGCGGCGATGTTGAGCGACATCTGATGGCCGCCATGCGGGATGCAGCGGCTCGGCGACCAGCCATGCGTTTTCAATACGCCCAGGGTACGCTGATATTCGCACAGCCCGTAGGACAGCGCGCAGTCGAACTGCAGCCAGTCGCGATCGGGCCGCATTCCGCCATAGCGAATGAGATTACGCGCATCCTGATGGCTGAACAGGTTTTCGCCGGTCGCCATCGGCCCCGGATAGAATTCCGCCAGTGCTGCCTGCAACTGGAAGTCCAGGGGATCGCCGGCTTCCTCGTACCAGAACAGCGGATAATCACGCAGCATCTTGGCATAGGCGACCGCGGTCTCCAGATCGAACCGGCCGTTGGCATCGACGGCGAGTTGCGCCTGGCTGCCGATCTCCTTGAGCACGGCCTCGATCCGCTCGCGGTCTTCCGCGATCGGCGCGCCACCGATTTTCATTTTGACGACGCTATAGCCGCGATCGAGATAGCTTCGCATCTCGCCGCGCAGCGCCGACAAATCCTTGCCGGGATAATAATAGCCGCCGGCGGCATAGACGAACACCCGCGGATTGGCCTTCAGCCCGTGACGCTCGGCGAGCAGCCGAAACAGCGGCTTGCCCGCGATTCTTGGCCACCGCATCCCACACCGCCATGTCGATGGTGCCGACCGCGACCGAACGCTCGCCATGGCCGCCGGGCTTTTCGTCGACATCAGCGTCGCCCAGACCTTGTCCGGATCGAGATTGTCGCCGGTCGAATCAAGCATGGTCTTGGGATCCGCCTCCAACAGCCGCGGCGCGAAGCGTTCGCGGATCAATCCGCCCTGCCCGTAGCGGCCGTTCGAATTGAAGCCGTACCCGACCACCGTCTTGCATCGCGCACCCACATCGGTGACGACGGCGACGAGGCTCGTCGTCATCTTCGAGAAATCGATATAGGCGTTGCGAATGGGCGAGGCGATCGTTTTGTTATCTCTCGGACCGTCAACGATACGAACGGACATGGGTTTGGCTTTCAGAAGATGATCCAATGATCGTCATGGCCGGGCAAAAAGCGCGAAGCGCGTCTTCGCGGCAGGTGTCCCGGCATCCACGTCTTTCGCGCGGCTACATCAAAGAACGTGGATGCCCGGCACAAGGCCGGGCATGACGGGCGTTTTATTTACCGCGAAAATACGGCTCGACGGGCCGTGAACCTTGATAGTCAGCGGATTGCCATAGCGATCCTTGGCGGCGCCGGGCGGTGACGCGAACCCAACCCTCGCTGACGCAATACTCCTCGACATTGGTTTTCTCGACGCCTTTGAAGCGAATGCCGACGTCGCGCGCCAGGATTTCTTCATTGTAATACGGGCTTTTCGGATCGCTCGACAGCCGGTCGGGCAATTGGTCGGTGTTGGCTTCGTTTTCTTCGCTCACAGCAGGGCCCTCGATTTCCTTTGTCCAGTGCTTCCGGGGTTGTCGTCGGCGCATGCCGTGCGACCCACCTTGCCTGAACGGTCGACCAGGAATTTGGTGAAATTCCATTGATCGACGATCCCAGCAATCCGGATTTCTCGCTCTTGAAGATATTGATACAGCGGATGCGCGCCGCCGCCATTGACTTCGATCATGTCAAACATCGGGAAGCTGACCGCATAATTGGTCGAGCAGAACTCGCCGATCGCCGCCGCATTGCCCGGTTCCTGCTTGCCGAACTGGTTGCAGGGAAATCCGAGCACTGAAAAGCCGCGCGGGACCAAGCGAGCGCTGCAGCGCTTCGAGGCCCCTATATTGCGGCCGTGAATCCGCAGGCGCTCGCGGTGTTGGCGATCAGCAGCACCTGACCTTCATAACGCTTCAGCGCAACGTTCTCGCCGGCAAGCGAGGTCGCCGTGAAATCGTAGATGCCTGCCATCGTAATTCCTTCACGCCTTTTCCGGAACTCACTCAGCTCGCGGGATCAATCGGCGCCGGCGGCGTTCCACCGGCCTCGATTGCCTCGCCCGCCAGCAAACAGAGATCCTCGCGGAAACGGCCGGAAACCACCTGGACGCCAACGGGAACGCGGCCGACCAGACCTGTCGAGACCGTTAGCGCAGGCAGCCCCATGAAGGGAATAGCAATTTGCGTCAATTGCGCCCGCCACACCCGGGCAAACGAGGCGTCATCGCGCCTGTCGAGCCCATCCGGGAACGGCAATTCGCCGGATACCGGCATCAACAGCACCGAATAGGTCTCGAAGAACTGCAGCCATTCCCGCGCCAGGGTCGCCCGCCGCGTCAAAACTTTGGACAGCGTCATCGCGTCGAACGGAAAAACCTTGGCCCGGTTGCCGCGCAGGCAGGCGAGTGCGCCGGGGTCGCCTTCGCGCTCGGCGGCCTCGAGCTGCGCTTCATAGCCATCACCGATCCAGAGTTTGGTCTGAAGCTCGGCGGCCTCGCGCAGCGGCGGCGTTGCGGTGATCTCCTCGACCGTCCATCCGGCGCGCTCAAGGCGCTTGGCGGCATCGGCCACGGCCGCTTTCACCTCGGCGACGGGTTCAAGACCATCCGGCGCTAGACACACCGCCGCGCGCTTCGGCATCGCAGGGCCTTCGAGCGGCGCCGGCACCCACCAGGGATCGCGCATGTCAGGCGCGGACATCGCCGCCAGTGCGATCCTGAGATCGCCGATGGTGCGCGCGAGCGGACCCGATACAGCGGAGATCTGCGCTCCGATGGCGCGTTCCGGCAGCGCCGCGTTGAAGGCCGCGACACGGCCAACGGTCGGGCGCAGGCCGTGCACGCCACAGGCATAGGCCGGATAGCGAATGGAGCCGGCAATGTCAGTGCCGTGCGCGATATGGCCGATCCCTGCTGCGACCGCAGCACCCGCGCCGCCGGATGAGCCGCCCGGCGTGATGGCTGGATCGCGCGGATTTTTGGTGTCGCCATGGATCAGATTGGTGGTGAACCAGCGGTAGGAAAACGCCGGGCAGTTGGTGCGCCCGAGAATAACCGCGCCGGCCTTGCGCAGATTATCCACCACGGGACTGTTGCTGCCCGCGATCGCATCGCGCTGCAACTTGAGGCCATTGGTGGTGGCGAATCCGGCCTGATCGATATTGACCTTGATCGTGACGGGCACGCCCGCCAGCACGCCAACGTCCTCGCCACGCGCGATCGCCGCATCGACGGAAGCGGCCTGCGCCAGCACATCTTCCGGCCGATGATCGACCACCGCATTGATGGCCGGATTCACCGCATCCAGTCGGGCCAGCGCGGCAAGCGCCGCTTCCTTGGCCGAGACCTTCTTCGACTTGACGAGGGCAGCGAGTTCTTGGGCCGACAGACGCCAGAGATCTTCCATAGCCAACTCCCTTGGATCGCGCCTTCGTTGTAGCGCCGCCGACAGGGCAACGCCATACCGGCGGGTTCAAGGGCCCAGCAGAAGGACCTAGTGAACGCGAGCCAGAAAATAAGCGAGGTCGGCGATCTGGTCCGTTGTCACCGGCTGCAGGACCTCCGCCATGACGCCATCATAGCCGTGGCGGCTGTTGTCCTTGTATTCCCGCATGGTCTTGGCGAGATAATCCTCGCGCTGGTTGGCGAGGCGCGGGACGTTTTCCTTGCCGGAAAAATCGGGGTTGTGGCAGGTATTGCAGCGGTGCTGCGCCACAAGCGCTTGCGCGCGCGCAATGCGCGCGGGATCGCCGGCATCGGCCGGCGGTGCGGGCTTCGGCAGCGTGGCGATAAAATCAGAGAATACACGCAGATCGTCGTCGGTAAACGACTTCGTCATGTCGTTCATCGGCTCGAAGGTGCGCAGTTTTTCGCGAAACATGAACAACTGGATCAGCGCGTAAGGCGCCTGCTGACCGCCGAGCGACGGCGTGTTTTCCATCTCGGATTGGCCGTGCTCGCCATGGCAGGCAAAACAGGTCACCGCACGCTCCTGAACGGTGGCCGCGTCAGCGGAAAACGCGACGGACGCCAACGCAAGCGCGGCGATTATTCTTGTTACTTTTGCCATCGATCTGATCCTTGACCCGAGAAACACAGTCCAAAAGAAAATCGGGGGCAGCGCGTGCTGCCCCCGATCCTTGTCTCATCCTTACTGCGCAGCGACTTTCTGCTTGCCGTAGGTGACGCGGTAGACGGCGCCGTTCCAGTCATCGGAGACCAGGATCGAACCGTCCTTCAACTGCATCACGTCGACCGGACGGCCGACATATTTATTGTCTTCGAGGAAGCCGGTGATGAGCGGCTCCATCGACTTGACCGTGCCGTCCTTGTTCAGCTTGACGACGACGACGTCACCGCCAGCCTTGTTGGAGCGGTTCCAGGAACCGTGCCGGGCGACGATGATGGCGTTCTTGTAGCTCTTCGGGAACATGTTGCCGGTATAGAAGCGCATGCCGAGCGAGGCGGTGTGCGGTCCCATCAGGCCAACCGGTGCGGTGAACTCGCTGCAGGAATGTCCCCAGCCGAATTCAGGATCCGGAATGTTGCCCTGATAGCAATACGGCGCGCCGAAATCCTCGCCCGCCTTGGTGACGCGGTTGAGTTCGTCCTGCGGCACGTCTTCCGACAACCAGTCGCGGCCGTTATCGGTGAAGTACATCTGCTTGTTTTCAGGATTCCAGTCGAACCCGACGGTGTTGCGAACGCCGAGGGCATAGACTTCCGCGCCGGTGCCATCGAGGTTCATACGGCGGATCTGGCCATGCGCCTCGTCATGCAGCACGTTGTTGCCGGGCTGTCCGACCGGAACGTAGAGCTTGTTGTCGGGACCGATGGCGATGAACTTCCAGCCGTGGGCTTCGTCCTTCGGCAATTTGTCGTAAACCATCGTCGGCTTCGGCGGGTTATCGAGATTGTCCTCGATCTTGTCGATCTTGGAGATCTTCGAGAGCTCGGCGATGTACAACGTGCCGTCCTTGAACGCGACGCCGTTCGGCCGATAGAGGCCCGAAGCGATGATCTTCACCGACCGCTTGCCGTCCTTGTTGACGATGGCATAGACCTTGTCGACCGTGCGGCTGCCGACGAACACCGTGCCCTTGTCGCCTTCGGCGAGCGAACGCGCGTTCGCCATCCCGGCAGCGTAGACTTCGATATTGAAGCCGGCTGGCACCTTGAGTTTTGCCAACGGCAATTTGTCCGGTGCTGCGGCAATCGGCGGACCCGCGACGGGCGCGAGCTTGCTGGCGGCTTCGCCATCCGGCCGCCCGATCATGGGCGAACCCGGCGGCAACGCCGGCGCGGCGGCAGGCGCGGCCGGCTGCTGAGCGGCAGCGCCAAATGTCATGGCTCCGAAAACGGCACCAGCCAGCAGAAGGCTGCGTGACGCCGATGAGTAGATTCTCATGTAATGTTCTCCCCTTTGTGGAAGCCTTTGAACCTTGCACGCACAACTACGCTCCACGTGCTGGTGGCCTTCATGCCCATACTCTTCAATATTTTTCCGTCGATACGCAATCGGAAACATTCCTGGAATGGCCAGGAATCGCGCCGGTGTTATCAATGCTTTGTGACGTCCGAGGCGTCGAGCAACGCTTCGGTAAAAGGAAACTCCAGCACGATCTCGCCTTCGTCATCGGTGACTTCGAGAACCGCGTTCAGGAGGCTATCCTGGACGCCTTCGGTCTTGAGCAATTCCTGGATCATGGCGCGGGCGATCTCCCAGGCGCGATCGGGGTCGCGCAGTTCCTCGCCCTCGGGATCCGCGACAAGTTCAGTGCCGATACGGGTGTTGAAGAAATATCGCGGCATGGGTCCAACTGCTTCCTTTGACAGCTCCCGGCCGGCGCCGGCAGCCTTTCACGCGTTCTTTATCGGGATTGCACTGCGGTGTATCCGGCCGGCTACAGCCCCCCGGATTTCCGCTCCAACTATGAACCCCTTGATCCCTCATTGATTTGACGCTCAGCCGCAAAAAACCGTGAATTCATTGTGCGGCGCAGCATAGAAAAACACCGGGTTGATAATAAAAGATTTTACTGGCGAACTTTATGATCCGCGCTACTTTAACCCCCGGGCGGAGTTCGTCCGGACGTGAAATGGAGAGCCAAAATGGCCTGGAAAGCACCGAAGATCGTTGAAGTGTCGGTCGGCATGGAAATCAACATGTATGCGTGCGCCGCCCGCAAGTAAGCGGCTGCGACAGCATTAAGTTTACGCAGGTGGACTTCTGGGCATGACGCACCCCCGCTTTTGGGGCTGGTTGTGTCCGGGTCCACCTTCGAAGCTTTTGGAATACGCTTCTCTTAGAGTACGCTTCTCTTAGAGTACGCTTCTCTTTGAGAGCGTACTTTAAAATACCCCAAGCCTAGAAATCTCCAGGAGACGGATCATGCTTCGCGTCGTCGTCCTGGGCGCCGCGGCAGGTGGTGGCGTTCCCCAGTGGAATTGCGGCTGTCCGGTTTGTCGGGCCGCGCGCACCGACCATCCCGAACTTCAGAGCACCCAGGCCTCGATCGCTGTCAGCACCGACAGCCATCACTGGTTTTTGGTCAACGCGTCTCCCGATCTGCGCCAGCAATTGATCATGACGCCGCAGCTTCATCCAGCACCCGGCCGGCTTCGTCATAGTCCTGTTGCCGGCGTGATCCTGACCAATGGCGAGATCGACGCGGTCGCAGGCCTGCTGTCGATGCGCGAAGGCTGGCCTTTCACGATCTATGCCCACCACAAAGTGCTGGCGATTCTTGCGACCAACAGCATCTTCAACGTGCTCAGCGAAAAGAACGTGCGGCGCCAGCCGATTGAAGAGGACGAGACCTTCGAACCAGCGCTGCCCGACGGCTCGCCCTCCGGCATCGAGGTTTTGCCGTTCGCCGTGGCCGGCAAGAGCGCCTGGTATCTCGAAGGCAAGGCGCATCCCGCCGGCGATACCGGCGCCGGTGACACGCTCGGACTTCGCATCCGCGACAAGGCGACGGGCAAGTTCTTCTATTTCCTCGCCGCCTGCGCTGGCGTGTCCGATGAGCTCAAATCCCGCCTCAAGGGCGCGCCGCTGGTATTTTTCGATGGCACGGTCTGGCGCGACGACGAATTGATCGTGGCGGGTCTTGGCAACAAGACCGGGCAAGGCATGGGACACATCGCGATGTCCGGCGACAGCGGCGCCATCACTGCGCTTGATGGCCTTGATATCGGCCGGAAGGTGTTCCTACATATCAACAATTCCAACCCGGCCCTGCTGCACGATTCCGCGGAACGCAAGACGGCCGAACGCGCGGGCTGGCAGATTCCTGCCGATGGAACGGAGTTTACGCTGTGACCGCTGCTATCCCGATGACGGCTTCCGCGCTCGGCAAGGGCGTCGTGCTCAACAGCGCCGAAGATCTGGAAGCCGCGCTGCGCCACATCGGCCAGACCCGCTATCATAATCTGCACCCGTTTCACGGGCTGCTGCATGGCGGCAAGCTCAACAAAGGCCAGGTGCAGGCCTGGGCGCTCAATCGTTATTATTACCAGAGCACGATCCCGCTCAAGGATGCGGTGGTGATCTCGCGCTTTCGAGATCGCGCCACCCGGATCGAATGGCGGCACCGGATCGAGGATCATGACGGCAATATCGGCACCGAAGGCGGCATCGAGCGCTGGCTGAAGCTGACCGAAGGCCTTGGCCTCGACAGTGGCTATGTCGAATCCGCCGTCGGCATCCTGCCCGCCACGCGCTTTGCGGTCGAAGCCTACGTACATTTCGTCCGCGACAAGACGCCGCTCGAGGCCATTGCGTCGTCGCTGACGGAACTGTTCGCGCCGAACCTGCATGAAGAACGCATCTCGGGCATGCTGGCGCATTATAACTTCGTCAACCCCGACATCATGAGCTATTTCAGCCGGCGGCTGACGCAGGCGCCGCGCGACGCCAATTTCGCGCTCGACTACGTCAAGGTCCATGCGCGCACCCCGGCGGAGCGCGAAGCGGTCTGCAACGCGCTTCTGTTCAAGACCAATGTGCTATGGGTTCAGCTCGACGCGCTGTATCATGCCTATGTCGACGGGCACGTACCGCCGGGCGCGTTTGTGCCCAAAGAATAAAAAAGGAATAAGAGGCGAAGCGATGGCAGGCTCACGCAATATCAGCGTCAGTGAGGACAGCCGCCCGGTCCTGCCGCGGCATGCCAAGCTGAAATTCGACGAAACCCGGCAGGTCTGGGTGATTCTGGCGCCGGAGCGCGTGCTGGCGCCGGACGAGATCGCGGTCGAAGTGCTGCAACTCTGCGACGGCGTTCGCAGTGTCGCCGGCATGATCGACCTGCTTGCCGCGAAATACGCCGCCGAGCGCAGTGCGATCGCCACCGACGTCATCGCCATGCTGCAGGACTTGGCCGACAAGGGGTTCCTCACCCAGGCGCGCGAGAAGACCTCATGAGCCCGACGCTGACCGATGCCGGCATTGCTGCGGCGAGCGATCCCCGGCCCGCGGCCAACGATCCTAAAGACGGGATCGCGGCGCTGGAAAGGCGCCGCTCGACGGCGGAGACCTTTGGTATCCCGCTCGCAGTGCTGGCCGAACTGACGCATCGTTGTCCGCTGCAATGCCCGTATTGCTCCAATCCGGTCGAACTCGATCGCGGCGGCACCGAACTGACGACGGCGGAATGGAAGAAGGTGCTTTCCGAACTCGCCGAAATCGGCGTGCTGCAGATTCATTTCTCCGGCGGCGAGCCGACCGCCCGAAAAGACATCGTCGAACTGGTGCAGCACGCCAGCGATGTCGGACTCTATTCCAATCTCATTACATCAGCGGTGTTGCTGACCCGCGAAAAGCTGGCGGCACTCGCCGATGCCGGGCTCTGTCATGTGCAGATCAGCTTCCAGGGCAATGAGCCCATCGTTGCCGACCGCGTCGCCGGCCTGAAGAATGCGCATCAGAAAAAGCTCGAAGTCGCCAAATGGACGCGAGAGCTGGACCTGCCGCTGACGGTCAACGCCGTGATGCATCGCCAGAACCTGTTTCAACTGCAGGACATCATCCAGATGGCGGTCGACCTCGATGCCGACCGGCTCGAGGTCGCCAATGTGCAGTATTACGGCTGGGCGCTGAAGAACCGCGCCGCGCTGATGCCGACGCTGCAGCAGATCGAAGAGACCAGCCGCATTGTCGAGGAAGCCGAAGTGCGGCTGAAAGGCGTGCTCGCGATCGACTATGTAGTGCCGGATTACTACGCGCTGCGGCCGAAGAAATGCATGGGCGGCTGGGGCCGGCAGTTCTTCAACATCTCGCCCGCCGGCAAGGTGCTGCCCTGCCACGCCGCCGAATCCATCACCGGGCTCGAATTCGAATCGGTACGATCAAATCATTCGATCGCCTGGATCTGGCAGAATTCCGAGGCCTTCAACCGCTATCGCGGCACCGGATGGATGCCCGAGCCGTGCCAAAGCTGCGAGTTCAAGGAAATCGATTTCGGCGGCTGCCGCTGCCAGGCCTTCGCGCTGACCGGCGATGCCGGCAATACCGATCCGGCCTGCACGCTGTCGCCGCTGCATGACAAGATTTTCAAGCTGGCCGAGACCGAAGCCGCCGGCGACCAAAACAAGTTCATCTATCGCAATTTCGCCGGGGGCACGCCCGAGACGAGCGACGGCCATGGCGCCTGACGCCGACGCGGGTAAATCCGCCGCTCTCGTTGCGGGCAACCGTTCCGATCCCTTCGCACCACTGACATCGCAATCGCTGCCGGTGGGCGACGGCCACGAGATTTATGTCGAAACCGTCGGCCGGACCGACGGCATCCCGGCGATCTATCTGCATGGCGGTCCCGGCAGCGGCTGCCAGCCCGATCATCGCCGGCTGTTCGATCCGGAACGCCTTCATGCCGTGCTGTTCGATCAGCGCGGCGCCGGACGCAGCCGCCCCAAAGGTGGCCGCGAAGCCAATACGACCTCTCATCTGATCGCCGACATGGAAACGATCCGCGAGAAGTTTGGCATCTCGCGCTGGATGGTCGTCGGCGGCTCCTGGGGCGCGACGCTGGCGCTGGCGTATGCAGAGGCGCATCCGGATCGCGTCACCGGCATCGTGTTGCGCGCGACGTTTCTCGGCACCCGCGCCGAGCTCGACAACGCCTTTCTCAACGCGCTGCCGCGCTTCTATCCCGGCCTCAGCGACGACTTTCTCGGCTTGTTGCCGCCGGAGGAGCGCGCAGAGCCACTTGAAGGCTATTGGCGCCGCATTCTCGATTCCGATCCCGCCACGCATGGCCCGTTCATTCGCGCCTGGCACGACACCGAACAGATTCTGTCCCAGCAGGCGCCGCGACACACTCGCCTCGATCTCGCATCGCTGAAATCGAACGGCGCGCTGCCCTCGACGCCGTCGATGGAGGCGCATTATTTCCAGAACGACTGCTTCATGACGCCGAACCAGCTTCTCGAAGAAACCGGTAAGCTCACGGGTATTCCCGGCATCATCGTGCAGGGGCGCTACGATCTGCTCTGCCCGCCCGCGACCTCGCATGCGCTGGCGGCACGGTGGCGCGAGTCTGAAATTCGCTTTGTCGAAGGCGCCGGTCATTCGCTGTACGATCCCGGCGTGAGAGATGCCGTCATGAGGGCCATCGCGGATCTCGCGTCGAAAGTGAAATAGGATTCACACATGCCGCTCGCCGGAAAAGGCATGCTGCTGACCTCGATGGATATCGATCCCTCCGACGAAGCCGAATTCAACCGGTGGTACGACCGCGAGCACCTCGAAGAACGAGTCGCGATCGAGGGTTTTATTGAAGCGCGGCGCTACATCGCGCATCAGGGCTCCCCGAAATATCTCAGTCTTTACTCGACTGAGACGTTCGAGATTCTCTTAAGTCCGGCGTATCGCACCGCATTGGCCAACCAGACCGAGCGGTCCAAAGCCAACATCGCACGTTTCAAAAACATGATCCGCGGCGTCGCGCGCATCACGATCAGCCGCGGACAGGGCCGCGGTGCGGCCCTCGGCATTATCCGTCTTCGCCCATCTTCCGGCGGCGAGACAAAATTGCGGGCGGAACTTCACGACGCGCTCGATCCCGATCCGCTGGACGGCATCATCTCGATGCATCTGATCGAAAACGATCCTCATCTCTCCAAACCGCTGACGGATAATCCTGCGGCTTCCGACCCCGGCGCCGGCGATTGGTTCGTGCTGATCGACGCAACCGATGTAGATGCAGTCCCGGCGGCCATCGCGGCGCGCCTCGGTGGGTTCAAATCTCTGGTGACCTCCACCGGCGTCTATCGCCTGATGTGGGACCTCGCGAAGAGCGAGCTATCAGCCTGAAATAATGCGCAATGCTGCACTGCCGCAAAACGGCGCAACGTTAACGTTACGCGTTTGCCGCAGGAAATCTGGAGATCAAGCAAAATTGCCTTTGTGGATCATCTGGAATGGCTCTAATAAGATAACCCAATAAAGCAATTCGAAAACCACAAGAACGTCATCTGAACGTTCGCAGAAAAGTAAGGCCGCGCGGTACCGAAGTTTTGGCGCGGATAAGGTAGGAATGAAACCGACTGATATCTCGGCGCCTGACTACTTTCATAAAGTGGTCGATTGCCAATGGGCCTGTCCCGCACACACACCCGTTCCCGAATACATCCGCTTGATCGCAGAAGGCCGCTACAGCGACGCCTACATGATCAATTGGAAATCGAACGTGTTTCCCGGAATTCTCGGGCGCACCTGCGATCGTCCATGCGAACCCGCGTGCCGCCGCGGCCGCGTCGAGGAAACGCCGGTCGCGATCTGCCGCTTGAAGCGCGTCGCCGCCGACTTCAAGGATGACGTCAAGGGGCGCATGCCGCGCCCCTCCGCGAAGAACGGCAAGCGCGTCGCGATCGTTGGCGGCGGTCCCGCCTCGCTCACGGTGGCGCGCGACCTCGCGCCGCTCGGTTATCACTGCACGGTATTCGATGCCGACCCCAAGGCCGGCGGCATGATGCGCACGCAGATCCCAAAGTTCCGGTTGCCGGATTCCGTGATCGACGAGGAAACCGATTACATCCTCAATCTCGGCATCGAATTCAAAGGCGGCCAGCGCATCGACAGCCTGAAAAAGCTGCTGGGCGAGACCTACGACGCGATCTTTGTCGGTTCCGGCGCGCCGCGCGGCCGCGAGCTCGAGATCCCCGGCCGCAAGGAAGCGGCTGCGAACATCCATATCGGCATCGACTGGCTCTCCAGCGTGTCGTTCGGCCATGTCGAGAAGATCGGCCGGCGCGTGATCGTGCTCGGCGGCGGCAATACCGCGATGGATTGCTGCCGCACCGCGCGCCGTCTCGGCGGCGAAGACGTCAAGGTGATCGTGCGATCCGGCTTCGAGGAGATGAAGGCATCGCCCTGGGAAAAGGAAGACGCGCTTCACGAGGATATTCCGATCCTCAATTTCTTGGTGCCGGTCGCGTTCACCCACGACAACGGCAAGCTCACCGGCGTCACCTTCCAGAAGGTGAAGGCGGAATACGACACTAAAGGCAAGCGCTCGCTGGTGCCCTCGGGCGAGCCCGATCAGACCATCGCCTGCGATGACGTCTTGGTCGCCGTCGGCCAGGAAAACGCATTCCCGTGGATCGAGCGCGACTGCGGCGTCGAATTCGACAAATGGGACATGCCCAAGGTCGATAAGGAAACCATGGGCTCGACCAATCCGAAGGTGTTCTTCGGCGGCGACGCCGCGTTCGGCCCCAAGAACATCATCTGGGCCGTCGCGCATGGCCACGACGCAGCCCTGTCGATCCACAAGCTGCTCTCCGGCGAGGACATTACTGAGCGTCCGCTTCCTGAGGTGCACATCTCGTCGCAGAAGATGGGCATACACGAATGGAGCTATGACAACGACGTTTCCGCCGACAAGCGCTACAAGGTGCCGCATCGCGACAAGGTGATCGCGCTGAAAGACATCCGCGCCGAAGTCGAGCTTGGCTATGACGTCAAGCTCGCGCTCGGCGAGGCCCAGCGCTGCCTGAACTGCGACATCCAGACGGTATTTGCGGCACCGCTATGCATCGAATGCGACGCCTGCGTCGATATCTGCCCGATGGATTGCATCACCTTCACGGAGAATGGCGAGGAAGCCGATCTGCGTGATCGGCTGAAGGCGCCCTCGCCGCATCTCGATCAGGCGCTTTACGTCGCCGACGGTCTCAAGACCGGGCGGGTGATGATCAAGGACGAAGACGTCTGTCTGCATTGCGGATTGTGCGCCGAACGCTGTCCGACCGGCGCGTGGGACATGCAGAAATATCTCATCGACATGACTCAAGCAGGTTCATCATGCCCGTCCAAAGCCCGATCAGCAGCGTAAACGACTTCGTCGTCCGCTTCGCCAACGTCAACGGCTCGGGTTCGGCCAGTGCCAACGAAATGTTCGCGCGCTCGATCCTGCGCCACGGCGTTCCGGTGTCGCCGCGCAACATCTTCCCGTCCAACATCCAGGGCCTGCCGACCTGGTACGAGGTGCGGGTGACCGAGGATGGCCATCTCGGCGCCCGCGGCGGCGTCGACATGATGGTGTCGATGAACCCGCAGACCTGGGACAAGGATCTCGCCTCGATCGAGCCCGGCGGTTATCTGTTCTACGATTCGACCAAGCCGATGCCGGCATCGAAATTCCGCGCGGATATCACTGTCATTGGCGTGCCGCTGACCGCGATCACCAACTCGACCTATACCGATCCGCGCCAGCGTCAGCTGTTCAAGAACATCATCTATCTCGGCGCGCTGTGCGCTTTGCTCGACATGGACCCGAAGCTGATCGAGCAATTGATCGGCGAGCAGTACAAGGGCAAGGAAAAGCTCTTGTCGTCCAACGTCCACGCGCTGCATCTCGGCCGCGACTGGGCACTGCAGAACCTGAAATGCCCGATCGGCCTGCACGTCAAGAAGTCCGACAAGGTCGGCGACCGCATCTTCATCGAAGGCAACAGCGCGGCTGCGCTCGGCGCTGTCTATGGCGGCGCCACCGTCTGCGCCTGGTATCCGATTACGCCGTCATCGTCGCTCGCCGACGCCTTCGCCAGCCATTGCAAGAAGCTGCGGCACGATCCGGCAACCGGCAAGGCGAAATACGCCATCGTGCAGGGCGAGGATGAGCTGGCCTCGATCGGCATCGTGATCGGCGCCTCGTGGAACGGCGCGCGCGCCTTCACCGCGACCTCCGGCCCCGGCATCTCGCTGATGCAGGAATTCATCGGGCTTTCATACTTTGCCGAAATTCCCGCCGTGATCATGAACGTGCAGCGCGCCGGCCCCTCGACGGGCATGCCGACCCGCACCCAGCAATGCGACATCATCGCCTGCGCCTATGCTTCGCATGGCGACACCAAGCATGTGCTGCTGTTCCCGGAAGACCCGGCGGAAGCCTTCGAGTTTGCCGCGCAGGCATTCGATCTGGCCGAGCGGCTGCAGACCACAATCTTTGTGATGCTCGACCTCGATATCGGCATGAACCACCGGCTGTGCCGTCCGCTGAAGTGGGACGACGCCAGGCAATATGACCGCGGCAAGGTGATGACCGCCGAGATGCTGGAAGATGGCCGCGATTTCGGCCGCTATCTCGATGTCGATGGCGACGGCATTCCGTTCCGCACCTATCCGGGCACGCACCCGACCAAAGGCTCGTTCTTCACCCGCGGCACCTCGCGCGACCGCTATGCACGCTATTCCGAGGAAGGTTCGGTTTACGCCGACAACATGCAGCGGCTGGTTCGCAAGTTTGAGACCGCCCAGGACATGGTGCCGCGGCCGTTGCAGGCCAACGCCGCCAAGCCGACCAAATATGGCGTGATCTATTTCGGCTCGACCTCGCCCGCGATGGACGAGGCGATCGGGATTCTGGAAGCGCGCGGCCATCAGCTCGACCGGCTTCGGATTCGCGCCTTCCCGTTCCATTCCAGCGTCGCCAGCTTCATCGCCGACCATGATTTTGTTTACGTGGTCGAGCAGAACCGCGACGCGCAGTTACGCTCTTTGATCGTCAACGAAAACGGGATCGATCCGGTTCGTCTTGTTCCGATCCTCAATTACGACGGCACGCCGATCACCGCGCGTTTCATCGCCGGTGCCATCGGCGGCCACCAGGATCAGTTGCAAGTCACTCCGCTTCGCAAGGTGAAGTCATGACCTATATCGCCAAGCCGAAATTCCAGCATCCTGGCCTGCCCAAGAACGATCTCGGCTTCACCCACCGGGATTACGAGGGCAAGGTCTCGACGCTGTGCGCAGGCTGCGGCCATGACTCGATCACGGCCTCGATCATCGAGGCCTGTTACGAGCTCTCGATCGAGCCGCATCGTGTGGCCAAGATTTCCGGCATCGGCTGCTCATCGAAAACCCCGGATTATTTTCTCGGCAATTCCCACGGCTTCAACTCGGTCCATGGCCGCATGCCGTCGGTGTTGACCGGCGCCAATCTCGCCAACCGCGATCTGATCTATCTCGGCGTTTCCGGCGACGGCGACTCGGCTTCGATCGGCTTTGGCCAGTTCGCGCATTCGATCCGGCGCGGCGTCAACATGACCTATATCGTCGAGAACAACGGCGTCTACGGCCTGACCAAAGGCCAGTTCTCGGCCACCGCCGACCGCGGCTCGAAGTCGAAAAAGGGCGTCATGAACAATGACAACCCGATCGACCTTGTCGCGATGGCACTGCAATTGGGCGCAAGCTTCGTGGCACGCAGTTTCTCCGGCGACAAGAGCCAGCTGGTGCCGCTGATCGCGGCTGCGATCCAGCACAAGGGCGCGTCGTTCATCGACGTCGTCAGCCCCTGCGTGGCCTTCAACAACCATGCCGGCTCGACCAAGAGCTTCGATTATGTGCGCGAGCACAATGACGCCGTAAATCGTCTCGACGTCATCACCGGCCGCGATCCGATCACGGTCGACTACGCGCCGGGCACGGTGCAGGTGGTCGAGCAGCACGACGGCACCAGGCTGGCGCTGCGCAAGATCGACGCGGATTACGACCCGAACGACCGGCTGGCGGCGATGACCTTCCTGCAAAAGCACGCCGCCAAGGGCCAGATCGTCACCGGGTTGCTGTATGTCGATCACGAAGCGGAAGACCTGCATACCCACCTCGATACGGTGGAGAAGCCGCTCAATACGCTCAACGCCGGTGATCTGTGCCCCGGCACCCCGGCGCTGGACAAGATTAACGCCAGCCTGCGCTAGCTGAATCGACCCTCCTTCGTTCACGGCGGAATGAAAGATCACTAAACCGAGATAGCGATGCAATCGCGCCCGCAACATCAATTACTGGTGTTGCGGCGGCGGACCGCTTTCGGACGTTTGTGACGCCGCGATGAACCATTCCGCTCGGCTAAGCCCGGTTTGACGGCAAATTGAACGCCAAGGCCGCCGCTAAACAGCCAAAGTCCGGGATCGATATGCCGCGACGGGCGTTATCCCACTTGCGTGCGCGTATTTTCATCACCAGCATCCCCTCACGGACGTGTTGACAATCCGGCTTCCCGCCGCAGAAGGTTGCCGCCAGCCGAGAATGGTCCGCTCGAACAGAAACAGGCATCATGAATCCCGTCAAAGCACTCGAAAAGCATGGCCAGGCAGTCTGGCTGGATTTCCTCGCCCGCGGCTTCGTCGCCAAGGGCGACCTGAAAAAATTGATCGATACCGACGGCGTCAAAGGCGTTACGTCGAATCCGTCGATCTTCGAGAAGGCGATCGGCAGTTCGGACGAGTATGACGCTCCGATCGGCAGCGCCCTTAAGAAGGGCGACCGCTCGATTGCCGATCTGTTCGAGCATGTCGCGATCGAAGATATCCAGCACGCCGCTGACGTGCTGCGCCCGGTCTACGACGAACTCCATGGCCATGACGGCTTTGTCAGTCTCGAAGTCTCGCCCTACCTGGCGATGGACACCAAAGGCACGATCGCCGAGGCCGAGCGGCTGTGGAAGCACGTCGATCGCAAGAATTTGATGGTCAAGGTGCCGGCTACGCCGGAGGGACTGCCCGCGATCGAGCATCTGATCGGCGAAGGCATCAGCATCAACATCACACTGTTGTTCGCGCAGAAGACCTATGTCGAGGTCGCCGAGGCGTATCTGGACGGTCTCGAAAAATATGTCGCCGGCGGCGGCGATCCCTCCCATGTCGCCAGCGTCGCCAGCTTCTTTGTCAGCCGCATCGACAGCGCCGTCGACAAGCAGCTCGATGAAAAGATCGCGCGCGCCAACGATCCCAGCGAAAAGGAGCGTCTCACGGCGCTGAAGGGCAAGGTCGCGATCGCCAACGCCAAGCTCGCCTATCAGGACTACAAGCGCCTGTTCGCGGGGCCGCGCTGGGAAAAGCTTCAGGCCAAGGGCGCTAAACCCCAGCGCCTGCTGTGGGCCTCGACCGGCACCAAGAACAAGGACTACAGCGACGTGCTGTATGTCGAGGAGTTGATCGGCCCCAACACCGTCAATACCGTGCCGCCGGCGACACTCGACGCCTTCCGCGATCACGGCACGCCGCGCGACAGCCTTGAGGAAAACATCGACGAGGCCCGGCGCGTGCTGGCCGAACTCGAAAAATCCGGCATCTCGCTCGACGCGATCACGACCGAACTGGTCAAGGACGGCGTCAAATTGTTCGCGGACGCCGCCGACAAGCTCTACGGCGCGGTCGCGCACAAGCGCGCGGTGGTGCTGGGCCATGGCATCGACGGTCAAAAGCTGGCGCTCGGCGCCACCATCTCCAAGGCCGTCGAGAAGGCGACCGAAGACTGGCGCGCGGCGGCTACTATCCGCCGGCTGTGGCAGCACGACAAATCCGTGTGGACCGGGACCGACGAAAACAAATGGCTGGGCTGGCTCACCAGCGCAGCCGCAGCAGACATCGCCGACTACGAGGATTTTGCCCACCGCGTGAAGGGACAGAATTTCACCGACGCCGTGGTGCTCGGCATGGGCGGATCGAGCCTCGGGCCGGAAGTGCTGGCGGAGACTTTTGCCAAACAACCGGGCTTCCCCAAGCTGCATGTGCTCGATTCAACCGATCCCGCCCAGGTGCGTAGCCTGCAGGCCTCGGTCAATCTCGCCAATACCCTGTTCATCGTCTCCAGCAAGTCCGGCGGCACCACCGAGCCGAACGTGATGAAGGATTATTTCTTCGCGCGTGTGTCGGAAACCATCGGCGCCGCCAAGGCCGGGCATCGCTTCATCGCGGTGACCGATCCCGGCTCGTCGCTGGAGAAGCTCGCCAAAAAACAGGGCTTCGCCCGAACCTTCCATGGCGATCCTCGATCGGCGGGCGCTACTCGGTGCTCTCCCCCGTTCGGGCTGGTGCCGGCCGCTGCCGCGGGCATCGACCTCCGCACGGTCTTGAAGCACACGCTGTCGATGGTGCGTTCCTGCGGGCCCGATGTGCCGCCGCACGAAAACCCCGGCGTGCAGCTCGGTCTCGCGATGGGCCATGCCGGCCTCGAAGGCCGCGACAAGGTCACCATTTTGGCGTCGAAGAAGATCGCTGATTTCGGCACCTGGGCCGAACAGCTGATCGCCGAATCCACCGGCAAGGACGGCAAGGGCCTGATCCCGATCGCCGGCGAGCCGCTTGGCGACCCTTCCTTCTATGGCAAGGATCGATTCTTTATCGATCTTCGCACGGGAGGCGAAGAGGACGCCGCGCATGACGAAAAGCTTTCCGCGCTGGAAAAGGCCGGCCATCCCGTGGTGCGCATTGTCTTGCAATCGATCGAGCATATCGGTCAGGAATTCTTCCGGTTCGAGCTCGCGACCGCGGTTGCGGGCTCCGTGCTCGGCATCAACCCGTTCAACCAGCCTGATGTGGAGGCCGCCAAGATCAAGACCCGCGAATTGACCGCGGCGTTCGAGAAATCCGGCAAGCTTCCGGCAGAAAAGCCGGTGATGTCTTCCGACGAGGTCGACCTCTATACCGACAGCAAGAACGCAGATGACTTGCGCAAGGCCGGCGCCAATGGCGATCTTCATTCCTGGCTGAAGGCCCATCTCGGCCGCTCCGGCGCCGACGACTATGTCGCGCTGCTCGCCTATATCGAGCGTGACGCCACACATATCGGCACCTTGCAGCACATGCGCCTCGCAGTGCGCGACAAGCGTCACGTCGCGACCTGTGCCGAATTCGGTCCGCGCTTCCTCCACTCGACCGGCCAGGCCTACAAGGGCGGCCCCCGACAGCGGCGTCTTCCTGCAGATCACGGCCGATGATGCCAGGGATTTGGCCGTACCCGGCCAGAAGGCGAGCTTTGGGGTCATAAAGGCCGCCCAGGCCCGCGGTGATTTCGACGTGCTCACCGATCGCGGGCGCCGTGCATTGCGCGTGCACCTGAAGGGTGACCTCGCCGCGGGATTGAAGTTGCTCGATGCGGCCATTCAGAACGCATTAAATTAGGGGCATGATCTGAAAAGTCCGGATCAGATCACGCTCAAACAGCAGTAAGGAATCTCACATGCAGCTCGGCATGATCGGTTGGGGCGGATGGGTGGCAACATCGTCCGTCGGCTGATGAAGCACGGCCACACCAGTGTGGTGTACGACAAGGATGCCAAGGCGGTCGCGGCCCTCGCGGCCGACGGCGCTGATGGCGCCGACAGCCTGGAAGATTTCGTCAAGAAACTTGAGAAGCCGCGAACCGCCTGGGTGATGCTGCCGGCCGGCAAGATCACCGAAGCCACCATCGAGGCGCTGTCGAAACTGATGGAGAGCGGCGACGTCATCATCGATGGCGGCAATACGTTCTGGCAGGATGACGTCCGCCGCGGCAAGACGCTGAAGGAAAGCGGCATCCATTATGTCGACGTCGGTACTTCCGGCGGCATCTGGGGCATCGAGCGCGGCTATTGCATGATGATCGGCGGCGATAAGGCGGTGGTCGATCGCCTCGATCCGATCTTCGCGACACTGGCGCCGGGCATCGGCGATATTCCCCGCACCGGTGGTCGCGAGGGACGCGACCCGCGCATCGAGCAAGGCTACATCCACTCCGGCCCGGTTGGCGCCGGGCATTTCGTCAAGATGGTTCACAACGGCATCGAATACGGTTTGATGCAGGCCTATGCCGAGGGTTTTGACATTCTCAAGAACGCCAACATCGAGGCGCTGCCTGCGGAACATCGTTACGACCTGGATATCGCCGACATATCGCCGAAGTGTGGCGGCGCGGCAGCGTGATCCCGTCCTGGCTGCTCGATCTCACCGCGTCCGCGCTCGCGGAAAATCACACGCTGGAGAATTATTCGGGGTTCGTGGAAGATTCCGGCGAGGGACGCTGGACCGTGAATGCCGCGATCGACGAAGCCGTCCCGGCCGAAGTGCTGACCGCGGCGCTGTTCGCACGTTTTCGATCGCGCAAGGAGCATACCTTCGCCGAAAAAATCCTCTCCGCGATGCGTGCCGGTTTCGGCGGGCACAAGGAGCCCCCGAAGAAGCCCGGTTCAAAGGCCTGATACATGACCGTCACCCAAGCCAAACAAAAAAAGCCAGATCCCTGCTCCTTTGTCATCTTCGGCGTCACCGGCGATCTCGCCCACCGCCTCGTGGTGCCTTCGCTCTATAACCTCGCGGCTAACGACCTGCTGCCTGATAATTTCTGCATCGTCGGCGTTGCCCGCAAGGGCATGTCGAACGAGGAATTGACCAAGAGCCTGACCGAGGGTCTCCACAAATACGCCACCCGCAAGGTGGACGAAGCGATCGCGAAAAAACTGCTGGCCTGCGTCACCTGCATCGAGGCCGATCCGCAAGACCCGGCTTCGTTCGACAAGATGAGGGAGCAACTCGACAAGCTGGAGGCCGCGCAGAAAACCGAGGGTAACCGGCTGTTCTATCTCGCAACCCCGCCCAGCGGCTTCCTCCCGATCAGCAAGGAACTCGGCCGTACCGGCATGCTGACCGAAAACGGCGTGTGGCGGCGGCTGGTGGTGGAAAAACCGTTCGGGACCGATCTGGCTTCGGCCAAGGACCTGAACAGCGAGCTGTTGAAGCTGATGGAAGAGCAGCAGATCTACCGGATCGATCATTACCTCGGCAAGGAGACGGTCCAGAACATCCTGGTGCTGCGCTTTGCCAACGGCATGTTCGAGCCGATCTGGAATCGCAATCACATCGACCACATCCAGATTACTGTCGACGAGAAATTGGGCGTCGGCCATCGCGGCAGTTTCTACGACGCCACCGGCGCGTTGCGCGACATGGTGCCGAACCATCTGTTTCAGCTGCTGTCGCTGGTTGCGATGGAGCCGCCGGCGAAATTCGATGCCCGTGCGGTTCGCTCGGAAAAAGCCGAGGTGCTGGCGGCGATCCAGACCCAAACCGAGGAAGAGGCGCTGCGCAATTCGATCCGCGGGCAATATCGCGCTGGCACGGTGGGCGATACCGAGATCGAAGACTATCGCAAGACCGAAGACGTGAAGCCCGGCAGCACCACGGAAACTTACGCGGCGCTGAAGCTGACCATCGACAATTGGCGCTGGGCCGGCGTTCCCTTCTATCTGCGCACCGGGAAGGCGCTCGGCGTCAAACGCACCGAAATCGCGATCAAGTTCAAGCAGGCGCCGTTCGCGATGTTCCGCGACACGCCGGTCGACAACCTTTCGCAGAACTTCCTGATCATCTCGACCGAGCCGACCGAAGGCATTGCGCTGCAGTTCAACACCAAGGTGCCGGGACCGGCGATCGAGATCGACGGCGTCGAGATGAAGTTCCGCTACAAGGATTACTTCCAGGCCGAACCCTCTACCGGTTACGAGACCCTGATCTACGACTGCATGATCGGCGACAACATCCTGTTCCAGCGCGCCGACAGCGTCGAGGCCGGCTGGCAGGCGGTGCAACCGTTCCTGGACGCCTGGAAGAAGGCCGGCGGCAAGGGACTGAAGGTGTACGAACCCGGCAGCGAAGGTCCTGAAGAAGCCAACGAGTTGATGGAACGCGACGGCCGCAACTGGCGGAAGTTGAGCTGACG
>JBBCHO010000010.1:0-61498 GCA_037201505.1 Bradyrhizobium sp.
GTGACGGCAAGATCGGTGCGGATATGGTCCGTTGTGCACCGCTGGAGCAGTCTCGTTGCGACGCTGTTTTTGCTGCTGCTGTGCCTGACCGGCCTGCCGCTTATCTTTCATCATGAAATTGACGAGGCCCTCGGCTATGCGCCGAGAGCCGAAGGAAAGGCTGAATCGGCGACCTCGCCACGGCGAGCGACAACTGACGCGATCGCCGCTGCGGCGCTGGCGGATCATCCCGGCAAAGTGCTGCAATACATCGCGTGGGAACAGGATCAGCCGGGGATCGTGACGGCCTACGTCAATCATTCCGTGGGCGGCAAGCCTGACGATGCCATCCTGGCCGCTTATGGCGCCAGTTCGGGCCGCGCACTCGGCCTAGTTGGCGTCGGGCCGATGCTGTTTGTGCTGAAGCTGCACACCGACATGTTTGCCGGCCAACCGGGCAAGCTGTTTCTCGGCGCGATGGGCACACTGTTTCTGGTCGCGATCGTGTCAGGCATCGTCTTGTACTGGCCGTTCACGCGGCGACTGGATTTCGGCACGGTTCGATATGGCGGATCGCGGCGCGTGATCTGGCTGGACTGGCACAACTGGCTCGCCATTTTGACCGTCGTCTGGGCTCTCGTGGTCGGAGCGACAGGCGTCGTGAACACCTGGGCCGAGCTGTTGCTCGATCGCTGGCGCGCCACCGAACTGAACGAGATGATCACGCCTTATGCCGGCAGGCCGACACCAGCCCATCTCGCTTCGATCGACCTCGTGCTGGCCAATGCCGCGCGCGCTGCGCCACGAACCGAGCCTGCTTTCATCGCGTTTCCGGGGACGCCTTTCACCAGTTCGTATCACTTCGCGGTCTTCCTGCGTGGCGACACGCCGCTGACGTCGCGGATACTTCAACCGATCCTGCTCGACGGCGAGACGGGAGAGGTCGCCGAGACCAGACAATTGCCGCTCTATCTGAAATTGCTCTTTCTCTCGCAGCCGCTGCATTTCGGCGACTATGCTGGTCTCCCGCTCAAGATCATCTGGGCGTTGCTGGATGTCGTCACGATCGCGGTCATCGGCAGCGGATTCTATCTCTGGATAGCCCGGCGCCTGCGGAGACGGGGCCGCGGGCATCATGCCGTAAGCGTGCCGGCGTGAATGAATCGGGCGCAAAGTCAAATGGGTGGCGCGTCTTTGCGATACCCTCGTGCCTGGCCATCGCGAGCGGGGGTGGGTTTGCGTCGGCGTTCCTGTTGGGCGATGCCGGCCGCTGTTTATCGTGGCTGGGTATAGGTATGCCCATCGCGACGATCGTCTGGTTGGTGACGCGGACATTCTTCAGTCCCGCCAAACTCATCGATTGACGCCGCAAAACGGCACGCGCGCGTCATTGGCCCCGTCGTGTTGCTTACAATTTTCTAGAATTATTTTACGATCCCAAAATCGCGGGAGCCGGTTGCGGTTCGCGCCGCGCCTTCGGCTCGTGCAGTGCGCTGCCGCATCCCGGAATAAATTTTGGCACAAACTGTACATCCCTTCCAGGCGGAACCGGGCTAAGACGGAGGCGGAGCAACGCTTGAACGAAAATCGTCTCCGCCTTGGACAGGCAGACTCATTGCACACTGCGAAAAGGAAGAGAAATGCCGCGTTTCATCAGCTTCAAGAAAATGTCTTTGGCTGTTGTCGCATTGGTCGCGATGCTGTTGTCGATATCGGCGTCGTCATCTTACGCGGGCACCGGCAGCGTTCGTCTGAGAGTCTTCAAAGCCGGATTTATCATCGGCGGAGGCGGTGGAAAAGGAAGTCTGAATTATCAGGGTCACACCTATTACTTCAGGGTTGGTGGCATTGGTGTCGGCACCATCGGTATCGCGGAAACCAGTTACGCAGGCATCGCTTATAATTTGCGAAGCCCCGCGGATATTTACGGAACCTACAGCGCGGCCGGCGCCGGACTAGCTGTCGTTGGCGGCGCCAAGGTTGCACGATTGCAGAACGCAAACGGGGTTGTTCTGGAACTGCAAGGCGTACAAGCAGGCTTCGAGGCGTCGCTTGGATTGGGCGGGATGACGATCACCCCACGCTAACAGCGCTGAACACTCTCGGCTTGCGGGTTTACGCCTCGAAGGTTGCGCGCGCATGATTGACGCCTCGACGCGGATTGGTTCATCCCCACCGTGGCTGTTCACCGAGATCAATCCCCAGAGCCGTTTTGGCTACGATCTCATGCGTCAGGAAAGTGTTTGCCGGATGAAAGCGGCCGCAGCGGGCGTCGCGGAAAAGCCGCTCCAATTCGTTGGTGCGGAACATGCCGCTGCCGCCGGACACTTCCATCGCAAGATCGACGATTTTCCACGCCGCTTCGACGGCATGATGCTTCGCGGAAACGATCTTTGACGGCCAGGTGGCGCCGTGATCGACCGCGCTCGACCAGTCCTCCGCGATCTGCTCGATGTGAGGGCCGATCGGATCGAAAGCGAGCATCATCTCCGCCACGGCATGCTGTATTTCCGGATGATAGGCCATGGAGCGGGTTACCGCGAGCGCGGTCTTGCCCTTTAATCCGGGCAGCGCCAGATCGATCGCGCGCTGTGCCATTCCGTAATAGACGTTGGCAAATCCCAAAAGCGCCCAGGCAAAAACACCAAGGACAAACGCGTCCGCGCCACCGGCGGGCACGATGCGCGCCACGTAACGGTCGGGCACGAAAACGCCGTCCAGCAGCACGTCGTCGCTGCGTGTCGCCCGCATGCCCATGGTGTCCCAGGTCTCCTTGATCTGATAGCCCTTGCTGTCCCGGGGCATGAAGACATGGACGATCTTTGGTCCGCCTTCGGCGTCGGCCCACATCGCGTGCGCACCGTAGCGGGTAAAGACCGGCGACAGGCTGCCGAACATCTTGTGCCCGGAAATGCGAAACCCGCCCTCGACGCGTTCGGCCTTGCTGGTCGACAGCATCACGGGGATGTCGTTGCCACGTTCGGAATGGCCGGCGTTGAAGACTTCGCCGGCCATGGCTTCTTTCAGGAGCCACTCCAGCGATTTGTCGCCCTGACGCCAGAGGTCGGCGGCAAGGCCGACCCAGTAGACGTGCATGTTGATGCCGAGCGCGGTCGCCGGTGCATGGTAGGCGAGCCGCCGCTGCTCGCGGCAGCTTTGCGCAAGAGTGAATCCCCGCCCGCCGAGTTCATGAGGTACCGCCATCGTCAAATAGCCGGCTTCCCTGAGATCGGAAAAATCCTCGCTGAAGAAGCGGTTATCCCTGTCATAACCGGCGGCTCGTTGGGCGCACCGGCGCAACAAATCGTTGGACAAAACGTGGTTCAGCGTCTCGTGCATCTGAGGCTCCCATGGGTTTAATTCTATGCTGCTGATCCTGCCTTGGTTTACGTGATCGGGAAATCGACAGTCCGGTTGAGACCTCCTGGGTACCCGTGGAGCGGACCGCCTCAACAGATATGTTGAGCCGCCGGGTCAGTTCGCCTGAAGTCCGTGCCGCGACGCATAGGCTGCGGCTTCGGTGCGGTTGGCGCAGTCGGTTTTCGCCAAAATGTTATGCACATGCGTTGCGACGGTGCTCTGGCCGATCCGCAAAACGAGGGCAATGTCGGCATTGCTCCGGCCAATGGCGAGCAGCCGCAGCACTTCCAATTCCCGAGAGGTCAGATTGTCAGGCCCGGTGGTTTTGGACACGGGGTCGTCGAAACGGCCGCAGAGCGCGGCCACCTTGGCGGCGAGCATCGTCAATCCGAGGGTGGCTGCGCGTTCCCCCGCCTTGCGCAGAAACACGAGCGCGCATGCCGCATCGCCGGGATAGCCGCGCGTTAGTAGCATGGCGGCGTAATCGTGCTCGGTATGCGCCAGATGCGCAAATGCGCCAGCGCGTTCGTTCATTCCCAGCGCTTCGCGGAAGTGCCGTTCCGCGTCGAGCCACCGTCCCTGGAGCGTTGCAAGAAGGCCAAGAAACCGGTCGCTCGATCCCCAGAAGCCCGTACCGCCACCCATGACGATATTTCGTCCCTTCCAGGGCGAAAGAAGACGATAGAGCACGGATGCGTGAGCGGTGTCACCCACCGCTGCGCAGACCTCCGCGAGATAACTCATGCAGGTTGCGAACCGGCCGTCGCGGGGCACGGACGCAAAATTGTTGGTGGCAAGTTCGGTGAACAGGGTGCGCGCAGCATCGAGATCGCCGAGCTCCACATACAGCAGCGCCAGTCCGGGCCGCCATGTCGCGACTGCGGGATTCGAGCGCACGAACATGCTCACCATCGGGCCCAGGTCCCGCAGCCGGCCCTGTTCGCGACGCAACGTAAAAATCAGCAGGGAGGCCGGGTCATGCGCCTTGTGAGGCATCCGCATCTTGACGTTCTGAACAATCAGCCCTTCCGCTTCCTCTATCGCTCCTCGCGCCAGCGCCAATGTTGCCTTAAGCCCCAGTTCGAAAAGCGCGAAGAACGGCTGCCGAAGCCGGGTATTGATACGGCTCATCGTCTCGATCGCTTCGACGGCCGCTGGAATGTCACCAAGTTCCAGCATCAGGGATGCGCGCCGGAAATGACCGCGAAGTGCGACCTCCAGATCGTTGGCGCGTTCGCCCATCTCGGCCATCTCGTTGGCCTCCGCGAGCATTTGCTCGGTTTCGGACGGTTGCCAGGGAAAGTCGGCGAGCCCGGCAAGACTGGTGGCGAGAGCCGCCGGATCATTCAGCCCGCGCGCCATGCCGACGGCTTCCGAGGCGAGCGCTTTGGCTTCGTCGACTTTGCCGGCGTGAAGCCGGTCTCGGGCGAGCGACCCCATGACCTTGACTCGGACCGCGACTTCGGCCGGTGACAACCCATCCAGCGCTTCGTTGAGCAATAACGCCGATCGCTGGTCCAAATGAGAAGTACTGCGCCAGGTGATATCCGCATATCCGCAACCGGCCTCGGCGAGCGCAATGTAGTTGTGCCGCGATCTTGCAATGTCAGCGGCGGCGGCGAAACTGATCAGGGCCTGGTCGTACTCGTTGGACTTGCGTTGAGCGTCGCCCAATAACAGCAGCAGGCTGCATCGCCGATCCGGATCTTCGGAGCTCCTTGTGTCGAGCATATCGAGCGCGTTTTGAAAGAGGTTGATGGCTTCCTCGAATGCAAGTGCGGAGGCGGCGCTTTGTCCGGCGCGGGTGGTGTAATCGATCGCCCGTTCGACGTCGCCGGACATCCCGGCCGCACGGAAATGATGCGCTAGATCGGCAAGCACGGGTTTGGTATCGCGTCGATGTACGCTCTCCAGCGCTTCGCCTACGGCATGGTGAAGCTGCCGGCGCTGGCCGGTCCGAAGTTCATCATAAAGTGTGATTCGAACCAGGGTGTGGGTGAACTGGTATCGCTCCGATCCCAGTTCCTCGATGATGTGCGCTGCAATTGCCTCGTCCAGCGAGCCGAGTATGGCCCTTTCGCTCAGGGGATGGCTGGCGCGCACGAGAATATCCAGTGCGAATTCGCGTCCGATGACGGCCGCCACCATCAGGGTTTCGTTGCTGGCTGGCGACAGCAAATTGAGGCGCCGGCCAATCACTTCGCGGATGCCTTCGGGAAGGCGGATCGTCGGCGGCACCGCGAGCACGTCGCGATTGAACCGTCCCTGTTGGGCGAGAAAGCGAACGACTTCATTCACGAACAGAGGATTGCCCTCGGTCTGATTGTGGATCGCGGTGGTCAGTGCATTGGGGAGCGCCATTCCCGCGGTCGTGGTGACGAATTGCCGGACATCTTCCGGGTTCAGGCCAGAGAGATGGAGGCGAAGAACATGCGGAATTCGCGTCAAGGCCCCCAGCGTGTCCGATAGCCGGTGCTGGCGTGACAAATCCGTGTCCCGATAGATGCCGATCACCATCAGCCGGCTTTCAGCCAACTCCTGGGCAAGGAACTCCAGTAGCCGGAGCGCGGGTGTATCGGCCCAGTGCAGATCGTCGAGCACGAGGACGAGCGGCTGGCGGCGGGATGACCTGATCAGAAACTGGGTAATCGAACTGAACAAACGGAACCGCGTCTCGGACGGGTCGCTCAGGGTGGAAGGCGGATCGAAGTCGGTCAGCCGCGCGCGGATGTCGGGCACGATGTCGGCAATATCTGCGGCCCCGCCATCAAGATCGCGGCGCAACTCGTCGGTGTCCTTGCCGGTTGCGACCGCGCTGAGGATCTGGATCCAGGGCCAATAGGGCGGCGCGCCTGCTTCCTCATGGCAGCGCCCCCAAACGATCCGCGCGTGGCGTTCGGTCGCGTATTTCGTGAGCTGCGACGCGGTGCGCGTCTTTCCGATACCCGGCTCTCCGGCGAGCAACACCATTCGACCGTTGCCGGAACTGGTCGTATCGAGGGCGGTGCACAGCGCGCCGATCTCGTAACTGCGTCCTACAAAGACTTCACCCCCCGTGCTCACAGGAGTGCTCCCTGGCTTCGGGCCGACCTGCCGCCAACATTAGCACGTTTATTTCACAAGATCGTGTATGATCTCGACAGTACGCGGCAGACGGTTCGGATTTCGAGCCGGTTCACACATCCCCAGATGCAAGGAAACGGTCATGCCCCTGTTCCTGATTGAACGAAATTTCGCGGAAGATCTGGTGCTCGACGGATCGACTGTTGCACACATACGGCAGATCAACGACGAGATTGGAATTCAGTGGCTGTATTCGTTCCTGAGCGCGGACAAGCGCAAAACATATTGCCTGTACGAAGCCCCAAGCGCCGAAGCGATCCGAATTGCAGCGGGTCGCCTGGAAATCCCGGCCGACGTCATTATAGCCGTGAGCGAGTTACGGCCGGAACAGTTCCAGGCTTTATCGGCACCGGCCTGATGGCGGCGCGAGTTCGTCGCACGTGTTGGCCAAGCATTGTCAGCTTGGCCGCTCGCGGCGTTCGCCGATCGCACCAAGCTTGCGGGTTGACGAAGTAAAAAACGCTGCGCGCGCGTGATTTGCCCGTCGCGTTAATCTGTCGCAACCCGACGGTGTTGATCGTATCCCCAAATCAAAGGCAGAATCACAGCGTCTCGTTCCACTGGAGGGGCGTATCGCGATCGTCACGGACGCGGGATGAGATGCGGTGGACGTTAGCGGCGCCTTTGACGAAAGCGCTGATAGCGGACGGCAAAGTCGTGTGGTCCTGACGCCTCGACGCTGGCGTCACGTCGATGAAGGCAACTCCCGTCGGCGTTGGTGACAAAAAGAACCGGATCACCGGGAGAGCGCGCAGTATCACCAAGCCACGCGCAGTCCGGCCTTACCATTGAAAGCCGTAGTGTTACCGTTGGTGCTGATCTGATAGCCCGCACTGGCGAACAGCGAGGTGGCCGCTGTGATCTTCGAATCTACTCCCGCATTTAGCTCAAACCAGCTACCGCCCAGGTCCGAACGAAAGGGTACGGGACCGACCGCGGAAGAAAACAGCGTCTGCGGATCGCCGCGAAACTCGTTCCAGAAGCTAGGCCTGATCAGGCGGTGATGGACTGCGGTTGAGCCGTGCCGACCAGCGACCATGTCCGCGCAACTCGTGCGCGATCCGCGCGGCGATGGAATCAGCATTGCGGAACTGTACGGTAGCCGCCGTATCGCTGGCGTCGCCGAGGCTGACGTTCTGATAGACGATCTGCGCTTGCGGCTCGACGATAAAGCCGCCGCCGAGATGAATCGGATAACCTGCCTCGAGCGAACTGGCAAAACCCCAACCCTTGGTCGTCAACGCCGGCAGGCTGGTGGAAGCGCTTCTCACATCGTACCAGGTGCCTTGCAGGATCGCGTCGAGATACCATCCGGGCGCCCCGAAATGCGTCCAGTAACCGCCAATGCTGTAGGCGTTGAGACTGTTCGCGCCAGCAAAGGTGCCGTCAAAATGGGTCCACCGCCAGTGAGCAAGCCGACCGCGGCATAAAGCCCGGCGTGGTCGCGGCTGCCGTCTGCGCCGTCGCGCCGAAGCAAATCCTGGCCGCCCTGGAAAGCGCCGATGCTGTAGTCGAATTTCGCGCCGCTGCCGAATACTCCAAGCGGATCGCCGTTGTTGTTGCCATGCTGGCCGATGACGCGGCCCCAAGCACCGACAGCGACGCCGTTCGAGCGCGGCGCATTGCGCAGGTCCGCTTCTTCGTCCCCAACGCGCTCATGCAAGGTGTCGAGCAGGGTCCGGCCGTACAACAGCGCCATCGAAGGCACAGTCGCGTAAAGCGATGTTTCCGGACGGAAGTTCGCCGGCGCTGGACCCGGTCCTGGCCCTGGCGGGGGACAAATCGGATCGCTGGGGGCGAGCGCGCAGTCGATCGTCGAACGCAAATACCAGGCTTGATTGTTGCTGGCGTCGACGCTGCTGCGGAACAGCGTGTAGTCGTAGGGTCCGGCAACTACCTTTCCGCCAAGAACGAAAGTACCGGGCACGGTGGTGCCACCGTTGATGGTATCGACTACGAGAATGCCGTTACCGGTTGTGAGCGCGCCCGCGCCACCCGTATTCGCAATCCGTAGCAGCGAATTACCACTGGCGACGCCGCCGTTGATGACCAGCCTGTCAGAGGGTGAGCCGTCGGCGCCCAGATAGGTGTTCAAACCGATCGTGCCGCCCTGACCAATGTAATTTACGGTCGTCAGTGTTTTGTAGCTAGCTGGCAGCGTTGGGTCGCCTGTCGGTGGTGTGAACTGGATCAAGCTCGGATCGTTCGTCAGGTTTGTGACGTTCGAATTACCCGTCACGTTCCAGATCGAACCGTTCTGAAGTACGACATTCGAGGTGCTGCCGGCTTCAGTCATTGCAGCGCCCGTCAGAATGGATGAACTAGCTAGCAGATTAAGCGTTCCATTACCGACGACTTCCAAAAGGTTCGGGTTTCCGGTGATCGACGATCCCGCAAATGTTGCATTCAATGTGGTCCCGGAGGTGCGGACGCCGGCGCCCTGCGCTGCGCTCAGCGTGCTGTTGTTGATCAGAGCCGTGCTGGCTCCAGTGTCATAGGCTGATGAAAAGAGCGCACTTGCTCCAGCGCCCGAAACGTTGATCGAACTGTTGGCAATCGCAAGGCTGCTTGCGCGCGAACGCTTGCGCCGTGGGCGTTCGTTCCGGAGGTCGTGATCGTAACGCCCGCAGCCGTAATCGATGCCCCCGTTGGACCGATAGTTGGTGTCGAAGGATCGTTGAGCAGGATCGTTCCAGTTGGAAGGCCTGGATTTGGATTTGCGGATGCCGCCGATAGAAGGCCGACAGAAAAAAGACCGACCGCGGATGCGCCGGTCGTCGTGATCGAGCCGCCATTTAAAATGAGCCGTCCGCCAAACTGCGCACTTGCGCCGATACCGCTGGCGCGCTGGTTGAGATGGTGAAATTGTTGGCGGTTAGGATGCTGCCGGCCGTCGAAATCAAACCAAAGGAAGACGTTCCAGACGTCGTTGCAGAACCGCCTGTAATATTCAAGGCACTGGCGTTATCCACCCTGGCGCCATTTGAACCGTTACCCGTTGTGACGATTGAAACATTGTTCAATGTCATCAATTGATCGAGTAGTGCGTTTGCGCCATTGGCGCTCGGTCCGTCGGTTCTCACGGTGGTGCCCGTCGCCGTCAAGGTCGCATTTTGGTCGATCGCGAAGAGTCCGTCGGCGTTGCTTCCGGTGGTTCTGATCGATCCGTTGTTAACAACGATATGTCCGGCAACGTTCGCGTTTGCACCGTAGGAAAATGAGCCTCCGGTGTTGATCACAACACCGTTTGCAGTGACGGTGGCACCGCCAAGAAATGCGCGAATAGCTTCCGACTGAGTGTTTGCCGTCGTGATGGATCCGCCTGTCAACGTCACGCTGGCGCCTTGTTGAGCCTGCACGCCGAGGCCTGTGTTCCCGGTGGTGGAAATCGCAGTATTGTTAGCGTTGATGATCGATCCCGTGCCAGTGGCGTTGATTCCTAATCCATTGTTCCCCGTCGTCGAAATTCTGGAACCATTAAAAATTGTAATCTTCCCGCCGCTCTCAGCTTCAGCGGCATTCGCACCTCCGCCGCGGTGATCAGTGTCAGGGGTGTGAAACTTTGGATCACGCCGCCGTTCAGTGCATACAAATCATAGCCGGTAGTCGGCCCCAACACGCCTGTGTTGATCGTGCCGCTTGCGGTTGCGTCGTTCCGTTGGCCACCACTTGCTGCGCCCATCCCGAACGTGGTTCGACTGCACTTGTCAGAACGACGAGCAGAATTACCGCCAAGGCACGCGTCGAAAAGCGCCGCGCCTTACCGTCAATCGAGACATGGCGTTTTCCCCGGTCTATTCGATTTATTTTATCTCTTGGTTCCTTGAGACCCACGCGCAGAGCATCGTTGCATCGATAAGATGCGCGCCAAACAATAGCGTTCTGCTTTCATGATACCGGCTTCGCCGGTACGAGCATTCCAACCAGTGAAACGTCACAAACTAAAAAAATAAAATGACGTGGTCAGTATCTGCTTCCGCCGGGTGCTTCGTCGCCGGCAAGTCGTCCAAGAATCAAATCAAGAATCAAATTCTTTGGCGAACAACCTTAGCGTAGCACGATGAACGCTACCTACAATTGTAAAACAGCAACAGACGGAAATATTCTCAAGTCGGTGACGATTAAAATTTCAGTCGAAGTTTCCAAATGGGAAAGGGCAAGATCGCTGACTTAAATGTCTCGTCTTACGGGTGTCGATCGTTGCGTTTCGTTGTTCTTTGTCCACTCCTGGCACTCAGCGAACGTCACGTGATATCCGATTACTGTCCACTGTACGCACCGAAACGGACGTCCGCCGGCCACTCTTGACTTGTGGGTTTGCACCAAAAACGCTACGCGCGCATGATTTGCCCGTCGTGTTAATCTGTCGCAACCCGACGGTGTTGATCGTATCCCCAAATCAAAGGCAGAATCACCGCGTCTCGTTCCACTCGAGGGGCGTATCGCGATCGTCACGGACGCGGGATGGGATGCGGTGGACGTTAGCGGCGCCTTTGACGAAAGCGCCGATAGCGGACGGCGAAGTCGTGTGGTCCTGACGCCTCGACGCTGGCGTCAAGTTCTTGAGAAGCAAGCTTCTCAGGGGCGACGGTGACAAAAGAGCCCGATCACCGGGGAGAGCGCGAAATAAGCCGTAAACCATTGCGCGGGGAATGCCGGGTGATTCCGGTTGTGACCTGACTAACGCGTGTGCTTTTTACTTACGACATTTGCACATGCGGCGGCGGGCGCACCGAGCGCCCGGCATTCCCTGCGCCCTCTTTTCGGAGGGCGGAAAGTTAAGAGCCAACTCGGGCGGATTGCGTCGCGAGAATGCGAAGGTGTGCCTCAATTGCAAACAGGAGCGACTCTTACCCTCCCCTGGAGGGGGAGGGTCGACGCGAAGCGGCGGGGTGGGGTGATCTCTCAACCGCGGCACTGTTCGAGGAGAGGGACCTTCACCCCACCCCGTCTCACATCTCGCTGCGCTCATGTGAGCCGACCCTCCCCCTCCAGGGGAGGGTAAGCGAGCGAACCGGCAAGCGGCGTATGTGTCCCTGCGTGCGCAGGGACGACGCGGATAAAGAGTGCTCAAATCGAAACCATCGCCACGCAAATCATCAAGCCGACACTGCAAAGCAAACCCAGCGCCTTGAGAGTTTCGATTTCCAGGTGAGTTTCGGAAAACCGCGAAATGCTTCGTGCGAGAGCGGCCATCGTTTTATCTCTTGTGTGTCCAACGCGATCTCGCGCGACATCCGGGATAAAGGATGGCTCTGGTGGTGGATGTGATGTTGTGCACACAGCACAAACCCGGGGGGTGTTTGAGGTGTTGCGTCACACTTACTGTCGTCCCTGCGCACGCAGGGACCCATAACCACAGGACGTTGTGTTGCGCGAAAGTCTTCCAACAGCATTCTTCAACGATGGGCCGCGGCGTATGGGTTCCTGCGTGCGCAGGGACGGTACCGAGAGCGGTTATTCACCCCTCCGCATGCCCATACCCCGCCATCCGGCCCCTTACATTCTCGATCTCGGCGCGCGGCAAAAGCGGCGGCGTGCCGATCTGGAGGCAGCCGTGATATTGCCGCGCCAGGGTTTCGACTTCGACCGCGAGCCACATCGCTTTGTCGAGCGAAGAGCCAATCGCGATCATGCCGTGATGCGCCAACAGACAAGCCCACCGGTCTTCCAGCGCAGCGACGGCGTGGTGCGACAGTTCTTCGGTGCCGAACGTCGCGTAGGGCGCGCAGCGGATGGTGTCGCCGCCGGCGCAGGCGATCATGTAGTGCACGGCCGGGATCGCCATGCTCATGATCGCCAGAATGGTCGAATAAGGCGGATGGGCGTGGACCACCGCGTTCACATCGGGCCGCGCTTTGAGAATATCGCGATGAAAGCGCCATTCGCTGGAGGGGCGCTGGTTGGTCTCGACCGAGCCGTCGAGCTGCATGAACACGATTTGCTCGGGCTGCATCGTTTCGTAAGGCGTACCGGTCGGCGTGATCAGCAGGCCGTCCTCATGGCGCAGGCTGATATTTCCCGAGGTGCCTTGATTAATGCCAAGGCTGTTCATGCGCAGGCAGGCGTCGATGATGGATTGGCGCTTCGCCCGGTCGTCGGTGGCTGGCATCAACTTTCCTTGCAGAGAATTTGTTGCAGAGAACAATGGTTGATTATTGCCCCGCAATATAGTCGAACATTCGCTGGCTTGCGAACCTGAAACAGCTTGGAAGACATCATGACAAAGGCGGTACTCGGCATTATCGGCGGATCCGGCATCTACGATCTGCCGGGCCTGGAAGATGCCCGCGACGAGGTGATATCAAGCCCGTGGGGCGAACCTTCTGCGGCGCTGCGCCGGGGCAGCATCGCCGGCCTGCCGATCGTTTTTCTGTCGCGGCATGACAAGGGTCATCGGCTGTCGCCCTCTGACATCAATTACCGCGCCAATATCGACGTGCTCAAGCGCGCCGGCGTCACCGACCTGATTTCGCTGTCGGCCTGCGGTTCCTTCAAGGAAGAACTGCCGCCCGGCACCTTCGTCATGATCGACCAATTCGTCGATCGAACTCATAAACGCGAGAGTTCGTTCTTTGGCCGGGGCTGCGTCGCGCATGTGTCGATGGCGCATCCGGTCTCGCCGCGATTGTCGCTGCATCTGGCCGCGGCGGCCGAAGCCGAGGGCATCGCGTTCGCGCGCGGCGGCACGTATGTCTGCATGGAGGGACCGCAATTCTCGAGTCTCGCCGAAAGCCTGACCTATAAGGGCCTTGGCTATTCGGTGATCGGCATGACCAACATGCCCGAGGCCAAACTCGCCCGCGAGGCTGAGATTTGTTACGCCAGCGTCGCGATGGTCACCGATTTCGATTGCTGGCATCCGGACCATGACGCGGTCACGGTGCAGGACATCATTCGCGTGCTGAATTCGAACGCCGAAAAGGCGAGGGGCCTTGTCGCGCGTCTGGCGCGGGATTTTCCGCGCGAGCACGAGCCATGTCCTGTTGGTTCGGACCGCGCGCTCGACACCGCCTTGATCACCGCGCCGGAAGCGCGCGATCCGGAACTCCTGAAGAAACTCGATGCGGTGGCCGGACGGGTGTTGCGCGCATGAAGGTCGATCGCCGTCACTTCCGCAGCATCTGGGTCGAGGCCGACGGCGTTTCGGTCCGCGCCATCGATCAGCGGCGGCTGCCGCATGAATTCGTGGTCGCCGACATCGCCGACTGCGACGCGGCGGCGGAAGCGATCCGCACCATGCTGGTGCGCGGCGCGCCCTTGATCGGCGCCACCGCCGCCTATGGCATGGCACTGGCGATGCGCGCCGATAGTTCCGATGCGGCGCTGGCGCGGGCCTATGACAGGCTGATCGTCACACGACCCACCGCGATCAATCTGAAATGGGCGCTGGAGGAGATGCGCACGGTGCTCTCGCCGCTGCCGCCTGCGGCGCGCGCCGTCGCGGCCTTTGCGCGTGCCGGCGAAATCGCCGAGCAGGATATCGAAATCAACCGCAGCATCGGTCAGCATGGTCTCGCTGTGATCGAAAAGCTGCGCGCCGGGAAGAAAGCCAACAACCGGATCAACGTGCTGACCCACTGCAACGCGGGCTGGCTCGCGACGGTCGATTGGGGGACCGCGACCGCACCGATTTATATGGCGCATGATCGCGGCTGGGATGTGCATGTCTGGGTCGACGAAACCCGTCCGCGTAATCAGGGCGCCTCATTGACGGCCTGGGAGCTGTCGCATCACGGTGTGCCGCATACCGTCATCCCGGACAACACCGGCGGCCATCTGATGCAGCATGGCATGGTCGATCTCGTGATCGTCGGCACCGACCGGGTCGCCGCCAATGGCGATGTCTGCAACAAGATCGGCACCTATCTGAAAGCGCTTGCCGCGCACGACAATGAGGTGCCGTTCTATGTCGCGCTGCCGTCGCCGACGATCGATTTTTCGGTTTCCGACGGCAAGCAGATTCCGATCGAGCAGCGCGACGCCGAGGAAGTCACGATGATGCGCGGACGCACGACGGACGGCCGGCTCGAGACGGTGCGCGTGGTCGCAGACGGTTCGCCGGTCGCCAATTACGCCTTCGACGTCACGCCGGCGCGGCTGGTGAGCGGACTGATCACCGAGCGTGGGGTACTGAAGCCGGATCGCGCCGCGCTGGCGGGGGCGTTTCCGGAGCGGGCCGTGTGAGCCGGCCTCACACCACCTTGGCTTCTTTCAGACCGTCGATCTCGCTGGCGCTGAAACCGAACTCGGCCAGCACCTCATTGGTCTGCTCGCCGAATTCCGGCGGAGCCGCCACCATCTTGCTCGGGGTGCGCGACAGCGTGAACGGCTGTCCGACGAGGCGGATGTGACGGTCCTCGGCGTTGGGCACGTCCTGTGCGATGCCCAGATGCTTGACCTGGTCGTCGTCGAACATCTGGTCGATCGAATAGATCGGCCCGCAGGGCACGCCGGCGGCGTTGAGCTCCTTGACCCAGGTCTCGGTGCTTTTCTTGGCAGTCAGGACGTTGATTTCCTTATTGATCGCATCGCGATTCTTCGAGCGCGCCGCCGAGGTGGCGTAGTCGGGATTGGTGATCATTTCGGGGGCGCCCAGCGCTTGCGCGCAGCGCTCCCAGATTCGCCCGCCGGTGGTGGCGATGTTGATATAGCCGTCGGAGGTCTTGAACACGCCGGTCGGGATGCTGGTCGGATGGTTGTTGCCGGCCTGCTTGGCGACGTCCTTTTCCATCAGCCAGCGCGCGGCCTGGAAATCCAGCATGAAGATCTGCGCCTGCAACAGCGAGGTCTGCACCCACTGGCCTTCGCCGGAGACGTCGCGCTCCAGGAGTGCAGTGAGGATGCCCATCGCGCAGAACAGCCCGGCGGTGAGATCGGCCACGGGAATGCCGACCCGCATCGGTCCTTCGCCCGGCGCGCCGGTGATCGACATCAGCCCGCCCATGCCCTGGGCGATCTGATCGAAGCCAGGCCGCTTGTGATAGGGGCCGTCCTGGCCGAAGCCGGAGATGCTGCCATAGACGATGCGCGGATTGACCTTGCGCACGCTCTCGTAATCGATGCCGAGCTTGTCTTTGACGTCGGGGCGGAAATTCTCGACGATGACGTCGGCCTTGGCGGCGAGACGCATGAACACTTCGAGGCCCCTTGGATCCTTCAGGCTGAGCGCCATCGCCCGCTTGTTGCGGTGCAAATTCTGGAAGTCGGCGCCGCGGCGGGGGCCGCCCAGTTGTTCGCCGCCGGCTTCCCCCAACAGGGCATCGATCTTGACGACATTCCGCAAGCTGCCGCACACAGGTCGGGCCGGCCCGGACGCGGGTGAGATCGAGCACGGTAAAGCGGGACAGGGCCTGTGAGGCGCGCGGGAAGGACATTCAGAGAACTCCGGTAGAGATCAAGCGGGTGATCGTGGTGCGGGGCGCACCATCGCCGAAACCGCGCGTCTTGTCATGCGGCAGCGCATCGGATTCCGGCCCTGCAAGCCAGCCATCCGTTTTCTGTTTTCGTCAATTCGGGGCGCCGAGCTCAGAAGGAAACCTGCGTGGGCCAGATAGGCGATGCCGATATTTTGCCTCCAGTAAGACAGGTCTGGGACGGGTCCGTGGAGCGGCTGCGGAGCGAGAAGAAACTCAGTGCCGCCCGAGGCTCAGTCGTTAGGTTCGTTTTGCCAAAATCGCGATCACCCCGCAGCGGGCCCGAATGGCATCACCTGCGAGTGCGCCATTTACGCAACAACCACCGAGATTCGGTGGATTTCGATCGCAGGAGCCGCCCGAGAGCCCCGATTAGGCTAGGACTGGTTGAGGAATCCAGTATTTTCCTCCTCGATTGTTCAGAGGAAAATCCATGCTTAAAGCGAAATTCAACGCCGCGCTGGCGATTGCTGTGAGTGTATTTGCCTTCGCCGGCTTGGCATCCGCAGCGGATCTAGAGGCTGTGCCCTACAACAAGACGCCTGCCTATATCGTCCCAGTCTACAACTGGTCGGGAGCCTATGCCGGCCGTGAACGTCGGATACGGGTGGGGACGATCTGTGGATACCTCTACCCTTGCTGTGCCCCCCCTGTTTACCGATACCGCCACTTCGAAGATGAACGGTGTCAGTGGTGGCGCTCAGATCGGCTATAATTTGCAGATGCAAAGCTGGCTTGTGGGCCTGGAGGGCGACATTCAAGCCACTGGCCAGAGGAGCAACCACTCCTATACCTGTCCTGCCGGCTTTTGCTCACAGGCGCTAATCCTCGGTTTGTTCCTGGTCCCCAATCCGGCGGTTGCGGTGACTGAAACGCAGCGTATCGATTTTTATGGAACGGTCCGCGGGCGTGTCGGTGTCACGGTTGTACCTACGGTTTTGCTGTATGCGACCGGCGGTCTTGCTTATGGACAGGTTGATACCGAAAGCACGCTTCCCAACTCGGCCAGGTCACAAAACTACAAGGTGGGATGGACCGCGGGTGGCGGCATTGAGGGGGCAATCGGCGGCAACTGGACGCTCAGGGTCGAATATCTCTATCTCGATCTCGGCAGGACTTCCGGCACTTTCGCATCAAACCTGACTGACGCTACCCGGCGCGGCAGCGCTCGTCAGCGGCTTCAATTCACGCATCACCGACAACATCGTGCGAGTCGGCGTGAACTACAGGTTTGGCGATACAGTGATCGCCAAGTATTGAGTAGAGGACGGAGAAGAATGGCCTCGCGCTCTAGATCATGGTTCACTGCCGCCAAGTCTAAATTGGGTTGACAGGTCGCCATAATAAGTGGTCGGCCCAGTGTGGCTAAGCTTGCTTTGCGTAGGTGGCATGGCAACGCCATTACCTTGCTCGTCGTGCCGGGTCGCGCATGGAACACGAACCGTTTGCCCCCGGCGCTAACCTGCAGGGTCGGTACGGTTCAGGCCGTGCCGCACGCCACAGCTTTACCAATTTTCGCGATGTTCGGAGTTCCCCGAGCGCCCGTTGGTCCAAGCACAGCGCCGGCTGGTCCAAGTACACGCCCCGGCTTCCGGCTAACCTCCGGTTGCTCGATGGGTAGCGTTGCCTACCGCTCCGCGACACCCGATCGGCAGATGGTAACGGCGTATGCGTACTCTTGTAAGCACCCTTGCACGGATCATGATTGTCTTCAGCGGGGTTTGCCTCACAGCCGGCGTCGTGCGCGCCCAGTCGCTCGACATTCCCCTGAACCTGACCCTCCAGGGCACCAACGATCCGGCTCCGGTCCTGACCATCAACATCGGGATCAACGGCCAGGCGCCACGGCCGTATCTGTTCGACACCGGCTCCGAAGTTTTCGTCGCGCAATACACCCAATCGGCGTTCGGCAGTGTGCCTTCCAGCATGAGCGGCCAACGGCAGAACGTCTCCATTACCTACGGCGATGGCAGCTTCGGATACACCTACAACATCACCGGCACGCCATCGCTGACCTTCTATCCCACTTACACATCGGCAAGTGGCGGCGTTACCCTCAACGCGGTCTCGCCTTTGGGCACCGCGTCGCAATTCCTGATCGGCGCGGTCACCAGCGAAAATAACTTTCCGTTTCCGGACGGTCCGCTGCCGGGCGGCTACAGCGGCGGCTACGGGGATTTTCGGCGCGGGCCAATTTCGTCCGCGGCGGGCCGGGCAGCGTGCTCGGCCAAGCCGTGCTGCCAGGGACGACGGCAGGCTATGTGTGGCCGCCAACGGCCAGCCGCTGAGCGCGAGTGAACGCCGGCCCTAATCCGCAATCCTCGCCGAACGGGGCCGCAGGTCAGCCAGAACGTCACTTCATGCAGTCCCTGCGTGATGCTGGGTTTGACGCCTTCGCTGATCGCGCAATTCAAGCCGGTCAATACCATCGCGACGCCGGCTTTTCCAGGCCTTCGCGAATTCCGGTACGAGCGCCACCAACCATTACGCTTTCCTTCCTGCCGATCACGGCGAGCGCGCCGGGGCAGCCGACGGTCACCGTGTCATCGCGCACTTTGTTCGACACCCGGCACCTATTATTATCAGCTCAGCAATCTGATACCGACCGCGAACTACGCCAATGGCGGTACGCTGACGATTTCAGGTCCAGCGAGCGGCTCGACACCTAGCACCGTCACGCTCTACAACAACTCGGACCCGGCCACCTGTTGCAATCCGTACTACGGCGAATCCTCCACCCAGATCGGGATCGGGCCCGAATCTATTTTTGGCCTCGGCTTTTTTTCTCAACAATTCGGTTCTGTTCAATCTGGCAGGACAGGCGGTCGGCTACACTTCCAACTTCGTGACCGATGTCAACATCGCGACCACATCGGCATCGCCGCTTGTCATTGACTCCAATTCAGTCCCGCTGGGTCTTGCCGGCGTGATCTCCGGCAGCGGCCCGGTCCGGATCGTCAACGGCGGATCGGCCACGCTGAGCGGCACCAACAGCTATACCGGCGCGACCACGGTCAATAACGGCTTCCTGGCGCTAGTCGGGGCCGGGCAGCATTTCAACGTCGAGCGGCGTCAGCGTGTCGAACTTCGGCGTCTTCGATATTTCCGGCGTGGGCGGCGGTTCGCCGTCCGGTGCCTATATCAAGTCACTATCGAGCACCGACAATGCGGGGCTTGTTCTGCTCGGCGCCAATCAACTCGTTCTCACCAATGCCCACGGTAACCTTCGCGGGCACGATCGCCGATGGCGGGTCTTATGGCGGCAGCGGTGGCACATTGGTGCTGGCGGGCGGCATCGAGACCCTGACCGGCGTCAACACCTATACTGGCGGCACGATCGTCGTGTCCGGCACGTTGCAGATGTCGGGTGTGGGCACGCTGGGCGCCACGGCCAGCACGGCGGCCTTGTTGGGCGGCGTGCTCGATCTCGGCGCCACGACGCAGACGCTGGCCGCTCTGTATCTTGCCGGCGGCACGCTGCAGAACGGCAATCTGAACGCGCCGATCTCGTCCTTTGGCGGCACCATCAACGGCATCGGCGGCAGCGCGAGCCTTACGACCTCTGCCGGCCTGACGTTTGTGCTGGGCACGAACACTTATACGGGTCCGACGGCGGTCAATGGCGGCATCCTGGATGTGATCGGCTCGATCACCGATCCCACCGTCAATGCCGGCGGCCTGTTGATGGGCACAGGTCAGGTCGGTGCCACCCAGGTCAATGCCGGTGGCATCTTCGCGCCCGGCAATGGCATGGCGGGCACGTCGATGACGGTAAACGGCAATCTCGCCTTTCAGTCGGGTGCGCTCTATCTGGTCGCGGTAAACCCGACGACGTCAAGCTTCGCCAATGTCACGGGCACCGCGTCACTCGCCGGTAACGTGCTGGCGGCGTTCTCGCCCGGCGCCTATGCGGTGAACCAGTACACCATCCTCAGATCCGCCGGGTTTGGCGGCACCACCTTCGCTGGCGCCACCGCCAGCCTTCCGGGGTTTGCGGCGAACCTGAGCTATACGCCGACCAGCGTGCTGCTGAACTTTACCGCGGCGCTCGGAGCGCAAGGCGGTCTCGGCAGCAACCAGCAGGCCGTCGCGAACGTCGTCAATAATTTCTTCAATAGCGGCAACGCGCTGCCACCGAACTTCCTTAACATCTTCGGCCTGAGCGGCAGCAACCTGGCCGCGACGTTGGCGCAGTTGTCCGGTGAATCCAATGTCGGGTCGCAGCAGGCCACTTTCAGCGCGATGACCCAGTTCATGGGCGTGCTGACCGATCCATTTATCGACGGCCGCGGGATGACCACTGGCAGCACGACGCCGGGCGCTTCGCACTATGGCAACGATGGCGCGGCCAGCGCCTATGCCGCGGTCAGCAAATCGCGCGACGCCTATGCGATGTTCACCAAGACACCGATGGCTTCGACCTACGATCCGCGCTGGAGCGTGTGGGCATCCGGCTTTGGCGGCGCGCAGACCACTTCCGGCAATGCCGCGCTGGGCTCCAACAGTTCGACCTCGAGCATCGCCGGCACGGCGGTCGGCGCCGATTATCGCTTCTCGCCATTCACGATCGCCGGTCTTGCGCTGGCCGGCGGCGGCACCAGCTTCAGTACGGTGGGCGGCGGCAGCGGACGTTCCGACCTGTTCCAGGCCGGCGTGTTTGTCCGTCATACCGTTGGTCAGGCTTATGTCTCTGCCGCATTCGCCTATGGCTGGCAGGACATCACCACCAATCGAACGTTAGCCGCCGCCGGCATCGATCAACTTCGCGCCGAGTTCAACGCCAATGCGTATTCCGGCCGTATCGAAGGCGGCTATCGTTTTGTCACGCCATGGATCGGCGGCATCGGGATCACGCCCTACGCGGCCGGACAGTTCACGACGTTTGATCTGCCGGCCTATGCCGAAAGCGTGGTGTCGGGATCGAATGCGTTCGCGCTGGCGTACAACGCAAAGGATATCACCGATGTCCGCAGCGAACTCGGCGTCCGCACCGATAAATCATATGCGATGCCAAATGGTGTGCTGACGCTGCGTGGTCGCGTTGCCTGGGCGCATGATTTCGATCCGGATCGCTCGATCGGCGCCACGTTCCAGTCGTTGCCGGGTGCCAGCTTCGTGGTCAATAGCGCGAAACAAGCGTCGGAATCCGCGCTGACCACCGCATCGGTAGAAATGAAATGGCTGAATGGCTGGTCCGTGGCTGCGACGTTTGAAGGTGAATTTTCCAACGTAACGTCCGGCTACGCCGGCAAGGGCGCGATGCGATACGTTTGGTAAGGGGGCTATTCGACTTGCGCGCGTGGCAATGCCAACAGCAAGACGTGACGAAATAGGCAAGACTTTTAGCGGCTTTTGCGAGATCAAGACGGACCACGGAGGAGGGCTCGTGCCGCGGGCATCTGTTCTCCAGAAGCTGTATCAGTCATGGCTATTGATCTTATTTACATAATATAATGTATTTTACATCATTTGATCCTTTCATTGGGGAGTTCAGTGATGAATGCGCAGCAGATAAATCTACCCGATTCCCAAAGCCGTCGCTCGACTGCGTAAACGAAGGAAATTCACTGTTGGCGATCGACATGGAGAAAATCGATAGCTGTCGAAAACCTCGTCATGTTGGGGAGATATATCCAACTCCTTGTCGCTCCAAAGAGACGGTAACGGCTTGGCATCAGACTCCCGCCATTCAACGGGTTAGGTCGATTTCCATTTTCTTACGGTCCGTCTGTAAGATTACTTCGGTGAAAATCCGTTCGTGAGGGGCGCTGCCGATAGGGGAGATATGGCAATGATCCGGACAGTTTGTCTTTTCCTGTCTTTGTGGGTTGCGACACACGCCCATGGGCAACCCGCGCCCATGGGCGAAGCATCTTCTGACCCCTATGCACTTACGTCGGTTTTCAACCCAACGGGAACAAATCCGATACCCGCATATAGCAATCGAGTTGGGAAGACGAAGGTTGATTGTACCATCACCGAAGCCAAGACGGGCGTCGTCGTGGTGTTCGGCCAATCGATAGGTGCAAACAACACCAACGATTCATACGTCGTTACTAATACCAATGGAGTTCAGGATTTCAGCAATCTGGATGGGGGTTGTTATCTCGCGGCTTATCCGTCGATCGGGCCGTCCTTTGTAGGCAACGGCGGACCAACCTATGGCAGCTACATGCTGCGCCTTGGTGATCTCTGGATTAACGGAAGTAATTTTACGCGGGTGATTTTTGCCAATGCTTCGATTGGCAGCAGCGCGGTAGCTGATTGGGCCACCGGGGTTCTTGGCAGGAATATAACGGCCGCTTTCAAGCGTTTATCGGATGCGAAACTCACACCCACCGCAGTGATCTGGCAGCAAGGAGAAAACGACTGCCAGGCAGCAACGTTACAATCAACCTATTCGGCAAATCTGGCCAAGGTGATTTCAAATATCAGGCTCCACTACCCGACTGGTCCGATCTTCATCAATCAAGAAAGCTGGATCGACGGAACGGCTTGCTTGGCGATCACCACCGCCCAGTCCAATGCTGTGAATCATGCGTCCGGTATCTGGGCCGGTGCCGATCTTGACAGCATCACCTCGACTGGTCGGCAGGCCGACAACACACATCTCAACGCGGCCGGCGCCGCCAGTGCCGCGAACTGGCTGCAAACGGCGATGCATGCCTATGGGGCGCCATTTTAGGGTGTGGCCAAATTCGGGTTAGGTGAAGCTTATCGCAAAAGCGCTGCGCCGAACCCGTCCTTTCCGTAAGCGTTGCCGTTGTACAGCAGGAACTTCCCTTCAGGGGTATCCAGCAGGCTGCCGTAGCAGATCATCTCCGAATCCCAACCCGATTGCGCGACGTCGATCATAGGAGTGGTGTAGCGTTTCCACGACAATCCATCGATCGAGCTCGCGCTGTAAATCCGGTAGGTCTCGCCGAGCCGGCGAGCGGAATAGATCATACGGTAACCATCGTCGACCGCAGTGACCACAGGTCGCGCGATGGCGTGTTCGTTTTCAAGGTAGGGCAGGCAGAGCCGTTCGTTGGTGTGCCAGACGATGCCATCGTCACTGGTTGCGTGCTTGATGGAATAGTAATGGGTTGGCGCTTCGCCTTCATTCACACCCGGCACCCATTCAGTGCCGGAGATGTACCACATGCGCAGGCGGCCGTTCTCGCTGATCACCCAGGGGGCACCCGTTAGAAACGGATCGTGATTATTGCGGCCTAGAACCGGTGCCTCGGACAGCCGATGAAATGTGGCTCCGCCATCTCGCGATTCCGCGACGCCGATAAAGAAGAAAAACGGCACGGCGCGTGCGAGCGTCCAGCCGGTGTAGTACATCAGCAATCGTCCCTGATGTGTCACGATGGTTCCCGGCATGGCGCCGCAATCGTCGAATGCGCCCAGCCGCCCGAGATCGAGCGAGGGCTTGGCCGCGGCTCCCAGGGGGACAAGTCTTTGATTTTGGACTTCGGTGTCCACCCAGGCTCCCTGGGAGCGGTTCTGCTGGTCGCGTGCAGCGAAGTGAACGCGGTAGCGTTGCTGCGAGAGTGGCTGGACGAACGGGTTTTGACAGTGTGTGCGATGCCACGGTGCGCCAGTAGGCGTATAGACAAGTCCCAATCGTTCATAAATTTCCGACATCGATACTCGCTTTGTTACGAATGGTTTTTGAGGAGCCGCACGAACCGCAGGCTGTCGATCCCGGCTGCAGGCGTTCCCTCGACGACGTGGACCGCGCGCTCCTTGGTATCCTGCGTAATCAAGGCATTGGCGCCAATGAACGATTGCCGTCCGACATGTACGCTGTTCGAGATGTTGCAATTGCTGCCGAGGTAGGCGAGTTCGCCTACGGTGGCGTCGCCGTTGAGGACGACATGGGCCGCCAGGAAAGCGTGGTCGCCGATCCGGCTGCGATCGCCGATCTGGCAGCCGCTCCAGATCACCACATTGTTGCCGATCACGGCGTCGAAATTAACCGATTGATTTTCCAGAATGAAGCAATTTTCGCCGATCTCACAATGACCCTCGAGCTTGTTCGATGCATGCACGTAGGTCACGAAACGATAGCCGAGCGATTTGAGCAATTCGTACTTTTCAGTGCGTAACAGGTTCATGCGCGCTGAACCCAGCGGCACAAAGGCAAGGACATCCCCCGGCGGAAACCTAGCGACCGCTTCGTCGACGGCAACAACCGGGCGGCCGTTGAAACTCGGTGACGTGAGAAATTCGCGATCGACGACATAACCGACAATTTCATGCGGCGAATCTAGTTCGAAATAACGCCGCGCGGTGTCGGATCCCTTGCCGGTGCCGAAGATCAAGATGCGGCGCGGTCTGTCCTCGCCCGTATACATTGGCATTTCGATGTCCCGCGATACAAGCGCACGATCTGCCACAGATCGTATGCCATTGATAGATTACAGCGCGTTTGCGGGTCAAAACCAAGCCGCTTTCACGACCAGCCGCATCCTGTGGGTCTCGCTCTAGGCAGCTTTCCTGCACACGACTATCCAGACGTGCTCGTCGATACCCCAGAAATCGTTCCGGCATGAGCCGATTTCGAAATTTTCGAACTCGGGTTGGAGAGCGCGCTGTATTTCGTCTTCGTTGTCGAATTTCTTCATCGTGTAGCCGTTGCGGACGCCGTAAGGGTCGTTTGCGATTATCATATGACCGTCGCCAGCGTCCTCGGCTCCACGCATGATATAACTGGTGCCGATTGGTGCGGAAAAGATGAATGAACCTCCCGGCCGCAAGGCACGCGAGATCTCTTTCAAATTGTCGCTGAATCGCATGCCTTGATCGACATAATAGCAGGCGTGGCAGGCCAGAATGATATCGAAGGTCCCGTCGTCAAAGGGGATCGAATGATTGCGACCCACAGCGAGGGTGACGTCAATGCCGAGCCGGTTCATTCGAGCCTTGGTCAGGTCGCAGATATCCTGTGATATCTCCACGCCGTATACCTGCATCCCCAGATTGTGGGCAAGCGGAATGTTGCGCCCGTCACCAAATCCAAGATCCAGCAATTTCTTGCCGACATGTGATGCCGGTTCGGTCTTGTGCCGTGGATAGTTTCCGAGAAAAGCGCGTACGACAAATTCCACGGGATAAACGTGGACCGGGTTACGCTTGCGATAGAATTCGTCATAATGCTCTACTATTCGTTCAGTCATTTTTTTCAAAACGCCTATAGAGAATTTTTGCAGACTCAGGGCCGATGACAGAGTGGGAAGGGTATTCCCCGCCACGGCAGACGCTGTTTGCTCCGATCACACAGTTGCGGCCAACACGTGTGCCCGGCAAGACCGCGGCGCCGGCTCCGATCCACGATCCGGCGCCAATCGCGATCGGCCGGCCGCGGCCGTTGGGCTGCTGCATGATAGGGACGTCGGGATGACTAAAGCTGTGGTTGTTGTCGCCGATATAGACCCGTTCAGATATGAGGACATTGTTTTCCAGGACGATAGAGGAGGTGCACGACATGAAAGCGAACCGGCCGATCTGGTTCTCACGTCCGATCTCGATCCGGGATTCATAAACATAGTCGGCGGCATCGAAGTCTCCTCGATATCTCACATCAATATAGTTGATGAGAAAGGAGAGGTCGGCGAACGCGTTTATGTGACACCCTTCGCGAATAGCGGTGTAGTCGCCGATAACGATATTTTGCGGATTTAGTATCCTGAAGGGTGGAAGAATTTTTGCGTTGACGCCGAAATAGGCGAACAGACTTTTGTCCTCATCCGTAAGGGCAGTGTCTTTTTCCAGTAGGATGTCGGCTTTTTTGATTGGAAATTGGGCGGACATGCTGCCTACAATCTTACTGATGTCGAATGCCGGCCCGTATTCGTCGTGGCGTGCTGCAAGACTGACCCGTTGCCGTGAATGCGCCGTACAACGGTATAATTCCGGCTCTTCTTTTGTAATAAACCGCAACTCATGCATTGCTCTCGTTCCAGATCCTCTTGGAAAACAATGCCGGACGTTGATATGGATCGATCTTTGGCCGGAATTGGAAGAGACCGCCAGTCGCTTCCCGAACAAGAGAGACATTGCATACCCAGGACTCCGAACCTTTCCTGTAACTCACATCACGGAATAGACGTTTACAAATGCAGCAAGACGCCCGTCCGAGCGGGAAAAATCGATGACCTGGTCGAGATCCACGTCCTCCACGCCATGATAGGTTCGGCCGTCGAACAGGATTAAAGATCCAAATCCAGCCTCTATTTCCAGATCTATCTTGTTTTTATCCTTATCATAAATGACGCCGCCACCCGAAAAAAAATCAGTGTTCTTGTGGCTGAGAAGCACGCAAATCTGATAAAATGGTTTGCCGATCTGGGCGGCGATGACCTGTGGGAAATGAGTATCCTGGTGGGTCGCCATAAATCCGCCGCCGCGCGGATAATGGTGAATGCGGCAGGCGTTCCAGAAGCGATCCTGCTCGGGGTTCGATCCGAAGGACGGGGCGACCCCCATCAATTTATTTCGGATAAGCAACATCGTGTCGAACAAGGAGCCTAGCGCCGGAAAGTTTTGGTCATTAGCATCAAAATAGATCGATTGCAGGTTTTGGGCGTAGGGATCACCGAGCCCATTGGATGACCCGATCGCCAGCTTTCGCCAAGGTTCCTTTGCAAGCACGCTGTAATGGAATTTCTCCCGGGTGGCGTGGAGTTTCGATTTTTGCAGGCAACGCAAATATTCTTCTCGCGCTTCCATGCACGTCTGCTCTATTCCGGCATCGCGAATGATAACATAGCCTCGCCGATCAAGCTCCTTGTCGATACAGTCGGTGTCAATAGCGTTGATGTCCATATTGTCGTCTCCCTTTAGACCATCCAAAAGAGCCCGCGAATCGTGCAATTCATCAGGATTTTACCTCCCGCGGTCTGTCGGCGTTGATCAAATGCGGCTGAGTTCGTGAGACAGCGGGCGCTGACGGGCCGTGTACCCTGCGAATAATCGTATAAGGCCGCCTCTTGGTTTCAATAAAAATTTTCGAAATGTAAATGCCGATAACGCCGACGCAGAAGATCAAAATGCCTCCCAGAAGCCACACCGATAACATGACTGAAACCCAGCCTTCCAGTAGACGCCGAAAGAAAAATTTCTCTACCAGCAACACCAGGCCGATCAATCCCGACAAGGCTGAAATCACGGTGCCAAGATAAAATATGGCGATAAGCGGGACCTCGCTAAAGGACGTGATGCTATCGATGAGCACCGTCCAGCGGCGCCAGGCGCTGTAGGTCGGGTTTTTACGCGACTGCTTGGTGAGCGGCACGCCAATCTGCTTAAAACCCGCAATCACCCATAACCCGCCGATGACTGTTTGTTGCTCGCGGAACCGACAGAGCGCCTCGACATATTCTCTCCGCATGAGACGAATTGTCATCGCATTGAGCGGAATTTTATACGGCAAAAGCAGATCGAACACGTCGTAAACTATTTTGCCGGTGATGCGTTCCAGCCAACCTCCCTTTCGGACTTTTTGGTAGCCGTAAACAACATCGATGTCGCTCGATTGCAGCATTTCATGGAATTGGCCGAGAGTTTCGGGGCTTTCTTCGAGATCGCTGTCGATCAGCAGGCAAAGTTCGCCGTCAGCGTAATCGAGTCCTGTCATCAGTGCTTTGTGGTGACCGAAGTTACGCGACAATTCGACCACGCGAATATGCGGATCTTTGCGCGCCATCGTGCAGGCGATATCGAGCGAGTCGTCGGGCGAACCGTCGTCGACCATCACGATCTCGTAGTCATCGGTGACGCGTCGTGCGGCTTCCGACGCGCGCCGATGAAACTCCTCAATATAGGGAGCCGACTTGTAAAGAGTGGTGACGATCGAAAGTTTCATTGTTGTTTCGCCCGCTCGAACAGCATTTTGGTCGCCTTGCGATCGACCTTTCCGTTGGCATTGCGCGGCAGCTCGCTGAATTGCACGATTTGCGCCGGTCGCATGTAAGCCGGAAGCTTGCCCTTGCAAACGGCCAACACTTCCTCCGCGGCGACGGCGCGGTCGGCGGCATAGGCCACCGCGATTTCGTCACCGTCGATCCCCGCAAGCACCACGGCGACGGCACGCCGGACCGCGGCGATGCTCTGCACCGCCAGATCGATTTCTTCCAGCTCGATCCGATGGCCGCGGATTTTCACCTGATTGTCGACCCGGCCCTGGAACCAGAGTATCCCCTTTTCATCCTCGCGTACGCGATCGCCCGAACGGTAGTAGATTGCGCGAAAGCTGTTCTGTCGTGGATCCTGTCGAAACCGGACTGCCGTTTCTTCCGGATTGGCATAATAGCCTAATCCGACACAGGGGCCGCCGATCCACAATTCTCCGGTCTGGCCCGGTGTGACGGGTTCAAGCTGGTCGCCGAGAACCGCGTGGGAAAAATCGGGATGCATTCCGCCCAAGGGAGGAAATTCCCGGTCAGGAGCCGTCAAAATCTCGGGCGTGATTTCAATGCTTGAGCAGATACAACTGGTCTCGGTGGGGCCGTAGACGTTGATGAGGCGCGCGGTACCGGAAAAGCGATTGTGGAATTCGCGCAGCTTTCCGATCGGATATCCTTCTCCGCCGAATTGGAACATGCGCACATCGGGCAGCGCCTTCGGCGTCAGCAGACCTAGCTGGTCGAGAATTAGAAAGAGTGTCGGCACCGCGAACATAACGGTCGCCTGCGCCGCGCGAGCGATCTTGACCCACGCTGCGGGATTGGCGAGTTCGGAAGTCTCGACCGGCACCAGCGCTGCGCCATTGAGCAGCCCGCAGTAGATATCGAATACCGAATTGTCGAAGTGAAGCGGATTGATTCCGGTAAAACGCTCTTGCGCCGGATCGCCCACCATCTCGCGTGCCCATTTCATCAGGCTTAAAAACGCCCTGATGCGGGATGACCGCGCCCTTCGGTTCGCCGGTAGAGCCCGAGGTGAACATGATATAGGCCGGATCCGTCCCCACCACGGCGGGTGGGGCGATATTCCCCGCGGTCTTGCCGGCATCCGCCAGCCAGGCTTCCGGCCCCGGCCTCGGTGAGGATCTGCGCTTCACCGAATGGATTGGGCGTATCATTCTCGCTGAATAAAATTTTTGGCTGAAGCAGTGCCACGATTTGCGCCGTGCGCGACGGCGGGTTTTTCGGGTCGAGAAATACGTAGGGAGCGCCGATACGAAGGCATGCGAGCAACAGCGCATAGGCGATGCGACGTTTGGGAAGCTTCAACGCCACCACGTCACCACGCCCGATACCGCGAGCGGCGAGGGCGGCTGCGCAACGCTCCGCCAGCGTCTTCAGTTCGCCAAAGGAGCAGACGGCGTCGCCGAAAATCAGCGCAGGCGCCGCGGGGGAGATCCCGGCGTTTGCTTCGAAGGCGCTCCACAGATTGGCGGTCAAAGGCGCAAGCCTCCGTCCAATTTCACGATCGTGCCGTTGACGAATGTGTTCGATGCAAGGAATTCGATGGCATGGATGACGTCCTCGACACGACCGAGACGGCCCAGCGAAGTCTTTTGAACGTAGGTCTGCAAACGGTCGGCGGCGACGGCGCTTCTCGTGGTGGCGACATCGATGAAGCCCAAAGCAAGCGCGTTGACGCGCACCCCGAGCGGGCCCAATTCGATCGCCATCGTGCGCGTCAGACCTTCAATGCCGGCCTTGGCCGCGCCATACGCGGCCTGACCGGCGTTACCTTCGCTGGCAATTGAGGAGAAGTTGATGATCGCGCCGCCACCGCGACGCACCATGCGCGCGGCAACCTGCGTGGCGACGACGAAAGGGGCGGTAAGGTTGGCGTTTGTGACGTTGTGCCAGGATTCGAGGCTATGGGTGACAAACTTGGCGCCCCGCAGCGTCAATATGGGTTCGTTCCAGATCAATCCTACCGCGTTGATCAGCAATGCGATCGACGCGCTGGCGGGGATCGTATCGGTCAGCGCTTGGCGCATATCGGCTTCGACCAGAACATCGACCGCCCTTGTGGTTACGCCCACAGGTGGCGCGCTGCCGAATTCGCGATCGAGAGCCAGTATCGGATGACCTTGCGCTGCGAAATGCGACACAAGTGCACTTCCGAGCATGCCGCTGGCACCGGACACGACAACCCACTGATCGGCGGGTACAGCCATCGGTTCAGGCGGTCTTCAATAACAGGTCGACATCTTCGACCGACTGCAGCTTCGCGATGTCATCCTCTGACAGCTCCCGGCCCACGATTTCCTCCAGCCGAAGCACCAGCCGAACACCCTTCAGCGAATCCCAGCCCTCGACATGCGCGAGCGGGATTTCACCTGGCGGTATCGAGACGTTGGTCCGCAGGATTTCTGCGATTAACTCGCGGGCATGCATTGATTTTTCTCATGTCGTGGCAGCTAAGGAAACGTTGTTGTTTTACAATAGCTTATGAAGGTTGCCGCCGGAACCCACCAAGCCGAATTTTCTTAGGCCAATTGGGCTGAACCCGCAATGCGGCTGGGGGTGGCAATCCGGTGAACGGTAAGGCTGATGCTCCGATGACCGGGCGTTCGGCCAGCGCCGGGCCTGATCCCTTGAGGGCATCAAGCCTTTTGGCACGACCCGGATTCAGGATGCTTCCGGGGTTCTGAAATAGTGTTGTGCGTCGGGCCCGGTATTGAACAACAGATCGAGCGCCGTCACCGCGTGTTCGAACGCGCCATGAAGCTGCGGGTATTCTGGATAGCCCGCGTAGTTCTTCCAATCCACGGCAATTCCGGCCGAAGCGAACAGGGGCTCGTCAAAATAGGCTCGGGCCGAAGGGCCGCTGAGGTAGCGATCGGCGCCCGCGGCGCGGACAATGGCCAGTAGCCGTTCTGTCTTGTCACCCAAGGCTGGATAGGCGTCGTCCCTGACAATGCGGGTCTTCAGTCCGAGCAGGCCGGCGATGCCGTGCAAGAAGATGGCATTGACTTCCGTAAGCCGCGATTGTTTGTCGGCCAGTTCATACCAGGCCTTCACGGTCGGTCCGACCTCTTCGAAAAAAGGGGCTCGCTTGTAGGCGAGTTCGAGCGTGCGCCAGTGCTTGTCGGCCCCAAGATTTTTCGATCTCGACCTGTTCGATCGGCTGCTCGAAGCGTCCCTTTGCGATGACAGGAATGGTCAGCCACTGCACGCCATCGGCAGTCTTGATGCGGTTGCGATTGTGCCAATGCCGCTTCGCGTATTGTGCACTGTCATAGACGACGTATTCATCGCACCTGCCGATCAGGTCGAAAAAGCCCTTCCAGGGGATGTAGCAGGACTGGACGATGCAAATACGCACGTGATGATCCGGTGTTGTGCTCACAGGTTGACGCGGGGGCCCGATATCTGGGATAGTTATGCGACCACTTCTGGCCAGATTTGCCGACAGTGTCTATCTTTATCCTCCGCTGAAATCACGCATTTTCGCAGCGTTGATCGTAGTCAGCGGGCTTGCCGGTGTTGCCATATGGGTTGCTGCATATGAACGGTGTGGCCGCCGAAGGACGTCGGTGTCTTGCTTGCGCTGCGGTCGAGGCCGTTGCCGACGGTGATCCGATTTGGCCGCTCGATTGGCAATGCCCGGCGTGCGGGCACGTTGTTTCGCAACGCGACGGGATTTCGCTTTTTGCACCCGAACTTGCCGATACCGTCAGCGGCATGAATCCCGCAAACTTCGCGGCGCTTGCCGAACGGGAGGCTGGGCATTTCTGGTTTTCCGCGCGCAACGCGTTGATTGTCGGGTTGGCCAATAAGTTCTTCCCTGGCGCGCGGAAGTTTCTGGAAATCGGTTGCCGGCACCGGCTTCGTGTTGCGCGCTATGGCCCAATCGCGGCAGTGGGATCGGCTGGTCGGATCTGAATTGCATCCGTCAGGCCTCGTGCATGCGCGAAAGCGTCTGCCTGCCGAAGTCGAATTCGTACAGATGGACGCGCGCGAAATACCGGCCGCCGGCATCTTCGATCTGACGGGCGCATTCGATGTGATTGAACATATCGCGGATGATGAGGGCGTATTGCGCGGGATCCCGGTGGCGCAGCCCACCAAGATCGACCTGTCGATCAACCTCAAAACCGCGAATGCCCTGGGTTTGACGGTTCCCGAGACTTTCTTGCTTCGCGCAGATGAAGTGATCGAATAGCTTCGAGAATGTCGCCTAGTGGCACTTTTCGGACAGGTCGTCACGGACAGCCTCGTTGCGCGGCCTCGCGGTCGGTGATCGACAATCCCGGGCTTCGGCGTGGTTTCTGCGTTTGGCGTGGTTTCTGCATTCGGCATGGTTTCTGCATAGCGTGTCGGCGTATCGTCTCCGGCGATATCAGGATAGAAAAGTTGCGCGCACGAGGCCACGGCGCGGTTCTTAGCTATCTAAGGTTTTATTGATCCGGATGTTCTAGGAGGCGGCATGTCGACCAGGGTTGCGCTGTTAGCTTTGTCCGTGACGATCGCTTTGACCCAGCATGCCGTCGCTCAGGTCTCGGATAACGTCGTCCGCATCGGCTTGCTGACGGATTATACCGGTGTGTTCTCCGCGCTGTCAGGTCAGGGCGGCGTCGTCGCCGCGCGCATGGCGGTGGAAGATTTCGGCGGCACGGTGCTCGGCAAGCCGATCGAGATCGTGCAAGCCGATCACGGCAACAAGCCCGATACGGCGTCCGCCATCGCCAAGCGCTGGTACGATGTCGATGGTGTCGACATGATCGCCGATGTCCCCAACTCGTCGGTGGCGCTTGCGGTTCAGGCGGTTGCGCGCGAACGGCAAAAGATCGTCATCGCGTCCGGCTCCGGGACGGCCGAATTCACCGGAAAATCCTGCACGCCGACCAGCTTCCAATGGACCTGGGATACTTATTCGGCCGCGGTTGCGACCACCAAGGCCGTGATGCAGAGCGGCGGAGAATCCTGGTACATCCTCGCGGCCGATTATACCTTCGGGCGAACGATGGCCGCGGATGTTTCCGCCCAGGTGAAGAAAGCCGGCGGTACGGTGGCCGACGTGGTTCGGCATCCCCTGAACACGCTGGATTTCTCGTCCTTTATCGTTCAGGCGCAGGCATCGAAAGCCAAAGTGGTCGCGCTCGCCAATGGCGGGACCGATACCGTCAATGCCGTCAAGCAGTTCAACGAGTTCGGATTGCGCGAGAGCGGCGTCAAGCTGGTCGGCATGGCGGTCTTCATCACCGACGTTCACGGCATGGGCCTTGAAAATGCACGAGGCCTCGTTCTGACCAACGGCTTTTACTGGGATCGCACCGATGAAACCCGCGCGTGGTCGAAGCGCTTCTTCGCCCGGCATGGCGCGATGCCGACGATGGCCCAGGCGGGCGTCTATTCGGCCGTGACGCACTATTTGAAATCGATCGCATCCGGCGGAACGGACGATGGCGTGCGCGTGGCAGCCGAAATCCGTGCGCATCCGGTCGCCGACTTCTTTGCAAATGGCGGCCGCGTTCGCGAAGACGGCCGGCTTGTGCATGACATGTACCTGGTCGAGGTGAAGAACCCCAATGAGGTCAAATATCCTTGGGATTATTACCGCGTCCTGCGCACCATCCCCGGCGAAGAGGCCGTGAGACCTCTGGCGGAGAGCGAGTGCCCGCTGGTACAGAAATAGCACTTAAGCTTACAAGAAGATCTGCTTACCGGAACATCTGCTTCCCGGAATAGCGCAATGAAGGGAGCAGGGCACGATGACCCATGTCGCGATGGCCGGTTTGAGCAACATGCAAAAATACTGGCTGATCACCGGCAGCATCGCGCCGCGGCCGATCGCGCTGGTGACGACGCGTGGTGCGAACGGGCTGCATAATGCCGCGCCGTTCAGCTCGTTCACCTATATGGGCGAGGATCCGCCGCTGATGGTGATCGGAGTGGATCTCTACGGCGAAGAGAGCCACCGGCCCGGCGAAATCAAGGACACCCTGAAGAACATCCAGGAGCGCGGCGAATTCGTCGTCAACATGGTCGACGAGAGCCTGCTCGAAAAGATGGTGCTGTGCGGAAGCGATTTTCCGTCACACGTCTCCGAGCTCGATGCGGTCGGATTGTCGCTGGCGCCGTCGCAGGCGATGGAAACCCACAGGATCGCCGAAACTCCGATTGCCTGGGAATGCAGGCTCTACAAGATTCTCGATTTTGCAACGTCGCGGTCGATCGTGTTCGGTGAAATCGTTGCGATGTATTTCCGCGACGATTTGATCGACGCCGAAGCGATGCGGGTCCGGGTCGATCGCTTTGCTCCCTGCGGGCGGCTGGGCGGCCCCAACTACAGCCGCTCGACCGATCGCATCCGGCTGCCGGTGCCGACATTCACGTCGAAAGGCACCCCTCGCGTATAGCGTTCGAGACGCCTTGACCGCTCGGTTTGATGCAGGATAACGGTTGGCAGCATCGCGCTGGAAAAAGTACCGGTGGGGAAAAAATGAAACTCGCATTTGCAGGCGTCGTGGCGTTGCTGGGTATCGGTGGCGCCGTCAGTGGTGTCTTGGCGCAATCGGCTGCTCCCGCAGCGGCGCCGCCCAATCCCGAATGGGCCTATCCGGTCAATCCACCGGTCGCCGAGTTTGACGCCACCGCGCTGGAGACCCTGCCGGGCAGCAGCCGGAAATATACCCAGGCGCAGGTCGAGAATGATTTCACGCCGCCGGACTGGTTTCCGGAGGATCATCCGGCGATGCCGACGGTGGTGGCCAATGGACGCGCGCCCGCGGTCAAGGCCTGCTCCAAATGCCACGTCACCAATGGCGCCGGCCATCCGGAATCCTCAGATATCGCCGGCATGTCGGAGGCCTATATCATCCGGCAGATGGCGGACTTCAAAGAGGGCCGCCGCAAAGGGGGGCGTGCCGGTTCGATGTTGCCGATCGCCAAGGCTGTGAGCGACGAGGAAGTGCGCGAGGCCGCCCGTTACTACGCGGCGTTACCGCGCGTCGCATGGACCCGGGTGGTCGAGACCGACACCGTGCCGAAGACCGAATTGCGCGTCGGCGGCATGCGCTTCCCGGTCGCTAATGGCGGCACCGAGCCGATCGGCAACCGCATCATCGAACTGCCCGAGGCGCCGGAGCGCGCCCATCTTCGCGACTCGCGCATGGGCTTTGTGGCGCATGTGCCTGTCGGCAGTGTCAAACGCGGCGAGGCGCTGGTGAAGGGCGAGGGCGGTCAAACGCCGGCCTGCGCTACCTGCCACGGGCAAGACCTGAAAGGCATCGGCGAGGTGCCATACCTCACCGGCCGTTCGCCGATGTATGTGTTTCGCCAGCTCAACGACATCAAGGTCGGCACCCGCGGAGGCCCCAGTGCGGAGCTGATGCAGCCCGTCGTCGCGAAGCTGACGCAAGACGACATGCTGGCGATATCAGCCTATCTGGCGACGCTACCGCGGTAGAGGTGATCTTATTCGATTGTCACGCGCCCTCTTTGCGGACCGCGATTCCACTGAGCAGTGCGACTACTTCGGCTTGCCGGCTGCAACCGGTCTTTTCGAGTACCCCCTGCACCTGAGTGCGAACCGTGTTGCGCGATACGCCTGTGCTGGAAGCAATCGTTTCGATCGTTTCTCCCGTCGTCAGGCTGCGCGCGACGCGGGCTTCTGCCGGCGTCAGATCGAACAGCGAGCGCACCAGTTCCACCGGTGGCGCCTCGGGGAAAGCGACCGGCATCATGACCAGCACCCCCGCGCAACGCTGGAAGATATCGCGGCTCGCGCCACGGATGGGAACGACATGAACGACCATGGCGGCGTCGGCATCGACCCCGCGACTGGCGAAAGAGAGCACCGGGGTAGCGCCTTCGACATCAATGCCGGCGACCGCCCGCTCGAACAGCGCGTGCGCGCTGGAATCCTTCAGCGAGATCCGGTCCCGGCTGTGCCACCTGATCTGGTCGGTGAGAGCCTCGATCAACCCGTTTGCGGCGAGAACCTTGCCGTGATCGTCGAAAATCAGCGCAGGCAGGCCGAGCAGGGCCAGGGTTTCGCTTGCGATGCGGGCGCGTTCCAACTGGAGCCGCGCCGACATCAGTGCGCTGCGCGCGAGGTGAGGCCGCAACGTGTCAAGTCGCGCGATGACGGAAGTCTCGACAGGGCCGCGGATACGAAATCGCTCCAGGGTAAGACAGAGCGTCTCGCCGGTCGGCAGCGGCAGCGCTGTCCCCGTACCCCAGCCAAGTCCCGCGGGCCACAGCAACTCGCGATAGACAGGATCGGCCGCCATTTCCTCTTCGGTATCGTAAAGCTCTTTCTCCAGCACGAAGCCGGCATGCTGCGCGGCACGCAGGCGTGCGACCCGCCCCCCGCGTGTCACCAGATCGCTTTTGGCAAACAGCTCGATCCCGGCCCGCAGCGGTTCCGATGCAGTCCAGCTCTGCACTCGGGTTGACGAGGCCACGAAAAATGTGCCGCCAACGGCATCGGTAAGTTGCGCGAGCTGGTCCAGAACCTTCGGCCAGAGCTCCGGCGCAAACGAGCATTCGTAGATGTCGTCGACTATCTTCTGATCCATTGAATTGACCTTGGAATTGACCTTCGCGCCGCGCCCAAACTCATTAATCAAATCGCCTTCAATCAAATCATCTTCAATTCCGAGAAGTCTTAATTCTGGGAAGTCTTAACTCTGGGAAGTCTTGGCCCGGAACGCAGTCGTGACAAGCTGCAATGCCAGCGCCTCCGCGGCTTCGAAATTCATGGATGCGTGAATCGGAACCAGCTTATTGCCTCTGAGCACGTGGAGAACCATCTCCACGTTTTCACCTCTAAGGTTTACCGTCGAGCTTTGAATCATGGGCAGTTCGAATGGTGGTGCACCCTCAAGCTTAATTTGCACAATCTTCCCCTTCTAACAATCGGAATGGTCCGGCCGGCGAGCCGAGTCTTGGGCGGGCCAAGTCTTCGCGAACCACGTCTTCGCGAACCACGTCTTCGCGAGCCAAGTCTTAATCGCACAAGTCTTCATCGTACTCGCTGTTCTGGCAACTGTAATATCCCCATTGGCGCTTGGCGGGCAGGTCCAATCCTTGATGTCCGTTGTTGAGGGAATATCCGACCGATATAGCCTGCCGGCTGCCTGTGGTGCGCGGATTGGAGATCGACGCAGTTTGACCCGTGCTTCGCTGGTTCACGGCCAGTCATCCACGACCGCCATGCAGACTTCCACTGAAGTGCAACTCAGGCGAGCGTGCATGCAAACGACCGTGTGATTCATTATCCGGTGGTCCGATGGATTAAAATGGCGCAGCAGTGTAGGGTGGTCGCAAGCACTGGATTTCTCGTTCGACCTGACGGGGGACGCAATGCATCGGCGAGCATTCCTGAAATCTTTTGCCGGCGCGAGCACGGTGGTCGCGGCAAGTGGGCTGGCCGCTCCGGCAATATCGCAAGGCGCCGCGGCACGCACGGTGCGACTAGTGCCGCACGCGGACCTCGCCAATTTCGACCCGATCTGGACTTCCGCCTATATAGTCCGCAACGCAGGCTTGCTGGTGTGGGATACGCTTTACGGCGTGGACGCCAATCTTGGCGTCCAGCGTCAGATGGTCGAAACGGAGGAATTGTCCAGCGACGGCCTCACCTGGACATTCCGTCTTCGGCCCGGTCTCAAATTCCACGATGGTGAGCCGGTGCTGGCCAGGGACGTGGTCGCCAGCATCAATCGCTGGGCCGCGCGCGATCCGCTCGGGCAGATGATCAAGTCAATCGAGCAAGAGCTTGTTGCCGTTGACGATGGCACGTTCCGCTGGACGCTCAGGCAGCCCTATCCAAAAATGCTGCTGGCGCTTGGCAAGATCTCATCGCCCTGTTGCTTCGTGATGCCGGCCCGGATTGCCGCGACCGATCCGTTCAAGCAGATCACCGAATACGTCGGCAGCGGCCCCATGCGTTTCGTGCGCAGTGACTGGGTTCCGGGAGCCCGGTCGGCGTTCGAAAGGTTCGCCGATTATGTGCCGCGTCAGGAAGAGGCGTCCTGGATGGCGGGCGGAAAGCGGATTCTCGCAGATCGCATCGAGTGGATCACCATGCCCGATCCGGCGACCGTCGCCGCCGCTCTGCAGAACCGCGAAATCGACTGGTGGGAGTTCGCGCTCCCCGATCTTGTTCCGATGCTGAGAAAGAGCCGTAATGTTGTGGTCGACATCCAGGACCGGTTGGGGAATGTCGGCGTCCTGTCGATGAACCACCTCTTTCCGCCTTTCAACGATGCGCGGGCGCGGCGCGCGCTCCTCACCGCCTTGAGCCAGGAGGAATACATGCGCGCCTTTGTCGGCGACGATGCAAATATGTGGAAAGCGCAGCCTGGATATTTCACGCCCGGTTCTCCGCTCTACAATGAGCAAGGTGGCGAAATACTCAAGGGCCCGCGCCAGATCGAGACCGCCAAACGACTGCTCGCCGAAAGCGGTTATGCCGGCGAGCCAATTGTTTGCATGGCCGCACAGGACATACCCCAGCACAAGGCTTGGGGCGACGTGACCGCGGATCTTTTAAAGCGGCTCGGCATGAACGTTGATTTTGCTGCCGTCGATTGGGGCACGGTAGTCGCGCGCCGCAACCAGAAGAACCCGCCCGCCAAGGGTGGCTGGCACATCTATCCCACAAGCACCTACGGCGTTGATTGGGTATTTCCGATCATTCCGTTTATCCAGGCGAGTGGCAGTGTCGCGGTCAACGGCTGGGCGAAGAGTCCCGCGGTCGAAGCGGAGATCGCCGCCTGGTTCAATGCAAACACGCCTGATGGCGAAAGGTTGGCTGCACAACGCCTGAACGAGGTGGCTTTAAACCAGGTCGTGTGTGCCCCGCTCGGCTGGTATCTTCGTTACTCGGCCTGGACCAAGAACCTTGCCGGCGTGACCCAGGGGCCGTTTCCCTTCTTCTGGGGGGTGAGCAAATCAGTTTGATCCCTGACTGCGGGTCAAGGCCGTACGTTACCGCGTCAGATGGCGAATTGTCTCTTCTTCTCTTCGTGGCACTCCGCGAACGTCACAAACAAGCGCGGCGGCGTCCGTTGTCGAGTTAAAAAGCGGACAAGCGCTCGTACACGATCAGGTGTGGCGCAGCAGATACCTGATCAACAGGGCCTTGGCGGCCTGGATAACTATCCGAACCTCACGGCAATCTTGCGTGACGGCCGAAAAAGCCGCAAATATCCGGACGAATTCAGTCGTTATCCCGGGATTCCCAGACACATGCAGTTCGATGACGTCATCCTCGGCCGCCGTAGCATCCGTGGTTACAAGCCCGATCCGGTGCCCAGGGCGCTGATTGAGGAAATCATCGCTCTGGCGATGCGCGCGCCGTCGTCAATGAACACCCAGCCCTGGAATTTTTACGTCATCACCGGTGAGCCGCTGAATAAAATCCGCGCCGGCAATACCGAGCGGATGGTGGCGGGCGTACCGCAGTCGCGCGAGTTTCGCACCGGGCAGGCCTTTGCAGGCCAGCATCGCGACCGGCAGGTCGGCGTCGCCAAGCAATTGTTTTCGGCGATGGGGATCGCGCGCGACGACAAGGAGATGCGCCAGGACTGGGTGCTGCGCGGCTTTCGTCAATTCGACGCACCGGTCTGCGTCATCGTGACTTACGACCGCGTGCTGGACGGCAGCGACGATACGCCGTTCGATTGCGGCGCGGTGGCGACCGCGCTGGTCAATGCCGCCTGGTCCCGCGGGCTCGGCGCCGTCATCAACAGCCAGGGCATCATGCAATCGCCCGTGGTGCGTGAGCATGCCGGCATAGCCGACGATCAGGTCATCATGAAAAGTATCGCGCTGGGCTGGCCGGATGAAAGCTTCCCGGCTAATGCTGTCGTGTCCGAACGAAAATCGGTCGAGGATGCGACGGTGTTCGTCGGTTTCGATAATTAGAGCATGATCCCTCGCGACAAACGCCAGAGGCGTTTGCGCGGAGATCATGCGCAAACAAGAAGATCCAGGCAAGAAGATCCAGGCAAGAAGATCCAGGAGAGAAACGATGGACCTCAAGGGCGCGGTGGCATTGGTGACGGGCGGTAATGGCGGGCTGGGGCAGCGCATCTGCCATGCGCTCGCGCAGGAGGGCGCCCATGTCGCCGTGATGTATGCGCGCAGCCGCGAGCAGGCGGAAAGCGTCGCCGGCGAACTGGCATCGCAATATCACATCAAATCTCAGGCTTTCGGCTGCGACATCACCGATGGCGCGGCGGTGGACCGGCTGGTCGGCGAGGTCACCCAGGCCTTCGGCCGCCTCGATCTCCTGATCAATGACGCCGCGTACAACGTCGCAATCCCGTTCGGTGACCTCGACGGCCTGACGCCGGAAGTATGGAACGACATCATGGCGATCAACCTGACGGGGCCGATGCGCCTCTCCAAGGCAGTCGCGCCTGTCATGAAGGCCCAGGGGCGAGGCCGCATCGTCAACATCGCCTCGGTCGCGGGGCTCGCCCCGACCGGCTCGTCGATCGCCTATGCCGTGTCGAAGGCGGGGCTGATTCACCTGACGCGCTGCATGGCGGTGGCGCTGGCGCCCGAGACGCTGGTCAACTGCGTCGCGCCGGGTCTCTTGGACGGCACGCGCGCGACCGCCAATCTCAAATCCGAGCAGATCGAGCGCTCCGCAGCGGCCTCGCTGCTGAAGAAGCCCGCCGATAAGGAAGACTGCGCCGACATGGTGGTCACCATGTGCCGCACCGAGACCATGACCGGCCAGACCGTCGTGATCGATTCCGGCCGCATCTTTCACTAGCGCGGTTTCGAGCGAATACACGCCATAACCCACCATGTTGGAACGCATTTTGCAGCGCTTTATCGGTCGCAAAATACGCTTGATGACAGCGAGCGACCCCTTTGGAGGGATGCATGAAGGTTAGTCTGCCGCGCGCCATTTTTCACGTCATGGGAGGCTTGCTTGTCCTGCTTTCGCTTGGTCCTGCGCGCTCGCTGAGTGCGGAGGAATATCCGACGAGACCGGTCAAATTGATCGTGCCATTTTCGGTTGGAGGCGATGCCGATGTCATTGGCCGCGTAATGGCGGAACGCCTGGGCGCGGAGTTGAAGCAGCCGATCATCGTGGAAAACGTGACGGGTGCCGGCGGCAATATCGGCGTGGAGCGGGTGATTCGCTCCGAGCCCGACGGCTACACGTTGCTGCTGGCACCGATGGGGGTCCTGTCAGTCAATCCGACCCTGTACAAGGGACTGACATTCGACGCATCCAAAGACCTCATACCGATTTCGCTCGCCTACGAGACAGGGCATCTGGTGGTCGTCAATCCCTCGTTGCCAGCCAAGTCGCTGGCTGAACTGGCGGATCTGGTCCGCAGCAAGTCCGGAAAGTTCAGCTTCGGATCCGGAGGTCTGGGAACGTCGACCCATCTTTACGGTGAGGTGTTCAAAATGACGACGAAGGGAGACATCCTACACGTTCCCTATCGCGGCAATGGGCAAGCGTTGAACGATGTCATCGCCGGTCAGATCCAGATCATGTTTCCGCAAATCGCTTCGGCGGCAAGTCAGGCTGCAAGTGGTCTGGTCAGACCGCTGGCCGTCACGACCGATCATCGCTCGGCACTGCTGCCGGACGTGCCGACCGTCGTCGAGGCCGGCATGCCCGAACTGGCCGGAACCTCGTGGGGCGGCATCATGGCGCCGCGCGGCACGCCGCCTGAAATTGTAGCCCGTCTGAATAGCGCAATCGTCAAGGTCGTGAACGGTCCGGATGTGCGAAGCCGCTTTGAAGCGATCGGCATTAACGCTCGCACCAGCACATCAGAGGCATTGGGCAGTCTGATCGAGTCCGAGCTGACGCGCTGGAGGCGTGTCATTACGGCTGCCAACCTTACGATCAACTGAGGTCGCCATCTCGCCGTGAGAGACGGCTCTCTTCGGCTGTGAGTCCACAGAAGTTCAAGAAAGAAAAAGATGGACCTGATCATCAGAAACGCACTCGTTCCCCGCGAGGCCCGGACGGAATGTGTCGATATCGGCATCCAGGACGGCGTGATCGTCGCGATCGAGAGGAACCTGGCGGCTGAAGGTGAAACCTATGATGCGGATTACAGGCTTGTCTGCGGCGGACTCGTTGAAACGCATATTCACCTCGACAAGGCCTATCTGATCGAGCAATGCCCGGCCTTGCCGGGCCGCGACATCAGTCCCGTGCCGTACACGTCTTCCATCAAGCCGCAGCTATCCACCGAGGAGGTCTATGGCCGGGCGGAGCGGGCGCTCAGAGAGTGCCTGATGCGGGGAACCACGCATATCAGGACGCATGTTGAAGTCGATCCCGTCATCGGCATGCGCGGTTTCGACGCGATCGAAAGGCTCAAGGCTGACTACCGATGGGCGGCTGACATCCAGCTTTGCGTGTTTCCGCAGGATGGGCTGACGAATTTGCCGGGAACGGACGAGTTGATCGTCCAGGGCTTGCGGCGCGGCGCAAATCTGATCGGCGCGGCGCCACGGTACGATACCGATGCCAAAGCACAAATCCTGCGTATTTTCGAGATTGCCCGGGAATTCGATGTCGATATCGATATGCATCTCGATGTCGGTCCGACCGCCGATCACCTTGATATCTATGACGTGATCGAACTCACCAAGCGGTATGGTCTGGGTGGCCGCGTCACCGTCGGCCACATGGCAAAGCTTTCATTGTTGCCGCCGGCAGAGCTGGAAAAAGTCGGTGCGCGGCTGGCCGACGCCGGCATCAACGTCACGGTGTTGCCCGCGACCGATCTTTTCCTGATGGGCAGGAAGCATGATCATGCGGTCCATCGCGGCGTGGCCGACGCGAATTTTCTGGTCAAGTGCGGTGTGAATTGTTCGATATCGTCAAACAACATCATGAATCCGTCGACGCCTTACGGCGATTGCTCGCTGATCAGGATTGCGAACCTTCAAGCCAACGTGCTGCAGGTCGCGCTGCCCCACGAGCTGGCCGAATGCTTTCACATGATTACGGACCGCTCGGCACGCATTCTCAACATTGGGAATTACGGCGTCGAGGTCGGCAATCCCGCCGACATCGTCGTGATCGACGCGCCATCGCCGGAAAAGGCCGTCGCGGAAATTCGTCAGCCCGTTGCGGTGTTCAAGCGTGGCAGACGAACCGTGGCCTGGAATCTGCCGCAACTTTTGCAACCGGCGAGTGCCTGAAATAACATCGCGAAAGCACACGGTCCGCCTGGCAATTCCGGCGTCTCCATCCAGTCTACGGGTGACCTGCAGTCAGGACGCGACCGCGGTGATCAGGCCGCTGTCGCGCCACCGCCCGGGCGTCACGCCGGTCACCCGCTTAAAGGCGCGATTGAACGCCGCTTCGGAATCGTAGCCGACGTCGGCCGCGATCGCAGCAAGGCTGCCGTTCCCGGCGCGGATACGTTCGGCCGCAAGCTGCATCCGCCAGCAGGTGATGTACTCGATCGGGGCCTGACCCATCACCTGGTGAAATCGCTCGGCCAGCACGGTGCGTGACGCGCCGGCTTCGCGCGCCAGTTCCTCCACCGTCCAGCGCCGCGCGGGGTCGGCGTGCACAGACTGGATTGCGCGACCGACCAGGGGATCGTTGAGTGCGGCGAACCGGCCCTTGGCGCTCGCCGGCAACCGCGTCGCGTAGCGCCGCAACACCTCGACGAACAATAATTCCATCAGCCGGCCAAGCATCAGCTCGCTGCCGGGGGCTGCGTTTTCCGTCAGCGCGAGAATCTGTCCGACCGTGGATTTGATCAGCGCGCTGACCTGGTCGTCTTCGGCGCGATCGACCAACAGCGGCGGCAAGGTGCGAAACACCGGCGTCAGCAGGAATTCGGACGACTCCAGAAATCCGCAGACCATGCGGGTTTCCTGTCCACCGCCGCCATGATTGATCGTCCAGATTCCCTTCAGGGCTCCGGGGCGGACAACGTCCTCCGCGAGCGGCGCTTCGAGGGCGCGCCCGTTGGAGAATTTATGCCGGTCCGCAAACGGCATCAGGATGATATCGCCAGCGGAGATTTTCCTGCGTTCGCCGTTGGCAAGTTCGACGTCGCATTCGCCTTCCGCGATCAGATGAAACACGCTGACATGGCGAAGATGCGCCATCGGGCTGTTGGCGTCGAAGCGCTTCGGACTGATGATGCCGAACGGCGCGGTAAAGCAGGCGTCGAGAAACACCGAGCCGGTCAGGCGCACCGCGCGCAATGACTCAGCAAGCACGTCGTGACCCTTGTCCGGCGCAACAGCAAATGATGGCGGTGTCTCGATCATTGTGGGTTTGGCTCTTCAACAATACCCATGAGTCACTGATGCAGGCGTTTGGTTCAACGCAGTGCATCCTTACCGATGGAGATTAAAATGATCAGAAATTGGGCTGCAAATGTGGCCAATCAGGGCGTCGCTCTGATCGCGTCTTTGTTGATGCGATCGGCGATTAAGTCCCTGCTCGAGATCGACGAACGGTCCCTTCGGGCCGCGGGATTGTCTCGCACCGACCTCCTCGACTGCCTTTCGACGCCGTTCACCGTCGATCCGACGGAACTGCTGGTTTCGCGCAGCAGAGCGGTGCGGTCACGCCGAAGCGTTCGGAGGGTGTCGCGGGCAGGTATGCGACGCGGCGTCGCACCCGCGGCGCGCGTCCTTTCCCGAGCATACCAGTTTTCAGATTTGAGGAGTTTTCCATGCCCAGATTAATCGCACTGATCTACGGACTCGCTTCCTACGCCTTGTTTGCCGTTACCTTTCTGTACGCGGTCGGTTTCGTCGGCGGCTTCGTCGTGCCGAAGACGATCAACAGCGGCGAAATTGCACCGCTGTCGCAAGCCCTTTTTAACAATCTTCGCCTGCTGTCGCTGTTCGCAATTCAGCACAGCGTGATGGCACGGAAGTCATTCAAGGCGTGGTGGACGAGGTACGTTCCGGCTTCGGTCGAGCGCAGCACCTATGTGTTGTTCGCCAGCCTGACGCTCGACCTGTTGTTCTGGCAATGGCAGGCGATGCCGGCCGTGATTTGGCAGATCGACCAGCCGCTGATCGCCATCGCCATCAGCAGCCTGTCGCTCGGTGGCTGGCTGATGGTCCTCACCAGCACGTTCCTGATCAGCCACTTCGAACTGTTCGGCGTGCATCAGGTCGTCAACAATCTGAGCGGCAAGGAATTGCCGACGCCACGCTTTCGCACGCCGTTTCTGTACAATTTCGTGCGCCATCCGATCTATCTCGGCTTTCTCATTGCATTCTGGGCGACGCCGAACATGACCGCGGGTCATCTGCTGTTTGCAGGTGTCACCACGATCTACGTACTGATCGGAATCATGCTCGAGGAGCGTGATCTGACCGCCCTGTTCGGCGACGACTACCGCAGCTACCGCGACCGGGTGGCGATGCTGCTGCCGTGGCGCCGCGGATTTCCGCAAGCCCGTAAAGCGTTTCCACGTTCGGGTCCGAGTTCCGAAGCCGCGGAATAAGCCGCAACTATCCACCACCCCTGTCAACCCAAACTCGAAAGGAAAGAATGCTATGGCCGCCCAAGCTCCCCTCCATGCCGCTACCGACTTAATCGCGATCAAAGGCCGGCAACAACGCGCCTGGTCATCTGGCGACTACGCCGTCGTCGGCGTGACTTTGCAGATCGTCGGCGAGATGCTGTGCGAGGCGGTTGATCTGCGCAGTAACCAGCGCGTGCTCGACGTCGCCGCCGGCAATGGCAATGCGACACTCGCCGCCGCGCGCCGGTTTGCCGAGGTGGTTTCGACAGACTATGTCGGTTCGCTGCTCGAGCGCGGCCGCGAACGCGCCCGGGCAGACCGGCTATCGGCGATCTTCCGTGAGGCCGACGCGGAAGCACTGCCTTTCGAGGATGCGAGCTTCGATGTGGTGCTGTCGACATTCGGCGTGATGTTCACACCGAACCAGCAGCAGGCGGCGAACGAGATGCTGCGGGTGTGCCGCCCCGGCGGCAAAATCGGCCTCGCCAACTGGACCCCGGAGAGCTTCATCGGGCAATTGTTCAAGATGATCGGCAAGCACCTGCCGCCGCCGGCAGGCGTCTCGTCGCCCGCGCTGTGGGGCACGAGGGCGCATCTCGATCGTTTGTTCGGTGCCGGCGGCCGCATTGGAACGCAGAGCCGGAATTTCGTATTCCGCTACGAATCGCCGGAGCACTGGATCGAAATTTTCCGGAACTATTACGGTCCTGTGGTGAAGGCGTTCGAAGCACTGGATAGCGCGGCGGGCGCCGCACTCGAGACTGATATCGACGCGTTGCTCGGCAAATTCAATCTTGCCACCGACGGTACGCTGGTGATTCCCAGCGAATATCTCGAAGTCGTTATCATCAGGAACGATTGAGCACTGCATTGCGCCCCCGCGGAAGTGGCCCTCGGACCGATATCGCCGGTCCGAGGGCAAGCCTTTTCAACAAGAGGCATGCAGAAGATATTTCCGTCTGCTATCGTCCCTCGGCTCCGGGATGCTATTTGCGAAATGCCGGATAAACGAGGAAACGACCATGAATACAAAAAATACGATGCGAGGCGTGATCGCACTGCTGGTAGCAGGCTTCTGCTTATTTTCTGTAGAGGGTGTGCGAGCTCAGTCGAATGATGCGAGCAGTCGAACTTATGAACTCAGAACCTACACGACGCTGCCGGGGCGGCTACCGGCGCTCAACAAACGATTTGCCGATCACACCATACGGCTGTTCGCAAGACACGGCATCAAGAGCGAGAGGTACTGGATACCCACCGACGATGCGCGAAAAGACAACACGCTGATTTACATTCTGTCGCACGATAGTCAGGAGGCGGCCGACAAGAACTGGAAGGAATTCCAGGCTGATCCGGAGTGGGTCCAGGCCCGCGAAGCCAGCGAGTCCGATGGAAAAATCCTGGCCAAACCCCCGGAGCGCATCTTCATGAAGATGACGGATTATTCTCCGGGAAAGTAAAGCAACGGGAGGGCGCGGGGGCTCACCTGGCGGCAGCTTGACACGCTATTATCGGGATCGAACGAAAAGCCGCCTTCCGGCGGCTTTTCTTTGGACTGAATCAGCCGGGCGCCTTCCGGTTCTGACCTGAACGGACTTCATGGAGTATGAATGCGTTGCTCGGTTGTTCAGTGAGGATCGCTCAAGACTTGAGTTGTCCACCAGGCGTAGAGCGCGAAATTTTAAGTTTATCCTCATTCATGTCTGCCGATACGTCAGCAAAGAGAGGCGTGCTCAAATAGCGCTCGCCGGTGTCGGGAAGCATGCAGAGAATGTTTGCTCCTTTCTCCGCCTCGGCTGCAACCTTGAGCGCGCCTGCAAAGGTCGCGCCGGAGGTAATGCCGACAAAGATGCCTTCCTGGGTAGCAAGCTCTTTGCTGCAGCGAATGGCATCGGGGCCGGGAATCGGCAGGATACGGTTGATGAGCTTCATTGCCACCGCATCGTCCGTAAGCTTGGGGATAAAATCCGGTGTCCAGCCCTGCATTGGATGCGGCTTGAATGTCGGATGCGGTGCCGCGGGCGTACCGTCCGGGTTTCGCGACTGCGCGATGCCACTGGCCAGCAACTGCGCATCCTGCGGTTCGCATACGATGATCTTGGTTTCGGGGCGTTCTTTGGCGAGCACCCGGCCGACGCCCTTCAATGTTCCGCCGGTTCCATAGCCTGTAACCCAATAGTCCAATCGTTCCCCGGAAAAATCGTCGAGTATCTCGCGCGCCGTGGTGTGCGAATGAATATCGGGATTGGCTTCATTCTCAAACTGGCGGGTCATGAACCAGCCATGCGCCTTGGCAAGCTCGATGGTCTTGTTGATCATGCCCACCGCGCGCTCAGCAGCGGGTGTGACAATGACCTTCGCGCCGAGAAACCGCATCAGTTTGCGCCGCTCGACGCTGAACGGCTCCGCCATGGTGATCACAAGCGGATATCCCTTGGCCGCGCAAACCATGGCAAGCCCGATCCCCGTATTTCCGCTCGTCGCCTCTATTACCGTCTGGCCAGGCTTAATCTCTCCCGACTTCTCGGCTGCCTCGATGACTCCGAGAGCCAATCGATCTTTCACTGAACCAAGAGGATTGAAGGCTTCAATCTTCACAAAAAGGTTCACGCCCTGCGGCGCCAAACGATTGATCCGCACCACTGGCGTGTTGCCAATCGTTTCGAGGACATTTTGGTATTTCCGTCCCATGCTGACCCCCAACATTGTGCCGTTTGCCACGAGAATATAGCGCTTTCAGCCGCCACCGATCGTATCCGGCGGCGAACGACCCATTCTCGGACATTGTACCGGGCGGCGCCAGCGCCTATGCTTTGACGGACCAGGTAAATCTTACTCCCCCCGGAGGGCCTTTTTTGGCCGGCGAGCCCGTCGAACGGCGACTGGCGGCTGTGTTGGCGGCGGATGTCGCCGGCTATAGCCGTTTGATGGGCCGCGACGAAGAACGCACGCTCGCCAATCTGAAGTCGTCCCGAAAAACGCTCCTCGATCCCGCAATCGCCGCGCATCGCGGCCGTATCGTCAAGACCACTGGCGACGGCATGCTGGTGGAGTTCGCTAGCGCCGTAGACGCCGCACGATGCGCAATCGAAATCCAGCGCAGCATGGCCGCGCAAAATGCCGATGTCCCGCAGGATATCAGGATCGAATTTCGAATCGGCATTCACGTCGGCGACATCATCATCGACGATAACGATATTTTCGGCGACGGTGTCAACATCGCAGCGCGCCTTGAGGGGATCGCCGTGCCAGGCGGCGTTTGCATCTCCGATGATGCGCACAGACAAATTCGCGGCAAGATCGATATCGGCTTCGATGACATAGGAGAGCAGACTTTAAAGAATATCGCCGAACCGATGCGCGCATGGTGCCTTCGGCTTGGTGGCGAGGACGCCTCTGCGATCCGACCAAGCTCGACTCCGATACGAGTTCAAGATCTGTCACTTCCTGACAAGCCCTCCATTGTCGTCCTGCCGTTTGACAATATGTCGGCTGAGCTGGGACAAGACTACCTCGCGGATGGAATCGTCGAAGCGATTACCGCAGCGCTTTCGTGCATCCGCTCTTTTTTCGTCATCGCACGTAGTTCGGCATTCACCTATAAGGGCCGCGCAACAAACGCGCGTGATATCGGCAAAGAGTTGGGCGTTGCCTATTTGCTCGAAGGTAGTGTTCAGAAAGCCGGTAATCGTCTCCGCATCATCGTTCAGCTAATCGAAACCGAGGGAGGTGCACACGTCTGGAGTTCGCGCTTTGACGGCGCAGTCGAGGATTTCTTCGATCTCGAAGATCGAATAACGGAACAGGTGGCAGGCGCGCTACAACCTTCTATCCGCATTGCCGAAATCGAACGGTCACGACGGAAACGACCACAAGATCTGGGCAGCTACGACTATACTATGAGGGCGATGCCCCATGTCTGGGCGCTTGAAAAGGAAGAAAGCGTCAAAGCGCTGGAGCTTCTTGAAAAGGCCCTCACGGTCGATCCTGAATATCCGCTGGCCTTATCGCTTGCTGGTTGGTGCCACGCTCAGCGGTCAGTCTATAATTGGGCGGACGACATTGCGGAGAGTCAGGCATCGGCTCGATCGCTCGCAGAGCGGGCCGCGGAGATGAGTGGCGACGATCCTGTTATTCTGGCGGTACTTGGCGCCGTGCATACCTTTGTCCGCAATTATGGAACCGCGCGTGTACTGCTCGAGCGCGCCGTGACACTCGACTCTAATGCCGCATGGGCATGGAGTCGGCTCGGGTGGCTCGAGAACTATGCTGATCAACCTCAAAAGGCGATCGACAATTTCGAGCGCGCACTGCGTCTCAGTCCGATCGATCCAATGAATTTCAACAACTATGTAGGTCTGGGCTCGGCGCATGAAGTAGCGCAGGAATACGACAAGGCCGTGGCGTTCTATCGACGCGCCCTCGAGGAACGGCCTAACGCGGGTTGGATCTATCGCAATCTAGCATCGGCTCAGTCGGGAGCCGGCCGGGTTGATGAGGCTAAACAAGCTTTTGCGGAGATGATGCGTAACTATCCAGATCTAACGGTTGCAAAATTCAAACAAGCGATGGTCTTTTCCACCGTCTCCCTGAACCGTATGGCTGAGAACCTCCGAAAGCTCGGGCTCCCTGACTGAATCGGCCCCGCCTTTCTACGAGCAAAAGGGCTATGGAATTGGCTTGCCGACTTCCGGGTTTGGCACTCGGCGGACGTCACGTGAGGTCCGAACGGACGCGGATGGGAATGCGGTAGACGTTAGCGGGCCTGACGCCTCATGAAGATGACGGATTATTCTCCGGGCAGGTAGAGCAACGGGACGGCCGGGGCTTATAGTGGGATGCAGGGCTTGACCCACTATTATCAGGATTAAACTGCGAGCAGCCTTCCGGCGGCTTTTCTTTGGGCTGAATCAGCCGAGCGACTTCCGGTTCTGGTGCCTTTCAGCCATCAGGCGCGGACGCCGCGATGTCCGCTGTCGGGTCACAAGGCGACGAACGGGGACGCCAGTCGACTTCCGTAAATGACCCAGAGGAGACGTCGGCAGTCCGGCCGACCAGTCGCCCACTTATTTCTGCCCTGAATAGAGGCGCGCGATGTAGCCGGTGCGGTCGAGTTCGTCCACGAACGAGGAGTCGGACAAATCTTTCGCTTCTAGCGTTGCGGCTGCCGGATATTGCTTCTCAACGAAGCCTTTCAGCCGCGTCATCTCGTCAAAGAAGGTTGGGTCGGGTGATGCGCGGAACAACGGCACATAGTAGGTGTGAACCTGCTCGACCGCCTTGCGGTCATCGATCTGCAGGAAGCGTTGCAGCAGGGGGATGGCGATATCGGGTTTCGTCTTGAAGAGTGCGATCGTATCGACAAGCGACACAACGATATTCATGACAAGCTCCCGGTTAGCCGCGATCAATCTCCGGGTGGTGACGATGCCGCCCGCTCCGGAGCTGATGCCACCAAGTGCATTCCAGCCGAACTCGTTCTCTCCGAGGAAGCGCAAATCAACTGGTAAATAACCAGCCTCGACCTCGCCCTTGCCAAGCGCCTTGTAAATCGCCTGAAACGATCCGAGCGAGACGAGGCTCGCCGAAACGCCCCACTTTTGCAGCATCGCCTCAACCGCGCGTCCGTACTGGCCGGTCGCGTCGAGAGCGCCAATTCGGGCGCCTGCCAGCTGCTCGGGTCTGTTGATATCATGCCGCCCCATAAGGAATGCTACGTCGTGAAGTTCGGCAGGCGTCAGGATTAACACCGGGTCCTGTCCCTGCAGGACGCCCTGCACGATCGGAAGATCGCCGGTATGACAGAATTCCCAATCCCCGCGCACAGTGCCGGTGGCGGCACGAGGTCCGCCGGTTTCAGTCGTAACCGTCACGTCGAGGCCATGCCGATGGAAAAGCCCGGCCTCGGCTCCAATCCAGATCAGGCTTTGCAACGCCGCTCTCAATCCGGTTGCGGCGCGAATATGAGTGGCAACCGGTTCGGTGGCGCCCCCGATCGCAGGTGCCTTTGGTTGCTGGGCCCATGCAGGGAATGACCATGCGATTGGTGCGCCGCCGACAAGACCAATGAATTCGCGTCGTCTCATTTCCCCCCCAAGCACAGGACCTCGCACCAGACATAGCACATTTGGTCCTACGACGGGCTCCGCGCCGAAACTTCTGCTTATGGCACGAAGCAGACATAGCGCGATGTCTGACTCAAGTCCGCTACGCGCACCAAGGCGGACGTTCACTGATCACACGAAACCAATGGATTGACGTTGTTCAGCACTGGTGTCCCGCCAGGACGCTCGACAGGAAACTGGTACGAGTCCAGTCACACACCATGGGTTTGACGGACAAGGCGCCAAACCATTTATTCGCCAGCGAACCGTCATTGTCGACCCAGTCGACCGGCGGTAGATGCGGCAAATAGGATGCATAAGGCATCACCATCGCAAGCCTCACTCTGCCCGGAAATTGCGCGAGGAATGCCTTGTTCATTCCACCGTCGAATCCGCTGTAAATTGATGCGGTTGGCACATCGTCTTTCAGCAATTGCGCGTATTCGAGTTTGTCGGTGCGTTGTTTCTCCTGTGCCGTCAGCGCGATTTTCGGGTTCACGACGAAGGCGGGGCATTTACCGGTGGGATTGAACACGAGGGGCCCAGATGAATTGGCCGGCGCCTGCGCATCGAAGACGTAGGTGCGATCGCACACATTTACTTTCGGCTCAAAGTGCGTCGTCTCGAAGTGATCGTTGCCGATCTTGAGCATTTCCCAGAACGCCAGGTTCGGACTGTTGCGATGCCGCGCCAAATTCGCCGGCGTCAAGCGGAACGGATAGGCCTGGACCTGGAATGACGGCAGGCCGCCGAGGAATACATCGCGCGCCAGCCCATAGATCTCGCCGATCTGTTCGTCGGTCATGGCAAAGCAACCGCTCGACCAGCAGTCGCCATGGATCATGAGAAAGCTGCCGGCGCGGTTGTTCGCCTTGTCGAAGCTGTTGGGAAAGCCGGTATTGATCGCAAGATAGTAGTTGGAGTTGGGATTCATCTGTGCCGGCGTAACGGAATAGAATCCCTCCGGCGTCTGCCGGTCGCCCTCGTAGAGCTTTGGCCCAAGATCGCCCGACCACCGGCAGATCGGATAGGTCTTGAGGCTCTCGAAATGCCCTGACGTGTCCTGTTTCCAGACTTCAAGCTCCGCCTCTTCCTTGAAGATGCGCAGGATGATGGGCGAATGTTTCGGCATCTTCTTTTGCTGGAGCAAGGAAAGCAATTCGGGCGGCAGCTCCTTGGTGGCCTTGCCCGGCAGCGGATTGCTGATTGCGTCAAGGCATATGGCGGGCGTCACTCCCGCGGCAAAAACCGCCGTCAGCACGAGCGCTCGGAGCAACGCGGCGCAGATCATAACATTATCTCCGGCGTGGAATCTTTCATGTTTGGAGCTTTAGCCGGTGGCTTCCGTAAGGCAAGCCCGGATGGGGGCAGGCGGCGGCGAAGTCCGCAAATGAGCCTAAACGGACATGTGGTCCGGCCTGCGTCTCAGGCCGGTTGTGTGCCATTTCTCATTCGCTGACGGTCTGCAAAATGCTATGGAATGCGCAAGGGCGTCTTCTCAAAGTGTACCAGTCTCGGAGCGAGCAATGAAATTGGCATGGTTGTTTGTCGGATTTTCTTGCCTGGTATTGGCGTCAACGATCCCTACCGAAACAAGGGCCCAGAGCGACTTCAGGGTGACTCTGCTCGGCACCGCCTCTCCGCAGGCACGCGTCAACCGGTTTGGACCCAGCACCTTGGTCGAGGTCGGCGGACAGGTCCTGCTGTTCGATGCCGGCCGTGGCGTTCCTATTCGCATGGGTCAAATCAAAATACCGATCGGAAAAATCGATGTGCTGTTTCTGACGCATTTCCACTCCGATCATGTCTCCGGCATTCCAGATGTCTGGCTGAGCGGCTGGCTCGGCACGCCCATGGGGCGGCGAAAGACCCCATTCCATGTCATTGGCCCCACCGGCGCCAGGAATTTGATGACTAATCTGGAAAAAGCCTACGCGCTCGATATCAGCATTCGTGAGGCAGATGAGAACTTGCCGCAGCAGGGTGTCGCGATCGATGTCGAAGAGTTCGCCGCAGATGGCGTCGTTTTTGAAAGGGACGGTGTAAGAGTGACCGCGTTCCAGGTCGATCACGGCGACGTCATCAAACCGGCCTACGGCTATCGCCTTGACTACAAGGGCCGCTCGGCCGTCATATCCGGTGACACGCGCTATAACGCGAATGTCATCAAATATGGTGCCGGCGTCGATCTCTTGATCCATGAAGTCGCCTTGGCGCGGCCGGAGCTGATGTCGAATCCGTTCGCGCAGGCGATCATCGCGCATCACACCAGTCCGCGCGATTGCGGCCGCGTCTTCGCGGAGGCTAAACCGAAGCTTGCCGCCTATACGCATCTCGTTTTCCTCAGCAACGAGAAGGTGCCGGAGGCGACGTTGGACGATCTGGTCAAGCAGACACGCGAGACCTATGACGGTCCACTCGAGGTAGGCGAGGATCTAACGTCATTCGAGATCGGTGACACCGTTACGGTCACACGCTGGAAGCAGTAGCGATTGAGCGGATGTCATCGGATCAGGAAAGCATGCGTGGCGCCTGGGACTCTTTGAGCAGCTCGTTATCCCTTGCGCAGGAACACGTAGTCGGCCGAATAGGGCGCCGAATTGAAGGAACCTGCCCTGTCGCAGGTGCCCTCCAGATTGCCGCCGTTGGTGTTGACCCTCAGCACGGTGGTGACGCCGCTGAGCACGCCGTGGCCGCGCGAGGATGCGACCTGCAGCTTCAGCCAGGCGATATCATCTTCCAGAGCGCCCGGCGCCTTGGCGACGACCTTGCCGACCACCGCGCTGCCGTCCATGTGTTCCCAGTTCGGGCCCGCATAATGCCGGCCGATGGTCCTGTCGCCGACAAGCAGTGTCGCGATCGGCTCGCGAAACGCCCAGGCGAGCTTGCCGGCGGCGTTGGCCTCGCATTCATACACCTGCGCGCCTTCGGCATGCATGGTGAGCACGACGGTTTCTCCGGGCGCCGCGATCGCGTCGAGAAGTGATGTTTGCGCCTTCGCGCTGACCACCAACCCCGGGAGCAGGAGGAAGGTGAGCGCGGCATGCCGGGTCCATGACACGGCGTTACGCCATCGCTTTGGTGAGGTCGTCCGCGACTTCCGGGATACGAAACTTTTGATCATGACAATTTGCTCCAAGGTCTTCATTCGATCGGATGTTCTGCCCACAAGACTCCCGGTGGATTCGATATATTCCTGAGGTCAGCCGATCGGATTTCCTCTGCTGTTAGCGCTGTCCGGGGAATAAAGCCAAAAAATTCCGGGTCTCCTCGCACGAAGCAACGCGCCATCTTGCCGCTTGCGATCGTCGACAACGCGTTCGCCCAATCCGAGGATATCAAAATGCAAATCTTGATGAGCCAATTCCCGCTCACCACGGCGCGAGGTGACAGACAACGCCGCCTTCGTGCAGCCGGAGCCAACGGCTGTGGCCGGAACGGCGGTGAAAAGATCGATCACGACATCCCGCACGATATGATCGATAAGACGGAGTTGCCGGATCGAGCGCACCTGTGAATAGCTGTGCCGGTTGCACCGGCGTATGCCGGGGAAGGAACCTCATCAAGTAACAGCAACGTCAGTCAGGTTTAGGCCATCATAACGATAATTTTATCCCCGGTTGTGTTTCCGGCGTACTGAACGTGAAAACGACATGCTATGGCACGGCCGGAAGGCTCGGATCAAGTATCCGGCCAGCGGCAAATGTCGGTTTCGTGGTGCCAAACAGGGACGACAAGAGCGACTTTAACGCGATCTTCCTGCCGCATTTGCCGGAGGCCTATCGCCTCGCGAGGTGGCTCGCCGGCAATGCATCCGATGCCGAAGATATCGTGCAGGAAGCCTCAATACGGGCATTTCGGGGCATCAAGGGTTTTGGAGCCGTCAACGCCCGGGCGTGGTCGCTGACGATCGTGCGCAATACCGCGCTTAGCTGGTTGGCTAAAAACCGGTCGAGAAAGGTCAGCTACATCAACGACCTCAATCCGGCGCAGCAGCAGGAACTGGAACATGAAGGGCTGCACGGCGCCAGAATAGAGACGCCGGAGGAAACAGCTCTTATCAAGGCTGATGCCGCCGAACTCGAGAAGGCCCTGACCCAGTTGCCGACGCAGTTTCGCGAGGTGATTGTTTTGCGGGAAATCAATGAGATGAACTATCGCGATATTGCCGAGATCACCAACGTTCCGATCGGCACGGTCATGTCGCGCCTGTCGCGGGGGAGGCAGCTTTTGATGGCGCTTCTCGGAAATCGAAGTGAACATGAGCGCGTCCTTGCAAGATAACGACGAATTGCAGCTGACCGCCTATTTCGACGGCGAACTCGATCCCGTTTCTGCGGGTGAGTTCGAGCGCCGGCTGGCGAGCGATGAAGTGTTGCGGGCCCGCTATTCGCGTCTGATGTCGTTGCGGCAGGCCATCCGGGCAATCCCGCGGGACGACATGCCCCAGGATTTGCAAGCCCGGATTCAGGCCACGCTAAATGCGGAGCGGGCAAGTGAGCGTGGAAGCGATCGGGCCGAGCGGCGGAACAATGTCGCTTTTCTGCGTCGCCGCAACTGGTCGTTTCAGGCGCTGGCCGCATCCGCGATATTCGGCGCCGTGCTCTCCGGTGCGGTGATGAGAACATTCGACCACTTTGGACAGGAAGATACCGTTGCGAGCGAGGTCGTCGCGGGTCATGTCCGCGGTCTGCTGGCGTCGCAGCCGTTCGATGTCGCATCCTCGGATCGTCACACGGTCAAGCCGTGGTTCACCTCGCGGCTGCCTGAGTCGCCCCAGGTGCCGGACCTCTCGGCACAGGGTTTCGTGCTGCTGGGAGGGCGGGTCGATGTGATTGACAGTCGTCCGGTGGCCACGATTGTCTACAAGCATGCGGCGCATACCGTCAGTCTCACGACACTGACGCTGGGTCAAACCGTTCCTGAGCAAACCATCGCGGGCTATAATGTCCGAAGCTGGAGCGATGGGAATTTCACCTACGTTGCGGTAGGCGATTTGCCGGGCGCGGATCTGGCGACGTTCGAACGCGAATTTGCCGCGGCCACGCGGGCTCCGTAAATTAAATAATCTGGCAGACACGGCACTTGTCGGTACATCGGAACCCCGGTGTACCGACAAAGCGATCGTAAAGTCTGTCACGCCTGTCTCACACGCGCTTTGTCACTTGACGATGACTTTTCCGACCATATGCGGGTGCAGACTGCAGAAATAGTCGAACGAACCGGCCGTGGCGAAGGTGTAGGAATACGAATCGTCCGTATCCAGCGCTTTCGACCGGAACACCTTGTTGGTCTCGACCACGGTGTGGGGAATGTCGTCGTGGTTGACGAATTTGACCGTCGTTCCCACCGCGACCGTCAACTCCTTCGGCGCGAAAGTGAAGTTGTCGATCGTGACAACATTCGCTTCCTGTGCCGAGACGGTGCCGAACGCCAGCATCGCTCCGATCGCGGGACCCAGCAAAATGGCGATCACCAGCGCGCGGCCGGGAACAAATCGCGCGACTGCGGAGCGCAGATGGTTACCTGGATTTTTCATGTCAAAGACTCCCATCGGCCAGCGTCTTGTCGACGAAGGCCAGCGGCTTGTTACCCTGCAGCACGGTGACGGTGGAAAGTCCGAGCATCGACCGAAGCTTTTCCGGGGGAACGACCATCGGACCCGGCGAGGGCGCGGTGCCCGGCACAGGTTGCGGAAAGGCCGTCGATATCGCGGTATGGAAGGTCATGTTGCCTTCGACCTTCTGCGCCAGCTGATGGATATGACCATTGAGGATGGTCACCGAGCCGAAGCGCTTGAGCAGCGCGAACGCCTGCGTTCCGTCTTCGGTGCCCCAGCCCCATTCCCGGTAGAGGACCTGCAGCGGGATATGCGCAAACACGACGATCGGGGTGCTGTTCGATTTGCCTTTCAGGTCGGCCTCGAGCCAGGCGAGTTGTTCGGCGCCGAGATTGCCGAGACCGCCGGCCTTGAGATCGACGACGTTGACGAGGCCGATGAAATGCACGCCGTGATCGTCGAAGCTGTACCAGCCGGCACCCTTGGTGCCCTTGCCGTAACGATCCAGGTAAGCCTTGCCCTGGCCTTCATCGATCATGTCGTGTTCGCCCGGCACATAGTGAAGCTGCAAGCCGGTTTCGCCGTAGACCTTGTCGGCGTTGTCGAACTCTTCGGGCTTGGAGAGGTGCGTGATGTCGCCGGTGTGAATAATGAAGGAGGGCTTCATCTTCATCGCCTTCACCTTGGCGACGGCTTCGCGCAGCGTACCCAGCGCATCCGGGTTGGCCTTCTTGTCGAAGCCGATATGGCTGTCGCTCATTTGCAGAAAGGTGAAGCCGGTCGACTCTGCGGCCGCCGCTTCGCCGACGAGGCCGACTGAATGGGGAACGCCTCCACTCATGCCCCACAGCACGCCGGTACCGGCCCAGACCATGCATTCCAGCACTTCGCGGCGGCCGATGCCCTGTTCCCGATCTTTAGTCATATGATGTCTCCGTGCAGGGCCTGACCGGCCCCAAAAGCGCTGAATTGCGCCAATGCGCGGAAAGACTCAGGGGGCTCGCGCTTTATTCCTTTTCTAATTTTGCGATCCGCGGATTCACTTCGACCAAAAAACAGGCAGGTGCCGGCTTCATATTGCTGTCGTCTTTTACGCAGGAGGAGGCCGTGCGAATGCCGCGATTTCCTCCGCTATTTGAATCGCCGTGGCGAGTTCCACCGAAATGCGATCACGCGCCCCACACGAATAGTTTGATGACGGAATAAGCTCGCGGCCTGCTCGGTCCTCTCGGTCGTCACCGTATGACCGAATAAAGACCTGGAGCAGGATCATGACTACAAATCTGGAGACGGCAGAAAACATCATTGCAAAGGCGCCATCGAGAAGCGAGCGCTTCGACCCGACGAGCATCATGCTGCATTGGCTGACGGTGCTCCTCATCATCGGTCAGTTTACGACGATCTGGCTGCACGAATTCGTTGGTCACGGAACGGCCCTGGGCTCAGCAATTCTGGATGCACACCGAACGATGGGCATGCTGACATGGGCTGTCGTGTTGGCGCGCATTGTTTGGCGGCGCCGCTTCGCTCATCTGCCGCCATTTCCGCAGAGCATGCCGAAGCTGCAACAATTAATCGCGAAGGCTAACGAATACGGCCTTTATGGCTTGCTCCTGGTGCAGCCGATCACCGGCCTCGGCGAGGTCCTGTTTCGCGGACGCTCTTTCGCCTTGTTCATTTGGGAGGTGCCGGCACTACTAGAACCGGAGCCGGCTATCCGTGCGCTGTTCGTCCGGGCACACGAGCTCGGCGGCCATGCGCTCCCCATTCTCATCGGTCTGCATGCCGGCGCCGCGCTCTTCCACGGCTTCGTTTTGCGCGACGGCGTATTGCAGCGGATGCTGCCGGAATCCGTCACCGGGCGTCGCGTTCTTGTTGATGAGCGACAAGGTTCGGCTTGAACGATCCATGGGTTGACTTCCTTCGTCTCGAAGATCGCTTGTTGAAATTTTCCTGACGGGTCGCGCAGACTATATCCGTTTCGATGCAGAGCGGACCTTGCGTGCGCAAGTTCCGCGCATGATCCATAGCGCGCGTCGCTGCGCTTAGAGCTATTTCAATTTTATACAGCGTCGTCCGTGTTAGGTGCTGATTCAAATGCAGCGCTAGCAGCTGAATTTCAAATTGTTCTAATTCTAAAATAGGGGCGTGCCGTGCGGAACTACTTCGTTGTGAATCCTTTGGTCGTCAGTCGCCTCGGGTGGGCGATCGGATCGTGGATGGTGGTCAGCGCCGCATCCGTTGCAGCGTTTGCGCAAGATGCTTCAAAATCCGGAGCCGGAACGCTGCCGCCAGTGACGGTCGAGTCGCCGAAGGCGCGCAACGCTCCCGCCGCAACGGCGAGATCGTCACGCGGCGCATCGTCTTCGCAGCGCTCAGTGCGGCGCGGGCGCAACACGGAACAGGCGGCATCCGGCAACCAATCGGGCGCGGGGCGCGGTCAAAAGTCGCAGGATCCGCGCGGCCCCATCAATGGCTATGTCGCAGACCGTTCGATGACCGGCACCAAGACCAACACGCGTATCATGGAGACGCCGCAGTCGATCTCGGTGATCGGTGCCGATCAGATCCGCGACCAGAAGCCAGCCAGCGTCGCCGAAGCCTTGCGTTACACGCCTGGTGTCGCAGCGCAATTCTTTGGCGCCGATACGCGGAACGACTGGTTTCAGATCCGCGGCTTCAACGCGCAGGACGTCGGGCTGCTGATGGATGGCTTGCCGCTCCCCGCGGCCTTTGGCTTTGCCACCTGGAAGCTGCCGATCAACGGTCTTGAGCGCATCGACATTCTGCGTGGGCCATCTGCCGTGCTGTATGGTGGCGGCTCGCCTGGCGGCTTCGTCAATCTGATCAGCAAGACGCCACCGAACCAGACGCTCAATTATATCGAGACCGGCGTCAACTCGTTCGGCAATGCCTATTTCACCTTTGATTTCGGAGGGCCCGTCGCGACCAGGTCCAGCCAGAGTGACGATCTCTTTTACAAGGCCAAACAGAGCAACGATCTTTATTACCGCATGGCCGGCACGGTGAAGAACGGCGGCACGCAAACGGATTTCACCAACGACAACAGCTATTCGTTCTCACCCTCGGTCAGATACCGGCCCGATCTCGACACCAGCCTCACGGTCATCGCGCTAGCCCAGAAGGATCAAACGCGGGGGCAGGGCTTCCTTCCCTATGTCGGAACGGTCACCAATGCGCCGTTCGGTAAAATTGGCACCTCGCTGTTCGCCAGCGATCCGCGCGACGACTATTTCAAGCGCGAAACGGAAATGCTTGGCTATCAGTTCGAGAAAGGCATCAACGAGAGCGTCACGTTCAGGCAGAATGCCCGCATCTCCCACGATGAGGTGGAATTCCAGACATTGCTCGGCAATGGATATGTCAACGGCAACCCGTCGACCGCGATGCTGTCGCGTTTCAACGATTTCGCCCGCGATAACGCCACCCAGGGTAACGTCGACACTCAGCTCGAGTATCGGTTTGCGACCGGACCGGTGCAGCACACCGCGTTATTCGGTGTCGATTATAAGCATTACTACCTCGCCGATCTCCAGGCGTTCGACTTCGGAACACCGGCGCTCAATCTGGTCAATCCGGTTTACGGCGTGTTCCAGGGCTTTCCCGGCACCACTTTCCAGAACCAGAATTTCACGCAGCAGCAGACCGGCGTCTATTTGCAGGACCAGATCAAGATCGGCCGGTTGACGGTGGTCGCGAGCGGCCGCAACGACTGGGTGAGCTTGAACGACAACAACCTGATCGGCGCCAGCCTGTCGCGTGACGACACCAAATCCACGGGACGCATCGGGGTCATCTACAATACGCCGATCGGTCTTGCGCCGTATGCATCCTATGCGACGAGCTTCAATCCGCTGGTCGGCACCAATTTCCAGACCGGCCAACTGTTTCTGCCTGAAACCGGGCAGCAGGGGGAAGTCGGCGTCAAATTCGAACCTACCGGGTTCAACGGTCATTTCACCGCGGCGCTGTTCGATCTCAAACGGCAGAACGTCCTGACGGCGAACCCGGCGAACATCACGCAGGCGTTCCAGACCGGCGAGGTGACGTCGCGCGGCGTCGAACTTGAAGCGGTCGCCAATGCCACGCCCGAACTGAAACTCGTCGCCTCCTTCACGGATTTCCGCATCTTCGACAGCAAGGACGTCGTTCCGGCGCTGGTGGGCACCGTGCCGACCAATACGCCGAGCGAGATGGCCTCGGCATGGGCGGACTACACAATCCAGAACGGCCGGCTTGCCGGGCTCGGTTTTGGCGGCGGCGTGCGCTATGTCGGTATTTCCTACGCCGACCAGGCCAATACGCTGGTGGTGCCGTCATTCGTCCTCGGCGATCTCTCGGTTCACTACCAGATTGCGAACTGGCGCTTTGCCCTGAATGTCACCAACATCGCCGATCACATCTATGTCGGGGGCTGTAGCTCGGCGACGGCGTGCTTCTATGGCGATCGCCGGCGGGAGGTCGCCAGCATCTCGTACAAGTGGTAGGCAGTTTCGTTTGGTATGAATTCAAGGGAGCAATCTTC
>JBBCHO010000011.1:0-107171 GCA_037201505.1 Bradyrhizobium sp.
ATGTCCCTGGACGTTGCCACCGACGATCTTCGTGCCTCATTCAAGCTTGCGATGCGCCGCTTCCCCGCGGCCGTCACCGTCATCACTTCGGCTGACCAGACCCGCCGCCATGGCATGACCGCAACCGCGGTCACTTCGCTGTCGATGGATCCGCCGTCGCTGGTGGTCTGCGTCAATCAAGCGAGCCTGCTTCACGACATCATGCTGCTGGCGCGCCGGTTTTGCGTCAATTTGCTGCGCCGGGACCAGGTGGCATTGTCGGCCGCGTTCAGCGGTGCGCTGCCGCCGGAAACGCGCTTTGGCCTCGGCGAATGGGCGGTTTCGCCCGACGGCATCAGCTATCTCGAAAATGCCCAGATCAATATCTTCTGCCGCAAGGCCGCCGCTGTTCCCTACGGCACGCATACGATCTTCATCGGCGAGGCCGAACGCGTTAACGTCCATGATCCGATCGAGCCCCTGATCTACCAGGATGCGACCTACTGCTTTTCCGTACCTGCCGAAACCAAAGCCGCGTAGTCTATCCATCACGGAGGAAACGACATGAATGTCGCCGCGCACGCTTTTGAGCGAATATCCGGTCAGCCGTCAGCCAACCCCCCCAGCATTGACGAACTCAGGCTGCGGGTCGCCAGCGTATGCTCCCAGATCAAGGCCAGGGCGTACACCACGGAAAAAAGCGGGCGCGTGCCCGCGGAGAATATGCAGGCGCTGCGGGAGATCGGCTATTTCGATATCGTGAAGCCGCGCGTCTTTGGCGGCTTTGAGCACGATTTCGATGTGCTGGTGGATCTCAACATCGAGCTTGCCAAGGCCTGCGCTTCCACCGCCTGGGTCGGCGGGTTGTTGTCCGCGCATCAATGGCTGATTGCGAGTTTCTCCGAACAGGCCCAGCGCGATGTCTGGGATGCCAATCCCGATGCGCTGGCCTGCGGTTCCTATGCGCCAACCAACAAGGCCGTCGCCGTCAAGGGCGGCTATACGCTGACCGGCCGCTGGTCGTTCGCCAGCGGGTGCGACAATACGCAATGGTCGCTGTGTGCGGCGCTGCTGCCGTCGCGGACGGAGGCGGACCGTTTCACGCCGGCCTTCATGCTGGTGCCGGCTTCGGATTATCTGATCGAAGATAACTGGAATGTCGTCGGCCTCTCCGGGACGGGCAGCAAGACGCTGCAGTTGAAAGATGTGTTCGTTCCCGAGCACCGGTTCCTGACGTTTCTTGAGTCGACATCGGGCAAGACGCCGGGGGCGTTGCTTTATTCTGATAATCCCGGCTTTTCGATTCCGATGTTGTGCAACATCCCGTCCTGCCTCGCTTCGACCGCGGTCGGCACCGCGGCGGGCGCGCTGGAAGATTATCTCGAGGTTACCAGCAAACGCGTGACGCGGGGCGCGGTGGCCGGGAGCAACAACCGGATGGCGGAATTTCCGACGATCCAGCTGCGGGTCGCGGAGGCTGCCGCCTCGATCGATGCGGCGCGCGAACTTCTGCTGCGCGATCTGCGCGAGCGGGCGAGCGCGGTTCGTGCCGACAAACCCGTGTCGATCGAAGACCGGATCGTCAGCCGCCGCGGGCAGGCGTTTGCGGTTTCTCTCGCCATCCGCGCCAGCGAGGCGCTTAATGCATCGACCGGCGGGCTGGGGCTCGACCTCGCCAATCCGGTTCAGCGCGCCTGGCGCGATGCCAACGCGGTCGGCCGTCATATCAGCATGAACTGGGACGCGGTGGGGACCATGTATGGGCAGCTTGCGCTGGGCCTGCCGCCTCAAGGACAGTACTAAAAAAAGGAGAATAAGTATGCAGGGCAAGATCGCACTCGAAGAGCACTTCGCAATTCCGGAAACGCTGATGGATTCGGCGGGCTTCCTGGCCGAAAGCGTTTGGCCCGAACTCAAGTCACGCCTGCTCGATATCCAGGACAAGCGATTGAAGTTGATGGACGAGCAGGGCGTCGAGATGATGATCCTGTCGCTCAACGCGCCCGCGGTGCAGGCGATCGCCGATATCAAAAAGGCCAATGAAATTTCGATCCGGGCCAACGACTATCTGGCCGAGGAGGTCGCCAAGCGTCCCGATCGCTTTCAGGCGTTCGCCGCGCTCCCGATGCAGGATCCGGATATGGCGATCGCCGAGCTCGAGCGCACGGTCAAGACGCTTGGCTTCAAGGGCGCGCTGGTGAACGGCTTCTCGCAAGTCGGCGATGGGCAGACCCCGCTTTACTACGATATGGAACGTTTTTGGCCGTTTTGGGCCAAGGTCGAACAGCTCGATGTTCCGTTCTATCTGCACCCGCGCAATCCGCTGGCACAGGATGCCCGGATTTATCGGGGCGCCGAATGGCTGCTCGGCCCGACCTGGGCGTTCGGTCAGGAGACCGCGGTTCATGCCTTGCGCCTGATGGGTTCGGGACTGTTCGACAAACATCCGGGGCTGCGCATTATCATCGGCCATATGGGCGAAGGGCTGCCTTACAGCATGTGGCGCGTCGATCACCGTAACGCCTGGGTGAAAGCGCCGCCGAAGTATAAAGCGAAAAAGAAGATCGCCGACTATTTCAATCAGAATTTCTATCTGACCACCTCAGGCAACTTCCGGACCCAGACGCTGATCGATGCCCTGCTTGAAATCGGTGCCGATCGAATTTTGTTTTCGGCGGACTGGCCGTTCGAGAACGTCGATCACGCCGCGGAATGGTTCGACAACGCGACCATCAGCGAAGCCGACCGGAAAAAGATCGGCCGGGACAACGCGCTGAAGCTGTTCAAGCTGGAGGACAGCAGCGCAGCGCAATCCGGCAAGGCCCAAGCCGCAGAATAGCGGCAGGCCATCTTAAAAAGCCAGACAACATCGGGGAGGATGGGATGAGTTCGCAAGCGATCGACGTTCACGCGGAGCTGGAAGACGCCAAATTGAGTTCGTTCCATTGGCGTCTCGGCGCCATCATGGGATTGCTGACGCTGTTCGACGGTTACGACACCTTCAATCCCGCTTACGTCATTCACTATGTCGCCGGTCCCTGGGGCCTCAAACCCGGGCAGGCGGGCCTCTTGATCTCCAGCGGGCTGGTCGGCTTCCTGCTCGGGGCCGCCTTGCACGGCGTGGCGGCAGACCGGTTCGGACGCCGCGGCACGCTATTGGCCGGGCTTTGGATCACGAGCGTGTTCACGCTGCTCACGGCACTTCTGGCTAACTCGTTCGCGTCGTTCTGCGTGTTGCGGCTATTGACTGGAATGGGCCTCGGCGTGCTGCTGCCACTGGCCACCACCTACATCAACGAACTTGCGCCGCGCCGGGTCGCCAACACGTTCTCGCTGTGGGGCGTCGCGCTGGGCTGGGCGGCCGGTGGCACGCTGGCTGGCATCGTCGGCGTTTTCGCAACGCCGGCGCTCGGATGGCAAAGCCTCTATTGGATCGGATCGCTGTCGTTTGTGCTGCTGCCGTTCATGCATCTAATGCTGCCGGAGTCGCCGAAATTTCTGGTGCTCAAGGGGCGGACCGCGGAAATCCGCGACATGCTGTCGAAGCTGCGGCCGGAGCGCGCCGATATCTATGCGTCGGCGCCCATTGCGGCGGGCGATCGGCAGGTTTCGGGAAACCTCATTCTCGAATTGTTGCAGCCGCGCTATCGCCGGACCACCATCGCGATCTGGGTCACCGCGTTCCTCAGCCTGTTCTGCATTTTCGGCCTGTCGGGTTGGATCCCGACTGTCATGATCCAGCGCGGCGAGACCTTTGCCACCAGTTTCGGTTTTGGCGCGCTGATGCAGATCATGTCCTTTGTCGGCGGGCTCGTTCTTGGTCACCTCGTTGACCGCTTCGGCCGCAGCCGGGGCCTGCTAAGCCTGTGGTGGGCGCTCGGCGGATGCGCGGTACTGACCCTGGTGTTCTTCAACGATCATCTGGTGAACGTCACCTGCGTCGCCGCGGCCGGCTTCTTCAGTATCGGCGCGCAGTTCGTGCTCAATAACTTTACGGCGACCGCCTATGAGACCAATGTACGGGCGACCGCGGTCGGTATGGAATTGGGTGTGGGGCGGGTCGGCGCCATTCTGGGGCCGTTCGTGGCCGGTGCCCTGCAACAGACCTACCAAAGCGCGCTGCTGATGTTCATCTCGATCGGCTGTGCGGCCCTGGTTGCGGGCGGTGTCATCCTGTTTGCAAACCGCACCAGCGTGGAGGCGAACACCGAACGTCTGGCGGTGTCCACGGCGGGGTAGGCTGCGCAGGGCTTTCTGATCTCTGGTGAGTGAACTATAGAGAGTCCCCAACATCACGGCGCCCCGACGGCGCCGTGCATCTCCGGGACGTGCCCCACCTATGACCGATTTTCACGGCGTCTTTCCCTATCTGGTTTCGCCGGTCGATCCCGGCGGTAACATCCGCACCGACGTGCTCTCTCGACTGTGCGACGATCTCATCACGTCGGGCGTGCACGGGTTGACGCCGCTCGGCTCGACCGGCGAGTTCGCCTATCTCAACGCCGCGCAACGCATGAGCGTGGTGCAGACCACGATTGAAGTGACAAAAGGCCGCGTCCCTGTGGTGGCCGGCGTGGCCTCGACCTCGACGCTCGATGCGGTCGCGCAGGCCAAGGCCTACGAAAAGCTCGGCGCTGACGGCATTCTGGCGATTCTCGAAGCATATTTCCCGCTCAACGACACACAGGTCGAATCCTACTTTCGCGCCATCGCCGACTCGGTCGATATTCCCGTGGTGATCTACACCAATCCGCAGTTTCAGCGCTCGGATCTCACGCTCGATGTGATTGCGCGGCTCGCGGCGCATCCGCGTATTCGTTACATCAAGGACGCCTCGACCAATACCGGGCGGCTGTTGTCGATCATGAATCGCTGCGGCGATGCGATCCAGGTGTTCTCGGCCTCCGCGCACATCCCCGCGGCGGTGATGCTGATCGGCGGGGTCGGCTGGATGGCGGGACCGGCCTGTTTGATTCCGCGCCAAAGCGTCGAGCTATATAATCTTTGCAAGGCCGCGCGCTGGGATGAAGCGCTGGCATTGCAGCGGCGCTTGTGGCGTATCAACGAAGCCTTCGCGCGTTATAATCTGGCTGCCTGCATCAAGGCCGGGCTTTCGATCCAGGGCTATGAGGTTGGTGATCCCATAGCACCGCAGGCCGCGCTGACGGCCGATGAGCGCGGGGCGGTCGAGACGGTGTTGCGGGAGATCGGGTAGCCACGCCCACCCCGTCATTCCGGGGTGATGCGAAGCATCGAACCCGGAATCCAGAGGTAATTAGCTCGAGATTCCGGGCTCGCGCTACGCGCGCCCCGGAATGACGGTGGATAAGAGCCCTTGGCCTGTTCCTTGCCTATCGGCTAAAACACCTCCAGGCCACCACGTCAGAAGGACAGACGAATGAACATTTTCCCCGGCAATATGCGTTTCGGTGCGGGCCAACCCGTCAAGCGGCTTGAAGACCAGCGGCTGTTGACCGGGACCGGGCATTTCATCGACGACAAGCCGGAAGACGGGGCGCTGTGGCTGCATGTGCTGCGCTCGCCGCATGCCCACGCCAAAATCGTCTCCATCGACACCAAGGCCGCCGCCGGGATGCCCGGGGTCGAGGCTGTCTATACCGGTGCGGACCTGATCGCCGACGATATCGGCACGCTTCCGACATTGCTGGTGTTCCCGCGCCCCGACGGCTCAAAGATGACGGTGCCGCCGCGGCGGCTACTGGCCCATGAAATTGTGCGCTTTGCCGGCGAATCCGTCGCGGCTGTGGTCGCGACATCGCGGGTCGCGGCGCAGAGCGCGGCCGAGGCGATCGAGGTCGAATACGAAGTGCTGCCGTCGGTGGTCGATCCCGTCGCGGCGATCAAACCTGGCGCGCCCGCGGTGTGGGCCGAAGTGCCCGACAATATCGTTGCCGCGATGAGCTATGGCGACGCGGCCGCGGTCGAGGCCGAATTCGCCAAGGCGGCGCATGTGGTGTCGCTCGAACTCGTCAACCAGCGCCTCGTACCCTCGGCGATGGAGCCGCGCTCCACGATTGCCGAGATCGAAAAGAAAACCGGCCGGCTGATCCTGCATGTGCAATCGCAAACCCCGGGTTCTACCCGCGATATCCTCGCCGAAGCCGTGCTGAAGCGGCCGAAGGAAAGCGTCCAGGTACTGGTCGGCGATATCGGCGGCGGTTTTGGCCAGAAGACCAACCTTTATCCGGAAGACGGCATGGTGGCTTATGCCGCGGTCAAGTTGAATCGCAAGGTACGCTGGCGCGGCGACCGTACCGATGATTTCGTCGGCGGCACCCATGGCCGCGACCTGACCTCGACCGGCGAATTCGCGCTCGATGCTAAAGGCCGCGTGCAGGCCTATCGGGTGCGCTCGGTCGGTGGCACCGGCGCCTATGTGTCCGGAACCGGTGCGCTGATTCCGCTGGTGCTCGGGCCGTTCGTGCAGACCGGCGTCTACGACCTGCCGCTGGTGCATTACGACATCAAGGCTGTCATGACGAACACCGCGCCGGTCGGCGCCTATCGCGGGGCGGGCCGGCCGGAAGCCGTGTTCATCGTGGAGCGGCTGATGGACGCCGCGGCGCGGCAGATCGGGATGGACCCGCGCGCGATCCGCAAGGTGAATTACATCAAGCCCGCGCAGATGCCCTATACCAACGCGGTCGGCCAAGTCTACGATTCCGGCGCATTCGCACATATGCTGGAGCGCGCGTCCAAGCTCGCCGACTGGGACGGTTTTGCTGCGCGCAAGAAGGCGGCCAAAAAGAAGGGCCTGCTTTATGGCCGCGGCCTCACCAGCTACATCGAATGGACCGGCGGCACCGTGCATACCGAAACCGTCAGCCTGCACGCGACATCAGAAGGACGCGTCGTCCTTCAAACCGGCACGCAGGCGATGGGGCAGGGGTTGCAGACCAGCTTCTCGCAGATGATCGCGGCGTCGCTCGGCATTTCGATCGACAAGATCGATGTGGTGCAGGGCAATACCGATCTCGCGATCGGTTTCGGCAGCGTCGGTTCGCGTTCGCTGTTCGTCGGCGGCACCGCCGTTGTCGTGTCGGCGATCGACCTGATCGCCAAGGCGCGCGAGAAGGCATCCGGCCTGCTGGAGGCTTCCGTCGACGATATCGAATATCGCGACGGCTGGCTCATGGTGGTCGGCACCGACAAGCGCGTTGGCCTGTTCGAGATCGCCAAAAGCGAGAAGGGCGCGCGGCTCAGCGTGGAGAGCGAAGGAACGGCTGACGGCGCGACCTTCCCGAACGGCACGCATATCTGCGAAGTCGAGATCGATCCGGAAACCGGCGTCAGCCGCGTGGTGCGCTACACCACGGTCGACGATGTCGGCATCGCAATCAATCCGATGCTGGTGACGGGACAGGTGCATGGCGGCGTCGCCCAGGGCATCGGGCAGGCGCTGTATGAGGGCGTGACGTACGATCCCGAAGGTCAGTTGCTGACCGCGAGCTATCAGGATTACTGCATTCCGCGCGCCGAGGACGTGCCGCCCATCGAAGTCACACTGGATGATTCCGCGCCCTGCCGCACCAATTCCTTGGGCGCCAAAGGTTGCGGCGAATCCGGCGCGATCGGCGGCCCGCCCTGCATCACCAACGGTGTGATGGATGCGCTGAGCGAGCTCGGCATCACCTCGCTCACCACGCCACTTTCGCCGCTGAAGGTCTGGCAGGCGATTCAGGACGCGAAGGCAAAGCGGGCGGCGTAGTCCTGAATTGAAACACCGTCATTCCGGGGCGTGTCGAAGACACGAACCCGGAATCTCGAGATTCCGGGTCTGGTGCTTGCGCACCATCCCGGAATGACGGTGTGAAAGTCATCTCCTTCTGCTACCTTCCCCCAAAGCATAACGGGAGAGAATCCAATGCGCAGACTATGGACCGTGCTGGCGGCGCTGGCGACGTTGAGCCTGACCAATTGCGGCTACAACGCCATTCAGACCAATGACGAGCAGGTCAAGTCGAGCTGGTCGGAAGTGCTGAACCAGTATCAGCGCCGTGCCGATCTGGTGCCCAACCTGGTCAATTCGGTGAAGGGCTTTGCGCAGCAGGAAAAGGACGTGCTGCTCGGGGTCACCAACGCCCGCGCCAAGGTCGGCAGCATCCAGGCGACGCCCGAACTCGTCAACGATCCCGGCGCGTTTGCGAAATTCCAGGCCGCCCAGGGCGAACTATCCAGCGCGCTGTCCAAACTGCTGGTGGTGACGGAGAATTACCCGCAGCTCAAATCCGACGCACTGTTTCACGACCTGATGGCGCAGCTCGAGGGCACCGAGAACCGCATCACGGTGGCGCGCAACCGCTACATCAAATCGGTGCAGGACTATAATGTCGGCATCCGCACCTTCCCGAACAACCTGACCGCGATGGTGTTCGGCTATAAGGAGAAGGCCAACTTCACGGTCGACAATGAAAAGGAAATCTCGACCGCGCCGAAGGTGGATTTCAATCCGGCGCCGGCCAAGTAATTTTGGTGCGTGGCCGCTCCGCGATGATCGCTGCAAGAGCCTCCCTGCTTGCGTTATTCTTGTGCTGGGCGTGCGCCGCCTTTGCCGACGTCGCGGTGCCGCCGCTGTCGGGACGGGTGGTCGATCAGACCGGCACGCTGTCCAGCGACACCATTGCGTCGCTGACGCAGACCCTGCGCGGGTTGGAACTGCGCAAGGGCAGCCAGATCGCGGTGCTGATCGTGCCGACGACGCAGCCTGAAACCATCGAGCAATATTCGATCCGGGTCGCCGAGGCCTGGAAGATCGGCCGCAAGAAGATCGATGACGGCGCGCTTCTGGTGGTGGCCAAGGATGACCGCAAGCTGCGTATCGAGGTCGGATACGGCCTCGAGGGTGCGCTGACCGACGTGACGTCAAAACGCATCATCGACGAGATCATCACGCCAAAATTCCGCAGCGGCGACTTTTCCGGCGGCATTTCGGATGGCGTCGACAAGATCATCGGCGTGATCGACGGCGAGCCGTTGCCCGCGCCAGCGCCGCGGCGGCAGGAGCGAGAGGAGCCTAATTCCTTCCTGATGTCGTTTCTCAATCCGCTCAATCCGTTTTCGATCTTCGCGGTCTTGATTCTCGGCGGCGTCTTTCGCCGCGTGTTTGGCCGGCTGTTCGGCTCGGTCGCGGCCGGCGGGTTGATCGGCGTACTCGCGTGGTTCATCGCAGGCTCGCTGATTGTGTCGGCGATCGCCGCGATCATCGCCTCGCTGTTCACGATGTTCAGCGACACCATCACCGCGCCGACGCCGGCCGGACGCGGCGGACGCTCCAGTGGGTCCTGGGGCGGCGGTGGCGGATCGTGGTCGAGTAGCGGCAGCAGTTCGAGCGACAGCGGCGGTTTCAGCGGCGGTGGCGGCAGTTTTGGTGGCGGCGGCGCGTCGGGTAGCTGGTAGGTCTGGAAAGATGGGCATCAAACGCATCGGCAAACATCTGGTGGAACACCGCTGGCGGGTGCGGCGTATTTTTCCGCCGCAAGTGCTGGCCCTGATCGAGCAGACCATCAAGGCTGGCGAGGCCACGCATTCGGGACAGGTGCGTTTTGTCGTGGAAGGCGCGCTCGACGGCGCGCCGTTGTTCCACGACCAGTCGCCACGCGACCGTGCGCTGGATATCTTCTCGCAATTGCGGATCTGGGACACCGCCCACAATAACGGTGTGCTGATCTATCTCCTGCTGGCCGACCGCGACGTCGAAATCATCGCCGACCGTGGCATCGACGCCAAGGTAAATGCCGCCGGCTGGGAAAAAATCTGCCAGTCGATGGAGACGGATTTCAGGGCCGGGAATTTCTCGGGCGGCGTCATCAGGGGAATTCAAGCCGTCTCGCAGCAACTCGCCGCGCATTTTCCGAAGCAGGGACCGGGGCCGAACGAACTGCCGGACGAACCGGTGGTGATGTAGGCATTCACCCTCCCCTGGAGGGGGAGGGTCGCCGCGAAGCGGCGGGGTGGGGTGAAAGTCTCTCCATTTGAACAGTGCATGCGTTGAAAGACCGTCACCCCACCCCGTCTCGCATTTCGCTACGCTTCATGCGAACCGACCCTCCCCCTCCAGGGGAGGGTGAAGGGCTCTTCCTTGTCAAAGATGAGGTTCACGCGTCGTCGAGCTTGTTGAGGTCGCGCACCGACTGCATGATCGGCTCGAAATTCGATCGTGCATCGAGCGCGTCGAACAATTGCGCGGTGTCGGACAACAGCCCGTGCGATCTTTGAATGGCGATCCGCACGTCGTCCTGCGGCGTGTCGGACAGGCGGCCATGTCCCGACAGCAGGATTTTGGAGTTCAGGCCCTTCAGCCGTTCCAGCGACTGGATATAATCGCTGATGCTGCCCGATCCGAACACCCCGCCCATCACGCCGCCCGGCATCAAGGTGTCGGCCGCGAACAGCAGACCCTGCTCCTGATCGAACAGGCTGATGCAGGCCGAGGTGTGGCCGGGCGTATACATCACGTTGAGGCGGAAGTCGCCGAGGTCGAGCAGATTGCCTTCTTCCAGCCAGATGTCGACATTGATCGGCACATCCGGCTCGTTGAACATCTTGCGCAGCATCGAGAAGTCGTCGCGCAGCATGATCTTGTTGGCGGCGAGGCGATGCGCGGCAATGATGGTGCGGCCACCGAAATGCCAGGCCGCGCCGATGTGATCGAGATGCTCGTGGCTCAGGATCACCATATCGATCTTGTCGGGTGGGCAATCGACGTGGTTGAGGCACTCCAACAGATGCGGGAAATTCGACGACAGCCCGACATCGATCATGATGGTGCGGGATTTGCCGCGCACCAGATAGGCATTGGCGGCGCGGTTCTTGAAGCGGATCTGGTAGACGTTTTCGGCGGCCTGGATCAGCGAGCAGACGTCGTTGTTCAGCAGGATCGGAAACGGGCTCGGCTTGCGCTCGCTCATGGATTGGCTGCCTTGAAGGTCACGGCATTGGACGCACGAAGTCTTTTGCTCAGTGCGTCCATGATCATCAGCGCGAAGGCCGGCTGCTGGCTGACCAGATAGACGAAGCGGGCATGATTGATCCGCATCACCCTTGTATGGGGTGCTGCGGCGATCGCGGTGGCGGAGCGGGACGAGCCGTCGATCACGGCCATCTCGCCGAAGAATTCGCCCTTGCCGAGCGTCACGATCACCGTCTTGCTGGCGCCCGCGATCTTAACGATGTCGATCTTGCCGTCGAGCACCACGAACAGCTCGCGGCCGGTCGAGCCCTCCTCGAAAACGACGTCGTCGACATTAAATTCGTTGATGCATTTTTCGATCGCCATGGCGCCCCCTGCCTTCTGGCTCGTGCTCCCTAGGGAGACCATGTTAGTCGGGAAACGTGCCGGAGCAAATGACGGCCGGGCCATTTAGGCTGCCGCAAGGCAGCATCGGCTTGCCCCCGGTCACCGCCGCAATTTCGCCGGAGGTGTCACCAGCGGTCCGGAGGGTTCCTTAAATTTCCGTAAGCCGCCGCTCAGTAACGAATTCGCAAGCAATGAAAGTTACCAAATGGTCAACCTCTCCTGGAGATTTGACCGTGAGCGATCAGCAAGCCGAGCCCATCAGCGGTGAATCCGGTTCCCTCGGTGCCGGGCCAGCCGCTTCCCATTCGACGGACGCGCCGGTGACGGCCGCGACGCCGGAACCCGTCGGCGAGCCGGCGGCCGGATCGGCCGAGGTCGAATCTCCGAAGCTGGTGCCGGAACAGGGCGCAGTGGCGCCGGAAGTGCACGTGTCCAAAGCTGCTGCTCCCGAGGCTCACTCATCCGAACCGGAAGCCGTCAAGGAAACCGCTGACGCGCCGCGCGTGCCCGGCAAAATCATGATCATGTCGTCGGCCGATCACGACTGGGCCCATGATGACGAAGTTAGCTCCGAGCCGGAAGCCGAGCCGAGCCAGGGCATGTTCGGCAAGCGCCGGATATCAGCACTTGCGGCCGTCGTGGCGTTCGCGGCAATGGCGGGCGCGCTCGGCGGCGCGCTGGCAACCGTAGGCCTCGCGCATGTGTCCAGCGACGACGTTACAGCCAGCGGTAATCGCGCGATTGAGGCGTCGATCGCGCGGATCGATGGCGACATCCTGTCGCTCAAGGCCAGCCTCGAACACACCTCCAAGCTCGGCATGAGCCAGTTCAACAAAACCAGCGACCGTCTCGACAAGGTCGAGAAGGCGCAGCTAGAGCCGGCCGCGAAACTCGCCAAGCTCAGCGAGACCGTGGACAAGCTCCGCGCCACGCCGGCGCCCGCTCCAGCGCCCGTCGCTGCGGCCCCGGCTGCGCCGGCCGCGTCGAAAGAAGTCACGGGTTCGGTGACGCCTCCCGCCGCGGTGCAGGCGTCCGTAACGCCGCCCAAGGTTGAAGTAGGCCGCCTGCCGACGGTGGAAGGCTGGATCCTGCGCGATGTCGCCAATGGCGGCGCGCTGATCGAGGGGCGGCAGGGCGTTTATGAAGTCTATGCCGGAGATCCCGTCCCGGGCCTCGGCCGAGTCGACGCCATCCGCCGCCAGGACGGCCGCTGGGTGGTCGTGACCAGCAAGGGCCTGATTGTCGCGCGGTAAATCACATTGCTTCACCGCGATGTGAGGCAATGTGATGCGGGCGAGACATTTCGTCTGCTTTTCGGCTAGTTTCCTGACTAGAAAGACCGCCCGCTGAATGCTGAATAAGCATTCCGGCGCGGTGTTTGTCAGGATATGCCCCGCGTGCGATCTACCTTCCCCATTGTTGTTTTGATTCTTGCGCTGGCTTGCAGCACTCCGCCCGCGTTGGCGCAGAGCGCGCCGGTGCTGGAGCACGGCGCTGCGATCACCGATCCCTCAGGCCTGCGCGAACTCGATCACGGCCCATTTGGCCTGTCGCGTCTGCTGATGCCGACGCGCTCGGCCGACCTGCCGCTCACCAACAGCGAGTTATTCGCATTGCCTTCGATGGCTTCGGTTCGCAAGGCGATCGACGCGGAATTCGACCGATACGTCCAGGCGCATAAGGTCGAGTTGCCCAACGAGAGCATCGGCGTCGGAACTTCGTTTGATTTCCAGCTATTCGATCGCGCGCTGTTGTATTCGCCCGACACGCGCTTCGTGCTGGCGGGTATCGTCAACCGGATGGACCGCGCCTATGTGGCTCCGGAGAATTGCGGTGAGATCAGGCTGATCTACCGCCTGACGCGGACGGATGTGCAAGCAAGCGAGAAAACCGGCGACGACGTGCTCTCGCCTCGGCTGCCGATGACGCTCAATCTCGTGCTGAAGGCCAGGAAAGACAATGCAGCGGTGACCTGTGCCGAGATCGCGCGGCGCTGGCTCAAGGCCGGCGACTGGCCGCTGACAGGCGCGGAATTGGCCGCGAAACTCACATCCAACGATGGCCCGCTCGACCTGATAGGTCCTGAAAATATCGCACGCATCGAGACTAATCTTCAGATCGCACATGCGCCGAAATCAGGGGCTCGCGAGTTTCGCACCGACTATCTGCTGAAAGTGTTCGACTACAACGCGTCAACGCAAACCTTCGAGGAAGCGCCGCTGGAAAACCAGATCGACCGCGATCGAATTCTGGGCGATGCAAAATTGCGGCGCGATTTCAAATCGTGGTTGCTGAACCCGGCGCATTTCAGCGAGCTTGATCGCGGCACGATTCTGGTCCCTCCGGAGTTTCTTGCGACCCGCGCGATTGCCCCGACGCCGATCGGATTTTCGTCCTCACGGCTGCAACCGGCCTTCGGCCTGGTGCAGGGAGACGCAGGCGCGGCCGATCCGGTGTTCACGGAAAGTGACGTCGTGACGGCTTTGAAAAAGGCCGGAGAACGCGGCATCCGCTTGCAGAACATCGCTTCGGTCGCGGGCTTCGAGCGCCGGCTCAACGACATCACCTGCTCGGGCTGCCACCAGACCCGCGGCATCGGCGGCTTTCATTTTCCCGGGGTCGACTGGATGGCGGCAAAACCCTCGAATTCGACCATCGTTCCAGCCTCGCCGCATTTCTTCGGCGACCAGATCCGCCGCCGCGATATTCTGACCGCGCTGCGGGACGGCAAAACCCCTGATTATTCCCGCGGCTTTTCCAGCCGGCCGCAACTGCGCGGCAGCGGCGAACTCGCGGGCACCGAATATGACAATGGCTGGGGCGCGCCTTGCTACCTCCAGCGCGCCAACGCGGCGGAAAATGACAAGAGTTTTGTGCCGTGGACCTGCGCCAAGGGATTGGCCTGTCAGGTTCTCGACCAGGCCTCGCGCATGGGAATGTGTTTTGTCGGGAGCCGCTAGGATGTCTCGTGTCCCGGACGCGATGCGGTAGTACCGCTTCGCAGAGTCGGGACCCACACCTTTTTCATTACGATGGGTCCCGGATCAGCAGCGCATCATTTCATGCTGCGCAGCATCCGGGGAACGTCGCCGCGATAATCCTTGGATTGACAGTAGGCTCACCAATCTGTTTCATCGCGGCAACCGCATATCGATAAATGCCGGGAGGGAACATGGACGACATCATTATCGTCGGCGCCGGCATTGGCGGCTTGACGCTCGGGCTGACGCTGCACGCGGCGGGAATTCCCTGCCGGATATTCGAATCAACCGCTGAAATCCGCGCCGTCGGCGTCGGCATCAATCTATTGCCGCATGCCACCAAGGAATTGGCCGCGCTCGGCCTCGAAGCCGATCTGGCGCGGGCCGCGATATCGACGCAGGACGCGACCTTCTTCAACCGGTTCGGCCAGTTAATTTACCAGGAGCCGCTCGGCCGCGCCGCGGGCTATGACCACCCGCAATTCTCGATTCATCGCGGCGACCTGCAGATGATTTTGCTCGAGGCATTTCGCGCGCGCGTCGGGGCGGACCGGCTCACCACCAACCGTCATTGCGTTGCGGTCGAACAGGATGAGAACGGCGTCACCGTGCAGTTTTCCGATGGGCCCGGCGGCAAGGACCGCAGCACCGTCCGCGGCCGTGTCGCGATCGCCTGCGACGGCATCAACTCGGCGGTGCGCAAGCAATTTTTCCCCGGTGAAGGCGAGCCGCGCTATTCCGGCGTCAACATGTGGCGCGGCGTGACGCGGTGGAAGCCGATCCTGTCGGGCGCCAGCATGGTGCGGGCGGGATGGCTGTCGCACGGCAAGATGGTGATCTATCCAATCCGCGCCGCCGATGCGGACGGGTTGCAATTGATGAACTGGGTCGCCGAAATCGAAACGCCTGTTTATCGCAAGCGCGACTGGAACCGGCCGGGCTCGATCGATGATTTCATCGGCCCCTTTGCCGACTGGCATTTCGACTGGCTCGATGTGCCGGCACTCATTCGCGGTGCCGAGAGCGTGCTGGAATTCCCGATGGTCGATCAGGATCCGCTGCCGCGCTGGAGCTTTGGCCGCGTGACCTTGCTCGGCGATGCCGCCCACCCGATGGTGCCGCGCGGCTCCAACGGCGCCGGTCAGTCAATCCTCGATGCGCGGGCGTTGACCTCGGCGCTGCGCGACAACAATGATCCCGTCGCAGCCCTTGCCGCCTACGAAAAACGACGCCTCGAAGCCACCACGCGCATCGTGCTGACCAACCGCTCCAACCCGCCTGATGCGATCCTGCGCGAGGTGTTCGAGCGCACCGGGGATCGGCCGTTCGCTGAGATCGACGACGTCATCAGTCGCGATGAACTGGTCGCGTTGTCTGAGGGCTACAAGCGGATCGCAGGCTATTCGAAGGATGCGTTGCGGGCCTGAAAATAAAAGACCGTCATTGCGAGCGAAGCGAAGCAATCCATCTATCCGCGTAAAGAAAGAATGGATTGCTCGTCGCGTCGCTCCTCGCAATGACGAGAGGGAGGAATGCAACCATGCCGATTTCTCATGCCCAGGACGGCGCGCCCATCGTCGATGTCGCCGAGTTCATCGACGCGCAACCGGTCGGCGGGTTTCAGATACGCCTGCTGCTGACCTGCGCGGCGGTGTTGTTTCTCGACGGCTTCGACACCACGGCGATCGGCTATGTCGCGCCGTCGCTGGCCAAGGAGTGGAGCCTGTCCAAGGGCGCGCTCGGCCCGGTATTTTCAGCAGGGCTGTTCGGCCTGATGATCGGTGCGTTATTGTTCGGCCCCTTGGCGGATCGTATCGGGCGCAAGAAGATCATCATCTTTTCGACCTTGGCGTTCGGGGTGGGCACGCTGGTCACGGCATTCGCTGGGGATGTCAACACGCTATTGGCGATCCGCTTTCTGACCGGGCTTGGCCTCGGCGGCGCGATGCCCAACACCATCGCGCTGACCTCGGAGTTCAGCCCGCATCGCCGCCGCGCCACCATGGTGATGGCGATGTTTTGCGGGTTCTCGGTTGGTGCGGCGCTCGGCGGCTTTCTCGCGGCGGCGCTGATTCCGTATTTCGGCTGGCGCTCGGTATTCATCGTCGGGGGTGCGGCGCCGCTGCTGCTGGTGCCGTTTCTGGCGCTGAAATTGCCGGAGTCCGTGCGGTTCCTGGCGCTCACCGGTCGCGCCGATGCGCAGGTCGCGCAATTGCTCGGCCGCGTCAATCTCAACGCAATGTTCGCACCGGTCACGCGATTCACGGTGCACGAACCACAACTGGTCGGGATGCCGGTGCTGCATCTGTTCAAAAACGGGCGGACGCTGGTCACGCTGTTGTTGTGGGTGGTGTTCTTCATGAGCCTGCTCGATCTTTATTTCATGTCGAACTGGCTGCCGACGGTGCTCAACGATCTCGGCGCTTCGGTGTCGGCGGCCGCCGCGATCGGATCGATGCTGCAGGTCGGCGGCGTGGTCGGGACCCTTGCGCTAGGCAATATCATCGACCGGTTTTCGTTCCGCGCGCTGGCGCTGTTGTATTTCGTGGCCGTGTTCGCGGTCGGGGCGATCGGGCAATTGGGCCACTCGGTCGTTTTCGTTACGCTCGCGATCTTCGTCGCCGGGTTTTGCATTGTCGGTGGGCAAATCTCCGCCAACGCGCTCGCCGCGGGATATTACCCGACTTCGATCAGGTCGTCCGGCGTGGGCTGGGCGCTCGGGATCGGCCGGGTCGGCTCGATCGTCGGGCCGTTGCTTGGCGGCGCCTTGATGACGATGCAATGGAGCACGGGTGAAGTATTTATGGCGGCGGCCGCCGCTGCTCTGTGCGCAGCATTGGCGGCATTTGCGTTGAGCCGTCTCGCGGGCATGGGCGGAACCGGCAAGGCGAGGGCCGATCAGCCGGTATCGTTCGAGGCCGGCTTGCATCCGTCGACGTCAGCCGGAACGTAAGCTAGAATATGCCGGCATCCATGGTTGGGGAATCAGCCGATGAGCGACCCGGACAAAGACAAGGCACGCAATCGCGAAATCGCAGAGAATGAGAGCGAGCGCCAGACCGTCAGCGATATCAGGGTCAGCGGATGGGCCATCGCCGCCGCCGTGGTCATCGGCCTCGCGGCCGTGGGCTGGGTGCTGCTGCATAATAATTAGGGTGTTCTTGATCAGAGCGACTTTCTTCCTCATCCTGAGGGGCGGTCTTCTTAGACCGCGTCTCGAACCATGAAGCCACAGGAGTGGCGGCAATCATTCGATCCGGATAGATTCTTCACGCGTAATGCGTGAGACGCTTGCCGGGTAACAGATCATAGGGCGGGCGCCAGCCGGGCAGGCGCGCGACCCGGGCGAGCCACGCGCTCACCGCTGGATGGCTCACGGCAAAATCATATCCGGTCTCATCGGTGGGAAACGACAGATAGGCGATCATCGAAAAATCGGCGATAGTCGGCCGGTCACCGATCGCGAAGGCATTATGCTGCAAATGCCGGTCGAGGATTCCCAGGTAATCGTCGATGCGCTTGCGGAAAAAAGTCAGCACCTGCGGGTCCGGCGATTTCAGGAATGTCCGTTGAAACCGGTAGGTTGCCATGTAGCCGGTCAGCTTGTGATTGTCCCAGAACAGCCAGCGCAATATTTCGAACTTCTCTGCGGCGGTATCGCCGCCGAATCGGCCGTATTGCTCGGCGAGCTTGAGCAAGATCGGCGCGGTCTGAGTCAGGCGTTCGCTATTTATCTCCAGCACCGGGATTTCGCCCATCGGGTTGACGCGCTCGCGCCATTCCGGCGTCCGCGTCACGCCGCCACCGAAGTCCGTCCATACCGGCTCGAACGTCTGGCCGCATAGGGTGAGCATCAATGCGAGCTTGTAGCTGTTTCCGGATTCCGGAAAATAATGTAGCCGGTAGGTAGGCATTGGCGAATTTCCTGGGCGAATTTCCTGTCATTTCCGCCAGTATACGTCGCCGCTCACCCAACCGCCCCCGCGTTTCGCAACTGCCGGATTGCGGCCTCGTCATAGCCCGCCTCGCGCAAAATTTCATCGCTGTGCTCGCCGATCCCGGGCGGATGCCGCGGCTGCACTTTCCGGTTGCCGTCGATCCAGATCGGGCTGTTGACGGTCAGCATCGTGTCACCCTCGAACGGCACCAGCACGTCATTGTCGAGCATCTGCTGGTCGGTCGGAATATCGTCGAGGATGCCGACCACGCCGAACACCAGCCCGTTGCCGTCGAGGATACCGCGCCATTCGCTGAGATCCTTGCCGGCGAAAATCCCGTCGAAGATTTTGATCAGTTCCAGCGAGCGGGCATGACGGTCGGGCTTGGTGGCGAATCTCGCGTCGGTGATCAAATCCTCGCACCCTAGACATCTCGCCAGCGCCGGCCATTGCCGGTCTTCGTTGAGCAGCGACAGGATCAGCCAGCGCCCATCCTTGCATTTGTAATGGTTGGTGACTGCGTTCAGCGCGCGCTCGCGCGGACGTCTTTCGCCGAATTTCGCGCCGCATAGTTTCGCCTGCGCCAGTACCGAGGCGGCCCACACGCCATTGGCCATCAGGTTCGAACTCACATGAGAACCCTTGCCGGTGCGCTCGCGCTTGTAGAGCGCGGTCACGATCGCGCCGTAAAACGCCATCGCGCAGGGATGGTCGCCCATGCCCGCGATCGAGCGCGCCGGCGTGGTGTCCTCGTCGGCACGCACCAGATCCATCAGGCCCGAGCGCGCCCAATAGGCATTGCTGTCGAAGCCCGGCTTGTTGGCCTCCGCGCCCTTTTCGCCGTAGCCGGTGAACGACGCATAGACCAGCCGCGCGTTGAGCGGCGCCAGTTCCGCATAGGTCATCCCGAGCCGCTCGCGCACCGAGGGCGGGAAATTGGTGATGAACACGTCAGCCTCGGCGACGAGGCGATGCAACACCGACTGGCCCTCCGGCTTGCTGAGGTCGAGCGCCAGGCTACGCTTGTTGCGGGCTTCTAGCAGCCACGCGTAATTATGCGGGCTCACGGGATATCCCGGCAGGTTCGGCAAATTGCGATAGGGATCGCCTGTGACCGGCGGCTCGATCTTGATCACTTCCGCGCCAAAATCCGACAGCACGGTCGCGGCCGCCGGAGCGGCGATGAAACTCGCGCAATCCAGAACCTTGAGGCCTTCGAAGATGCCTTCTTCCATGGTGGCGTGGCTCCCGTCGTGTTGTTGGTTTTGTTTCGTATGGCTTCCGCGGCGTGGAATTTTTCCTGCGCGTTACAAAAGATTCGCGAGCATTTGACCGATGTTATCCGCGCGATGCAACGGCACTTCTTCTACACCTTCCCCTGGAGGGGGAGGGTCGCCGCGAAGCGGCGGGGTGGGGTGAAAGTCTCTCGCCTCACACGGTGTTCGGATTGACAGACCTTCACCCCACCCCGTCTCACATTTCGCTCGCGCTCCATGTGAGTCGACCCTCCCCCTCCAGGGGAGGGTAAGAAATTCACTCCCTATCCGTCATCAGCGCGGCATTGCCGCCGGCGGCGGAGGTGTTAATGGTGACCGTCTGCTCGGTCGCAAAGCGCGCGAGATAATGGGGGCCGCCGGCCTTGGGTCCGGTGCCCGACAGGCCGTGGCCGCCGAAGGGTTGCACGCCGACTACCGCGCCGATCATGTTGCGGTTGACATAGATGTTGCCGGTCGAAAGCCGGTCCGCCACCGCTTCGATAGTGTCGTCGATCCGCGAATGAATGCCGAGCGTCAGTCCATAGCCGGTGCGCTCGATCGATTGCAGCACGCGCTCGAGATGTTCGGCCGGGTAGCGCACCACATGCAGCACGGGGCCGAAGACCTCCTGCGTCAGTTGATTGGCGTCGGACAGTTCGAAAATATGCGGCGCGACATATTGGCCCGGTGGTGCGACGCCTGCGAAATGTACGCGGGCTTCCTGTTTCATCCGCGCAATATGCGCGTCCAACCGCTGCTTGGCATCCGCATCGATCACGGGGCCGATTTGAATCGCGGGATCGCCGGGATCGCCGATCGCAAGCTCGCGCGCGGCGCCTGAAATCATTTCTATCATGCGGTCGGCGACGTCGTCCTGAACGAACAGCAACCGCAATGCCGAGCAGCGCTGGCCGGCGGAACGAAACGCCGACATCACGACATCGTCGGCGACCTGTTCGGGCAACGCGGTCGCATCGACGATCATCGCATTGATGCCGCCGGTCTCCGCAATCAGCGGCACGATCGGGCCGTCCTTGGCGGCCAGTGCGCGATTGATCGCGCGGGCGACCTCTGTCGAGCCAGTGAATACGACGCCTGCGACATCGGGATGCGCGGCCAGCGCCGCGCCGATGTGGCCGTCGCCGGGCAACAGATGCAGCGCCGAGGCAGGTACGCCGGCCTCATGCAACAACCGGATGGCTTCAGCCGCGATCAACGGCGTCTGTTCGGCGGGCTTTGCTACCACGGCATTGCCCGCCATCAGCACCGCGGTGACTTGTCCTGAGAAAATCGCGAGCGGGAAATTCCACGGCGATATCGCGATGAATACGCCGCGGCCGCGCAGCCGCAGCACATTACTCTCCCCGGTCGGTCCCGGCATGATTTTGTCGGCAAAGAGTTCGCGGCCTTGTGCGGCATAATAGCGGCAGAAATCGGTGGCCTCGCGCACTTCGGAGAGCGCGTCATCGAGCGTCTTGCCGCCCTCGCGTTGCAACAGCGCGATGAAATGCGCGGCGCGGCGTTCTAGCAAATCTGCAGCGCGTTCCAGGATTTGCGCGCGTTGTTCGGCGGGTGTGCGGCTCCAATTTTTGAATCCAGAGCTTGCGGCAGACATCGCCGCATTCACGTCCTGCACTGTCGCATCGACGACGCTTCCAACAGGCGTGCTCCCGTCGATCGGGCTGAAGATATTTTGCGCCATGCCGGAAATGGTTTTACCATCGATGACCGGCGCCGCCGTCACGGTTGCGGTTTCGGCCGCAATCGCGGCAAGCAATTCACTTAACGCCGCGCGCTCTCCGAATTCGATGCCGCGCGAGTTCAGCCGCTGCGGTTGATAGAGATCACGGGGGCTGCGGATATTCGGATGCAAGGCGTTTTCCGCGGCGCCAATCATATCCGCCGGGCGCTGCAGCAACGTCGCCACCGGCACGGCGTCATCGGCGGCCAGCGCGACGAAGGAGGAGTTGGCGCCGTTCTCCAGAAGACGCCGCACCAGATAGGCCAGGAGATCGCGGTGGCTGCCGACCGGCGCATAGGTCCGATAGGCGAGATCAGGATGATCTCCACTCAATTGCGTATAGAGCGCGTCGCCCATGCCGTGCAGGCGCTGGAACTCGAATCCGCCCTCAGTGTCGGCCAGTTCAAGAACGGTCGCGACCGTCAGCGCATTATGGGTCGCAAATTGCGGAAAGATGCGCGGCCGCAGCGCCAGCAATTGCCGCGCGCAAGCGATGTAGTTCAGATCGGTCATCGCCTTGCGGGTGAATACCGGATAACCGGCGAGGCCGCGCTCCTGCGCGCGCTTGATCTCGGTGTCCCAATAGGCGCCCTTGACAAGGCGCACCATCATCCGTCGGTTCAGCGCGCGTGCGAGTTCGTCGATATAGCCGATCACGTCACTGGCGCGCTTCTGATAGGCCTGAATGGCCAGACCAAAACCATTCCATTCGGCGAGTGCGGCATCGCTGAGCGCGGCCGCGATCACCTCCAGCGACAATTCCAGCCGGTCGGCTTCCTCGGCATCGACGGTAAAATTCAGATCATAGGCTTTGGCCCGGCGCGCCAGGTCGATCAGCCGCGGCACCAGCTCGGTCATTACACGCTGGCGGCCCAGCGCCTCGAACCGCGGATGCAGTGCGGAGAGTTTGACGGAGATGCCGGGCCGGTCGGGCAGGGGGCGGCTACCTGCGGCGCGGCCGATGGCTTCGATGGCGCTGGCGTAGGAATTGAAATAGCGCGTCGCGTCGGCGGCGGTGCGCGCACCTTCGCCGAGCATGTCAAAGGAATAGCGCGCAGCTCGCTTGGCATGCGGTTCCGCACGCGCCAGTGCGGCTTCGATGGTTTCGCCCAGCACGAAGTGGCTGCCCATCAACCGCATCGCCTGCCGGGTCGCGGCGCGAACCGCGGGAACGCCGAGACGCTTGGCGAGCCGCCCGATCGTGCCTTGCGGGGTTTCGCCGGGCTGGATCACCCGCGCCGACATCCCGAGCGCCCATGCCGAGGCATTGACCAGGAACGCGCTGGATTTTGTTTCGTGGTGCACGAAGTCGCCTTCGCCGAGCTTGTCTTCGATGAATCGGTCGGCGGTGCGGGCATCGGGCACCCGCAGCAGCGCCTCGGCCAGCACCATCAGCGCGAGGCCTTCCTTGGTGGAAAGCGCGAATTCGCGCAGCATGTCCTCGACGCCGCCGAGCCGATCGTCATCGGTGCGAATGGCCGTGATCAGCGCCGTCGCAGTGCGGTCGATTCGCCGGTCTTGATCTGTCGTGAGGCGCGCCGTCGCGAGCAGCCGGGCCGCGATCGCGGTATCGTCCGGCGCATAGGGCGCTATGAACTGGGGAATGGAAGCGGGATCGAACGGCATGGCATGCCCTGGCGCATGATTCGAAGCTTACGCCCAGGCGGCGTCCGATTGTATCACCGGAACAAAAAATATTGCGGCTGCGTCGCAGCCGTTGAAGTTTTGATCGTTGAAAATAAATCGACAGGGATAAAGCGGTCGAACCAGCGCGTTCTGCGCCGATTCGAATATGCGCAAGAGCGGTTCCCACTCTTGCCAAGTTGAGCTTGTTTTTTGAGATCTTGTTGGAAGCCCCCACTCCCGGATTGCGTCCGAGAGTGCGCCGCTATCGCTCGCGGATCAAACCTTGAGGTTTTCCGCCGAGGTCTTGCCACGGTTGGCAACTTCTTCGTATTCGACCGTCTGTCCTTCGTTGAGCGAGGAAAGGCCAGCTTTCTCGACCGCCGAAATATGAACAAAAACATCCTTGCCGCCACTTGAGGGCTGGATAAATCCAAAACCCTTGGTCGCGTTGAACCACTTCACAGTACCTTTAGCCATCACGTCGTCTCCGCGGGATCAAAAAATCCAAACGAACTCCCGGTCCCCGCAAACCGGCATGTCCGATGGCGCACGATACGCGGTATGGGCCGCGCTTGATAGCGCAAACGACACCCGGAATCCGGCGGAAAACGATCATTATCGCGGCGCATTTGTAGCTTTTGCCCGTTTCGCGATCATTTGTCGCGATGCACGCTGGCCCGGAGGTGACCAGATACGGTTTCCCTCAACCTGGAAAGGCGGGGCATGAGGGCGGGCAACTGGCGGCCAAATGGCTCCATTTAGAGTCAAAATGGCAGTGGCCAGCGCGTCCAGGCGATGCCTCGTCGCCATCCCCGACAACGCCTTTATCGGTGATCCCTGGCCAACATGGTGCGGTCGGGAACGTCCAGCGACGGTTTTCGAAATACCTGGCCCTGCAGCGGCTGATCCTGCCGCTTGGACCAGGTGATGTAATAGGCGACCAGCGTCATGATAGCGATGCCGAATCCGCTGACCAGAAGCTGGGCCAGCGGCGAACCCGAACCTGTCACCAGCACGAGACGACCGGCGAACGAGAGAAAGACACCGACGCAGAATACCGAAAGCGATTGCCGGCCGCAGAGGATGAGCGGCTGGAAAATCTGCCATTGCAATCCGCGCCAGTCCTTTGACAGAAACCGCGTCACGAAAAAAGCGATGACGACGAAATGCAGCACGCGATAGGGCGCGAGATTTTCCTTGTCATTCGGGTTGAACGCGTCGAACAGCCAGCTCGGGAACAGGTTCCCGAATTCAGGGATGCGTCCCGCTGTCGTCGTCACGAACGCAAAAATCAGATAGGCGACACCGAGATAGAGCAGCACCGGCGATTTGAGAAACGACCAGTCTTTTCTGCTTCCCTCGAGCGCGCACCAGGCGCCAAACACGAACAGCAGTTGCCAGCAGAATGGGTTGAAATACCAGGTGCCGTCGGGATAGGACGCCAGATTCCACCCGAAGTAGCGGGCGGCAACATACAGCGCGATGGATCCGGCCATGGTGAATCCGGGTTTGCGCAGCATCAGCCACAACACCGCGGGGAAGCATCCCATCAGCAGCACGCAGAGCTGCAGCACGTCGAGGTTCAGCACTCTCGATTGTAGCAGCAGCCCGTGGCCGATGGTCCGGATCGGCTGATCGACCAGTCCGGTGATGTTGAATTGGTAGAACAGGTCGGGGGCGGCATACCGGGACGCGACATCCCCGATCGTGACGATGTAGATCGCGAACAGCACGATATAGGCGGCATAGAGCTGCCAGGCGCGCTTGATCACGCGGGTGGCGCCGACGAGAGTGCCGCGCTCCAGCATGATGCCGGCATAGGTCAGGGATACGGTATAGCCGATCACGAAGACGAACGCGTCCGCAGCACGACTGAATCCGAAATTCCGGATCGTGATCCAGTTCACGAAATTATTCGGAATGTGATCCAGAAAAAGCGACCAGTTCGCAATTCCAAGAAAGAGATCGAATCTCGCATCGCGTACATTGTGCGCGAGATCAGCCCTGATCGTCATGAGCGTTGTTTCGCAGTTTAAGGAAATGTCGTCGGAATTAATTATTCCGGTGAGCCAGTATGCTTCATATGGTGCAGGCGTTCCCACAGTCCCAATAGACTTTGCGTGAGCCGTGCGTTACCGCGGTCATTATCACGTTTAAGTCTTAACATGCGCCTAAGCGTGCAACGCAGCCATGCGTGGCGGCATTGCGAGCGTCATTTATTCCCGAATTCTCGTTCAATCTGATCACTACTTGGTCACGCGATTGCGAAGATGAAAACATCATCATGATAGGCGCCATCGAAACCATCGGTGTTAGGCTCTGTTGCGGGGCCATCAAGGTTGACGGAGAATAACATGACGAAATTCAAAACGATTGGCGCGGTCTGTCTTGCGGTTTCACTCGCAGCGGCGTCGCCGTCGTTCGCGGCCGGCAAGCGGGGCGGCCATCACGTTGGCCGCGCTCACTTCGCGCACGGCGGTGGCTATCGTGGCGGCGGCATCGCGTTCCGCGGCGCCTACGGTTACTACGGTGCGCCTCACTACGGCGATTCCTATGGCTACGGCGGCCGCGAAATCTACGACCGCTCCACGAATGAAAATGGAAACTCAAACTAGCCTTAGGGTCCAGATATGGGGTCCATATCTGGGGGCCGGGTCTGACCGGCAGCTAGAAAGCCAGCTCCAATCAACCATGTGCCGGCATTGCGGGCATCATTTCCGGCGTTGTTCCGGCATTTTCTCATGATCTGATCACGTGCTTGCGAAGATGAAAACTTCGTCATGCGGGGGCTCTCCGGAACTATCGGCCCGGCGCCCCGTTGCTTCCCCATCATTGATTTATGGATGGAGAATTAACATGACGAAGTTCAAAACAATTGGCGCGCTCGCGCTCGCCCTTTCACTCGCGGCGGCATCGCCGTCATTCGCGGCCGGCATGCGTGGCGGCCACGGTGGCGGCGGTCACTTCCACGGCGGCGGGTTTCGTGGCGGTGTCGGCCCCGGCGTTGCCGCCGGTCTGATCGCAGGTTCCGTGATCGGGGGCGCCGCTTACGGCTACTACGGCGCGCCTGACTACGACTATGGCAATTCATACGGCTATTACAACAATGGCTACGATAACTACGACCGTTCGATGAACGAAGAGGGAAATTCAAACTAACCGTCGAATCCGGATTTAACCGGTCGGCAAAAGAAACTCCGGTCACCAAAAGTGGCCGGAGTTTTTTGATTCAAATAGAGCTTTTTGTTTTAATCGCTGCGATCACTCGCAGACATTGAAGGTGCGCAGGCGATAGCCGTAGGGGGTGGGCACGCGGCGCGTCACGTAGCATCCGCCGTCGTCATAGCCGCCACCGACGTAACCGATGCCGAAGCCATGGAAGTGATGAAAGCCGCCACCGTGGAATCCGCCACCCCATCCACCACCCATCGGATGGGCTGATGCCGCGGAAGGAGCCAGCGCGATGGCGCTGAGGGAAGCGGCGGCAACGAGTGCGAGAGTCAATTTGCGAAACATGATCGTTCTCCTCAAATGTGCGCCTTAAGCGCGGGGTTGATGGTCTTTGCTGCAAGTCTGGTTCAGGAAGTCTGGTTTCAGGAAAGTCTGGTTTCAGGTCTTGCCTAACGACCATCAGTCGCGCCGTTTCCGGGTGTGGTTCGGGACAATTTTCTGAACGGCCGTTCATGTGTGCGCCAGGTCACACAGTGGCGTTGATCGGCTTATCGACGGATTTTCTTCACCTCTCCCGCTTGCGGGGGAGGTCGACGCGCTCGGAGCGCAATGCGCTCCAGAGCGTGGCGGGTGGGGGAATTCTATCCTCCACACCAGCGCTTGCGGAAGCGCCCCACCCCAAACCCTCCCCCGCAAGGGCGGGAGAGGGAGCGCACCTGCGCCCGCAATCGCAGATCAGCTTAACTTCATCATGCCCTAAGCGACCGCCGCGTCGGTCAGCGGCGACAGCGCCATCGTGTTTGCGACCGTGCGCACGATCATCGGCTCGATGCGGCCGCGGATGTCGACTTCCCGCTGCGGCAGATCGTCGGCCGGAACGCCCGCGGTGTTGTACACTTCCTCCGACACCACGGCTTCGCAGCCGAGCGCCTTGGTCATGTCCTGCAGCCGGGCGGCGACATTGACGGCGTCGCCGAGCGCCGTGAACACCATGTGATCGCGGTAGCCGATATCGCCGACGATCACTTCGCCGCCGTGAATGCCGATGCCGAAGCGGATCGGCTCGCGCAAATCATGTTTGAGAAATTCATTCAGCTCGGCGACATTGGCGCCGATCATGGCGGCGGCCCTGATCGCTTGGCGGCAGGCGGTTTGTTTTGACGTGCGAAGGCCGAACAGGGCTAGTTGCCCGTCGCCGAGGAACTGGTTGGGCTTGCCGCCGCATTCGATCACGGCCTGCGATACCGCGCCGAGGAAACGGTTGACGATGAAGACCGTATCGAACGGCAGGCGATTCTCCGCGAGCTTGGTCGAACTGCGCATGTCGACGAACATGCTGACGAGATAACGCTCCTCGCCGATCCGCGAGGGCGACGAATAGCTGCCGGCGGCGGTGATGTGCGGCAGGAAGATCTGGAAGAACGACAGATCGGCCTCGGGCCGCAGCTGGCAGGCGAGGCGGATCGCCGGATCGGCGTTGCTCCCGACGCGGTCGAGGATGAAAGCCTCCCGCTGCGATGGTTCCGGCAACGATGCGCAGTCTCCGATCACGCGAATCCGGCAGGTCGAGCAGCGGGCGCGCCCGCCGCAGACGCTGGCATGCGGAACCCTATTCCGCAGGCTCGCCTCGAGAATGCTCAGCCCCTTCGGCACCCGAATTGTCCGGCCATTGCCATAGGACAGCGTGATCATGCCGCCGCGGCGCTCGTGCAGCGCGCGCGCGCCCCTCGCCGCCAGGGCCAATCCGATCAGGCCGAGATAGCCGGCCAAAAACCGAACCATGATGCTGTCCAGGGTGCTCGCTTCAGCCGGGGTGCCGACGTTGCGCTGCGAAAGATTTTGCGCCCGCCACTCGGTGCTGGCGCTTTCCCGAACCACGGTCCGGCCGCCCTGATAGAGGCCGAGTATCGCCAGCGTCGGCAACAGCACCGCCGCGGCCAGCAAAAATGGTGCGGTGCGTTGGAAGAACGCTTTCATCCGCAGCCAGAAATAAAGCCCGATACAGCCGTGAATCCAGGCGACGACAAAGAGGGCCAGCAGCAGCCACATTTTGGGCTGCGCGACCACCCAGTCCGCGTAGAATATCTGCGGATAGAGCTTTCCTATCCCGAACAGCGCATGGGCCACCCGAACCCCGACCACATGGGCGGCCGCCAGCACCGGGATGCTCAATCCGAGCAGCAACTGCAGCGGCTCCATCGCCTTCCAGCTGAATTGCCGGCGCTGGTAAAGCGCCCAGATTCCCAGACCGCCATGAATGAGTGCAGCGCCGTAAAATACGATCGCAACCGGGGGAAATTGCCAGAACAGAATGTGGTACTGAACACCAACGGCAAGCGCATCCAGCGAAATATTGCCGAGCGCATGGTTGAGGAAATGGCTGATCAGATAGGCGAACAACACCAGTCCGCAAACCAGGCGAATCTGCCGGGCACTGACGCCGCGCAAGAACTTTTCTAATTGGGCCCAATTCAACTTCATCAAGTCAACTTCATCAGGTCAACGTCATGCGAGTAAAGTCATACGGGTAAGATCTTGTGGGGTCGGTGCTGCGATTCCATCGGATAATACAATAGACCATGAGTGTAGGGTTTAATTCCGTGAACGACCATCTTTCCGCGCCAGATCTTTCCGTGTCATGGCATTCTGCGCTCTATCCGGGACGATTGAATCCGTCCGAAGTTGACACCATCAGGCGAGTCGAGGACAAAGCCGCGTGACGATTGCTTCGCCCGATTGCAGCCTCCCGACGCAGGAACGTTCCAGGCAGGACCTTTCCGAGCCGGACAGTTTTGCGCTTCGGCCATTGCTTGCCGTGGCGTTGCTGATCGTGGCGCTGACGGTGTTGCGGCTGACCTATGCCAGCCTGGTCGATCTGCGCACCGATGAGGCCTATTACTGGACCTGGTCAAAGGAGAATGTGCTCTCCTTTCTCGATCATCCGCCGATGATCGCCTGGTTTATCCGGTTCGGCACTGCGATCTTCGGCGATACCAATCTCGGGGTCCGCTTTGCCGGCATCGTGGCGATGCTGGTCATGCAATTGCTGCTCGCCGACATCGTGCGCCGCGTTACCCATGATTGGCGCGCGGTGATCGTGGCCGTGCTGTTGCCGGAAGCCGCACTCTATTACGGCCTGCTGATGGCCAAGGTCTCGCCCGACGTCGCGATGATCCCGTTCGCCACCGCGATGGTGTGGGCCTTGATCCGGCTCTGGGAGAGCAACGATGCGCGCTGGTGGCTGGCCGCGGGTGCATTCGGCGGGCTGGCGCTGCTGTCGAAATTCACCGCGGTGATGCTGATTCCGGCCGTGCTGGCATTTGCGCTGGTGCCGGACTGGCGTTCGCGCTGGCTGCGCAGTCCCTATCCCTGGTGCGCGGCGCTGATCGCGGTCGCGCTGTTCTCGCCGGTCCTGATCTGGAATGTCGAACACGACTGGGCGTCATTCCGGTTCCAGTTCGTGCGGGCGACGGCGACTCATGGCTGGTCGCTGCGCACCGTCGGCGATTTTATCGGTCTGCAATTCGGGCTGGTCGGATTCATCTCGTTTCCGCTGGTATTGTCGGCGCTGGTCATCACCGCATCGCGGGGCTATCGGCGGCGCGATGCGGTGGCCATTTTATTGTCGACCTGCGTGCTGCTGCCGTTTTGCTATTTCTTCTGGCGCTCGCTGACATTGCGGGTCGGCGATACCTGGCCGATGTTCATGTGGCCGATCGGCTTTGCCGCCGCTGCCATCAACATCGTACTGCTGCGGCGCGAGGGCCGGACGGGAATGGTCAACTCGGCGGTGTGGTGGTCGGGCGCGGCGATCGTGACCGGAATCGCCTTCGTCGTCGGGGTTTTCGTCTATTATGTCGTGACGCCCTTCAATTTCATCGGCAAGAACGATCCGATCGGCGGCGAGGCGGGTTTCGAGCAGGTCGTGAGCCGGGCGGAGGTCGAGTTGCAAAAGACCGGCGCGACCTGGATCGGGACCACGGACTACCGCACCTACGCGATGCTGCGATGGTTTTTTGCAGGCCGCGTGCCGGTGATCCAGATCAATGAGCGCGGGCGCTATATCGGTTTCCACGATCCGGGTATGAACCTGATCAAGGGGCACGCCGGACTCTACGTCGGGCGCGAGCCCGACAGTTTCAGCACCAATCCGTTCTGGGCCTCCACCACGGCGGTGCGGGAGCCGCTCGAACGCGTCGAGCGTAGCTGGCGCGGCAGCGTCACGGATACTTACGCGCTGCAGAAACTGACCGGCTGGACGCCAGAGCTTTCACCGCCGCCGGATTCGCCGCTCTATGGCTGGCGGGTGCTGGCGGGTGAAGCGGATGTGTTGCGTTGTATATTCGATCCATCCACGAAGACGGTGCGCCCCCTCTCCCCATCCAACTCGGGTTTACCCGAGTTGGACACCTCAAATTGTCGAAGTCGGATATATCCGACTTCGATTGGGAGAGGGTTGGGGTGAGGGGTTCAGGTCTATCGATGGACCGTAACCCCTCACCCGAATTGCACTTGACGATGCTTCGCATCGCCATCTGCAATTCGACCTCTCCCACAAGGGGGAGAGGTGAAGAAAGAGATCATTCTTCCCCGTCTCGCTTCGTCAGCAAATCCTTCGCGAGATCGCCCAGCGCCGGCCGTGGCAGCGCTGTAAAAGGCAGCGGGCGGGTCACATCGACCGCGGCGAGGCCGAGACGGGCGGTCAGAAGTCCGTTGAGGACGCCTTCGCCGAGCCGTTGCGACAGTTTCGCCGCAAGGCCATGGCCGAGCACCTGCTGGATCAGGCTGTCGCTCGCCGCCATGCCGCCGGTGATCGCGACATGCGCGATGACGTGGCGCATCAGCCTGATCATGCCGAGCGCGCCCGGCCGTCCGCCATAGAGCCGCGCCAATTGCCGGATCAGACGCAAGGATGCGGCGAACACGAACAGCACGTCGATCGCGGCGCGCGGACTGACCGCGGTCACGATCGACACCCGCTGCGCTGCCGATGAAATCAGCCGCCGCGCTTCCTGATCGAGCGGCGTCATCAATTCGCGTTCAGACAGTTTGATCAGGTCGGCGCCGTCGATGATGTCATCGGCGTGGCCCAACAACGTGGCGCGGGCGCGCGCCAATTGCGGATTCTGATGCGCGATCTTCAAGAGATCCTGCATGATTGCGCGGCTCTCGGGGCGATCGTCGCTCAAGAGCACCGCCGCGGCGCGCTGATGCAGTTTCTCGATCGTCGCCAGCCGCGCCAGCCCGAGCGCTTCGCGCGCGATCACGACGACCAGCGCCAGCGCGGCGATGAACGCAAAGCCCAGTCCGAGAATGCCGAGGGTCTCGCTGCGAGCGAACAGATCCTCGATCAGATGTGCGACGCCCAATCCGGTTCCGAGCAGCACCAGACCGGCGGTCGCGCTCCAGAACAATGTACCCCAGCGGAATCCCCGCCGCGCCGGCAGAAGCGGCGCGTCGATCGGGACGGGTAACAGCGCTGGATCGGCTTCCGGCCTGACCTGGACCGTGCCGCGCGACGGGCGGCTGGTATCGTCGGGATCCATCACGACCACGCCGGGATCGTCGAGCTTGAAGGTTGCCGGCCGCCGGTGTTGGGGGCGCTCGCTCATTGCAGTTTGTCTCCGATCAGGAACTGGAGGGCGCGGTCAAGGCGGATGTGAGGCAGCGCAGGGCTGTCCGGCCCTTCATGCTCGAGTTGCGGCGGCCGAAACCGCAGAAAGCGAAAGTCGGCCTTGTCGGCGCTGGCGCTGGTGAGACCGCGGAATGCAGCTTCGCTGTTGAAGAGTTGTTCGGGATCGGCCGGGAGATCGCCCGGAAAGGTCGCGACTTCGGTGTTGCCGTCGAAGCTCTCGCCATTGGCCGTCTCGCCTGCGGCCGGCATGCCGAGGATCGACGGCAGTTTATCGCGCCCCCGCGCGACCATCGCTTCGCGGGTGGCGCGCACCGCGGCGAGCGCGACGACGTCGATCCCGGCGCCGCCGTCCTCGGCCTTCGCGACGGCTTTGGCGACCGCGCGGCGCAATATTGCTTCCAGCCGGTCATGGCTCTGGTGATGCAGATGATCGGCCTTGGTCGCGGCGAATAATATGCGGTCGATCTTCGGCCGGAACAGCGCGCTCAGCAGCGTGCCGCGGCCGATCCGGAAACAATCCAGAATCCCCGCCAGCGCCGCCTCGAGATCGGCCAGCGCTTCCGGCCCGGCGTTGAACGCCGAGAGCGCATCGACCAGCACGATCTGGCGATCGAGCCGGGAGAAATGATCCCGAAAAAACGGACGCACCACGACGTCTTTATAAGCCTCGTAACGCCGCACCATCATCGCCCATAGCGATCCCTCCGGTGCTTCGCGTCCCTCAGGCAGATCGAGTGGCGCAAAGGTCAGCGCCGGCGAGCCTGCGAGATTGCCCGGCATCAGGAAACGGCCCGGCGGCAACAGGCTCATCGCAAAACGCTCGTCGCGGCAGGCGCGCAGATAATCCGTGAACAGCCGCGCGGAGGACAATGCGGCCTGTTCGTCGGCGGACGCTTCCGCGTTGAGCGTCGCCAGATGCGCGTGCCACGTTGCGGCGAGCCGGTCGCGCGGTTGCTCGCGCGACAGCGCGAGGCTTTCTTTTGACCATTGTTCGTAGGTTTTATTGAGCAGCGGCAGGTCGAGCAGCCATTCGCCGGGATAGTCGACGATATCGAGCGTCAGCGTGCGGTCCGCGCCATTATGCCGCTGATAGTCGATCACGAGACGCAGTTCGCTGATATCGACGGTGGAGTTCGGCCAGCGGCGCTCGTCGATCAACGTGCGGACATGGCCCTCGTAATTGAAACGCGGCACAGCGTCATCGGGCTGCGGTTCAAGCCTGGCGCGGGCGATCCGCCCGGATGCGAAGGCTTCGAACACCGGAAAGCGGCCGCCGCGGGTGAGGCCATGAATCAGCGCCGTGATGAAGACGGTCTTGCCGGCGCGCGACAATCCGGTGACGCCGAGCCGGACGGTGGGGTTGAAAAGGCTGTCGCCATAATCCCGCAACGCCCGCGCCGACAGCCGCGCTTCTTCGACGATATCTTGAAAACTAAGGGCCATGCGGCGGGAAAAGCTCGGTTTGCGGAGGCAATCGGCGAAAGAACCGCTTGAAAGTGGCTATTTAAGAAGCAAAATCAAGTTTCACACTTAGGTCGCTATTGGGGTTTTATGGTTCGTTGACCCTCTGGCGTTACATTTATCGCCGTTTTGATGTGGTTCGAGGCGCCATGACCGTGTTCAGACTGAAGCAACTCGCCTCGACATCGGCCCATGCGGCGGCCGGCGCGATCCGCTGGAATTACGATCGGGCCGAACTGATCGCCGACGGCATCGTGCACGGGATCGGCGTGCTGAGCGGCCTGATCGCGGCCACCGTGCTGATCGTGCTGGCGGCCGTGTTCGCCTCCACCTATGAAGTCGTTTCGGTGTCGGTCTATGCCGTTGGCCTGCTCGCGATGCTTGGGTTCTCGGCGGCCTATAATCTGTGGCCGGTGTCGCGCCGCAAATGGCTGCTGCGGCGGTTCGATCATTCCGCGATCTACATCCTGATCGCCGCGACCTATACGCCGGTGTTTGCCCAGTTGCAGGACCGCGTGTTCGCGATGTCGCTCTTGGCCGGGGTCTGGAGCGTGGCCGCGGTCGGTATCGTGCTGAAACTGTTTTTTCCGGGACGCTTCGACCGGATCTCGGTCGGGCTTTATCTTGCGATGGGCTGGAGCGGCTTGCTCGCCTATGATGCGGGTCTGTCGTCGCTGCCGCAGCTTGCGATCTGGTTCATCGTCGCCGGTGGCCTGCTCTATAGTTTCGGGGTTATCTTCCACGCCTGGCAGCGGCTTCGGTTTCAGAACGTGATCTGGCACAGCTTTGTGTTGCTCGGCGCGGCCTGCCACTATACCGCCGTGCTGGATCTGATTCTGGTCTGAGATTGATTTCCTAAAAGCGGGTTTGGCGATGCAGGTGCGTGACAAAATCGTGGTTGTCACCGGTGGCGCCAACGGCATCGGCCGGGCGCTGTGCGAGGCCTTTCACCGCGTCGGCGCCGCCAAGGTCGTGGTCGCCGATCTCGATCTTGCCGGTGCTCAAGCGGTCGCCGCGTCGATCGATGGCGCCGCCTTCAAATGCGATGTCGGGCGTGAGGAAGACATCCGCCATGTCATCGAGCAGACCGAAGCGCAGTTCGGCCCGATCGCGTTGTTCTGCTCCAATGCCGGGATCGGCGGCGGCTTCGATCCCCTGTCGGTGAATGCCGGCGGCGCCAACGATGAGCCGTGGGCGAAGAGCTGGGCCATCCACGTGATGGCGCATGTCTATGCCGCGCGGCACCTGATCCCGCGCATGAAGGCGCGCGGCGGCGGCTATTTCCTCAACACGATTTCGGCGGCGGGGCTTTTATCGCAAGTCGGAAGCCCGGCCTATTCGACCACCAAACACGCGGCGGTGGGATTTGCGGAAAATCTTGCGATCTCGCACAAAGCCGACGGCATCAAGGTTTCGATCCTGTGCCCGCAGGGCGTCGACACCGACATGCTGCGCTCGATCCCGAAAGGCCCGCAATCCGGTGACGGCGATCTTTCGCCCGAACAAGTCGCACAGGATGCGCTGGCCGGGCTGGAACAGGAAACGTTCCTCATTCTGCCGCATCCGCAGGTCGCGGGTTACATGCGCAAGAAGACCGAGAATTACGACCGCTGGATATCGGGTATGGCGAAGATCCAGGCGAAGATGCGGGAAGGGTATGGGAAGTGACGTTCCGTCATTCCGGGGCGATGCAAAGCATCGAACCCGGAATCTCGAGATTCCGGGTCTGGTCCTTCGGACCATCCCGGAATGACGGCGTAAATCGGGCAGCGTAGCCCGGATGAGCGAAGCGATATCCGGGGGCTTTTTGCGTTCGTTCCTGGATGTCGCTGCGCTCATCCGGGCTACATATCTCCGCCTACTTCTTCTTCGCGTAGAGCAGTGGCACCGACGAATCCACCATCACCTCGACCAAACTCACCCCGTCATGCGCCAGCCCGCGCTTCAACGCGCCCGCCAGCTCCGACGCCTGGCTGACCCGCACGGCATCGCAGCCGAGGCCCTTCGCGATCTGCACGAAATCGATGCCGGGCAGTTCGAGGCCGGGGACGTTGCGCACCTGCATCACCTGGCTGAACGAGCGCATCGCGCCGTAGCCGGCGTTGTTGATCACCACGATGGTCAGCGGCAGCTTGCGTTGCGCGGCGGTCCACAGCGCCTGGATCGAATACATCGCCGAGCCGTCGCCGATCAGGCACACCGTGCGCACGCCGGGGCGGCCCAGTGCCATGCCGACCGCGGCGGGCAGGCTGAATCCAAGTCCGCCGCTGGCCATGGTGTAAAAACTGTCCTGTCCGCGCATCGGCATGAATTTCTGCATCGCCGGGCGATGCGAGGGCGCTTCCTCCACCACCACGGCGCCGTCAGGCATCGCGGCCGAGAGCGTGTGCAACAGAAACTCGACCGGGATCGGATCGCCCGCGACCGGCTCGGGTGGCAGGATACGGGCCTTGGGCCGCACGCGTTTTGTCTCCGGCAACAAATCGAGCAACATGCTCAGCGCCGGCTTCATCGTGGCGATGATGCTGGTGCCGATGGGCGTCGCCGCGGCCGCGGTCGGATCGTCGGTGATCTGGAAGATCGTGGTTGAGCCGTCGAAGATCGCGGCGTGGCCCTCGACATGGAACGTAAACACCGGCGCGCCGATCACGACCACCAGATCGTAGTCGCGCAGTGCGTCCGAGAGCTGCGCCGGCGAGGCGTGCAGGAAGCCAGAAAACTGCGGATGCCGTTCCGGAAAACTGCAGCGCGCCGAAAACGGACTGACCCACACCGCGGCTTTGGCCTTCTCGGCGACGCGCACCATGAGATCGACCGCCTGCGCGCGATCGATGCCGGGGCCGATCACAAGGGCAGGGTGCGCGCTCGCTGAGAGCGCCGCGGCCAGCGACTTCATCGCGTCGGGATCGGGACTGGTTTCGCGGCTGACGTTGCGTGCTTCCAGCGGCTGTGTTTGATGGGTCCAGTCGTCGATCGGCACGGATACAAATGTCGGCCCGCAGGGCGGCTGCATTGCGACGTAATAGGCCCGTGCGATTGCGGTCGGAACGTCTTCGGCCCGCGCCGGCTCGATCGAGAATTTGACGTAAGGCCGCGGAAATTCCGAGGCGCGTTCGGCATAGAGAAACGCCTGCAGCGGCAGGATACTGCGCGCCTGCTGGCCCGCGGTGATCACCAGCGGCGTCTGGTTGCGGTGCGCGGTATAGACATTCCCCAGCGCATTGCCGACGCCGGCGGCGGAATGCAAATTGACAAAACCGGCATTGCGGGTGGCCTGCGCATAGCCGTCGGCCATCCCGATCACGGATGCTTCCTGCAGCCCGAGTACATAGTCGATATCGTCGGGCCAGTCGCTCAGGAACGGCAATTCGGTCGAGCCGGGATTGCCGAACACCTTCTTGATGCCGAACGCGCGCAACAGATTGAGCGTGGCGTCCTTGACGGTGACGGGGGTGGTGGTGGGTTTACGGGACAATGTTTCCTCCGTCATTCCGACTTTACGCCGTCATTCCGGGGCGTGTCGAAGACACGAACCCGGAATCTCGAGATTCTCAGATGTGCAATTGCACATCATAGTTCGATGCTTCGCATCGCCCCGGAATGACGGGCTATCCCCTAAATCTCACCACGTCGCGGTCGCCTTCATCGTCGGCTGGCCGGCCGAATTCGCCGTCCACAAATCCATGCCGGCATCGGTCTTGTTGGCATTGACGCTGAACTCGCTGCCATCGAACAGCGGCTGCACGCCACGATAGCTGAACTTCTTCGGCGGTTTTCCGCCGTTCAGCTTGGCATCGAATTCCACCATGAAGGCGGCCTGCATCGGGCCGTGAAAGATCAGGCCGGGATAGCCCTCCACTTTCGTAACGTACTCGCGGTCATAGTGAATGCGATGGCCGTTGAACGTCAGTGCCGAATAGCGGAACAGCAAAACAGAGTCGGCCATGTGGGTTTCGCGGTGCTGTGCGACCGGCGGCGGCGCTGGTGGTTTGGCGGGCGCCGAGGGCGCGGGCGAGACGTCGCGGTAGACGATATCCTGCCGCTCGCGGATCGCAATGCCGCGCTGCGTCTTAATGGTATGGTCGACCGAGACGAAACATAACACGCCGGTGCTGCCGGTCTTCATCGTGACATCGGAAATACGCGAGACGCGCGTCACCTCGTCGCCGACGCGCAGGGCTTCCAGGATTTCCAGTTCGCCGCCGGCCCACATCCGGCGCGGCAATGGCACCGGCGGCAGGAAGCCGCCGCGCGCGGGATGGCCGTCGGGTCCCAGTTCCGCCATCGGAAACACCGGCTGCCCCAGGCACCAATGCGTCGTGAAGGGCGAGGCGTCGCCCGGTTTAGGATCGCCGATCTCCATGAACAAAGTTGCGCGCAGGCCGCGCACCAGTTGCGCGGTGACGACGTCCGTGGCTTCGCTGGTGCGGCCGATCCATTGGCGCAGATGGTCGAGATCGGGTTTGTCGGTCATGAGGATTTCGCCTTGGCAGGAGCTTTGGCAGGGGAAGCTTTGGCCATGCTCGGCTGCTCGCCGATTCCAGGTATGGCGCCGTAGTGACGCGGCTGGTCGACGACAATGACCGCGGGCGCGGGATAGCTCACCGGACCATTGGGGGTATCGATCTCAATGCGGCGCAGATGCGGATGAACCGCGAGATCGGCCATCGTATTCACCTCGGCAAACGCGATGTCGGCGTCCGTCAACCGCTTCAGCAGGTCGACGCGCATCATCGACGCAAAGCTGTTGCCGACGGTGCTGTCGGTCAGTTGGCGATTACGCACCCGCTCGACCATGTTGGCAAAGCGCGGATCGTTCGGCAGATCGGGCTGATCCAGCACATCAGCGCATAATTTCTTCCATTCGCGTTCGCTCTGGATCGAAATCAGGATGTCCTTGCCGTCCTTGGATCGAAACACGCCGTAGGGTGCGATCGAGGGATGGGCGAGGCCCATCCGCTGCGGCGGGTTGCCGGCTTCGGCATTGAGCAGCGGCACCGTCAGCCAGTCGGCCATCACGTCGAACATCGAAATCCTGATATCCGCGCCCTTGCCGCTGCGCGCGCGTGCAATCAAGGCTTCGAGGATTGCGGCATGCGCGGTCGCGCCGGTGGCGATATCGACGATCGACACGCCGACGCGCGAGGGACCTTCGGGGCCGCGGTGATCGAGGCGAGACCGCTCTCGGCCTGGATCAGGAGATCATAGGCCTTGCGGTCGGCATAGGGGCCGTCATCGCCATAGCCTGAAATGGTGCAGGTGATCAGCGCCGGATAATCCTTCTTCAGGCGCTCCAGCGGAAAACCCAGTTTGTCCATTGAGCCGGGCTTGAGATTCTGCAGCAGCACGTCCGCGCCGGCGATCAGCTTCTCAAGACTGGCGCGGCCCTCTTTGGTCGCAAGGTCGATCACCACGGAATCCTTGCCGCGGTTGAGCCAGACGAAATAGCTGCTTTGTCCCTTGGCCGCGGCGTCATAGCCGCGCGCGAAATCGCCCTCAGGCCGCTCCACCTTGATGACATGGGCGCCGGCATCGGCCAGCCGCGAGCTGCAAAAGGGTGCGGCGACCGCCTGTTCGACGGCAATGACGGTCAGTCCCTCGAGTGGCAGCATGTTCGGTTCTCAGTAGGAGCGGGGCATGCCCAGCACATGCTCGGCGAGATAGGACAGAATGAGATTGGTCGAGATCGGCGCGACCTGATAGAGCCGGGTTTCGCGGAACTTGCGCTCGATGTCGTATTCTTCCGCGAAGCCAAATCCGCCATGGGTTTGCACACAGGCATTGGCGGCTTCCCAGGACGCATCGGCGGCCAGCATCTTGGCCATGTTGGCCTCGGCGCCGCAATCCAGTCCGACCTCATATTTGCGGGTGGCTTCCTTCACCATCAATTCGGCAGCGCGCATCGACGCATAGGCCTTGGCGATCGGAAACTGGATGCCTTGATTTTGGCCGATCGGCCGGCCGAATACCGAGCGCTCCTTGGCGTAGTTCGAGGCCTTGGCGATGAACCATTTGGCGTCGCCGACGCATTCCGCCGCGATCAGAATCCGCTCGGCATTCATGCCGGACAGGATATAGCGAAAGCCTTTGCCTTCCTCGCCGATCAGGTTTTCGGCGGGCACCCGCAAATCCGTAAAGAACACTTCCGTGGTCGCGTGGTTCATCATGGTGCGGATCGGGCTGATCGACAGACCCTTGCCCTTGGCTTCCTTCATGTCGACGATGAACACCGACAGGCCTTCGGTGCGCTTTTTGGTTTGCTCCTTCGGCGTGGTGCGTGCGAGCAGGATCATCAGGTCGGAATGTTCGGCGCGGCTGGTCCAGATCTTCTGGCCGTTGACGATATAGCTGTCATTGCCTTCGCGTTTGGCAAAGGTCTTCAGCGACGTGGTATCGGTACCGCTGGTCGGCTCGGTGACGCCAAAGGCCTGCAACCGCAATTCGCCGCTGGCGACTTTCGGCAGCCACTGCGCCTTTTGCGCCTCGCTGCCGTGCCGCAGCAGCGTGCCCATGGTGTACATCTGGGCGTGGCAGCCGCCGCCATTGCAGCCGGCGCGCTGGATCTCTTCGAGGATCGCGGCCGCCGCCGAGAGCTTCAGCCCGGCGCCGCCATATTCTTCGGGGATCAATACCGAGAGATAACCCGCTTCCGTCAGCGCATCGACGAACGCCTTGGGATAGGCCATCTCGCGATCGAGCTTGCGCCAATATTCGCCGGGAAACTGCGCGCAGAGCTTGGCCACCGCGTCGCGGATCTCGGCATGTTCGTCCTGTTGGTCCTGAACTGTTTCGGTCATCGGTACTCGGCTGGCAGATCGAGGGCGCGCATGGTGGCGGTACAGAAAGCGCAGAGGGTTTCCGCGCCGTCTTTCTTGCTGAAGACTTCGACCGCGGCGACGCCGATCGAGCCTGACATTTTCAGTGTTTTGGCGCGGGCGATGATTTCGCTGCCGTCAGCAGGGCCGAGGAAATTGACCTTGATCTCGACGGTGACCCCGATCCGTCCCACCGGCAGGCTGGAAGTCACGGCAATGCCGGCGGCCTGATCGGCCAGCGCGGTGATTACGCCGCCGTGGAAATGGCCGAAGAACTGCACCAGATCGTCACGGCGCGGCAGCGCCACCTCGGCGCTTCCCTCGGAGACCGCGACGATGCGAAAGCCCGCGGCATGGCTGAAGCCTTTGGCGTTGATGGCCTCAGCAAGATCTGGTGAGTTCAGTGGCGTGCTCAAGATCGCGATCTGTTCTGGTTTGAATGGCCCGGCAAATGGCTGGTCCGGCGCCAAAAGCGCACCGGCCCGCCCGCGATATCTGCACGGCGGGCAGGCAAAGCGCAAGCGCGCGTGGCGTCACGCTGGAATGCGAACCGGCAGGGACTCGATGCCCCGTACGAAGCTGGAATAGACCCGCTTCGGTTCGCCCACCACCTCGATCCGGTCGAAACGCCTGAGCATCTCCTGCCAGACGATTTTGAGCTGCAATTCAGCTAGCCGCATGCCGACGCAGCGGTGGATGCCGAAGCCGAACGACAGGTGGATACGGGGCCGGGCGCGATCGATGATGAACTCGTCGGGCTTCTCGATCACCTCTTCGTCGCGGTTGCCCGAGACGTACCACATCACGACGCGGTCGCCCTTCTTGATCTGCTTGCCGCCCAGTTCCGTGTCGACCAGCGCGGTGCGCCGCATATGCGCCAGCGGCGTCTGCCAGCGAATGACTTCCGGCACCATGGTATCGATCAGATCAGGATTGTCGCGCAGCTTCTGATATTGTTCCGGGTTCTCGTTCAACGCCAGCACCGAACCGCTCATGGTGTTGCGGGTGGTATCATTGCCGCCGACAATCAACAGGATGATGTTGCCCATCAGATTGTCCGGGTCCATGTGCCTTGTGGCCTCGTTATGCGCCATCATCGAGATCAGGTCGTTGCGCGGCTCGGCATTGACGCGTTCGTTCCAGAGTTTGGAAAAATAAGCCGCGCATTCGTCCATTTCGGTGCGGCGCTGCTCTTCGGATTCGACGATCATGCTTTTCGGCAGCGCGGTCGACACATCGGACCAGCGCGTCAGCTTGCGGCGCTCTTCCCAGGGAAAATCAAACAGCGTCGCCAGCATCTGCGTGGTCAGCTCGATCGAGACCCGGTCGACGAAATCGAAGGTCTCGTTGCGCGGCAATCCGTCGAGCACCTTGCCGGCGCGCTCCCGGATCAGCACGGCCAACTCGTCCAGATGCGTCGGCGTGAACATCGGCGACACGGTCTTGCGCTGCGAGGAATGCCGCGGCTGATCCATCGCGATGAAGCTCGGCCAGTCGTAACCCGGCGGCACGTCGCGGATCGAGATGCCGCCGAGACTGACGTCGGAGGAGAAGATGCCGTGATTGGTGTCGACATGCATGATGTCGTTGTATTTGGTCACAGACCAATAGGGTTCGATCGGGGAGTTGGTGCAGTAATGCACCGGCTCTTCCTTGCGCAGCCGCTCGAAATACGGCCACAGCGTATCGCTGCGAAATAGTTGCGGCGCGCCGGGATGGAAATCTTTCAGCGGCATCGCATAGGCCGCTTCACGCGCGGCGCGCTGCATTTCGCGCTTGTCCGATAGAACCGATGCCTGGATGTTCATGATGGACCAATCCCGTCTCAGCCGGCGATACGAACCGGCAGCGTCTCATAGCCTTTGACAAAACTCGAATATACCCGCCGGGGTTCACCGGTCACTTCAATATTGTCGAAACGCTTTAAGATTTCTTCCCAGATGATTTTCAACTGCAGTTCGGCCAGCCGGATGCCGACGCAGCGGTGAATGCCGAAGCCGAACGACAGATGCGTGCGCGGCCGCGCCCGGTCGATGATGAATTCATAGGGGCGATCGATGATTTCCTCGTCGCGGTTGCCCGAAACGTTCCACATCACGATCTTGTCGCCCTTCTTGAATTCCTTGCCACGGAATTCGATGTCTTCAAGCGCGGTGCGCCGCATATGCGCCAGCGGCGTCTGCCAGCGAATCACTTCCGGCACGAAGCTGTCGATCAGCGCCGGATTGTCGCGCAGCCGCTGGTACTGGCCCGGATTTTTGCTCAGCGCATAGAGACTGCCCGACAGCGTGTTGCGGGTGGTGTCGTTGCCGCCGACGATCAACAGAATAAGATTGCCGAGGAAATTCCTCGGGTCCATGTCGCGCGTCGCGTCGCTATGCGCCATCATCGACAACAGGTCGCTTTTCGGCGGCTGCTTGATGCGCTCGTTCCAGAGCCGGGTGAAATAGATCGCGCATTCCATCAATTCGGCCTGCCGCGCTTCTTCGGTGGGGACCAGGCCGTCGGGCCGGGAAGCGTAGTCGCGATGTCGGACCAGCGCGTCAGCTTGCGGCGGTCTTGCCAGGGAAAATCGAACAGCACCGCGAGCATCTGCGTGGTCAGTTCGATCGAGACCTGATCGACCCAGTCGAATATTTCGTTTTTCGGCAGATTATCGAGGCATTCGGCCGAGCGCTGGCGGATATTGATCGCGAGCTGATCCAGATGGGTCGGCGTGAACATCGGCGCCACGGTCTTGCGCTGCGCGCTGTGGCGCGGCTGGTCCATCGCAATAAAACTTTCGCGGCGCAGATCCGAGGGAATATCGCGGATGGTGATGCCGCCGAGCGTCGCGGCCGACGAGAACACCGCGTGGTTGGTCTCGATCTCCATGATGTCGTTGTATTTGGTAACAGACCAATACGGCCCGAACATGCTGTCCCTGCAGTAGTGCACCGGATCTTCGCGGCGCAGCCGGTCGAAATACGGCCAGAACGTATCGGAACGAAACAGCTCGGGATTGCCGGGATCAAATTGCTCAAGCGGAAGCGCAGACGCACGCTCGCGCGCTTCTTCTTGCTGTCGGTCTTGAACGTGATCGATGGTCCCGTGCATCCGCGGCCTCCCTGATGGCGCTGTCCACGGTTGGTTCCGCAGGTCGTATTGGTCCGAATTACATCCCGTTGCGTGCGTCGGGGCAAGGGAGAGTTTTTGCATATGCTGGCATGCCAGCCCCGGCTGTCCGGCGGATGGCTCTTCTCAGCCGTTCGGGGCCGTGACAAGCTTGTTTTCAAAGAATAAGGCTACAGCGCGTAATATTACGGAGGCTATCGGACCATGATTCCCAACGCGCACAGAATGTTCAATTTCGATCTCGGCGAGACCGCGGATGCGATCCGCGAGACGGTGCATGATTTCTCGAGCCACGAGATCGCGCCGCGCGCCGCCGAAATCGACAAGAGCAACGAGTTTCCGCGCGATCTGTGGCCGAAAATCGGCGCGCTTGGTCTTCATGGGATTACAGTCGAGGAAGAATATGGCGGCTCGGGGCTCGGTTATCTCGAACATTGCATCGCGATGGAAGAAATCTCGCGCGCCTCGGCGGCGGTCGGTCTGTCCTACGGTGCGCATTCCAATTTGTGCGTCAATCAATTGCGCCGTAACGGCAACGACGCGCAGAAACGCAAATATCTCCCAAAACTGATCTCCGGCGAACATGTCGGCGCGCTGGCGATGTCCGAACCCGGTTCTGGCTCCGACGTGGTGTCGATGTCGACCCGCGCCGAGAAGAAGGGCGATCGTTACATCCTCAACGGCAACAAGATGTGGATCACCAACGGCCCCATCGCCGAAACGCTGGTGGTCTATGCCAAGACCGATCCCGCCGCCGGGCCGCGCGGCATCACGGCCTTCATCATCGAAAAAGGCATGAAGGGATTTTCCACCGCGCAGAAGCTCGACAAGATGGGCATGCGCGGCTCCGATACCGCCGAACTTGTGTTCGAGGATTGCGAAGTGCCCGCCGAAAACGTGCTGGGCGAAGTCGGCCGCGGCGTCAATGTGCTGATGTCCGGTCTCGATTATGAGCGTTCGGTGCTCGCCGCAGGCCCGCTCGGGATCATGCAGGCCTGTCTCGACGTCGTGTTGCCCTATGTGCATGAGCGCAAGCAGTTCGGCCAGCCGATCGGGACCTTCCAATTGGTGCAGGGCAAGATCGCCGACATGTACACCACCATGAACGCATCGCGCGCCTATGTGTATGCGGTGGCAAAAGCCTGCGACCGCGGCGAGACCACGCGCGAGGACGCAGCCGGCGCGATTTTGTATGCATCCGAGAAAGCGACGCAATGCGCGCTCGATGCGATCCAGTTGCTCGGCGGCAACGGCTACATCAACGACTATCCGACCGCGCGCCTGTTGCGTGACGCCAAGCTCTACGAGATCGGCGCCGGCACCAGCGAAATCCGCCGCATGCTGATCGGACGCGAGCTGTTCGAGAAATCGGTGTAGGGGGCAAGCTCTCTCGACGCGTCGTCCCTGCGAACGCAGGGACCCATAACCACCGGCTTTAGTTTTGCGAAGACTGTTGCCACTGCGCCGCCTCGATAGATCACGCGGTATGGGTCCCTGCGTTCGCAGGGACGACGAGTTGTTTGTTCTCTACTCCCCAATCCATTCACCTTCCGCACCCACGCCCGCACCTCCGCGAGCACCTCCGGCAGCGCCGCCTTGACCTCTTCAACGCTCATGCCCGGCTTGATGCGCGGGTCGTAGAGGATGTTGAGCAGATATTGATCATAGATATCGAAAAATCCCATCGAGACCTGGTCGTTGAACATGGTCCACGGTACCGAATTGGTATCGTTGATCGGTCCCAGCGCTTGCAGCAGTTCTTCATAGGCGCAGTCGAGGAACCTAAAATCGCCCTTGTCGACGGTCAGGATCACGTCGGAATGCTCGATCTCGGAGCGCTCGTTCTTGCGGAATCCGGAGAGGCATTGCGGGTCGAGCGAGCTTTTGATCTCGCGGGCGCGTGCTTCGCCGTAGAAGCGCTGGACGGTCGGAATGAGATCGCGGTCGCGCACCAGCGTGACGACGATGGTGGCATCATCGATGCTGTTGGCCATCGCGATGTCGAGATGCTGGATTCGCCGCCCGATGTCGGCAACGACTTTTGCCAGTTGCGCCTTTCGGTCCGGACGGCTCACGCCCGTCGCGAACACGCGCACCGGCATAGCGTATTTGCGAATGCGGTCGACCCGGCCGGCTAGATGGAATTCGGCGCCGAACGCGGTCTTGAAAAACCCCTCAATGATTTCGCTGTCGCTGAAGGTTTTCTTCTCGGCGCGCTGGCGTGCGGCGACGGTGGGGTTTTCGGCGGAGAGTGCTGGTGCGATTACGCTGGGGAAGGCGACCGCGGCGAGAGTGAAGGCGATTATCCTTGAACGTAGTAACGACAATGAGGACTCCCTTACCTCTTCCGAAGGGAGAGGTCGCATCGAGAGCGCTGCGTGTGAAAACCCTAATTCTTCACAATCACCGTCGCGCCGACCGAGACGCGGTTGTAGAGATCCTGCACGTCTTCATTGGTCATGCGGAAGCAGCCGGAGGATACCGCCTGGCCGATGGTCTCCGGCTCGTTCGAGCCGTGGATGCGATAGAGCGTCGAGCCGAGATACATCGCGCGGGCGCCGAGCGGGTTGTTGATGCCGCCTTCCATGTAGCGCGGCAGGTCGGGCCGCCGTGCGCGCATCTGCGAGGGCGGCGTCCAGCTCGGCCATTCCTTCTTGGCGGTGATGCGATGCACGCCGGACCAGCGATAGCCGTCGCGGCCGACGCCGATGCCATACCGTAGCGCCTCGCCATTGCCCTGCACCAGATAGAGCCGTCGCTCGGCGGTGTTGATCACGATGGTGCCGGGGGCATAGCGGCCGTCGAAATTGACCATGGTGCGTGCAATCGGGCCGGAGCCGCTATTGCCGAAATTGGAACCGCCGCCGAAGAAGAAGTCATTGTTCTGGGCGCTGGAGGGGCCAATGCCGGCCAGCCATGCCGCCGCTACCAGGAAAGCCAAAATCCGGATCATTTCGCGCCCCGCAAAAGATTGTCGCTTATAAAAGGGCCATAACCGGTCGGGTTTCGCAAGCAACGAGCCTGTGAGGTCGGGGATTTTTGGATGTGGGGTTAGCGAAATAATACCGTAATTAAAATTGGACTCCGTCATTCCGGGATGGTGCGTCAGCACCAGACCCGGAATCTCGAGATTCCGGGTTCGATGCTGGCGCATCGCCCCGGAACGACGAGGGAGGCGCATCGCCCCGGAATGACGGGCCTAAGTCCACACCGCCAATTAAGCAAATACCAGCAATGCCGGCGCGCCCTTTGACGAAATGCGCTAGGAATGATTGATCTGCGCCGAGATATTCTTAGAAACGCGCGAACGGGAGTGGAATAATGAACGGTGCGGAAAGTCTGGTGCGGACCCTGGTTGCGGGCGGGGTTGACGTCTGCTTCGCCAATCCCGGGACTTCCGAGATGCATTTCGTCGCCGCGCTGGACCGGGTCGAGGGCATGCGCTGCGTGCTCGGCCTGTTCGAGGGCGTGGTGACGGGGGCGGCGGACGGCTATTTCCGCATGAAGGGAACCCCGGCCTCGACATTGCTGCATCTGGGGCCCGGTCTCGCCAATGGCCTGGCCAATCTGCACAACGCCAAGAAGGCCAATTCCGGCATCGTCAATGTCGTCGGCCAACATGCCGTCTACCACATCGGATTTAATGCGCCGCTGACCTCCGACATTGAGGGCCTGGCGCGGCCGATGTCGGCCTGGGTGCGGACCTCGCCGGATGCCAAGTCCGTCGCCAAGGACGGTGCCGCCGCGATCGCCGCGGCCAGAAGCGCGCCGCCGCAGATCGCGACCCTGATCCTGCCGGCCGATACCGCCTGGAACGAGGCCGACGGCATCGCGCAGGTTCCCCTGGAGCAGCAGCGCGCCAGCTATTCGTCGCAGGCCGTCGACAATGCGGCAAAGGTGCTCAAGGGCGGCGCGCAGACATTATTGCTGATGACCGGCAATGCCCTGACCGAGCAGGGGCTGGCGCTGGCCGCGCAGATCGCGGGCAAGACCGGCTGCAAGGTGATGGGTCAGACCTATAACCCGAAGATGGCGCGCGGCCGCGGGCGATTTTCGATCGACCGGATTCCCTATGTGATCGAACTGGCGCTGCCGATCCTGAAGGATTTCAAACATATCGTTCTGGTCGAGGCCAACGATCCCGTCGCGTTCTTTGCCTATCCGAACAAGCCGAGCATGCTCAAGCCCGACGGCTGCGAAGTCCATCGCATGACTTCGGGCGGTGAGAACTCGGTGGCTGCCCTGGAGGCACTGGCTTCCGCACTCGGCGCCAAACCTTCCGACGCAAAACCGCAGGCGCTGGTCGAACTGGCAAAGCCGATGGGCGCGTTGACCCATGCTTCGATTGCGCAAGCGATCGCGATGGCGATCCCGGAAAACGCCATCATGGTCGATGAATCCATCACCACAGGGCGCGGCTTCTTTCCACCGACGGCAGCGGCCAATCCGCATGACTGGCTGCAGAACATGGGCGGCTCGATTGGCTTTTCGACGCCGGTCGCGACCGGCGCCGCGGTGGCCTGTCCCGATCGTAAAGTGATCTGCATGGTCGGTGACGGCAGCGCAATGTACACGCTGCAATCGCTGTGGACCCAGGCCCGCGAAGGCCTCAACGTGTTGACCATCGTATTCGCCAACCGGATCTACCAGATTCTGCGCGGCGAATTCGACGGCGTCGGCGCCGGCGAGCCGGGCCAGCGCGCGATGGACATGCTCAAGATCGACAACCCGACGCTCGACTGGGTCGCGCTCGCCAAGGGCATGGGCGTCTCCGGCCGCTCCGTCACGTCAGCCGACGAATTCAACACGGCGCTGGCGGAGGGCGGTGGCCGAGCAGGGGCCGCGGTTGATCGAAGTGCGGATGTAAAGATCGGGCGGACGCGCGTTTACGATCGTCATTCCGGGATGGTGCGCCAGCACCAGACCCGGAATCTCGAGATTCCGGGTTCGATGCTGCGCATCGCCCCGGAATGACGAAGGGAGTGTGAGGCCCCCATGCAAATCGAGATGCAGGCCGAGCTGGACAAACTCGTCAGCGCGCTGCGGGAATTCTACGCGCATGAATCCTTTCTGTTCGAAAAGGATCTCGGCGAACGCGCGCTGACGCATCGCCTCGCGGTGGTTATCGAGCGGCATTTTCCGGGATGGGAGGTCGATTGCGATTACGACCGGTTGGGCGAGCGCACGCTGCGGATGCCGAAGGCCTCCATCGTCTCGACCGACGATCATCTCGGCAAGTCTGTTTATCCCGATATCGTCGTGCACCGGCGCGCGGTTCCCGACAATCTGCTCGCGGTCGAGGGTGCGCAAGGCCAGCAATCACCAGCCGCCCGAACACGACCAGCACAAGTTGTGCGCATTGACAGACCCGTATCTCTGGTTTGCCTACCGGATCGGGGTCGGCCTGACGCTGGCGAGAACGGGTGTCACATCGGACGTGTATGTCGGTGGGGTGCGCGACGACATCCTGTCCGGCTGGTTATTCCAGCGGCTCAAGAACGCGGATTTGGATGGGGCAAGAAGCGCCTGAGCGGTAATAGATTAAGGCTAGCTTAAGTCTCCTACCGTACACGTGGGCGACAGCCTTTCGGAAATACTGGAATCAGAACGATGTCCGGCGACCTCTTCGGCGACATGGATGTGGAATACGCAACTTCCATTGCCGACAGGGCTATCCGGTCGATGTCGCAGCAATCCGTGCCGGTCACGCCTGGGAATTTCTCGGTCTGGTTCGACTATGCGATGGGCACCTCGCCGGCGCTGCGCAAGACCATCGACATCCTGATCGGCAACAAGCGCACCTTCGACGCCTCGGTCAATCGCGAGCTCTATGCGACCTTCGTCAAACCGCATGCCGGCCCGGACACGTCGGGTGATTTTCCGGACCAACTGCAAAGCGTGATCTCGAGTGCGAAAGAATTTCTGGCGACCGCGATCTCCGACAATCGCACCCAGATCAAGGCGCTCGACGAGGTCACCTCGCAGGTTCACGCCAACAGCGATCCGCGCCCGATCATCGCGCGGTTGGTGGCGGAACTCGCGCGCGCCAACGAGCGGGCGACGGCACTGGAAACCAATTTTATCGAGACCACCCAGGAACTCGACAGGATCCGCGACTCGCTGAAAGCCGCAGAAGAGCGCTCGAACACCGATGCGCTGACAGGATTGGCCAACCGGCGCTCGATGGACGAGTTCTTCCGTTCGGCCCAGATCGCCGCGATGGAAAAGGATGCGTCGCTCGGTATTTTGATGATCGATATCGATCACTTCAAGAAGTTCAACGACACCTATGGTCATCAGGTCGGCGACCAGGTGCTCCGGCTGGTCGCGAAAGTGTTGCAGGATATCGTCGGCGAAGTCGGGCTTGCGGCCCGCTATGGCGGCGAAGAACTGATGGCGGTGCTGCCCGGCTTCGATCTCGCGGCGTGCACCGAAATTGCCGAAAGCATCCGCCTGCGCATTTCCGAAGCGCGCCTGACGAGGCGCACCACCGGGCAGGCGATTTCGAGCGTCACGGTTTCGATCGGTGTCGCGCAATTCAGATTGGCAGAATCCGCCGAAGCGATGATCGAGCGCTGCGACCGCGGCCTCTATGAAGCCAAGCGCCTCGGGCGCAACCGCACCATCACGGAAGCCGATCTCGAAGGCGAGACCGCCAAGAGCGAAACCGCCGCGGCGTGATTTGAGGCTTTCTATTTAAGCTCGTCATGCCCGGGCTTGTCCCGGGCATCCACGTCTTACTGCTGCGAAGCTAAGAAATACGTGGATGGCCGGGACGAGCCCGGCCATGACGAAAGTAAGTCACGATGCAGGATGAATCTATGGTGGGCACGCTGACGCTTTGCTCACCCTACGGTGCTACCGAATTGTCCCGCGACACATCGGCGAAAAACCCGTTAACAACGCTCACGCGGCCTTCAATTGAACGTGTACTGAGCGTTAGTGACAATGACATTCTATTCAACTGAATGAATTCCAATTTAATGGTTTTGCTGCGTCGCGAAGTCTATTTCTTTCGTCAAGAACATCGGCACCCTGAGACGCCGACACGAGCCCCCCGAGCTGAACAAAACATGTGGACATATCCAAAAGATATGCCCGCGTGCTCAGCGAGGACGATCCCGGAACATTGCCAGATGTTCCGGGATCATTTTTTTGTTTTGTAAATTTCGATTTTAGAATGGTTCTTCGATTGATGGCGAAAGGTCGACATCAGGTCATCTGTGCGATTTCCACTGCCTGGCTTTCACGCAATGGCTGCATCACCGGGAAAATGGCTGTCGCGCGGAGCTCAGCTTAAGCAATTCGTTTCGCACGAGATCGAGGACTTCGCCGTAGTCGCGGGTTTCGGTCTGCCGAAACAAGCGGACGGTCGGATACCACGGAGAATCCTCGCGATCGAGCAGCCAGCGCCAATCCGGCACATAGGGTAGCAGGATCCAGGTGGGGCAGCCCAGCGCGGCGGCAAGATGGGCGACGCTGGTATCGACCGTGATGACGAGATCGAGGCAGCCGACCAAAGCCGCGGTCTCCACGAAATCGGTGAGATGAGCCGCCAGATCAACGATATCGGTGCGTTCGAGCACGGCCTTGTCGTCGGGCCTTGGGTCTTTTTGCAGGCTCACAAAGGTCGCATCGATGTCGAGCAGGCGCGAAAATATTTGCAGCGGCATAGAGCGGTTTTGATCGTCCGGATGCCTGGGATTGCCGGACCAAACCAGCCCGACCCGTAATTTGCCGTGTGCGCCAGGACTCCGGAACCCGAGACGCTTCTCCCACGCTTGTACGCGCTTCTCGTCAAGTGGCGGCAAGTACCGCGCTTCGGATGGAATCGTATCGAGCCTCGTTCCGAACGCGGCCGGCAGGCTGCAGATCGGGCAGTACATGTCGAATGCAGGCAACGGGTCTGCGATCTCGGAAGGCATTCCAAAACGCCGGATAGACCCGACAGCAGGGGACGCAGCGCATCGTGGACCACAAGAACGACGCGCGCCCCACGTTCCGCCAACAACGGAACGTAGCGCACGAACTGAATAGTGTCCCCCAGCCCTTCGTCGACATAGACGAGGATGGTTTTTCCCTCGATGGCTTCCTGGCCAAGCCACAAAGGCTGCGAGAATTTCGGATACGCGATCGGAAGACCCGGAACATTCCAGCGGGCCTCGCGCCCGATCCAGCCGTCCTGGAAGTTGCCAATCATCAATTGGAGCTGGGCAATAAAATAGAGCGTCAGTGCATCATCCGGCTTGATCTCACACAGGCGCTGGTTGACTGCGATGGCGGCTTCGAAACGGTGCAGTTGAATAAGCGACGCAGCCTTGTTTTGCAGGGCAGGAATCAGGTCCGGGCGGATTTCGAGCGCTCTATCGAACCATTGCAGGGCCTCCTCCGGCCGATTGGACAATTGCCGCAATATCTCGCCCATATTGCTGTGCGTCTCGGCGTTATCGGGGTCGAGCGCGTGCGCCCGCCGGTTGACCGCCAGCGCTTCCTCCAACCGCTTCAAGCCGAGCAGCGATACGGCGCGCATCTGCAGCGTCAGCGCGTGGTCGGGCTGCAATTCGTCGCACAGGTCGAAGTATTTCAGCGCCTCCTCGAACCGTTTCTGGTTGTAGAGGAGATGCCCGCTTTTGAAGGCCGCACCGCGGTGCTGCGGATTGAGCTCGATGACATGCTCAAACGTCAGCAGCGCGTCATCCGGACGATCGAGCTTCAGGAGCGTATTGCCGAGATTATGCCACAACCCGGAATCATCGGGCTTGAGCTGTATGGCCTTATCGAGGGCCTTGAGGGCCTCTTCGTGGCGCTCCTGGCGCAGCAGCATCGTCGCCAGATTGCCGAGATATTGCGGCTTGGGATCGCTCCTGATAGCGCGGGTCATCCATTCCACGGCAAGATCATATTGCCCGGCCCGATGGGAAAGCAGACCCATCAAACCCAGGGTATCCGCATGTGAATTGTCGATGGCGAGAACCCGTTCGCAGCAGATTTGCGCGTCGAGATACCGTTCCGCCTGCATGTGGCCAAGAGCGGCTTCGTAAAGCGCGTCAGGGTTTTCGGTACCCGGGTCGCCGGGGCTTGTCGGCGGCTTTCCGGGGGCTGCCCGATGGTCGTGGCGGTTCATCGGTGCTTTCAACGATCAAAGCTGTCGGCAACCTATAGGTGATTCTCCATCCGGGAAAAAGGAACCGAGGCGCTCTCGGCGCTCTCAGCCGTGCCGGTCAAGCCAAAGGCGAGCGACCGACCGGCAACAAAAATCCCGGCTCAATCCTGCCGGGGACTGAACCGGGATTTCAGTTGCAGCTTACTCGGGTGAGGCACCGCACGCCTTGAGTTAACGTGCCGCCGCCACGTGGCAAAGCCCATATGCCAAGCATCGTGCCTCCCGGGGCAAGGCATTTGCTGAATGATCATGCTTCCGGAACTTGGGATATCTGAATCCCGAGCAATCCTGACCCCGTCAAGGAAACGACCCCAGCGCAGGGGCTGGTGGCGCTGGGGTCGTTTGGGAAGCGGCGCGGGAACGGCGGACCGGCGCGGCATCCGCCGCCATGCCAGCATGTTGCGTTTCCGGACGCTGTTCAATTTTGACCATCTTGCAGAAAATAAAAAGGTAAGTGAGCAATATTGACCAGAACAGTCGTTTAGCTGCGCGGTATCCTGCGCCCGATCACCACCCCATTTGAGTTGGCATTTCAGGCTTGGCTGATTTTTCGGGCAAGTGAGTTGTTTCCATGGCGCCTGCCGACGCGGACTTTCCTTCCAGTTCCGGAACTCCTGGCATCCCTTCGCGAATTTGCGAAAGATGCAATGAGGCGATGGTTCATTTGAGCGATCTGCCGTCCTATTTGGGGCGCGCGGCGATCAGGATTTTCCGTTGCTACGTTTGCAACAACGTCATTTCGGAAGATAGATAATCCTCGCCGCATTCGTGGTCTGCGAGAGAGCAATTTTAGCTAGTGTATAATATTGAGCATACAACCCTGGGGATTTCATGCTTGGTTCGATGTCATCACCGCCTGACGCAGGCACTCATCGGTGACAGAGAGTGTTGTGCTCCCGCCTGTGATGGAGGGTACACCATGTCTCAATCGGCGCGTTCAGCCCTTCAGATTCCACAGGCATTGCATTGGTAATCCTCTCGGTTTGGTCTTTCTCTGCCTGGTCTTTCTTGGGCTGCTATATCCGGCAGGTCTCCATTGACCTTTTTTAGCCCTCAACGGCACATCAACGAAGCCAGCCGGTGCCGGACTCAGGCTGAGGAATGTCATCGTCTCATGCTTGTCGCAGAGAGCGGAGCCGAGGCAACGATTTTGACGAGTCTGATGCGAAGCTGGAAGATGATAGCCAACCAGACCGACCGATATGTCGCGATCATGAAAAAGGACGCGGCGCAAAAACGATAAGGCTGCGCAGCGGAGATCCACAATGCGAAGGGCCGCGCGCGGGGGCTGTTCGTGACCGTAGCTCTACGTGTGCGATGTCGCGATTGAGTCCGGTTGTTCACGACTTCGGCGGCTTTCGGCCACATCTCTGGCCGATGCTTGCGATCGGCCTTCCCTGACGAGGGATCGACGACAAGTCCTCCGGTCAGCAGCAGTCGGTCGTCAGCCGTCATCGATGTCGCTCCGGGGGATACGTTTCGATCCAGTGACGGGCAATCTCGGTGCGGCTGGCGAACCAGATGCCTTGATGCTGCGCGGCGAAATCCAGAAACCGCATGACCGCTTCGAATCTCGCAGGTTGCCCCGAAACCCGGCTATGCAAACTGACCGTCATCATGCGGGGGCTGTCAGCGCCCTCCGCGTAGAGCACCCGCAGCGCCGAGCAGAGATGATCGTGGAAATCGTTGGCGGTGCCGAGTTTGGCGGTGGCGAGCCGGTTGTCATTGTTCGTGAAGCTGTGCGGAATGACGAGATGCGGCCGTTCGCCGACCTCGACCCAATAGGGCCAGTCATCGGCATAGCTGTCGGAAATCGTAAAGCAGGCCGCCATGTTCGACCAGCAGTGCGCGGGTATTGCGGCTGGGCGAGTAGCGGCTTTGCCAACCGGACGGCGAGCGTCCGGTCGTCTGCTTGAGGCCGGCGATGGCCTGGGCAATGGCGTTTCGCTCTTCTTGTTCGGTCAGCAGGAAGTGCCGGATGAAACGGTCGCCATGACAACACAGGTCGAACTCATGTTGCCTGATCGATTCCGCTATTTGCGGATTGCGCGCGAGCGCCTGGGCGCAGGCATTGACCGTGAGCGGTATGCCGCGTTGCGTCATCAGCTTGACGATCCGCCAGAAACCTACCCGTGAGCCATATTCGAACAGCGACTCGGCCACGAAATCACGGCTTCCCGCGGGCACCTCTTCGCGAATGCCATCGGTCAGGGGCCGTTTCCGTGACAGGGTCGCCGTCGGGAATGGACGGCTCCGCGCCCTCTTCGACATTAAGGACGATCACCAGTGCGAGGCGCGCGCCGTTCGGCCAGCGCGGATCCGGCGGCGTGCTGCCATAGCCGATGAAATCCCGTTCGTTATTGGACCTCATGTTGCGAGCGCAGCCACAGGTAATTTATTTCCGATCTTTTCGGCGAGAGCCAGCAGCCGCTGGTCACCGCGTGGGCCAGCGATCAGAGATAGTCCGACGGGACAACCGTCGACGAGTGCGGCCGGGATGTTGATCTGCGGCAACCGGCACAGGCTCGCCACGCAAGTGAGAGCGAGGGTCTTCTCGCGGAATTCGATCTGGGCGGATACCGGCGCATCGCGCAGCGGCGGAAGATCGTGCGCGGTCGGCAGGATCAGGACGCCGTCATCGCCGAGCAGCGTTACAAGTCGATCGGTGAGGGCTTCGCGCCTGATGACGGCGGCCGCAAATTTTGCCGGATCGACATGGGACGAAAGTTCGATTCGCTCTGCCACGGCCGGGCTGAGGGTGCGCCCGGGCATCTTGCCCCAGGCGCCAAGTGTCGACCAGAGATCATAGAGTTGCAGCGGCCTGAAGGTGTCGAGCCAGGTGTCAACGCCCTCCCTGAAAAGGGTCACCTTGGTCATATTGCCAAGCGATTTCGCGACCGGGAGAAGCGCTTCGCCGATCGGATGCGTCGGGATATCGAACGCGTCGCTGGCGAGCAGGAAACGCGCGGGCCCGGATTCCCCGATGGGACCAAAATAAATCTCGCCGACGCGCCTCAAGGTTTTCGCATCGCGCGCGAGCCAGCCGACGGTGTCGAAGCTCGGCGCCATCGCCATGATGCCGGCCACCGACAGGCGACCATAGGTCGTGCGCAAGCCGTAAAGCCCGCAGAAACTTGCGGGCACGCGAATCGATCCGCCTGTGTCGGTGCCAAGCGCAAAGTCGCACAAGTTCGCCGCCACGGCCGAGGCGGAGCCGCTGGAAGATCCGCCGGGGACGCGGGTAGGGGGCCTTTGGATTGATCGGCGTGCCGAAATGCGGATTCATTCCGAACATTCCGCAGGCGACCTCATCGGTGTGAGTCTTTCCGATCAAATGGGCGCCGGCCATCAACGGCACCAACACGGCAGGCGCGGTGGTCACAGCCGGATCGGCATCGCGCAATCGATCGGGATTGCCCCAGGCCGATTTGTACCCGGCAATATCCATCAGGTCTTTCGCCGCAAATGATAGATCGGCGAGTGGCCCGTCCTCGACCAGTCTCAAGGAGAGAGGGCCATGCTCGACAAACGCGGAACGTCTGATTTCATCGACACTAGGCATCACAACTACTCGGCCGCGTTGGAAGCTTTCGACCGGCTTCTGGTAAATCGTAAGAATTCATAAACTGGTCGACGGAGTTCTTGACGTTGTCCCAATCGAAAAACCGGAAGGAATTGCCGCGCGTTACGAAAGGAGCGCCGGAGTAGAACATTTCATATTGCAGGTGACGCGAGCCAAATTCAGAACCGACAGCGTCCCATGCGAGCTTCATCAGCTTGACGCGCTGCTCTGAGGTCGTAATCGGTGACCGCTGCGTCTTGTGAATGATGGCATTGGTTTCCGGCGTTTCGAAATCCGCGTAGGACGAGGGAACCATGATCATCCCGCCGCCTGAAAGCGAGCGAATGGCTTCGGCGATCTCCGGATAAGTGGTCTGCGCGATGACCTGGGCGGCGCATAGCATGGCGCGGTCCGGGACATAAAATTCGTGAAAGTTCTCGCCCTTGAGCTCCATGGCGATCACGAGTGCTTCGATGTTGCTGACCTTCGCGGCCATAAGTCCCAGGGTCTCACGTACCTGGGGATAGTTGATGATGTTGTTGGTCTCGGCGATCTTGCGCGCCAGTCCGAGCATGAACCGCAATTTCACCATAAGGCGGACGATGCTTTGATAGTTCTGAAAGACATGAGCCCGGCTGTCGTGCCACTGGGCCTGCGCCATCCTCAGATCCTTGAAGACGAAAACACGGTCCCAGGAAATCTTGACGTCGTCGAAGTGAACCACGGCGTCGTTCTCGTCAAAGCGCGACGACAGCGGGTAATCGAAAACCGATGTCGCGTTGTTTTCGTAGCTGCGCCGGGACATCAAGGAGAGGCCCTTGGCGCCCAGCGGGACCGCAGCGGTGAAGGCGTAGGCTTCGTCGCCGGCCTGCAACGCCTGAAAACCGGAAACCAGCAATTCGTTTGCCATGACGCCGCTGGTCGCCAGCATTTTTTGCGCCGCGGATCGTGATGCCTTCGCTGTCCTCGTCAACGACTGAGGCGACGAGATGAGGATCGGGTTGTCCGCCTGCCGATTTGGCCTTGTCCGATTGCGGGTTGATGATGACGTAAGACAGGAAGAGATCGTTGTCGCGGGCGTATTGGAAATAGGCTTCCAGGGCAGCTGCGCGCGCCAGATCGTAGTCGCGGAAGGCTGCCAGGCCCATCCGGAAACCGACTAGCGTGGATGCGACGTGATCCGGCGAGCGGCCAATCATGCCGCATGACAGCTCCGACCATTTCTCGATGGCCTGACGGCGTCGGACCAGATCTCCATAGGTCTTGGGAAGCTGCCAGGCCAGATTGACCCTCTCGCCGCTGGTCGGCGATTGGAAGGTCATCTGTTCGAGGTTTTCCGGCGCGGCCTGATAATCATAAAGGCTTGCCGCTGTGCCGACCCACGCCGCGAAAGCAATTGTCGGTCGTGACATCGGCAACCTTGCGCCCATCGATATAGATGGACCGGTTGTCGCGCAGGCTTGAAAGGTAGGCTTTTCCGTCTTTGGCCATGCAGGACTCCGCAAATTTGCTGGAATCCGACGCCAGGCATTTACCCATTGCAGCCGGAATTGTCGTGGACACTACGATCAAGGAGGAAACCTGGTCAAGCCAATCCGTTGAGCACCACAAGTGCTGCCACTTGGACTTCGGCATTGAAGCCATAAAGGATTAGGCAAGTTTTGTGCGCCATCCTTTCCAAGACTGAACCCCCCTATCCGGATTCAACCGGAACTCCCGGCGGGGTCCGGTATTGGTGCCGCGGTTATGCGATTAGAGCGTTTTCGAGCGAAGTGGATACCGGTTCGCGTGAAGAAAACGCGTCAAAACAAAAGACTAGAGCCCGGTTCTGATTCAATCAGAACCGATAAGGCTCTAGGGCGGCGATTTCTTGGAGAGGCACTTTATTATGCTACGCATGATTGAGCATTTTTTTGAAACCGTTGAAGCCAACGTGGGTTGCGCCGTTGTGGCGGTGGTCACCTCTTTCGTGATGACCGGCTGCCTCCAAATGATTTGGGAATAGTGCCTCCCTGCGAACTTGCGTGGCTGCCAGCGTCTCCCGCCGTACGCATTTTCCAGGAAAACCGGTCAAGCTGATTGCCTTCGCTGCTTCAACGACAGCTTTTTTGCACCGATTTAGCTCAGTGATTACCAGTTGTGCACAATAAGGTCACCATTGTGCAAAATTACGCCACTCAAGGCCCCGCAGTGGTTGCTTACGCGTTGGCCAGGAACGCCAACGCCGCCCGACCGTGCTCGTCACGAAGCCTCGCAAGATCGACCCCAATCGGTACTCCATTTGTGACCCGCCATTCACCCCCGATCATCACCCGATCGGCACGGTGAGCGCCGCACAGTACCAGCGCGGCAACCGGATCGCCCGCCCCGGAAAACCTCAATTCGTCCAGGGTGAAGCAGGCGAGGTCAGCCTGATATCCTACTTCGATCTTGCCGATATCATTGCGTCCAAGGCATTTGGCTGATCCTTCGGTCGCCCACCGAAAAGCATCAAGATGGGTGATCGAGGACGCGTCGTAGGCCAGCCGTCCGAGCAGGAAGGCGTGGCGAACCGACTCCATCAGGTTCGAACTATCGTTTGAGGCGGAGCCATCGACGCCGAGGCCTACCGTCACCCCGGCGGCCTCCAAATCTCTGGTTCGACAGATACCCGACGACAGCATCATGTTCGATGTCGGGCAGTGGCAGATTCCCATTCCGTGTTTTCCGAGCCGTGCGATTTCGGCATCGTTGAAGTGAATACCGTGCGCCAGCCAGACGCGCTCGTTGATCCAGCCTACCTGTTCCAGATAATCGAGCGGCCGACAGCCATAGTGATGAAGACAGTAATTGTCCTCATCGCGGGTTTCTCCCAAATGGGTGTGGAGAAGGCAATTTGTGCTTCTCGGCGAGAACGGCGGTATCGATCATGAGTTGACGCGTCACATTGAAAGGCGCGCATGGAGCCAATGCGACACGCAGGAAAGAACCGTCGCTGGAATCGTGATATTTCGCGAGAACCCGCTCGCAATCCGCGATAACTGCATCATAGCTCTGCATCAGCCGTTCGTCGGCAATACCGCCATCCGCAAAGCCGAGATTGATGGCGCCGCGCGTCAGCGTCATGCGCATTCCCAGTTTCGACGCTTCTTCCGCTTCGATGTCGACGGCATCCGCCATGTCGTCGGGAAAGACAAACAGATGATCCGATGCCGTGCTGCAGCCCGAGATCAGCAACTCAGTCAGTGCGACACGCACAGCGAGACGGAAGCAATCGCGATCAAGATGCGCCCCCCAGATCGGATAGAGCTGCTGCAGCCATGGAAACAGGCTTTTGTTGATGGCCTTCGGATGCGCGCGCGTTAGAGTCTGGAAAAAATGGTGATGCGCATTGACCATGCCTGGAATGATGACGTGGCGACGGGCATCGAAAACCTCGTCGCAAGGCGTCGCCGGGCCATCCTGTCCGACCAGTTCGAGGATCCTGCCGCCCTCAATGACGAGCCCGCGCTTGCCTCCTTCAGCCAGCATTGCGATCGGATCGCGAATCCAGGTTTTCATCGACTCTTTGTTGGCTTTCCTTGGCCCAAATTCCTTGGCCCAAATTCGCTCGGTGGAACAGCGGTAGCTTGGCCGCAATAACCACTATTTTCCAGATCTTTCCAGTGGTCGACCAGGGCTCGATTTCGCCGTAGCCGGCAGCCCGCGTTGACGCGCCTGAGAACGATCATTGGAAATGTTTCGCGGCGGTCGAGTGGCCCCCGGGGAAATATGGGGTCAGGGCGGGGCCTCCTCAAATTCATTGTTTTTCGGGTCCGATTGGCGCCCGATTGGCGTCTGCCGCCAGCTTTAATCTTTGAATCGGGAGGATTTCGCCGACTTGGCGCGCGGATTGCTTGTGACTCTCGAAGACGGCGTAGTCGCCGCGCGCTCGTTGGCCGGGACTGGTTGAAAACATGGATGAGTTTGTAAATCTGAAGCCGCGGCTGGTGCTTACCGGCATAACCAAGCGCTATCCGAGCGTTGTGGCCAACGAGGACGTCTCCTTGAGCGTCCGTCCCGGCGAAATTCACGCCGTGCTGGGAGAGAATGGCGCCGGCAAAAGCACGCTGATGAAGATCATCTACGGCGTCACCAAACCCGATGCCGGTACCATCATGTGGAACGGTCAGTACGAAACCATCGTCGCTCCGTCACAGGCGCGGCGCATGGGTATCGGCATGGTATTTCAGCATTTTTCCTTATTCGAGACGTTGACCGTATGGGAGAATATTGCGCTCGCGCTGGATGAGCCGGTCCCGACCGCGCGGCTGGCGGCCCAGATTACCGAGGTTTCCGAAAAATACGGACTCCCGATTGACCCCTATCGTCTCGTTCACAGCATGTCCGTGGGCGAGAGGCAGCGCGTCGAGATCGTGCGTTGCCTGCTTCAGGAGCCCAAGCTTCTGATCATGGACGAGCCGACCTCGGTGCTGACGCCGCAGGCTGTCCTGGTGTTGTTCAAGACGCTCCGGCGTCTCGCGTCTGAGGGCTGCAGCATCCTTTATATCAGCCACAAGCTCGACGAAATCCGGGCGCTCTGCGACACCGCCACGGTGCTGCGTGGCGGAAAAGTCAGCGGCGGCGCAATTCCACGCAACGAAACCAACGAGAGTCTCGCGCGACTGATGATCGGTGGAGAGCTCGCGGAGTGCCATCTCACTCCCCGCGAGGCCAAGGAAGTAAGGCTCGATGTCGAGCACTTGTCGTTGCAGTCGCCGGACCCATTCGGCACATCACTCAAGGACATCAGCCTGCAGGTGCGAAGTGGCGAGATTCTGGGTATCGCCGGGGTTTCCGGAAACGGTCAGAAGGAATTGATGACGGCGCTGTCGGGCGAGCGGCTAAGTACCAGCGGCTCGATGATCAAGCTGTTCGGACAGCCGGTCGGGGCGCTCAACCCTGCCAAGCGCCGCGCGCTTGGGCTGACCTTCGTTCCCGAAGAGCGGCTCGGGCGCGGGGCGGTACCGCCGATGAGTCTGGCCTACAACGCGCTGCTGACCGGGGCGCGAAAGGGCATGGTGCTGAACGGGATGATTCACCCCAGCGTGATGCGGACGTTTTCCAAGCACGTTATTGAGCGCTTCAAGGTCAAATGCGGTGGCGAGCAATCTGTCGCTTCCAGCCTGTCGGGCGGCAATTTGCAGAAATTCATCGTTGGAAGAGAGACGATGCTGCAACCCAAAATGATGATCGTGGCACAGCCGACATGGGGTGTGGATGTCGGCGCGGCACAGCTTATCCGGCAGGCCCTGATTGATCTGCGCGACGCGGGCGTCGCACTTCTCGTCATATCCGAGGAACTCGACGAACTCTTCACGATCAGCGATCGATTATGTGTGCTGGCGGCTGGGCGCCTGTCACCTTCGGTCAAGCCTGCCGAAACATCGATCGAACAAATCGGGGTATGGATGAGCGGCAAATTCGGCGACAAGGCAGGCGACGGCGCCGCTTCCGCAAACTCGCAATTGGAGACTGCTGATGCTCAGGCTTGAGCGGCGTGCCACGCCTTCGTCCACCATGAGCGTCGTTTCGCCTTTGCTGGCGGCGATCGGCATGCTTGTGACCGGTTTTCTGTTGTTCAGTGCGCTCGGCAAGGATCCGGTGGAAGCGTTCTACCTTTTCTTTATCAAGCCGCTGTCGACCAGTTATGGTATCGGCGAATTGCTGCTCAAGACAACGCCGTTGCTGCTTTGCGGATTGGGTCTGGCTCTGGGTTTTCGCGCCAATGTCTGGAACATCGGTGCCGAGGGACAACTCGTCATGGGCGCGATCGCCGGGGGCGGCGTCGCGCTCTGGTTCGGCGACAGCGAGTCAATCTTTGCGATGCCGCTGATGCTGTTGGCCGGCGTGCTCGGCGGCATGGCCTGGGCCGCCATTCCGGCTTTCCTGCGAACCCGATTCAACACCAACGAAATTCTCGTGACGTTGATGCTGGTGTACATCGCTCAACTGGTGCTGTCCTGGCTGGTGCACGGCCCGTGGCGCGATCCTCAGGGCCAAAACTATCCGCAATCCCAGGGTTTCGGCGATGCGGAAACGATGTCGGTTCTGATTGAGGGCACGCGCGTAACCTGGGGCATCATCTATGCCCTTGTACTTGCGGTAATAGCATGGGTCTTCTCGCAGAAGACCTTTGCCGGATTTCGGATGCAGGTGGCGGGCATGGCGCCGGCGGCCGCCGCCTATGCCGGATTCTCGGAGAAACGCAATATCTGGATCGCGCTGATGCTGTGCGGCGCGACGGCCGGCCTCGCGGGGATTTGCGAAGTCGCCGGACCTATCGGACGGCTGCAGCAGGAAATTTCGCCGGGTTATGGCTTTGCCGCGATCATTGTCGCGTGGATCGGCCGGCTGCATCCGATTGGCGTCGTGTTCGGCGCGTTGCTGATGTCGCTGCTCTATCTCGGCGGCGAGTCGGCGCAGATGGGAATGGGCTTGCCGTCCGCAATCACAGGATTGTTTCAGGGGCTGTTGCTGTTCTACCTGCTGGCTGCTGACCTGTTCATCACCTTCAGGCTGAAGCGCGTAGAGACCGCGGTCGAACCCACCCTGCCGAAGCCGGCAGCAAGCATTGAGAGCGCAGCATGAATCCTCTTGTCCCGATGATTGCCAGCACCGTGGTCGCAGCCACGCCGTTGATCTACGCCGCGCTTGGTGAAACCGTCGTCGAAAGATCCGGCGTCCTCAACCTCGGTATCGAAGGCATGATGCTGATCGGTGCGGTGGCCGGTTTTGCCGCTACCCGCGGATCGGGAAGCGACACGGTCGGGTTCATCGCGGCGGCGGCGGCCGGTGTCGCATTGTCCCTGATATTCGGTTTTCTGACGATCAATCTGCAAACCAATCAGGTGGCGACCGGTCTCGCGCTGACCTTGTTCGGAATCGGTCTGTCGGCCTTTGTCGGGCATAATCTGGCGGGGTTGCCGGTGGATCGGCTGGCACCGATCAAAATTCCGGTTTTATCCGACATTCCCGTGCTGGGAGACCTTTTGTTCCACTACGACATCATGGTCTATCTTTCGGTCGTTCTGTTCATTGCCGTTCAGTGGTTCCTGACGAGGTCCCGTCCCGGCCTCACCCTGCGCGCGATCGGGGAATCCCCGGCTGTCGCTCACGCCATCGGAAAGTCGGTGTTGAAGACCCGTTATCTGGCGGTGGCGTTTGGCGGCGCGACAGCCGGAATCGCCGGCGCGTATCTGTCGCTGGTGCAGACGCCGATGTGGGTGGAAGGCATGTCTGCCGGTAAAGGCTGGATCGCGCTGGCGCTTGTCGTGTTCGGGACATGGAAGCCGGCCCGCGTTGTCATCGGCGCCTATCTGTTCGGTGGTGTAACCCAATTCCAGCTTTTCGCTCAGGGGTTCGGTCTGCCGATTCCCACCGAGTTTCTGTCGATGCTGCCCTATGCAGCGACGATCATCGTTCTGGTCATTATCTGTCGTGATCCCAAGACGATTCTGCTGAACCAACCCGCCTCTCTCGGTCACAGCTTTCACTCGGCCGCGTGAGGACCCTGCGTTGAAATCTCTTTCAACGAGTCTTTTCGACAACCCGCTTCAACCACACTCTTCAACAGGTCTCTCGCGCGTCTCTTTGAAGTATCTTTCCACAACCGTTTTCTCGTCCTAACCAAGAAGGTAAGCGTCATGAAGCTAAGCAAAATTTTGAAATCTCTCCCGCTGTGCGTTGCAGCGGGTCTGACGGCGATGGCGCCGGTGGGCGCTTTCGCCGCCGACCCTCTGAAGGTCGCTTTCGTCTATTTAGGCCCGCGCAGCGATGGTGGGTGGACACAACAGCATGATATGGCCCGTCAGGCTCTGGAAAAGGCGATGGGCGACAAGATCAAGACCACCTTCGTGGAAAATGTTCCCGAAACCGCCGATTCCGAACGCGTGTTTCGCCAGCTCGCCAGCGATGGTTATACGCTGATTTTCGCAACTTCCTTCGGCTACATGGAGCCCCTTCAGAAGGTCGGGAAGCTGTTCCCGAACGTCAAGTTCGAGCACGTCAACGGTTTCAAAACCGCGGCGAACATCTCTGTTTACGAGCCGCGCTTCGAGGAAGGCTTCTATCTGATCGGTGTACTCGCCGGGCAGATGACGAAATCGAATACACTCGGCTTTATCGGGTCCTTCCCGATTCCCAGCGTGGTTCGCAACATCGATTCCATGACGCTCGGCGCGCAGTCCGTGAACCCGAAGATCAAGACCAAGGCGATCTGGGTGAACACATGGTACGACCCGGGCAAGGAACGCCAGGCGGCTGATACCCTTATTGCGCAAGGTGCCGATAACGTCGCGCAAAATACCGACTCGCCGGCGTCGATTCAGGCAGCCCAGGAAAAGGGTACCTACGCGTTCAGTATCGATGCCGATATGTCCAGCTTCGGCAAGAAGGCGCAGCTCTCGGGCACGACCGAAGATTGGAGCGGTTATTATATCGAGGAAACCAAGAAGGTGATGGATGGCACCTGGACCGGTAACCGCCACACGCGTTGGGGTATCAAGGAGGGAATGGTGGTGATGGCGCCGCTCAATCCGGATATTCCGCCGGCCGCGGTCAAGGTCTTCGAAGAAAAGAAAGCCGCGATTGTTTCCGGCGCGCTTAACGCTTTCGCCGGTCCGATCAAGGACAACACCGGGAAAGAAATGGTTGCTGCCGGCACGGTGATGCCGGATGCCGTCTTCAACTCGCTCAACTGGTATGTCGATGGTATCGACGGTACCGTTCCGAAATGAGCCGTAGCTAGGTCTTGATGCTTGATCCGTGCCGGCATTTCCGCGATGGGATGCCGGCACGTTACTTACCGCCTGTCGCCAGAGATATTCCGCCGCGATAAAAGATGCCCATCGTGGCTTCACCGCTTGCAAACGAGGTGGGCATGACATCGACGCTTGAAGCCATCCATGTTTCGAACTCCGCTCTGCCGGTGATCGACATCGGCGGTCTTTCATCGAATTCGATGGCCGACCGCCAGGCGGTCGCGGAACGTCTTCGTGCGGCCTGTCTCGCCAGCGGGTTCTTCTACATTGTGAACCACGGCGTGCCGGCGGCTTTAACGGCTGCTATTTTCACTGAGACGAAGCGTTTTTTTCGATTCTCCAGCCGCGGTGAAAAGCGCCGTGGATAAAAGCCTTTCGTTCTGCCAGCGCGGATTTGAGCCGATGCGGGCTCAGACCCTGGAGGAGGGGGCGCCACCCGATCTCAAGGAGAGCTTTTACATCGGGCCGGAATTATCGCTTGACGATCCCAGGGTTGTGACGCGGCGATTCAATCACGGGCCCAACCTCTGGCCCTCTGACATGCCCGGGTTCCGGCCGGTGATGGAAACCTATTTCAGCACCATGCTTGATCTAAGCTGTAAGCTGATGGGCGGATTGGCGTTGGCTCTCCACCTCGACGAGGATTATTTCGCAGACTATTGCGCCAACGCGCATGCAACACTGCGCCTGCTGCATTATCCTCCGCAGCCGGCCAACGCGGCTCCCGGTGAAAAGGGGGCTGGTGCCCATAGCGATTTCGGCGGCATTACGCTGCTTTTGCAGGATGAGGCCGGCGGTCTCCAGGTTCAGGGCAAGTCAGCGGGTGAGTGGATACATGCAACGCCCGTCCCCGGTTCTTTCGTAGTCAATCTCGGTGACTTGATCGCGCGATGGACCAATGATTGCTTCCGCTCGACTGTGCACCGCGTTGTAAATAGTTCAGGCCGCGAGCGGTATTCTGTTCCGTTCTTCTTTTCCGGCAATCCCGATCAAAAAGTCGAATGCCTGCCATCCTGTTTGGAGAGCGGGGAGAACCCGAAATATCCGCCGACGACGGTCGAAGGTCATCTCAAGGAGATGTACCGGCGCACCTACAAATAGGTTTTCCACTTCCATCCAGCGCTTTAGGCTTTTCCGGAACAGCATGTCCGAGCTCGATCCCGTCATTCTGGTTCACGGCGCCTGGCAAGGATCCTGGGCTTGGGCGCGCCTCGTGCCTTGTCTTGAGGCCGCAGGGTTCGTGACCCACGCCGTCGATCTTCCGGGCAACGGCGCCGATGGTTCGGATCCTGCCGAGGTCACGTTCGAGACCTGCCTGCAGCATGTTTATGAAGCGGTTCACGCGCTGGGCCGGCCGGTGAGTTTGGTTGGTCATTCCGGTGGCGGATTGTTGATAACCGCCTTTGCGGAGCGCTGGCCCGCCTCCGTCTCGAGGCTGGTGTATATCGCCGGCATGATGCTGCCGGGCGGCGAAAGCTTCGAGGAAATCGTTAAATCGGTCAGCCCTCAACGTCCCGAAGCCGTTGGTATCTGGCCGCACCTCGTATGGTCAGCGGATGGTCTGACGTCGCGGGTGCCGGCTGAGGCCGCCGTCGCCTTCTTTCTGCAGGATTGCTCTGAGGAAGACGCCGCGGCCGCGGCTTCGCGATTGACTCCGCAAGGCGAGGGTGGGCGCGCGGTGAGGACACCTGCGACAGCAGGGCGTTACGGCCGAATACCGCGGCTCTACGTTGAAGCGCTGGAAGACCGCTCTGTCATCCTGCCCGTGCAGCGTGCCATGCAAGCCCGTGCGCCCGGTGCGTTGGTCGTATCCATGCCGACCGGCCATGCCCCTCAGCTTTCTTCTTCCTCAGATCTGGCGGAAGCAATCATACCCTTTCTCGCTTCAAGCCAGCGCGGCGCCGGTCCAGATGCCTGAATCAGGAATTGTAAATTTGCAAGAACCGTCAACTTGAATGTCTTTTTAATGATGAGCCTGGATCACACATTTGCGGCCCTTGCACACGCCAAGCGTCGGGCCATCGTGGCACGCCTGGTTCGGGGGGATGCGACCGTCGTCGAACTCGCCAAGCCACTCGGTATTTCGCTGCCCTCGATTTTCAGGCATCTCAAAGTGCTTGAGGATGCGCTGATTATTACAAGTGACCAGCGAGGCAAATACGGCTTATGCCGCCTAAGGCGCGAGGCGCTCGCGAGTGCCGCCGAGTGGATCGATTTCCATCGGACTTTTTGGAACGTCAATTTCGCGCTGGAACCGGAACCCAGTCAAACAGGGAGACCGAGGAAAATAGCGGTCGCGAAGTTAAAATCGATGTGACCGAGGATCGGCTTTTTGACCACAGCAGATATCTTGCCCGGTGCGGCCTGATACGCGCGCCCCCGTCAACCGAGCAAGATGACAGTCGGATATCTCGTTCATGGCCTTCCAGAGGCGTACCATTGGAATTAATAGGACAGACCTCGCGCAGGATTGCCTTCGGGAGATTCGACTCTGGCCCGGATGTGAAACGGTAGATGGAGTCGGGGTGCTGGCGGATTTGCAAGGTGGCTTTTCGATCCACGTGATCAATTATGGAGCGGCAAAGAAAAAGCTGGCCGATCAAGCCGCGCGATGCGTTCAACGCGAAAAGCTTCGGCAGTACCGCTTGAGAACGGAATAGGAATAAACAGCTCGCGATGTCCTTCTTGCGCCTGCTTTAGACAAAGAGCACCAAGAAGCTCTGGTCATTGCACCTTTTGAATCTTAAGCTCATCGATGACACGCGCCCAATGCTCGTCCTCTCGCTTGATCATCTCGCCGAATTGCTCAGATGTAATTGGCTTTACCGTGAAGCTCGCCCCCTCCAGCCGCTCTCGAACGTCCGGCTGCTGAACAATATCGGCGACATCACGTTGCCACTTGTCGATAACCTCTCGCGGCGTGTTTGCTGGCGCAAGAATTCCTTGAAAAAACGATGTTTCTTCATCTGCAAGTCCGACTTCAACGCAACTGGGGACATCGGGAACAATCTTGGAGCGCTGAGCGGACGTAACCATCAGGCCACGTACGCTCCCATCTCGAATATAGGAAGCTGCCGACGGTAGACTTAGAAACGCAATCTGAGTATGGCCTGCCACGATTGCATTCATAACCGGCCCTCCACCATTGAAAGGGACGTGCGCCAAATCAAGCCCGAATTTATGATTGAGAAATTCGCCGCCAAGATGACCCGTTTGGCCGACGCCCGCCGAAGCAAAGGAATATTTCCCCGGGTTGGCTTTAACAAGATCTATTAGTTCTTGTACCGAGTGCGCAGGAACAGATGGATGGACGATCAGGACGTTTGGTGCTTCAGCCGCGACAGTGATGGGCGCGAAATCGGTGACGGCATCATACGGTTTTGGTGCGTACAAAATTGGGTTAACTACAAAACCACTCGTCGTGATGAGTACTGTGTAGCCGTCCGGGGCCGCACGCGCGACTTGTCGAGTAGCGATATTGCCGCTCGCACCTAAAACGTTCTCTATATAAATTTTCTGGTGCCACCTTTCAGAAAGCTTATTGACGACTAGTCGTGCAACGAAATCGGTCGGCCCCCCTGCTGCAAAAGGCACTACAACACGCACCGGCCTGCTCGGATAGTCGTCCGCGTAGATGAGAGTAGGGCCTAGAAGTAAGCATAAGGTTGCGGTGCAAAATAACCACCTGAGACGGTTCATTGTCGTCCTTAGTTTCAAAAGACGTTTCCTCTAAGGGGGGATCGTGCATAATAGATAGCATCTCTGCATTTGCAGGCGGGTCCAAAATCTTTGCGAGTAGGCCATGCGAAATGTTAAACCAGCCGAATATGTAGAGTCGCCCCGCCCCGTAGTGGTAATCTGCAACGATTTTTGTCGCGGAGCCGTGATTCCTCAACACCATCATCGACGTTCCCAACTTGTGTATGGTGCATCCGGTACAATGCTTGTCGGCACCGAGCATGGCCAGTGGATGGTGCCCGCGGATCGGGCCGTCTGGATACCGGGCGGGGTAAAGCATCATTTGCGAATGATCGACAATGTTACGACCGTGACATTGTGGGTCGGGGCAGACGCGCACGCTGATCTCCCCGCAAGCTGCGAAGTGGTCGATATGTCGCCCTTGATGCGCTCTTTGCTCACCGCCGCAATCGAGATTGGACCAGAGTATGATGTTGGGGGTCGCGACGGTCACGTCATGTCGTTGTTGCTGTACGAGCTGAAACATCTGCCGAAGCTACCGCTATGTCTGCATTTCCCGAAACACAAACGGCTTGCAACTCGCTGTCATGAGTTTTTGGAGGCGCCTCGTCCTCACGATACGATCGAGAAGTGGGCGAAAGCTCTGAACATGAGCCGGCGTACGTTTACAAGGCTTTTCAAGAAAGAAACGGGGTTGAGCTTTGCTGTTTGGCGTCAACAGGCTTGCTTGTTTGCCGCTCTTCCGCGGTTGGTGGCCGGCGAATCCGTGACCAACATCGCGTTGGAACTTGGTTATGAAAGCCCGGCCGCCTTTACCACCATGTTTAAGCGCCTCCAGGGCGTGCCGCCGAGTCAATATTTCGACCGCCTCCATTCATAAGATTCAAATGGATCGCATTGGCAAACTTGACCTAGTCGCGAAAAGAAAGGACCCGCATTAGAAAGCGGGCCTATCTTCGCGAGCTAGATTCCCTTCAGTTACTGAGTAACCTGTCGGGGGGCCATGCATAATCAATTTAGTACGGCCGTAACGATCGTCGGAGGAGGCCCGGTCGGCCTGCTCCTTGCGCTATTTCTCGACGATTTTGGCATAAAATCGACCATTATCAACACCGAGGCCAATGAGCGCTGGCATCCAAAGGGGAATGGCCAGAATGCCCGAACGATGGAGCACTACCGCCGCCTTGGTTTCTCCGATGATGTCCGGCAGCTCGGATTGCCGGCGGATCACCCTTTCGACCAGGCCTATTTTACGCGCTTGAGTAAGCACGAAATCTACCGGTTTCCGATGCCCACACGCGACGAGCGCATAGCGATGCGCCGCGAAATGCCGGTGACCGATCAATATCCGGAACCGATGTTCCATGTGAACCAGATGTACGTAGAGCGGCTCCTTTTGCAGAAAGTGCGCGCAGCCAGGAACATTGATGTACGATTTGGATGGGAGGTAAAATGGTTTACTCAGGATGAAAATGAAGTACGTGTCCACGCGCAAAAGGTTGGCGCGAACGAGGAAGCCGACTTTATCTCCCAGTACGCCATTGGCTGCGACGGCGGTCGAAGTCTGATCCGCAAGACGTTAGGCATCGCCTACGAAGGCGACGTGCAAAAGAAGGACGCATACTGGTCCGGTCAATTCTTTTCCGTCTACATGCGAATTCCCGATCTTTATCCGAGGTTCGTTGGTCATCGTCGCGCTTGGATGTATTGGGCGGTCAACACAGATCCCGATACACGAGGGGTGATCATTGCCTTAAATGGGCAGGACGAATTTATGATGTTGGTTAAGCCAAAAGGAGGGCGCACCAAAGTTGATAAAGATGAGATCGCCAGTTGGGTCCGGAAGTCGATCGGAGAAGACGTGCCGATAGAAGTCATTGGCTATCGTCCCTGGAGCGCCGGGCAAGCGCTGGTGGCTGAGCGATACAAGGCAGGGCGTATCATGATTGCGGGAGATGCTGCGCATCTGTTTACGCCGACGGGTGGGTTCGGGATGAATACAGGAATGGATGACAGCTCGAATTTGGCGTGGAAGATCGCGGCGGTTATTCAGGGATGGGGCGGACCGAAACTTCTCGAAAGCTACCAAATCGAGCGTAAACCTATTGGTCATCGGAGCACCGGGGCGTCTCGTAAATATGCGTCGATGATGCATGACGCGGTTGTTCCAGAAGAAGTCGAGGTTGAAGGGCCTGCGGGCGAGAAGGCACGTAAGCAGGCATCCGAAATGACCTATGTACGTAAGAATCACTTTGTGAGACCCGAGGAGGACGATGCGACCGGCGTGCAACTTGGTTGCCGATACGACGGTTCGCCCATCATTGTTGCTGATGGAACGCCGCCTCCAGACGTATTTCCTGAAACATACGATCGTTACAATCCCTGCGCACTGCCAGGTGGTCGGCTCCCACACCTTTGGCTCGATGATGAACGAATTATGGGATCGTCAGTATTCGATCGGCTCGGCAAGGGCTTCACGCTAATATGTTTGGACGTTACGGCCTCTGATACCGGTGCATTTTTGGAAGCGGCGAAGGTTAGAAATATACCGCTATCAGTGCTCGTTCTGGATCTGCCAGAAGCGCAGCAGCTCTACGAGCGCAAGTATCTGTTAGTCCGTCCCGATCAATACGTCGCCTGGCGGGGCGACGCGCTGCCCGGTGATCCTGAGAGCCTGCTAGCAACGATTACCGGTTTTTAGGAGGCGGCAATGCGGAAAATCGTTCAAACTGGTTTACCCACCGTTGCTGCACCGATCGAATGGGCGGTCATCGGCGATAATACACTTTATACAGTCCAAATACCCATTCGACCCGATGGCACGATTGAGAGCGGCGACATCGTCGCCCAGACTAAGCTTGTCTTCGCAAACCTGAAGCAGACTCTCGAAGCGGCCAGATCATCACTTGATGACGTAACGCAGGTCCAAATATTTCTTGCAGAAAAGGAAGATTTTCAAGCCGTCAATGCAGTATATCGCACAATCTTTTCCCCTCCCTATCCCAACAGAAGTACGGTCGTAGCCGGCCTCGTCTTGAAGGGTTCGATGATTGAAATCGTCGTTCATGCGTTCTTAAAAAACCGTACCACCTAAGTTGCATTATAAGGCTGCGCAAAGATGAGAAACTTACTCTTCGCAGCGTTTGTACTGTCCGGTTTGAATGGAACGGCGGCTCAGGATAGAATTGGCTGGCCTACGCACCGTTCAAGATTATTGTAAGCGTCGCTCCGGGCGGTAGAGTCGGCATTGCCGCGAGCGTAGTTGCTGACAAACTGAGTAAGACGTTTGGCATAGTGCCTTGTTACGTAGATTTTGAATGCAAGCGTGCCGTCGCCCTGTTGTCGGATGTACCCTTTCCCGAAGAGCCGCTCGCCGCACGTTTCTTTCCGTTGGGTTAGCACCATTCGCTTGCAATCGAAGTCGAGCTTCGAGGCAAAAGGCCTCATGAAGTCGAATCCCAAAAATGACGCTGTCGTCGTCAAACTTGGAGCATTCACAGAACCTCTCTCGGAGTCGTTCCACCTGAGCATTCGAGATAGTTCAATTACTCGCCGGGTGTGGCGGCGGTTCGTACGGCTCCGGCCGGAGTGCTTAATGCCGCGAAGGTGATCTCGTTAAGTACGACGATGTATTGATCGGAAATGATCTTTTTGTATGGGGGTACCCTAATTCAATAGGATTAGTGCAAATTCCGCAGATTGATGCGTCTCGCCCGATGACGAAGACATCCCGACCGGAACGATTAAGAAGCGATAGGTCTAGTTAATTTCGGCATTGCCGAGTCAGATATTCTCTTTCTCTAGAACGTTATGGTTTGCTCGCGGCAATATTCGCCCCGCGATGCGTGGAGTTTTGCCGCGCATTAACGTCATAATCTCGCCCCCATCCTCGCATGTCGAGAATGCGTAATCGGCACTTCCAGCCGCTCCGCAATCCGCACCAGATCGGCCAGCGACGCCGCTTCCATTTTTTGGCATGATCCTGCCGCGGTGGATCTGAAGCGTCACTTCGCTGATTCCGAGTTCGGCCGCGGCCTGCTTGTTGAGTAGCCCGCTGGCCACCAGCGGCAGCACTTCGCGTTCACGGGGGGTGAGGGCGGAAAATCGTTGCTGCAGTCTGGCCAGCTTTGCTCGCTCCAGACGCGCAACGCGATCCTGACCGATTGCCGCGTGAATCGCCCCGATCAACGCCGACTTGCGGAACGGTTTGGTGAGAAAATCAATCGCGCCGCCCTTCATCGCCCGCACCGACGATGAAACGTCGCCGTGCCCGGTCATGAAGATGATGGGCGGGTGATCGCCATCGGCAATCTGCTCCTGAAACTCGAGGCCGTTGATATCCGGGAGCTCGACGTCCAGAACCAGACAGGCGGGAAGGTCGGGCCTCGCAAAGGCGGTGTATTCCGCGGCCGATCCAAACGTGCGAACGCGCCAACCGAGCGGCGTCAAGAGTTCATAAAGCGCCTCGCGCATGTGCGGGTCGTCATCCACGACGAAGACGATCTGCTGTTCCACCATCATTGCGAACCACTCGAATGCGCGGAAAGGGTGAATGTGAGGGGTGCGCGGTTCGTCCTCGTTACCCCATTGCCAAGGGTTGTCTGGCAGCGCCTGCGGCGGCCAGCAGCAGCGCAGCGTGCAGGGGTTTCGAGGCGGCGAGGATGCCGTCGGCATTCCAGTTGAGGGCATCGCCGTTCAGATCGGTCACATCGCCGCCGGCCGCGCGCACCAGCAACGCACCGGCCAGCCAGTCCGAAAGATCCTGCCCGGTCTCCCAATAGCCATCCAGTCGACCGGCGGCCACGTAGGCGAGTTGCAGAGACGCGGAGGCCATCTGGCGCACGACGAAGACTTTTCGTGAGATCGCGTCTAGCAGCGCCAGCGCGCGTTCATGCTGTGGCGCGCGAGCCTGCGTGAAAGGAGCGACGGCAGTGCCCAGCACCGCGGTATTCAATCTCGACTTTGGGTGCGATGTCAGTGTCCGGCCGTTCAGCGTTGCGCCCGCTCCCTCCTGCGCGGCGAACAGCTCGCGCAAGGTCGGGTCATAGACCATCGCGAAAGCGGTCCGGCCGTCCTGAACCAGGGCGAGAGAACCGGACCAAAGCGGGAGGCCCTGAACGAAGTGGTACGCGCCGTCGATCGGATCGTACACCCAGCACGGCTCATCCGACGCTTCCGGCCGCCCTTCCTCGTCGACCCATCCAATTCCGGGATAACGTTCCGCCAATGCGCTGCGCATCACGGCGGCTGCCGCGGCGCTGGTGTTACGGAGCCAGTCGATCAACGATCCGATGTCCTGGTCCGGCGCGGGACGAATGGTGGCGCTCGCGATCTGGTCCGTTGCGGCACGCAGAAGGAGGGCGCACGCCTGTGGATCGATAACGGTCATTGCGGCCTTCGATGCGCGGCGAAGCCTTCCGGCTCGACCATCTTGGTTGGGATGGTATTTGAAACTCGAATAGGATATGAGCTTTAGCTCACATCTCAAACTCGCATTCCGCCGATGACCCAGAAGCCCCGCCGACCGAAGCTAAGCCCAAGAAAACAGGCCACTCAGGCCCGCGCCGCGAAAACCATCGAGATCATTCTGGAAGCTGCGGCTCACATTCTGGAGCGCGACGGGTTTGCGGGGTACACGACCAACGCCATCGCCGAGCGCGCGGGCGTCAGTATCGGCTCGCTCTACCAGTACTTCCCGAACAAGGATGCCATTACGGTTGCGCTGATCGATCGACGGTCCGCCGGCGTGGTCGCCGAGATTGTCGATGCCGCTTCCGATCCCGATTGGCGTGGCGCGCTTGCCGCGATGGTGGGTGCCGGCGTGACACATCAACTTCATTGCCCCGGACTAGCGCGGCTGCTTGATGTCGAAGAGGCTCGCTTGCCGAATCCAAAACAGGAAAAGCGGCTGGCGGATATTGTGCACCCGGCCGTCGTCTCGGTGCTTCGTCGGGCACGAATAGCGTCACACCTTAGTCTGCCGGTTCTCGCTTTCGACCTCATGGCGATCACCCGCGGGATGACAGACGCAGCGGGGTGCGCGAGGCGAAAAGGACGCCAGCGCGCTTCAGCGCCGCGTGATGCGGGCGATCTTCGGCTACATCGACGCGCGAGAGGCGGCCTGATGGATAAGGCGGCTCCTGCCCGAAAAAGAATTTGAATCACCCTTCGTGTCTTTATCGGCAATATATCGATGACGCTGTTTTTGGCGTTCTGGGTCTTACCGTTCTCCAGCGGAGTGACCATGCAGCGATGCCTGCCGCAATCACCAGTTATAGCGCAAGGCGTGCGGAACCGATGTAGGTTTGGGGAGCGCTGGCTCAACTCGGCGTCGAACTTGGCCGCGAGCGAAATGCCGTTCCTGAAACTGACCTCAGCGACAGCCGAGGCGAGCAATAAATCGCGCGGTGGCGGAGCGCCCGTCTCCGACCAGAGCGTTCCGGGCAGCGAGAGGAATGACGGAGTATAGGTCAGACCACTCCAATCGTCATGCGCCCAGGCGGCCCGGCCGCGCAATGACAGGACTGCATCGTCATAAGACCCTGAACGATTGATCAATCCAGGCTCCCAGCTCGGTACGAATCACGTTCGTCGTTTGCGCTTCGTAACTCAGCGCGAAAAGCGATGTACCGGTGGTGGCGGTCTCGCTGTAGGACGGCGTGTAGAACGCTTGCATCTGGAATGCGCCGTAAGGCGTGAGCCCAAATCCCGGCAGATTAAAAATGCCCGGAACGGCGAAACGATAACCGCCCTCCACCCGGCCGGCGATGTTGTTGGCGTTAAAACCGGCGGTAAGCTGGTCGAAGCCCGCCACAGCCACGGTTCGGCCGGTGGTTTCAGCATGCCAACCATAAGCGAGCGCTGCCGACACATAGGCCGCATCGACACGCGTCAAACCATAAACGGCCGCCTGGAACATGTCGCTGTGTCCGCCGCCGAAGCCATTGGAAATACTGTAATTCGTGCCACCGCCCCCCAGCGCGAAGCCGACCACCGAATAGGGCGAGACGCGGTAGTCGAGGGCCGGTCGCAAAGCCCATAGGCCCGCGCCGACAGATCGTGACTTCCGGCCGAAGCACTGCCGTTCAGGTTGCTTTGGCCGCCATAGCCTGCGGCCCAAATGCTCCCAACGGCGCGGATCGACCGCGGCCTGGTACCGCGCCTTGTAAACCTGAGTTTTGTAATACGTTCCAGGCGGAGGCGGTGGGTTCGCCGGCAAGAAGCCTCGGTTGTCCAGGAAGGGATTGGTCACGAGCGACAGGAACGAGTTCATCGCCTGTACTCCCGCCTGAGCGACGCCGGTACCGGTCTCCCCCTGAATCTGTGAGAGCGCGTTGCCCAGATTCGCAGGCGACAGATTTAAGAGAGTCAGAAACGGGAGCGGCAAGGTGCCGCCGTTTGCAACGAACCCATCTATGGCATTTGCGACCGCACGTTGACTGGCATTGGCCGTGGCGGACAACAGAGACGCAAAGAGCGGAACGCCGGTAGGACCAAGAATGATGCCACCGCCGCCTCCCGCGCCGCCGCCTCCGCCCCCAGCGGCCGCTATGAGATTGCATAAGGCGATCGTATTGGTGTCCAGCGTCACCGCACCGGTTCTTGCCAAGGCGGCACCCACAGGTGATCGTGGCACCTGTATTCAGGGTGATGCTGGCGTTGGCGAGGATATCGCTGTGAACGATGAGGTTGTGCCAAGCGTCGCGGAACTGCCGACCCTCCAAAACACATTGCCGCCCTGTGCGCCATTTGATCAGCGAAACCACCGACGCACTGCTGGTGGTGAGGGTGCTGCCAATGTTGAAGATGAAGACCGAGTTGGGATTGCCCAGACCGTTGAGGGTAAGCGCGCCCCGTCAACTGAGCCGCAGGTGCTAAAACTGTAGACCCCCGGTGTAAGCACAAGGCCGCCCCAGGTTCTGCCCGTCAGGTTCGCGTGGTTTGGCCTGGCCGCCAGCGTATTATAGGCCGTCGTCAGGTCGATCTGAGCCTGTATCGGCCAGTGCGTCGGCGACATGGAATGCCGCTCCCGGTCCTGTCAAAAATGCCGGGTGGAAAACCGACAACTGCACTGCCTGGGCTGACGCCGACATTGCCGGGACGCGCGGCGGTTCCGCCAATGACTGTCGGGCCGGTGTTGGGTGACGGTCGAGCCGCCCAGAACCGCGAAGCTGTCGGCCGTCCCCAGGCTGGGCGCCTGTGCATAAACGGAAGATAGCGGGCGCGAGCATTGCCAGCCCGAGGGTCGCAGAGGCAGCGGCCCAACACCAGAAAGTGCGCAGGCGCGAAGCCTTCGAACAAGCCGTGCTCATGGCCACTCTCCCAATCGCTCAAGCTGAGATGGGAGATCGGCAAGAACTCATGGCCGCCCCCGATGCTCTGAAGTAGACCGTGGTACGTCGGCCGTGCGGATACGAGGGTGTGCCGAATGCTTCGGCTGGCAGTGACCTTCAGTCACCGGGGCTCGAATCAAATTACCAAGCCACATGACATGTTTGCACTCTTGCGTCGGTATGACTGGTCAATATTGATCACGCTTGCCAATTTTTTAGGCTGTGCCGCTAGCTCCGAGATCGAGACCTGTCGGGTCGCGCCACGTCGAAATGCCGCCTAAAATCATCGACGAGGCAAATGTTTGATCGGAGGTTCGGCACGATCGAGGCGGCCAGTTCGCCTGGGAATGTAAGCACGAAACAGGAAGCGTTCGTGCATACTGCGGGGCCACGGGGGCCGAATTAAACGGGCTTCGTTCGCGAAGCTCAGCGTAGCTTCGATCGCTTCTCGCCAAAGGTCGTTCGATGCTCCGTGATTTTCTTTGAGCTTCGTGCGAGTTGAGTAACTGCGTCGGTGAGGCCCTATCGCCGCGATGCGCGGAACTTGCCGCGCATTAACGTCATTATCTCGAGGACCATTCTTGCATGCCGGGAATGAGTGATTGGTATTTCCAGTCTCTCGGTAATCCTGACCAGATCGGCCAGCGACGCGGCTTCCATCTTTTGCATGATCTTGCCGCGGTGGATCTGAAGGGTGATTTCACTGATTCCGAGTTCCGCCGCGGCCTGCTTGTTGAGCAGCCCGCTGGCCACCAGCGGCAGTACTTCGCGTTCACGGGGGGTGAGATTGGAAAAAAGTTGCTGCAGCCTGGCGAGTTCCGCCCGCTCCGAGCGGGATACGCGATCCCGGCCTATCGCCGTATGAATGGCCTCTATCAACTTGAATCGGCAGAACGGTTTGATCAGAAAATCGATCGCGCCACCCTTCATCGCTCGCACCGAAGACGGAACGTCGCCATAGGCGGTAATGAACACAATAGGCGGGTGATCGCCATCGGGCAATCTGCTCTTGAAACTCGAGCCCGTTGATATCGGGGAGTTCGACGTCCAGAACGAGACAAGCGGGCAGGTCGGGTCTGGGAAAGTTGCCGTACTCGGCGGCGGACCCAAACGCGAACGCGCGCAAACCGAGCGGCTTCAGGAGTTCGCAGAGCGCTTCGCACATGTGTTGGTCGTCATCGACGATGAAGACGATCCGCTCTTCCAGATTGATTGCTGCGCACGGACCGAGGTCGGCGGCTGATGCAGGCCTCTGCGTGCTCATCGATTTAATCCCTTGGCCATTCGCGACGCTATTGCGGGCCGAGCTCTCGTATGATATTACAATCGTAATATATAATATGAACGTAATTCAATGGGGGATCGCTGGTCCTTCGGCGCCAGGCGGACACGAAGCTGTGAGGAAGCGGTAGATGCGGTACGAGAAGGGACACAAGGACGCCGACCCGTCAGCGCATCATCGAGGTCGCTTCCCGGCAGTTTCGCGAGCAGGGGCCTCGCCGCGGTCGGGCTTGCCGGGATCATGTCCGAGGCCGGGCTGACCAATGGCGCGTTTTATGCGCATTTCGACTCCAAGGAGCATCTGATCCGGGAGGTGCTTGCCAGCCTCGGCTTCCACAACAAGCTGTCAAAAGCGGAAGCGCGAGGGCGACGGCCTTGAAGGCGCCATCCGCGAATACCTGTCTCCCGATCACCGCGACGATCCCGGCGGGGGCTGCCCGACTTCCGCGCTGGTCGCGGAACTGGCGCGGCATTCCAGCACAACCCGCGATGCGTTCACCGGCAAGGGTCGCCGGCGTGTTTCGAATTGATCGCGGCCGGCGTGCATGCGGATACGGCTGCGGGGCGGCGGCGCAAGGCGGTTGCAATCTACGGTTTGATGGTCGGCACGCTTCAGTTGGCTCGTGCCGTCACCGACCGCAAACTGTCTGACGAAATCCTGCGAAGTGGCGCTGAGCAAGCGATCGTGCTGGTTCGCGAAGACGGCGCATAGGACGCGATGGCCGCGGCCAACAAGGCCAATAATCGATGCAGCCAGACAGCAGCGGTGGTTCTGAAAGTATTCAGACATTGCCCGGCGAGTGTTGGCCTATTTGGCCGGAGAAACCGGCGGCGCGGTGGCACCGGCAGGAGAATCTCGGACGCAATCTTCCATTCCCCGGCGACCTTGATCCCACTCGATGATCACCAGGAATGGCTTGGGCGTGCCGTCTTGTCCGGCATAGGACACCGTGGATGTTCACCGGCGCATAGGATTCAGCCCACGTATCGGTTCGTCCGGTCACCTTGAACCTGGAAAGGTCAGGTGTGAGCACGACGCCTCCGGACGCGGCGATGGCCTTTAGTTTCTGATCGATGGCCTCGTTGCCCCAATACCCCGCCCAATTGCCTTCGGACGCAATGGCGCTCTTGGCAACCAACAGCGCTGACGGCGACTGCCAGAACATCTCATGGATGGCGTCGGTATCGTGCCGGTTCGCCAATTTCCATCAACCGGCTGAATGCGCGCCGATCAACCTCAAGGTCGAGGCGTCCAGCGGATCCTTGTAAGCGGCCGGCGCGGCGCTCGCCGATCCTGCGATGACAGTGGCCACGGCGAAAGCGGCTGCGAACAACATCTTTTTTGCATGTCTACTTTCCTTTGATCACGTGATGAATGCGGTCCCGGCACTGTGACGAAGGCTGTGTGGCCAGGGATATGTCCCCTAGGTCTACTGTCGATGGTTGGCTTGCAATCACGTTGTCGAAACCGTTTCCATCACAGATTCATATGATAGCCGGCTTCGCGCGCGTGATGATACAGACCGGGCCAATCGACGCCGGTCGCTGCTGCCGCAGAACTTCCCGTGAAGGAGAAACGAACTTGAGATGAACAGGCGCATCTTTTCAACCGCACTGGTTGCGAGCGCCGCCGCTTCGCTGATCGCCACCCGTGGCATGGCTGCAAACCCTGCCGCCGCCCAAGGTACTTAATAAGGCACGCAACGTCGTGCTTGTGCACGGGCTGTTCGCCGACGGGTCATGCTGGTCCGAGGTGATTGCGCGGTTGCAGGCGGCGGGACTCAATGCCACAGCCGTACAGAACCCGCTGACAACGCTGCCGAAGCCGTCGCCGCGGCCGAGCGCGTACTGGCGAAGGCAGGATGGCCCGACCGTGCTGGTCGGGCATTCTTTTTCGTGGGATGATCGTCACCGAGGCCGGGTGTGCATCCTAAACCATCCTAACGTCTCCGCTCTTGTCTATGTTGCCGCGCGTGCGCCCGATGCCGGCGAGGATTACGCCGCATTGGCGAAGACATATCCCACGCCACCGGCGTCGGCCGGGATCGTTTTCGACGGCGAGGAAGGGCGGCTCAGCGAGACCGCGTTCCTGCGCGACTTCGCCGGCGACCTGCCGGAAGCGAAGGCGAAGGTGCTCTATGCGGTCCAGCAACCGTTCCAGAAGGCTCTGCTCGCCGGTAAGACCACGCAGGCCGCGTGGCGCTCGAAGCCGAGTTTTTATGCGGTTTCGACCGAAGACCGCACCATCAATCCCGATCTCGAACGCTTCATGGCCAGGCGCATGGGCGCCAAAACCATCGAAGTGAAGGCCAGCCATCTCGCGCTGATTTCACAGCCCAGGAAAATCGCTGGCCTGATTCTGGAAGCAGCAGGGTATTCATGATTGAAAGTTTTACCGTTCAGCACCATGAGCATGTGAGCCAGCGCTCCTTCGAGGAAGTCGTCGCGGCTTTCGAAGCCGAACTCGGCAGCGTCGAAGGCGGCGAGATCATCCCGCGCGAGGTCGCGGCCGCGACGAGCCCCGCCGATTTCGAGAGCCGCATCAGGGCCTATGAGGGTCGCAGCGGGTTCATGCGCTTCCTGACCAACGATCACGGCGCCTGGATGTCCAGGGTGGGCGTGGACGCCAGGATTCGGTCGTACATCATTGGCAATCCGCTGATCGCCCAGACCATGATGAGGCATGACCCCGGTGTCGGTCTCAACGTGCCGATCAGGGTCCTGATCTTCCAGACGCCGTCAGGTGAAGTGCGTCTTGGCTATGACCTGCCCTCGTCCCTGATGAGCCGGCTGAATAATGACGACGTATCTGCTGCGGCTCTCAAGCTCGACGCCAAGCTCCGCGCTCTGGCGGTGCTCGCAACCGGCGCATCGGCCTGACACCAAGCTACCGGCATGATCTAGTAACGATCGTGCGGGTGACGGCGTTGCCGCGCAATCTGCAATCTCGTTTAGCTGCACCAGCGGCAAACGACGGCGGAGCTATCGCGCGCTATTTCAAAAGCACGTCGGCGGCTCTCTGAAGCCAAGCATCTCGAAACCGGTTTGGTGGAATGCCGCTTCACCGCAGCATGCAGGTAATGGCTCGGATCGTACTATCACGCGCCGCGCGTCCTCCATCATGGGAATGTGTGATGGAAACCGCAGAGACCTTTCTCTAGCTCCATGGCGTTGGAAAATACCAGGCGTTGAACCGCCGTATCAAAGGAAATCCGCTATGAAGAATTTGCTTTTGACGACCTTGATGTTGAGCGCTGCCGTCTTTGCCGCGCCGGCATCCGCTGCCGAAAAACTGCCGTCGGGCACCACCAAAAATATTGTGCTGGTGCCCGGCGCCTTCGCCGATGAAAGCAGCTGGGACAATGTCGCGGCCATCCTGAAAGCCAAGGGATATCACGTCAGGGCCGTTAAACTCCCGCTGACGTCGCTGGAGGATGACGTCAAGGCGACGCGGGCCGTGCTCGATGCGGAAGATGGACCGGCGGTGCTGGTCGGACATTCGTGGGGCGGGTTTGTCATCGGGGATGCCGGTATCGATTCAAAGGTGGCGGCGCTGGTCTATGTCTCCGCTTTCGGGCCTGATGTCGGTGAGAGCGTTACCAAGTTGAGCGCGGGCGGCCCGCCTTCGCCTGGCGTTCAGGCTATTCGGCCTGACGACAAAGGCTTCCTGTCGATCGACAAAGCCGCCTTTCCAACCGTTTTCGGCGGCGATCTGCCGAAAAAAGAAGCTGAAATTCTCGCGGGCAAGCAAAAGCCCATCAACCATACCGCTTTCGACGAACCGGCACGTAACGCCGCCTGGCACACCAAGCCGTCCTGGTTCGTCGTTTCTAACAAGGATCTTGTGCTCGATCCGGCGGCCCAGAACCTTTTTGCCGGCCGGATGAAGGCGACGAAGACCGTTATCGAAGGCGGCCACGATACGTTGATTGCGTTTCCGAAGGAGGTCGCCGCAGTGATCGAGGCCGCCGCCGCCGGCGCACGTAAGGATTAAAACGCCACGGTCCTCGCAAGCGGACCTTTGAAAGGGCCGGCACTCGGGATGAACTATGCCATCCCGGGTGCCGGCCGCTTATTCGGTCGAATTGCCCGCATCAATCCCGTATCTGTTCGAGGACGTAATCTCGAATGATGCGGAAGCGAGAATCGGCGCTGTGCTGGCGAAACAGGGCGAACCGGTCGATGGCAAGCTTCCGGAGGCCAGTTTCGGAAAATCGGCTTTTCAACATAGCCATCACGGGTTCTCGCAGCGCAGCGTCGAGCCTGCCTGTCAGCGTCATGTGAAAGCGGAACTCTTCCATCACGTAAGGGTAGCCCCAACGGTCGAGATAGTCCCGCTGCCTTGGCGTCAGCTTTTCCGGATTTCGCCTGATACGATCTTCCGGGGTCAGGGGCGCGCGAAATGAATCGAATTCGCGCGTAACTTCGGCGGCAAGCTGCATTAGGTCTGCCGAGGGCGAGGCCGGAATCACGGCAATGAAGCCATCGATGGAATCCACAACCGGTTCAATGACCGGAATTCGCCGCGCCGTCGCGGCGAAGGTCTCGCAAACCGTGGCGAGATCAGCCTCGGTCTTGCCGTCCGCGAGTGTCATCGGCGCTTTCAGGGTGGCGTGAAAGCCGTATTTTCGGGGATCCGCCGTGACGTCGAGCCACTCCGATCGGCTTAACGTTAAGCCGTCCGGAAAGGGCAGATCGGTCCCGCTGTGGGCGTCGTAGCCAAGCAGTTGCGCGCCAAAGCGGCTGAACTCGCCGTCAGGTGCCGGAGCGTAATAGATTGCATAACGTGGATAGATTCCCATCGCCGCAGGATAGACCTCAATCACGCCATCGCAACTGTTTGGCTAGGGATGGTGGACGATTGAATGAGGCGGCTCGCGTCCTTCAGATAGACCAGACGTCCCGCGGCGACGACCGCAACGAGGCGAGGCCGCAGCTCGGTCTTGTCATCGACAAGGATGATATCGGCACGCTGGCCTTCCGCGAGCGTGCCGCGATCGTCGAGGCCTGCGGCGCGAGCCGGCGCGGATGAAATCAGGTTCCAGGCCGCGGCGAGCGGCAGCACACCATCGGCTACCAGCCGGAAGGCCGCCAGCAACGGCGCGGGGTAATAGTAATCGGAGGCGAGCACCGAACACAGACCCTTGGCGATCATGTCGGATGTTTTGGTCCACCCGGTGTGGCTGCCGCCGCGTACGACATTGGGGGCTCCGAACACGATGAAGTCGCCGGCCTCGGCGGCCTCGCGTGCGGTTTCCTCGTTGACCGGAAATTCCGCGATACCGACGCCATGTGCGCGAAAATCCTGTCGCATCGCCGGGCTATTGTCGTCATGCGAGAGCATCCGGACATTGGCTTGGCGCGCCGCCTGCGCCAGCCTTCCGATCGATGCGGGGTACCATGCCGGCGCGGGAAACGATCCGTTCCACAAGGTGGTCGAACGCCTCGCTTGAAAGCCCGGTCCGTTCCACCATGCGGTTGCGCTTTTGCGGCTTGGCGAGGCCTTCAACCGTCGAGTCCATGTGATCGTTGAAGGCGAACAGATCGATCCGTCCATCCGTGAGCCAATTGGTGATTTCATCCTCGGCATCGAGATTGTAAGTCTCGTGGCGAAGATGGAATCGGGTATCGGCCGCTAGTTGCGGCCGCATCGCCTCGATCGCCTCCAGCAACAGCCTGGCATTGTCGCCGCTGCGAAGCCCCGGCTCCCAGGACCATGTCGTGGCGTGATAGACCGTTGTAATGCCGTTGCTGATCGCCTGATGGTCGCTGTCGATCAGCGCGACATCAACGGGGAAATCGACGCCGGAGCGGGGCATCATCTGCCGCTCGAAGGCATCGCCGTGCAGATCGACAATGCCCGGCAGCACCAACAGGCCACTTGCATCGATACCAAACGCGCCGAGGCCCTGATCCGAACCTATGGCAACGATATCGCGGCCGGAGACGTGCAGCGAGGTTTCGGTGATCTCGCTTCCGAGATGGGTGCGGCCGCCCTGGATGAAAAGCTCAGTCACGATGTGGCCCGTCTTTCGCTGTGAGCGCGCCCGAAGTCATCGTTCGCCTCGTATTTCTCCAGAAATGCGTCGATTTGCAGCGCGCGGAAATCGGGCAGCGCCTGACGTAATGTTTCATGGTTCCACTCCCACCAGGCCAGTTCGACCAGCCGGCTTGCGATCGCTTCCGGAAATCGCCGCTTGATCGGCCGCGCCGGATTTCCGCCTGATATCGTGTAAGCGGGGACATCCTTGGTCACGATGGCCCCGGCCGCGACAACGGCGCCGGTGCCGATGCTGCGGCCCGGCAGCACGATCGCACCGTGCCCGATCCAGACATCATGGCCGACATGAACATGATGCGCCCTGCGCCATTCGAACAATCCGGCCTCGTCGTTCTCTTCTGGAAAATACCGGCTGGCACGGTACGTGAAATGCGCCTGTGAGGCGCGGTGCATCGGGTGGTTTCCCGGATTGATCCGCGTCATCGCCGCAATCGAGCAGAACTTTCCGATCGTGGTGTAGGCGATCTCCGAATCATTGACGACGTAGGAATAGTCGTCCATCGCGACCTCGAGCAGATTGGTTCGTGCGCCCACTTCGGTATAGGCGCCGAGCCTGCTTTCGCGCACCACCGCGGTTGGATCGATGGTCGGTTGAACGGAAAGCATCTTGCCGGCCATTTCAGCTCCATCAATGGTCAATTGGGTCCAAACGTCGCGCTGTCTTCGACAGACTTGAAGACAGTTTCATGACGGACGCGTGACAGACACTCAGGACATCGCAGGTGTTGACGGTCGCCGCACCGCAGCGCGGCTGTCACACAACTGTTAAACCCCGGCGTTAGCGATGGAGGCTTAACCTGCGCTTACTTGGCTTGCGCTTGGAGCATGGCATGCTGGTGGTAGATGGTTTGACGTGCCGTTTCGGCACAAAGGCCGCGGTAGACAATGCTTCGTTCACGGTTGCGCCAGGCAGCTTTGTCGGAGTGATCGGCCGGTCCGGCGCAGGCAAGTCAACCCTGCTACGGATGATCAACCGCCTCGCAGAGCCCACAGCAGGCCGCATTCTGTTCGAAGGTATCGATGTCACCGCGCTGCGCGGGAAAAGCCTGCGCCAGTGGCGCGCGCGCTCGGCGATGATCTTTCAGCAATTCAATCTGGTCGGCCGTCTCGATGTGCTGACCAATGTATTGATGGGGCGGCTTGCCGGCATCCCGTCCTGGCGCTCGCTAACGCAGCTTTGGCCGGAGGAAGACAAAGCGCTGGCGTTGTCGGCGCTGGAACAATTCGATGTGGCCTCGCTGGCCGCCCAGCGCGCCGACCAGCTGTCCGGTGGCCAGCAGCAGCGCGTCGCCATCGCCCGCGCGCTGGTTCAGGAGCCGGATATCATCCTGGCCGACGAGCCGATCGCTTCGCTCGATCCGCGAAACACCCGGATCGTCATGGACGCGCTGCTGCGCATCAACAAGCATTTCGGAATTACCGTGCTCTGCAATCTGCACTCGCTCGATCTGGCGCGGAGCTATTGCGACAGGCTGATCGGCATGTCGGCAGGCCGCGTGGTTTTCGATGGTGCGCCGGCGGCGCTGACCGATCAAATCGCGCGCGAATTGTACGACCTCGAGGCCAATGAGGTGATGGGGTCGGCGTCCGAACCTGGCACGGTCGGTGTGGAAGTGCCGGCCCTTGGAGCCGCCGAGGCGGCCTGAAGAATTCTTATTCCTGACAGCGTTTCGCAAAATTCGATTGCGCGACTTCAACCTACCAAGAGGACGTCATGATCAACCGTCGAATCCTTCTCACCGCGGCTGCGGCACTGGCGTTTTCCGCAACCGTTGCGTCCGCTGAAGACTGGAAAGCCAAATATCCCGAAATCACCTTCGCGGTGATTCCGGCCGAAAACGGTTCCGGCGTCACCGAACGCTTCACGCCCTTTGTGAATTATCTCTCGAAGGAACTCGGCATCAAGGTGACGCTGCGCGTCGCCAACGACTATGCCGCCGTGATCGAAGGCCAGCGCGCCGGCAACATCCACATCGGCTATTACGGTCCGGCGTCGTTTGCGCGCGCTCGCCTCACCGGCGTCAAGACCGACGCCTTCGTGATCGACGTCAACAGCGACGGCTCCAAGGGCTATTATTCGGTGTTCTATGTGCTCGCCAAAAGCCCGTACCAGAAGCTGGAAGACCTGAAGGGCAAGAACCTCGGCCTGGTCGATCCCAACTCGACCTCCGGCAACAACATGCCGCGCTTCAAGATGAACCAGATGGGCATCGATCCGGACACCTATTTCTCGCAGGTGGTGTTCACCGGCAGCCATGAAAACGCGGTGCTGGCGCTGGCGCAGGGGACGGTCGACGTCGCCGCCAACTTCTGGAATAACGACGACGATTCCAACCTGACCCGCATGCTGGCCAAGAACATGGTCAAGTCCAGCGACGGCACCCCGCTGAAGAAGGAAGATTTCCGCATCATCGTGAAGTCGGATATCATCATCAACTCGCCCTATGCCTACCTCAGCGACCTTCCCGAAGACATGAAGGCGGCGATCAAGCAGGCGTTCCTCGATGCGCCGCAGAAGGACAGCGAGGCTTTCAAGAAGCTCTCCGACGGCAAGAACCTGCCGTGGCAGCCGGTCACCAACGACGACTACAACAAGACCATCGATCTGATCAAATTCGTCGATCGTCTGCGCAAGAAGGCGTCCTGATCGCGAGGTCAACCACTGCAGCCGGGTCCATGGACCCGGCTATTTTATTTGTTCGATGCTCTCAAGATTGAGCCGCCCAAGATTGACCGCCAGGATTTGAACTGACATGGCCGTCGCCGTTCCCATTCTTCCCATTCAGCAGCTTGCGGCGCTGAATGACGCCTATCGCAAGGCGGTCGCGAAAAGCGCCTGCGCCTGACGCTGGGGACGGCGGTGTTCTTTGCCGCGCTGGTGGCCGCGTCGATCGGGGCGGAAGTGAACCTGCGCACGCTGTTCACTTATTTCGGCCATTTCGTCAGCTATTTCGATCGCATCCTCACGCTGGAGGACGGCACCCGGGTCTGGACCGATGTCGGCGAATGGCTGTGGGGTTGCGCAAATGGTCGCTGTTGCTGGGCGAGACCATCCTGATCAGCTATGTCGGCACTTTGTTCGGCGCGGTGCTGGCCTTTGCGCTCAATTTCCTGGCGGCGGAAAACACCTCGCCGGCGCCCTGGCTGCGTTTCGTCATCAAGCGTCTGCTGGAATTCTGCCGTACCGTTCCGGGTATCGTGTTCGCGCTGATCTTCGTGATCGCGTTCGGCCTGGGCCCGATGGCCGGTGTGCTGGCGATCGCACTGCATTCGATCGGTGCGCTCGCCAAGCAATATGCCGAAATGGTCGAGAACATCGACATGAAGCCGGTCGAAGGTGTGCGTTCCACCGGAGCGAACTGGCTGTCGTGCATGCGTTTTGCGGTACTGCCGCAGGTCGCGGCCGGCTTCGCCAGCTACACGCTGCTGCGCTTTGAGATCAATGTGCGCGAAGCCTCGGTGATGGGCTTCGTCGGCGCTGGCGGCATCGGCACCGAGCTCGTGATGGCGGTGCGCAAGTTCTATTACTCCGATGTCAGCGCCATCCTGCTGATGATCGTGCTCACGGTGTTTGCGATCGATATCGGGACTGGATGGGTGCGCGAACGCCTGCTCGGCAAAGATCGCCGCGCATGAGCAAATTACCCGCGGCCGAAACCAGGGAACTGCGCGCCCGCTATCCCCAAATGTTTGATCGTCCGGCTTCAGCCCGGCTGGCCACGCCTGTGATGCTGCTGGCGGCGATCGCGATCTTTGTGTTCGGCCTCATTCATCTCGGTTTCTCGCCGGTACGGATGCTCAACGGCATGCATCAGCTCGGCTGGATCTCGATGATGATGTTGCCGCCAGATCCAGGTTCCTCGCTGCCGCTCTATCTGAAAGCGCTCGGCGAAACTCTTTCGATCGCGCTATTGGGAACCACGTTGGCGGCGGTTTTCTCGCTGCCGGTCAGCCTGCTGGCGGCCAAGAACATCGTGCCGTCGAATATTTTCCGCTTTCCGGTGCGCCGGTTCTTCGATGCGATTCGCGGCGTTGACACGCTGATCTGGGCGCTGGTCTGGATCAACGTGGTTGGCCTCGGCCCGTTCGCCGGCGTGCTGGCGATCGCGACCTCGGATTTTGGCGCCTTCGGCAAATTATTCTCGGAAGCGATCGAGGGCGCCGACCGCAAACAGGTCGAAGGTATCAGGGCCTCCGGCGGCAATGCGCTGCATGAAATCCGTTTCGGCCTGATGCCGCAGGTGCTGCCGGTCATCGCCGGGCAGGTGCTGTACTTCATCGAATCCAACACCCGCTCGGCCACCATCATCGGCATCGTCGGCGCCGGCGGCATCGGCCTGCAACTGGCGGAACAGATCCGGGTGCTGGAATGGCAGAAGGTGTCGTTCCTGATCCTGATGATATTGGTCGCGGTCGCCGCGATCGACTGGATCTCCAGCAAGCTGCGCTTTGCGATCATCGGCCGTCGCGCGGTGGCGTGACCCCACCAAAAATCTGCTAGCTGTTCTCTACCACGAATTCGATCCGCTCGGCGGCAAAGCGCGAGCGCTTGGTCACCAGCGGCTCGCCGTCGGTATCGACGTCGGTGCTGTCGACCACCAGGACCGGACGGCCCAAGGCCAGATCGAGCCGCGCGGCATCGGCGGCATCAGCGATGGCGGCGGTGATCTTCGTGGTTCCGCGGCGGTAATCGCGCACGCCGTAATGCGCGAGCAGCTTGGTCATCGAACGCGTGCTGGCGAAGACGCGTCCGGCGTCCGGAAAGCGGGTGGCGGCCAGCCAGGTGGTGCTGACACAGATCGGCGTGCGATCGGCCAGCCGCAGCGTCTCGATCCGGATCAATGCTGCGCCGGTCTTCAATCCCAGCTCCCGCGCCAGTTCCCTGGTCGCGACATCTTCGGAGGCGTCGATCAACTGGCCGCGCGGTTCCTGGCCGCCGGCGCCAACGATCTCGGAAAACCGTGTGCGCGACCGCAGGGGATAGGCGAGGCGGGGCGCCTCCACATAGGTGCCGCTGCCGCGCTCGGCACGCACGAAACCGCGCTCGGCCAGCGTCGCCAGCGCGCGGCGCACGGTATGGCGGTTGACGCGATAGGTTTCGGCAATTTCCGTTTCTCCGGGCAGCTTTTCGCCCGCGGCATAGGTTCCGTCGGCGATGCCGCGCTCGATACCGTCGGCAACCTGCCGCCATAACGCCACGCCCGAGGCGCTGTCCTGCATTGTCATCGCCTGTGCACCAAAGCCGCGGAAGGGCGGCTAAAATTCGCAACCCTGTCACCAAACAGTCATGGCGTTCGATTATCAAGTTGTCTAGTATCATAGACAACTTGGTTCCGGCAAGCGACAAGGTTGATACGATGGCGGCGGACCACCCAGACAAACAAGTACAGCGCCGGGCAGCCATGGCCGTGCTGGCGCATTCCGACGCCGCCGACATTGCCGCAGCGCTCGATGCGCTGGACGTGCCGGCGCACGAAAACCTGCGCGAGCCGGAAAACGGTCTGGTGATGGTACGCGGCCGCACCGGCGGCGACGGCGCATCGTTCAATCTCGGAGAAGCCACAGTTTCGCGCGCCGCCGTGCGGCTTGCGACCGGCGAGCTTGGATTTGGCTATACGCTCGGCCGCGACCGGCAGAAGGCGCGGATGATCGCGCTGTGCGATGCGCTGATCCAGAGCGCCGATCATGCCGAAACGATCGAAGCCAAGGTGCTGGCGCCGTTGCGCGCCGCTACCGCCGCGGAGCGCAATCACAGAGCGGCGCAGACCGCAGCGACGCGTGTGGATTTCTACACGATGGTGCGTGGGGAGGGCTGAAGATGACAACATTGGCCGAATTGCCTGCAGGCTTCGCCGACAAGGTGCTGTCGTCGCAAACGACCTTCCGTTCCGTCATGGACGCGATGGCGCGTCCCGGCAGCGTGCAGACCATCGTGGCCGCCACAGGGACGCCGGCGGCGATGATGCGCGGCACCGCCGCGATCGCGCTGACCTTGTTCGATCACGACACGCCGATCTGGCTCGATCCCGTGATGTCCGAAACCTCCGATGTCGCCAGATGGCTCAAATTCCACACCAGCGCGCCGGTGATCCAGGATTCGTCGATCTGCCATTTTGCCCTGATCGGTGACCCCGCGGCATTGCCCGGTCTCGATCGGTTTTCGTTCGGCAGCAACGAATATCCCGACCGTTCGACCACGCTGATCCTGCAGGTCGAGAGCCTGACGCAGGGACCCACTGTCGAACTGCTCGGTCCCGGCATTGAGGGGGTGGCGACCCTGCAGGCCACGTTTGCGCCTTCGGATCTGTTCGAGCGGCTCGCCATCAATGCCGCGTTGTTCCCGCGCGGCATCGATGTCGTGCTGGTCCATGACGACGCGATTGTCGCGATACCGCGCACCACGCGGCTGGCCACCAAGGGGGATTAGCCGATGTATGTCGCCGTCAAGGGAGGCGAACGCGCCATCGAGAACGCGCATCGGCTGCTGGCGCATGAGCGTCGTGGCGGTCCTGACGTTCCGGAGGTCTCGCTGGCGCAGATCTCCGAACAGCTCAGCCTTGGCGTCGATCGTGTGATGACCGAGGGTTCGCTGTACGACCGCGAACTGGCCGCGCTTGCCATCAAGCAGGCCCGCGGCGACATGATCGAAGCGATCTTCCTGCTTCGCGCGTTCCGCGCCACGCTGCCGCGATTCGGTGCGACCGAGCCGGTCGATACCGGGAAGATGACGGTGCGGCGGCGGATTTCGTCGACCTTCAAGGACATTCCGGGCGGCCAGATTCTCGGCCCCACCTTCGACTACACCCACCGGCTGCTCGATCCGCAACTGGCCGCGGTCTCGACGCCAGAAGCGCCCGCGACCGCGGAGCCGTCAGCGGCGACGATGCCGCGCGTCACCGATATTCTCGGCCGCGACGGCCTGATCGAATCTTCGCCGCACGCTGATGCGGACGCGCCGGTCGGCGATCTCACCCGCGATCCCCTCGGCTTTCCGGCCGGCCGCGACCTGCGGCTGCAGAATCTCGCCCGCGCCGACGAAGGGTTCTTGCTCGCACTTGGCTATTCGTCGCAACGCGGTTATGGCCGCAACCATCCGTTCGCCGGCGAAATCAGGCTGGGCGAGGTCGAGGTCGAATTTACAGCCGAGGATGTCGGCTTTGCTGTGCCGCTGGGCGCGATCACACTGACCGAATGCCAGATGGTCAATCAGTTCAAGGGGTCGGCCACCGAAGCCCCGTGTTTCACCCGTGGCTACGGTCTCGCGTTCGGGCAGAGCGAGCGCAAGACCATGTCGATGGCGCTGGTCGACCGTGCGCTGCGCGCCCGCGAGCTCGGTGAAGAGATCGCGGCGCCGGCGCAGGACGAGGAATTCGTGATGTCGCATTCCGACAATGTGCAGGCGACCGGCTTTGTCGAGCATCTCAAGCTGCCGCATTATGTCGACTTCCAGTCCGAGCTCGGGCTGCTGCGCAAGCTGCGCAAGGAATTCAGCGAAAGCGCTGCGGAAATGTCGCTGCCGTTGCAGGAGGCCGCCGAATGAACGCGCCGGCCTACAATTTCGCTTACCTTGACGAGCAGACCAAGCGGATGATCCGCCGCGCGATCCTCAAGGCGATCGCGATTCCCGGTTATCAGGTGCCGTTCGCCAGCCGCGAAATGCCGATGCCCTATGGCTGGGGTACCGGCGGCGTGCAGGTGACTGCCGCGATCCTCGGACCCGACGATGTGTTGAAGGTGATCGATCAGGGCTCCGACGACACCACCAACGCGATCTCGATCCGAAAATTCTTTGCCAAGACCGCCGGTGTCGCGACCACCACCAGCACCGCCGACGCGACCGTGATCCAGACCCGGCACCGGGTCCCCGAGGCACCGCTGCATGCCGGGCAGGTGCTGGTCTATCAGGTGCCGATCCCGGAACCGCTGCGTTACCTAGAGCCGCGCGAGACCGAGACCCGCCGGATGCATGCGCTCGGCGAATATGGCCTGATGCATGTCAAACTCTACGAGGACATCGCCCGCTTCGGCCACATCGCGACGTCTTACGCCTATCCGGTCAAGGTCAATGCGCGCTATGTGATGGACCCGTCGCCGACGCCGAAATTCGATAACCCGAAGATGGACAATTGCGCGGCGCTGCAACTGTTCGGCGCCGGCCGCGAAAAGCGCATTTATGCGATCCCGCCGCACACCTCGGTGGTGTCGCTGGATTTTGAGGATCATCCGTTCACGCGTTATCGCTTCGATGCCCCGTGCGCGCTGTGCGGCAGCGACGAATCTTATCTCGACGAGATCGTCACCGACGATCAGGGCAGCCGGATGTTCGTCTGCTCCGACACGGATTTTTGCGAAAGCCGGCAGGCCCAGGGCCATCGCGGCAGCGAAAGTGCTGCGTCCCACCGGGAGAAGCTGCATGGCTGAGCATAACGAAATGTCCCAGGATAATGACAAGCCATTGCTGACCGCCGAAGGTCTGAGCAAATCCTACGGCCGGCTGGTCGCGTGCCTCGACGTGTCCTTTGCGCTTTATCCCGGCGAGGTGCTGGCGATCGTCGGCGAATCCGGCTCGGGCAAATCGACGCTGCTGCAATTGCTGTCGGCGCAGCTCGCGCCCAGCGCCGGGCATGTCTCGTACCGGATGCGCGACGGGGTAATGCGCGATCTCGCTACGTTGGGCGAAGCCGAGCGGCGATTTCTGTTTCGCACCGACTGGGGCTATGTCCATCAGGACCCCGCGATGGGCTTGCGGATGGCGGTGTCGGCCGGCGCCAATGTCGGCGAGCGGCTGATGGCGGTGGGGTGGAATCACTACGGCCGGATCCGCGACACCGCGTCGTCCTGGTTGGAGCGCGTCGAAATCGGCCTCGACCGCATCGACGATGCGCCGAAAACCTATTCCGGCGGTATGCGCCAGCGGCTGCAGATCGCCCGCAATCTGGTCACCGAACCGCGGCTGATGTTCATGGACGAGCCGACCGGCGGCCTCGACGTCTCGGTGCAGGCGCGCCTGTTGGATCTGATGCGCAACCTGGTCAGCGAACTCGGACTGGCCGCGATCGTGGTCACCCATGATCTGGCGGTGGCGCGGCTGTTGTCGCACCGTCTGATGGTGATGAAGGGTGGCCGCGTGATCGAGAGCGGCTTGACTGATCAGGTGCTCGACGATCCCCGCGAGCCCTATACGCAGCTTCTGGTTTCCTCGATTTTGCCGGCGTGAGCAGCAATATGACTGCGATGATCGATATCAAGGACGCGCAAAAGACCTTCATCATGCATCTGCAGGGTGGGGTGGAATTGCCTGTCGTGAGCGGCGTCTCGTTTCACGTCGACCAAGGCGAATGCGTGGTGCTGGCGGGGCCTTCGGGCGCCGGCAAATCCTCCATTTTGAAAATGATCTTCGGCAATTACCGCTGCGATGGCGGGCGCATCGGCATCCGCCATGAAGGGGCGCAGATCGATCTGGCCACAGCCGAGCCGCGGCAGGTGCTGCGCATGCGCCGCGCCACCATCGGCTATGTCAGCCAGTTCCTGCGCGCGGTACCACGGGTGGCGACCATCGACGTGGTGGCCGAGCCTCTGATCGTTAACGGCATGGCGCGGCTGGAGGCGCAAGCCAAGGCCGGCGCGCTGCTGCGCCGGCTCAACATTCCCGAACGATTGTGGGCGCTGCCGCCCTCGACCTTTTCCGGCGGCGAACAGCAACGGGTCAACATCGCGCGCGGCTTCATTTCCGATCTGCCGATCCTGCTGCTGGACGAGCCGACCGCCTCGCTCGACGCTGCCAACCGCGCCGTCGTGGTCGAACTGATCGACCAGAAGAAACACCAGGGCGTTGCCATGGTCGCCATCGTCCATGACGACGAAATCCGAAATCTGATCGCCGACCGGATTATCGACGTGACTTCGTTTGCATCGGCCGCTTGAAGAAAGACAATTGAGATGATCCCGACCCGTTCCGAAACCGTCATCGGCAATGCCAGGATCGTTCTGGCCGACCGCGTGATCGAGCACGGCTGGGTCGCGCTCGCCAACGGCCATATCGCGGAATTCGGCGAGGGCGATGCGCCTGGGGGCAGCGAGGATGCGGCCGGCGATCTGATCATGCCCGGCCTGATCGAGCTGCACACCGATCATCTGGAGGCCCATTACCAGCCGCGGCCAAAGGTGTTCTGGGATCCGATTGCGGCGGTGGTCTCCTATGATGCCCAATTGGCGACATCGGGCATTACCACGGTGCTGGATTCGCTGCGGGTCGGAAGCGACGAAGGCGTCACGGATGGCAAATTGGCCGAGGCGATTACTTCGGCGCGGGAGGCGGGCCTGTTGCGGTCAGAACATTTCCTGCATCTGCGCTGCGAAATCCCGATGCCGAATGTGCTGGACCAAATGCATGAGCTGATCGGGCGGCCAGACGTGCGGCTGATGTCGCTGATGGATCACACGCCGGGGCAGCGCCAGTTTCGCGACGAAGGCAAGCTGCGTGAATATTATCGCGGCAAGGGCGGTTCGTCCGATGCCGAACTCGATGTAATGTTCGCGCGGCGAACCGCTTATCAGAAGGCTCATGCCGCCATCAATTTGCGCGAGATCGTGACCCAGGCGCATGCGCACGAGATTCCGCTCGCCAGTCACGACGATACCACCGGCGAGAACGTGATTGACGCTATTCGCGACCGGATCTCGGTGGCTGAATTCCCGACCACGATCGAGGCGGCACGCGGATTGCACGAGGCGGGTATCGGCATCCTGATGGGCGCACCGAATGTGGTGCGCGGCGGATCGCATTCCGGCAACATCGCCGCGGTCGATCTCGCCCGTGAAGGCATGCTGGATATCCTGTCGTCTGATTATATTCCCTCGAGTCTTCTGATGGCCGCGCTGCAATTGCCCCGGCATGTACCGGCAATCGATCTGGCTTCCGCGGTGCGCACCGTCACCAAGGCGCCTGCCGAGGCGATCGGTCTCGCCGACCGGGGCGAGATCGCGATCGGCAAGCGGGCGGACCTGATCCGCGTGCATGTCGCCCGCGACGTTCCCGTGGTGCGCAGCGTCTGGCGAGAAGGGCGACGTGTGGCATGATAGAAGCTCCCGACAATATAGATCATCATCCGGCTGTGGCCTTAACCGGCCGGCTTGTTCTGCTGGTCGGACCCAGCGGCGCGGGCAAGGACACGCTGCTCGGGTTCGCCAAAGCGGCGTGCGCCGAAGATCCCGGCGTCGTTTTTGCGCGCCGCGTGATCACGCGCGAAGCCTCCGCAGCCGAGGACAATGAAGAAGTCAGCCAGGACGCATTCGAAGCGGCGAAGGCGCGCGGCGACTATGCCGTGCATTGGCAGGCGCACAACCATTGCTACGCTCTGTCCCGCACCATCGATGAAGAATTAAGGGCGGGGCGGACGGTGGTCGCCAACGTATCGCGAACCGTGATCGGCGCGATGCGCCGCGCTTACGCCGGTGTCGTGGTGGTCCTCATCACCGCGCCGCCCCAGGTCCTGGCCGAAAGACTGGCGAAGCGTGGACGCAGCAGCGACGGCAAACTGGAGAATCGGCTTGGTCGCATCGTTGAAGATACCGATGCCGCACCCGACATCACCCTCGTCAATGTCAGCAGCGCCGAATATCACGCGCGCCAGCTGGTGCGGGTCATCAAAGGCGAGTGCCGGGGCATCTAGGAGGCACACGCAAATGTCCATTATCGCGACGATCGAACAGCTCGAGGCGATCTATGGCCAGCCCAATGACGCCTCCACCGTCAAGGTCGCGGACCATGTCACGCCGGCCTATCGCATCCTGATCGAGAAGTCGCCGTTTGCGACGCTGGCGACATGCGGACCGGAAGGGCTGGATTGCTCGCCGCGCGGCGATCAGGACGGTTTCGTTCGCATCCATGATGAGAGGACGCTGATGATACCGGATCGTCGCGGTAATAACCGCGTCGACTCGCTGCGCAACATCGTGCGCGATCCCCGCGTCGCATTGCTGTTTCTGATCCCGGGTTCCGGCAGCACGCTGCGCGTGAACGGGCATGCGCTGGTATCCGCCGATGCCGATTTGCTGGCGTCGTTCAAGGTGGAGGAAAAAGCGCCGCGCACGGTCGTCGTGATGACGGTGCAGGAGGTCTATTTTCAGTGCGCGCGCGCCATCGTTCGCGCCGACCTCTGGAATCCCGAGCGGCGCGTCGATCCCCGGTCGCTGCCGACGCCGGGCCAGATCCTCGCGGAAATGAGCGACAACCAGGTTGGCGGGGAAAAATACGATCAGGAGTGGCCGGAACGCGCGCGCCAGACGATGTGGTAGCGCTTAGCCTTTGACGCGAAATTAGCCGCAAGGCGATGCCAGCGAACTACGGCTATGCGAACGTCAGGCACCAAAGTTATGATATCCGCTGACCGAGCAAAAGCGGGCGTTACAACCGTTGTTACGCGATCGCCGCTTGCGCCGTGACGCGAAACTCGCCGCTGATCCCAAACAAATAGGCATCGCAGCATGCCGTTTCTTCATTGTACGGGAATAGCACCGTCAGGTATCCTTCTGACAACAATGGCCGGCGGCACGCATCGCCGGCCCTGGGAGCTAACGTCAGGCAGGGGCAAGCGTCGCCGAAAATGAGCGTCGTTCCCCATCAAGATTCCGTCGGACCGCCAGAGTTCGAGGAACGGGGAGGAACGCCATGTCGGGACTGGACCATATACAGACCAGCGTCGGAGTCGAAGGTGTTGCGGCCCGGACCGCCAGCACGGTGCGCTGGCGGATTTTCGGCATCGTGTTTGTGCTTGTCGTCATCAATTTGATCGACCGCGTGACGCTGTCGATCGCGATGCCGACAATTGCCAAGGAATTTTCGCTCGAACCGGCCATGCAGGGTCTGATCCTGAGTGCGTTCTTCTGGAGCTACGCGCTGCTGCAGATTCCAGGCGGCTGGCTGATCGATCGCTTCGGACCTCGCGCATTGATCACCGGTGCCACGGTTGGCTGGGGCTTCTTCCAAGCCATCGCCGGCATCGCGACCGGCGGAGTTTCCCTCCTGATCAGCCGCATCGGTCTCGGTGCGGCCGAAGCACCGCTGTTCCCGGCCGGCGCCAAGCTCAATTGTATCTGGCTCTCGTCGAAAGAGCGGGCGCGCGGTGCCGTGCTGATGGATAGCGGCGCTCCGCTCGGCGCGGCCTTCGGGGGCGTCATCATTGCCTGGTTGATCCTCTCGCTCGGATCGTGGCGGTCGGCGTTTGTCGTTGCCGGCATCGCGACCATCCTGCTCGGAGCTCTCGCCTGGTGGTATCTTCGCGACGAGCCCGCCGATCATCCCGGCGTCAATGCAGGCGAACTCTCTCTCATTAAGCTGGCCGCGTCGGCGTCCCAACTCGCGCAGCGCGACGCTCCGCGGACAATTGCGCCGCGTTCGCTTGCCGCCATCCTGGTCGGCCGCATGAGTTGGGCCATGATCAATTTCGGCCTGTTGACCTGGGGCCCGAGCTATCTGGCGCAGGCGCGCGGCTTCGATCTCAAGCAAATGGGTGGTGCGACCTTCGTCATCTTCCTCGGCGGAATGTTCGGTTCGCTCACCAGCGGCTTTCTGGTCGACAAGCTTCAGGAACGCGGGATGCGGCGAGGTACCGTCTACAAGTGGGCTCTTGGGGTGTCAGGTATCGGCGTAATGCTCTCCTTCTTTGCGCTCCCGGAAATCACGGACCCGGTAGCTGCGGTGGCATTGCTGTCATGCACGCTGTTTCTGCTCTATTTCGGCAGCCTGTACTGGAGCTTTCCCGCTATTCTTGCTCCGCACGACAAAGTTGGCATCGTCGGCGGCGCGATGAATTTTGCCGGAAGTTCCAGCGGTATTGCGATTCCGATCATTACCGGACTGATCCTTCAGTCCACGGGGGCCTATCTGATGGTGCTGTACTTCTTCGCAGGCTGCGCTGCTCTTTACGTGATCGGATCGCTGCTGATCGATTTCAAGAGTGCCGAGGGGCGTTGATACGGAGAACGACATGCCAGATCGACCGCTCTGGACTGGACCGATCGTCGACGCTCACCAGCATTTCTGGGATCCGGTTGCAAACAACCATCCCTGGCTGAAGCCGGACAGCAACATTCCGTTTCGTTACGACGACTACTCGGCCATCAAACGCCGCTATCTGCCCGACGACTATCTTGCCGATGCCGCCGGGCATCGAATCTCCGAGACGGTCTATGTCGAAACGGAATGGGATCCGGAAACTCCAATCGACGAGAGCCGCTACATTACCTCCGTGTCGGAGCGCTTCGGCCTGCCGAATGCCGTCGTCGCGCAGGCCTGGCTCGACCGCAGCGACGCGCCTTCGATTATCGCGGCGCAAGCAGCATTTCCGCTGGTGCGCAGCGTTCGCCACAAACCGGGAGGTCCCGCAACCCCCGACGCGGTCGGAGCAGAACGCACGCTGATGTCGCAGGAAGGGTGGCGAAGGGGATATGCGCTGCTGGAGCGCCATGGACTGCATTTCGATCTGCAGACGCCCTGGTGGAATCTGGATGAAGCGGTTCGCCTGGCGCATGACTTTCCGCGTACGCTCATCGTGCTCAATCATGCGGGCCTGCCGTCGGACCGAAGTCGGGCCGGCCTTGCGGGATGGCACGCGGCCATGGCGCGGTTCGCGTCCGAACCCAATGTCCGTGTCAAGATTTCCGGCCTCGGACAACGTGGCCGCCGCTGGTCGGTGGAGGACAACCGCTGGATCGTGGAAGAAATCATCGCGATGTTCGGCGCGGAGCGTGCGATGTTCGCGAGCAACTTCCCTGTCGATAGTCTCTGCGGTACGTTCGACACGATCTTTTCGGGCTTCAAGCAGATTGCGTCGCAATATTCCGAGAGAGAACAGCAGAGCCTGTTCTGCGACACGGCGCGGAACGTCTACAAAACCTCAAAACTGCGCGCAGTTACCGCCGCGCAATGATCATTGCCAGTCAATAACACTCGAAAAAAGAGGCGACCGATATGAATGCTCCAATCTCCACCACGCGCCGGCCGCGGATCGCCTTTGCCATCGGTTGTCCGGCCGGCATTGCCCCGGAACTGACCGCCCCGCCTGCTCGCCGATCCCGAGGTCACCGGAGCCGCGGAGATCGTTGCGATCGGCGACCGCCGGGTACTCGACCGCGGCGCCGAGATCGCGGGCGTGAAGCTCGATCTGAACGACGCGCAGCCAAACGCCGCTCTGCCATCAAGGACAGATCGCCCCGTTTTCGTCGACCTCGGCAATCTCGATCCAGCCTCGATTCCGGTCGGCGCGCTCTCCGAGCCGTCGGGCAAAAGCGCCATCGCCAATTTCAAATACGCCATTGCGCTCGCCGCGGGAGGCGAAGCCGATGTCGTTGCCTTCAGTCCCTTCAACAAGGCTTCCATGCGGCTTGGATATCCGGCTTATGAGGATGAAATCGTCTTCTCGTCACCGAGATGCTCGATTTCAAGGGGACGGCAAGCGAGTTCAATGTTCTGCCCAATCTCTGGAATGCGCGGGTTACCTCGCACGTGCCGATTTCCGCGGTTGCCTCGCTGATCACCTTCGACAATGTCTTGCGGGGACTGCGTTTGACGGATCAGGCGATGCGCGAGGGCGGTTTCGCAAAGCCACGGATCGCAGTCGCAGGCCTCAATCCGCATGCAGGCGACGGCGGTAATTTCGGCCGCGAGGAAATCGACGTGATCGAGCCGGCCGTGGCGACCGCCTCGGGCGAAGGCATCGCCTGCTACGGCCCGGTACCATCAGACACCGTGTTCGTGCGCGCGCGCAAAGGCGAATTCGATGCGGTATTGACCATGTACCACGACCAGGGGCAGGTCGCGATGAAGCTGATCGGATTTGACCAGGGCATTACGCTATTGGGCGGATTTCCGTTTCCGCTGCTGACCGCGGCGCACGGTTCGGCCTACGATATCGCGGGCAAGGGCGTCGCCAATCCCGGAGCTCTCCGTGCCGCCCTGCTGCTCGCCGCAACGATGGGCGCAAAGCGCGTGGCCGCAAAGGCCGCAGCCTGAATTCCGGCGAAAACCTGATCCGACGCCGGCATTCCCATCGCGAGGAGGGATGCACGGGTTCGGCGCGCACTGGTCCCACCTTTCCAAGTCGCAAGCACCGGATTAAAGATGCGCGGCCGCCTGATGCGGCGGGAAGTGCGTTGCATGAGTCAAAGCTACCAGTCGAGTTCGGAACCAATACCGGCCCATCGCCGCGCCATGATCCTGGAGCGGCTGCGGACGCTCGGTTCTGTTTCCATCAACGACCTTGCCGATTATCTGCAGGTTTCGGCCTCGACGGTCCGCCGCGATCTCGATGAGCTGATGCAGGAAGGCGCGCTGGAGCGCACCCATGGTGGCGCGATCAGTCCGCGGCGGCTGCTGTCGACCTTCGAGCCGCCAAATGCGGGCGCGGCGGCGACCAGCCAGAAGGCCGCGATCGGCAAGGAAGCCGCGCGTCGGATCGCGCCCGGCAGCAGCGTCATTCTCGATGCGGGATCGACGGTCGATGCCGCGGCGCGCGCGCTGCTGGGGCTCGATATCGCGTTGACGATCGTCACCAACAGTCTGAGTGCGGCGGAGATGTGCGGTAAATCGCCAAAGCTTCGCGTCATCGTCGTCGGCGGCACGCTTCGCAACGGTTCGGCGACGCTATGGGGCGAGCCGGGACAAAGTTTCCTCTCGACCCTGCAGGCCGATCTCTGTCTGCTCGGCGCGCATGCCATCACCGGTGAGATCGTTACGGAATCCTCGATCGAAGGTGCCGACATCAAGCGGGCGCTGATGCGCGCCGCCCGTCAAACCATTCTGTTGGCTGATAGCGGAAAATTCCAGCCGCGCTCGTTCTGCGAAGTCTGCAACGTCAATACGCTCACAGAGATCATCACCGACGATGGCCTGTCGGCGGAACTGCAACAGATGTTGCGCCGCTCGGACGTAAAACTGACACTGGTGCCCGGTGGCGGAACCTAAGGCCATGCGCGTTCGCCTCCTGGCCGATGACCGGACCGGCGCGATCGATACGGCCGTGCGGTTCGTTCCGCTCGCGGGACCGTTGCTGGTCCGCTGGGATCTGGCGACAGCCCAGACGTCGACGGGCAGTCTCGCATTCGATCTGGGCACGCGCGAGTTGAGCGATGCGCGCTCGGTAGAACTGGCGACGTCAGCCGCCGAGTTACTGCGCGACGCCGATCTGGCCTATCTCAAATGCGACAGTCTGTTGCGCGGTTCGCTGGCGCAGGAAATTATCGCCTGTTTGCGCGCGCAGCCTTTCGATCATTGCATCATCGCGCCGGCTTTTCCCGCACAACGCCGGATCACGCGCGACGGCCGGCAATGGGCGGCGGCGCATGGCCGTGACGAATGGCAGTTGGCCGGTCCGGATCTCGCGGCGCAGCTTGAGGCATTCGGCTTCGCAGTTTCGAAATGCCGGGCAGGTGATCGCGCGCCGGCGGGCATCAGCCTGTGGGATGCCGAAACGATCGAGGCGTTGCGGCAGATCGTCGTCGAAGGACGGCGGTTGCCCGGAAGGGTGCTTTGGTGCGGCTCGGCCGGTCTGGCGGAAGCGATGGGCGGCGCGGAGCCGCTGCAGATTGAAACCATCGCTTCGCCGTTGCTCGCCCTCGTCGGCACGGATCATCCGGTGACGCAGCGGCAATTGAACGAGGTCGAATCCCATCGCGTGGTGTTCGATCCCGAAGACGCGGCCAACATCGCCGCCGTCAAGGCGCAGCTCGAAAAGGGCGCGGCCGTTGTGACGGTGCACATGCCCGATGTCCCGCACCGGCGTCTGGCCGCGCGCCACATCGGCACGAGCTTTACAAATCTGCTGGCCCGGTTGCCGCAACCAGGCACGCTGTTCGTGACCGGGGGCGAAACCCTGAGCGACGTCTGCGCGGCGCTCGGCGCCGGGGCGCTGGAGGTCCAAAGCGAGATCGAGCCGGGGATTCCGGTCTCGGTGTTGAGGGGCGGAAAATGGGACGGTGTGCGGGTGATCTCGAAATCGGGCGCTTTTGGCAACGAGGGGTTGATTCGGCGCTTGATTTCTCTTGCTCGTTCATGACAGATATTAGAATAATTTGCGCACTTCTGCGCGAATAGACCGAAAGTGGCTGCCGGAAGATGAGTAAAGCGATATTGCCGGTTGCGATCACCATGGGCGATCCGGCCGGCGTCGGGCCCGAGATCATCGTCAAGGCGATCCGGCGCCTGAAGGACCGGCTTGATGCCGGCACCTTGAAACTCCTTGTGATCGGCAGCCGGACCGCGCTCGACGAAGCCTGTCGCGCGCTCGGCGAAGAACGCATTCCCTCAGCGAATGGTGAATCCATGCGCGTTGCGATGGTGTCAGTGGGGGATGACGCGGCGGTTGTTCCGCTCGGTCAGGTTTCGGCACTGGGCGGCGATTTCGCCTATCGCGCGGTCGAGCGCGGCGTCGAACTGGCAATGGCCGACAAGATCGCCGGCATCGTCACCGCACCACTCAACAAGGAAGCGTTGAACGCGGCCGGGCATCATTTCGCAGGGCATACCGACATGCTGGCCAAGCTGACCGGTAGCCGCGATTCCGTGATGATGCTGGCGCACGGCAACATGCGCGTCAGCCACGTGACCACGCACATCGCCTTGCACGACGTACCGTCGCGCCTGACGCCGGAACGATTACGCCGCGTGACTGAACTGACGCATCAGGCCCTCACGGGCCTCGGCCTGAAGCAGCCCCATATCGCTATTGCGGCGCTCAATCCGCACGCCGGCGAAGGCGGACTTTTTGGGCGCGAAGACATCGATATCTCGACGCCGACCATTGAGCGAATGTGCGCTGATGGCATGAACGTCAGCGGCCCGGTACCGGGTGACACGGTGTTCGTGAAACTCCGCGCCGGGCATTACGATGCTGTGGTCGCGATGTATCACGACCAAGGGCATATTCCGGTTAAACTGCTCGGCTTCCAGATCGATCCCGTGACGCAGAAGTGGAACGCGCTGAACGGCGTCAACATCACGCTGGGCTTGCCGATCATCCGCACCTCGGTCGATCACGGCACCGCCTTCGACATCGCGGGCAAGGGCATCGCCAACGAGGACAGTCTGATCGAGGCGATCGACTACGCGCTGCAGCTTGGCGGGAGTAAAGCGGCTTAAATTTTTGAAATCAAAAAAGGCGGCGCTCTCAAAAAATGCGCGCGCCAATAATGGGGAGAATTGCAATGACGAACCGGCGGGTCCTGATTTTCGTATTGATGTTTTTTCTGGCGACGATCAATTACGTCGACCGGGTCGTGCTCTCGGTTTCGGCAACGCCGATTGCGAAAGAGTTCGACATCTCGCCAGTTCAGCTCGGCTATCTCTTCTCCTCCTTTCTCTGGCTCTATGTGATCTGCCTCGTGCCGATGGGCATGATTGTCGACAAATTCGGCACCCGCGCGGTCAACGCCGCGGGCATCGGCCTGTGGTCGATCGCGACCGCGCTGACCGGGTTTGCGCCCGGATTCAGCACGTTGATCGCCTCGCGTGTTCTGATGGGCGTCGGCGAATCCACCACCTATCCTGCGGCCGGCCGGGTGATCCGGGAATGGATCCCGATGCGCGAGCGGGCGCTGTTCGCGGCGATCTTCAACAGCGGCGCTTATTTCGGTCCCGCGGTCGGCGGCCTGGTGCTGACCTGGCTGGTTGCGACGGCGGGATGGCGGACGGCTTTTGTCGTCTGCGCCGCGATCGGCTTTGTATGGCTGGCCGCCTGGCTGATCTGGTTCCGTCAGCCGGAGCAGGCGAGTTGGCTGAGCAGCGAAGAACGCGCGATGATTTTGCGCGAGCGCGGCGGCAGTTCGGCACAGGCCGCCACCCCGTCGCTTGGGATCGGCCGGCTATTGGCTTCAACGTCGATGCTGGGCCTGATGCTGACGCAGGGCTGCGCAGTCTACACGCAATATCTGTTCCTGACCTGGCTGCCGAACTATCTGCAGGCCGAGCGCGGCATGTCGATGCTCAAGAGCGGTGCCTTGATGTCGCTGCCGTTCCTCGGCGCGGTGGTTATGACGGCATTGATCGGCAAGCTCAGCGATACGCTTCTGACGGAGGAAACCATCCGCACCGGCGGGCGTCGTCGCCTGGCGGCGCTGTCGATGCTGGCGGGATCGCTGATCCTGCTGACGCCGCTGGTCGGCAATGTCTATGTGATCCTGTTCCTGATCATGATTGCGCTGAGCGGTGTCGCTTCCACCGTGGCGATGAATATCGCACTGGTGAGCGACCTCCTGCGCTCGTCGGCCGATGCCGGCCGCGCGACGGGATTGCTGATTCTGGGCGGCAACATCTTCGGTATCTCGGCGCCGATCGTGACTGGCTACGTCATCCAGTCCACCGGCAATTTCGACTATGCCTTCGTCGTGGCCGGGGCGCTGCTGGTGATTGGATCGCTCGCGGTGTTCACGCTGGCGCGCAAGCCGATCGGATCGCCTGATATCGAGACCGCGCTGCCGGCGCGTGCTGTTTGATCGAGGAGAGAGCGTTGTTCTTCCATCCGCCCAAGGATTTGCCAACCACCGTCTTCACCCGCCTGCCGGACGAATACCGCAAGGCGGATCCGAACAATGAATGGGCGCGCCACCAGCCCAAAGGAAGCCCTGCCACGTCATTGCTGGAAGGGCCTTCTTTCGACAGAGACGGCAATCTCTGGTGCGTCGATCTGCCGAACGGGCGTATCTACAAGATCACGCCGGATGGCGTCTTTCATGTCGCGGCGGAATATGACGGCTGGCCCAATGGCCTGAAGTTTCACCGCGACGGGCGCATCTTCATTGCCGATTACAAAAACGGCATCATGGAAATGGATCCGGTCAACGGCAAGGTGAAGCCTTATCTGACCCGCGCCAGCCTGGCGCCGTTCAAGGGCTGCAACGATCTGTTCTTCGCACAGAACGGCGATCTTTATTTCACCGATCAGGGCCTGACCGGACTGCACGACCCGACCGGACGTCTGTTTCGTCTGACGCCTTCAGGACATCTCGATTGTCTGCTCGACAATGTGCCGAGCCCCAACGGACTCGTGATGAATCTCAACGAGTCGATGATTTACCTCGCGGTAACCCGCGGCAATTGCGTCTGGCGCGTGCCGCTCAGCGCCGATGGCGGTGTCGCCAAGGTCGGTATCTACATCCAGCTCTCCGGCGGCTGGGGTGGCCCGGACGGTCTGGCGCTCGACTCGCAGGGCCGGCTCTTCATCGCGCATGTCGGCATGGGCGCGGCCTGGGTCGTCGATGCCATGGGTGAACCGGTCTATCGCATCCGCACCAGCGCCGAGCCGCATATCACCAACATGGCGTTCGGCGGCAAGGACAACAAGACGCTGTACATCACCGAGTCCGGCAGTGGGTCGATCCTCAAGGCTGAACTCGATGTGGCCGGAAAGCCGATGTTTTCCCATTCGTAGCTTACTTACCTCTCCCCTTGTGGGAGAGGTCGGATCACATCGTTAGATGCGATCCGGGTGAGGGGTTCAGGTCTATCGATAGTCTGCACCCCTCTCCCCAACCCTCTCCCACAAGGGGAGAGGGAGCTCACCGTCTTCGCTGAGACGGATCGATTCAATCTCACAAACACGATTTCGGCAGCAGCATGTGAATGCCCTTGTTGCCGTCGACAAGCTGCGTGACGCGAAGGTTACCGGCGAGCGAGCACAACATGTAAGCGTGATTGCGCGATAAATTGGTGCGGGCGCAGATGTGCTTGACCATTTCGCGTACCGCCTGCTTGCGGCGGCGTCGTCGAGATCCTCGTCGAGACCGATCGACATCAGATGGGTCGCGTTCTCCGCGAACGGCCATTTCAGATCCATGTCCTTGCGCACGGTCAGGCGAAACGTGCCGGTCGTCCCGATCTCGAGTGCGGTGATGCACACCTCGCCGTCGCCCCTGCACGCCATGGCCGTCGCCGGCCATGAACAGGGCGCCGTCATTGAAGACCGGCAGATATAATGTGGTGCCCGGGCGCAGTTCCTTGTTGTCCATGTTGCCGCCGAAGGCGCGGGGCACCGGCGAACCGCAGCGGCCCCAGGCCGGCGGCGGTGCGGTGGCGATGATGCCGAAAAACGGATCCAGCGGAATTTCCGTGCCCCACGGCATGATGCAGAGATTGCGCGCGTGGTCGACCGTGGGATGGATGGTTTCGTAATCGGTGAATTCATCCGGCAAGGTGCCGAGCAGCGGCAGGATGGACACGTAGCCCCAATCCATTCGCACCTTGACGTCGATGATATCGACCTGAAGCACATCGCCGGGCTTGGCGCCTTTGACATAGACCGGCCCGGTGATGAAATGCGGTCCCGGCCCCTGCACCAGCGTGTCGATGGCGGCGAGATAATCCGCCGGCACGATGCTTCGGTCTGGCGGCAGCGATTCCTTGCCGCCTGCGGGGAAGGAATGCAGCGTAACGATATCGCCGGAGTCGATCTCGAGCACCGGTGGGATGCTGCTGTCGAGGTAGCCCCAGACCATGTTTTCGGGTGCGGAAGAAATTTCGTGGCGGCGCGACATCGGTTTGCTCCGTTGCTGGGTCTTGATCCGTCAGGTGTCTTTCGTGCGCGGTTTCGGCCGGGACCGCGCCGGCGTTATCTTCCGTTTCGATTTCGCATTTGATTTCGTGGAGGCTTTCGTCGCCGCTATTTCCGGCTCTATCGTTCCAAGGCTTTCATAGATATCCTGGAACACGACCTTGAGGCGCGCAATATCGCTGGCGGAAAAATTCGATATCGCGACCTCTTCGAAATGAATGGCGATCGGCATCAGTTCCTCGACCAGGGATTTTCCCTTTGACGTCAGGTTGATCGCAACGGTCCTGCCATTGTCGGCGAGGCGGCTGCGCGTGACCAGACCCTTGCGTTTCATCTCGCCGATCAGGCGCGACAAGGTTGATATTTCCGTCGTCGTGACCGTCGAGAGGTCGCTCAGCCGCTGATCGCCGCTTTCCCAAAGTGCTGCCATCACCCGGTACATTGGCAGCGTCACGCCGAACGACGCGATGCGGCGTGAAAACAATTCGCCCATGCGCACGCCGACCCGGTTCAACAGATAGGGGAAGGAAGTTGAAAGTCTGTACAAGGGTTTATGTCCGACGATGCGCAACAATTGCGTCCCGACAGTTATCGAAACGCCTTTTGTCTAGCAAGAAAATTGCGGCTAAAATTCCAGATTGACAAATAGTTGCGTTTGCAAATATTGTAATTGAAATCATCCGACGAAGAAGCGGAACTGCAATACGGGAGAGAAGC
>JBBCHO010000012.1:0-287500 GCA_037201505.1 Bradyrhizobium sp.
ATGAAAACACGCGCCGCAGTCGCGTTCGAAGCCAAGAAGCCGCTCGAAATCGTCGAGCTCGATCTGGAAGGTCCGAAAGCCGGCGAAGTGCTGGTCGAGATCAAGGCGACCGGAATCTGCCACACCGACGCCTATACGCTGGACGGTTTCGACAGCGAAGGAATTTTCCCCTCGATCCTCGGTCATGAGGGCGCGGGCATCGTCCGCGAGATCGGGCCGGGCGTGACGTCGGTGAAGCCGGGCGACCATGTGATCCCGCTCTACACGCCGGAATGCCGGCAGTGCAAAAGCTGTCTCAGCCAGAAGACCAATCTGTGCACGCAAATTCGCGCGACCCAGGGCAAGGGCGTGATGCCCGACGGCACCTCGCGCTTCAGCCACAAGGGCAAGCCGATCTTCCATTATATGGGCTGTTCGACCTTTTCGAATTTCACGGTGCTGCCGGAGATCGCGCTCGCCAAGATTCGCGAGGACGCGCCGTTCGACAAGAGCTGCTACATCGGCTGCGGCGTCACCACCGGCGTCGGGGCGGTGGTCAACACGGCCAAGGTAACGCCGGGCTCCAATGTGGTGGTGTTCGGTCTCGGCGGCATCGGCCTCAACGTGATCCAGGGCGCGCGGATGGTCGGGGGCCGACAAGATCGTCGGTGTTGACATCAACGACTCCAAGGAAGAATGGGGCCGCCGCTTCGGCATGACGCACTTCGTCAATCCGAAGAAGGTCGAAGGCGATATCGTGCAGCATCTGGTCGGCCTAACCGATGGCGGGGCCGATTACACGTTCGATTGCACCGGCAACACCACCGTCATGCGGCAGGCGCTGGAAGCCTGCCATCGCGGCTGGGGTGTTTCGGTCGTGATCGGCGTCGCCGAAGCCGGCAAGGAAATCGCCACCCGGCCATTTCAGCTGGTGACCGGCCGGGTCTGGAAGGGCTCGGCGTTCGGCGGCGCGCGCGGCCGCACGGACGTGCCGAAAATCGTCGATTGGTACATGAACGGAAAGATCGAGATCGATCCCATGATTACCCACGTCCTCAAGCTCGAGGAGATCAACAAGGGATTCGATCTGATGCACGAGGGCAAGTCGATCCGTTCGGTTGTCGTGTTCTGAAGTCCACAACAAACGTCAAACACAAGGAGGATAGGCCTATGACTGTTCACATCCATCCAGCGGTTGATAACGGGGTCAAGAAAGGTTCGGGGCATTTTGCCGGCGGCACGCTGGTCTGCAAATGCAAGGACAAGCAGGTCAAGGTCGGCGTCAAGGGCGACGTCGCCCATAACCACGCCTGCGGCTGCACCCAGTGCTGGAAACCGGAAGGCGCGGTGTTCTCCGTCATTGCGGTGGTTCCGCGCGAGAACGTGACCGTGCTGGAGAACGGCGACAAGCTTCACATCGTCGATGCCTCCAAGACGATCCAGCGGCACGCCTGCAAGGTCTGCGGCACCCACATGTTTGGCCGCATCGAGAACAAGGCGCATCCGTTCTACGGCCTGGACTTCATCCATCCCGAACTCTTCACCGAAGGCGGTTCGGCGGCCCCGGGCTTTGCGGCGTTCGTATCCTCTGTCATCGAGACCGGCGTCAACCCGTCCGAGATGCCCGCGATCCGTGCGCGCCTCAAGGAGTTAGGGCTTGAGCCCTATGATTGCCTGTCGCCGGTGCTGATGGATGCGATCGCCGGCCATGTGGCGAAAGCCAAAGCGGCCTGACGCAAGGCCGAACGCAGGTTGCACAATCGCGGGTTTTTCGATCCGCCGGGCTTTTCGATCCACAAGGTCACGTTGCCGGCAGTTCCGGCAGCGAGGTCTTGCGGATCGCGGCCATGCTATGATTGTCTGGGCCGCCGCTAACAGGCGCATCATAATAATTCGGGAGGAAGCCAATGCACAGAATGCTGGTCTCATATAACGAGCCGAAGGATCCGGCGCATTTCAAAAAATATTATGTCGAGACCCACGTGCCGCTGGCGCACAAGCTTCCGGGGCTGAAGTCCGCTACCTATTCGTTCGACGTCAAGCCGCTCGGGCCCGGCAAGGCGCCGTTCTGCGTGTTCGAGGCCGATTTCGAAAGCGAAGCCGCGTTGATGAGCGCGCTTGGATCGCCGGAGGGAAAAGCGGTCGCGGGCGACGTCCCCAATTACGCGTCCGGCGGCGTCAGCATGGTGCATTTCCCGCTCAAGTGATTGCGGCTTACCTCTCCCGCTTGCGGGGGAGGTCGCCACGCTCAGGAGCGCAATTGCGCTCCGGTGCGTGGCGGGTGGGGGAAATCTATCGTCCGCATCGGCGTTTGCGGAAGCACCCCCACCCCAGCCCTCCCCCGCAAGCGGGAGAGGGAGCGCACCTTCCATTGCCATTTCTTGTTCGCAAGCAAAAAGCCGTCGCTCGCGTAGCACGTCAGTCGTTCAAATCGCCGGGACCGTGGGTTTGTGAGAGACGCGTTCCCGCGCCAGCACCGAGTTCGCATCCAGTGACCGGATCGGAACCGAGACGTCACCGGGGATGCCGCCGGATAGCTGCAGCGACAGATAGCGCAGGCAGCACACCCGCAGGAACGAGGCGAAATTCTCGACCTCACCGCGGGCTTCGGTGATTTCGTCATAAAGCCTGGTGATCAGCTGGCTGAGGCTCACGTCGTCGCGCCGGCCGATCTCGGTCAGCACGTTCCAGAACAGCGTTTCCAGCCGAATGCTGGTGACGACCCCGTGCAGGCGTATCGACCGGGTCGCGGTCTCGTAGAGAGCCGGATCAGCACTGATAAAGATCTTGCACATGAACACCTCCGCATGACGGGCGTGGGGCGGATCGCGCAAAACTACTACGGGCCGGAAAACGCCGCCACCCCTTTCCATCGCTCTGGCGATATCGGCAGGAATGGGAGGGAGCGGGTCTTTTGCCGCAAAGGTAACAATGGGCTGTTACCCGGCCACGCCGGAATACGGGATACTGGCTTCGACCCGAACCAGGGCATCGCTTCGATCGACCCCGCGCCGAGAGGGAACAGAAGCTGGAAACGACAGGAGAACAGCCAATGAAGCCGGAAACGACAGCCATCGTCCTGATCGAATATCAGAACGACTTTACGACCGCGGGTGGTGTTTTTCATGACGGTGTCAAAGGCGTCATGCAGGCCAACAACATGCTCGCCAACACGGTCGAAGTCGCGACCAAAGGCCGCGCCGCGGGCGCCATGGTCATGCATGCGCCCATCACCTTTGCCGAGGGTTACGGCGAACTTACTGCCCACCCCTATGGAATCCTCAAGGGCGTTGTCGATAACAAGGCGTTTCGCAAGGGATCGTGGGGCGCGGAAATCGTCGACGTGCTCAATCCGCACCCCGAAGACATCATTGTCGAGGGCAAACGAGGCCTCGACGCCTTTCCCAGCACCAACCTTGATTTCATCCTGCGCAGCAAGGGAATCCAGACCGTCGTGCTGGCCGGCTTTCTCACCAATTGCTGCGTCGAATCGACCATGCGCAGCGCCTATGAGCGCGGATTCGACGTCGTCACGCTGAAAGACTGCACGGCCACACTGAGCCAGGAAGCGCAGGACATGGCGCTGACCCATAATTTCGGAATGTTTTCACGCCCGATGAATCATGACGAGTTCCTCAAGCAACTGGGCTGATGAGCGTCCATCACATCGGTGCGCGCGACAAGGTGATGGGTTTCGGATGGGTGGAGCGAAGCGATACCCATCATATCAGTATCGCCGCGCGACAACGTGATGGGTTTCGCGAGTGCTCAACCCATCCGAGCCGCTACCCCGCTGCGGCCTCCGCAATCAGCTGGAACGAGCGCAGCCGGGTCGGATGATCATAGATATCGGAAACGACGATCAGTTCGTCCGCCCCGGTCTCCCTGACCAGCGCGCTGATCCCTTCGCGAACGGTCGCGGCCGATCCGATGATGGAGCGGGCGAGCATGCGCTGGGCCTGCGCTTTTTCCGGGGGCGACCAATAGCTTTCGATATCGTCGATCGGCGGCTGGCTGAGGCCGCGCGTACCCCGCACCATATTGGTGAATGACATCTGCTGCGTCGTGGCGAGGCGCCTGGCCTCAGTGTCGCTTTCGGCCGCGATGATGTTGACGCCGGCCATCGCATAAGGACGGTCCAGTTGCTCGGATGGCTTGAAGCGCTCACGGTAGATATGCAGCGCCTGTAGCAATTGCTCGGGCGCGAAATGCGAAGCGAACGCATAAGGCAATCCCAGTTCGGCGGCGACCATCGCGCCGAAATGGCTCGATCCGAGGATCCATAGCGGCACGTTGGTGCCCGCGGCCGGCACCGCCTGAATACGCTGATCGGGACCGGCCGGCGCCAGAAACGCCTGCACTTCGAGGACGTCCTGCGGAAAATTATCAGCCGCCTCCGGCGTACGGCGTAACGCGCGCAGCGTCAGTTGATCGGTGCCGGGGGCCCGTCCGAGCCCGAGATCGACGCGGCCCGGAAACAGCCGCGCCAGCGTGCCGAATTGCTCGGCGATCACATAGGGCGCGTGGTTGGGCAGCATGATGCCGCCGGCGCCGACGCGGATCGTTGTGGTGCCCTCGGCAATATGGGCAAGCACGATCGATGTCGCCGCGCTGGCGATGCCCGCCATGTTGTGGTGCTCGGCCACCCAGATCCGCCGGTATCCCCAGCCCTCGGCATGCACGGCGAGATCGCGCGCATTGTTGAGCGCGCCACGCGCGTCGGTTTCCTGGGTGACCCGGACGAGATCGAGAATGGAGAGGGGCGTCATCAAAACTCCGGGAAAGTGAGGCGGCGTGAAATACGTGCAGGCGTTCACGGGCTTGGAAACAAAACCCGCGCTCTCCCGCCATATAGCGTTGAATTCGTCGCGAGCAATGCCGGGACTTTGCGGGAGCGGATATGCGTCTGTGAGCGCACAGCGCGGCGCGCAGGCCGCGTGTCAGGCGGCGACAGCGTTGGCGCGGAGATCAGCCCGGACGACGACGCGATTGCGACCTTCGTGTTTGGCGACGTAGAGAGCCCGATCGGCCGTTCGCATTATATCGGGCAAATTGGGGTTCTGGCGCGACGACGCGAGCCCGATGCTCACGGTCACGGATGCAAATGAACCATCTTCATTGAGAATTTCTGTTGCCGCGCATATGCGTCGCAACTGATTGGCGTATTGGATGGCTTGTTCGGCAGTAACGTCGATCATCAAGGCTGCGAATTCCTCGCCTCCGTGCCGAGCGACCAACATGCCGTTTGCCTCTCCAAAGCAGCGGATCGCATCGCCGATTTCGACCAGAACCTTGTCTCCGAATTCGTGTCCAAACTGATCGTTGATCGCCTTGAAGCGGTCGATATCGCACATCAGGGCGACCGCGGAAACCCTGGCGTCGCTGGCCCTCGCCAGTGCCGCCAATGCGGCTTCGTTGTATCCTCGCCGGTTCAGCATTCCGGTGAGCGGATCGGTTTGCGAGATGTGCGACAATTCGGCCCGCGCGAGGTTGAGTTCCTGCATTAAAAGCGCCGACCGATAGGTAAGCAACCCGGCAAGAAGCGCGGCGATGGCGGTCCCTATCATGACCCCATGGGCCGCTACGCTGCCCAGCCTGACACTGGCTTCGGGATCAGTCCCGAAAGTGGCGGCAATCATCAACAATGTCAGCACGGCGGTCGAACAAACCGCGATAGTCACCCGTCTGGCGGTGTGGGCGAGCGCGTCGCGAAGCGTGGTGATTTCGAGCTTCATTGATCCGATCGAATGCTTTTGCCGTCTCACATTAAGCATCCAACGTACCCGATGTGCCAAAAACCCGCGCGTTACCGAGCGGTTTTTGCTGCGCACAATTAACGGCCTTCTAATGCTATCGACATGATTGGGCGCTAAGTGGAACTCTTGCGGATTGTTCCCGCTTTTGAGGCGGCCGGCGCGATACTCACCACGTCGCCACGGCATTGCGAGGAGGTGATGGGTTTCGCAAGGGCTCGACCCATCCTACGCGCTCGCTTCCGCCAGAGTTTCCGCTCGGGCGTTTCGCCTGATCGTCTGCGGTGGCTGACCAAACACGCGCAGGAAAGCCTGGCGCATACGCCTGCGATCCGCGAAGCCGGTTTCCTGGGCCACCTCGTCGATCGAATGGCGCGTCTGTTCCATCATCAGTCTTGCTGCTTCAAGGCGAAGGTTTTCAACGGCTTTGGCGGGGGACTGTCCGGTCTCGGCACGGAAGGCGCGGCTGAATTGCCGTGGGCTTAAATGAGCCGCCTCCGCCAATTGCTCCACGGACAGATCGGTGTGAAGATTCTTCTTGGCGAAAGCGAGCGCGTTTTGAATGCGATCCGACTTGGGCTCCAGTTCAAGCAACGCCGAATGCTGGGATTGTCCGCCCGCGCGGCGATGATAGACCACGAGCTTTTGCGCGATCGAGCGGGTGACCTCGGCGCCGAGGTCCTTCTCGACCATCGCCAGCGCGAGGTCGATCCCGGCGGTCATGCCCGCAGATGTCCACACATTCCCATCGATGAGAAAAATCCGGTCCTCTTCCATTTTCACTTTTGGAAACCGCGTCTGAAGTTCGCGCGCATGCCACCAGTGGGTGGTCGCGCGCTTGCCATCGAGAATGCCGGCTTCCGCGAGAATGAAGGCACCGGTGCAGATCGATGCGACCCGGCGCGAGCGCTTCAGCGCCTTGCGCATGAAGGCCAGCAAGGCTTCAGGTGGATTTTCCAGAATCGACGTTCCGCCGCCGACGATCACGGTATCGTAAGTGGCGGAGCCGAACGGTTTGGAGTCGACGACCATGCCCGTCGATGACCGCACCAGGCCGCCTTTTTCCGAGAGGAAATGCATCTCGTAAAGCGGTTTCTCCTTCAGGAAATTGGCATATTCGAACACCGAAAGCGCGGCGAAACTCATGGATTGAAAACCGTCGAAAACGACGAAGCCGATACGCTGCATGCCGAATTTCCTCCGAATCCTGAAAACATCCATGTCCTGAAAAGGTAATATATACGACATTTCGGCCACGCACCACCCCGGCTACATTTCCAGCCCGCGCCCAATGGCCCGGCACAACACAGTGGAAGGAAAGCAAATGGCCAACACGCAAAACAAGGGCACCGCCCTCATCACAGGTTCATCGTCGGGCATCGGCGCTGTCTATGCCGACAGGCTCGCCCGCCGCGGTTACGACCTCATCCTTGTGGCCCGCAATCAGGAACGCCTGAATGCGCTCGCGAAAAAACTGACGAGCGCAACGGGCCGCAGCATCGAGGTCGTTCCGGCCGACCTGAATGCCAGGGCCGACCTTGCCAGGGTCGAAAAAATCCTGCGCGAAGACGCCAGCATCACCATGCTCGTCAACAACGCCGGCGTCGGCGCGATCATGCCGTTGCTGGACACCGATGTGAACAAGATGGACGAGCTGATAGCGCTCAACGTCGCGGCATTGACCCGCCTGACCTATGCTGTTGCTCCGGCCTTTGTGTCACGCGGCGCCGGCACGATCATCAATATCTCCTCGGTCGTCGGCATCGCGCCTGAGATGCTGAACGGCGTCTATGGAGCCAGCAAGGCTTTCGTGACCGCGCTCAGCCAATCCCTGCAGCACGAACTGGCTTCAAAGGGCCTGCGCATCCAGGCCGTTCTTCCCGCGGCCACGGCGACGGACTTCTGGGAACTGGCGGGCAAGCCGGTCAGCCAGCTTCCGCAGCACATCGTGATGACGCCGGAAAACCTGGTCGATGCCGCGCTGGCCGGTCTCGATCAGGGTGAAGTGGTCACGATCCCGGTGCTGCAGGACGGCAAGGTCTGGGACGACTATGAAGCCGCGCGCCGCGCCATGGCGTCGCAACTCGGCGGTACGACACCGTCGAAGCGCTACGGGCTCGCACAGACTTCCGCGGTGTGACACGGCTTGACCCTGGCCGGCGCTGGACCTCATATCCAGCGCCGCTCGTTATTGGAGTTTCCAATGCCCTATCTTCAGCTCGATGTGAACGCGCACTATCCCGCCGCCGACAAGCAGCTTCTCGCGGCGAAGATGAGCGAAACCTATGCGAGGCTGATGTCCGTCGATATCAGGCGGATCAGCGTCGCGATCCGCGAACTGGGCGACGGCGGCGTGTGGCGGATCGCCGAGGCCGGCGCCGATCCGGTGCCGGTATCCGTCCTCATGCTGGACATCAGGCGCGGCAGATCCGCGGAGCTGCGCATGGAGGTGGCGAAGGCGCTTTGCGCCCACTGCATGGAGAGTCTCGGTCTGCGCGAAGACCGGCTCAACGTCGAGTTCACCCAGCACAGCGGCGACGAGATGTATCACCCGGCGCTGGGCGGTTACAGCCCGGAATGGGGGCCGGATGAGGTGTCGGACAGGCCGCAGGATGGGTGGAGCGCAGCGAGATCCGCCGGCTTATGATCGGCTGCCATCATCTTTTATTCGCGCCTCGACGAACGATCATTACCATCCTGTCGACTATGTCCGCGCAACAAATGCTGTCTCGATCGCGCTTTGCAGTGAGTCCAGATATTCACCGTTCGGGGAAACGATCTTGTGCACGTCGTTGCTCGATGTTTTGAGAACGAACGTGAACTCCTTCCTTGGCCAGAATAGTTGTAGAACAATGCCGCCGAGAATGAGCGCGGTCGCGATCCAAAAAGCAAACGATGGATCAAGCCCGTGCTCCCTCTGGCCGTTTGCGTAAAGCCCGGCAGCAATTCCTAGAATGACCATAGCGGCTGCGATCGGATTTATTTTTCGAGCGGTGTAGACCGACACACTTCCGATGTTAGCCACTTGATAGGAAATGGTGCCAAACTTTGCGATCTTAGTTGTGATTTCTACCCCAGGCTTTTGCAGAACCATTTGCTCAGTCATTTATTCCCCAAGCCTTTAATCGCGCTAAAGTAGAATAATGCAAGCGTTTCTACAAAAGAAAAAGCGCCGCATTGAGCGGAGCCAAAACGGTTTAAGCAGCTATCTCTTGGGAAATGGGACGATGTTAGATAGGTGAACCCCTTTCGGGTTGTGCAGCCGATAAGAACCGATATCTCTATTCTACTCGGCCCGTTGTCGAGCCGCCTTTTGCGCTCGGGTTGAGCGTAGCCATACGCATTAAAACCGTCGCTTCATCGTGGTGATCCGGTGATGGGTTTCGAAAGCTCTACCTATCCTACGCGCTGTGGGTCTATGCCGAAAAGGGATGGAGCATATGCGCATCCAACGGCTAATTCGAAGGTGGGTCCGCCGAGAAACGCGCGAATAAAGTGCGGGAGTTCTTACCGAGGATTTGTCCTGACATCTTCGAACGAACAGGCCGCGCACTTTAGGTGGTGATCTCTCACGCCAAGATCACCGAACATGGGACTCGGTACGGATCGTTCGACCCGCAGTTCGTGTTTGCCGCAACTTGGACATCTTTCGCCTGTGCCTTTTAAGGCCCTTCAGTCGCTCAACCTCAGATTGAAGTACCTCGATTTTCTGAAGTAGGGTCATACGCTCTTCATTTGCAGTAAAAGCACTGGCCTGAGCTTCAAGGATTTTTGCCTGTAGCTCTATTACCTTGCTTTGGACCAATGTCGCGTCATGCAGGCCTTTCATCGCGGCAGCGATATCGGTTGCGCCCTTTAGGGCAGACATCATTCCGGCAATTGCGGACATATCGACCATATTAAATACCCTCGTTATCACAGTAATCAATCGACGTTAAAGCGTAGGATTAGGCCGTCGAGCAAGTAATCTGCGTCGTGTAAGTCGGCATGGGTTCATTGCCGCGGTGGCGGCGGTGCGGGATAGCCTTGGGGAGGCGAGCCGTAGCCGGGCGGCGGCGGCTGTCGATATCCGGGTTGGCAACGCTGCGTCGCCAGCGTCGTGAGATATTGCTGGCGCGACTGCAAGGCGGCGGCGTCGGTCCCGGCCGCACCTTTTGTATCCATCGCAAACCATACAGGCCAAATGACAACACCAACGACGCCGGCGGCGACGTTTTGCGCGGTCTTCATGCCGGACTCGTCGGCGAGCTGCTTGGCTTTCTGATTGTTGCCTTCAATTTCGGCCCGGATCATCGTGCAGTCGGAATAGGCGTCCTGCACCTGCACAGTTGCGATAGGTGCCGGATCACGACCGGCACAAGCCGACAATGCGACGCCAATGGCAATCGCCAATAACACGCGACTCATAAATTCTACCCCCCAGCCCTGCGGTATTCTCTTACAACTAAGACGCGAGAGCAACGGCTGGTTGTGTGCTGGGCGATATATTATTGGGGGCACCGGCCGGCCCTGCGAGCGGACATCGTCCCGAAAGGCATCAGGATGGGTTGAACGCAGCGATATCCATTACATTGTTGTCGCGCAGCAAGGTGATGGGTATCGCAAGTGCTCAACCCTACGGGTTGGCGATTCATGAAATCGCAAGATTTCGCGTTCGGCCATTTGTGTGGAAATTAGCTCATCGACCATTGTCGTTGCCGAACTCCGTAATGCGGTGCGCGTAATGCGCCCAATAGCTCGTAGGATCGGCTGAGCCAACGGGTCGTGCGAAGTAGACCTTCTTCCGTACCCCAATCGGCCCGAAAGCAGTACGATTTTTGGAAGTCGGGTTTATGCTTACGTCATCATAACTGACTCAGAGGTACGGAAGGACAGCGCTCTTACAAGTACGGGCCAACCCTCGTGAGGGGTGGCCCTATGTGTTGGTGAGGTCACTACATGCTATCTGCGAAGCCGAAGCTGCGCCCATATAGTTGTGAGCCATCTTTGGAAGCCTGCAACTGGCCCCGTGGGGATCACTCTGTTGCCTCGTCACTTAAGGTACGCGAAGCAGACCATCGTTACGGCGCAAATCGCGGACACGATAGATGCGTACGCCGCAACTTCCATAATAGTCATCAATATCTCCTAGGAGACTATCTGCACGGGATGTGCGTGAGTCTCAGAAGATAAAGATTTTTACGGATCAGTTTGTTGCTTTAGTTCCTGTAAAATATTCGTGAGCAGCAAGTTCAATGGCTTAGTGTGTTATCTTAATGTGAATCGGAACTTTTTTGCGCCATTCCGACGCCGTTTCCGGATCATTTATACACAACCATTGGGCGATGCAGTTTTATTGGCGGACGATTCTAGCTCCGGAGGCCTGCTTGTAGATAGATGCCGTTTTCCCAATGCTCAAGCCGTGCACAAGCACGTTTGGGCCGAACGAGAGTATCCAGGCCGGAAAGAACCTACTCCTTTGGAGGAATGCGACTCTCAAGAGTCGCGATGAAGCCGGCGCAAGTCGAGCAAGCCATCATCGCGATATATTCGTCTGGCTGATCCTCTATTGCGGCGGCATTCTCTGGAGTCATAGTCGCCAAATATTTCTCTTTGAGTTCAGCCATTCTGCGATCAATTTGGTCGGTATCGAGACTATGTGCGATGGTATTCCGAAGGCTATTGGCGGAGTTTAGAATGTCCCACCAAGGTTCGTTTTCCTCACCTTTGGCTAATTGCTTGCATTTAACCATTTTGTCAGAGAATTTCATCTTCTGAAGCTTCTTTTTCGAACCGCCATTTGCGGTGATGTAGCCATTCATTATCTGCTCGGCTTCCAAATGGTTGCGTAAAATGGAAAGCGTTAGCTTATTCATGTTTTCCGCACGGTCGCGGATTTGTGCGACGCGCTGCTTAAATTCTGGGTCGTCATAATTCACGATTAATTCTCCCGCCGCTAACGCTCAGGGTTGTGATGGCAGGAAGAAGCTTTGTTATTTTTGAGAGCAGTATCTTCGGCCGGCTTTTTCCAACCAGATGTGCAGCCGTAATAAAAGTGGGTAACAAATGACCCAACCCAAGCAAAAACAAATATCCCGGCCAGTATGAGCACAGACGAACGGTCAACGTTCGGCATGTCTCCCCAATTCCATATGCACATGAGCCAGACAACGCTCGTCGCGGCGCCCATAATTGAAATCAGAGTTTTGAGTCCTTCCGATGCGGCTACACCTAATGCTCCGAACAGAATGGTCGATGGAATAAGAAACATCTGACAGGCAGCGATTAAGTCAATTGGCATTTTCACTGCGAAATCCTCCAAGTCCGAAAGCGTGATTATACCCTAAGTAGAGTATCGCAGAAAGTGATTGTATTACTTGATGGAGAATGATTCCGTGGAGAAAGATATTGTAAGGGCGACGTGTTTTGTGTGCGTCTGAGTGACGGGCGTCCACTGATTTGCGTACGAGCAAATCACTCGCAGCAATTGCTTTGCGTATGCTTCGCGCAGACCCGAAATTCGATTTCACGCAAAACTTAATTTGCTCAGCACATTCAACTTGATTCTAGCTGTCCAGTCCCCCCTCGCAAAAATAAATCATTTCTCGCGCCCTTAGAAACATCTTTAGAACCCGCGCCATCCCGCGCTCACAAGAGGGGCGCTTCATGGTCGTCACGGATCGTTGGGTGCGGGATGCGGTGGACGCGACGGTGTCGGTACATGCAAGTGTGCGGGCGAACGATACTGACGCGGACGGCGAAGTCGTGTGGTCCTGACACCCCGACGCTGGTGTCAAGTTGGCGCTTCAGACGGCGCTAATGACGGTGGCAAAAGAGCCCGGTCACCGGGGAGAGCACGAAATAAGCCGTTAAAACCATTGCGCGGGGAAAGCCGGATGTTTCCGGTGAACTCGTGGTGACTAACGCGCGTGCTTACTACCACTACACGCGCGGCTGCGGGTGCATCGGACACCCGGCTTTCCCTGCGCCCTCTGTTTGGAGGAGCGAGAATTTCCAGCAAAACTTCGGGCGCGTCGCGCCGCGGGAACGCGGAGGTGTGTCCTCACATCCGTCGTCCCTGCGAACGCAGGGACCCATAACCACAGGATGGTGTGTTGTGCAGAAGCCGTCGAACAGCGTTTTTCAACGATAGGCCGCGGCGTATGGGTCCCCGCGTCCGCGGGGACGACGTTGAGAGAGAACGACGAGTTGGGCTCCGCATCCCAGATCCCCCGTTCCGACACGGAACCCTTGCTGCATGGCGCCGTTTGTCCCCCTTGAAGTTCCATTTTGACTGAATTGCGAGGCTTTATGAGTTCCGCTGACGCTCGCGATATCCATGCTGTCGATCCACGTCCCGATGGCGGCGATCGCCGCCGTCCGGACGTGCAACCGGTTCGCGACAGAATAGATGTCAGTTCGAAGGGCGAGCAGCGCGATAGCGCCCGCAAAGATCCGGACAAAAATCCCGACGAGGCCGATTCAGAGCCGAAGGAGCAGGGGCCGACCGGATTTTCCGGTGCGATTAAAAAGCATCCGGTCGCGATGATCGTTTGCCTTGGGCTGATCGTCGCCGGCGTGATCGCGGGCACGCTCTGGTATTTGCATGCCCGGCATTATGAAAGCACCGACGATGCCTTCATCGACGGCCGGCCGGTTTTGATCAGCCCGCAGGTCACCGGCAATATCGTGCAGGTCAATGTCAGCGATAACCAGCCTGTAAAAGTCGGCGATCTCCTGGCCAAGATCGATCCGCGCGATTATCAGGCCGCGGTCGATCAGGCCGCCGCGCAAATCCGCCAGGCCGAGGCGACGATGAGGAACATCGAGGCGCAGGCTGGTGTGCAGCAGTCGCAGATCGAGCAGGCGACCAAGCAGGAAGCCGAAGCCCAGGCGGCGCTCAATTTCTCGCAGGACGAGAACAAGCGTTATCAGGATCTCGTCAATACCGGCTCCGGCACCGTACAGCGGGCCCAGCAGGCCTCATCCGACTTGCTGAGCAAGCAGGCGGGGCTTGCCGCCGCGTCGGCCGCCAAGATATCGGCGGAACGGCAAATCGACGTATTGACGGCCCAGAAGGCGGTCGCGGCAGCGCAAGTAGATCAGGGCAAGGCGCAAAAGGCACAGGCCGACGCGAATCTTGAGCGCACGGAATTGCGCGCGACGGTGGACGGCCGCGTCGCCAAGCTGACCGCCGCGGTCGGCGCGCTGGCCGCACCGGCGCAGGCGATCATGGTGGTGGTGCCGCTGGATATCTGGGTGACGGCCAATTTCAAGGAATCCCAACTGGCCGACATGCGGCCCGGGCAGCCCGTGACGATCAGCATCGACGCCTTCCGCCGGTCGTTTCCGGGGCATGTCGACGGCGTGCAGGCGGGCAGCGGCACCGCATTCAGCCTGCTGCCGGCTGAAAACGCGACTGGAAATTATGTGAAGGTGGTTCAGCGCGTGCCGGTCAAGATCACGTTCGATGCGCGTCCCGAAATCGAACTCGGGCCGGGCATGTCGGTGGTGCCGACCGTCACCGTGCGTCCCTAGGCGGAATGCCGGGATGTCAGATGCCGCCGCCGCCAACCAATCCGAATACGGCAATGCCAATCCATGGCTGATCGCGATCCTGGTCTCGGTCGCGACGTTCATGGAAGTGCTCGACACCACGATCGCGAACGTCGCGCTGCGCTATATTTCCGGGGGGCTGGCGGTCTCCAGCGACGAGGCGTCCTGGGTCATCACAACATACCTTGTCGCCAATTCGATCGTGCTGTGTGCCAGCGGCTGGATCGCCAAGATGTTCGGCCGCAAGAACTTCTTTCTCGTTTGTATTGCGCTGTTCACGGTCAGCTCGCTGCTGTGCGGCTTTGCCTGGAATCTGCAGGCGCTGCTGGTTTTTCGTATCATGCAAGGATTGGCGGGCGGCGGCATGACGCCGGTCGCGCAGTCGATTCTCGCTGCCGCCTTTCCGCCGGCGAAACGCAACCAGGGCTTTGCGCTCTATGGAATCGCGGTCGTCGTGGCGCCTGTGGTCGGACCGACCCTCGGCGGATGGCTGAGCGACAACGTTTCCTGGCACTGGTGCTTTCTGATCAACGTGCCAGTGGGTCTGATTTCGCTGGTTTTGATTTATTTTATCATTCCAACTTCCGCGAAGCAGCAACAAAAGGAACGTGCGAAGCTGTGGGCCAAGGGTCCGAATTTCGACATTGTCGGTTTTATCCTGGTCGCGATGTTTCTCGGCGCGCTGGAAGTCGTGCTCGACCGCGGCCAGATCGACGACTGGTTCTCCTCAAATTTCATCGTCACCTTTGCTGCAATCTCGGCGACGGCTTTTCTTCTCTTCATACCGTGGGAGCTCAATCGCGAGCAGCCGCTGATCGATCTTCGGATGCTGGCAGGCCGCCAGTTCGGGACCTGTTTCCTGATCATGCTGGCGACGGGTGCGTTGCTGATCGCGACCACGCAGGCGTTGCCGCAATTGCTGCAGGACCAGTACAATTACACAGCCACGCTTGCAGGCCTCGCGATCTCACCTGGCGGCGCGGTGACGATGGTGATGATGGTCGTCGTAGGCCGGCTGGGCTTCGTGCAGCCGCGCTATCTGATCAGCGTCGGTGCGGCAATTGCGGCCTGCGCGATGATCGATTTGTTTCGAATGACGGCGGACGCCGATTTCTGGTTCTTTGCGTGGTCGCGCATCTATCTCGGCATCGGACTCCCCTTGATCTTCATTCCGATTACCACCGCGTCCTATGACGGCATCCCGCCTGACAAGACCGACCAGGCTTCCGCGCTGATCAACCTGGCGCGCAATTTCGGTGGTTCGATGGGGGTGTCGCTGTCGCAGACCGTGCTTGCGCGGCGCGAACAATTTCACCAGAGCCGCCTGGCCGAGCATGTCGGGTCCTGGAATCCGTTTTATGCCGATACGCTTAATCAGGTTCAGGCCTACTTCAGGGCGCATATGGCGACCGGCAGCGCTGGCGGTACCAGCACGGCTTTCATCGGTCAGTTGGTCCAGACCCAGGCGATGATCCTGGCCTATATCGATGTGTTCGTCGCGCTCGCCGTCATCGCCGGCGTGATGGTTCCGCTGGCGCTGTCATTGCGCGCGGTCAAGCGAAGCGGCAAGCCGGCGGCGGCGCACTAGCATGATCCGGAAATCACTCCTTCTTCTGTCCCGACAATTCCACGACCTTGCGCCAGCGCTCGGTCTCGGTGTCGAGCATGGCGCCGAACTGGGTGGCATTGCCTTGAATAGGAATTGCGCCGAGTTCGCCGAGCCGCTGCCGGATCGTGGGGTCGGCAAGGGCGTCATTGATTTCCAGATTCAGCAATTCGACGATTTCCCGCGGCGTGCCGCGCGGGGCGCCGACGCCGTAAAACGACGTAGTCTCATATCCCGGCAGCGTATCGGCGATCGGCGGTACCTCCGGCATGGTTTCCGATCGCTCCCTTGTCGTGACGCCGAGCGCACGCAATTTTCCCGACCGCACCAGCTCGAAAGAGGAGGTGACGTTGTCGAACATGCCCTGGATCTGGCCGGCCATTACATCGGACAGGCCTGGCGCCGACCCGCGATAGGGGATGTGAATGAATTGAATCCCGGCCATCGCCTTGAACAATTCGCCGGACAGATGCAGCGACGTGCCGATGCCGGAGGAGGCGATGCTCATTTTGCCCGGATTGGCCTTGGCGTGGGCGATGAAGTCAGCGACGTTGCGGACCGGAAGATCATTATTGACCACCAGCACCAGCGGAATGCGCGCGACGCCCGCGACCGGCGCGATACCCCTGGCGAAATCGTAAGGAAGCGAGGGATCGAACGACGCGTTGATGGCGTTGGCAGTACTCGTCAGCAGCAGGGTGTATCCGTCCGGCGGCGCGCTGATGACGGCCTGGGTGCCGATATTGCTGCCCGCGCCCGGCTTGTTCTCGACAAAGAACGCCTGGCCGAGCCGCTCCGACAGGCGCTGGCAGATCAGCCGCGACAGCACATCGGTGGCGCCGCCTGCGGTATACGGCACCACCCATCGCACCGGACGGGACGGGTATGATTCGGCGCGCGCCCGGGCCGTCCAGCCTGCGCCGAGCAGCGCCACGGCCGCCGAATGCAGAAGGGCCCGTCTGCCGATCGTTATTTTGTCCGGGGAACTACGGTCAGCAATCATACGGTAATCCGGTAAAGTGGCGCAGCGCGCCATCATCGCGGGAAAAATCCTCCGCGTCCATAAGGGTTTATGGCCGTGTGGGACGGCGTATGGCAGGGTCCGCGCACTGGCGCGAAAACAGGCGACACATGCGATATGGCTTTTGCTTAAGAACCGTTAACCATTTTGTGCGGATACTGGTGTCAACGATTCCAGAAGGAGTTCGCGATGTCCAAATTTGCGATTGGCGAGAAGGTCGATAAAGCGGCCGACGACCATGAAGCCGGCGTCGTCATCGCCGTGTTTCCGACCGCGGACGGCAATTTTCGCTATGCCGTCGATATGGAGGGCTACGGCGCACTCCAGTTCTTTGCCGAGGAAAAGCTGGTCGTTCACAGTAGCTGACGTCCCGACCGGCCACTTTAATCAATCGTTCATCACGCCAATTCGTCTAATTTTAATTTATTGGCCTCAGAGTTCCTCTGCGCATCCCCGAAGGATCGGGCAGTTGATTACCAGGAGGTACCGTGAAGAACATTCTTGCAAAGTTTTGGGCTGACGAATCAGCGGCCACCGCGATCGAGTACGGCCTGATCGCCGCGGGCATCAGCCTCGCGATCATCGCTGCGGTTAACGGCCTCGGCACCACCCTCAACGCCAAATTCTCGTCGATCAATAGCTCGCTGAAATAAATCGCAGTTTCGGCGCGAGGTTACTTCACAGGCATTGGTTGGTCGAACTGGCTTTCGTTCTCCGTTCTCAGCGGAAACGTTTTTCTTCGAACCCGTCCGCAAATTTGCGGGCGGGCTTTCAGTTTTTCCTGGCGTATAAGGTCTTGAGCCAATAAGCGGCTTGGGCCAAGAAGTATTCAGCCATGAACGCAGGCGTTATCAAGCAACCGACCGACGGCCCGCGGCTGCGGGGAAAACCGTCTGCGGCCAAGAGCTGGCTGAAGGCGATCGAGTTGACGTCCCGTATCGAGGCCGATCCACAGCGGTTGTTTGCGGATGTCGTGGAGGATTGGGCCGCGCGACAACCGGATCGTCCCGGCCTGATATCGGACGCCGATACCTTCAGCTATCAGGCTCTGACGGAGCGGGTAAACTGTTACGCGCGCTGGGCGTTGTCGGTGGGCATCAAGGCGGGCGACACGGTTTGCCTGTTCATGCCGGGCCGGCCGGACTACATCGCCGCCTGGCTCGGTATCACCAAAATCGGCGGCGTCGCGGCGCTCATCAATACCAAGCTGGTGGGATCGTCGCTGTCGCATTGCATTAACGTCGCGGCGGCGGACCACGTTATCCTCGCGCAAGAACTCGCTGCCGTGTTCGAGACGGCGGTGCCGCTGCTGACGCGCGCTCCGAAAATCTGGCTCCATGGCGGCAATGGCGACGCCTTTATCGATGCGGCGTTGGACCGGCTGGACGGCAGCCCGCTGACACCAGCCGAGCGTGGCGCAGTCACCATCAACGACCGGGCATTGCTGATCTATACGTCGGGGACTACCGGCCTGCCGAAGGCCGCCAGCATCAGCCACCGCCGCATCCTCAATTGGGGCGGCTGGTTTGCCGGATTGACCGGCGCGTCGCCGGAAGACCGGTTGTTCGACTGCCTGCCTCTGTTTCACAGCGTCGGCGGCATCGTCGCGCCGTGCAGCATGCTGAGCGCGGGCGCGTCGGTGGTGCTGTCGGAGAAATTTTCCGTCGGAAATTTCTGGCACGATATCGTGCGCTGGGATTGCACGCTGTTCCAGTATATCGGCGAGCTCTGCCGCTATCTTCTGAAAGCGCCGGCCTCCGAATTCGAAAGCCGGCACCGGCTTCGGCTGGCCTGCGGTAACGGCTTGCGCGGCGATATCTGGGAAGCCTTTCAGGCGCGTTTTGCGATTCCGCAGATCCTGGAATTTTATGCAGCAACCGAAGGCAATTTCTCGCTCTATAATGTCGAGGGCAAACCTGGTGCGATCGGTCGCATTCCGCCCTTTCTGGCGCATCGTTTCCCGGCGGCGATCATTCGCGTCGACCCGGAATTGGGTGTGCCCGTTCGCAACCCGGATGGTCTTTGCGTCGCCTGCGCCCGCGGCGAGGTCGGCGAAGCCATCGGCCGGATCGGCACCGCCGACGGCGGAGGTGGCCGCTTCGAGGGCTACACCAACGCCGCCGATACCGAAAAGAAGATTCTGCGCGATGTGCTGGTCAAGGGCGATGCCTGGTTTCGCACCGGCGATCTGATGATGCTCGACCAAGCCGGCTTCTTCCACTTTGTCGACCGGGTCGGCGATACCTTTCGCTGGAAAGGCGAGAATGTCGCAACGTCCGAGGTGAACGAAGCCGTGGTGGATTGTCCCGGTGTCATCGACGCAACCACCTACGGCGTGGAAGTTCGAGGCGCCGATGGCCGCGCGGGCATGGCTGCTGTTGTCGTGGACGACCGGTTCGACCTGCAGGAATTCGGTGATCATCTCGCGCGCCGGCTGCCGGCCTACGCCTGCCCGGTCTTCGTGCGCATGTGCAAGACGCTCGATAATACCGAGACCTTCAAGCAAAAGAAGCAGGGGCTGATCGGCGAGGGTTTCGATCCCCGGCGCGTCAAGGACCAGATCTTTTTCAAGGACCCGGCATCCGGCGCCTATCGCCCGATCGATCCAGCCAGTCATGCGCGCATACTGGAAGGCCTGATCAGGCTCTAGATTTCAGGACTCCAGATTTCAGAACTCTGGACTTGCGGGCGCAATCATGGCGCAGTGGGGGTGCCGTGCACGCAACCGGGGGTGCCGTATGAAATCATGTCTTGATCGGCCCGCTAGGACGGCCTTTGTCGTTGCGGTCGTTGCATCCATGTCGGGTATTGTCGGGGCCTACGCAGCTTCGCGATCCGGTGCGTTGCCCGATCGGGTGACGTTCACGAGCGCCGATGGCGCCACCACTCTGGTCGGTTATGTGTTCGAGCCGGAAGGGGCGCACGCGGGGAGAACGCCCGCCGTCGTGATGATGCACGGCCGCGCTGGCGCCTACTCTTCGGCCGCCAAGGACAAATACGACGCGTCAACGCTTTCCCGGCGTCATCAGGCGTGGGGACATATCTGGGCCAAACAGGGCTATCTCGCCATTCTTGTGGACGGGTTTAGTCCCCGTGGCTACCCGCACGGCTTTCCACGTTTCAGCTACGATTCACGGCCCGATGCACTTAATGAAATCACCGTGCGCCCGCTCGATGCCTATGGCGCACTGGCCTATTTGCGAACGCGGGAGGATGTGGTTGCGGACCGGATTGCCATTCAGGGCTGGTCGAACGGTGGAAGCGCCACGCTGGCGACGATGTCGCGCACCGCGCCCGGCATCAGCGCGCCAACACCTGCGACGGGTTTTCGGGCCGGGCTGGTGTTTTATCCCGCCTGCGGATTGAAGGGGCAGTTCAACGACGGCATCCTGCCTTACGCGCCGGTGCGCGTGTTTCAGGGGTCGGCCGACGAAGAAGTCTCGCCGCGCCGTTGCGCCGATCTGGTCACGAAGAGCCGCGCGCTTGGCGGCGACATCGAGTTTCGCCTGTATCCGGATGCGACCCACGATTTCGACGATCCGTCGCCATCGCACCAGAACAATGACGCGAATGCGGATGCGACCGAGGACGTTATTGCGCGCGCGACCGAATTCCTCGCCAGCGTACTGACGCCCAAACCTTAAATGTGCCTCAAGCGCGAGCCTCACATGCCATAGATGGCGAGTGCCGTGTCGGCGAGGTCGCCGGGCCGAGGCTGGTGCGGGCCTTTGTAGTCTTCGCGGCGGCGCAATTCCCGGTAGATACCGGGCAAGCCCGCCCAGGGGGCGGCGGGCATCGTGTTTACCACTGGGCATAAAAAGATCGCGGGCTGACCATACTGTTTCACATTTTCGCTCTATCATGCGCTTTACAATTCAATGATAAGGCGAAACAATCCATGTCGGTAAGGTTAAGGATTATTTCGGCGATCGAGCAGATTGCCGTCGAACAGCAGGTCACCCTGCCGCCGCTCACGGACGATCTGTCGCTGCACGAAACCGGCTTCGATTCTCTGGCGTTCGCGATCCTGGTCGCGCGGCTTGAAGACGATTTCGGCATCGATCCGTTTACCATAGCGGAGGATGCAAGCTTCCCTCTCACGATAGGCGACTTCATCAGGGCCTATGAAAATGTCCCCGCGTGAAATCCTTGCGTTGCGTGACTACCTCGATCCAAATCTAACGGGACGCACGCTTTCGGATGCAAGGCAGGTCGTGTCGCTGACCGAGTTCGCCGGCGAGACCTGTCTTGATGGCCGGCTTGGGGAACTCTCGGGACGCTCCGTTTTGTTGGCCGTAGCGGATCAGCTGGTGTCCGGACTGGCGATCATGGAACTGGACGGCGTAGTCCGGCGCATGCTGCTGTGCCCATCCGATCTCGCCGCGGATCATCTTTCAAGCCTGATCGCAGATGCCGAGATAGATGCCGTCGTCACCGACAATCCCGCACAATGGGCGGCGTCCGGAATCAAATTGATCGCGACAGCCCAAACGCCGCTTAGCAAAGCCACGCGCCCGCAAACCGAACGCGCGACCGAATGGCTGATGCTGACGTCAGGCACCTCCGGCGTTCCGAAAATCGTCGGGCACACACTGGAAGCGCTGACCGGCGCGATCGTCGCGGACGGTCCGGCGCGCGGTGCCCCCCCCGGTATGGGCGACCTTTTATGACATCAGGCGCTACGGCGGCCTGCAGATTTTCCTGCGCGCCGTCATCGGCGGTGGCTCGATGGTGCTGTCGGAACCGGGAGAGCCAATTGCCGACTACGTGGCGCGGCTACGCGAGAAAGCCGTCTCACATATTTCAGGTACGCCGTCGCATTGGCGCAAGTTGTTGATGAGTGGGGCGGCCTCGGGCTTTGCTCCGCGCTACGTACGCCTGTCCGGCGAGATCGCCGACCAGGCCGTGCTAGATGGCTTAAGTCGAGCTTTTCCGGCTGCTTCGGTCGGTCACGCCTATGCCTCGACCGAGGCCGGTGTCGGCTTTGCGGTGAATGATGGCCTTGAGGGTTTTCCCGCCGAGATGATCGGCACCAATCGCGACGGCGTCGAGATGAAAGTCGAGGACGGATCGCTGCGGATTCGCTCGACACGCACAGCGCATGCCTATATCGGCCAGAAGGCGGCCGCGCTGACCGATACGGATGGATTCGTCGACACCGGCGACATGGTCGAACGGCGCGGCGATCGGTATCATTTCGTCGGCCGGCGCGGCGGTATCATCAATATCGGCGGCCTCAAGGTTCATCCCGAGGAAATCGAGGCAGTCATCAACCGGCATCCGGATGTGCGGATGTCCCGCGCGAAATCGCGCCGCAGCCCGATCACCGGCGCCATCGTGGTCGCCGATGTCATTCTGGCCGATGGCGACAGCGCCAGCCGCAGCGACGAAATTCGCAAGGCCATCCTGGCCGATTGCCAGGCTTCGCTGGCGTCCCACAAGGTGCCGGCCGTCATCAGGTTCGTTCCATCGCTCGATGTGACTGCAGCCGGAAAGCTGGCCCGAACCGATGCATAATGTTCTGGTGACCGGAGGAAGCCGCGGTATCGGCCTCGCTATTGCGCAACGGCTTGCCGCTGCCGGCTATAACGTGATCGCGGTGGCGCGGAGCGAAAGCGACGCGTTGCGCGAAGCGATTGGCGCCGTCGTGAAGCAGGGCCGCGGTGGCCTTCATTTCAGGGCGTTTGACCTCAGCGCCGTCGACGCCATCCCCGCTTTCGTGAAAAGCCTGCGCAACGAATTCGGCGCCATTTACGGCCTCGTCAACAATGCCGGGATCGGCACCGAGGGCCTGCTGGCGACCATGCACAACACCGAGATCGAGGCCTTGCTGCGCCTCAATGTGCTCTCGCCTGTCATCCTGACGAAATATGTCGTGCGGCACATGATGGCGGACGGCGCCGGCCGCATCATCAACATGTCGTCGATCATCGCCTCGACCGGATATAACGGTCTGTCGGTCTATGGCGCGACCAAGGCCGCGGCGACCGGCTTTACTCGCTCGCTCGCCCGTGAGGTCGGCAAGCTCGGCATCACCGTGAATGCGATTGCGCCCGGCTTTATCGATACCGAACTGACCGGCAATCTCGGCGACGATCAACGCAAGCGCATCGCCAGCCGTAGCGCGCTACGGCGGTTGCCAGAGACCGGCGATGTCGCCAGCATGGTCGAATACCTCCTCGGCGACGGGGGCCGCAATATCACCGGTTCTGTCCTGACCATCGACGCCGGCAATACGGCGTGACCTGACCGGGCTATTGGCGGCCCGGCTTCCATTTTCGTCATCCGATTCCGGCCGAAACCTCGGACATTGGCGCGCGTCCCCGCTTGCCTCTATAGACGACGTTGCTATATCGGATTTTTCCGCAGCCCCAGTTTTCCCTCCGCGAAACGAGATCCCCATGACCGCGAATACCGATACCGCAGCCGAAACCAAGCCGTTCCAGGCCGAGGTCGCCGAACTGCTGCATTTGATGGTGCATTCGGTCTATTCGGAAACCGATATCTTCCTGCGCGAATTGATCTCGAACGCGTCGGATGCCTGCGACAAGCTGCGCTATGAGGCGATCGCGGCACCCGATCTGATCGGCGACGGCGAGGCGCCCCGGATCCAGATCGCGCCGGACAAGAAAGCCAATACGCTGAGCGTGATCGACACCGGCATCGGCATGGACCGGCAGGAGTTGATCGACAATCTTGGCACCATCGCGCGGTCCGGCACCAAGTCCTTTCTGTCGCGCCTCACCGAGGCCAAGGAGGGCGCCGGGCTGATCGGGCAGTTCGGTGTCGGATTTTATGCGGCCTTCATGGTCGCCGACCGCATCGTCGTCACCAGCCGCCGCGCCGGCACCAATGAGGTCTGGACCTGGTCGTCATCAGGCGGCAGCGGATTCGAAATCGCTCCCGCGAGCGAAGAAGACGCAAGCCGCATCACGCGCGGCACCGAAATTGTCCTGCATCTCAAGCCGGACGCGGCGAAATATCTGGAGACTTACGAGATCGAGCGCATTGTCAGCGCCTATTCCGACAATATCCAGTTTCCGATCGAACTGAAGCCCGAGGAAGGCGAGCCACGCCAGATCAATTCGGCGAGCGCGCTGTGGCAGCGCTCGAAATCGGAGTTGACCCCGGAAGACTATACCAAGGCCTACCGTGCAATCGCCAACGTCTTCGATGATCCGGCGATGACGCTGCACTACCGCGCGGAAGGGCGGCAGTCCTATGCCGTGCTGCTGTTCGCGCCCTCGACCAAGCCGTTCGACCTGTTTGAGCCGTCGCGCAAGGGACAGGTGAAGCTCTATGTCCGCCGCGTCTTCATTGCCGACGATGCTGATCTGTTGCCGGCCTATCTGCGTTTCGTTCGCGGCGTGATCGACAGCGAGGATCTCCCGCTCAATATCTCCAGGGAGATGCTGCAGAACAATCCGCAGCTCGCGCAAATCCGCAAGGCCGTCACCGGCCGTGTGATCGGTGAGCTGGAAAATTTGGGCGAAAAGGAGCCCGAGAATTTCGCCAAGATCTGGGACGCGTTCGGTCCGGTGATCAAAGAAGGTATCTGGGAGGATTTCGAACGCCGCGAGAAGTTGCTGGCGCTGTCGCGCTTCACCACGACCGCTGGCGAGAAACGCTCGCTCAAGCAATATGTCGAGGACATCAAGCCGAACCAGACCGAGATCTATTATCTTACCGGCGACAGCCTCGAGCGGTTGAAGTCCAACCCCAAACTGGAATCGGCCACCGCCCGCGGCATCGAGGTGCTGTTGCTGACCGATCCGGTCGACGCGTTCTGGACCGCGGCGCCGCTTGATTTTGGCGGCAAGCCGCTGAAATCGCTGAGCCAGGGCGATATCGATTTCGGGTTGATTCCACTGCTCGACGACAATGCCAAGGACGAAGCGCCATCCGGCCCGGACGAAGCCACTACCATCGCTGCGATCAAGGACGTGCTGGGCGATCGCGTCTCCGACGTGCGGGTATCGCAACGGCTCACGACAAGCGCGTCCTGCCTGGTCGCGGGCGGCGCGGGCCGGGACCAGCAGCTCGAGCGCTTGCTGGCGCAGCAGAACAAGGGCGCCGGCGTGAAGCCGGTGCTTGAGATCAACATGCGCCATCCCCTCGTCACAGCCATTGCCGGCGCGGGAGAAACGGCGGCGGATATTTCGTGGCTGTTGCTGGAGCAGGCGCAAATCCTCGATGGCGAATTGCCGGAGGACACCGCCGCCTTTGCCGCCCGGCTCAATCGTATGGTGCTGCGCGGAATGGCGTAGGCGATCGGGTAGCGAGTCCGGGGTTCATCCGCGACAATTCGGGCGTGGACCCTGAAGCGAAGGCGCTTTGTTTCCGGCAGATTTCTGTATTCAATAGGTCACGCGAACCCTTCTTCGGACTAGACCGTATCTGGCCACAGTCTCAACCTTGGATGATCGCGCGCCCATGACTACGCCAGTCGGAAGCGAAGCATTCTACGGCAGTATTCCGGTCTTTCGTGGCTTCGGCAGCCTGATGGATCCCGCGCTGTATTCGTCGCTGCCGGATGACTGGAGCATCGGCGTCGCCGATATCGTCGAGTCGACCAGGGCCATCGCCGAGGCGCGTTACAAGACGGTCAACATGGCCGGCGCGGCGGTGATCGCTTCGGTCACCAATGCGCTGGAGGGACGCGAGTTTCCGTTCGTGTTCGGCGGCGATGGCGCCAGCTTTGCCGTGTCGCCGGATGATCTTGAAGCTACGCGTGAGGCGCTGGCAGCGACCGCGATTTGGGTCAGGGAAGATCTCGATCTGGTGATGCGGGTCGCGCTGGTGCCGGTTGCCGCGGTGCGCGCGCAAGGGCTCGATGTCCGCGTCGCCCGCTTTGGACCGTCGGCCAATCTGTCCTATGCAATGTTTTCCGGTGGCGGCCTCGGCTGGGCCGAAGCCGCGATGAAGCGCGGTGAATTCGCGGTGCCGGTCGCGCCGTCGGGCACGCAGCCCGATCTCACCGGATTGTCCTGCCGGTTCGAGGAAATTCCGTCCACGCGCGGTCTCATTCTCTCAGTGCTGGTGGTGCCGGCGCGAGATGCCGATGCGAATGCGTTTCGCAAGCTGATCGAGGATATCATCGCGCTGGTCGAGCGCAGCCCGGATTCGGGGCGGCCGGTGCCTTCAGGCGGCCCGCCGCTGCGCTGGCCGCCGGCCGGCGCCGAGCTTGAAGCGCGCGCCGCGCGTGGCGGATCGCTGATGAAGCGGCGCATCGTCGTGCATGCCTTTTCATTGTATGCCTATCTGATATTGCGCTTTGGCATCAGCATCGCCGGCTTCGTGCCGACAACCTACGTCCAGCAGGTCGTGGAGAATTCAGATTTCCGCAAATATGACGACGGATTGCGCATGATCCTCGATTGCACGCCGGAGCTTGAGCGCGCGCTGACACAGCGCCTCGCGGCTGCCGCCGCGAGCGGGATCGCGCGATACGGCCTGCACCGGCAGGATGCGGCGATGATGACCTGCTTTACGCCGTCGGCGCTGCGCAGCGACCACGTGCATTTCATCGATGGTGCGCGGGGCGGCTATGCCTCGGCGGCGACCGCGTTGAAGGCGACGCCGGCCTGATTCAGCGCGTCGCCCGGCTCCAGGTTTCGCCGCCGCACAATCCGCTGCCGACGCAGCCTTCGACCTTCAGCGCATCCGGTCCGGCAACCGAGACGCTGCTGGCGTAGCTCTTGCCATCGTCAGCGTTATAGATCTGACCGGACCATTTATTCGCGCCTGATGGACGCATGCCGGCGAACAGGGACAGCCCGATGATCGGCCGCCGGGCCAGCGCCGGATTGGGATTCTTGTCGTCGATTTGGGCCTTGCCGGTCGCAGGATCGATCGGGTCGCGCAGCCACACCACAACGCCGCAAATTCCGCCACCGCATTTGCTGACCCGCACTTTTGCGTCACCCGCCTGCGTAAGCCAGATCCCGTCCGGCCCGGCGGCCTGTGCGTTTGCCGGGACGGCGATCAGCGCCGCCGCAACCATCGCGACCATAAAACCAAATCTGAACATCATAAGTCGTCCCCGAATAACGGGAAATGCTTAGCAACAAATCGAATTTGTGCAATGCCGGATCAAGGGGCTGCGCGCATGGTCACCACGGCAGGCCGCATAGGTCGATGACGCCTTGCCGCGGGGCGCGGACGAAGTCGAATATGAAGGGCGCCATCGCCTCGAAGCGAGCCTTGCCACCGGGTTGCTCGGCGTAAATTTCGCCGGTGAACGGATGCCAGCCACGCTTTTCATAAAATGCGAAATTATGCGGTTCGCAAAATAGAAGCGCAAATCGAACGGCTTCCTGGTCCCGCAGGGTCTGGATCGCGGCGTTGAGGGCAACGCTGGCATAACCGAGGCGCCGGCAGTCCGGCCGGGTCGCAACACCGCCGATGCCGCCGATGTTAACCTTGCGATCGTTCCAGGTGATGGTCCGGAAGTAGATGCCGGCATGACAGGCGATTTCGCCCGAAGCGTCCTCGATCAGGACGCGTAAATCGGCCTTGGCCCATTTGACATGGCCCCAGGGCAATTTCTCGACGGCATCGCGCGGCCAGACCGCATCGAACAGCGGTTTTACCGCCGGCCAGGATGCGTCTCCGTTCAGGACGTCGATCTCGATGCTCATTTCAGCCATGCCTCTCGCCGGGAGCCTGTCTTGTGCGCCCTGCGTTTTGCCAAATTGCGGTGTTTAAGACCGCTGGAACCTTCTATAAGGGTTCTCGTTAGACCACGTCTCCCACCATTTTTGGACATCGCCCCATGACCTTCACGCTGCCCAATCTGCCTTATGCCCATGACGCCCTTGCGCCCCATATGTCCAAGGAAACGCTGGAATTCCATCACGACAAGCACCATCAGGCCTATGTGACCAACGGCAACAACGCGATCAAGGGGACGGAATTCGAGGGCAAGTCCCTCGAGGAAATCGTCAAGGGATCGTTCGGGAAGAACCCGGCTGTCTTCAACAATGCCGGCCAGCACTATAATCATCTGCATTTCTGGAACTGGATGAAGCCGAACGGCGGTGGCACCAAATTGCCCGGCCGTCTGGAAAAGAAGATCACCGAAGACCTCGGCGGGCTTGAGAAATTCAAGACCGATTTCGCCGCCGCCGGCGTCGGCCAGTTCGGTTCGGGCTGGGCCTGGTTGTCGGTGAAGAACGGCAAGCTCGAAATCTCCAAGACTGCAAATGGCGAAAGCCCGCTGGTGCACGGCGCGACGCCGATCCTCGGCGTCGATGTCTGGGAGCACTCCTATTACATCGATTATCGCAACCGCCGCCCCGACTATCTCAAGGCGTTTGTCGATCATCTCGTGAACTGGGAATATGTCGACGAGCTGTTCTCGAAGGCCTGATTTTCTCAAGTTAGAATCCGGAAGGGCGGCAGCATCGCGCTGTCGCCCTTTCGTTTGCCTGGACGCTTTGCGGCGCTTGCGGGAGCGCAGGCTTGCGGGGATCGCAGGCTTGCGGCAAAACCTGACGTGCCGGGGTCTCGGTCTGGGAAAGTGCGAAGATGAATTATCTTCTGGTCTTTATCGGCGGCGGCCTCGGTTCGACGCTGCGCTACCTCGTCAATGTGATTTGCCCGCGCTACCTCGGAGCCGATTTTCCGTATCACACCTTCATCATCAACATCACCGGCTCCACCGTAATGGGCCTGATCGCGGGCTATCTCGCGTTCAAGGGCGACGCGGCGGCGTCCTGGCGGCTGTTTCTGATGACCGGCATTCTCGGCGGCTACACCACCTTCTCGGCCTACTCGCTCGATTCCATGGTTCTGTACGAGCGGGGCGAGATCGGGCTGGCGCTGTTCTATGTGGTGGGATCGGTGGTGTTTTCGATTGCCGGCCTGTTCGCCGGCCTCACCCTCGTTCGTCATCTGGCGGCCTGAAAACCTCATTTATCAACGGCCAAACGGCCTTTAGCGCCGGTAGACAGAAGTTATGTTATAATATAACATTTCTCCCATGGCGTACTCCCATACCCACGCTCACCATACCCACAGCCACGGCCCGGCTTCACCGCACCCTGCGCAGACGGCGCCCTGGTCGATCCTGCGCATGACCGTGGTGTCCCGTGTCGGTGCGGCGCTGGCGGTCAGCGCCGCACTATGGGTCATCGTCTGGCTGGCGATAAGGTGAGCATGGCCGCGTCCCTGCAATTTCGCAATGTCACGCTGGGCTATGACCGGCATCCGGCGGTGCATCACCTCAATGGCGAGGTCGCGCCCGGCGCATTGCTCGCGATCGTCGGCCCGAACGGCGCCGGCAAGTCGACGTTGTTTCGCGGCATTGTCGGCATCCTCAAGCCGCTGGCGGGCAGCATCCTGACCGGCGATCTCGATGTCCGGGATATCGCCTATCTGCCGCAGACCGCGGATATCGACCGCAGCTTTCCGATCTCGGTGTTTGACTTTGTCGGCACGGGACTGTGGCGCTCGACCGGGTTTTTCGGCGGCATGGGCGACCGCAAATCGCGCGACAAGATTGCGCAGGCGCTTGCTTTGGTCGGCCTCAGCGGTTTTGAGAACCGCGGCATCGGTACGCTGTCCGGCGGGCAGATGCAGCGCCTGCTGTTTGCCCGGGTATTGCTGCAGGATGCGCGCCTGATCGTGCTGGACGAGCCGCTCAACGCCATCGACGCCAAAACCTCGGATGATCTCCTGGCATTGGTGCGGCGCTGGCACGCCGAAGGGCGCACGGTCCTGGCGGCGCTGCATGACATGGATCTGGTGCGCGCCAATTTCCCCGACACGCTGCTGCTGGCGCGCGGGCCGGTCGCCTGGGGCAAGACCGCCGACGTGCTGACTACAGAAAATCTTCTCGAAGCACGACGGATGTGCGAGGCGTTCGACGAAGGCGCCGCCGCCTGCGTGGTCCACGATGCGCCGTCACAGGCTGCCTGAGCGCATGGGTCTGTCACGATGATCTATGATGCGCTGATTGCGCCCTTTACCGAGTTCGAATTCATGCGCCGCGCGCTCGCGGCCGTGATCGCGCTGGCGCTGGGCGGCGCGCCGATCGGCGTGTTTCTGATGCTGCGGCGGATGAGCCTGGTGGGCGACGCGATGGCGCACGCGATCCTGCCGGGAGCGGCGATCGGTTTCCTGCTATCGGGCCTCAATCTGTTCGCGATGACGGCCGGTGGGTTGATCGCGGGCTTTACAGTCGCGATTCTCTCCGGCGTAGTCGCGCGCGCCACCGAGCTTAAGGAAGATGCGTCGCTGGCGACGTTCTATCTGGCGTCATTGGCGCTGGGCGTGACGATCGTCTCCATCAAGGGTACCAATATCGATCTGCTGCATGTGCTGTTCGGCAATATCCTGGCGATGGATAATCCGACGCTGCTGATGATCGCATGCAACGCCACCATCACCTTGATCGTGCTCGCGGTGATTTATCGTCCGCTGGTGATCGAAAGCGTCGATCCGCTGTTTCTGCGTACGGTGAGCCGCGCTGGCGCGCCCGCGCATCTGGCGTTTCTGGCGCTGGTGGTGGTCAACCTCGTCAACGGCTTTCAGGCACTCGGCACCTTGCTGGCAGTGGGGCTGATGATCTTGCCCGCAGGCATCGCGCGGTTCTGGTCGCGCGATATCACCGGCATGATCTGCATCGCAGTCGTGAGCGCCATGTTGTCGGGCTATGCCGGTTTGGTGCTGTCGTTCCAGACCAAGGTGCCGTCAGGCCCCGCGATCATTCTGGTGGCGGCGCTTTTATACATGGCCTCGGTATTGTTCGGCAGCGTCAGTGGCGTGATCCGGCAGATGTTCCCCGGCCGTCATCTCGAAGCGTAGAGGCAAACCCATGCGACACTTTAAAGCCTGGTTCATTTTTCTGGCGCTCGTGGCGTCCGCGACGCTGTCACCCGCTTGCGCGCAAGATCGCCTCAACGTCGTCACCAGTTTTTCGATCCTTGGGGATTTCGTCCGCAATGTCGGCGGCGAGCGCGTCAGCGTTACCTCTTTGGTGGGCCCCGATGGCGACGTCCATGTCTATACGCCGGCGCCGGCCGACGCCAAGACGATCGCGGACGCGAAACTTCTGGTGATCAACGGTTTCCGGTCTCGAAGGCTGGCTGCCGCGGCTGCTGCAGGCCTCCGGCAGCAAGGCGTCGATCGTTACCGCGACCCAGGGCATCGCGCCGCTTAAGTTAGGCTCCGACGCCGATCCGCATGCCTGGCAATCCGTTGCCAACGCGAAAATTTACGTCGCCAATATCCGCGACGCACTGATCGCCGCCGATCCCGCGGATGCCGGGGTATTCAAGACCAACGCGGGAAACTACCTGACAAAACTCGATGGGCTCGACCGCGAGGTGCGCCAAGCCATCGCGCAAATACCGCCAGGCCGCCGCAAGGTGATCTCCACCCATGACGCCTTCGGCTATTTCGCCGCCGGCTACGGCATCGAATTTATCGCCCCGCTCGGGGTTTCCACCGAATCCGAGGTCAGCGCCCGGGATATTGCGAGGATTATCACCCAGGTCAAAAAGTCGGGGATTCCAGCAGTTTTTCTCGAGAATATCAGCGACGACCGGCTGATGCGCCGGATATCGGCCGAGACCGGCGCCAGGGTCGGCGGAACGCTCTATTCTGACGCCCTGACGGATGAAAAGGGCGTTGCCCCACTTACATTGACATGGTCAGGCACAATATAAAGGCACTGACGAGCGCGCTGGCGAATTAGGGCGGGGGCCCTCCCTGCTGCCGGTGCCCGCGATACCTTCCGGAGTAGCTATGCCAGATCTGACGTCTTCAAAAATTCCTGTGACCGTGCTGACGGGCTATCTCGGCGCCGGCAAAACCACGCTTCTCAACCGCATCCTGTCGGAAAACCACGGCAAGAAATACGCTGTCATCGTCAATGAATTCGGCGAAATCGGCATCGACAATGACCTGATCATCGGTGCCGACGAGAAGTCTTCGAGATGAACAATGGCTGCGTCTGCTGCAACCGTGCGCGGCGATCTCGTGCGCATCCTTGACGGGTTGATGAAACGTAAAGGCAAGTTCGACGCGATCATCGTCGAGACCACCGGCCTCGCCGATCCGGCGCCGGTGGCGCAGACGTTCTTTGTCGACGAAGACGTCCAGAAGAACGCGCGGCTCGATGCGGTGGTCACCGTGGCCGATGCGAAATGGCTGAGCGACCGGCTCAAGGACGCGCCGGAAGCCAAGAACCAGATCGCGTTTGCCGATGTCATCGTGCTCAACAAAACCGATCTGGTCTCGAAGGCCGAACTCGCCGAAGTCGAAGCGCGTATTCGCGGCATCAACCCCTATGCCAAGCTGCACGCACCGAGCGTTGCCAGGTGGCGCTGTCGGACGTGCTGGAGCGCGGCGCGTTCGATCTCGATCGCATCCTGGAGATCGAGCCGGAATTTCTCGAAGCCGGCGACGACCACAGTCACCACGACCATGACCACCATCACGGCCATGATCATCATCACGATCACAGCCATGGTGGCCTGAAGCACTACCATGACGAGGACATGCAATCGCTGTCACTGCGCACGAGCAAGCTGCTTGATCCCTCCAAATTCATGCCTTGGCTGCAAAACCTTGTCGCCGTCGAGGGCCAGAAGATCCTGCGCTCGAAGGGCATCCTGGCTTTCACCGATGATGACGAGCGTTACGTGTTCCAGGGCGTGCACATGATGCTCGAGGGCGATCACCCAGCGGCCGTGGAAAGACGGCGAGGCGCGCGAGAGCCGTCTGGTCTTCATCGGCCCGCGAACTGCCCGAGCAGACCATCCGCGACGGTTTTGAGAGCTGTATCACCACGTGATGAAAGACTTCGATCCGGGCGAGGCCGCCTCCATTATCTCGGTCACCGACAAGGTGGTTCCGGTCGCGATCGGAATGCCTGTCACGTCGGTGCATTTCCTCGGCGACACCGCGGGCCTTTGTCGGCGCCGAGGAAAGCGTCGCGATGGTGAGCGGGCAGGGAGATATCTCCCGTGTGTCCGTCCATGGCGGCGGCATCCTGTGCGCGGCCGCCGATAGCGCCCGCATCGTGTTGGGCGGCGATGACGGCAAGCTGGTTTCAATCAGCGCCAAAGGGCGACGTCACGCAGCTTGCGACCGACCCCAAGCGGCGCTGGATCGATAATGTCGCGCTGCATCCCGATGGCGCCGTGGCGTGGTCGGTGGGCAAGACCGCCTTCGTCCACAACGGCAAGGGCGAAGACAAATCTTTCGAGGTGCCCTCGACGGTCGGAGGCCTGGCGTTTGCGCCAAAAGGCCTGCGGCTGGCTATCGCCCATTATAACGGCGTGACGCTGTGGTTTCCCAACATGGTGGGGTCGGCGGAAGTGCTGGAATGGGCGGGCTCGCATCTCGGCGTCGTGTTCAGCCCGGACAACAAGTTTCTGGTCACCGCGATGCACGAGCCGGCGCTGCACGGCTGGCGGCTCGCCGATAGCCGGCACATGCGCATGACCGGTTATCCCGGCCGTGTCCGCTCGATGTCGTGGAGCGCGGGCGGCAAGGCGCTGGCGACGTCAGGGGCTGACAGCGTCATCCTGTGGCCGTTCGGCAGCAAGGACGGCCCGATGGGCAAGGAGCCCGCGATGCTGGCGCCATTGCAAGCGCGTGCATCGATGGTCGCCTGTCATCCGAAGCAGGATATTTTTGCGGCGGGCTATAGCGACGGCACCATCCTGATGGTGCGGCTGCAGGACGGCGCTGAAATTCTGGTGCGCAAGAATGGCACCGCGCCGATCTCCGCACTGGCCTGGAACGCCAAGGGTACCCTACTGGCCTTCGCAGACGAAGAGGGCGACGCCGGCCTGCTTGCGCTATAGCGCCGGCCTCGCTCCGGGTTCCCAAGGGAACGATAGGCCCCGATGGCAGTTGATATCGCGAACAATTTGCGGGGAATCATTATGCCCAGGGATGACAGGAAAAGCGCTGCCAGGGATTTCTGGCTCGCAGCGATGATTATCGCTTCGGGGTTGGTGATCTCAGGTCTTTCGCTGACCCAACTTTCGGCGCGCAATTCACAATTCGCCAATTCTCAGGTCGCGCAGGCCACTCAACCGCTGCAGTCGACACCGGGTGCGGATACCAGGCCCTCGGCGCCGGCCGATCCGGCTCCGAGCGGCGCGCGGCCGAGCGAGATTTCGCCCCAGCCGGCGCAACCCGGCGCAGCGGCGCAAACGACAGGCAATGCGCCCGCATTGCCCCCGGCTCCAGCCGAAAAGATCGCGCCGCCCATCAAGGAAAAGTAGTTTGAAAAGTGGTTCTGAGACGTGATGTACGATTGAGTCTCGGTGTCATTCCGGGGCGCGAGTGAAACGAGCGAACCCGGAATCTCGAGATTCCGGGTTCGATGCTTTGCATCGCCCCGGAATGACGGCGCGTTTAACTCCCTGATGACACCCCACCGTGATTTGATCCTCCCTGCCGATTTTACAGCCTCGATTGTTCCCACCGACTGTCGCATACTATGTGCTTTCGAGCGCGCGGTTGCGTGGATGAACAGATGAGGCAGGTCAATGAAGATCGGGGGGATGGACGTCAGGCGCAACGCCTATTCGATGCCGCTTAACAACCCTTCGTTCCCGCCGGGACCCTACCGTTTCTACAATCGCGAATATTTCGTCATCACCTACCGCACCGATCCGGAAGCGCTTGCCGCCGTGGTGCCGGAGCCGCTCGAAATCACGGATTCCGTGGTCAAATATGAATTCATCAGGATGCCGGATTCCACGGGTTTTGGCGACTACACCGAAACCGGGCAGGTGATCCCGGTCCGTTTGAACGGTGAAGAAGGCGCCTATACCCACGCGATGTATCTCGACGACGACGCGCCGATCGCGGGCGGCCGCGAACTCTGGGGGTTTCCCAAAAAACGTGCGACCCCGAAGATCGAGGTCGAGAGCGACGTGCTGGTCGGTACCCTGCATTATGGCTCGGTGCTCTGCGCTTCCGCGACCATGGGCTACAAGCACCGCTACGTCGATCACGACAGCGTGCTGAAAAGCATGAAGGCGCCGAATTTCATTCTAAAGATCATTCCCCATGTCGACGGCAGCCCGCGGATCTGCGAACTGGTGCGCTTCAGCCTCGAGGACATCACCCTGAAAGAGGCCTGGACCGGTCCCGCCGCACTCGGGGCTTTTCCCGCATGCGCTGGCCGATGTCGCCCGGCTGCCGGTGCGCGAAGTGATCTCGGCGCTGCATTTCAAGGCGGATTTGACGCTGGGCCTCGGGAGCGTCGCGTTCGATTACCTGGCGAAGTGACGATCGTTTTCACATCGTCATCACTGGGCTTGACCCGGTGATCCATCTTCTTGAGTGATGGATACGCGGGTCGTGGCGACGTTTGGCTAACCATCAGAATCGGACTCGCTTGACCGGCCAAGCGGGATCGCTTTTCTGCGGAATATGAACGAAGCCGAGACAGTCTACGCCAGCATTCCCGGTGGCTCCCATCTCATCGCGTGGTTCGGTCAGGTACCAGATTTTCACAATGCGGAAATCGTGAGTTTTGGCTTGCGCCGCCGAGCCCCGAGCATGCTGGTTATTCATGCCTGGAACGTCGCCAATGAGACGGATGATCGCGGCGGTTTCGTCCTTGATAAGCACGCCGTCGTTACCTTTGCCCTCGAAGATATCATCGACCTTCAACTCAATGGCTTCAGCCATCAAAATGTGATTCTAGGCCTTCAGCTTCGACGCGCGTCGGAGCGTCCCGAACGAACTCCCTTTTACGGGATCGAACCGTCGCCCAGGGATTACGAGTTTGAGCTGGAACCTAATTCCGGTCTGAACGGGATCATCCGGTGTCGAAGGGTGCTGATCGACTTCGTACCGGGCAGTCCTGACGATACGCGCGGCTGGTTGACGGTTACGCGCAGGATCAGGGAGTGATGAGGGAAGCATGTTGTCATTCCGGGGCGATGCTGAGCATCGAACCCGGAATCTAGAGGTTATTTCATTTCCCTTACATCGAGATTCCGGGTTCGCGCTCACGCGCGCCCCGGAATGACGTAGCGCCAGCTTCACCGCACCAGCACGTTCCGAAACTGCCAGGGATCCGACGTGTCGATGTCTTCCGGGAACAGGCCCGGCCGGTCGGAGAGCGGCGTCCAGTCGGTGTAATAGCCTTTGACCGGGCCGAGATACGGCGTCTGGATTTCGAGGCAGCGGCGGAAATCCAGCTCATCGGCCTCGACGATTCCGGCGGTCGGATTTTCCAGCGCCCACACCATGCCGGCCAAGACGGCTGACGACACCTGCATGCCGGTAGCGTTCTGGTAGGGCGCAATCTTGCGGGTTTCCTCGACCGAGAGCTGCGAGCCATACCAATAGGCGTTCTTGCCGTGGCCATAGATCAAGACGCCGAGTTCGTCGATGCCGTCCTCGATCTCGTTCTCGTCCAGGATGTGCCATTTCGGCTGCATCCTGCCGGTGGCGCCGAACATTTCATGCAGCGACAGCACCGCGTCGTTGGCGGGGTGATAGGCGTAGTGGCAGGTCGGGCGATAGATCACCTTCTGGCCGTCGCGCACCGTGAAATAATCGGCAATCGAGATCGCCTCGTTGTGGGTGACGAGAAAGCCGTATTGCGCACCCGGGGTCGGGCACCAGGAGCGCACACGGGTGTTGGCGCCGGGCTGCAGCAGATAGATCGCCGCGCCGCAGCCTTCGGTATGGGCGCGGCCATTGTCCGGCATCCATTTTTCATGGGTGCCCCAGCCCAGTTCGGCCGGCTGCATGCCCTCCGACACAAAGCCCTCCACCGACCAGGTGTTGACGAACACATTCATCGGCTTCGGCTTCTTGGAGCGCTGGGTATCGCGTTCGGCGATATGGATGCCCTTGACGCCGAGCTTGTGGGCGAGCTGGCCCCAGCCCTCGCGGCTCTTCGGCTCGTTGTAGGGCGTGTTGGTGTCGCGGGCGATGTCGAGCAGCGCCTGCTTGACGAACCAGGACACCATGCCGGGATTGGCGCCGCAGGTAGAGACCGCGGTCGTCCCGCCCGGGCTCTTGTGCTTGGCGGCCAAAAGCGTCTCGCGCAGCGCGTAGTTCGATCGCTTTTCGGGACCGATATTCCTGTCGAAGTAGAAACCGAGCCACGGCTCCACGACGGTGTCGATATAAAGCGCGCCGATCTCGCGGCACATGGTCATGATGTCGACCGAAGACGTGTCCACCGACAGATTGACGCAAAAGCCCTGGCCGCCGCCGGCGGTCAACAGCGGCACCAGCACCTCGTGATAATTGTCCTTGGGTTTACGGCCTGCTTGATGAAGCGCACGCCGTGCTCTTTGGCAATCTCGCCGTCCTCATGCGGATCGATGATCACGAAGCGCGACTTGTCATATTCGAAATGCCGTTCGATCAAAGGCAGCGTGCCTTTGCCGATCGAGCCGAAGCCGATCATGACGATGGGGCCGGAAATCTTGGCGTGAACGGGATGATCGGACATGGATGGGTCTCCGGAAATTAAGGATGCGCTTGACGCGCGCAGGGATCAGAATGAGGGGATCAGGCGGGATTTCGTTTGGCGGTCACTTCGATCTCGATCTTCATCTCGGGTTTCAGCAGTGCCGCGACCACGAGAAGGGTTGCCGCCGGCCTGATATCGCCAAGCTTTTCGCCGCAGACCGCAAATACCGTATCGGCATCCCCGGCCGATGTGACGTAATAGGTCGCACGAACAATGTCGGTCATGGCGAAACCGCCATCCTTCAGCGTGGCTTCGATGGTCTTGAAGCAGTTTCGTGTCTGGCTCGTGACATCCGCCGGCATCGTCATGGTGGCGCAATCATAGCCGGTGGTGCGGCTACAAAGGCGAAATCGCCGTCGACGACGGCGCGGCTGTAGCCGGCGGTCTTCTCGAACGGCGATCCGGTGGAAATGAGACGGCGTGACATCGGGGCCTCTATCGGGGTTTTTCCGCGGTTCCGCGGCCTTTTTAAAGGCTGGCGCGGGTTCTGGCTATCGTACGACGAGAATGAGCGCTTCAGGCCGCGCGCGGAACCAGCCGTGTCTTCTTCGCACGGGTGGTTCCGGTCTTCGGCGATGAGGCCCCATCGGCAAGGATCATGCCCCAGGCACCATCAAGCGCGCCGTCGTGCAGTTCGAGGCCAAGCAGCCGGTCGCGCTCGAACGGGCCGGGCAGCGACAGCTCACTGGTTTTGAGGCCCGTAAAGCCGAAGCGGGCGTAATAAGGCGCGTCGCCGAGCAGGATCACGGCGCCATGGCCAAGCGCTTTGGCAGCGGCCAGCGCGTGATTCATCAAGGCCGCGCCGACGCCGAGCTGGCGGCATGATGGGTCGACCGCGAGCGGGCCGAGCACCAGCGCCGGGGCGCCCCCGACGCTGACGTGCCACAACCGCACGGTTCCGACCAGGTTGCCTTTGCGCACGACCGACAGGGCAAGGCCTTCGGCGGGCGCGCGTCCATCGCGCAGGCGCTGGCAGGTGCGCATATGGCGGTTTGCGCCAAAGCAGGCATCCAGCAGCGCTTCACGCGCAACGACGTCCGAGGCACGTTCCGCACGGATCACGAACGGAGCGGCGTCAGAGATAGAGGCAACGGGGGTCTTCCGCAAAGCAGTCATGGCACGTCAGTCCTCACTCCAACGGCAATGAAGCCGAGGGAGCGTTGTCAGCAAGTATGCATATGAAAGAGAGGGGAGCCGGCCAACCGGCTCCCGATTCTTTTGCTCCCTCTCCCGCTTGCGGGGGAGGGCCGGGGTGGGGGTCTTACACAGGAACGGGCTGTTAGAGTCTTCCCCCACCCGGCGCTTCGCGCCGACCTCCCCCGCAAGCGGGAGAGGTTTAAGTGAAGCGCCAGTTACGCCTTTAAATGTGGTAGGTCCGCAGCGGCGGGAAGCCGTTGAATGCCACCGACGAGTAGGTCGACGTATACGCGCCGGTGCCTTCGATCAGCAGCTTGTCGCCGATCTCGAGCGTCACCGGAAGCGGGTACGGTATCTTCTCGTACATCACGTCGGCGGAATCGCAGGTCGGGCCTGCGAGCACGCACGGCGTCATGTCCGCACCGTCATGCGGGGTACGGATGGCGTAGCGGATCGACTCGTCCATCGTCTCTGCGAGACCGCCGAACTTGCCGATGTCCAGGTACACCCAGCGCACATCGTCCTCGTCGCTCTTCCTGGAGATCAGAACGACTTCGGTTTCGATAACGCCCGCATTGCCGACCATGCCGCGTCCCGGTTCGATGATGGTTTCCGGGATCTGGTTGCCGAAATGCTTGCGCAGCGCGCGGAAGATCGACCGGCCGTACTGCACGACCGGAGGAACGTCCTTGAGGTACTTGGTCGGGAATCCGCCGCCCATGTTGACCATGGACAGGTTGATGCCCCGCTCGGCACAGTCGCGAAACACCGTCGAGGCCATCGCCAGCGCACGGTCCCACGCCTTCACCTTGCGCTGCTGCGAACCGACATGGAACGAGATTCCATAGGGTTCGAGGCCAAGGCGCTTGGCGAGGTCGAGCACTTCGACCGCCATTTCCGGATCGCAGCCGAACTTGCGCGACAGCGGCCATTCGGCGCCTGCGCAATCATAGAGAATGCGGCAGAACACCTTGGCGCCGGGGGCGGCACGGGCGATCTTTTCGACTTCGGCGCTGCAATCGACCGAGAACAGGCGAATTCCGAGCTCATAGGCGCGCGCGATATCGCGCTCCTTCTTGATCGTGTTGCCATAGGACACGCGATCGGCAGATGCACCGGCAGTCAGCGCCATCTGGATTTCGACGACCGATGCGCAATCGAAGCACGAGCCCATCGAGGCCAGCAGCGACAGCACTTCCGGCGCCGGGTTGGCCTTGACCGCGTAGAACACGCGGCTGTCGGGCAAAGCCTTCGAGAAGGTCTGATAATTGTCGCGCACGACTTCGAGGTCGACGACGAGGCACGGCTCGACGTCCTGGCCTTCGTTGCGGCGGTTGCGCAGGAATTCCTGAATACGTTCAGTCATAGTAGCACCCTCCAAACGGTCCCAGCGACGGGGACACGTTCAAAAATGATCTCGGATCAGAGCGCTCCGGCCCGTGTGCGCGATGGAGGCGCAACGAGCCAAAAAACTCAGACCGAACTGTGCTGCCGTGGATTGGTTGGGAAAGATCCCGCCCGCACACCTGGCAATGAAGGACAAGCCTCTTCGGTATTCGCGCCGGCTGGTGGAAAGCCGGCAGAGACCAAAAAAGCCCGATCCGTCGTTGCTTTAAGTCGCGTCCCCCGTTGAGAACGAGGTGCGCCGGTTCGCCTCCGGCTGCCAGTCACGGTTGCAAGGAGCGAAGAGACCTTCAACGGCATCTCTTGAGAGAGATGCTGGACTCTCAAATCGAACGTGACTTGAGCGACCCTCGGTTCTTCATCCCCTTGGCGGCTGTCCGGCCTCTTGTCCGGATACCTACCGACTGACACACGACCACAGGCACGTGCGAAATTGGGCAAGAGTGCAAATAGGGGTTTTGACTCCGCTGTGCAACAATTTTTTTAGGCTAATGGCAAATTTCCCTAACACGACGTTTCAGCGCCGCGCGTGGAGCCCACGAGCGACGTTGCAAGCGGTGTGAAAGTGAACAGACGTTAAGTTTGTTTAACGTGGTGTGAGCGTTTGATGCCTGCGGCGCAGAGCTTTGTCGCGCGCGTGGCTCAGCCGCGGCGCGTGAATGGCTCGACGCGCTGGGCAGCGCGGATGAACGCGATCATGATCAAGACGCCGAGCGCAAACAGGATAGCCTGCAGGATGTGCGCGCCGGTGTCGTCGAGCCCGAACAGGATCGCGAGCGCCCAGCCGCCAGCGAAAGCCGCGCCGAACACTTCAGCGCCGATCAGAATCGCCGCGCTGATCACGGTCACCACGCTCGGCCAGACGATCTGGCGGGCACCGGTCGGGGAGGGCTGCAAGCTCATGTTTTCTGTCCTGTTGACGGGGCGCAATCTAGCGAAAAGCCCCCCGCTATCAAGCGCAAAAGGCCCAAAAAAGCCCGATCGCGTGATATAGCGTCGTTCCATCATCCAGCACGCCAACGGGAATTGCCATGTCAGAAACCTCGGAAACAGCGGCCGTTTCGCCAACCCAGCCCAACCCGCTGCTGAAGGCCTGGCAGACGCCGTTCGAGACGCCGCCGTTTGCGGAGATCGTGCCCGAACACTTCCTGCCCGCCTTCGAGCAGGCCTTTGCCGACCACTCGGCCGAGGTCGCCGCGATCACCCATGACCCGGCGACGCCGGATTTCGCCAACACCATCACCGCGCTGGAGCGCTCGGGCAAGTTGCTCTCCAAGGTCTCGGCGGTGTTCTACGATCTGGTGTCGGCGAACTCCAATCCGGCGCTGCTGGAGATCGACAAGGAAGTGTCGCTGCGGATGGCGCGGCACTGGAACCCGATCATGATGAACGCGGTGCTGTTCGGCCGGATCGCGCTGTTGCACGACAACCGCGCCACGCTGGGCCTGACCTCCGAGCAGACGCGGCTGCTGGACCGTACTTATACCCGCTTCCACCGCGCCGGCGCCGGCCTCGACGAAGCCGCCAAGACGCGGATGGCGGAGATCAACGAGCGGCTGGCCCATCTCGGAACAGCCTTCAGCCATCATTTGCTCGGCGACGAGCAGGACTGGTTTCTGGAGCTCGGCGAGGCCGATCTCGATGGTCTCTCGGAAAGCTTCATCGCAGCGGCGAAGGCGGCGGCCGAGGAACGGGGTATGCCCGGCAAGACCGTGATGACGCTGTCGCGGTCCTTTGTGGACCCGTTCCTGCGGACCGCGGGCCGCCGCGACCTGCGCGAGAAGGTGTTCAAGGCCTTCGTCGCCCGCGGCGACAATGGCAATGCCAACGACAACAACGAGATCATCGTCGAGATATTGAGCCTGCGCGAGGAGAGCGCGAAGCTCTTGGGTTTCCCGACCTTCGCGGCCTATCGGCTCGAGGATTCCATGGCCAAGACGCCCGAGGCGGTGCGCGGCCTCTTGGAGCGGGTCTGGAAGCCGGCGCGAGCCCGGGCGCTGGCCGATCGCGACGATCTGCAGGCGCTGGTGGCAGAAGAGGGCGGCAACTTCGCGCTGGCGCCGTGGGACTGGCGTTACTACGCCGAAAAGCTGCGGCAGGTCCGGGCCAATTTCGACGATGCCGCGATCAAGCCCTATCTCTCGCTCGACCACATGATCGAGGCCGCGTTTGACTGCGCGACCCGCCTGTTCGGAGTTACGTTCAACGAGCGCAGGGATATCCCGGTCTGGCATCCGGATGTCCGGGTCTGGGAGGTCAAGGACAGCACGGGCAAGCACCGGGCGCTGTTCTATGGCGATTACTTCGCCCGGCCGTCGAAGCGCTCCGGCGCCTGGATGACCTCGCTGCGCGACCAGCAGAAGCTCGACGGCGAGGTCGCGCCTCTGGTCCTCAACATCTGCAATTTCACCAAGGGGGCCGACGGCCAGCCTTCATTGCTGTCGCCGGACGACGCCCGCACCCTGTTCCATGAATTCGGCCATGGCCTGCATGGGATGCTGTCCAACGTGACCTATCCTTCGCTGTCCGGCACCAGCGTGTTCACGGATTTCGTCGAACTGCCCTCGCAATTGTACGAGCACTGGCAGGAACAGCCGCAGGTGCTGCGGCAATTCGCGAGGCATTACCGGACCGGCGAGCCGCTGCCGGACGATCTGTTGAAGCGCTTTCTTGCCGCGCGCAAATTCAACCAGGGTTTTGCCACGGTGGAATTCGTCGCTTCCGCGCTGATCGATCTCGAATTCCACACCCAGCCGGCTGCTGCCAGCCGCGACGTGCGGGCGTTCGAGCGGGCCGAGCTGGAAAAGATCGGGATGCCCGCGGAAATCTCGCTGCGGCACCGGCCGCAGCATTTCGGCCATATCTTCTCCGGTGATCATTATGCCTCGGGCTATTACAGCTATATGTGGTCCGAGGTGATGGATGCCGACGCCTTCGGCGCTTTTGAAGAGGCCGGCAACATCTTCGATCCCGCCGTCGCCAAGCGGCTGCATGACGACATCTATTCGTCGGGCGGCTCGCGCGATCCGGAAGATGCCTATGTCGCCTTCCGCGGCCGCGAGCCGGAGCCCGACGCGCTGCTGCGCCGCCGCGGCCTGCTCGAAACCCCGGAAGCTGCCTGAGATGACTTTGGCGATGCGCCTGTTCCGGAGTTTGCTGCTGCTGGCCGGCGTGCTGGCAGGCGCGAACGCGGCGCAGGCGCATCCGCATGTCTGGATCACCGCCAAGAGCGAGCTGATCTACGCGCCTGACGGATCGATCACCGGCGTGCGGCACGCCTGGACCTTCGACGACATGTTCTCGACCTATGCGTTGCAGGGCCTCGATACCAAGATCAAGGGCGTCTACAGCCACGAAGAACTGGCGCCGCTGGCGCAGACCAATGTCGAATCGCTGAAGGAATTCGGTTTCTTCAGTTTTGCCAAAGCGGACGGCAAGAAAGAGAAGTTCGAGGAGCCGGTCGACTACTTCCTTGAGTACAATGACGGCCTGCTGACGCTGCACTTCACGCTGCCGCTCAAAACGCCGGTGAAGGCGAAGGCGCTGACGCTGGACGTGTTCGATCCCGAATTCTTCATCGATTTCAAATTCGCTGACACCGACCCGGTCAGACTGGTCGGCGCCCCCGGCGCGTGCCAGATGAAATTCCAGCGGCCGAATGACGGCACCGCCAACGCCAAGAGCCTCGGCGAACAGGGTTTCGCGGACGGCGGCAATGCGAACTACGGCGCAATGTTCGCCAACAAGATTTTGGTGGATTGCCCGTGAGGGGCAGCGCTGTTCAGGCGCTGAACCGGCTGCGATAGTCCTGCGGTGTGGCCGCAAGCAGCCGCAAAAAGCTGCGGCGCATGGTTTCTTCCGAGCCGAAACCGCAGCGCTGCGAGATGCGCTTCACCGGCAGCCGCGATTCCGACAACAGCCGCCGTGCGGCTTCGACGCGCAGCCGCTCCACGGCATGGACCGGGGTCAGCCCGGTCGCCTCGGCATAGCGGCGGCTGAAACTTCGCTCGCTCATGCCGGCCTGGCGCGCCAGAGCCGGCAGCGAAATATCGTCGGCGAGATGGTTGGCGATCCAGTCATGCAGCGCGCCGAATTTGTCCTCGGCCGTCTGCAGCGACAAAGCCGTGCTGAATTGCGCCTGCCCGCCGGGACGTTTGAGGAAGACCACCAGATAGCGCGCGACCGCAAGCGCGATGGTGCGGCCCAGATCCTCTTCCACAAAGGCCAGCGCCAGATCGATCCCGGCCGTCACGCCGGCCGAGGTCCAGACCGAACCGTCGCGCACGAAGATCGGATCGGCCTCGACGCGCACGTTGGGGAAGCGCCGGGCCAGTTCCGCGCAGCACGACCAATGGGTCGCCGCGCGTCGCCCATCCAGTACGCCTGACGCCGCCAGCAGGAACGCGCCGGTGCAGACCGAGGCGACGCGGCGTGCTTTGCCGGCGCGCTCGCCGACCCATTTGACCAGTGCCGGGTCTTCCGCCGCCGCATCGACACCGGGGCCGCCGGCGATCAACAGCGTATCCAGGGCTGTACCGCGACGGGGGAGGGGCGAGGCGGTAATCCCGAGGCCCGCCGAGGCCGTGACGCTTTGCCCTCCTTTCGCGATGACCCGAAGCACGTAAGGTGGCACGCCTCCGGCCTGCGCAACGTGATCGTTGGCGGTGGCGAAGACCTGGAGCGGTCCGGTGACGTCGAGCAATTGCACGGCCGGATAGGCCAGCACTTCGATGACACGAATTTGGTTTGGCGGAGAACGAGGGGTCTTTGGCATTTCCGCCAGAGCATGCCCGGATAGGTTTGGTCTGTCCATCGCTTTTACTCACACCGGAGACGCGCATGATCCCGCAAGATACCCACCTGCAAATCGGTTCCCTGTTGTTCGAGGGCATCGATCAGATCGACCTGACGGGACCGTTTGAAGTCCTGTCGCGGATCCCCAACTCGACCTATCGCATCTATGGCAAGACCGCCGAGCCGGTACGCGATCTCAAGGGATTGCGGCTGACGCCGGACGCGGTGCTGGCCGATGCGCCGCCGCTTGACGTCCTGCATGTGCCCGGCGGCTTCGGCCAGGAAGCCTTGATGGAGGACGTCGAAGTGCTCGACTGGATTCGAAAGCAGGCGTCAGGCGCGCACAGCGTCTTCTCGGTGTGCACGGGGGCGTTGCTGTTCGGCGCGGCTGGTCTGCTGCGGGGCAGGCGCGCGACCACGCATTGGGCGTCGTTTCATCTATTGCCGTTCTTCGGCGCCATCCCGGTCAATGAGCGGGTTGTGATCGACGGGGACTGGGTGTTCGCCGCCGGCGTCACCGCGGGGATCGACGGCGCGTTGCGTCTGGCGTCGATCCTGCGCGGCGACGAGGTGGCGCAGTCGATCCAGCTCTACATGGCCTATGCGCCGGAGCCGCCTTTCAACAGCGGTACGCCGGAAACCGCGCCGGCCGGAGTGCTCGCGCAGACCCGTCAATCCGCCGCGGCGATCACGGCGCAGCGTGAAGCGACCGCGCGGCGCGTCGCGGACCGCCTCGGCATCACGGTTCCCGCCGCCAGTTAAGGTTGGCAGGAAATGAGGGCTCTTAGGCACTTCGGCTCGCCGGCGTCACGCCTTCGATCCGTTCGCCTTCTCTCGCATTCGATAGAACTGAAGCGCGGTTTGCGCGGTCTTCGGTTGAAGCCGGGAGAAACTGATCAAGCAGCGATCGAGTTGCTGCCGGGAGGTGCCGTTCACGCCGGCGTGCAACAGCAGGAGTTTTTCGGTTGTCGTCCAGGAAATATTGATCCCTCTTGCGAGGACGAGAATTTGTTCGGTCTGGTTCTGGACGAAAGCGCGTTCCACAAGCCCGATCGGAAGATCGCACATCAGTGACAGCGCTGCGACTGTTTTGTCGAAATTTCCGTCACGGGTGAATGCCAGCAATTGTGCTTCATCCAGTTTCCTGGCTGCGTGAAGGGCACGTGCATACGACAGAGCTTGCGTGAAATCGTTCGAGCCGGCGCGTGCCTTGGCCTGTATCTCGTCCGTGGCCTTGGCGACCATGGATTTGATCAACTCGGCCCTTCGGGGATCCGCCTCCATCAGCTGGTTCTTCACGACCTCCGATGCGTCCATGAACAATTTGAGCAGGTCCTGACGTGGAATATCGGGGCGTGACCAGACGCATAGCGCAAGATCCCTGTCGTCGCGCGCCTTCCGGACCAGGGTGGAAATGCCGAAATCCGAAAATCGCGCGCCGCCATTGCTCGCGGTGCTGGAAACAACGAGCTCATTTCCTCGCGCCACCAAAACGTCCGTCACCGCTTCAACCAGCACCTTGCGGCCGGATATCGCCAGCAGATGGCCCTGGCTTTGTGTTTTGGCATTCTCAACCAGCGTATCCTGGTCGAGCCGTTCGCAGTGCCGCAGAATCGGTCCGGCAACCTCGACCGCGGCATCCGATGCCAGGACGCGAACGACGTTGCGTGGGGCGTCGGAAAGCCTGGCAACGCGGCTTCCGAACCGGGCGCGGGCGGCACGTTCGATGTTTTCGAGCAGCTTGCCCATGACGTTGTCGAACAGCTCAACCTGATCTTCGGAAAAATGGCCCGATCCGAGCACGAACAGATCAGTCACCTTTCGCAGGATATCGGCGCGCCGCGAGACATCCTTGCCGGCCAATATGTCTTCGAGCTGGTCGATGAGATTGCTTTGCAGATTGATTTGCAGGTTCATTTTCAATACCCGGACAGCGGCGTTGCAGCGGCTATGCCACCATCTCATTGGTCAAAGTTGCGGGGTTCAGGTCGAGTTGAGAGAGCGGAACGGGCCGGCCGAACAGGTAACCTTGCGCGAGATCGACTCCGGCCTCGCGCATGTAGTTAAGCTGTTCCCTGGTTTCGATCCCCTCGACCGTCGTTATCATGCCGAGCCCATGGGCCAGCGCGAGCACCGAGGACACTACCGCCGCGCAGTCGCGGCGCGTGAGCGCGCCTTGCGTGAAGCTTCTGTCGATCTTGATCTTGTCGAACGGAAAACTGGTCAGATAGGTTACGGAAGAATATCCGGTGCCGAAATCATCGAGCGCGATGCATATTCCGAGATTCTTGAGCTGACGGATGGTCGCCAGATGCGATTCCTGATTTTCGAGGAGGGAGGTTTCGGTGATTTCCAGTTCCAGCCGCTCCGGCGCAAGGCCGGTCTCCACCAGCGTGCACAGGATGACGTCGAAGAGATTTCCCCGCTTGAATTGAACCGCCGAGATATTAACCGCCAGCTTGATGTGCGCGGGCCACGCCGCCGCATCCGCGCAAGCCTGCTCCAGAACCCAGTCGCCAAGCGGCACGATCAGGCCGGTTGATTCGGCGAGCGGAATAAACTGATCCGGAGTAATCAGGCCCTTGACCGGGTGCCGCCACCGGACCAGCGCCTCAACGCCGCAAAGCCGTCGGGTTTTGACATCCACCACGGGCTGGTAATGCAGCTCGAACTCTTCCCGCGCGATGGCGTTTCGCAGCTCGCTTTCGGCCGACTGCTGCGTATGCGCCACCTCCAGCATGGTCCGGTGATAGAGGCGGAAGTCATTTCTGCCATTGGCTTTGACGTCGTAGAGCGCCAGATCCGCGCTCTTCAGCAGTTCTTCAGGCTCAACGCCATTTTCCGGCGCCAGCGCAATCCCGATGCTGGTGCCGATGCTGGCCTCATGGCCGTTCAGATCGAACGGCTGCGCAATGGCATTGATGATCCGCAGCGCGAGCGAAATCGCGCCTTCGTGCTGATCGGCGCCGCCCTCCTGTATGATGGCGAACTCATCGCCGCCGAGACGCGCCAGCACGTCGGTTTCACGCACGGTGGATTGCAGGCGCCGTCCGACTTCGATCAGCAATCGATCGCCGGCGGGATGGCCGAGCGTATCGTTGACGGCCTTGAATTTATCGAGGTCGAGCATCATGACGGTGACGGTGCCGCCATTCTGTTTCAGGCGCTTGCTGGCTTCTTCCAGTTTCGCGTTGAACTCGGCGCGATTGGCAAGTCCGGTCAGAACGTCATGACGGGCGAGGTGAACGATCTCGGCCTCGGCGCGCCGCCGCTCGGTGATGTCTTCAACGATCGAGAGCCAGCCACCGCCTTCCATTGGCTGGCGCGTAAGAAGCACGAACCGTCCGTCCGCCAGTTCATCCGTCCTGGAGGAATCGGACGAAAGCGCGGTCAGTTCGGCAACTTTGGTCTTGACGGCAGGAGCGTTGGCTTCTCCTTTCAGCACGCCGCGGGAGATGCGATCGGTAACGATGGCTTCGTAGGGCGTTCCAACCTTCAGCAGGTGCGGGGGGATCCGATACAATTCCGCGTAACGATCGTTCCAGACTACAAGCTGCTTTCGATCGTCAAACATGCACAGCCCCTGCGTCATGTTGCTCAGGGCTGCGTCAAACCTTGTGTTGGTGCGCGCCAGTTTGGCGGCCTGCTGAAGCATCGCTTCTTCGTGCCGGACGCGTTCGGTGATGTCTTCATGTATGGCCACCCATCCGCCGCCTGCTATTGCGGTGCTCGTCAGGGAGACGGTTTTCCCGTTGTTAAGCCGGGAGGTAGACTTACTTTTTCCGGTATCGCGGAGCGTCTGCTCAAGTTCGCCGACATAGGCATCGACGTCGAGATCCGTCTGGCCGGCCTGTTGACGGTGTTCGACGATCGATCGGAGGCTGGCACCTGACCTGACAACATCAGGCGACAGCCCGTAAAGTTCGAGGTACTTTTCATTCCAGACCATCAGTCTGCCGTCGGCATCGAACATGGTGAGACCGTTCGACATGTTGGTCACGGCGGCGTCGAAGCGGGCGTTGGTCTCACTCAGCTTGAGCGAATTCGCCGCGAGGGTTCGCGTTGCGCGCCAAACGAACCCTCCCATGAGTATGATGAACATTGCGATCGCAACGGTCTCGGCGAATTGACGCATCGCGCTCTGTTTCCAAGGCGCCAGCAGCTCTTCCATGTTCTGGGCGACGGTGATGACAATGGGATAGGTATGTCCCTTTTCATACGAATTGAGGCGCCTTACTCCGTCAACGGACGCCACAAGTTCAACGCTTCCTGCGGGCGCTTTCTGTAACTGCGCAAATATACCACTCTGCCGCATGTCCCGGCCGATATTCGCTTCGACAAACGGCCGCCGTACCAGGAGCGGCCCATCAAGCGATACGAGCATGACCGCGCTGTTGTCTCCGAGTTGAAGCCGATCATAGAGTTCCTGAAAATACCGTGGATCGATCGCGGCAACAGCAACGCCGCCGAAACTACCGTCGGCGCGCTTGAAGCGGCGCGTTACGGGAATGATCCATCCTTCAGCGCTGCGACCCTGGATCGGGGCGCCAATGTGCAGATCATCATCGTCATGGGTGCGGTGATAAGTCAGGTATTCGCGGTCGGAGAACCGGTTTCGTCCCTTGGCCTCGAACGTGCTGGCGATCATCATGCCATTGTCGTCAACGACAGTAAAATTGACGAACTGGGGCGAATGACGAACTTCCTGGACGAACCAGGCTTTCAGTCGCTCGATGGCTTCGAGATCGACATCTTGGTGTTCAAGCCTTTCAACCAGCGCGATCAAAATGGCGTCGGCGGTTCGAAACGTCAGCTCGGCGTGCTGGATCAGCGAGCTGGTAAGATTGGCCGTATCTTTGCGGCTGTCGGCCAGGATATCGGAACGCTGGCTGATGATGTGAGAGGTTGCCAATCCGACCAGCACCGCGCAGGCAATAGCGATGAGCCCCGCGATTCCCCATGTCGCGAGGATGCGGGTCGAGCCGTGTTCGACCTGTTCGTTTTTCGCCGGTATGTTCCGACTAACCATGGTCGCGGTGGTCCTGCGAATGGAGTTTATTGCCTCGCTCAAGCTAGTTTTTAAGCGTTAAAAAATTAGGCGCGCGCTTTTGGTCGAGAGTTCCGCGAAGCGCATTTCGCAGCTTGTTCCGTATAACTACGGGATCAATTGCTCGTTGCGCACGAGCATCAAACGCAGAGCACACGCAATCAGAACGAGGCGTATTTTTCAGAGCGAAATCATGGTTAGAAAATGATGAGTGTAATGCTTAGAGATGCTTGCCTTACCGCGGTAGGCCAAGGGTGGGCAAAGCCACTGGGTCGCGCGCGAATGCGCGCCCGATGACAGGCTCCGCGTGCCCACCGTCTTGCGCCAATCCCGTCTCGTCGTAGTGGGCACGGCGCGACGCGCCTTTGCCCACCCTGCAATTATGCGACCTCGATCAAACGTTACGCCGGCCAGAACTGCCGCAGCATCGGCAGAAAGAAGATCGCGATGTTGATCGCGAAGCCGATGTTCCACAGGATCGATCGCAGCCGGGGGCGATCGCCCAAATAAGTGAAGACGTAGGCGATCCGCACGATCAGAAACAGCACCGCCAGTTCGTTGATCAGATTTTGGGGTGCTGTACGGAATTCCGCCAGCAACACCGCGACGGCGAAGAATGGGAAGGCCTCGATGCCGTTCTGGTGCGCGCCCAGCGCGCGGGCGCGAAGCGGATCGTCATAAAATGCGGGGTCGCGCGGTCTTGAATTATCGTAGCGGCGAAATCCGATCCATTTGATCGGAACGATGGTCAGCAAATAAAGTACCAATGTCCCGAAAACGCAGCATTCGGCGACTGTCATGGTTTCCCTCGACGCGCGGTCTTATTGTTGGGGCCTGACCTCAATGTCGTGCCCGGATGGGTGACAGTAGCGAAACATCCATTATCTTGACAAGGTTGGTCCAACGCGCGAAGCCAAAGCCATCATGACAAGTGTCGTTTCCATCGAAAGCGCAAGGGTTGCCGCGGAGGCGAGGCCGGAGCGGGTCGGCGTCCTCCTGGTCAATCTCGGCACCCCCGATACCGCCGATACCAGGGGGGTGCGGGTCTACCTGAAGGAGTTCCTGTCCGATCCCCGGGTGATCGAAAATCAGGGCCTGTTGTGGAAGCTGGCGCTGAACGGCGTCATCCTCAACACCCGTCCCCGCCGCAAGGCGCGCGATTACCTGAAAATCTGGAACACCGAGAACAACGAATCCCCGCTCAAGACCATTACGCGCGCGCAGTCCGAAAAGCTGGCGGCTTCGATCTCGGACCATGACCACGTCGTGGTGGATTGGGCGATGCGTTACGGCAATCCGTCGATCCGCTCGCGGATCGATGCCTTGATGGCGCAGGGCTGCGACCGGTTGCTGGTGGTGCCGCTCTATCCGCAATATTCGGCCGCGACCTCGGCCACTGTGTGCGACGAGGTGTTCCGCGTCCTCAGCGAAAAGCGCGCGCAGCCGACGCTGCGGGTGACGCCGCCCTATTACGAAGACCCCAGCTATATCGAGGCGCTGGCGGTCTCGATCGACACGCATCTCAAGAGCCTGCCATTTGTGCCGGAGCTGATCGTAGCTTCGTTCCACGGCATGCCGCAGAAATACATCGATCAGGGCGATCCCTATCAGACGCAATGCGTCGCGACCACGGACGCGCTACGCAAGCATATGGGCCTCGACGCGTCGAAGTTGATCCTGACCTTCCAGTCGCGCTTCGGCTTTGACGAATGGCTGCAGCCCTATACCGACAAGACCATCGCGCAACTGGCGAAAGATGGCGTGCGGCGGATCGCCGTGGTCACGCCGGGCTTCTCCGCCGATTGCCTGGAAACGCTGGAAGAGATCGCGCAGGAAAACGCCGAGATCTTCGAGCATAATGGCGGCGAGCAATTCGCCGCGATCCCCTGCCTGAACGACAGCGACCCTGGAATGGACGTGATCCGCCAACTGGTTCTGCGCGAGCTTCAGGGCTGGATATGACCGCGCCGCCGCTGATATCGGGATTGGTCCTGCGGCGGCGTGAATTTATCGGCCTTGCGGCGGGAACCACCTTGGGCGCGATCTTGCCGCGCGCGTCGCGGGCGCAGCAGCCGCGCATGCGGCGGCTCGGCGCGCTAACCGTCACCGCGCCCCATGATTCCGTATCGACGGGACGTGCCGCGGTTCTGAAACAAAGCCTGGCGGCGCTCGACTGGCAGGAAGGTGCCAATCTGCATATCGACTGGCGCGATGGCGATGGCGATATTGCGCTGATCGAACGCGCCGCCGATGAACTCATCGCGTCCGCGCCGGACGTTCTGCTGGCGGTAGGTACGCCATGCGTTGCGGCCTTGCGGCAGCGAACCCGTACCATCCCGATCGTGTTTGCGGTTGTTACCGATCCGGTCGACCAGGGTCTTATCGCCGGTCTCGCGCACCCCGGCGGCAATGTCACGGGGTTTACCGATTATGACGGGCCGATGGCCGGCAAATGGCTGGAGATGCTGACGCAGATTACGCCATCGGCCGCGCATGTGGCCGTGCTCTACAATCCCTCGACCGCGCCGTTCGCCGAGATCATGATGCGGACCCTGCACGCAGCCGCTCCGACGCTGGCCGTGAACATTCGGGCGGTCCCGTTGCGTGACGCGGCCGGGATCGCGCCAACGGTCACGGCGCTGGCGGCGGAAAAGAACACGGCGTTGTTGGTTTTGTCTGACTTCTTCACAATGACCCATCGCGCGTCGATCCTGGCCTCCGCGGCACAAGCCAATCTGCCGGCGATCTACTGGAATCGTGCCTTCGTCGCCGATGGCGGGCTGATGTCCTACGGCACCGACAATAGCGATATCATCCGCCGCGCCGCAGGTTACATCGATCGTATTTTCAGGGGTGAAAAGCCGGCCGATCTTCCGGTGCAGAACCCGACCAAGTTCGAACTCGCGATCAATCTCAAAACCGCCAAGGCGATCGGCGTGACGTTCTCGCCAGCGCTGCTGGCGACGGCCGACGAGGTCATTGAATAATATTCATCTCGGGCGATGCCGGGCGTTTTCCTCAAGCCGGTGAGCCACTTGCGCCGTTCCGAATGCGATCGTCTGGCAGCCGTAAAACCAGTACATAGCTAGTGATAACAAGAAACGGCCGGCTGAACCGGCGCTTCGGCTCCGCCGACAAATACGGTGCCCGCAGCTTCTGATCGGGAATTAGTGCGGGGCGTTATCTGCCTCGCCTTGGAGGATTTATGACCGGCTTCGATATTTTCGCAATTGCCCTTGTTCTGTTGATCATTTTCACGCTGTTCGCCGGCATCAAGACCGTGCCGCAGGGGTTTGCCTGGACTGTCGAGCGGTTCGGCAAATTTACCCGCACGCTGGCGCCGGGGTTGAACATCATCATTCCCTATTTCGATCGCATCGGCCGCAAGATGAACATGATGGAGCAGGTGATCAGCATTCCCGAGCAGGAAGTGATCACCAAGGACAACGCGACCGTCACGGCCGACGGCGTCGCATTCTTTCAGGTGTTCGATGCGGCGAAAGCGAGCTACGAGGTTTCCAATCTCGAACAAGCCATCATCGTGCTGACGATGACCAACATCCGCTCGGTGATGGGCGCGATGGATCTCGATCAGGTGCTGTCGCATCGCGACGAGATCAACGAGCGCTTGCTGCGCGTGGTCGATGCGGCGGTGTCACCATGGGGCCTGAAGGTCAACCGTATCGAGATCAAGGACATCGTGCCGCCCGCCGATCTGGTCGAGGCGATGGGACGCCAGATGAAGGCCGAGCGCGTCAAGCGCGCCGACATTCTTCAGGCCGAAGGCTCGCGCCAATCGGAAATTCTCCGTGCCGAAGGCGCCAAGCAAGGCCAGATTTTGCAGGCCGAAGGCCGTCGCGAAGCCGCGTTCCGCGACGCCGAGGCGCGCGAACGCTCCGCCGAAGCCGAAGCCAAGGCGACGCAGATGGTTTCTGAGGCAATTGCGAAAGGCGACGTCGCGGCGCTGAATTACTTTATCGCCGACAAATATATCAAGGCGTTCGGGCAACTGGCGGATTCGCCGAACCAGAAGATCATCATGCTGCCGATCGAAGCGGTGAGCATTTTGGGATCGCTGGCCGGCATCGGCGAGATCGCCAAGGCCACCTTCGGCGAAAGTGCCGCCTCCGCCCAGGCCGCCGCGCGCCGCGCACCGGTGTCGCCGGCCCGACCGACGGGCCCGGTTCCGCCCGTTCCGCCGCCGGCGTAGTTTTTCTTCACCTCTCCCTTGCGGGAGAGGGGGCGCACTGCCGCTGTTGCTACAGGGGAAACTTATGAGTGAGATGTTTTCGACATTAGGGACCTGGAACTGGCTGATCTTCGGCGTCCTCCTGATGGCGCTGGAGCTATTGGCGCCCGGGATTTTCCTGTTCTGGTTCGGGCTTGCCGCGCTATTGGTCGGGCTGGTGTCGTTCGCGTTCGATCCGTCCTGGCAATTGCAGATTCTGATGTTCGCGGTCTTCGCGGCGGCGGCCGTGCCGCTGTGGCGCCGCGTCGCGCGCCATAATAGCGCCGTCAGCAAAAGCAATCCGTTTCTCAACAAGCGTGCCGATGCGCTGATCGGCCGGGTGTTCACGCTGGAAAAGCCGATCATCGACGGCAACGGCACGGTACGGATCGACGATACGATCTGGCGCGTTGCCGGTCCCGATGTGCCGGCCGGCAGCGGGGTCAAGATCGTACAGGCCGACGGCGCCAGCCTGACGGTGGCTGCGGCTTGAAGCTGGAGTTTGAAGAACACGGCGAGATTTGAAAGCTAGCCGTCATTCCGGGGCAGCCCGCAGGGCTGAACCCGGAATCTCGAGGTTCCGGGTCTGGTCCTTCGGACCATCCCGGAACGACAATAAAGTTCTACACCACACCAGCGCGCAGGATGTCGTGCAGATGGACGATGCCAACCGGCTTGCCGGCGTCGGTCACGATCAGGGCGGTGATCTTCGAGGAGTTGAGAATTTCCAGCGCTTCGCTGGCGAGCAGGTCGCGGCTGATCGTCTTCGGATTCCTGGTCATGACGTCATCGACCAGCGCGGTCATCAGGTCCGGCCGCATGTGGCGGCGCAGATCGCCGTCGGTGACGATGCCCACGATCTTGCCACGGCCGTCGACGACGCCGACGCAGCCGAATCCTTTCGAGGACATCTCGACCAGCGCGTCGGACATCCGGGTACCCTGCGGCTTCAGCGGCACGGCGTCGCCGCTATGCATGAGGTCGCGGGTATATTTCAGCATCGCGCCGAGCTTGCCGCCCGGGTGCAGCACGCTGAAATCGACCGAAGTAAAGCCGCGGCTTTCCAGCAGCGCGATCGCCAGCGCATCGCCCAGCGCCAGCAGCATCAGCGAAGAAGTGGTGGGCGCGAGATTATGCGGACAGGCCTCGCGCGCCTTGGGCAGCGTCAGCGCGACATCGGCCGCCTGGCTCAGCGTGGAGGCGCCATCGGCGGTCATCGCGATCAACCCGATGCGAAACCGCTTGGCATAGGTGATGAGCGTCTTCATCTCCGGCTGCTCGCCGGACCACGACAGCGCCAGGATGACGTCGTCGGCAGTGATCATGCCGAGATCGCCATGGCCGGCTTCGGCGGCATGGACGAAAAACGCCGGCGTGCCGGTAGAGGCGAAAGTCGCCGCGACCTTGCGGCCGATATGGCCTGACTTGCCCAATCCCGTCACGATCAACCGCCCCTTGGCGTTGCGGACGAGATCGACCGCGGCGGCAAACGAAGTACCGAGATCGGATTTGAGCGCGGCCGAGATCGCAGCCACGCCGCCGCTCTCGGCATCGAGGGTGCGCAGGGCCGACTGGACGGCTTCGTTCGCGTGATCGGTCACGGATGATTTTGCCATCAGCGGTTTCGACTTGGCCATATCTGCTTCCAGGGAGGTGGGGCGTCATTTCTTGCCCGGGGCCCTCCTTAGCACGGCCAAACCGGCGAGGCGACGAGGGGGCCGGTTCTCAACGGCTCATTAACCATAATTGTTTTAACTCCGTTAACGACGTTTTCCACGCGGCCCATTCGCCGTACTGGAATCCGGCGACCAAGTATATGAATTTGTTGGAGTATTTAAATCGTGATGTCGGGTCCAGCAACGGGCCGCCGCAAGCGCGCAGTGACGTTCCGCGCGTTATTGGCATGCCTTGCGCTGATTGCCTTGGATAACTTCCCGGCCACGGCCCAAACCATGACCTCCGACCTGTTCCGGCCAGTCCGCGACGGTTTTGTCAGTCCGCAGGATTCGCCGCTGCGCAAGGTCGGCGCCAATACCGACAAAACAGGCGATGCCGCCGACGATGCGCGGCTCCGCGACAAGGATTTGCCGGCGCCGTCGCGGATCGGCAATATCCCGACCTACGGCCTGCCTGCCGCCAGTGGCGCATCGAGCTCCGGCTTCGACTCGCTCAATCGCACGCGCAAGAAGCCAAAATATTATCCCGGCCAGGCCAAGCCGAAGCCGCCGGCAGGGCCCGGCAGTCCGGCGCCGCTGACAACAGCGCCTGCGCTTAACGGCCGGGTGCGGCTGTCGATCCCGCCATCCGAGAGCGCCAACAGGACGCCATTGCCGCCCGCGATGGCCGGCACGGTGGTCGGCCAGCCGCCGCGCAAGCGCCTCAAGATCGACGACGATCCGTTCGGCCCGGTCGGCGATTACGTCGGCAGTTTCCTGGTCAAATCGGCGCTCGAGCTTCGCGGCGGCTATGAAACCAATCCCGGCCGTCTCCCGCATGAGATCGGTGCGCCGTCCTGGGTGGTCGCGCCCGAATTTCTCGCGGTCTCCGACTGGGAGCGCCACGCGCTGGTCGCCGACCTCCGGGGATCGTTCACCGGTTACGGCAACAGCATGCCGCCGATCGTCGATGGTGCGGTCTCGCCGTCGCCGACCAATGTCAACCGGCCGGATTTCACCGGCCATATCGACGGCCGTATCGACGTCACCCAAGACACCCACATCACCTCGGAAGTCCGCTTGCGCGTCGCGACCGACAATCCCGGCAGCCCGAACATCCAGACCGGCCTCGCCTCTTATCCGATTTATACGACGCTCGGCGGCACCTTCGGCATCGACCAGAACTTCAACCGTCTGCAGGTTTCCGCCGGCGGCACGGTCGACCGCACCGTCTATCAGTATTCGAGGCTTACCGACGGCACCACATCGAGCAATGACGACCGCAACTTCAACCAGTATGGCGGCGTCGGACGGATCAGCTACGAGTTGACACCCGGCGTGAAACCGTTCGCCGAAATCGAGGGCGATACCCGCGTGCATGATCTGGCGATCGATCGCAACGGCTTTGCCCGCGATTCCAATGGCGGCTACGCCCGGGCCGGTACGTCGTTCGAATTCTCACGGCTGTTGACCGGGGAAATCTCGGTCGGCTTCGCCGAGCGCAGCTATGTCGATCCGCGTCTCGACCGGTTGCAGGGCCTGCTGACCGCGGCTTCATTGACCTGGACCGCGACCCCCGCTGACCACGGCGAAATTCTACTCCACCACCTCGATTGACGAGACCGTGGTGGCCGGCGTCTCCGGCGTGCTGACGCACACTTATACGTTCGAGGTCGATCACGATTTCCGCCGCTGGCTTACCGCGATCGGAAAATTCACCTACGGCACGCTCGACTACCAGGGCGACGGCCGCAACGACAAAACCTATTCGTACGAGGCCGACCTGATCTACAAGCTGACCCGCAGCCTCTGGATCAAGGGCACGCTACGGCGCGACATTCTCGATTCCAACATCGCCGGCGCGAGCTCGGCCTCGACGGTGGTGCTGCTCGGGGTGAGGCTGCAGAACTAGCGTCAGCCGTCATACCCCGCGAAAGCGGGGTATCCAGTACGCCGCGGCTTCTCGGTTACGCCGCAACTTCTCTGGAATACTGGATCACCCGCTTTCGCGGGTGATGACGGTGGTGAGCTTGGCTCTATGTGCGAGGTCTTGCTGACTTACCTCGGCAAATTCGTCGTCCCCATCAAAAACTGGTCGATCGCGCGCGCGCACAGCCGGCCCTCGCGGATCGCCCACACCACCAGCGACTGGCCGCGGCGCATGTCGCCGGCGGAGAACACGTTGGGGCGCGAGGTCTGATAGTCCGCGGTGCTGGCGCGCACATTGCCGCGCGGGTCGAGGTCGACGCCGAGGGTTTTGAGCAGGCCCTCATGCACCGGATGCACGAAGCCCATCGCCAGCAGCACCAGCTCCGCGTCGAGATCGAATTCGCTTCCGGCGATCGGCTTGAACTTGTCGTCGACCTGCACGCAATGCAGCTTCTTCACTTTGCCGTCGGCGCCCGAGAATTTCTGCGTCAGCACAGCAAACTCACGCCGCGCGCCTTCGGCCTGGCTGGAGGAGGTGCGCATCTTCAGCGGCCAGTTCGGCCAGGTCAGTCCCTTGTTCTCATGCTCGGGTGGTGCGGGCATGATTTCGAGCTGCGTCACCGACAACGCGCCCTGACGGAACGAAGTCCCGATGCAGTCCGAGCCGGTGTCGCCGCCGCCGATCACGACGACATGCTTGCCGCTGGCCAGAATATCTTTCACGCCGCCGAGCGGTTCGCTGGAGACGCGGCGGTTTTGCTGCGGCAGGAAATCCATCGCGAAGTGAATGCCGGCGAGATCGCGGCCGGTGATCGGCAGGTCGCGCGCGGCTTCCGCGCCGCCGGTCAGCGCCAGCGCGTCATATTCGCCGAGCAGCTTGCGCGGATCGACCGCGTTGGCCGCGGTGCCGCCAACCGGCGCGCCATAGTGGAACGTCACGCCTTCGGCTTCCATCTGCGCCACGCGGCGGTCGATGACGTGCTTCTCCATTTTGAAATCCGGAATGCCGTAGCGCAGCAGGCCGCCGGCCTTGGCGTATTTCTCGAACAGATGCACCTCGTGGCCGGCGCGCGCGAGCTGCTGCGCGCAGGCCATGCCGGCCGGACCCGAGCCGATAACCGCGACCTTCTTGCCGGTCTTGGTTGCCGCGACCTCCGGCTTGAGCCAGCCATTGTCCCAGGCGCGATCGACGATCGCGCATTCGATGGTCTTGATGGTGACCGGATTGTCGTCGATGTTGAGCGTGCACGAGGCTTCGCAAGGTGCGGGGCAGATGCGGCCGGTGAATTCCGGGAAATTATTGGTCGAGTGCAGGTTGCGCGAGGCTTCTTCCCAGTTGCCGCCATAGACCAGATCGTTGAAATCCGGAATCTGGTTGTTGACCGGGCATCCCGGCGTGCCCGGCGCGACCGCGCCGGTGCCGTGGCAATAGGGAATGCCGCAATTCATGCAACGCGCGGCCTGGTCGCGGGTCTCTTTCTCGCTCAGCGGAATGACGAACTCGCGATAGTCCTTCACGCGCTCCGTCACCGGCGCGTACTTCCGTTCGTGCCGGTCGATTTCCAGAAAACCTGTTACCTTGCCCATTAGACCTGACGCCCCTGAACCTTAATGTCTGCGGTCCTTCTCGTCATTGCGAGGAGCGAAGCGACGAAGCAATCCATTGGTTCACAATACTCAACTCTATGGATTGCTTCGCTGCGCTCGCAATGACGATTAAGCCCCCTTAATGTTGTTAAGCCCCGATCGCGATCTTCGGTTCGGCGTCGGCATTCGCCTTCATTTCCTTCAGCGCGCGGCGGTATTCCACCGGCATCACCTTGCGGAATTTCGGCAAATAAGTCTTCCAGTTCGCCAGAATGTCGGCGGCGCGCTTGGACCCGGCCAGCTTGGCATGGCGCGTGATCAGGATGTGCAGCCGCTCGACATCGGACTCGAGCAGGTTTTCGAACACATCGACCCGGCCATGGGCTTCGAGATCGCCTGTGTGATGGTAGGTGTTCTCGTTGATCATCTCTTCCGACAGCACCGGTTCGAGATCGACCATCGCCATGTTGCAGAGTTTGGCGAAGTCACCGGCCTCGTCCAGCACATAGGCGATGCCGCCGGACATGCCGGCCGCGAAGTTGCGCCCGGTCTTGCCAAGCACCACGACAATGCCGCCGGTCATGTATTCGCAGCAATGATCGCCGGCGCCTTCGACCACGGCGACCGCGCCGGAGTTGCGCACCGCGAAGCGCTCGCCGGCAATGCCGCGGAAATAGCATTCGCCCTCGATCGCGCCGTACATCACGGTGTTGCCGACGATGATGGATTCTTCCGGCACGATGCCGGAATTGCGTGGCGGCTTGACGATGATGCGGCCGCCGGACAGGCCCTTGCCGACATAGTCGTTGCCTTCGCCTTCGAGTTCGAAGGTGACGCCGCGCGTCAGCCACGCGCCGAACGCCTGGCCCGCGGTGCCCTTGAAGCCGACCTGAATGGTGTCGTGCGGCAGACCGGCATGGCCATAGATCTTCGCGATCGTGCCGCCCAGCATTGCGCCGGCGCTGCGGTCGGTATTGTTGATCTCCATTTCGAACTTGACCGGCGCGCCGCGGTCGATCGCGGCCCGTGACTTTTCGATCAGCCTGCGGTCGAGCACGGCTTCCAGATGATGGTCCTGGCTCTGCGCGTGATAAATCTTCTGACCGGGCAGTTCCTTCTGGCGCACGAATAGCTTTGAGAAATCGAGCCCCTTGGCCTTCCAATGCGCTACCAGCGTCGACTGGTCGAGCATCTGGGTCTGGCCCACCATCTCGTTGAAGCTGCGATAGCCGAGCGCGGCCATGATCTCGCGGACTTCCTCGGCGACGAAGAAGAAATAGTTGATGACGTGCTCGGGCTGGCCGGTGAAGCGCTTGCGCAGCACCGGATCCTGGGTCGCGACGCCGACCGGGCAGGTGTTGAGATGGCACTTGCGCATCATGATGCAGCCGGCCGCAATCAACGGCGCGGTGGCGAAGCCGAATTCGTCGGCGCCCAAAAGCGCACCGATCACGACGTCGCGTCCGGTGCGGAAGCCGCCATCGACCTGCACCACGATGCGGCTGCGCAGCCGCTCGCGCACCAGCGTCTGGTGGGTTTCGGCGAGGCCGATTTCCCATGGGCTGCCGGCATGCTTGATCGAGGTCAGCGGCGATGCACCGGTGCCACCTTCGAAGCCGGCGATGGTGACATGGTCGGCACGCGCCTTGGCGACGCCGGCCGCAACCGTGCCGACGCCGATTTCGGAGACCAGCTTGACCGACACCAGACCGTCTGGATTGACGTTTTTGAGGTCATAGATCAGCTGGGCGAGATCTTCGATCGAATAGATGTCGTGATGCGGCGGCGGCGAGATCAGGCCGACGCCCGGCGTCGAATGTCGCACCCGCGCGATCACCGCATCGACCTTGTGGCCGGGCAACTGACCGCCTTCGCCGGGCTTGGCGCCCTGTGCCATCTTGATCTGCATCATGTCGGAGTTGACGAGATACTCCGTGGTGACGCCGAAGCGTCCCGACGCAACCTGCTTGATCGCCGAGCGCATCGAATCGCCGTTCGGCATCGGCTTGAAGCGATCGGCTTCCTCGCCGCCTTCGCCGGTGTTGGAGCGGCCGCCGATCCGGTTCATCGCGATCGCGAGCGTGGTATGCGCCTCGCGCGAGATCGAACCGAACGACATCGCGCCGGTGGCGAAGCGCTTGACGATATCCTTGGCCGACTCGACCTGGTCGAGCGGCACCGGTTTGCGCTTTTCGTCCTCGGCGGTCTTGATCCGGAACAGGCCGCGCAGGGTCAACAGCCGCTCGGACTGCTCGTTGAGAATCTTCGCGAACGCCTTGTAGCGATCCAGCGAATTGCCGCGCACCGCGTGCTGCAAGGTCGCGACGGATTCGGCGGTCCATGCATGATCCTCGCCGCGGGCGCGGAAGGCATATTCGCCGCCGACATCGAGCGCGGACTTGTAGACCGGGGAATCGCCGAACGCATCGGCGTGGCGGCGCACGGTTTCCTCAGCGATCTCGGCCAGCCCGACGCCTTCGATCCGGGTGTGGGTGCCGACGAAATACTTCGAGACGAACTCGACCTTGAGGCCAACGGCGTCGAAAATCTGCGCGCCGCAATAGGACTGGTAGGTCGAGATGCCCATCTTCGACATCACCTTCAACAGGCCCTTGCCGATCGACTTGATGTAGCGCTTGACGATTTCATAGTCCTCGAGCGCCGCCGGCAGCCGGTCCTTCATCGCGATGATGGTCTCGAACGCCAGATAGGGATTGATCGCTTCGGCGCCGTAACCGGCCAAGCAAGCGAAATGATGCACCTCGCGCGGCTCGCCGGATTCGACGACCAGCCCGACCGACGTGCGCAATCCCGTGCGGATCAGATGGTGATGCACGGCGGCGCAGGCCAACAGCGAGGGAATCGGAATCCGGTCGGAGCCCGCCATGCGGTCGGACAGAATGACGATGTTGATGCCTTCGCGCACCGCGGCTTCCGCGCGCGCGCACAATTCATCCAGCACCTGCTCCAGCCCGGCCGGTCCGAGGCCGGCATGGAAGGTGGTGTCGAGCGTGCGTGACTTGAAATGGGTGTCGGCGATATCCGAGATCGAGCGGATCTTTTCGAGATCCGCATCGGTCAGGATCGGCTGGCGCACTTCGAGACGCTTGGTGCCGGCCACGCCTTCCAGGTCGAACAGGTTCGGCCGCGGCCCGATGATGGAGACGAGGCTCATCACCAGCTCTTCGCGGATCGGATCGATCGGCGGATTGGTGACCTGCGCGAAGTTCTGCTTGAAGTAGGTGAACAGCGGCTTCGGCTTGTCCGACAGCGCCGAGATCGGCGTGTCGTTGCCCATTGAGCCCTGGGCTTCTTCGCCGATCGACGCCATCGGCGTCATCAGAATGTTGATGTCTTCCTGGCTGTAGCCGAAGGTCTGCTGACGCTCGAGCAGCGGCAGGTTCGAGCGCATGCCCTTGGTCGGCGCGTCCGGCAATTCTTCCAGCACGATCTGGGTGCGATGCAGCCATTCGCGATACGGATGCATGCGCGACAACGACGCCTTGATCTCGTCGTCGGGAATGAGGCGGCCCTGTTCGAGGTCGACCAGCAGCATCTTGCCGGGCTGCAGCCGCCACTTGGTGACGATCTCGTTTTCGGGAATCTTCAGCACGCCCATTTCGGAGGCCATGACGATGCGGTCGTCCGAAGTCACCAGATAGCGCGCCGGCCGCAAGCCGTTGCGGTCGAGCGTGGCGCCGATCTGGCGGCCGTCGGTGAAGGCGATCGCGGCAGGGCCGTCCCACGGCTCCATGATCGCGGCGTGATATTCATAGAAAGCGCGGCGCTGCTCATCCATCAGGGGATTGCCGGCCCAGGCTTCCGGAATCATCATCATCACGGCGTGCGCCAGCGAGTAGCCGCCCTGCACCAGGAATTCGAGACCGTTGTCGAAACAGGCGGTGTCGGACTGGCCTTCATAGGAGATCGGCCACAGACGGCTGATGTCCTTGCCGTACAGTTCCGAATGCACCGAAGCCTGCCGCGCCGCCATCCAGTTGACGTTGCCGCGCAGCGTGTTGATCTCGCCGTTATGCGCCACCATCCGATAGGGATGCGCCAGCGACCAGGCCGGGAAGGTGTTGGTCGAGAAACGCTGATGCACCAGCGCCAGCGCGCTCTCGAAATCTGGCTCGTGCAGATCAGGATAGTAACTGCCGAGCTGGTCGGCCAGGAACATGCCCTTGTAGACGATGGTGCGGCACGACAGCGAGGCCGGGTAATAGCCGGCGAGGCCGCGGTCGCGGCGCTGATAGATCGCCTGCGAGATCGACTTGCGCAGGATATAGAGCCGGCGCTCAAAATCCTCGTCGTCCTTGATATGCGCGCCGCGGCCGATGAACACCTGCATGTTGGCGGGTTCGGTCGGCTTGACGGTTTCACCGAGCGAGGAATTGTCGACCGGCACATCGCGCCAGCCGAGCAGCTTCAATTGCTCGGCCTTGATCTGGTCGGTGATGATGCTCTGGATGACCTTGCGCCATGCCTTTTCTCTCGGCATGAACAGCGCGCCGACGGCATATTCGCCGGGCTGCGGCAGCGTGAAGCCGAGCTCCTTGGTCTTGCGCGCAAAGAAGGCGTGCGGAATCTGCACGAGGATGCCGGCGCCGTCGCCGGCGCGCGGATCGGCGCCGACCGCGCCGCGATGCTCGAGGTTGCACAGAATGCTGATCGCGTCGGACACGATCTGATGCGACTTCTTGCCCTTGATGTTGGCGATGAAGCCGACGCCGCAGGAATCTTTTTCGAGGCTGGGATCGTAGAGACCTTCAGCGGGCGGGCGCCAAGTATGTTCGCGCATGGGCTCGATGTCTGCCGGTTTGGAGGCCGGGGCCACCGACAGCGCATTTGCCACGATGTTGTCGCGCTCGAACTCCGACCCGCTCATCTCAGTCCTCTCAATAAGGCAAAGGGCCTCACCGTCATTGGCGCACCTTGGGCGTTTGCGGCACCCACCGGGCCACCGCTCGTCCTCCGCGAGCCGCAAATTTCCTAAATTCAGGCCCGGGCGTTCAGTGTCCCCCGAACGGCCGTGCCTTTAATCATTTGGCGTCCGGACGCCAACTTTGCGTTGCAATCCCTGTGCCGGGTTTGCTGCCGCAATTGGGACAGTTCTACTGTCCTAACTACGACCATGCCAAATTTTTTTCTAGCACACAAGCGCGTGAAAGTCGCCGGTGGCCCTGCGTCAGGCGCCGATCTCCTCGCCCCGGATTTGAAGCAAACACGCCGCGATCCGGCCCAAGGACCGCCGGATTTCGCAATGAAATTCCGGCCGGGACAAAAGGGCGAAAACGCTCTGGGCAGTGGGGCATGACAGGAGCGATGACGTGATGAAGCTGTTCACAGGATGGATCGTGTCGGCCGGGTTGGTTTTCACGGCCGCGACCGCGCATGCGCAGGGGGTGGCGCCTCAGGGAACCAGCGGCTCGCCTTATGTGGCGGTCTCGGACTTCGGCGGACCCTATGCCGCGATGCCGCGGGAAGCACCGGGCTACGGCTATGGCCCGACATTGCTCCCGCCGCAGGAGGTCTACACGGTGGTCCGCGAGAATGGGTTTTCGCCGCTCGGCGTGCCGCAGCAGCGCGGCATGTTCTACGTGATTTCGGTGATTGATCGCGGCGGCGATGACGGCCGGCTGGTGATCGATGCCCGCAACGGTCGGATGGTCCGCTTCACGCCGGCATACCGGACGGGCTACAATTCCAGCCAGGAAGTGCCTGTCGTCTATGGATCAGGCGTCGCCGCTCTGCCGCCGATGAGCAATGCGCGGGGCGTGCCGCGGCCGCCGGCCTCGGTGCCGCAAGTGGCGAGCCGTACGACGACGGTGCCGCTGCCGAAAGCGTCGCCGCTGGATGTGAAGGCGCTGGCGCCTAAGCTTTTCACCGACAAGCCCGCGACGGACAAGCCCGCTTCGGCTCCGGCGCAGCAATCGGCCGCGGTCCAAGCGAAGCCGGCGGATGCTCCCGCCGCGCCGCAAGCCGCGGCGCCCGCAGTCGTCGAGGCAAAGCCCGCGCCGCAGATATTGCCGACGCAGGAAATGCCGAAAGCGCAGGGGTTGGAGTAGGCACTGCCATCGGGCCTTCTTTGTTACCCTCCCCTGGAGGGGGAGGGTCGCCACGAAGTCGCGGGGTGGGGTGACAGTCTCTCGTCCGTTACAGTGCTTGAGTTGATAGACCGTCACCCCACCCCGTCTCTCATCTCGCTGCGCTCGATGCGAGTCGACCCTCCCCCTCCAGGGGAGGGTAAGCACGGCGTATGGATCGCTGCGTGCGCAGGGACGACTGCAAAAAAAACGCCCCGGTTTCCCGGGGCGTTTTCGTCAGCAAATATCTGCTGAAACCGAACCGTGTTTATGCGGCGGCTTTCTCGGCCGAGCCGTCGATCACCTGCGGAGCCGATGTGGTCGAGGAAATCGGAATGCTGCGGGGCTTCTTGGCCTCGGGAATCTCGCGTACGAGATCGACGTGGAGCAGACCGTTTTCAAGCGAGGCGTTTTTCACCACCACGAAATCGGCCAACTGGAAAGCCCGCTCGAAGGCGCGCGCCGCGATGCCGCGATAGAGCACTTCGGATTTGTCCTTGCCATTCTCATTGGCGGATTTCTCGCCCTTGATCGTCAGCGTGTTTTCCTTGGAGACGATCGAAAGCTCGCCCTGCGAAAAGCCGGATACCGCGACGCTGATGCGGTAATCGTTCTCGCCGGTACGCTCGATATTGTAGGGGGGATAGCCGGGGCTGCCGTCCGCGGTGGCTTGGTCGAGCAGCGAAAAGAACCGGTCGAAGCCGACGGTGGAACGGTAAAACGGGGTGAGGTCGTAAGTACGCATAGGATAGTCCTCCATTGAGCGACTGGTTTAAGTGAACCCGCCCGCCATCGGGCCGGGCTTTCGTTGGTGTGCAGCCTTGAGCGCTCCGGTTTCCCGAAACGCTGGTAGCGGCCTGCACCAAGATGATATGGGAGGGGTCAAAGCACGTTCAAGAGAGGGGAACGCCGCCCTTTTTTGACGCCGTTACCCCTTGTCTGCCCTTGATTTTCAGCACCTTTTACCTATCCGGTTCCGCTCATGACGCTTGTGTCGATTCCCGCCAATCCGGTTCCGGAAGACGTCGTTTCCGGCATGATCAAAACGCCTGACGGCGCGGAATTGCGGTTTGCGCGCTGGGCGCCGCCGGCCGGCCGCAAGGGCACGGTCTGCGTCTTCACCGGCCGCAGCGAACAGATCGAAAAATACTTCGAGACGGTGCGCGATCTGCGCGATCGCGGTTTTGCGGTGGCGATGATCGACTGGCGCGGGCAGGGCCATTCGTCGCGGCGTTTGCGCGATCCGCGCAAGGGCTATGTGCGTGATTTCTCCGATTTCGAGATCGATGTCGAAACCTTCGTGCAGCAGGTGGTGCTGCCGGATTGCCCGCCGCCCTATTTTGCGCTGGCGCATTCGATGGGCGGCGCAGTAATGCTGCGGGTCGCGCATGCCGGCAAGCGCTGGTTCGATCGCATGGTGCTGTCGGCGCCGATGATCGATCTGCCCGGACGCGCCACCTCTTTCCCGGTGCGCGCGCTGCTGCGCGTGCTGCGGCTGGCCGGGCAGGGCGGCCGTTATGTGCCCGGCGGCAGCGACACGCTGACCGGAGCGGATTCCTTCGTCAATAATCCCCTGACCAGCGATCCCGTGCGCTATGCCCGCAACGCCGCGATCATCGAGGAAGACCCGACGCTCGGCCTGGCGTCGCCGACGATCGCCTGGGCCGATACCGCGTTCAGCGCGATGAACGGCTTTCGCGCCGTGAATTATCCGCTGGAAATTCGCCAGCCGATTCTGATGCTGGCCGCTAGCAACGACACCATCGTCTCGACCGCGGCGATCGAGGAATTCGCCTATCATCTGCGCGCTGGGTCGCATCTCGTGATCGCCGGCGCAAAGCACGAAATCCTGCAGGAGCAGGACCGCTACCGCGGGCAATTCTGGGCCGCGTTCGACGCCTTCGTGCCGGGCACGCCGCTGTTCAAGTGACGCGCCTGCGTCAGCCGCGTTCAATGTTGTAGATCGCGCTGCCGACCAGATAGATGCCAAGAAAAATCATCGCGATCAGAAACCAGCGGCGGAACGTATCCGGCTCCATCCGCGTGCGCACCGCCTGTCCGATAAACATGCCGGCAAAGGAGGTGGCCAGTGCGATCAAGCCCGGCAGCGCGGTCGCGGCACTGAGCAGGCCCTTCGTAGTGAGGTTGAAGGCCAGCGCCAGCGTCGCGACGGTGAAATATACTCCGAGCGCCTGCACCAACTCGTCCTTCTCCATCCCGATCGACTGCATGAACGGCATCGAAGGGACCACCTGCACACCGGTGGCGGCGGAAATCACGCCGGTGATCACGCCCACGATCGCGCCGATCCACTTTTCATTCGAGGGTGCGACACTGAAGGTGAACTTGCGAAGGCTGATCGTGGCATAGATCGCCAGCAAAATGCCGAGAATGACGGTGCCGTAGCGCGCATAGGGACCGGTCAGCATGTCGCCGTTGAGCCAAATGCCAAAGGCCGTGCCGAGCATCAGCGGCCACAGCCGGATGATGATGTTGCGCAGATAGGGGCCGACGAACGTCTGCCAGATATTGGTCACGATCGCGGGCACGATGACGATCGCGAGCGCCTGCGAGGGTGGCATCGTGACGGCGAGCAGGCCCATCGACACCGTCGGCAGGCCAAGCCCGATCACGCCCTTGATGAAGCCCGCCAGCAGGAACGCGGCGGCGATGAAGATCAAAAGAGATTCGACCATCAGGTCACATTGACCGATCCGCGCAATCGGCACAATCTGGAGGTTACAGACCTAGCCTTCGGCTATGACGAAGGCAGACCCTCATCCTGAGGAGCGGCCACTTGGCCGCGTCTCGAAGGATGGAACGCGCACTCATGGTTCGAGACGGCGCAAACGCGCCTCCTCACCATGAGGACTTTGGAAGCGATCATGCGTTTCGATCTGGTTGACCTTGCGCTGTTTATCGCGGTGGCGGACAGCGGCAGCATCACGCAGGGCGCGCTGCGCGCCAATCTCGCGCTGGCGTCCGCCAGCGCCCGGATCAAGGGCCTGGAAGACGCCCTTGGCATCCCGCTTCTCAAGCGCCGGCGCCGCGGCGTGGAGCTGACTGCGGCGGGCGAAAGCCTGCTCGGTCACGCCCGGATCATCATCCACAATATCGACGAGATGCGCGGCGATCTCGCGGCTTATGCCAGCGGCGCCAGGGCCAGCGTGCACCTGCTCGCCAATACGTCGGGCCTGTCGGAATATCTGCCGAAAGCGCTCGCGGCTTTCCTGCGCGAACACCCCGATATCAATATCGATGTCGAGGAGCGCGAAAGCGCCGATATCGCGGCGGCGATTGCCAACGGCGCGGCCGATCTCGGCTTTGCCGCCGAGCATGCGCTGCCGGATCATTTTGAGCGGTTTTCGTTCGGCGAGGATCGTTTGGTGCTGGTGGTGCCGCGGCGGGGAGACTTTGCCGGCCGCCGCCAGATCGATTTTCTGGAGGTGACGGATCGTGACTTCGTCGGATTGACCACCTCGACCGCGCTTCAGGGCCATATCGCCAAGCATGCCGCGCGGCTCGGGGTGCGCTTGCGAGTGCGGGCGCGGTTGCGGGATTTCGATGCGATCTGCCAGATGGTGGCGTCCGGCGTCGGCATTGCGGTCGTGCCGGAAGCCGCCGCGAAACGGTGCGCGCAATCGATGCCGATCTCGATCATCCGAATCCGGGACAGTTGGGCCAACCGCAAGCTCGTGATCTGCGCCCGCAGCTTCAAGACGTTGCCGCGACCGGCGAAGCAGTTGGTAGAGCATCTGCGAAAGGTGGCGCAGTAGCGGTTCTCACTTCTCCGTCGCGAGCCCGGCGTCCTTGATCACCTTGGCCCATCTGACGGTTTCGGTACCGATGAAATCATGAAAATGCTCGGGGCTGTCGCCGATCAGCGTGGCGCCCTGGCTGGCGAGTTTTTCCTTCACCTGGGGATCTCGCATCGCTTCGGTCGCGGCCTTGTTCAGGATGGCGACGATGGCGGGGGGCGTGCCCGCGGGCGCCACCAGGCCGTACCAGTTCTCGATCTTGAGGTCGGGCATACCGGCTTCGGCGGTGGTCGGCACGTCCCTGGCGGTCGGTGAACGTTCCGCAGAGCCGATCGCGATCGGCTTCAGTTTGCCGGATTCGACCTGCGGCAGGATGATGGGCAGGTCGAGAAACACCATCTGCACTTGTTCGCCCAGAAGATCATTCACGGCCGGCGCAGCACCTCGATACGGCACATGCACGATGTCGATTTTTGCAGTCAGCTTGAGCAATTCGCCGGCCAGATGCGGCATGCTGCCGGGGCCGGACGAGGCGAAATTGAGTTTTCCGGGCTGCGCCTTGGCCAGCGCGATCAACTCGCTCATGTTCCTGGCGGGGACATTGCCGGCGACCACCAGCATCTCCGGAACCGTCGCGACCATGGTGATGGCCTGCAGATCCCTCATCGAATCGTAGGGTACTTTTTCCATGCTCGGGCTGATCGCGAGCGCGCCCGCGCTGGAAAGCGCGATGGTGTAGCCGTCGGGTTTGGATTTTGCCAAAACGTCAGTCCCGAGCACGCCGCCCTGTCCGCCACGGTTGTCGATCATGATGGGTTGCTTGAGCAGTTCCGCCATGCGCTGGGAGACCACGCGCGAGATAATGTCGCTGGGGCCGCCGGCCGGAAACGGTACGATCAGCCGAACCGGGTGGTCGGGAAAATTCTGGGCGACGGCTGATGCGGGCAACAACAGCAGCGATAACCCGGTTGCCAGCGCGCTCAGAATTTTCATGCGAGGCTTGCCTCTAGCTGTTGAGCAGCTTGATCGCTGCTTCGTGCACGCGCGGATCGCCGGCCGCGACGATGCGGCCGCCGTTTTGGGCGGGCTTGCCGTCCCAGGTGCTGACCACGCCGCCGGCGCCGGTAATAATCGGAATCAGCGCCGCGATGTCATAGGGTTTCAGTTCGGTCTCGATGACGAGATCGAGATGGCCGGCCGCCAGCATGCAGTAAGAATAGCAATCGCCGCCGTAGCGCGTCAGCCGCACCGCTTGCTCGACCCGGCCGAAGGCGGCGCGGTCGTCATTGTTCATCAAAAGCGGACTGGTCGTGAACATCGTCGCGTCCTGCAGCGAGGCGCAGCGCCGCACCGCCAGCTTGCGCTCTCCGGTGGATCCGGAATAATGCGCCGAGCCGCTGTCGCCGGAAAAGCGTTCGCCGATGAAAGGCTGGTGCATCATCCCGAATACCGGCGTGCCCTTGTGCAATAGCGCGATCAGCGTGCCCCAGATCGGAAAGCCCGAGATAAAGGATTTGGTTCCGTCGATCGGGTCCAGCACCCAGACATAGTCGGCGTCTTCGCGCTCGCTGCCGAATTCCTCGCCAACAATGCCATGTTGCGGAAAATTGGCCTTGATCAGGCGCCGCATCACCGCTTCTGCGGCGCGGTCGGCCTCCGTCACCGGATCGAAATCATGGGCCGTGCTCTTGTTGTCGATGCTCAGCGAGGTCCGGAAGAACGGCAGAATGGTTTCGCCCGACGATGTCGCGAGGCGGCCGATGAAGGCTGTAAAATCAATGACCGTCACGGCGATTCCTTGAAGGTAGAGCGAGGCGGAGAATGGCGAATGATGTGGCCCCTGCGTAGCGCAATCCCATTGATTGCGCACGTCAACGCGGGCCGTTACCCAGCTTTATTCGACTTTCGAATCCCTCGCGCAGGGGTGAATTTTGCCATGAAACCGCCGATCACGAATTCGAGAGTATACTGTTAATGGCTCTGACGTGAAGGTGTATGCAGCCTAATTATGTGTTCAACCGTCTGAAATCATACAATAAATTTTAATAGGTCATTTTTTGGGCCGTCGCCCAAAGCCTGTGAATTATGCAGCGGGGAGAATCAAAAACCCTTGCACTTTGTGCAGCGCGGTCGCATATTGTTGCGGTGCGGTAGCGCTTTTGCGTTATCGCTGCCCTCCTTGGGCGTTTCCTCCCTAGACTTGGGCCGCTTGCCAACGCAAGCGGCCCTTTTTTCTTAGTGAGTTGTTTCGTGCTATTATCGGCGCGCGCATTCTTGGAAATGTCATGCCGCGTTTTGCGCAGTTCTGCGCATTCGCGATAGCCGACTACTCCGCCGCCGCCTGAAACGGCCCGAGGTCGTCGAGCGGGACAGCGGCCAGAGCTTCGGCCAGCACGGCGAAATCGGTCGCGACCTGCGCAAATCGCGCGCTGCGCTCGCGCCGCCGCTCATCCATATAGATCGCCCGGTTGAGTTCGAGCTGAATCGTGTGAAGCCCGGAGGCCGGATTGCCGTAATGCTCGGTGATGAAACCGCCGGCATAGGGTTTGTTGCGTCCGACCGAATAGCCGAGCCGGCTCATGGTGTCCTCGACCATGTCGGGGAGCAAAGCCGCGCAACTGGTGCCGTATCGGTCGCCGATCACCACGTCCGGGCGTCGCGGCTCGTCGCGCGATACGCCGATCGAGGGCATCGAGTGGCAATCCACCAGCACCACCGTGCCAAACGCCTGATGCGCCTTGTTGATCAGCCGCCGCAGCGCGCGATGATAGGGCTTGTATAGCGCCTCGATCCGCGCCAGCGCGTCATCGACGGAAAGCCGTTCGCGGTAGATCTCCTGGCCGTCGCCGACCACGCGCGGGATGGTGCCGAGGCCGCCCGCCACCCGCATCGAGCGCGTATTGGCAAAGCTCGGCAATCGCCCCGAGAACATCCGCGGATCGAGCTCGTAGGGCTCGCGGTTCACATCGACATAGGAGCGCGGGAAATTGACCCGGACCACCGGAAAGCCGCGTTCGCTCAGGCTGGCGATCAGTTCATCCATGAACGAATCCTCGGAACGGCGCAGCGCGCCGAGATCGATCCGGGAGGCATTGAGGAATTCGTCCGGATAGACCGAGCCGGAATGCGGTGAGTTGAAGATGATCGGCGCCCGCCACGCGGCCGGCTCTACGATCTCGAACGGGGGCGACAGTTCGCCATCAAACTGGGTCATCGTCGGGCGCCGTCCCTGGGATCCGCCATCCTGAACACGTCATTCCTGCCAGAAAAGCGGAGTTTTTATGCCCGCGCATTGTCGGTAATCGCAACCCTCCTGCCAAGTGAAAAAAACAGCAATTAGTCTGGAACGTCTCTTGCGGACGAAAAAGGCCTGCCTTCATTGATTCGGAGCGCGTTCCGGTCCACAAATAGCGTCGCGAAACGCCGGCTGCGTTGCGACGCTTTCACCCGAAATTTACCCTCTGTCGGGCTTAGTGAGCAGATTGATCCTCCAATCAGGATTCGACGACCAACCGCCATGCATAAAATCCTCCTCGCCGAAGACGACAATGATATGCGCCGCTTCCTGGTCAAGGCGCTGGAAAACGCCGGTTTTCAGGTTTCCTCCCATGATAACGGCATGTCGGCCTATCAAAGGCTGCGCGAGGAGCCGTTTGAGATGCTGCTCACCGATATCGTGATGCCCGAGATGGACGGTATCGAGCTCGCGCGCCGCGCCTCGGAGCTCGATCCCGACATCAAGATCATGTTCATCACCGGCTTTGCCGCGGTCGCCCTCAATTCCGATTCCGAGGCGCCGAAGAATGCCAAGGTGCTGTCCAAGCCGGTCCATCTTCGCGAATTGGTGACCGAAGTGAACAAGATGCTGGCCGCCTGACCGGCTTTCCGGCCGGCTCACGCCGGCCGCCATGTTAATCGCTGTGTTGATACGTTTTCTGGCGCCAGATCCGGGTCCATTTTGCCTGAAAACGCCGTTCGGCATCCTTGCCTGCCCGCTGAGGAGCCGATATAGGGACCCCACCCGTAAGTTCAGGTTTCAGGGCGCGTAGCTCAGCGGGAGAGCACCTCGTTGACATCGAGGGGGTCACAGGTTCGATCCCTGTCGCGCCCACCACCCACACTCTCAGATTGTATATTTAGAGAGACGCTCGCGATAGCGCCGCGATCTCAAAGACATGTCCGCCAAATTCTCTAATGCCCGCGGTCTCTGTTCATATATTCGACGCGAATGAGCCCATTTCCGCCCCCGGTCTCTGCAGCAAAAAATTCCGTTCCTGAGTCGGCGTCGGAGACCGGTTCGATGACTGCGTGGGGAGTTGGCAGTTCGGTCCATACCAGCCCCACCATCCGGTCCTACGAAACCGCAAATGCCGGCGCCGACTCTCGTTAGGCCGTTTCTGTTGGGATTTTCGTTGGTATCGCTCCACTCTTTCGGTCTCCGGGGACGTTCTCGGTCTCTCAGGCCGATTTTTAGCCTCCCGTCTCTGCATCCAAAAATTCCGTTCCCCGCGACAAGGGTTTTGACGGCCTACGCCGGCCGGCTGCCAGAAATTTTGGGAGCCTTGGGGGGTCAAAAGCGCGGGGTTTCGAGCCCGGTCCGTAATTATTGCGGATTCAATCCAAGGGCTTCCAACTGCTGGCTCCATTCTGGCTGAGCATCGCGAAGTCGCTCGACCCCGATGCCGCGTGGCAGCCGGCCTTCGACCGCCGCTCTAACGAGGTCCGGTGCGAGGAATGCTAGCGAGATGGTCAAGTTGACCTGACGCACGCTGCACTTTTTACGTGACGCGATCTGCTTGATGTCAGTCACGGAGCCCGAAACGATTTCGTCAAGCCAGCGACGACCTCGGGCGATGGCGCTGACGAGGCGCGCACGACGTTCGATCCGCGTTGGGCGGATTTCAGTTTTGGGAATGCCGTGCGGGATAAGAATTTGCCTCGATCTCCTGGATGGCGGCTTCTGCCACGGGATCGAGAGTATACCGTTGTCGGCCGCGTCAGATGTTTCTTCGCCGTCTGCTGACTTCAACCGTACAGCCAGACGATCCTCATGCACATCGATACGCGCGACCTGCTCCAAGGCCGCTTTGCCATCACTAACGCGAAGTAGGCTGAAGGCCGGCTTCTCCTTCTGAGCGATCAGATGCTCGTTGAGAGACTTAATGATGATGTGTTCGATGTCGGTCGCCGGAACACGGGAGACCGACCCGACTGATGCAGTTTTGGATTCTCCATGCAGGTGCGGAAGCGAAACGTAATAGCGATAGCGAATGCCGGCCTTGGTGGCGTGGGTCGGAACCATGCGATGACCGACATCGTCGAACAAAAGTCCGGTCAACAGATGGTCGCTCGCGTTCCGCGTCGTGGATCGAGTAGTCCACTGATCCGATAGCTTTTGCTGGACCGTATCAAATAGTGCGCGATCCATGATCGCCGGCTGTTCGCCGGGCAGGATCTCGTCTTTGTATTTAACCTCACCGACATAAAAACGATTGCGCAGCAGGTAGAACAGCGAGCCGCGGCCGAAGGGGACGCCGCCCCGGGTCGCACCCGTTGCGAGCAGTCTTGATTTGGTTCGGATGTTCCGCTCCCGGAGGTCTCGCACCAGTGCATTGACGCCGCCGAGTTCGAGATAGCGGCGGAAGATCAGCCGGACCCGTTCGGCCTCGTCTTCAACGACGGCAATCTTGTCGTCCTTCATGTGATAACCGAGGGGGAGGGGACCGCCCACCCAGAGACCTTTTCGTTTGGAGGCAGCAATCTTGTCGCGGATGCGCTCAGAAGTGACCTCCCTCTCAAACTGAGCGAAGGACAGAAGCACGTTGAGCGTCAGCCGGCCCATCGAAGTCGTCGTGTTAAACTGCTGGGTGACCGACACGAACGATACGCCATGCGCATCGAACAGTTCGACGAGCTTGGCAAAATCGGCAAGCGATCGGGTCAGACGATCGACCTTGTAGACGACAATGACATCAAGCTTTCGGGCGCGGATATCGTCCAGCAATCTCTGCAGGTCGGGGCGATCGGTTGACCCACCGGAATATCCGCCGTCATCATATCGCGACCGGATCAGGGTCCAGCCGGCATGGGCCTGACTCTTTATATAAGCTGACGCGGCTTCGTACTGGGCATCCAACGAATTGAATTCCTGGTCGAGCCCGTATTCCGTGGAGACGCGGGTGTAGATGGCGCAGCGGACAGGTCTGATGGAAGGCGCTTTCATGATCGAGCCCCAGCGCCCAACCGAACCTCTTTATCCCTCAGGCCAAAAAAGCGCGGACCGTTCCATTTGGTACCGGTGATAGCAAAGGCGACTTTGGAGAGGCTGTCATAGGTCCGGCCATTCCAGGCAAAGCCGTCAGCCATCACCATTACCCGCTGTGAGCGTCGATCCCACTCTCGCACCAAAACTGTTCCCAGCGTTAGTTCCGTTCGCTTCTGATCGAAACTGACGAGACGCGCGGACATCTTCGCGCCAGTGTCCTTTGCGTCCGTCCGATCAAGTACCCGCCCGGTCTCATGATCTAAGTCGCCAAGGCGGTCGGCCTGAATTCGATAGGCGATGATTGCGAACAGTAAATGCCGCGGCAGATGATCGGGCGGCGGTCTCTGAAATACGCTGTGCCATCGTGAACGAAGCCCTTTGAGATCGAGACTGCGCAGATGCGCGATCTCGTCTTCAATGGAAGTTTTGGTCGAGGCTCGACCGCTGCGACGTTTCTCCGACATCGCATCACGCCGCCTGCTTCACGCGATGGGCGGTGGACGTAGCTTTTCCATCCTTGATGCGGTAGACGCGACCTTTGTCGGTCTGTTCAGAAACTAAATTGAGACCGAGTTTCTTGCGGACGACACCAGCGAGAAAGCCGCGCACGGAATGTTGCTGCCAATCTGTGGCGGTCATGATCGCCGCGATCGTCGTTCCCGCGGGGGTCCGCAGCATCGCGATGATACGGGCGTGCTTGGTATCCGGTCGCGTCGCCGTCTTTGAAGATGAAGGCGACAGCCGAGTGCGAGACCTAGATTTGCTGGTGGATCGTAAAATGGAGCGGGCCGCTGCCTTAGGCTTCGATTTGGCTTTGGTCATGGAATCCTCTGAGGTTCGTGCGACGCCATCCGCCGCACCACCTCAGCCCCGCCGAGCAAACCACCCGGCAGGGCGTGATCCCTTGGGGCGCCTCGGCCCCTTCCCAGCAGGCATAGCAACGCTCCAAATGAGCATGAAAGCCAGTCATTTCTGAGCAAATAGTCCCCCGATGGGCCGAATCCCCGCCCCTCCGCCACTCTTCGAAGCCTTTTCGTACCGCCCGGTTTAAACAGGTGCGGAAATCCGGCCGTTTCCGGCAATTCTTGCCTTCGGAGAATAGCTTTTCACGTTCAAGCCTGCGCTCGATGCGCCCGGAGAACGCATTTTTCTCCAAATCTTCGCACCCCGTCGAATGGTATGGTACGGTATTTTCTCATGAAAACAGGCGCTAGAGGTGCGCGCAGTTTCAATCTATTTCGCTTGTCCGACGAGGACCGGTTTCGACAAAAAGGGAATGTGCGAGTTCGACTCCTGCCGCTCCAGCCATCCATTCGTGCGTTTCGCCAGGCTCCCGAAGAGACCCGAGAATAGGCCGGAAAGACTATCGGGAGAAACTCGGCGCGATCATGACTGCGGCCCGCTGGCGGCAGTCATTTTTGCCCCAATATCATTTGGAAGTTCTTGTGAAGAGAAAATCGGGAGCGCGAACTGCGATCCCTGATGCGCCGCCACCATTTAACTGGCACGCCTTCTCCACTGGACCGAACTCTTGCCCTGCGAGACGCGGGCGTTTACTCCGGAAAGTCAGGCCATTTTGACGACGCCGTGAGGCAATTTTCCAAAGCCCATGAGGCCATCCGATCCGACGACACATATAAGCCGCTCGCCGCCGCGCTTTTGGTCGAAAAAGCGCTGGGTCTATGGAGGGCGGGCTCGAAACCGGACGCCATGGTGATCGCCGGCCATGCGCTTGATGCGGTTAATGAGTTTCCCCCGTCCGGCTCCCGACAGGCGGAGCGGTCACATCAGTATGCGCGCGGTATCGTGGGCCTGATGTTCAAGGAGGCTGGTGCAAGCGAAGAGCCCTTCGACCCTCCTTTTACATTCGGCGGCGCATCGTCTCTGGAATCCGAATCTACCGCTCTGATGGGAGTCGACCTGAAATCGATTGCCGATAATTGGCGGGTCCTTGCCGCCGCCGAGGCTGCTTTAGGTATAGACGCGGGTATCGATGCTCTTTCGATGTCGCGGCAAGACGGCACGCTGCATTTTAACCTCGAAACAGGTGTGCGATTTGCGCGCTACGGCGCCGCACTGAAATCAGGCGATGCCTACGCTGTCTTGAAAGTAGCAAAGGAGCTAGCAATTCTGTCAGTGGAGGCCGTGCAGCGAAATGATGACAGTCAGCCTGAACAAAGGATCAACATCCAGCAAATGACGCGCCTCTTGGGTCAGCCTCTTTCTGGATCGGACGCGGAGATCACCATGGGTGAAAACGCCGTTGTCGACGTGATCCTTGCAGCCGCGCTGGCCGATATGCTTGACGGTCACTTTCTTGATGACTTGAGAAAATCAACGGCCGCGAGTTTCGGAACCATCTCCTCAATCGAAGCCATCATTAAAGCGGCTTCCGGCAACTACGCGATCGGGCCAACTGCTCCACGAAATGTTATGTTGGTGGGCGGAATTTCACTAAAGGAACAAAGGGTGAGTGATGATCCGGGCCTTCGCTTGTATCAAGATGTAACCATCTTGCATCATCTCCTTGCGTCCTTCGGAAAAGATATCCTCCTTCCGCGCGCCAGCACAAGGATAATCGACGGCTGGAAGAAAATGTGGGACCATCAGCGATTCCGTCTGACGCAGTCTGGTCTACATGAAGAAGCCATAACGAATGCACTCGAAGAAGCGTTGAAAACACACAGCCTTGCGGCGACTGGGAAGCTTCTTACAGAAATGAGCGCAGTTACAAACCATCAACTTGCCGAAGGGTGGTTCACCGTACTTTCAACGAGCGCATGAAGCAGTCCGGCCTATGTTCCGCCATCATGCGACTTAGGGCATAACGCCCATCGATAGTCCGACATCTAATGAATACAAATTCATGATGTTTTCGAGCGGCGCTTAAATTCCGTAACTTCCGATGGACGAATTCATGTCTGCTCTTGAAGAGGGGAGGATCACTCAAGATTTGAGTTGTCCACCAGGCGTAGAGCGCGAAATTTCAAGTTCATCCTCATTCATGTCTGCCGATACGTCAGCAAAAAGAGGCGTGCTCAAATAGCGCTCGCCCGTGTCGGGAAGCATGCAGAGAATGTTCGCTCCTTTCTCCGCTTCAGCTGCGACCTTAAGTGCACCAGCAAAGGTCGCGCCGGAGGTAATGCCGACAAAGATCCCTTCTTGGGTAGCAAGCTCTTTGCTGCAGCGAATGGCATCGGGTCCGGGAATCGGCAGGATGCGATTGATGAGCTTCATTGCAACCGCATCGTCGGTAAGCTTGGGGATGAAATCCGGTGTCCAGCCCTGCATCGGATGCGGTTTGAATGTCGGATGCGGTGCCGCTGGCGTACCGTCCGGGTTTCGCGACTGGGCGATGCCACTGGCCAGTAACTGGGCATCCTGCGGCTCGCATACGATGATCTTGGTTTCGGGCCGTTCTTTGGCGAGCACCCGGCCGACGCCTTTTAATGTTCCACCGGTTCCATAGCCCGTAACCCAATAGTCCAGTCGTTCGCCGGAGAAATCGTCGAGTATCTCGCGCGCTGTGGTGTGCGAATGAATATCGGGATTAGCTTCATTCTCAAACTGGCGGGTCATGAACCAGCCATGCGCTTTGGCAAGCTCGATGGTCTTGTTGATCATGCCCACGGCGCGCTCGGCAGCGGGCGTGACAATGACCTTCGCGCCGAGAAAGCGCATCAGCTTGCGCCGCTCGACGCTGAACGGCTCCGCCATGGTGATCACAAGCGGATATCCTTTGGCCGCGCAAACCATGGCAAGACCAATTCCGGTATTTCCGCTGGTCGCTTCTATGACGGTCTGGCCAGGCTTGAGCGCTCCTGACTTTTCGGCTGCTTCGATGACCCCGAGAGCCAATCGGTCCTTCACCGAACCAAGAGGGTTGAAGGCTTCAATTTTTACAAAGAGGTTCACGCCTTGCGGCGCCAAACGATTGATCCGCACGACCGGCGTATTGCCAATCGTTTCGACAATACTTTGGTATGTCCGCCCCATGCTTTCCTCCAACGTCGCGCTGGTTTCGACAAGAAATATTGAGGGCCACGCCCGGCACTGCGCCGAAGCTATCCGGCTTCAGCTATTCCGGCAATCGGCGATACAAAGTAGAACTGTCGAACGCCGCTTTGCTTCCATCCCGTTTGACCTGTCGTTCGGACGAATGACCCGTTCTCGGACATTGTACCTAGCGCAGGGACCACCGCCCGTGCTTTGATAGACTCAGGTAGGTTTTACCAATCGGGGGATCTTTTGCCCGGCGAGCGCGTGGAACGGCGACTGGCGGCTGTGATGGCGGGGGACGTCGCCGGTTATAGCCGGCTGATGGGCCGCGACGAGGAGCACACACTTGCGCAGCTAAAGGCGTTTCGAAAAACGGTTGTCGATCCTCGGATTGCCACCCATCGTGGCCGAATCGTCAAGACCACGGGCGATGGCATGCTGGTTGAGTTTGCCAGTGCCGTCGATGCAGCGCGTTGCGGGGTGGAAATCCAGCGAGAGATGGCTCGACAGAATGTTGAAGTATCTCCGGAACTTCGGATCGAATTTCGCATCGGCATTCACGTCGGCGACATCATTTTTGATGACGACGACATTTTCGGCGATGGGGTCAATATCGCCGCACGTCTCGAGGGTATCGCCGAACCGGGTGGTGTCTGCATCTCCGATGATGCGCACAGACAAGTTCGCGGCAAGATCGATATTGTCTTCGATGACATGGGAGAGCAGAATTTAAAGAATATTGCCGAACCGATGCGTGCATGGCGTATACGGCTTGCTGGGGAGGACGCCTCTGCGATCCGACCAAGCTCGATTCCGACAAGAGTTCAAGATCTGGCGCTTCCTGACAAGCCCTCCATTGTCGTCCTGCCGTTTGACAATATGTCGGCCGAGCCGGGACAGGACTACCTCGCTGACGGAATCGTCGAGGCAATTACCGCGGCGCTTTCGTGCATCCGCTCTTTTTTCGTCATCGCACGCAGTTCGGCATTTACCTACAAGGGCCGCGCGACGAATGCGCGTGATATCGGCAAGGAGCTGGGCGTCGCCTATTTGCTCGAGGGCAGCGTGCAGAAAGCCGGTAATCGCCTCCGCATCATCGTTCAGCTAATCGAGACCGAGGGAGGTGCACACGTTTGGAGTTCGCGCTTTGACGGCGCGGTCGATGATTTCTTCGATCTCGAGGATCGAATAACGGAGCAAGTGGCAGGCGCGCTACAACCTTCTATCCGCATTGCCGAGATCGAACGGTCACGACGGAAACGACCACAAGATCTAGGCAGCTACGATTATACGATGAGGGCGATGCCCCATGTCTGGGCGCTTGAAAAGGAAGAAAGCGGCAAGGCGCTAGAACTTCTCGAGAAAGCGCTTGCGATTGATCCCGAATTTCCCCTAGCCTTATCGCTTGCGGGTTGGTGCCACGCCCAGCGGTCAGTCTACAACTGGGCGGGCGACATCGCGGAGAGTCAGGCATCGGCTCGATCACTCGCCGAGCGAGCCGCTGAGATGAGTGGCGACGATCCTGTTATTCTGGCGGTACTCGGCGCAGTGCATACCTTTGTACGCAATTATGGAACTGCGCGTGTGCTGCTCGAGCGCGCCGTGGCACTCGATTCTAATGCTGCATGGGCATGGAGTCGACTCGGGTGGCTCGAGAATTATGCTGATCAACCTCAAAAGGCGATCGGCAATTTCGAGCGCGCGCTGCGCCTGAGCCCGATCGATCCGATGAATTTCAACAACTATGTAGGTTTGGGCTCGGCGCATGAAGTGGCGCAGGAATACGACAAGGCCGCGGCGTTCTATCGACGCGCCCTCGAGGAACGACCTAACGCGGGTTGGATCTATCGCAATCTAGCATCGTCTCTGTCGGGAGCCGGCCGGGTTGAAGAGGCTAAACATGCCTTTGCGGAGATGATGCGTAACTATCCAGACCTGACGGTTGCAAAATTCAAACAAGCGATGGTCTTTCTACTGTCCCCCTAAATCGTATGGCTGAGAATCTCCGAAAGCTCGGGCTTCCTGACTGAATCGGAATCCCGCCGCTCTACGGGCCAAAGCGGCCATGGAATTCGGGCTTACCGACTTCCGGGTGATCGCGTGCCAGGCAAATCGCCGCGCATGTCGCATGTTGACCCGAGAATCTCAACGGCCCGCGTGATTTGCGCGATGTCGGCTGGAAGTGGGAATCGCTGACGCGCCGGGAGCGTCGGATGCGAAAAAAAGAATGGCCCTCAGTCTCTGGAAAGACCGGGGGCCGAGTCACTGGAGGTTCCAAGTACCGGACGAGAAGCGTCGGGTACGCCAGCCATCTAAACTCAAGAAACAAGTAAGCGACAGACTGTCCTAAAGAACATTGTCCTGACGAACAACCGCGCGGCGGCGCTAGAGGTTGGGTTTCAACGGTGCCGAAAACGCGCTGCAAGTTATCGGAGAGTCGGACGAGTCGTCCAAGCACTCCGCCACCATATGCCGCGCATAGTCGAGAACCAGCAACGCCTCGGCCGTTTTGTCGGGCAGTTGACTTGCGATCACTACAGCTTGGAAGCGCAGATGAACGTGTTCTTTTGGTTCGGGCATTAAACAACTTCTTCAGTCCCGAGTGGGTGCGGCCCCAGTCTTCTTAAACTGGGGCCGTTGGGGGCTTTGCCCGGATGGGGCTCCGGAGCCCAGCCATGTAAACTCACGAACCATGTCAGCGACAATTGTCATGAAGCACATTGTCTCGAGGTACATGCTTTCAATTTTAACGGAAGTATCCCGCAAAACTACGGTGTCAGGATTGGATGGCTGACCGTCGAAATAATCTTTGATAGGTCAAACATCATTTCATTATGCTGCACTCGTGGAGCAGGAGCGTTGGTTCGCATTGACGGTGATTTGCTTGGGCTGCCTATCGGTGGCGCTGTTCGCCGCTGCTGTATTCATGCGTTGAGATCGAGCGCCTACCTTCTCTCACTGGCAGAGTTGTGTTCTGTTAGCGACGAGACGCTCCAGTATGAAAGCGAATCCATCCGAAGCTCGCCAAATTAATTGATCCATCACGGGGGCTGGAGCTGCCGCTAATTTATTGTGGGGCGTATGGCCTGCCATCGGAGAATTTCACAGCGACGTATCCTTCACCGTCCGGTCGATCGATAGTCTAATGCGCGCATCCTGGTGGTCTATAATGAGGATTAGACATGCAAGCATTGTCTAAACGGCTGTCCCAACTACCTTGCCGCCGCCATTGAACCCAGGCTTGATAGTCGCAAAGCCTGCTATAGGGATTGCCCGTTTCCCTGGTGGCGCAATAGATGCTCTGGCCATGCCGTACGTGTTTAGCCGTCGCCGGCAGAGCTACGAAGGTAAGAACTACGGCAACGCCAAGGATCGCGAACTTCATGGTAGGTTTCCTTCGTTGATCCAGTTATACGATAACGTATTTTCTAGCGGCAAATTAACTCCGGGCCCCAGTTGCGGACGTTGCCAACGTCGTATCGACTTTCCAGATTTTGAGCCACTCATCGGACCTGGCCGGAGCAGGCCGAGTAATTCCTCTTCTGTTGCCGGCTCCTCGTCAACGGTCCGCCTTGGTTGCTGAGACAGCATTGCGCTAAATCAAGGATTTCTGAATCTACGGCGGGGTTGTTCGGGCATTGTCGCCGCTGCATTCTCGGTTGATCCGCTCGCGTTCCTGCTTTGCATAGACCTCGAACGGAACGAAAATGTCTATCGCTGGGTAATGCAGCCAAAGAGGCGGATCGCTAGTCAAGTGAGGAATGTGCGATATTGAGGTTCGACAATTCTCTAGCTGTCGCCAGGATCATATCGATCCGCTTTTGGAGCTTTTGTTTCAGGTCCGGAATGTTAACCTTGTCGGTCATGCGGTAGGCGTTGCCGACGTGCTCGACATAACCCAACTTCTGCATGTCATTTAGCCGCCGGAGCACCGTTATACGCGGTATCTTGAGAACCTGCGCAATCGTGCTCGCCCGCACTGGCGAGCACGTGACTGTGCGCAAAAAGACGTAAATCCCTATGGTTCGGTAGACCGCGCTATCGCTGTGTTTGGCGAACTCTGCACCGTAATCGTCATTCATGGTCTGAATCAGGCCAAGATACAGCTTGCACAACAGCATTCGTTCGCGTCCCAACTCGATACGAGGTGGCGGCTTGATGTCATCAAGAACGATGAAATCGGTTAAGTCCGCCGAAGCGGGGCACTCGTCCCGTTCGGTCGCTTTCGAGTGGTTCCGTTCGCTGGCCATGACATTGCGCTCCGTCATCCCAATACGGCGCGGTTATCGCAGCGTCGGCGCGCCAATACATTGGAGCCAAGAGTTTCTCGCTCTCCACGTCCAAAGCTGCCCGTCGGGCGAGCGAGACGAGAGACGATCTCGATCCGCGCAGAGCTTAACAGGTAACACCGGCGGCGCAGTGCCGTACCGCGCGCCGCGTACTTCGGCGCGCCACACCGGCAACGCTGGCGGGCGTTCCCGGTCGTCCGACCCGGGCTTCCGCCGTGTCCAACGCCACCGAGACGACGGCCTCTTGCGAGACATGCAGCGTGAGAGGGATCGCACAAAGCATGGTGCTGCCGATGAGTGTCGCCCCGACGATAGCCAATTTTTTCATGAGATTTTCCCATCAGTTCGATATGGCTCGCAGTTCTCGTTGATCGGGAACAATGCGAGTAACATTGAACACCGAGCAGAGTTCAATCTAGCTTCCCTTGATCTATGTCAAAGGCCTGCGGAACTGACGCCGCATCCTCCTGTGTCTGGAGAATTTCTAGGGAGGTTGCTGTCATGCTTCGCTATATTCTCGCTGCTCTTGCAGTAATCGTTCTGCTCACCGCAAGCTTGATCCCGGATGATGCCTATGCTCGCCGTGGCGGAGGTGGCGGCTTCCGCGGCGGAGGCGGCGGCGGATTTCACGGTGGCGGCTTCCGTGGTGGCGGCGGCATGTACGCCGGACGCGGCGGCGCCGGAAGGTTTCATGGCGGCGGCGGTCGCTATGCAGGACGTGTACACCCCTCACATCCGATAGCCGGTCGTCCGGGCCGTCCGATAGCAGGCCGCCCCGGCCGTCCAATCGCCGGTTATCCTGGCTATGGTGGCGGCTACTACCGTCCGGGTTTGCGTTATGGGGCGGCGGCAGTCGGCACCGCCGCTGCAGTCGGCGCGTACGGCGCCTACGGTTATTACGGCAACAATGGCTGCTACCGCGACGGTTACGGTCAGTTGATCTGTCCGCAGCCATATGAGTACCAGTATTGATGCTACCGAAGTTCAGGGCGGCGGTCGCGCCGCCGCCCTGAACTTCAAAGCGGACTCCGTTGACGCAGCTGCTGCGTGAGAGTTGCAGGTTTGCAGCGACACCCGGGGACTTTCCGCAGAAGAATTTTCAGGGCGGCGATGGCTGGTCTGCAGCCGGAAAAATCGTCATTGGGACAAGTCAAGGTCGCTGCCCCCCTCGTCGTAAGCGCATGGAGGAACGACCGTGGCGATCCGAGAAATTCTGCTACCTCTGATCAGTTATCCGATCGCGGTTGAAGCGGCTGCGATAAGGAAATCCGTGTCGATCGCCGCGCATCTGGACGCCCAAATTACGGCTGTCTCGTTTGAGGCGGATAGTCGTCCGCTGGCCGGTAGCTATACAAGACCGTTTCCAATCGAGGGTTTAACCATCGAGACGCCGGAGTATACCCAAAGTCTCATAAATGCCGGGCAGATGATGGCGGTTTTTGAGACCGCAGCGCGTGCCTCTGGCGCCGGGTATCATAAAACGATCAAGCATTGTGTTCCGGAAGATTTTCCTTCCTATTTGGCGTTTTGCGCGCGCACGTTTGATCTATCCATGGTCCCCGTCAGATCACTGGATGTCATGTATGAAAAAGTGGTCGAAGAACTCATCTTTCAATCGGGACGCCCGCTCCTGATTTTTTCGGGCGAAATGGCCGATCGGCTACCTGGTTCGTTCGAGCAGGCGGCAATTGCCTGGGATCAGAGTCAACAGGCCACGAGGGCAGTTGCGGATGCAATGTGGTTGTTGCAGCGCGCCAAAACAGTTCGTGTCTTCACGGCGACCGATTACGAAACAACGGCGGAACGGGAGTCCGGAGAAGCCCTCGTCAGGCATCTAGCCGCGCACGGCATTGAAGCTCTGTTTGAACCTATCCCCAAGAGAGCGGCCTCAACGGGAAAGATCTTCGAAGCTTTCGTCAAAAATCACGAGATCGATCTTCTGGTGATGGGAGCCTATCGACATTCTCGTCTACGGGAATTCTTCCTGCCAGGTGCGACCAATACGATTGTCGGACAACCGCCGTGCTGGGTGTTGATGTCTCACTAAGACAGCAAGCGGCCACGCATCCGGGCGCACTTCGCGTCTGGCAGAGTTGCGGCGCGCCTTCCGACGAAACTCACCGACGCGTGAATGTCTTCTTGATTTGGATCAAACTACCCCGCGGCTCTGATTGCCACTTTCTGCTGGGGGCGAATGAAACGAGATCCAGGAGCTTGCGATGATGATTAAAAAGGTAGCTGTAGCAACGACTGCAGTCTTCATGGCTGCATCACCTCTTGCCTACGCAGCAGAAACGTCTTCCAGCACGGTAGGAATGACGCATCCGAGTGCCGCTGACCTCAACAGCTTGACGGATGCGCGTGTGGCCATGATCAAGGCCGCCGTGCAATTGACAGCCGACCAGGAAAAATACTGGCCGGCCGTTGAGGAAGCCATCCGTGCCAGAGCGAAGAACAGGCTGGCACGGTTGGAACGGGTGGCGGAGTTGCGCGATAACGACCCAATGGAAGCCCTTCACGAACGCAATCCGGTCGAACTGATGCAACGTCGGGCGGAGTCACTGAGCCGACGTGCGTCCGACCTCAAGAAGGTCGCCGACGCGTGGGAGCCGCTCTACAAGACGCTGAGCCAGGATCAGAAGAAGAGGATGGCTTTCGTGACGGTCGTGGCCGCGCGCGGAATACGAGATACGATTGAACATCATATGGACTCCGGAGACGACGACGACGAATGAGGTCGGGCACAAGCGTGTCCTCGAAACGCTGACCAGGCAGATTAAGAACCCGAGGAACAGCCCAGTTCCGATGGGTCGGAACGTCTCCCCGGCATAAAGCGAGGGCGGCGTGCCGGAGCCTGGGCCTCTACCTGCAAACCGATTGCGTCGCTTAGTCCCGAAGAGCGGCGCAAAGCGTCCGCACCAATTTCGAGTCTCTCATCAAGACCAGTAGTGGCGACGAAGATGCGGTACTGCAACCGCATAGCCTCTCACGAAAGCACGCGAGAAGGTGAAGTCAGTCTTTACTGATAGGGTTTTCGCTCGCCGCGCCAAAAGCCGCCCGATAGATGGTCCAGTACACCGCGCCGACCATGCCGGCGCCGCCGACGATGTTGCCGAGGCTGACCGGAACGAGATTGTGGACGATCCCGGCGAGTGTGATGGACGAGGCGTCGAACCCAGCCGGAACGTGCCCCGTCTCGACCAGCAACCAGGCCAGCGGCAGGAAATACATGTTGGCGACGCAGTGCTCGAAGCCGGCCGCGACGAAGGCGGAGACCGGCAATATGACGGCGACGATCTTGTCGGTTACTGTCCGGCCCGCATAGGCGAGCCAGACCGCCGCGCATACCAGCACGTTGCACAGGATTCCCTTGACGAATAGCGTCGTCACATCGGGCCGGATTTTTCCGACGGCTGTGTTCAGCACCGATATTCCGACCTGCCCGTTGTTCATGTCGAGGTGATGGGAGAGGAACACGAGAACGACGAGCCCGAGCGATCCCAACAGATTGCCGGCATAAACGACGGCCCAGTTGCGCAACATCGTTCTGGTCGAGACCTTTCCGCTTGCCCAGGCCATCACGATCAGATTGTTGCCAGTGAACAGTTCGGCGCCGCCGACCAGGACGAGCACGAGGCCGAGCGTGAACGCCAAGCCGCCGCCGATGCGCGCGGCGGCGAAGCCGAGATCCGGATCCGAGACGACGATGGTGTAGTAGAGCGCGCCGAAGCCGACGCCGCCGCCCGCGACAACCGCCAGCATGAAAGAGACCTTGATCGGTAAATTGGCCTTCTTGACGCCGACCTTTTCGACGGCTTGCTTGATCTCCGCTGGGCTGTAGGCCCCGAGATTGAAAATCGGCGGCTGCGGCGCCGGCGCTCGATTTGACATTTGCGATTGCCCGCTACCCCGTCACCAGCAAACCGACGATTTGCGCCGCGACAACCTTCACGAGGGTCATCGAGGGGAAGATCATGGCATACCCAATATCGGGACGGTCGGTCGGCGCCATCTTGGTCGAGTAGACAAGGATAGCGGGATTCCCAGTCGCGCCGGATGCGACGCCAACGAGGTCGTCGAACGGAATCTTCAATACATAGCGGCCGGCGACCAGAACGATGAACACCGTCGTCAGCAGAACCGCGACACCGATGAACAGCATCGTCAATCCGGATTCCGCGACGGTGCGGACGAAAGGTTGTCCAGCGTTAACACCGACCGTTGCGAGGAACAGCGCCAGGCCGAAATTTCGCAGCACAATATTCGCCGGCAGCGGCATGGTCCAAAGCAGGGGGCCCGTGCGGCGCAATTTGCCGAAGATGAGCGCAACGATCAGCGGTCCGCCGCCTATTCCGAGCGTCACGACGCCTACACCGGGGATCGGAACTGGAATAAGTCCGAGAAGGACGCCGAGGACCATCCCAATTCCAAGCGATACGTAGCTGAATTCGGCCGCCGCCTTGATTGTATCGCCGAAGTGGCGGCGAATATCCTCTTTCCGGTCGGGCGGCGTCAGTATCCCGACGCGGTCGCCGAATTCGAGCATCAGATCAGGTGCCGGGACCAGATCGGCATCGTAGCGGCGTACATGCAGCAGGTGGGCTGGATAGCCTGCTGGCATCGGAAGATCCGCGAGCGGGATACCAACCACACTTGCCTTCCCGACGAAGACCCGGATGTAGTCGAGGTCGGCGCGGTCGCTGGCCAACCGACCAGGTTCCAGTCTGCCAAGCTCATCCGCCGCTCTTGCGATAGCCTCTTTGCGCTCGGCAACGACCAGAACGCCGTCACCGGCGGACAGGACAGTGTCATCTGTCGGGACGATATTGTGTTCGCCGGTTCGAACCATGGTCACTTGCAGATCGCCCATCGCTTCCGCCCTCAGGTCGCCGAGCCGCCTGCCGGCAAAGCCTTCGCCGATCGAAATCTCGGCCATGTGGAAACTCTGCGCCTTGGTCGGGAATTTGGGTTTCACCATTCGCGTCATGAAATAGATACAGAGGATGGGGCCGATGACGCCGAAGGGGTATGAGATGGAATAGCCGATCGACGGATCCTTGTTCTTGATGACTTCAAGTGCGGCCTGGAGAGAGGCCGTACTCGTCATCGATCCGGCGTAGATGCCGAGCGTATGTCCGATTTTAATGCCGAAGACGTGCCCGAGGCCGAGTGCAACGAACAAGCCAGCCAAACAGGCGACGAGCGCGAGTAGGTTGTACTTCTGCCCTACGCCGATCATGCCTTCGAAAAATTGGCGCCCGTAGAGGATGCCGATCCCGTAGAGAAACATGATCAGACCTGTCAGTCCGATCGGCCCTATGATCTGAGCCTTCGGCGCAAACGCCCCGATGACAAGTCCGACAAACAGAACGGCGCCCACGCCAAGTGAGAAGCCAAAGATGCTGATCTGGCCAACCAGATAGCCCAATCCGATCGCCAGGAAGGCGGTCAGAATGGGCTGGCTTCCGATGATATCGCGGGCAAGGTCCAACATGTCCAATCTCCCAGACCACCTCTAATTGACTAGCGCGCGTGACAGCCTGCGGCTCGAAACTGTTCGACAACCCGATTCACCAAATCCTGGCTCGGTGCGGGCGTATCGAGGTGCTTGTATTCAAGGCCGATCGCTTTCCACTTGAATGAACCCATCTGATGAAAGGGTTGCACCTCGACCCACTCCACATTTTTCATGGGGGCGACGAATCGAGCGATGCCGTCGACATTCGCGGGATCGTCGGTTGCGCCGGGAACGAGGGTGAACCGGACCCAGACCGGCTTGGACAGCGAAGCAAGACGCTCTGCAAAGCGCAGCGTGGGGGCCAGGTCCCGGCCGGTCACACGGCGATAGGTCTCGGGATCAGAGCTTTTGATGTCGAGCAGAACGTGGTCAATCACTGTCAGGTACGAATCATCCGCACGATCGCCCAGAAATCCGGACGTCTGGATTGCCGTGTGCAGGCCCATCTCCCTGGCTCCGGCAAATATTCTCCGGGTGAAGGCGAGTTGCACCATGGGCTCTCCTCCCGAAATCGTCAGACCTCCACCCAGCGCGCGAAGCGCCGGCGCGAAGTCACCGAGGCGACGGAGCACGTAATCGGCCGACACGTAGGTGCCGTCCTTCAGATGCCAAGTGTCCGGGTTATGGCAGTATGTACAACGTAGAAGGCATCCGGAGACGAAAAGGACGAGGCGCAGGCCCGGCCCGTCGTAGCGGGACGAGGTCTCGTAGGAATGGCAATATCCGAACGAGCCCTCCTGGTCCTTGATTTCATCTTCATCAGGAGCGTCGGGCGAAATGCCGACCCGCATGTCATAGCGGCTTCCGGATTCAAGCGGCTGCACGGTCGACATCGCAATACCTCGCTAGATCTGGCCGTGGAACGTGCGGCTGATCACATCTTTCTGCTGCTCCGGGGTCAGGCGGACGAAGTTCACGGCATAGCCCGACACACGGATCGTGAGTTGCGGGTACTTGTCCGGATTCTTCATCGCGTCCTCCAGCGTCGCCCGGTCGATCACGTTCAGGTTCATGTGAAAACCGCCTCGCTCGAAGTAGACGTCGAAGGCCTTGACGGCTTCGTCGATAAGCTTGGTTTCGGATAGATGCGCCATCTGCGGCGCGATGGAGACGGTGTAGCTGATGCCGTCCTGCGCATCCTTGTAGGGGAGCTTTGCAACCGACAGACAGGACGCGAGCCAGCCATGACTATCCCGGCCGTGCATGGGATTTGCACCAGGTCCGAACGGCTCACCCTTGCGGCGGCCGTCGGGGGTATTTCCAGTGGCCTTGCCGTACACGACATTGGAAGTAATGGTGAGTACGCTTTGCGTGTGTGTCGCGTTTCGATAGGTGGGGTGCTTGCGTATTTTTTCCATGAAGCTGGTGACGATGTCTGCCGCTATCTGGTCGACACGATCATCGTTGTTGCCGAATTGGGGCGTCGAGAGGTTGCCGACGTTTTGATAGTCGATGACCAGTCCGGTCGGGTCGCGCATGACACGAATCTTGCCGTACTTGATCGCACTCAGGCCGTCGGCGACGACGGAGAGGCCGGCGATCCCGAAGGCCATGGTTCTCAGCACGTCGCGATCGTGAAGCGCCATCTCTAGGCGCTCGTAGAAATACTTGTCGTGCATGTAGTGGATACAGTTCATCGCATGGACATACGTCCGAGCGAGCCATTCCATTGTCGCGTCGAACTTGCTCATGACGTCGTCGTAGTCGAGGAATTCGCCGGAAACAGGCAGCGTCTCGGGCGCGATCTGTTCACCGGATACTTCGTCGCGCCCGCCATTGATCGCATAGAGCAGCGCTTTGGCGAGATTGACCCGGGCACCGAAGAACTGCATCTGCTTGCCGAGCCGCATGGCGGAAACGCAGCAGGCAATGGCGTAGTCATCGCCCCAGAACGGGCGCATCAGATCGTCGTTTTCGTATTGCAGCGAGGATGTTTCGCGGCTGATCTTGACGCAATAGCGCTTGAAGGCTGCCGGCATCTGGTTCGACCACAGAACCGTGATGTTCGGCTCGGGCGCGGGACCGAGATTATGAAGGGTGTGCAGCATCCGATAGCTGCTTTTGGTCACCAGAGTGCGGCCATCCAGATCCATTCCGCCGACGCATTCGGTTGCCCAATAGGGATCGCCGCTGAACAGGGCATCGTAATCCGGTGTGCGGAGGAACCGGACGATACGGAGCTTCTGCACCAGCTGATCCCACAGCTCCTGGGCCCGTGCTTCGTCAAGAATGGCGCTCCTGAAGTCGCGCTCAATGTAGATGTCGAGGAAGCTGGATATGCGGCCGATGGACATCGCGGCGCCGTTGGCTTCCTTGATAGCGCCCAGATAGGCGAAATAAAGCCACTGGAATGCCTCCAGGGCGTTCGAAGCCGGCTTCGATATGTCATGACCGTAGAGCTTCGCCATCAAGACGAGGTCCTCGAGGGCGCGCATTTGCTCCGACAGTTCCTCACGCTGCCGAATGATTTCATCGGTCGGCCACATGTCGTCGATCTGCGCGCGCTCCGCACGCTTGGCCTCAAGAAGCCGGTCGACCCCGTAAAGAGCCACTCGCCGATAATCGCCGATGATACGCCCGCGCCCGTAGGAGTCGGGAAGCCCGGTTATGATTCCGGACCTTCGGCAATTCATGATTTCCGGCGTGTATGCGTCGAACACGCCGTCATTGTGCGATTTGCGATATCTCGTGAAAGTCTCGTGTACGGCGGGATCCGGCTTGAGGCCCGCTGCCTTCAGGCCTGCCTCAACCATACGCAGGCCGCCGAAGGGGAATATCGCCCGCTTGAAAGGCTGGTCGGTTTGAAGACCGACGATGATCTCGTTTTCGCGATCGATATAGCCGGCCTTGTGGGCCAGCAGCGTCGAGGGAGTTGCGGCATCGACTGCGAGCACGCCTTTCTTTCTTTCGTCCGTGAAATACGACTGCAGCTTTGCCCAGACGGCCTTGGTGCGCCGCGAAGGCTCTGTGAGAAAGTCCTCATTCCCGTTGTAGGGTGTAACATTGCGGATGATGAAATCACGAACGTTGATGGAGGTCGCCCAACTTCCCGGCCGAAAGCCCTTCCAGCAATCTCCGGAGTCGACTTCCTTTCTAAGAGCTGCGCTTGCCTTCATGGTGCGTCTCCCGACCGTTGGTTGCATGGCCGTCCGCGGTAGAATGCGGAGCTGCCGCAGTTGATGCGCCGAGCATTGGGGCGTGGGAGGCGCGACAGTTGATTTATGTCAAGCCAACGAAGTCACTTCGCTTAGCCGGGATCACCTGCCCAATGGGACAATGGCCGTGAGGGCAATAGTCGGGGAACAACAGCTGTCGTAAGTTGGCAAGCATCAAATCAACCCTCGGGCAGGGGGCGCCAATGTCGATCCAGTTGGAATGTAGTGCGCGAGCCGCGCTATGTATGAGACTAGCCACGCGTGAGCCGGCTAACAGGATTCTCTGGATGGCCGAGGCGGAACACTGGTCGCGTTTGTCGAAACAGAGACCTCGCGATGAGGCTCTGGCGGAGCTCAAGACCGGCTACCGGCTGATGGTGACGGCGCAGCCAGCCGAATGTGGACCGGACCTCTCCGAAGTTCTCACGAGGCATAGCGGAAAGATAAGCCGTTATCGCTGGCCAGGCCTTCCGGTCAGGCAAGCTGCAGGGTCAGATGGATAATCTGGGGCTCCCGCTTCGAGGCGGTCCGGAAGCCAAACTTCTTGAACACTTTCAACATCGCGGTGTTCTCGGGTAACACTTCCGCAATCAGCTCGCGCAGACCCCCTCCGCGCGCCAAAACAGCCAGATGCCGCATGAGGATCGTGCCGATGCCTTGACCTTGATAGGCATCGACCACGACGAAAGCTATTTCTGCGAGGCCGGGGCGGACAACGATATAACGTCCACCACCGACGATCGTCGGAGAGCCGTCTTCATCGATCTGCGCGACCAGCGCGACATGGTTCTCGAAATCGATGTTGAGAAAAAACGCCAATTCCTGCTCCGAGAAACCCTTCTTTGCTGCGAAAAAGCGCCGCCGCAGCGATTGCATGCTGGTTTGTCCGGCGGCGGCGAGCATCCCGGCTCTGTCATCTGGGCGAATTGCGCGGACTTCAATCGGGCGGCCGTCGCGAAGATGCTCGACGGCCGAATAGTTGGCGGCTTCAGACATGGGAGATAGTTTCCGGTCTGCTCGAAACAGCAAACTGCTCTGCCGGCATTGCTGTCGTCAGACAGGATGATCTCGCCGTGACGATACTTGATCTGGATCAAGCCGGGGTTTGCACAGGCCACAATAGGTTGGGGGTGTAATAGGGGTTCTCACATGCTGCTTCGCTCCGCGCGTGGTCGCTACGCGTGTCATGCGGCGAGCGGGATATTAAAACATGGCGCTGCGGGTGTTTCGGCAACTCAAATCCGGCGACGAGATCATCCAGCTCGCGATCCGCCTGGCCTTGCTGACCTTCCTGCTTTATTGGACGTTCGTTCTTGTTCGACCATTCATTCCCATACTGGCCTGGAGTATGGTTCTGACCGTCGCCTTGTACCCGACGTACAACAGGCTATCGATCCAGCTTGGCGATCGGCCGAAGCTGGCGGCCGTTGCGATCACGATCCTCAATCTGGCGATCATCATTGGACCGGTGACGTGGATCGGATTTGGCTTGATTGATGGGTTGCAAGGTCTCGCCGGCCAGCTCGGCGCGGGCACCCTGGTCGTTCCATCTCCTCCAGAGGGCGTCAAGGACTGGCCGATCATTGGTGCGCGGGTTTACAGTCTCTGGGACCAGGCTGCTACAAATCTCGGGGCTGTATTACGTCAGGTAGCTCCGCACCTGAAGCCATTGGCTGGCCCGGTACTGGTCTTTGCCGGCAGTGCGGGGGTGGGAACGCTAAAGTTTATCGTATCGGTGGCGCTGTCGGGGTTCCTGTTCCTGTATGGCCCGCGCTTCGTTGCGGCAAGCAGAAGGGTGCAAGCGCGGCTCGTGGCGCAGCGAAGCCAAGATTTTGTCGCCCTGGCAGGGTTGACAATACGTACGGTGTCTCAGGGCGTAATCGGCGTTGCTGTTCTCCAATCCCTGCTGGCCGGAATCGGATTGAAACTTGCCGGCGTACCTCACGCGGGTTTATTGGCGTTCGCCGTACTTGTTCTTGCGATTCTGCAGATCGGATCGGCAATCGTCATTGTTCCCGTGATCATATGGATTTGGGCGACCAAGGATTTCGCGGGGGCTCTTCTGCTGACGATCTATCTGTTAGTTGTAGGGCTGGCGGACAATATCTTGAAGCCCATGCTCATGGGACGTGGGCTGAGCACACCTATGCTTGTTATCTTTGTTGGTGTCTTGGGTGGGATGCTGGCGCATGGCATCGTCGGACTATTTATCGGGCCGATCATCCTGGCCGTGGCCTGGGAATTGATGACGGCGTGGATCCGGGAAGATCAGACTGACGCGGTCTTGTCCGACACAGAAGGCGACGCCGAAAAACTCGCCGCGGAAGGATAGCGTCCAGGTCCGGCCAATAGCGGCAGTGTTCCCGATTGGCACACCGCGGCAGCCACGACGACATCTCAAGCGAGCACCGGATTTCCTTGACTTATGTCAAAGGTCCCGTCCGCCCACGCGCAATCCTGATACGTGGGTTGCGATGAATGAGAGATTTGAGCATGTCTACCGACAAGCCAGCTATTTCGGGCGGTACGCAGCCCGGGATCTTTGCATCCGCCTTCGAATACCTCGTCGATACCGCGCAACGCAACGTCCTGTTCCTGGATGTTATGCGCCGCCGCGGCGTTCAATACAGCGAACATATCGCCAAGACGGCACCTCATGTTCTCGACTATGATGTCGAGTTGGTCGCCGACGGAAGGAATCTCAAGCGGCCGGTGAATTACGCGCTCGCGCGGGTCGTCCCGCCGGGCGGAGTAAAGATTGACATCAGGCTTCGTCCGTTCGTAGTGGTTGATCCGCGTGCGGGTCACGGGCCGGGGATCGGCGGGTTCAAGGCGGACAGCGAGATCGGCGTGGCGATGAAAGCCGGCCACCCCTGTTATTTCATCGGCTTCCTGCCTGAACCGATGCCCGGCCAGACCATCGAGGATGTCGCGAGAGCCGAAGCGGTCTTCATCGAACGGGTAATCGCCCTGCACCCCGACGCCAACGGCAAGCCGTGCGTCATCGGTAACTGTCAGGCCGGTTGGGCGGTCATGATGCTGGCTTCACTGCGGCCGGAGTTGTTCGGACCGCTTATCATCGCCGGCGCGCCGTTGTCGTACTGGGCCGGCGTCCGCGGCAGAAACCCGATGCGCTATTCGGGCGGCCTGCTGGGGGGAAGTTGGCTGACCGCACTTACCGGCGACCTCGGAGGCGGCAAGTTCGACGGCGCGTGGCTTGTCCAAAATTTCGAGAATATGAATCCCTCGAACACGCTCTGGACCAAGCAGTACAATGTCTATTCGAAGATTGACAGCGAGGCCGATCGCTATCTCGATTTCGAGCGTTGGTGGGGTGGGCATGTCAACCTGAATGCGGAAGAGATCCAGTTCATCGTCGACGAGCTGTTCATCGGCAATAATCTCGCGGCAGGGCGCATCAAGACTTCCGATGGCCGGCCTGTCGACCTGCGGAATATCACTTCGCCAATCGTGGTATTCTGTTCGAAGGGTGACAATATCACGCCGCCACAGCAGGCGCTCGGCTGGATTCTCGATCTCTATGGCGACGTCGATGAGATTCGCGCCTACGGACAAACCATTGTCTACACCGTTCACGAGACCGTTGGTCACCTCGGAATATTTGTATCCGGCGGCGTTGCCAGGAAAGAGCACAGCGAATTCTCAAGCAATATCGACCTGATCGACGTACTCCCGCCCGGGCTTTACGAGGCAACCTTCGAAGCAAAATCAGCCGGTGCCGCAAATGCGGAACCTGCCGGCGGAAAGTGGATCATGCGCTGCGAGCCGCGCACGCTCGACGATATCAGGGCGATGGGTGGCAATGCTGCCGAGGACGAACGGCGCTTTGCGACCGCCGCCCGGGTGTCCGAGATCAACCTCGCGAACTACCGGAACTTGGTGCAGCCGTGGCTGCGCGCCGCGGTTCCTCCCCAACTGGCGGAGCGGATGCGAAAATGGCATCCACTCCGCATTTCGTACGAGAGCTTTGGCGGCAATAACGTCGCCATGAAGGTAGTCGCCGAAGCGGCTGACAATGCTCGCGAACACCGTAAGCCGGCGGCAAACGACAATCCGTTTCTTGCCTTCCAGGAGAGCGTCTCGAAGAACATCGTCGACGTACTCGATAAATGGCGCGACACGCAGGAGGCTCTCAGCGAGTTGCTTTTTCTTGGCATCTACGGATCGCCCGCGCTGCAGGCCGCGGTCGGAATCAAGCCGGATGCCGACGTGTCGCCGAGGCCCGAGATGTCGCCAGAGCACCGAAAGCGTCTTGAGGCGCGCATCGCAGAATTGAAATCGGAGATCGAAAAAGGTGGTCTCAGGGAATGCGTCATTCGCGGCTTGCTCTACGTCGGCATGGCCCGCGGAATGGTCGATGAGCGAAGCCTAGAGGCGTTGCGCCTGGCCCGGGCCGACGATGCGGCCTCGCGTCTCACGCTTGCACAGTTCAAGGCGATGGTGCGTGAGCAGTTCTTCATGCTGCTGCTGGAGCCCGAGGCGAGCCTCGCTGCGATCCCGAAACTGTTGCCGGCAAGCGAGGACCAGCGCCGTAGAGGTCTGGCCGTGATTAGCGGCGTCCTGTCCGCGAGCGCGGAAATATCTGGCGAAACCGCCACGCGGTTTGATCGGGTGACACAGCTGTTCGGCGGCCGCACCGCCGAACAGCAGGCGAAGGCGTCATAGGCTCTTTTTGACCTGATGAGGAGTTGAACGATGAGCGTTGCACCCTTGGAAACAGGCGAGGCCAGGCCCGGCACAAAATATGATCGTCTCGTCGCAGCTGCGAAAGCGATCCCGGCCGCTACGACGATCGTCGTGCATCCATGTGACGAAAGCTCACTGCGAGGCGCGGTCGACGCTGTCGAAGCCGGCATCATTACCCCGATATTGGTCGGGCCGGCGGCGAAGATTAAGGCTGTTGCTCTCAAACACGATATTAATATCAGCGGCTTCGAGCTGGTCGATGCTCCTCATAGCGAGGCCGCTGCAACAACCGCCGTGGAGTTGATCCGTACGGGCAGGGGCGAGATGCTGATGAAAGGCAGCCTGCATACTGACGAGTTGATGCGAAGCGTTACTGCGAAAGCCGGTGGGTTGCGTACGCAGCGGCGTATCAGCCACGTGTTCGTCATGGATGTCCCATCCTACAGCGAAACCATCTTCATCACCGACGCGGCCATCAATATTTTCCCGGATCTCGATGACAAGCGCGACATCATCCAAAATGCGATTGATTTTTACAACCAGGCTGGATTTGGCACGTCTCCCCGGGTTGCCATTCTCTCGGCAGTCGAAACCGTCACATCCAAGATTCCCTCGACCATCGAGGCCGCCGCGCTCTGCAAGATGGCGGACCGCGGGCAGATCACCGGCGGGTTGCTCGATGGACCGCTTGCGTTCGACAACGCCGTCGACAGGGAGGCGGCCAGGATTAAGGGAATAAAATCCGAAGTCGCCGGGCGGGCGGAGATTCTGGTGGTGCCGGACCTCGAGTCCGGCAACATGCTGGCCAAGAACCTGGCGTACTTTGCCAAGGCGGACGGAGCCGGCATCGTGCTTGGCGCCCGCGTTCCGATCGTGCTGACCTCGCGGGCCGATTCAGCGAGAGCCCGCATGGCGTCGTGCGCCGTTGCAACGCTTTATGCCGCCGCGCGACGCAGTGCCCAGACAATCGCCGCGTGATGTCCATGGATACGATCCTCGTCGTCAACGCCGGCTCCTCAAGTGTGAAGTTCCAGGTGTTTGCCGTGGATGGTGACGGCAGGCCGCGACGGCAGATCAAAGGCCAGATGGATGGCATCGGAAGCCGTCCCCGGTTGCGCGCCACCGGACCAGCAGGTGACACCCTGGCGGAACGGGCTTACCCGGTTGAGAGTGTTCCAGACGTTCCAGCGGCGCTGCTACTGGCGAGCGCGTGGCTGCGAGATGAACTCCAATTGAACCCGCTCGCCGTCGGCCACCGCGTGGTGCATGGAGGTCCGGACTATGACCGGGCGGTGTTGGTCGACGATGACGTGGTTGCCCGCCTTGAGGACTTCACGACACTGGCGCCACTTCATCAAGCTCATAATCTGGCGCCAATCCGTTCGCTTCTTGCCAAATTTCCCTCACTGCCTCAGGTCGCATGTTTCGATACCGCGTTTCACCGCGACCATGACGAAGTGGCGGATCATTATGCCATACCTCGCCATTTCCACGATGAAGGGGTAAGGCGCTACGGGTTCCATGGACTCTCCTACGAGTACATCGCGAATGCCTTACCCAACGTTGCGCCGGAAATCGCCAAAGCGCGTGTCATCGTTGCCCATCTGGGCAGCGGCGCCTCCATGTGCGCCATTCACGGAGGCCGCAGCGTGGAGAGCACGATGGGCTTCACCGCCCTGGATGGACTTCCCATGGGAACGCGGGCTGGCCAGATCGATCCGGGGGTCATTCTCTACCTTATGACAGCAAAGGATATGTCGCCTGCTCAGGTGCTGGATTTCCTCTACCGCGAATGCGGCCTGAAAGGGCTTTCCGGCGTCAGCAACGACATGCGGGAGCTTCAGCACAGTAGCGACCCCCCGCGCGGCTTTTGCCGTCGACCACTTTGTCTACCGGGTTGCGCTTCACGCCGGGATGCTGGCTGCTGCGCTGCAGGGCCTTGACGCCTTCATTTTCACCGCGGGTATCGGCGGAAAACTCCGTCGGCATTCGGGCGAGGATTGCGGAACGGATGGAATGGCTCGGAATATCCCTCGATCCTGCAGGCAATGCCCGGCACGCGCTGCGGATATCTTGCGCGGCCAGCCGCATCCCCGTCTACGTCATACCGACCGATGAAGAGCGGATGATCGCGGAGCATACATTGTCGCTGCTGTGGGATCGAGAGCCATCCCTAAGCCCGCGTCACGTGAGAGCGTCATGACAATTCCCGCGTTTCCGGAGACGAAGGTCGCGCTGAAAGGACGCAAGGGCCTGATTGTCGGGATCGCCAACGATCAGTCGATCGCATGGGGATGCGCCAAGGCGTTTCGGGCGCTGGGCGCGGAACTCGCCGTCACCTATCTAAACGAGCGGGCAAAAAAACATGTCGAGCCGCTGGCGAAGGAGCTCGAGGCTCCGATCTTCATGCCGCTGGACGTGAACGCCGAGGGGCAAACCGAACAGGTGTTTGGAGCAAATCGAGAGGCAGTGGGGCCGGCTTGATTTCCTCCTGCACTCGATTGCGTTCTCTCCGAAAGAGGCGTTGCACGGGCGCGTGGTTGACGTTCAGCGTGACGGCTTCCTCCAGACGATGGACGTGTCGTGCTGGTCATTCATGCGTATGGCGCATCTGGCGGAGCCGCTGATGAAGAATGGCGGTACGCTCTTCACCATGACGTATTACGGCAGCCAGATGGTGGTGCAGAATTATAATGTCATGGGAGTTGCAAAGGCGGCATTGGAGGCCGCCGTCCGTTACATTGCTGCCGAACTTGGCCCCAAAGGCATACGGGTCCACGCGATTTCGCCGGGACCGCTGGCGACGCGTGCGGCTTCGGGTATCCCCGAATTCGACGAGTTGATGGACAAGGCGCAGGCCAAGGCTCCCGCTCGGTGCTTGGTGAGCATCGACGATGTCGGTGCTGCGACGGCGTTTCTTGCGCTCGATGGCGCCAGGCTCATTACCGGCGGCGTCATGTATATCGATGGCGGGTATCACATCATCGACTAGATGTACGTGCGTTCGTGCGGAGTAGGACTCGAGCGCCGATAATTCCAATCTTTTGCAAGTTTCCAGTGGCGGAGGAGAGGCCCGTATGTTGCGGCAGTATCTCGTCGGCGCGGCCGCCAGCGTCTGCAACATTGCGATCCACGCTTTCGTGATGGTCGTCGTCATCAGGGTGACGCGCATCGCGGATGAATTGGCAACGTCGCGTCAAACGCTTAGACTGATCGCCGTCATGATTGCCGCTGTGACGGTCTTGATGATCGCGCATTTTGCCGAGGTGCTCGTCTGGTCATTGATCTACTTAATCACCAGCGCCGCACCTGCCGGCACCGATCTCGTCTATTTCGCCTTCGTGAACTACACGACGCTCGGTTACGGCGACGTAACGCCGGTCGAGCGCTGGCATTTACTCGGACCCATGACCGCGATGAGCGGTGTGCTGTTGTTTGGCTGGTCGACTGCGGTGATTTTCGAGGTATTGCGGATGACGCTGATGGCGGGCGGCGAAGGAGAAAAGCGTTGGGGGTGAGGTTAGAGCAATCATCGCATAAGCACTTGACCCCGCGGACTCGGCGCCAAATGGCAACAGGTCGTTGCTAAGCGATTGATATTGCGACCAGGGTTTGCCCTATAGGTCCAGGTCGGCCAGCCGTACCCGGTCCTTCAGCACGATTTGCCGCTGGGTTGGTCCCAGGAAACCGAGAATCCCCCTGCCGTGAAGGTAGGAGAGCGCACGCGAAACGGTTTCGAGTGTCAGGCCAAGATAGTCGGCGATATCGCGACGACACATAGGGAGAGCCATTACGCTGGTAGCGGTCAGGCGGCGATCCATCTCCAGCAGGAACGCCGCAACGCGCTCAAGGGATGTCTTGCGTCCCAGCAGCAGCATATGATCCTCGGCGTGTTGAAGGCTGCTCGTGGTCATATTCAGCAGATCAAGTGCGACGAGCACGTCGGTCTCAGCCACGTGCTCCAGACTGCGCCGCTTCATGAGGCGCACGGTCGTGTCGACAATTGCCTCCGTGGTAAACCGATGGAGGGAGCCATTTTCCAGGCCAAAGATGTCGCCAACCAGATGGAAGGCCCCGATTTGGCGGCGGCCGTCGGACAGGAGCTTGTAACTGCGGACCGCACCCTCAACCACCTGGTAGATGTAATCGGCGGGTTCCGCTTCTCCGTAGATTTCCGCGCCTCTGTTATACTTGTATTCACTTAGATTGACTCTTGCACGGGAGAGCTCTCCAAGCTCACCCAGAGCATTCTGCCTGCCAGCTGAAGCGGCGTTGATGTTGACAAGCATGGACATCTCCGTGTTTACGCAATCCATCACGTCCGCAAAGGCTTTAAATGCAGGCATTTCGTAAATTCGGCGCCGATATTTCATTCTGTCGGGAATGGTTTACGAGCCTGTGCAGCCGACTATTGGCTTGAGGGCCATTGTCCCAATGGTCATTGTCCCGAAGGGCATTGTCCTCGAGAACATTTTCGCAGGGCGCGGCAATTTTTCGCGGGCGTATGCTTCATGTTAGGTGCATACTTCATCAGCACAATCGGACGTTAGTTTGTGCTGGAATCCGCGTGTCATGATGGTCAGTATTACGGACCTACTTCTGTGTCTGGCTCCGGCAATGTTCGGCCCGCGTGCAGCCGACGGCCGGTCGCACGCTACTTTTGACACACAACACCTCGATGTGAGTCGCTTCGACGACGCAGCTCAGCAGAGCCCATGGCGGCGATTAAAGAACAGATATAACGAAAGGTCGATTGACGCCGCGGTTGCCATCGCACGGGTACTTTTGACCCCGTGCGAATGTTCGTGGTCCGGAAACCGTGTTGTCCTTGCGATGGTAGATCAGATCGATTTCACGCGATCAACGCAACCCTGGGAGGTACGTCATGCTGGGCGTCGTCCATATCGTCGATGATGATGCTTCGTTCCGGGCGGCTATCGAACGCCGTTTGAAGAAGGTGGGCTACGGGCTACGAAGTCGCAACTTATGCTTCGGCGCAGCATTTGCTGGACCACTTGCCTAATGAGAGCGGTCCAGGCTGTATCCTTCTTGATGTGCGGATACCCGGTTTGAGCGGTCCAGAGCTGCAAAGCCGCCTCAGCGAACTTGGCTCGACACTGCCCATCGTGTTTCTGACAGGCTATGCCGATGTGCCGACTACGGTGCAGGTTATCAAGGCGGGCGCGGATGATTTCCTGACAAAGCCGGTCACGTCCGATCAACTGCTTCGCACCATCGAGCGTGCAATGTCGCGTTATGAAGCGACACGTAGCATAAGGCTCAAGCTGGACATTGTTCGCGCTCATGTTGCGGCGTTGACGCCGCGGGAGCGCGAGGTTTTCGAACTTGTCATTCGCGGCAAGACCAACAAGCAGGTCGCTAATGTACTGGGCGCAACCGAACGGACAATCAAGGCTCATCGCCACAGGGGTGATGGAGAAGATGCAAGTCCAGTCAATCGCCGAACTTGTCTCCCTGTCCGAACGTGCGGGTGTCTTGAGTGTCAGCTAGGCGACAGGCGAGCCAGGCAATCTGATAGCTTTTTTGATTCCTATTGTCCTATGGGACAATAGGAATGCCGATGCGCGGGGCGTATCGAAGTGTTGTGATTTCAAACAGATTTGGCGCATTCTGGATTGGCCGAGTTCTTCATCGGCCAAGCGGGTTATGGTGGCAACCGGTTCTTGGACCCGCATCGCGACGAGAGTTCCGTAAACAGACAGAGGTAACTGATCTTGCTGAACCGAAAAGCCGTATTTGTCGTGGATGATGATCTGGGCACGCTGAGGGGCATAAAGAGGCTGCTGAGGGAGCGTGGCTACAGAAGCTTGCTGTTCCAGTCGGCGGAGGCTTTTCAAGATCACGGCCATTTCGACCAAGCGCTGTGCATTATTCTAGACATCAACTTGAACGACACGTCCGGCATCGAGGTGAGGAACCGCCTTAAAGCGGCTGGAATTTCTGCTCCGGTTGTCTACATTACCGCTAACGACAACCATGCCGTTCGCACCGCGGCGATAGAGTCGGGCTGTGTTGCCTTTCTCACCAAGCCGTTCTCTGCAAAATCGTTGATCGACCCGATTGATAGGGCGTCAGCGGGCCTTGCTCAGCTGGTTTAGTTCAGCAAGCCGCCTCCACAGCGGATGTGCAGAGCGTACGGAAATCTCAATCGTGCCCCGTTGTGCCGCCTCGATGGCCGCGCCTAAGGTGGACGCTTGCCGCTCTCAATCGCTCTAACTCTTCGTCAGTAATTTTGAGTCTCTTGTCGATCTGGCTGATCTTCGGGCTTTTTTTCGCTTCATCGCGGCGCAGTTTATCGAGCACTTTGCCGACGGAAAGCTTGTTTATTTCGGCCATCGTAACCTCCTGCGCGGCGCCTATCGCGATCCCCGTCCCGTTGGCCCATGACGGGCGGGACCATTGTCGATGCTGCCGTGTCGGCCTTGATCTATCTCAAGCGTTCGGACCGCCTTCGCCTGAAGTGTGCAGTGGGGCTATTTGAACAAGAGCCGCTCCATCCTCGTTCGGTGAAAGTCCGAGTGATGGGCGGGTAACGGAGGAGCAGAATGATCAGGTTGATTGCAGTTGCCGGCCTCGCATTGGCGGTCACCACATCGACGCAAGCTATGACACCTGCGCCGATTTCTCAGCCAGACGGCATGATTACACAGGTCGCTTTGGCCTGTGGCGTCGGCAGGACGCGGATTAACGGTGTGTGCGTCGCCAGAACCACCGTCCGCCACACTCGCCGGGTCATCCGCAGATGTGCGACCGGCATGACCTGTTAGCGTCATGACTTCAAGCGGTCGGCAATTCGAAGTGGCGGACGAAAGAGGCGGCCTCGCCAAGCCGCCTCTTGGCTCATTCATAATTGGTGCACGCTGAGTCCGAGAAGGGATGGTCGGGATGATCACCATACCGGAATTGGTCGCGCAGGCGCTGAGTTCGTTTCTTGACGTTGAAACGAGGGACCGGTTCGGTGCGTCGCGCGCTGCGCTTGCGGAGTTTCTGCCCCAAGCGGCAAAGCTTACGCTCGAATGTATAGGCAACAGCGACGCACTTTATCACAACATCGAACACTCGATGCTCGTGACCCTGGTTGGCCACGATATACTGGTCGGCCGCGCGCTGCGGCGCGCGACGACAGTCGGCGACTATGCCAATTTCATTATGGGCTGTTTGACGCACGATATCGGATACGTCCGCGGCATCGTCCACGGCGATGAGGATGCATGTTTTGTCGCCGATGTGACCGGTCGCACGGTTCGATTGCCGACCGGCGCTTCGGACGCCGCGCTCGCACCCTATCACGTCGACCGTTCGAAATTATTCGTTGCCGAGCGTCTTGACGGCATTGAAGGATTGGACGCTGCCCGGATTGCCAGGGCAATCGAGTACACGCGCTTCCCCCTATTTGTCGTCGCATGCCGACGAACTGGACGATCTACACGAGGAGGAGGGCCTCCTGCTGCGCGCGGCGGACCTGATCGGTCAGCTCGGCGATCCCAACTATATGAGAAAGGCGAATGCGCTTTTTCACGAATTTGAAGAGATCGGGTTGAATAAGGAACTGGGCTACAACACCCCCGCCGACGTCATCTATAAGTATCCGCAATTTTATTGGACCCATGTCGCGCCGCAGGTGCAGACCGCTATCCGCTATCTCAACGTGACTTCCAGCGGGCGGCAATGGATTGCCAATCTTTACAGCAACGTGTTTCGGGCGGAGCGCGAGATGAGCCTGTCGGGTCCGCAAAGGGCACCGCCTCGGTGAACGTCGCATGGATCATGTCGGAATGCCAAGATCGTTTCGGATCGCCCTTGTCACCGGTATCGTGGTTCTTGTCGCTGGCACGGGCCTTTTCGCCTATCGCTGGTATTATCACCCGACAACTCTCACCATCGCGGTCGGATCGCTGGACGGTGAGGCTCCGCGGCTGATAGCTGCGCTGGCGAGCCGGCTCGCCGCAGGGAATGCGCGAGTACGGCTTAAACTCGTAGAAACGACCAGTGCGCTTGATGCGGCCGACTTGTTTTCATCGAACAAGACCGACCTTGCTGTCGTGCGCGGCGACGTTGGCGACCTGTCGCAAGCGCAGGCTATTGTGATTTTGGCGCACGCCGTTATTTTGCTTGTTGCGCCACCGGGATCCTCGATGACGAACATCGCGGGCTTGAAACGTCTCGCTGTGGGAGTGATTGGGGGCGAGATCAACCGGAGTGTCGTCAGCGCGCTGACAGAAGAATATGATCTTGGTCGCGCCAATGTTGTGTTCAAAAATGTCGCGCCGGTCGACGCGCGCCGCGCGCTCGAGTCCGGAGAAGTGCGAGCATTCCTGATCGTGGTTCCTCTGACGGAGAAATACCTCGCGTTGCTTCGCGGTCTTTTCTTGCAGAGTCCGAAGACTGCACCGGTTCTTATCCCTATCGAAGCTGCCGGCGCCATTGCGGGCAAACAGCGTGCCTATGAAAGTTTCGATGTCCCGAAGGGCACGTTGCGGGGCTCGCCTGCGGTCCCAAGCGACGACCTCCCCACCTTACGGACTTCGTTTTACGTGGTCGCGAGGAAGAAGCTCGACAACGATCTGGTCGCAGATCTGACGGAGGCCCTGATGAAAGCGCGTCGAGATCTGCTCGGCGAATTGCCGACGCTGGCACAAATGACAGCGGCGAGCACGGATTCCGACGCCTATCTGCCGGTTCATCCGGGGGCTGCAGCATTTTACAATGGTACGCAGCAGAGTTTCTTGGACAAATGGGGAAATGCAATCTTTTTGACGCCGATGATATTTGGCGGTCTCGTTTCGGTAGTGGCGGCGTCGTGGAAATTCCTTGGGACAAGCGGGTCCTCGAAGGGGGAACAGGCGCTGGATGCGCTCTATGCTCTTGGAGTTCGGGCACGTGCGACGCGGGCAGAATCAGATTTGTCTGAGATCGAGCGTCAGATCGACAACATTCTTCAGGCGCAGCGCGCGAAAGCAATGGCAGGGGGCGAAAACGCTCTCGATGTTACGACCCTGAACGTGGCTGCGCACCGCATTCAGAGCCTGGTCCATGACCGCCGGATGTTGTTTGTCGGGCAGCCGACCGGCGGAGTTCAGGTAGGAGACGGGTAGCCCCTTTGAAGGCGCTAGGCGTTTCAGCTTGGAAGCTACGCCCTTGATCTTGATCAAAGCTGCGACGTCGCTTCGACGGTTGTCTGGCTACGTTGGAACACGCATTGAGGCCCTAAAAAAGAAAGCTGCCGCGATGATAAAGTATTTGGCAGGTGTGTTTGCGTCAATTTTGTTTATTTGCATTGGATTCGCGACACCATCGTGCGCGCAGGCTGCGGGCTATGTTCGCGTCGTATTCGCGAAAGCTGGCCTGATCGCCGGCACCGGTGGCGGACGCGGCGTCCTGACGTACCGCGGCCACAACTATCCGTTCCGGGTTTCAGGCCTAAGCCTCGGTATGACAGTGGGCGCCTCCGTGATGCGGCTGACGGGGCGCGCTAGCGGACTGCGTGACGTAAAGGACTTTGCCGGTACCTACGATGCCGTTGGCGGCGGTGGCGCCTGGATAGGCGGCGTGGGAGGAGTGCAATTGAGCAACGGAAAAGGAGTGTCGATCACGCTCCAGGGAGTTGAGGCAGGTCTGGAATTCGCCGCCAATCGCAGCACCATCAGAATTTCGCTGCAGTAAGCCGTTGCGGATAGGGTGGGTCCAAAGCAGCGCAACATTTCTCCGCTCCGACCCTCGGAAGCGGTCATCCGTTGCACTAAATTTGCTTAAAAATGACTCGAGGCCATCGTCCCGACGGGGGTTGTTGGCAGGGGCCATTGCGTTCTGGACATATTCGCAGCCCGCGACATTTTAGCGCTGCGCTGCATCCGCATTGGGTGCATACTCCCATCGGGACAACCGGATGCTAGCTCGCCATGATGGTTCGCGTCGCGGGGCTAATTCTCTGCCTGACTGCGTTGCTGGCTCCGGTTCGCTTGCCGGCAGCCGAGACGCGCGCGCGATCGATACTGGTCCTCGATCAGTCGGAAGTTAGGGGAGTGTTCTCCTATCAGATATTTTCCGGCCTGCGTTCGGTGCTGACCGCCGACACTCAGTCGCACACCACGCTCTATTCGGAAAATCTCGATTTGAGCCGGTTTGGCGGTCCTGTTTACGAGGAAAGTCTGCGCCGGTATCTAAAGGAGAAATATCGCGACATCCCGATTGGCGTTGTGGTCGTCGTCGGCACTCCGGCACTCGAGCTGGTGCTGCGCTGGCGAGAGGAATTGTGGCCAGGAGTTCCTGTTGTCTTTGAGCTTGTCGATGAGATGGATTTCGCGCGATTGACGCTGCCGTCAGACGTGACTGGAAGCATCGTCAAAGTCCCACTCGCCGACTCGATAAAAGCCGCACGTGCAGTTGTACCCGACCTCGACAGCATCGTCTTCGTCGGCGCGCGGTGGGAGCGTCAGGTCATTTTCGGGAACTGGAAGGATGAAATCCCCACCGTTGCCGCAGGTTTGAACGTCACCGAAATCATCGGCCTGACGATGACAGAAACGCGGAAGCGCGTCGAGGCGCTGCCGGAGCGTAGCGCCATTCTTTATTCGGCCATGTATTCGGATGGCGAAGGTAATTTCTATCCCCCTTCCACCGCGTTGAAACTCATCGCTGAAAAGGCAAACCGGCAATCATCGTCGCGGCCGAGACATTTCTTGAGTCTGGCGTCGGCGGTTTTGTCCTCTCCCCCGCCGTGATTGGGGCAGACGCCGCCACGCTGGCGCTTCGGATTCTGAACGGAGAGTCGCCCTCAAACATTCCAGCGAAAGTGACGGACACAATAGCGCCAATCTTCAATTGCGGCAGATGCGGCGCTGGAACGTTAGCGAGTCGATGCTGCCTCCCGGTAGCGAAATCCGTTTTCGCGAGCGTAGCTCGTGGGAGAATTATAAATGGCAGATCATATCCGTCGCTGCTATCTTTTTGATCCAGGCCGCGTTGATTTCGATCCTGTTGCACGAGCGTAAGAAGCGCACCGATGCGGAGCTGGAAGCACGGCGTCGGATGACGGAGCTGGCACATGTGAACCGGCAGGCAACGGCCGGAGAATTGTCGTCCTCGATCGCGCACGAACTCAATCAGCCTCTGGGCTCGATTCTGACGAACGCCGAGACGGCTGAACTAATGCTAAACACTCCGTCGCCTGATCTGAGCGAGCTCAAGGAAATCCTTGCCGACATAAGGCGCGACGATTTGCGCGCCAGCGAAATTATCCATCGCATGCGCAGTCTCCTCAAGGGGATGCCGTTCGAGACCAGAGACATCGATCTAAACGATATCATGCGCGACGTATTCAAACTCATCACGGCGCAGGCTTCTGCCCGCAATATCGTGCTCGAATTGCAGCAATCTCCCGGGGCACTGTACGTCAATGGCGATCCGGTCCAACTTCAGCAGGTGATCCTGAACCTGATTGTGAACAGTGTGGACGCAATGGCCGCAATGCCCAATGGGACGATCGTCGTGCGAGCCGAAATAAACAAGGGATCGTCGGCGGTCATTTCCGTCACCGACTCCGGTCCAGGAATTCCGTCGGACCGGCTCGATCAGGTCTTTGACCCGTTCTTTACGACCAAGAAGCAAGGCATGGGCATCGGCCTCTCTATTGCGCGAACCATAGTGCAGGCCCACAAAGGACGGATCTGGGCAGAGAAGCAGGCCGGGGCAGGTGCTGTGTTTCGTCTTTCCTTGCCATTGTCCATCCAGCAAGAGACCCACCCGGGCCTGGCATAGGTCTATCGTCGTCACGAACCTCAACGCCTGCATCACTCGTCGATGGCTTGTTCAAAGGTCTGCGCTGGGGTCCCTTGCCGGACAGCGGCGAACTGGTCGAGCGGCAGAGAGGTGCTCACCGTCAGTACGCTGGAATCGACGACCTCAAGCAGGAACTTTTGGCCGGTCTCCATTTCCCTTATCAAGCCGGCTTCGGCGAGATCGGCTGCGATGCAGGTATTGGTCAGGCACCAGATATAGGGAATCCGGTATGCGTTGCCTTGGTCGATTGTGATCTTGGCACCAGCCTGCAAATAGAGACCGACAGGAAGAAACAGTTGCAGCCTTGCGGCCTTGTCGCCCTCGCGTTCAATCAGGTCGATGCGGACGGCGGACTGTCCTGTTTCGAACGTGCCGCTGATGGTCGTGCGGCAGACCAGGTTTGTTCCGGGTGTCTTGAAGCAGAACTTGCGCCAATCGGAATATTTGATCGTTCTTGCCATGCGTTCGCCGCGTGGTGCGAACTCCAGGCCGGGAGGCTTCTCCTTCGCTTGAGAGTTGCTGGTTTGTGAAGGCTGCTGCCCGCAGGTTGGCCCCAGGCTGCCATATAGCAGCAGGGCCAATAGCGCCGGCCAGGAAGAGATTGATGAAAATCGAAATCGGTAAGGGGGCTGGTTGCTCATGTTCTGCTCCATCATGGCTCTTTGCCGTTTATTGGCGATTATCAAGGAACCGGCTAACCAAAGGCGCCCACAATGGGATGGCGTCGGCTGAATCGATAAGGAAGTGGCCGTCACTTCCGAACGGCGGAAGCATGTGATATTCGGCACGACCGCCTGCGCCGGCGTACGCCTCATGCATTTTCCTGGATAAGGCTGGTCCAAAAAAATGTGTCGTTCTCTGCGTAGATCCAGAGCATCGGATACGCGCAGTGCGTCCAAACTCTCCCGTCGCCTCAACAGCTTGTCGGGCGCGCAATTGTTGTTGGGTTTGCCGCCGACGCGCCCGCCGCGTCCGGCCGCGAATGTGATGATGCCCCGCACCGCGGGACATTCCGGCTCGACAGCGCGATCGCTCCCCAGCCGCCGGCGGATTGTCCGACCACGACGACGTTGTCGGGCACGATCAATTTCTGACCGATCATGTAGTCGATGATCCACTTGTCGATCAAAGCACCGCAAGTCCGGCTTCGCGGAAGTTGGGATTGTCGCATCCGCCGACCCCTGAATAGAACAGCGAATAGAGCCCACGTTCCGGTTCATCGAGCGCTGCTGCGCCATATCCGGAACCGGAGGGCGCAACCACCATGTAGCCCCTCCGGGCGAACCACAATCGCCGCATCCCTGAATTCAACAAGCGGAAAGAAGCTTCGCTCCCGCTGGTTGAGCGAAACGCCGTGGTTCATAACCACCAGCGGGAAGGGACCATCGCCAACGGGACGAACCACATAGGCGATTGTCGGCAAGATGACCGGGATTGCCCATACTTCCTCCTGGATGCTTCGATTTGCGGGCTGATCGTCGGCGAAGGCCGTCACAGCCAACACGATGATCGCGATTGTACAGACCACAAGAACACGCAACAGATATCGAAGCATGGCTTTCGTTCCCTTATCCTCCGGCACCACGGCCGGAAATAGTAAGCCCTTTGTTGACCGTTGCACCGGGCCTTGATCTCGACCAATGGCATCCGTCACGGCGTCACGCGGCGAAGGTAAGTGTCACGATGACGGGGCCGAGGATCGTCAAGAGCACATTGCCGACCGCATAGGGTACGGCCACCCCGAGCACGGGCGTCTGACTGTCGGCGCGTTCGCAGCATCCGGTAATGGCGGCATCCACCGTCATCGCGCCGGCGAGCGCGCCGCAAATGATCACGGGATTCATGCGCAGCAGACGATGCGCCACAATGGTCGCGATCGTCAGAGGCACGAGTGTAACGACCATGCCCATCGAGAGAAGCAGCAGGCCGTGGGCCTGAATCGCCGCAAGCGCCGCCGGTCCGTTCGCAAGCCCGATGGCGGCGATGAAGCCGCCGAGGCCTATATCACTCAACGCCTGTTGCGCGGCCGGGGGGTAGCTTCCAACGGTTGGCCGGCGCGCGCGCAGCCAGCCGCAGATCAGCCCGGCGAGCAGGGCACCGCCGGCGCCGCCCAGCGTCAGCGCAAAAGACCCAATCTTTATGCTGAGCAATCCCGTCAATAGCCCGGCTGCAATTCCCGTCGCGAGAAACGCCACATCGGTCCGGTCTCCATAGCGCAGCACCTGGCCGACTTTCGCCGCGGCCCTTTCGACGTCGCGAGTCGCGCCGACCAGCGTCATGATATCGCCGAGATAGATCCTGGTTTGCGGGGTCAGCGGGACTTGTTCTCTTCCGCGGGTCAAGTCCCGCAGAAACACGCCGCGCGCGGCATCGCCGACCTGGTCGGCTATTTCACTCAACGTCCTGCCGTGCAGTTCATGATTGTTGACGAGGACGCCGAGCGCATCGCCCATTACCTCACGCAGCACCTCGGCACCTTCGATTTCGGCGCCGATTGAATGGTCCGCCTTGATGAGCGCGGCAGCCGGTCCTGCAAGCACGATGTCATCGCCTGCTTCGAGAATCGTGGGCCTCGATGATTCGACATCGCTGCCACGGCGGACGATCCGTTCGACCACGACACGCTGGCCGATACAATCTTCAATCGCCCCGACCGTCTGGCCAGCGCCCTACCGTCACCCGGTAGGCGCGCGCCTTGAATTTCTGATAGCCAAGATTACCAGCTTTTGGGGGCTTGCCGCTGGAAAGGGCTGCCTCCAATTTGGCGGCCTCCTTCTTGAGGTCGATCCGCATCAGCCACGGCGCGGCAAAGGGGACAAACAGCAGGGTCAGGATATAGCCCAGGATGTAGGTGACGGCGTAACCGGCGGCGACATTTGCCTGTTGCTCGCGCAAGACATCGTCAGGCAGGCCGAGCTGTGCCAGCGCTCCCGAAGCTGTTCCTATCATGGCCGACTGCGTGAGGCTTCCGGCTGCGAGACCGGAAGCCGTCCCCGAATCCAGGTGAAAGATAAAAGCAAAGGCGAGAACGATAAGAAGGCCGGTAGAGCCGACCACGAGGGCCACTCCGACCTGTGACAGGGTCCGCAGGCTCAGCGAAGCAAAGAATTCGGGCCCCGACTTATATCCGATCGTGAATACAAACAGGCTGAAGAAGATCGACTTGAACAGGGGAGGTATTACGAAGGTTCCGAGTTGTCCCAGTATCACGGCCACGACGAGCGTGCAGGCCGTCGTACCGACCGAAAATCCCTTGATTTGCAGCCGCCCAAGTGCCGTTCCGAGCGCGATTGCAAGTAGCAGGAAAATCTCTGGCGCAGTCGAAATAACCGATCTGATTGCGTCCATAGGCGCGATCCTCAAACCCCGATGCACGCAACGTCGGGTCGCGCCCATGCAAGACCATTGATTCAGATCAACCCGGTATCTTTCGCCGGGATCATTTTCTCGGGTCCTACATGTTCGGCGCGATGTGCATCACTTTTGGGGTGGGAGCCGCCAGCGGCGCAATCATGACGGAAGTGATGCGTTCCTACAGTCTCGCCATTCCCGTGACACTGCTCGCGACCGTGTTGCTGCTTTGCCGCCTGACGACCGAAGGAGTAGCAGCCGACATGGGCGTGGAGGCTTGATTTAAATCAAGACCCGGTTCGCCCAGAGCTGACTACGCTTGCTCAACTCCAAATCGCACGTTGGGAGAATCGCCATGGCGCAGCAAGCTCAGGAACGTCGGATCGACCAGTTTTTCTCCGGCCCCGGCGCGCGAGCGGACGAATGGCGCGGATTGGTCGAGGCGGCAAAAGTATGGTCAAGCGGATCGGCGGATCGTGCCGGTTTCGAGGAAAAACTTTCACGGCTGGTGATTACCGAGGAATACCATGCCTATCCCGGTCCGCGCCTGATGGCGGCCCTGACCGAGCGCGCAGCCGCGGGCGATGCAGCAGGCGCGCTCGCGCTGGCGATGCGCATCACGCAATCGCTCCAAACGCGATCGTTCCGTCAGCACACCGGCGATTGGGATGCTTATACGGATGCCGACGATGAAATGCCGAATCTGCTGCCGCCCGGATTTGGCGAGACCAGCGCGCGGCGACCTTATTTCGAAACCCTGATTGTCACCGGCATTCCCGCTACGAACTGGTCCAATCTTGCCGCCGAGTGGCGGAAACTGCGTCGTCCGGTAGATGCTTTCATCTATGAGCCGGTCTTTACAGGCAGTTTCGAGGACGCGTTTTGTGCCGCGATGCTCAATCCTGACCTTGCGGCCGTGATCGTCAATGAAGGCTTTGCGCAGCACTCTCGGCATGATGCACCGGTGTTGCGCTCCCTGATGGCATCGATGGATCGGCAGGAGATGTCCGACTCGGCGCTGGCACTCGCGCGCACGTTGAAGCGAATTCGTCCGGAACTCGACGTCTACCTAGTCTCCAATCGCAATGTCGAGGAACTGGCTGGTAATCCCGAGGCCGATGTCGTTCGCCGCATCTTCTATTCCGTGGAAGAGCTGCTCGAACTGCATCTTGCCATTCTGGAAGGCATCCAGGACCGCTTCGAAACACCGTTCTTCGACAATCTCAAGAAATACGCCCAGCGCCCGATCGGAACGTTCCACGCGCTCCCCATCGCCCGTGGCAAGTCAGTCTTCAGGTCGGACTGGATTCGGGACATGGGCGAGTTCTACGGTCCAAATCTCTTCCTCGCCGAGAGCAGTGCGACGACGGGCGGGCTCGACAGTCTGTTGGAGCCCACCGGCAACATCAAGAAGGCTCAGGAGAAAGCGGCGCGCGCTTTTGGGGCCGATCACGTGTTCTTTGTCACTAATGGCACGTCGACGTCGAACAAGATGGCGGTCCAGGCGTTGATCGGTCCCGGCGATATCGTGATCGTCGACCGCAATTGTCACAAATCACATCACTACGGCTTGGTGCTGGCGGGTGCGCAGCCGCTTTATGTCGAAGCTTTCCCGATGACGGAATATTCGATGTATGGCGCGGTACCGCTCAAGACCATCAAACAGGCGCTGTTGAACCTGAAGGCCGACAACCGGCTGCACCGGGTCAAGATGGTCGACCTGACCAACTGCACCTTCGACGGCCACATTTACAATACCCGCCGCGTAATGGAGGAATGTCTGGCGATCAAGCCCGATCTGATTTTCCTGTGGGATGAAGCCTGGTTCGGCTTTGCGCGCTTCTCACCGTTCCTGCGGCCGCGCACCGCGATGGGCGCCGCCAATGACATCGAAGCGTGGATGCATGATCCCCAATCGATCGAGGCCTATGAGAAGCATCGCGCCGCGCTCGGTGACAATCCGTCCGACGACGTATTGCTGAACGTCCGGCTGGTGCCGGATCCGCGGCAGATTCGGCTGCGCGTCTATCAGACGAATTCCACGCATAAATCGATGTCTGCACTTCGGCAGGGCTCGATGCTGTTCGTCAAGGATGTGGATTTCCACACTGTGGAGGCGCAATTCCATGAGGCCGTTTCACGCATGCATCGACCAGTCCCAACCAGCAGCTGATCGCGAGTCTTGATGTTGCGCGCCGGCAGATGGAACTGGAAGGATACGGACTGGTCGCCAACGCCATCGAGATCGCCCTCGCGATTCGCAAAGCCGTCACGGCCAATCCGCTGATCTCGAAATATTTCAGTGTGCTCGGCGCCGACAAGATGGTGCCGGCAGAATTTCGTTCCAGTGGTTTTACCGACTATCTCGCTCAGGGTGTCAATTGGGGACAGGTTCTGCACAGCCTGAAGGATGACGAGTTCTGCCTCGATCCGACCCGCATGACGCTGGTGTGCGGCACCGCCGGTTTCGACGGCACTCAGTTCAAGGGTATCCTGGCCAACCGCTACGGAATCCAGGTCAACAAGACTTCCCGTAACTCCGTGCTGATTCAGTCCAACATCAACAACACCCGCAGCGACGTCGCGCATCTGATCCGGATCTTTTCAGAGATCAGCGGCGAGATCGCTCGTGGTCTCATCCAGGGCGGTGTGAATGCCCGGGTGGCATTTGAGGCCCGGGTCAAGAGCCTGATGAAAGATGTACCTGACTTGCCGAACTTCTCGCGCTTCCACGACGGTTTCCGTGGCGACGCAGGCAAGACGACCAACGAAGGCGACATCCGAGGAGGCTTTTATGCCGCTTACGACGCGGCAGGGTGCGAACATATCCGGCTGGCAGACGCGGAGATTGACCGGCGCCTGAAAAACGGTCCGGAGCTGGTTTCGGCCAATTTCGTCATTCCGTATCCGCCCGGATTCCCGATCATGGTGCCCGGACAGGTCATCACCCAGGAAACCATCGACTTCATGCGCAAGCTCGATGTCAAGGAGATCCATGGCTACGACGCGACCGAGGGACTGAAGCTCGTGCGTCCGGAGGCTTTGGCAAAGCTCGGCGACAGCCATTCGCGGATGCATGGGATCAAGGCTGCCGCGGAATAGCGGAGCCGGAATGGGAAGGATCACATCATGATTGCCTGGTTTGTGGAGACGCTCCGCAGCTATCCGGAGATAGCCATCTTCCTGTCCCTGGGCCTCGGATATTACTTCGGTTCGTTCACATACAAGGGTCTCGGTCTGGGAGCGGTAACCGCGACTCTGATCGCGGCAGTGATTATCGGTCAGCTCGGGATCACGATTGGCAGTCCTCTCAAGCCGACCTTTTTCCTGATGTTCCTGTTCGCCATCGGTTACGGCGTCGGACCACAATTCGTGCGCGGCATCGCACAGACGGAATCCCGCAGGCGTTGTTTGCCGTGGTGGTCTGCTTTTTCTGCCTCGCAGCTGCCTATCTAGGCGCGAAGCTGGCGGGTTATAGCGTCGGTTCGGCTGCGGGGCTTTATGCCGGATCGCAGACGATCTCCGCGTCAATGGGTCTGGCGACCGACGCGATCGGCCGCCTTGGTCTGTCGCCCGAGGAAACCAAGAAAACATTGGATGCGATGCCGGTGGCCTATGCCGTCACGTATATTTTCGGAACGATCGGATCCGCCATTGTTCTGGCACTGATCGGCCCGGCGCTTCTTGGCATCGACCTTGAGGCCGCATGCAAGCGTTACGAGGAGAAGCATGGGGGCGACAAGGAGGCGGGCGGTCCCGGCACGGCCTGGCACCAATTTGAGTTACGCGCATTTCGCGTGAACGAACGTGGGCCTGCTGTCGGCAAGACGGCACAGGAAGCCGAGGCGCTGATTCCAGACCAGCGTGTATTCGTCCAAAGTATTCGGCGGGACGGGAAGATCCTGGACGCTACGGGAGACACTGTGATCCAGGCCGGGGACATCGTGGCCGTGGCCGGTCGTCGCGAAGTGTTGGTTAGTCTCCTTGGTGCTGCCGCCGACGAAGTTAATGATCGTGAACTGCTGGCCGTGCCGATCGAAGGCGTGGATGTTTATGTGACAAACAAGGACGTCGACGGAAAAACGTTGGTCCAGTTGGCGAATTTGCCAGGAGCACGTGGTGTGTTCCTGCGCAAGATTGTCCGTGGAGCGACTGCGACCAATATCCCGATTCTGGCGAATACACAGCTGCAGCGGGGGGATATTGTTACCCTTGTCGGGCGCACCCAGGATGTAGCGGTCGGGACCAGGATGTTGGGTTATCCGGACCGAGCCACCGATGTCGCGGACGTGGCCTTCATCGGTGCGGCGATCACGATCGGAGCACTCCTCGGTGCGCTGGTTTACAAGGTTGGGAGTGTGCCGCTGACGCTCTCCACTTCGGGCGGGGTATTGATCGCGGGCCTCTTCTTCGGATGGTTGCGTTCGGTGCGACCGACCTTCGGACGAATCCCGTCATCCACTGTCTGGTTCATGAACTCCGTCGGCCTGAATGTGTTCATCGCCGTGGTCGGCCTCTCGTCCGGGCCAGGGTTTGTAGCCGGGCTGCAACAGCTCGGATTCAGCCTGTTTCTCTGGGGTGTCGCGGTCACGACTGTGCCGCTGGTATTGGCGATGTACGTGGGCAAGTACCTGTTCCGGTTCGACGATGCCATCGTGCTGGGTGCTTGCTCCGGTGCACGCACCACAACCGCCTCGCTCGGCATGATCAATGATCGTGCCAAGAGTCAGATTCCCGGTCTCGGCTACACCGTCACCTACGCGGTCGCCAACACCCTGCTGACCGTCTGGGGAATGGTGCTCGTCATGCTGCTCACCTAGAGCCTGAAAAATCGTCCTGAGCCCGTATCGAAATCCAGTGCTGAGAAGATCCTTCTTCGTGACGATCCAACCGCCGGCATTCCGGAAGACAACAGGAGCAAGCCATGGCCGACATTCTGACGCTGAAGAAGTTCGAGGCTCTCAGTCCCTTCGAGATCAAGGACGAATTGATCAATCTGGCAAAAGCGACTTCCAGAACGACCCAATCCGCATTCCTCAACGCCGGCCGCGGTAACCCGAACTGGATCGCGACCACGCCCCGCGAGGGATTTTTCCTGCTCGGCCAGTTCGCGTTGACCGAAAGCACGCGCGTGATGGCGCATCCGGCCGGGATCGGCGGAATGCCGCAGGCAGACGGTATTGCCGACCGGTTTGTAGCGTGGCTCGAGAAGCGTGCGGACATGCCGGGCGCTGCTTTCCTTTCCGCGATGACGCAATTTGCGGTCAAGACCTTCAAGTTTGAGCGCGATGCCTTCGTTCATGAACTTGTCGACTCCATCATCGGCGACAATTACCCGGTGCCGGATCGCATGTTGGTGCACAACGAACGGATCGTGCACGAGTACCTGATGTGGGCAATGTGTGGTCAGCCCGGCCGTCCGGCAAGTTCGATCTTTACGCGGTCGAAGGGGGAACAGCAGCGATGTGTTATATCTTCAAGTCGCTGAAGGCTAATCGGCTGTTACATCCCGGCGACACGATTGCACTAGGCACGCCGATATTCACGCCCTATCTCGAGATGACGCACCTTGAGGATTACGACCTCAAGGTCGTGCACGTGAAAGCGCCCCAGGAGAATCGCTTCCAGTACACGGATGAAGAAATCAAGAAGCTGGAAGACCCCAAGATCAAGGCCTTTTTCATCGTCAATCCTGGCAATCCGACCGGTATGGCGATGAGCAAGGAAACCATCGGCAAGATCACAAAACTGGTAAAGACGAAACGTCCCGACCTGATGCTGCTGACCGACGACGTTTACGGAACCTTCGTCGACGATTTCCGGTCTCTGCTCGGCGAATTGCCGCAGAATACGATCGGCGTTTATTCCTACTCGAAATACTTTGGCTGCACCGGCTGGCGGCTCGGTGTCATCGCGGTGCATGAGGACAACATTTTCGACAAGATGATCGCCAAGCTGCCGGGTTCCGATGTTAAAGCGCTCGACAAGCGCTATGGCGCACTGACGCTGGAACCGCGCAAGATCAAGTTCATCGATCGCATTGTCGCCGACAGTCGCGACGTAGCACTGAACCACACTGCCGGACTGTCGCTGCCGCAGCAGGTGATGATGAGCCTCTTCTCGCTCTCCGAGATGATGGATACGGAAAAACATTACCAGAAGGCCTGCAAGAAGATCGTCGATCGGCGCATCTGGGCATTGATTGACAGCATCGGCCTTCAACTCCAGCCAAATCAGAACTATGACGCCTACTACGCCTTGATCGATTTCGAGTTCTGGGCGCGAAAAAATATCGGCGACGAAGCGGTTGAATATCTGAAGAAAAACATCCATCCGCTCGATCTCGCCTTCCGCCTTGCCGAGGCGTACGGAATTGTTCTCCTCAACGGCGGCGGTTTCGAAGCGCCCAATTGGTCGCTTCGCGTGTCGCTGGCCAATCTTCCAGACGAAGCATACGAGCAAATCGGGCGAGGTGTCCGTTTGATCGCCCGTGGCTACCGGGACATGTACCAGGCGTCGAAGATGGTACCCGCGAAGTGAAAGACGGTACGCAAAGTTGAGCCACGGATCGGCGCAATCGCTCAGGAATGGAATCATCCAGGAGAGGACAGTATGAGAAAGCTTACAGCACGGATTATTCAGTTGGCATTGGCCGGACTACTGGTGTCGGGGCTGACCACGACCGCGCGAGCGGAGATCGGTTCCGTTCGTGTCGTCTTCACCAAGGGAGGTTTCATTGTGGGCGTCGGCGCGGGCCGGGCGTGCTCGTGTTCCGCGGCCAGCGCTACCCGTTCAGGGTCTCCGGAATGAGCTTCGGCGCCACGATCGGGGCCTCAACCACCGACCTGGTCGGACGTGCCTTGAACATGCACAGTCCCGGCGATATCGCGGGGACCTACACGGCGATCGGCGCCGGCGGCGCGCTGGCCGCCGGTGCCGGTGGCGTCCAATTGCAGAACGAACGAGGGGTCGTCCTGCAGTTGCACGGCGTCAAGGTCGGAGTCGAACTCTCGGCTGCGGTAGGTGGGGTGCAAATCGTACTCGACTGATCGTGGGTCGCTCAGGCAGATTGCCGAACCGCACACCACCGGCGAGACCGGGGCGGTCAATACTTCTCTGCGACGAATTTCATTCCTCGCAGGGCGGCCTGATCGTTGTAGCGTCCCTTGTCGGAGCGCCTCGGCAGCCGAACTTGATCACGCGACATACGCTTGTGTGGGATCACCTTCAGTAAATGTGCGATGCAGTTAAGCCGCGCCCGGCGCTTGTCGTCGGAACGGATAAGGTGCCATGGCGCGTGCGTTGAGCTCGTCGCCTTGAACATCAGATCCCGCGCCGCGAATAATCATACCATCGCCGATAGGACGCGATATCCATCGGACTCAGTTTCCATTGCCGGACGGGATCTTCAATTCTGCCCTTGAACCTTCGCTCCTGTTCGTCCATCCCGACCTCGAGCCAGAGCTTGATCAGGATGATGCCGCCGTCCACGACGTATTTTTCGATTTGCGGACAGAGATCCAGGAACCGCCGATGTTCGGCGGCCGAGCAAAATCCCATGACATATTCGACGCCGGCGCGATTGTACCAGCTGCGGTCAAAGATCACTACTTCTCCTGCGGAGGGGAAATGCTGCATGTAACGCTGCAGGAACATCTGGGTCTTCTCCCGGTCCGAAGGCGCTGGAAGCGCCACGACCCGGAACACGCGCGGGCTTACCTTTTCGGTGATTGCCTTGATCGTCCCGCCCTTGCCCGCGGCATCCCTGCCTTCCAGCACGATGATAACCCGCAGCTTCTTCTCTTTCACCCATTCCTGAAGATGGCACAGTTGGACCTGGAGCTTGCGCAGTTCTTTCTCGTAAATCTTCCGTTTCATTTCGGATGACGCATGTTCGCTTCCAGCCATGCGTGGTCCCTCAACTCTCCGGTGCGTCGGCGGCCAACTAGTCGCCCCAGGCAATGGCAATGCCGATATCTCCCGGCGCGCCTTCCGGAAAATCTATGATCTGGTATCGAATGCGGTAGCCGCGCGGTTTCAAGTGATCGAACCAGAGCTGATAGATTTCCTGCGCCATTCCCGTAAGCGTCTTTTCCCAGCCGCGTTCCTGCTGGTTGATGGCTCGTCCTTTGTCGGTGCAGAGCGAATTGGGAAATCGGTAGACCTGAACTTCGGTCAGGCCGTTACGCACGGCCCGCTGAATGATGCTCGCTGCAAGCTTGACCTTTTCATCTTCGGTCAAGCCCGAGGGCTCGCGAAGCCTTTCGATCAAGGCACGCTTTTCCGCCTCGGCCGCAATGAGCCTGCGGGCATCTTGCTCGGCCTTTTCGGCCTCCATCAAGGCAGCCCGCCTCTGGATTTCCTTTGCCGTGGGCAGCAGATCGTCGATGTTTTCGACCATGGCTGAGCCTTCCAAATGAGACCGTTTACCTGCGTGGCCACCCTGGAGCGGCGTAAGGCCATTCCTTTGATCCATATCAAGCGATCCAGCTGCCCTTCTTGCTTCGCTCCGCTTGTGACGGCGCGCCCTGTCGGAGTGCGGCAGGCGCTGCGAATGGAGAGGCGTTATGAAGCGGCTGCTGAAGTGGACCATAGCGGTCACGGCTCTGACAGGCGTGACCGCCGTCGAAAAGGCGCCTGCCGCCGAATTATCAGGCGCGTGGGCCACGGATGCGGATCAATGCCACAACGTGTTCGTCAGAAAGGGGCGGGGCAAACCAGATCGGATTTGCCGCCTTTTCCGAACAGCATGGCGGCGGTTTCATCGTCGAGGCCGACCGTCTCAGGGGCAAATTCGCCAGCTGCAAGATCAAGACCAGGAAAGAGGACGGGCAGAACGTCAATATTATTGCAGCCTGTGCAACCGATATCATGCTTTCCAACGTCCAGTTCAGTCTGAAGGTGCTTGAGCCTGGCAAGATATCGCGGGTGTTTCCGGGCGTCATGGATATGGAGATCGACTATTACCGCTGCCCAATCTGACTGTCGCTGATTTTTTGCTTAGGGAGCCGCTGTGGCGCCCTCGCCAAAATGAGAGGGGGTTGTCCTTGACACCGTCACCTAATCCGATCGCGACAACTCATATGCCGTTCTTCATTACGGCGCCCGGCGACACCGACGTTCTTTTCAATGTCACGCTGGCGTTTGTCGTCGCATGCATCATTCTGACGGGGGTCATTTTTCTTACCATCCACTCGCTGCCGGAGCGAATGGCGCACAAGTCGAAGAAGATCCTGCTCGATCTTATCGCGTTGCTTTGCCTGCTTGCACTCCTGACACATGAACATCTGTTCTGGTTTGTCGCGATCGTGCTCGCCTTCATTGATATTCCGGATTTCCTGACCCCCGTAAACCGTATTGCGAGGTCGGTCGAAGTCATGTCCAGGCAGGAAATCAGCGACAAGCCGGAGGACGACCCTTCAACGACCGCTTCGCCCGAGGTCGTGATCGCGGATCAACCCAGGCCGAAGGAGGCCGTTCATGGTTGAGCTCTTATTGTGCTCCATGCTGACGCTGTTTCCGGATTTCTTGTTCCGCCGCTTTGTGCAGGGCAAGCGTCTCGGCCGGGAGATCACGTTGTTCTCAGTCTGGTACGAGCTTCGCTGGGGAATTACGCTTTGCCTGATATTGACCGTGCTCCTCATCACGGTGGTGCTTTACAACCACCCGTCGTCGAGCAACGCGACCTCGCTGTTCCGGACCATTTCAATATTTCCCGAGGTCGGGGGTCGGGTAGAAACGGTTTATGTCGACTACAATCAAACAGTGAAAAAGGGCGATCCCCTGTTCAAGATGGACAGTACGAGGCAGGAAGCCGCTTTTGAGCGGGCCCGACTTCATGTCGTCGAGGTGGATGCGTCGATGGGGACGGCGAAGGCCGACATCCTGACCAGCGAAGGCAAGCTTCAGGAAGCCAAGGGAGCGTTGGAACAGGCCGGGGACGAATTGCGAACCAAATCTCAGTTGCAGCAGCGTAATGTGGATATCGTTGCGGCGCGCGAGATTGAGAAGCTTCAGACACTCGTGGCGACGCGCCAGGGGACCGTTGATGCCGCGGCGGCGGCCAAGGAGTCGGCGCAAACGAAGCTTACGGCTGTTTTGCCCGCGCAGAAGGCGAGTGCGGAAGCCGAGCTTGCCGCGGCTCAGGTCGAGTTGGACAAGATGACGACCTATGCGGGCGTTGACGGACGGGTTGATCAGTTCGTGCTTCGAGTTGGAGACATCGTTCAGCCGGCGCCGGTGACCAGAGCCGCGGGCATTCTAATTCCGGCGGGCGCCGGAGAGAATAGACTGTTTGCCGGTTTCAATCAGATCGAGGCCCAGGTCCTCAAGGTCGGTATGGTGGCCGAGGCGACTTGCATCAGCAAGCCAATGACAATCATTCCCCTTGTTGTCACCAAGATACAGAACGTGATCGCTGCCGGGCAGATCACAGGGACCAACCAGCTAACCGAGATGCAAACGATCCCGCCGCCCGGGACCGTCCTAGCGTGGCTCGATCCGCTCTATGACGGCGCATTGGTCGGCGTCCCTCCGGGAAGCAGCTGCATCGCCAATGTCTATTCCAATCATCACGAATTGCTTGAATCGAAGGACATCGGTTCGCTGAAGAAGGTCTATCTCCACATCGTGGATACGGTGGCTCTCATTCACGCGCTGGTTCTTCGGATGCAGGCGGTTGTCTTGCCGCTCAAGGCGTTGGTGTTTGGCGGGCATTAATGCAGACGCGTCTGGCGTTTCACGAGGCGCGCATGATGCTGTGCCTTGACTCCAGGTACGATCGTCGCAGCAGCGCCAGCAGGCTACCGCCCGTCGCCGCGCCGAGGACGTAAACGACAATCGTCAAAAGCGCGAGCGGCGCGCGGAGCCTGAATCCGAAAAACGACACAGTCACGATTTCGAAGTTCTGCAACGCAAAGACGAGCGTAGCGGCCGCAAACAGGACAATCACAGCGAGATAGAACCAGCGCATGAATTGTTCTCCTTCAACTGAAGTATCGTAACGAGTCACCGACAACAGGTAGGGCGATCAGGTCGGCAACGGCAGATGTGATGGAGCCGGCCCCCTGCGGAAACCCAGGCCAATCCCGATCCAAGCCGCCCCCGCCATGACCAGATCGATGCCGAGAAATAAACCGAGAATATAGACGCTGTTGATCGGCCAGTGCGCAAGGATCAGCAATCCGAGCAGCAGGGTGATGACGCCGGACAATGCCACCCAGATCGATGGCGATTCGCGCTTCATGCTGAACGCCAGGATGATCCGCATAACGCCGGAGGCGACCAGCGACGCGCCCAGCACAAGCGTGAGCAGCACTGCGGCAAGTAGTGGATTTTCGAATGTCACGAAACCTGCAACGATGTAGAGCACGCCGAGCAGAGCCCAGATCAGGAATTTACCCCAGCTCTTGATCTGGAAAGAGCTGATCACTTCGGCAATGCCGGCGACGATCATTGCGACGCCGACGATGAGCACGCTCGCCGCCGTAGCCATCGCCATGCTGCCGAGCGCAAACAAACCGGCGATCACATAAACCACACCTAGAGCAACGATCCAGCCCCATTTGGCGTGCAGCGGCGCCATTTCCGATGATGCGGCCAGGGAATCTTGCAGGGTGTCCGAAGTGCTGGTCATGACGTCCTCCATGGGAAAGCTGTCCGACGCTGGCCCCGCCGGCTCGCTGCGCCGTATCAGCTGGATGCAATGTCATCACCAATCCACGCCGATGCCCGAGGCGCTTGATTTAGCTCAAGCCAGCCGGCACGTCGGGCTTCTCGGGGGCCTGAGTAGCAGCAGGTCGGAGTCGAAGATTGGCCGCGAGTAAGCCGTCGAGGGTCACGGTGCGGTCCAGCCGTCCCACCTTGTCCTCGATGCCCTCGGCGCGGAGCAGATCGCGCACCGATCCGCGGGCGCCGACGATACGAAAGGAAATGCCACGGCCGGCGAGTTCGGCGTGAAGCGCGCGCAACATGCGTGAGCCTGCCAGGTCCATATAGGGAGATGCCGACAAGTCGCAGACGGCCAGCCGGATGGCGGAAGGAGCGGCGTCACGCAGGCGGCCAAAGACCGCTTCGGGCACCGCATCGGCGTTGACATAGATCAGCGAGGCTTCGGGCCGAAATGCGATGACGCCCGCCAGAGCTTCGTTTTCGGGATGCCGGGTCCGATCGGAATAGTGGCCGGTGCCGGGAATGCGGCCGAGAAACGCAATATTTGGCTGTGACACGCGCGCCAGCAGCAAAAGTATCGAGGCCAGTGCGGCAAGCAGAATGCCCTGCAGTATCCCGAGCAACAGCACAGCCAGAAGAGCAATGGTCGCCGCGTAGAAATCCAGCCGGCTCACGCGCCACATGCGCAGCAGCGCCGGAAAATCCAGCAAGCCATACACCGCGGTCAACACGACAGCGGCCAGGACCGCCTTTGGAAGATTCTCAAGGAGGCCGGTGAGGAAAAGTAGGCAAAGCGCCAGCGTCATTGAGGCAAAGACGAGTGCCAAGGGCGTGCGTGCGCCGGCCTTGTCGTTCACGGCTGATTGCGAGAGGCCGCCGGCCACCGGATAACCATGTCCCATCGCAGCGGCGAGGTTGGCTGCCCCGATGGCCAAAAGCTCTTGCCGGGGATCGAGCGCGTAGCCGTGCTTGGCGGCGAAGGTGCGGGCGGCGGAGACACCTTCGATGTAAGCCAGCAACACGCAGCCGGCCGCCAGAGGAACTATTCCCTCGACATCGCGTAACCTGAGGGACGGCCCTGCCAGAGTAGGTAAGCCCGCAGGGATTTTCCCGGTCGTTGGTACGCCGAACGAGGGAAGTCCCAGTACGGTTGCAGCAACGATCGCGAGCGTGACAACGCCGAGCGCGACCGGTTTTCCTGGCAGGAGTTGCTCACCCAGCACGAGCAATCCGATCGCAACAACGCCGACCAGGAGAACGAGATACTGCATCTGGTCGAGTTGACCGAGCAACAACCAAGCGCGGTCGAAAAAATGATGGCCGCCGCTGGCGACCCCGAGGAGGCTCGGCAGTTGAGTCATTGCAATGGTCAAGCCTGCGCCGGCTTTGAAGCCCACAAGAATGCTGTCGCTGATCAGCTTCACGAGCGCGCTCAATCGCAGCAACCATGCGAACAGGCATAGGGCTGCGACGGTGAAGGCTACGAGGCTTGCGATCTGCGCATACCGTTGTGCGTCTCCATCCGCCATCGCTCCCACCGTTCCGGCAATCATGAGTGAAATGGCGGAGGTGGGCCCGATCGCGAGCTGACGCGAAGAGCCGAGCAGGGCGTAGCCAAGACCACCAAGCAGATATCCGTAGACGCCGACTTGCGGCGGCAGGCCTGCAAGTCCCGCATAGGCGAGGGCAACCGGGATTGCATAGGCCGCCAAGGTTATTCCGGCCACGATATCGCTGAAGAGCCAGGAAGACCGGTATTCAGCCAGCCAGCGAACCGGTGGAAACCATCCGGCATGCCAGGTTGCGTCTTTTTGATGCTTCGCCGAATCCGCCATGCCGCGCTAAAGCCATCGGTTAATGGCTTTGAATACAGTCTGCGCCGGCGGACTGCTTGATTCAAGTCAACGCGTGAACCTGATAGTTCCAAGGGAGGATGGTGGGTCAGTCGTCACTGAGAGGGAGAATGGCAGGACGATGTCCGGTGTCCCCGTTGAATATTCGCTGTTGGGAGATAGAGAGGACATCCAGCCGCCGCCGTGGGTTCAGATTGCTCGGAGAATGCACTCGATAAAAAAGCCCCGGACGATGCCGGGGCTTTGAGTTTGCTGGAGATAAACGGTTAATCAATAGCGGGCGGTCACAGGTGCCCCGTAACCACCGAATTTGTAGTTGAAGCGCAGGGTGACCATATCGACATCTTGGCTAATTCGGTTGGCCGCGCCGGCAAGCAAGGGATTCACGATCGAGAACGTATTGTTTGCGTCACCCATAAAGAGGTGATCGTATTCGATACCGACCGTCCAATTCGGACTGAATCCGTACTCGCCTCCGATACCCACGGTCCCACCCCAACGGGTCGAGCTTGCGGAGACCAGACCGATGCCAGTAGCTGTGCTGCTTATAAAAGCGCTGTTGCTCGTCACAGCCGCGCCGCCCTTCAGGTACAGCAGCGTCGCATTCCAGGCATAACCGATCTGGCCGCTGAAAAGGCCCAAGCCGTCAAGGCTGGTACCAGTCATAAACGCTGGATTTAAAACGCTGAGGTGCGAGCCATGGATGTTCGCCCAGTCGCCCTGAGCTTCCAAACCGAAAACAGCCTGCCCCGCCTGCCAGCGGTAGCCGACCTGGCCACCGAGAAGGCCGCCGGACTTGGAGAGGCAGCCGTCAGGAATGACTGCGCCAGCTACCGGGATGATACCCCAGCAATTGCGAGACTCTCCCCAGCCGCCGTTCGCGCCAACGTAGAAGCCGCTCCAGTCGTACATCGGAGCCAGCACTGGAGGCGGTGCCTTGGTATAGGTCCGAGCTGGAAGATCGGCGGCGAAAGCAGGAACCGTCATTCCCAATGCGATCAAACCAACACTACCTAGCAGAAGCAGAAGCTTTTTCATCGAATCTTCTCCATTTTTGTTTCAAGATAAATGCGAGTAACCCCCAACGGTCCTGCGTTTAATCCCTGAACCCAAAACGCATTTGCACTTTAAGCGTGTGGGCCTGGGAGCCCCGTGCCAAAATGGCAACACACCAGAACAAATCAATGGAATCAGATGCGATGTCGTAATTTACGTAGGTGTTGCTGACGCTTTCCGTGGAGGTTAAGCGACGCTGCTGAATGCAAACGGACTTAGAGCAACCGGAAATCGATATCGTGCTGGATCGCACAAGCATCTGCTCACGGCGCAATGGATTGATCGCCTTCTGTAGCGTCGGACTGTGTGGGCCGCCCGTCACCGGCATTCGATGGGCGACGATCGATCTGGAAGTACCGCAATCCAGCCCGCTACTTTTCTTGCTCGTGCGTACGGTCTGCATCCGAGCTATCTTCTGCGATCCAGGAAGGGATGCTGCTTGAGGGGATCAGTTGTTTCGGTGAATATGGATTGATCGTGCCGGCATAGACGATCATTCCCTCATTGAATTTCGCGCGTGCGAAATCCCTGGCTTCGCTTTCGGTCTCGAAATTTCTGGTTGCCCGAGGGCTTCGCCTTCGGGGCAACAGACCTCTTCTCTGTACTTCAAAGGTCACATACCAGGTGTACGGCATCTATCACCCAAGGATGACGCCCGGGGAATATCTTTGAAGCCGGTCGTTCTCGTTCGCTACGCTTCTTGATCAGTACACCGGACCCACGACCTGGATCGGCTCCCGAATACGGAGTTGCGTCACCCGCGTTCTAGGCCGACGGCGTCCTGTCCAGGGCGCACTAGTAGCAAGCTGGATAGGGATAGTATCCGCAGCGCGGCGCTCCATAAGCCCCGTAGGCAGCGGCGCCGACGGCAACCGCTCCAACGCCTACCGCAACGCCACGACGTACTGCTGCGCCACGGTAAACACCGGCACGATACGCACCTCCGTGATGAACGCCAACGCGGCCAACGCCGGCGCGTCCACCACGATATGCGAAGGCATCATTTGAGATCATGGCAACGCATGCGATGCCGACGATAATCGACGCAGTCGATGAAAAGATCGTTCGACGTGACATGTTCTTCTCCTTGTGCAGTGATTAAAGCGCGAATCCGGCGGCCGTCGGAACAGATGCTCTTGGAACAAGTTGCGCCGGAGAGCTGCCACCGCCCGCTGAACGTTACGCCCCGTGCCGCTGTCTCGTTGATTTAGATCAACATGGCGTCCTGGAACTGGGTGTTTCAAAGCACCTCGTTTGATCGGTCGATGATTGGCTAGATCGACGCTAAACGGGGACTGATGGAGTGGCGAGATGCCTCTCGCTCGATATTTTTTCTATGTCGGTAGCGTACTGCTCGTGCTGTTGTTTGTTGCGGACGCGTACCTTCCGAAATTGCCGGTTACACACGGGTCCGACAGGGTTTCTTACGGCATCCGGGTTCATTCCGATCGGAAATGGCCGGAGCGCATTGTTTACGATACCAGCCTTCCGACCATTACTCCTCCGCAGATCGCGAATGAGGAACAAACCGCCAGGGCGCCGTCAACGATCGCGTCTGCCAAACCACGAGAACAGAACGCATTTGCGCAACTGTCAGCGTCTGATGCCAACCAGCTGCAATCATTTGATTCAAAAAAACGACAGCCGAAGCCGCAACGCCAGTGGAAAATTACGAAGCGACACAAACCGCCGCCTATGCTTTTTGTGGCGCGGCAAAGGCAATTGGGTTGGTTTGATTATTGGTGAGTGGCGGAACGCGATCGGGAGAATGATGATCATGTTTGATTCGCGCTACCGGAATCGCAGAAGGCTTTCGGAACTAACCGTAGCTGCAACCTTGCTCAGTTTGTGGACGCCGTGTGCGTACGCGCAGCAGTCCTTCTCGACGCCAGAGGGAGCCGCCAGCGCGTTTGCTGTCGCGGTCAAATCCGATGACCCGAAGGATATTGTGAAAGTACTGGGCTTTCGGGGGGTGGATATTGCTTTTTCCGGCGACAAAGTTGCCGATGCTGCAACTCGTCAGCACTTCATCGCAACCTATGATGCCAGGCATTCGATCAGGCTCGAAGGCGACAATAAGGCCGTCATGATTCTTGGCGTCGATGATTTTCCATTTCCGATCCCGCTCGCGCGCCAAAAGCGTGGCTGGGAGTTCGATACCGCGGCCGGCCGCCTCGAAGTCCTGTATCGGCGCATCGGACGAAATGAACTTGATGCGATTCAGACCTGCCTCGCCTATGTTGACGCGCAGAATGAATATGTCGAGAAGGACCGCGCCGGTGGCGGCAACGGTGTTTATGCTCAGCGCATCGTCAGTACGTCCGGGAAGAAGGATGGTCTCTACTGGCCGTCGTCGGAAGGAGACCAAAGCCCGCTAGGCGAACTCGCCGCAAGAGCCTCGGCGGAAGGATACAAGGTCGGCTTGGGTCCTGTGCCGTTCCACGGCTACTATTATCGGATTCTGACGCAGCAAGGCCCGAACGCGGCAGGCGGCATACTCAACTACGTTGTGAAAGGCAAGATGATCGGCGGCTTTGCGCTCGTCGCCCATCCGGCGGTGTACGGTAATTCCGGCGTCATGACCTTCTTGGTCAATCAAAAAGGCGTCGTCTTTCAGAAGGATCTTGGAAACCATACGCTTAATCTTGTGACGCGCATGCCCTGGTTCGATCCCGATCAGACCTGGAAGAAGGTCAATACTGGCGATCCGCGCCGCTAATTAAATTCCAGGGTTGTCGCAAACCCGGCGCCACCAGCGCTCCCGCAATCCCGATTAGAAAATAGAGAAACCTGGTGTTCGGTTTTGTGGGTTGGTGAGGGGTATCTCTTTCCAATTTCCTGTAGCGTAGAAGTGTGTCGCGCAACAAGCATTTTAATTTTGGCGGACCAAATTTCGCATCCCTGAGGAAACGACCCTAAGCGTCAAACGCGCAAGTCGTTGCATCCCCTCGGCGCTTGCCTTCGGCGAAAGCCGCAACTCGATCTTACCACATATATCGCACCCCAGCGGCTCCGCGGATACCGCTCCGGCTGGCGGCGTCGCCGTTGCCGACAGCGAATTGGTAGTCGGCATTGGCGTGGAAGCTGACATTGGCGTTCATTCTCACACTCAGGCCGCCGCCCAGTTGCAGGCGCGTGGCCTGCTCCAGTAGTGGCACCAGATCGGCGCCGGAAAACGTCGTCGTCGCCTGCCCGCCCCAGTCGCGCCACAGATCGGCCCGCACATAAGGCTGCCACACCTGCCCGTTGTCGCCAGCGATGATCCATCGGCCGCGCAGGCCGATCCGCCCGCTCGCGCCTGACGTTGTGCCGAGGGCGACCTCGCCCAAGCCGTCATTGGCGTCGTCGAACGACACATGTTGCCAGATGATCTGCGCCTCCGGCTCCAGCACGAAGCCCGGCCCGAGCCGCGGCAGCGAAATCGGATAACCGGCCTCCAGCGAAGTGAGAAAACCAAAGCCGGTAGGCGCAAAGCTGGCGAATTGAGTGGATGCCACGCCTCCGTAGCGCGTCACCTGCGCCACCGCATCGAGGTACCAGTCGCTCGGGCCGTAATGCGTCCAATAGGCGCCGCCCGACCAGGCATCGAGATTGAGGCTGCCGGTCTTGCTCAGCGCATAGCCGGACACCGCCGCGTTGGTGACGAGACCGGTCACGTCGACACCGGCATTGGCGTAGGAGAAATAGATGCCGGCGGTGTCGCGATGGCCCGGTATCCATTCGCCACGCCACAGGTCGATGCCGCTCTGAAAGCCCAGCAACTGGCCGGAGGCGCGCGGATCGGCGAAGGCCGTGTAATGGTTGTTGATCTGCTGGCCGAGGACCCGGCCCCACCAGCCGGTATATGGACAGTCAGGCTGCGGCTTCGCGAACGTCTTGCTCGCATTCGTATCCCGCGTGTCGCCGTCAGACGTACACGGCGTGCCTGTATTCGCGTTCGGCAACGTATCGCCGATCCGGTCATGCAAGGTGCCGAGCGTGATCATCCCCAATTGCCGCGCGATCGGCTGCACCACGCCGTAGGTCGCGATCTCCGGCCCGATGATCGGATAGACTCCGGGCGGCAGCGGTCCCGTCGGTGGATCGATCGGCAGGATCGGCGGCACGGGCGGCTCGATCGGCTCCGGCGGCCCGATGACGAAGGTCGAGCGCAGGAACCAATCGTTGGGATTGCTGCCGGCAACGCCACCCCGGAACAGATCATAGTCGAAGAAGCCGGCCCGCGCCTCGCCAGCGAGCGCGAACGCACCCGGCGTCGTGACGCCGCCGTTGATCGCCTGCACCACCGCGATGCCGTTGGCCACGGTCCCGGCGCCTGGACCGCCCGCATTGACGATGTGCAAGAACGAATTGCCGATCGCGTTGCCGCCGCTGACGACAAGCCTGTCAGATGGAGAACCATCGGCGCCGAGAAACGTGTTGAGCCTGATCGTTCCGCCGGCCCCGATATAGCTCGGTGTCGTCAAGAGGGTGCCGGGCGCAGTGCCCATGCCCATGTTCACCAGGCCGGCATTGGTGAGGCCGGGTACGGTCTGGTTGAAGCCATTGAGATCGAGCGTCCCGCCGCTTGCAACCGCCACTGCCGAATTCGGGCTGAACGTGTTCGGCGCGCCGGCCCGCAACGTGCCTCCGTTGACATTAGTGGCGCCCTCGTAGCTGTTGGCGGCGGTGAGCGTGGTAGTTCCTGCAAATACATTGACGGTACCGTTGCCAGTGATTGCGGGCGCAAACACGTAGCCGGCGGACGTGTGGTTGAAGTTGATGGTCCCGGTGCCGGCCCCAAAGGCAATGCTCGACGCCGTGAGCGTTCCCGGTGCGACCGCTGGATTGCCTGGGGCCGCGCCGATGTTGAGCGTTCCAACCGAACCGGCGTTCGCGGCGAGCGTGACAGCAGCTGCAACGAGAGCGCCATCTGCAATTGTGAGGGTGCCGGTGCCCGAGTTGCCAATCCTAATCCCCGCAATGTCGCTCCAAAGGGAGCCCGCGCCGGTCACTGTCACCGTGCCATTCGAGCCCGCACCGTTGCCGATGTTGGTGATGAGGGGGGTGATATCGATGACGCTGCCGCCGTTTGCGATCGTGAGGGTGCCGGTGCCAAAACCGCCGACATTTAGACCGCCTTGTGGTCCGTTGATCCAGTTCGAACCTGGGCCGGTCACTATTACGGTGCCCGTCGAGCCGGCGGACTGTCCAATCGAGCCGCCGGTACTGCTCGCCATGGTGCCGTCCTCAGCCGAGGCGCCGTTTTGAATGATGAGAGTGCCCATGCCGAGGCCGCCGACCACCACGCTGTTAACATTCGTCCAACTGGAGCTTGCGCCGGTCACGATCACCGTGCCGACCCCGCCGGGTAGATTGCCGATCGTCCCGAACTGATCGGTCAATGTTCCGCCAGCCTGGATTGTAAGCACCCCTGTCCCATTTGTACCGACGGTCAGGTTCCGGGCTTGTGCGCCGGGGTCACTGATGACAGTCGCATTCGGCGTCACAGTGTTAATGTTTCCGTCGGTCGTCTGCCTGGGAAAACCGGCGTCCCAGTTGCCGCTCAAGAGCCAGTTGGAGGTGAACTGTCCGGTCCAGTTGGTCTGGGCGTGTGTTGAAACCGTCGATGCCGCGACAAGTGCGACGATCGCCAGTAATCTTGGCGCGACAAATTTACAGCCGACGCGTACCCGCGGCGTCGCGCCCCGGCGCAGTCCAAAGGACAACAGTCGACGCGGTTCGCACGCCATATCGGCCCCCATCCATCGGCAATGCCAATCATTAAAACTTGGCCGCCAAGTCCCTGATCTCACTGAGACGCGGGAGAGTGCGAAATTTTGACGCACAAACGAGGATGCGAATAAGAACCTTCACAATCGTTACGAGAATGGTTGCAATTGTGGCGATGGCATGCGCGGTTTTATTATTCCGATTGCTGATGCTCTGTGGCCACGCAATGGACAGCAATACAGACCAATCAGTCGACGTCGTCGCCTCGATGAGTAACGAGATCGCGGCAAAGCGCGTGACCCCAATCGGCGAAGGCGTCCTCATAGTCCGCAAAATAGCTTTGAATGCCCCGGGGAAGCCCGTGGGTGTGCCACGCACCGCCAGGGCGTCTGGATAGGGTCAGAGTTCTTCACATTCGCAGTTGAAATGAAGTAATTTCTGCCCGATTTCACGAACTAGCGGCCGACTCCGGTGATCGTCGTCTACCCCAGCTTCACGCTTCATAGAACGGACGCTTCTCCTAAATTTCAGCCGGCCAAAGGGGATGGCCGGAAAGGGCCGATAGAACGTGGTCTGTCTGACGGGGCTACGGCGTGGGGCTAGGTAGAGCCACGTCGACTCCAGTTCCTCTCCCTCCGCAGCTTGCGTAAGGTTGGGCGTTCTCCAGGCAATCTCCCGCGCGATCGGGCCCAGTAGCCGTAGCCATTCTAGTTCGAGCTCCTGGCGTTGCCTCGTGTTATCCCGTCGCGACCAGAGTTCGGCGGTTGGCAGCCTTTTTCTCGAACGGTACCTTATCCGACGACGAATGTGGGCGTAAGGGTTTCAGTGCTTTTGGTCGAAAGCTCACGGGTGTTCGGTCCACCAATTGGGCCACCTGACCCTGTGAGGTGTGCGAGTGGCCTTCACAATAGTCCGCTGATCAGCGGGATTGAGTCTCCGACCGAGGCGGGCCAACGCGGCCTCGACCAGCCAAGGTTCGAGCGCCATCCGTGCGGTCTCGCGATAGGGATCAAGTTTTGTTGCCATTCGAAGCGGCCCCAGCGCAGATACGACGCTCCCGGGTGCTACGCCTGTGCGGACGATGACGCTGATGCCCTCGTGTGTGTTGGATCGTTCCTTGGTCTCCTCGATCACGGCGAGAGTTGCGCGGGCTGCGGCGCCATCACCTTCGAGCCCGCGTTTGGTGAGTTGCAGCAGGAACGCCTCGGCCGCCGCAACACGGCGCTCGACTCCGCCTTCGCGGATGGTCACGATTTGCCCGAGAACGGTCTCATAGGGTGCTTCGCGCCGGTGCCCGCGGCGGCGGCCGGATGGGTTGCCGCTCTGACCCTTCGCAAAGCGCGTCGCCCTTGGCGGCTTGCCATACCCAACGTCATCCTCGGAATCACTTGGCGGATTGTATCCCGACATCATTCGTTGGTCCCTCGTGGCCAGCGCAGACAGTCCGGATCACGGGTGCATCGCCGGATATCATCACGCTCCCCGTCAGTAAGGCGTTGCCCGCCCCGCCTTCGGCCGAGGGCCGCCTGAACCGCCCAAGGCTCAAGCAGGAGCTGCGCCCGGTCGGCCCGAATGTCTGCTCGCGCCGGGTTTGGCGCCGCGATTCCAAGCAGCTGCATAGCCGCATCCGCGTTGTCGGGATCGGGCGAGAAGTAACTCGAGATTGCCTGCCGAGGTGGTTTTGGCCCATGCTTAACTAGCCATGCTTCGCGCTTGGCGATCCAGTTCAGGACTTTGCGCTGGGCCATACCCTTGCCGTCCAGAGCATCCTGATAAGTCCGCCGTTGAAGCGCTTCTTCCACCGTTATCTCGCGTGTGCCGGAACGGTCACTAACTGTGACCGTTTTTTCCACCAAGACATCGAAAGCCGAGGATCTCGGGGCGGGTGGGCGGGTCGGACGCCCCCCGGAATTGCCACTGCTGCCTTTGCTGAACCAGCCAGGATTCGGTGTTTTCCTCGATCCGGACTTGACGCTCACGACGCCGGCCCCTCCAGGCGCGGCTCAAGACCAGTCCTCGCCGCCCAGCGTTCGATCGCCACATCAACATAGCAAGGATCGATATCGAGCCCACGGAAGCGCCGCCCAATTCGGTCGGCTGCCATGAGCGTCGTTCCGGAGCCCAGGAATAGGTCAAGCACGAGATCGCCGCGTCGCGTCACATCCTGGATCGCATCGGCGACAAGTCCTGTCGGCTTGACCGTGGGATGCAAGGCCAGATCTTCCCGTCGGCTGCCCCGCAGGGAATTTACCGAGGCATAGTCCCAGACATTGGTGCGGTTGCGGCCATGCTTCCCGAGTTCGACCATGTTGAGATGGGGTGCCGTTCCTACCCGGTAGACAAAGATCAGTTCATGCTTGGATCGGTACAAAGATCCCATTCCCGCATTCGATTTGTTCCAGATGCACAAGTTCAGCCGATCGCCATAGACCGCGCGGCCGACGGCCGAGACGTCGTCCATGTGCCGCCAGTCCATGCAGACGAAGTGGACCGCACCGTCGCGCGAGACACGCGCCGCGGCGCCCAGCGTATCCGCTAGGAAGGAGCGGAACTCTGCCTCGCTCATCTCGCCCGAGGCCATGGCGAACTCGCGATGGCTCCCGGCGGACACCGCATGTCCCCCAATCCGCACATTGTAAGGAGGGTCAAGGAAAGCCGCGTCCACACGGGCTCCGTGGCCGATAACCCGCTGTAGAAATTCGGGATCTCGGCCGTCGCCACATCCCACCCGGTGATCCCCGAGCAGCCAGATGTCGCCTGACTTCGTTCGTGGCGTTGCCGGAACGGGAGGGATGACCTCGTCATCCGGATCGACAGCTGACGTCAGGATTACATCGATCTCGCCGGTCGAGAAGCCGGTCAGGGTGGGATCGATATCGACATCGATCGAACCGAGTTCGGCGAGCTCTAATTGCAGGATCTCCAAGTCCCAGCCGGCATTAAGCGCAATCTTGTTATCGGCGATCCGCAGCGTCCGCTTCTGGGTCTCCGAGAGGTCAGACAGGGTGATGACCGGGAGCTCGGCAAGGCCCATTAAGCGGGCAGCCTGTAGCCGGCCGTGACCCGCAATAATATTACCTTCGGGATCGGCGAGAACGGGGTTGGTAAAGCCAAATGCTTCGATCGATGCGCGTATCTGTTCGATCTGGCGCTTGGGATGGGTGCGCGCATTGCGCGGATCGGGGATGAGGTCACAGATCGCGCGGTAGGTGATAGCCAACCGCGACGGGGATACGAGAGATGATGCTTTGTTCATGGCAAAAAGCTTGCTGGAAGATTCTTACGCAAACGTTTCCTTTTCGGGGTTGCACACCTCATACCGGGACCTCGCCAAATTGATTGACCGGCGCAGGTCTGCGCCGCGTCAGCTTGAAGATGAAAAGAAGCTCGAGTCAGGCCGGGACGGGGCGTGCCAAATGAGGGCGGGCCAGGTCGGTGCGGGACAGTTCAGAGCGGGACAGGGCGAGGTCAGGGCAGGTCGGTGCAGTGCAGGCAGCTCAACTCAGCTCAACTTAGCTTGGTTGGCATCCGCTGACTCCTTTGCGCGATTCCCTCCGCACGGTCACCTGTTAACCGGTTGCCGATACCTGATGTTGCGTTTCGCAGTGCCTGTTTTGACACTTCAACCGCCTGTTTTGCAGAATAACAGGAAAGTGCCTGAGGCCTCCTATAACCGTTGGGGATCGCTGCCAAATCTCCGACGGCCGAGCGATATCAGCCGGCCAAAAGCCTGTTATTTGTTGAATTTTGCAAAAAATTCCCTGTTCTTCGGTGGAGACCAGTTCGCACATGACTGCGCACACCACCATCCAATCCTGCAAAACCGTAAATCCCGACGCCTACTCCTGACAGACCGTTTCTGTGAGGATTTTCGCCCGGCATCGTTCCATTCTGTCGATCTTCCGTGACGCTCGCGGTCTCCTGGCTACCCGCCCCTCCCGGCGAAGCATCACGGGCGTCGCCCGATTCCGGCGCCGCGTGACAAACGACCTTCGGCAGCGGCCCGCACGGGAGCCGGCGCAGGGAACGCGAGTGAAATCGTCATCTTGACCCGGGGCGCACACGGCGATTCGAGCCCCTCACTGGCGGCCACCGCTCGTGATGGTGTAATCACCGATGTCAAAGTTCAGGACTTCGCCGTCACAGGATCTTCGGCCGGCATCGCCGAGGATATCGATTGCTTCGGAACATCCGTCATTCAGATGCATCAGCAATTTGGAGCATCCGCGTCCGCCTGCCGTCAGGGCAGCCAGTTGAAACAGCTCGGCAAAAATATGTGAGCGATCGCAGTCGAGCGGGCATGTCAGCGTAATCTCCGCGCAATCCCAATTTCGGGATAGGGGATGAACTTCCAGAACGGCGTCCAAAAGGTGAGCACCGCCACGCGCGAAAACGATAGCGTGCTGCCAATTGATCGTCCGGCAATATGCGACGATGGATTCGTCCGACTGTGCTCCGCCGAAACGACGACGCCGATTGTCGAAGTGCAGGCCAAGATAGAAGGCCACGAGCCTGCCTGCATCATTGGCCGTCAGGAGCTGGAGAGCGCGGCCAAAACCGCGCGGTCTGATCAGGGGTGCCGTCTTGATTGCATAATTCATGTTGTCGCCTCCTTGGGCAGAAGCTAACCGTCCCTGATGATGCGGAGTGTGAAGCCGTTCACTTGAGCCTGGTCCGGAGGTGCGACTTCTCGTCACCCTGCACGGCGTGCCCGGCTTTGAACCGAAATGCCCTGAATCAGACGTCTCCTTGAACGCATGATTTTAAAATCCAAGATAAAATCTAGGAAATGGAAAACTTGACCGAAATCGCACCCGATCCGCGAGGTGTCGTCGCTCCCGGCCTGCTCAAACGACGGGCGTTGACGGCCGCGTTTGAGCCGGGCCCCGGCCGGCGCGAAGCTTCCACGGCCGGTCTTCATTGATTTTCCCCTCAGGAAAGGGTTCCATTCGCCTTTCCAATGATGCGAGCGCGGTCCGATGCCTGCCGGAGCTATCGCGAGAGACCAGGCAGTTTACACCCCAAAGTGGGTGGATGCCTGTTTACGTTCTGAAGGTCAGTCGGCAGGCCCGTCCGCAGATGCACGCGGTTCCGCGGTGCTGCTCGTCGACATCGCCGGCTTTACCGCGCGGACTGATGCGGCGTTTGGTGACGGCGCAGAGGGTCTCACCAATTTTATCAACAATTGCTTTGCTATCCTGACGGATGTCATCAGCCGGTACGACGGCGACATCGTCGCCTTCGCGGGAGACGCCATCCTCGCGGTTTGGGATGATCATGATCATGATCTTGCCGCGGCCACCGAACGAGCCGCCAGATGCGGGCTCGCTTTACGCGCCGCATTGGCGGCATGGCGAGAGGGTGGCGGAATCAGCCAGCGTATCGCGATCGAGGCAGGAAATGTGTTCTTCTGCAAGCTGGGGGGCTGGCGCGATACCTGGCACTACGCTGCTGTGGGCGATCCGTTTTACAGTATCGGTGCAGCCTATCGAGGTGCCCAGATCGGTGACGTGGTGCTCTGTGCAAACGCCGCCGAACTGCTGTCGGAATCAACCGATACGGAAATTGCTCCCTATGGCGCGCGTCTGGTTCGGATGCGCACGCCGGATCGCCTGCAGGACCAGGAGCTAGCGGGAAGTGCGTTTGAGCCAAAGCCGTCCCCGGCGGCCTCTGAAGAACGATTGTTCGATGCCGGTGCCTGGATCGGTGAATTTCGAGCGCTTTCGGTGGCGCGGGTAGCTCTGCCGGAGCTGGAATTCAACCCTGGCTTTCTGACGAAAATTCAGAGCTTCATATTCGAGGCTCAACAGGTATCGGAGCGGCTGGAGGGTTCGATCCATCAGATACAGATGGACGACAAGGGGATGACGCTGACCCTCATTTTCGGCTTGACCCCCTTTGCCCATGAGGACGATCCGCTGCGAGCGGTCGAGGCATCGCTTCGGATGCAGCGGCAGCTCGTGGCCAAGGGCATTCCGATTTCGGTCGGCATTTCCACCGGCCGGCTGTTTTGCAGCAATTATGGCGGAGCCCGGTCCCAGACGTTCGGTGTGTTCGGACAGGCGATGAACGTGGCGGCTCATCTCGCCGAAGCGGCTCAAGAAGAGATCGCATGCGATGCGCTGACCGCCCAGGCGGTAGGCCGGGGCATCGCGTTCAACTTGCTGCCGAACATTCATCTCAAGGGCGCTGATGCGTCGACGCTTGCCTTCAGCCCGACCGTGACAACCGAAGACGCGCACCGTCATTCGACAAGCCGGATGATCAATCGCGAAAGTGAACAGGCAATCCTCCAGCGCTGCCGCGATGACATTTCAGCCGGCAGCGGACGGTTTGCGCTGGTGTCGGGCGAAGCCGGTATCGGAAAGTCCAGGCTGCTGGAACATTTCGTTTCGACTGTCGATGCAAGCGGTCATGCCGTGCTCCTGGGAAGCGCAACCGCTATCGAGAAGTCGACACCCTATTTTGGCTGGCGGCCGATCCTGCGACAGCTTCTCAAACTGGAAGCCGGCAGCGACGCGGCCTCGGCCCGGGCAGACGTGTCCGAATTATTATCCGGTGAGCCCGCGCTTTTGAGCTGGCTGCCCCTGCTCGATGAAGTCATTGGGCTCGGATTTCCGCAAACCGAATTCACCCGGCAGATTATCGGTTCCGCTCGCGCCACGGCGATTGAAGAGCTGGTGGTTTTCCTGCTGCGAAAATCGCAATTCCGGATATTGGTTCTCGAAGATGTTCACTGGTTTGACGGATCCTCGAGGGATTTGCTGGCAGCCATCGCCCGGCGCCTTCCCGAATTTCTGCTGGTCGTCAGCCAACGAACGCAAGTGCCAAAAATTGCGGACGACAATTTCCAGGAAGACCTCACTCCATCGCTTCAGATTCGTCTCGACAGGTTGTCCCGCGATGAAGTTACGCTGATCATCAAGCAGCGGCTCAAGGCGAACGAGATTCCCGAAAGTCTTGTCCGCTTCGTTTATAATCTCGCAAGCGGCAATCCATTTTTCTGCGGAGAGCTCGTGCTGGCACTCCGCGATACCGGCCGAATTCACGTATCGCGCGGAGTCTGTTCTTTCGACGAGCAAACCGCTGCGATCACGCTGCCGACCAGCGTGGAGCGGGCGATTGTAAGCCGGATTGATGTTTTATCCGCCGATGATCAGCAACTGTTGAAGGCCGCCAGTGCGGTCGGCGATTCCTTCACGATTGAAATGCTGGAGAGCATCGTTCCGGAACTGGCGGTGGCCTCCAAGGAGGCTTGTATCCGGCGGCTTGTAGACCACGATTTCCTGCAGCCCGACATCGAGACGCGCCCGTCTTCCTTTGTATTTCGGCATTCGATCACGATGGAGGTGGCCTACAACCTCCTGTCATTTGCCCGACGCAGGACGCTTCACGAGCGTATTGCGGCGTTTATTGAGCGGCATTATTCGAATGAATTACAGCCCCATCATGCGCGCCTCGCGCGGCATTGGGAGCTCGGAAATGCGCCTGTATCAGCCCTGAAATATCTCGAGCTCGCGGCACAGCAGTCGCGCAACAATTATGCAAACCGTGAAGCAATCCAGTATGCGCGAAAGATGTTCGATCTGGCGCAGCGTGAAAAACTTCCGATCGACAACGGCCGGCGGGCTGCGTGGGAAGTGATCCTGGGCGATGCGTATCACGAATTGTCCGACTACGAGAACTCCGCAGAACACTATTCGCGCGCGATGCAGCTATTGGGACGGCGCCTTCCCGGCAACAAGGCCGGGAAGATCGGCGCCCTCATGTATAACGGCTCGGTCCAGCTCGCTTCGGCGATCTTGCCTTGGAGATCCAGGCGGCCGGCTCAGGAGCAACAGGCCGACGTCCAGCGCGTGTCCCATATCTACGAGTATCTGTCAGAGCAATATTTTTTTCAGAACGATTCCCTCGCCGTCCTCAACGGCACACTGGCATCGCTGAATCTGGCGGAACAGTGTGGCGCGGTGCCGGAAACCATCCGCGGCTACAGCGCCCTGGCGCTGGGTATGGCGATGTCGGGTCTGGTCCGGGTCGCGCGCTCATATGGAAAACGCGCACAACGATTGGCGGAAAATTACGGTTCGCTTCCCGAGATGGCCCGTGTCCGGCTGGTTCTCGGCGTTCTCTCCTATGGCCTCGGCGAATGGGATGTAGCCGAACAGCATGCGGAAGAAGCAAAGCGACTGTACGAGCGACTGGGGGATCGCAAACGGGCTCAAAATAGCGAAACGATGGCTATCTTCATTACGATCTTGCGAGGCGATATTGCGCGTGCCGATGCCCGGGTCGGGAAATTGCTTTCGGAAATGTCCGACGACTGGCCCGCGCAGGTGCGCGCGTGGAGCTTGTCCTCCCGCGTGCTCATTGACACGATCATGGGGCGTGCTTCCACGGAGCATTTGAACGGGTTGAAAGCCCTCGCAGGCGCCAAGCTCATTCGCACCGACCAGCTTCTCTGTCTCGGCGTGGCCGCTACCGCCTTTTTACAGCGCCAGGAGAACGACCGCGCCCTGGAGCTGGCGGAACGAGGGCTCGCTGTTTTGCGGGAATGCGATGTGGTTTGGGGCGGTTACGTGTTTGGGGCGGCGGGTATCGCCGACGTCTTTTTGGGTTGTTGCGAACGCGCGTCGGGTGCTGTTTCCGCTGACCTCGAAAGCCGCGCCAAGCTTGCGTGCAAACAGTTGTCGCGGTTGGCCCGGACTTCTCCCATTTGCGGCCCTTATGCGTTATTCATGCAGGGCCGGGCTTTAGCGATCGCCGGCCAGACGGCTGCGGCGCGCAGCCAATGGGAACGCGCGGCTGCCGCAGCGGGAATGCTGCAGATGCCCCGGGAGCAAGCCAGCGCGATTTATGAAATCGGGAAAAATTGCAACGGCGATGACCCGGATCGCCAGATTTATCTTGGCAAGGCCGCCGAAATTTTTAAGCATGTCGGCGCCACCGGCGGCCCGGTGCAATTGATGCGAACGCGGGGCCCGCAGGACTAGCCCGGGATTTCGGAGCTTGGTGTGACCAAACGAAGGATCGTGATCTGCGGCGGCGGCATGGCGGGGCTCACCGCGGCTTTCGAACTGACGCGCCCCGAGCTGAACGGGATGTACGATGTCACAATCTATCAATTAGGCTGGCGGGCCGGCGGGAAACTCGCCAGCGGACGTGACATTCGCGGCCGGAACATCGAGCATGGACTGCACATCTGGTTCGGATTTTACGAGAATGCCTTCCGCCTTTTGCGCGATGTCTACGAGGAATGGAAGCCGCGCAAGGAACAAAGGATTACGACGCCGGACCAGGCGATCCGGGCTCAGGAATTCACCCCGATAGGAAATAGCGACGGCGGCGCGCCAGGCTGGATCGGTATTCAATTTCCTCCGACTGGCGGAGAGCCAGGCCGGGGAGAGGTCGACCTCAGTCTTCTGAATTGCCTCCATAATTGTCTGCAACTGCTGGCCGGCTTTTACGATCGCGCGCAGGGTTCCAGCAAACGCTTGCGGCTAATCGAGCCCAGGGTAACGATCGATCGCCGGACGCGTCAGATGCTGCATCGTAAACGCGAACGATTTGATGCCGGGGTATTGCCGGAGGAAATGACGGCCAGACAATATCTTGGAGTCGCGATCGATTGGCTGGCAGGTGTTGACGAAGACCGCGCATGGTACGATTCGGATGACATCGGCATCGTCACCAGCGCGTTAAGAGAAATATCTTCTGTAGTCTGGAATGCCGGTTATGCGGGGAAGCCCGACGGTCAACTGCTCGCGCAAACACTGGAACTGGGCGCGGCGTTTTTCGCGGGAATAGTCGAGGACATTCTGCTGGGGCAGCGTGCGATCCATGAAATCGACGGGCAAGATTTTCGTAAATGGCTTGTCCGTCATGGTGCGACACGCACCGTCGTCGAACGGTCGCCGATCGTAAAGGCGCTGTACGACACGATGTTCCAGTATCCGGATGGAAAGATCGCCAACGCAAGCTACGGCGCGGGAACGGCCGCACAAGTGGTGCTGCGCATGCTGGTAACCTACAGGGGCGCTATGGCGTGGGAGCTGCAGGCTGGAGCCGGGGAGGTTGTCATCGCGCCGCTCTTTGAGGTCTTGCAGGCGCGCGGCGTAAAGTTTCAGTTCTTTCACAAATTAGCGGGTGTTCAGGTTGCGCCGGATGGCGTTTCCATCGAGTCGCTTCGTTTCGATCGGCAGGTTCGGTTAAAGAATCCGAATGAGAAATATGACCCTCTCCAGATGTCGGGCGGTCTGATCGGCTGGGGAGCGACGCCGAACTGGAACCTGATCGAGAACGGAAAGATTTTGGAAAAGAGAAAGGTCGATCTGGAGTCTCACTGGTGCAACGAAAAGGTCGAGACGGTTCACATCGAGCGCATCCGGGATTTCGACGATGTAGTGCTCGCGGTACCACTCGGTACCTTCAAGGAATTCGGTTCCGGCGGTCCGTGCAGCGAGCTGCTCACCTGGAACCCGCGATTCAAGTCGATGACGGAGAAATTGCAACTGGTACCCAGCATATCCGTTCAATTATGGACCAACGTCAAGCTGGCTGAACTCGGCTGGACTGCGCCGAAGCCTGCTCTGGTGTCCGGACCCGAGCCGCTCGATATCTGGGCCGATATGGATCAGCTCCTTGAGGGCGAGATTCCCATCGGGCGAGCGCCGGCCAAGTCCCTTCAATATCTCTGCGATGTTTTTCCTTCGCAGCTTTATCAGGCGCCACGGACACAGTCCGGCGTCCAGAAACGGGCTCAGCAGCAAGCTCTTTCCCTCACCGTCACGTGGCTGACAACCAAGGCCAGGGCTTTCTGGCCGAAATTTAGCTGGAAAGTGCTTTATGCGCCGGCTGCCCTGAAAGGGCAGGATAGATTGTCCGCCCAAATCGTCCGCGCCAACATCAATCCCTCCGATTGCTGCGTCGCGACGTCGGCCGGCAGCAGCGCCTGGCGCTTGAAGACCGACCAATCGGGTTTCGATAATCTGTATCTTGCCGGAGCCTGGATCGATACTGGCTTCAACACTGAATGTGTGGAAGCCGCGGTCATGTCGGGAATGCAGGCCGCTCGAGCCATCACGGGGGAGGACAAAACGATTCCCGGTGAAGCGTTCCTGCACGCGTCCCGGGAATATCTGGGTCCGTGTGACCTGTTGCGGCGATACGTCTTCTCCGAACTGCAGGACATGGGTGGGTAGAGAGATGCCCCGGAAAAAAGTGGCGATTTTGGGAGGTGGCGTTGCCGCACTCAGTGCGGCATTTGAGCTGACCGAGTTGGATCCCGAGGGGGAGTTGTTCGATATCACCGTCCACACGATTGGATGGCGGTTGGGCGGCAAAGGTGCCGTCGGCCGCAACCCGGATGCCGGGTACCGCGCCGAAGAACACGGATTGCACGTCTGGACCGGATTTTACGACAATGCCTTTCAGCTCGTGGATCGCGTCTATGCGGCGATGAAAGACCTGGGAACGGAGCCTCCGTTCGGGTCACGCGTAAACGCGTTCGAGGGCATCAACAGTTGCGTCCTGATGGAGCCGGCATCCAAGGGTGCCTGGGCGCCGTGGCCGTTCCATCTGGAGCCGCACGAGGGTTTACCCGGCTCGCCGAACGATCAGCCATTCTCGACGGTGGACTATTTTCAGTCCCTGATCAGAAATTCTTCAGAGGGAACGAAGTCTTTTGATCTTGTCGCGACGTGGCCGACTGGCCGCCCAACCTGGCTGACCGACCATGAGGTGACGGCCGGTCCTCTCAAGGCCGCGGCAGCCAGAATTGGAGCACTATCGTCAGATCCAGGTGAGGTTAGTTCGGAACATGGTGCGCATCTTAAATTTCTGATCGATGCCTCGCGGGAACATTTGAAAAGCAACTTTGCCGCGCAAAGCCATTTCGCACAAAACGACGAAATTCGGCACGCTTTTATACTCTGCGAGATCGCGCTTTCAATTGCCTTCGGCATGTTGAAGGATGAAGTCTTGTGGCTCGGATTTGATTGCATCGACCATCTTGAGTGGACGGACTGGATGGCCGCCAATGGCTGTTCCAAGGACAGCCTCAATTCGGCCGTGGTGCGGGGCTGCTACGACTATGTGTTCGGATTTGTCGGAGGTAACAGACAGGTCGGGGCGGGGACCGGGATACGCATTCTCCTGAAATTGGTTTTCGGTTATCGAGGTTCGTTTTTCTATCTCCTGCGCGCGACAATGGGGGAACTGATTTTCGCGCCGCTGTTCGAAGTGCTTGAGAAACGGAAGGTGAAATTCAACTTCTTTACCCGGATCGACCGTATCGAATTGTCTGCGGACGGTGGATCGATTGAAACCATTCGGACGACCACGCAAGCCACGGTTTTAAACCCGCCCTACAAGCCATTGATCGCAGTTACGGATGGTCATGGAAACAGTCTGCCGAGCTGGCCGTCGCACCCAAAGTTCGAATTGCTGAAGGAAGGACGCCAGCTCCGTAATGTGGATCTCGAATCCGCATGGTCGGATTGGAAAGGTGTCGGCCATCGATCGCTCAAGCTCGGCGAAGATTTTGACGTCGTCGTTTTGGGTATCGGCCTGGGAGCTTTCGCCACCATCTGCGAGGATCTCGTCGATCGTCTGCCGAATTGGAAGCGCATGGTCGGCTCCGTCGAGACCACGGCGACCATGGCCTTTCAGGCCTGGACCACGGTTTCTCCGCAGGACCTGGGTCCGAACCCTCCGGGGACCGTTCTGACCGGGTTCGCAAAGCCCCTCGATAGTTGGGGTGATTTAAGCCTGATGTTGCCGGAAGAGAACTGGTCGCCTTACGATCCGCCCAAAGGGCTGGCCTATTTCTGCGGCAGTTTCCCGGATGACAAGCCGGTGCCAGCTCCATACACTGACTCGAAATATCCTGAAAAGGAGCTGAAACGCGCGAAAAGCCTCACTCTCAAATGGATCAATGAAAGCCTTCCCGTCCTGTGGCCCAATATCGTTGATTCAAAGGGAGCGATACGATGGGATTTATTTTTTGATTATGAAGCGCACACCGGAAAAGTACGCTCCGGAAAATCCCGGTTAGACGCGCAATACGTGCGAGCGAATATCAATCCGTCCGATCGCTATGTGCTGTCGGTACCTGGCAGCGTTTACGAACGGATGCGAGCTGATGAATCGGGGGTAGACAATCTTTACCTCGCGGGTGACTGGGTTCGAACCGGAATTAATGCAGGTTGTATTGAAGCAGCTGTCATGGCGGGCCGCGCCGCGGCCGGCGCAATCGCAGGAGTACATATTGACATGCCGAACGCCACAGATTTCGGAGACCCTGGTTTACCCACGGCATTGCTCCCCGCACTGGATTTCCTGCGCAAAATAGGCAGCCACGCCGTTGGCGGCGTGGGTGACATCGAGGCATTTTGCGTTCTGACGTCCTTGCCGGTTGACTTCGTCAAAGCGCAGCTTCCCGATGGCCTCGAATTGTATGTGCCGCAAACGCCGACAAGCACGAAGCCGGATTCGAGCTCCAGGTCGAAGCCAAAGGCCAATGAGCCGAAAATGCATGAAGTGGTCTTGATCTTCGGACGACAACGCAATGTTCGTCCGGGGATATTGCCCTTCGGCGGCGCTAAATATTTTGAAATTGCCCAGCTGATTCCTGACGTGGCCCATACGGGAATGCCCACCCTGGGCGATATCCCGTTCAGCTTCATGCCAAATATCTTGCTGGATTCGCCGGGCCCGGTGGCTGTGGGCCGGAATTTGTACGGTTTCAATAAACAGCTCGCCATGATCCGAGCTGACGGGGACTCTTTCGACGTGCGCAGCCCCCTCGGATCCATCAGTGCGTGGTTTGAGCGCTGCGGTATTCCCGGAAAGCTCTCTCAGCCCGGAAAAAATGAAAAAATCGCGGCCATCAGAAACAAGCTCGAGCAACCCCTGGTCGGAGTCGCGGCCGACGGAAGCTTCATCTATTCAATTTTGAATTTTAATTTGAGCAAGGCGACGTTCCAGCCGGTCAAGGGGACCGTCCAGAGCTCTCGGCCATTCGTGCCAAAGTCGGATCCGACACTCACCCTGGATCCCAACCTGGCAACCTATCCCTGGGGGTTTCGTTTTTTGAGCCAATGGAGCTTGAGTTTGCCGTTTACCTTCCCCGGCGAAACGGCCGGCGGGCCAGGCAAAAGTCTGCGCCGTGTGATGGCCCACCACAGCAACGCGGTATTTGGGCAAATTCCGTTGCGGCGTTGACTTAGAGCCTTATCGGTTCTGATTGAATCAGAACCGGGCTCTCGTCTTTTTGTTTTGACGCGTTTTCTGTACGCGAACCGGGATCCACTTCGCTCGAAAGCGCTCTAGTGTTGCACTGGTTGAGCTACGCAAGGTACTTCTTGTCCGAAATAGGCATGTTCGAGCCGTTGCGGCAGATTTGCTTCGCCGGTTGGCGCCTGTAGCACGACCTGCCCTTGCACCAGCGCGTAAACGCGATCGGCGACGGCGAGCGCTTTTTCCAGCAGTTGCTCGACCAGCACCACGGCAGTGCCCTGCGAACGCAATTGGCTGATGACGCTGATGACGCGATCGACCAGCACCGGCGACAAGCCGGCCGACGGCTCATCGAGCATCAAGAGACGCGGGCGGCGCACCAGACCCTGCGCCACCGTCAACATCTGTTGTTGGCCGCCCGAGAGTGCGCCGCCGAATTGGTGTCGTTTCTCTGCGATCTCGGGAAAGAACGATAACGCTTCCTCGATCCGCGCCGCACGCTCGCTGCGCGCGAGATCGTAGCCTGCCAGCAATAGATTGTCGGTGACGGATATCTGCGTGAACACGCGATGGCCTTCGATCACATGCACGAGCCCGGCGCGCGCGGCTTCGCGTGGCGAAGCATTTGTCATATCGCGGCCGCCGAAGCGTACATGTCCGGCATTGACGGGCAGCAATCCCGATACCGCGCGCAGCATAGTGGTCTTGCCGGCACCATTGGGACCGAGCAGTGCCACAACCTCGCCCGCAGACACATGGAAATCAATACCATGCAGTACGCGGATCTTGCCGTATCCGGACTGGAGTCCGGCGACGGAGAGCAGGGGTTCAGCCGCCGAGGTAAGCACGGACCACCTCCTTGTGGACACGAATTTCGGCGGGTGTGCCGGCGGCCAGCGCGCGGCCGAGATTGAGCACAGTGACCCGATCGCAGATGTCGAAAATCAGGTCGGCATGATGCTCGACCAGCAATACCCCGGTGCCGCGTCCGCTGATTGCCTTGATCAGCGCCGCCAAGCGCTCGATTTCATTGCTGGAGAGACCGGCGGCGGGCTCATCCAGCAGCAGGAAATCCGGCTCCAGCATCAAGGCCCGCGCGATCTCGATGAAACGAAGTTCGCTGTGCTGCAGGCGGTCGGCGCGGATGTCGGTCAGCATTTCAAGTCCGACGACGCCGAGCAGAACGCGGGCCTTGGCCGCGAGCAGGCGCTCGTCGCGCCGGTGACGCGGCAGCGACAACAGCGCTTCCACGAACGTCGCTTGTCCCTCGATGGTGCCGCCGATCATGACGTTCTCCAGTACCGAGGCCGCGCCAATCACGCGCGGCGTCTGGAAGGTGCGGGCTATTCCGATGGCGGCGCGTGACGTGGGCGCGCCCGGCCGCAATATGTCGCCGCCCAATGTCATCGTTCCGGTCTTGCCGGCGTAGTAACCGGAGATGACGTTCAGCGTCGTGGTCTTGCCGCTGCCATTGGGCCCGATCAGGCCGTGGATTTGTCCGGGCCGCACGTCGAGATCGAGGCCATCGATGGCGCGCACATTGCCGAAACTTAGCGTGATACCGCGCAGACTGAGCGTCCTGCCGCTGACGCCAGTTCGCATGACAGCGTCGAGCGCCGCAGGACGCGGCACGATGGCGCGGTTGCTGGCGAGTGGACGGCGATTGCGAAAATCCAGCAAGGCGGCGATGCCGCCGGGCATCGCCAGCACGATCACCAGCAGCAGGACCGCGTAGAGAAAGGTCGACCACGCCGCTAACGGGGCAGCTATCTCGGGCAGGATGGTCAGGATGATGGTTCCGAGCATGGGGCCCAGGATCGAGCCGCGCCCGCCGATCAGAATCGCGATGAAGAAAAGTATCGACAGGTCGAACGTAAAGGCGTCCGGCGTAATGTAGGTCTGCAGGCTCGCGAACAATCCGCCCGCGATGGCGGCCAGCGCTCCTGCGAGCAGAAAGATCCAGATCAGCATGCGCGGTTTGGAAATGCCGGTGGCTTCGGCAGCGACCTCGGCGTCGCGCACCGCGATCAGGGCACGGCCAAACCGGCTGTGCGCGACGTTGGCGCTCATCCAGGTACCGGCTGCGGCAAATGCGATGCAGAGATAGTAATAGCCCCATGCGGTGTTGAAGGGCGCGGGAAACTCCGGTCCGGCGATGCCGATGCCACCACCGGTGACGCTCTGCCAGGCCAGCGCAATTTGGGTGACGATCGTGGCGAAGCCGAGCGTCGACATCGCGAAATAGAATGTGCGTAATCGCAGGGCCGGCAGACCTACGATCACGCCGAACATGGCGCCGACACAGCCCGCGACCGGCAATGCCGCGAATACCGGCACCGGCGGCAGGACATTGCCGGCGACGAGCACACTGGTGACGTAGGCGCCGAGCGTCAGCAGCGCGACATAGCCGATGGCGAGGTGACCGGCGAAGCCGACGACAAGATTAAGGCCGCAGACCAGCACCCAATAGATGGCCGCCCGGGTGCCGATCAGCGCCCAGTAGTCGTTGCTGATGAAAGGCAAAATCATTGCAGCCGCAAGGATGCCGAGAAACGGTGCGAGTTGCGGCACCAAGGCACGAAAGGCGTGCGTCTCGCCGCGCTCGGGTGTTGCGGTGACGGCGGTCATCATACCCTCCGCGCGGTGGCCGCACCGAACAGGCCTTGCGGCGCTGCCAGCAGAACGACGATGAACAGCGTGAACACCGCAACCGAAGAGAAGATGCCGCCGACCAGGAAGTTGGCGGCCTGCTGGAACAGGCCGAGCGCGAGGCCGCCGATGACGGCGCCGCGGTTATTGCCCAGGCCGCCGAGCGCCACCGGAACGAAACCGTAGAAATTCAGGAGCGCGCCATTGGCGAAGAACGCCAGCAGCAACTCGCCACCGGAAAATCCGGCAACGCCGCCGATGATTCCGGCGAGCGCGTAGCTGGCGACGCGCAGGTTGCGCTCGGGCAGGCCAAGCGCGCGCGCAGCGAAATTGTCCTCCGCGATCGCCAGAAAAGCGCGGCCGACCAGCGTGCGTCGATAGAGATATTCCAGGCCGATAATGGTGAGAGCGCAGGCGACCACCGGTAGCCAGAATTTTTCGTCCCAGACACCGCTGCCCCATCCGATCAGGCGCGGGAATGGTTGCGGCTCGGTGCCCCATTTGATCGCCGTCACTTGCTGGATCATCAGCGCCAGTGCCAGCGTAGAGAGCACATAGAGATGCTGTTCGAGGCTTTTCAGCACCGGCCGCACCGCGACGAATTCGGTGATCACGCCGATGATTGCACATCCAAGCAGCGTCAGAAAAAATCCGGCGGCTATCGGCAAGCCGAGCTTCAGCGTGAACATCGAGCCGAACACGCCGCCGAGCATAGCGAGTTGGCCGGCGGTGAAGCTCATCACCCGTGAGGTCGAGAACATCGTATTGTAGGTGACGCCGACGAGCGCGTAGATTGCGCCTGCAGCCAGGCCAGATGCGAGAATCGAGGCGAGCATCGGTCGCGCTCTCCGCCGCCGCTATGTGTATCCCGGCGCCAGCGCGAAGGTGCCGTTCTTGGCGGTGCTGGCCTCCGACATCACGATCTCGTCGGTCAGGTAGCCATTGTGCTGGGTCGGCGAGAACGAGTAGTTGCCGAAATAACCCGGATATTTTGACAGCGTATTCCAATATTTGATGATGCCTTCGCTATCGGTGGATCCGCTTTCCGCGACGGCCTTGGTAATCAGTTCGATCGCATCGATGCCGCCTGCGACCCACCACAGCAGCGTATCGTTGATGGACACGTTGGCCTTGAGGAGGCGGCCGACGAGATCCTCGCTCTTGGCCGGCAGTTTGCCGGCGGCGTCGTAGCTGCAGCTCTTGTAGCCGATGGCATAGACTTTTTTCCAGTTGGCGGGTTTCTCGACGAGCCCGGCGATTTCGCCCGATGCCATCGAGGGGTGGCCGACAAAGGAAACGTCCCAGTTCATCGCGGCGCGGGTGTTGTACATGCGCGCTTCCATGCCGGTCGAGACGCTCCAGACCACGATCACCTCGGCGCCGGCGTTCCTGGCGCGCAACATGTCCGGTGTCATGTCGGGCTGGGTCGCATCGATGTTGGCCTGATAGACCACCTCGGCGCCGTCCTTCTTGAACGCCGTTACCGAGGCGCCGACTGCGGTCACGCCATAACCGGTGGTGTCACCGATCACGGCGACTTTCTTCACCTTGAGGATATTGAGGCAGTAATTGCGGACGGCGTCGTCCCATTGGCTGTTCGAGGGCGCGATGCGGAACGCATTCGGGAATTTGGCCGTATCGATCAGGGTTTCGACGACACAGGGATGAATGTCCGGCATCTTGGCGCGTGCCATGATCGGCGTGGTGGCAAGCGCCTCGCCTGAATTGAGCGGCCCCCAGATAGCGTGGACTTTAACCTGGCTGATCAGTTCCTGGGTGGCGTTCACCGCCTTGGTCGGATCGCCCTGGGTGTCGCGCATCACGATCTCGATCTTGCGGCCCTTGACGCCGCCGGCGGCATTGATGGCCTCGGCAGCGAAGTTCACGCCACGATTGAAGCCGATGGTTGGCGCCGAACTCGGCCCGGTCATGGCGGCAAGGCAGCCTATCTTGATCGGTTCGGACTGGGCGATGGCGGGTTTTGAAAATGGGAGTGTCGCAGCACCGAGCGCGACTGCGCTGCCCGACAAAACGTCACGACGAGAAATACGCATCAAGGCCTCCTGTTGTTTCCCCTGCGGCGCCCATCTTTGCTTCGGGGCGTCCGTCTTGTCGTTCCAGCCTGTGACCGGCCTTTAACCTGAACGCTCAAGTGTGAACTTGAGCGGGACGTAATGTCCATAGCGCGGATCGAAAATATCCTGCGACCTATTGGTTCAGATGCCGGAGGTAGTCATAATGGAAGGCGAAGCCGCAGCCGGACTGACGAGCGGCGCCGGTACCGGAAGAGTTTCAACAGTGGTTACCTTCATGGCCCCGGCTTGCGTTCGGTGCGGGTTGTCGCGCCTTTGGCATAGCGTTTGAGAATATCGGGATCGGGGTCACAGCCAAGACCGGGGCCGTTCGGGACCCGCACTTTCCCCATCGATGGCGCGGACCCAGGGATCGAATGGATTGGCTTCCATATCGAGCCAGAGAACTTCGATCATTGGCTTTTCGATCAATGCGGCTGCGATATGAATCGTGGCTACGAAGCCGGGTCCGAAATAGGGGCTGTGCGGGGCTACCTCGATGGCATGCGCCTGGCACAGATGAATCACCCTGACCATCTCGCCGACCCCACCGATCTTGGTGACGCTCGGCTGCGCGATGTCGATGGCGCCGGCGTCGATCAGCGATTTGAAGCCGAACACGCCGACGATGTTTTCCCCCGCGGCAATCGGGATGCCGCAATCGCGCACGCTGGTCAGCCCATGAACGTCCTCGGGGGGCCAAACCGGCTCCTCCAGCCAAAGCAGTCCGTCGTCACGCAGGCTTGCGGCCATTTTGCGGGCGACCGGTGGCGACCATTCGCAATTCACGTCGAGCATGATGCGGGCGCCGGCGCCGGATGCATCCCGCGCGGCGCGGACGGCGTCGCGCGTGAGTTCATGCAGCTTGATATGCCGATAGCCTTTCGCGTAGGCCGCCGCTGTATTGCTTGCGACGAGGGCATTATCGCCATAACGCAGGAGACTGGCATAGGCCGGCAGGTCACCGGTCCGGCCGCCGCCGAGCAGACGCCACAATGGTTGCCCGGCGCGCTTGCCCAGCAGATCCCACAATGCGATCTCCACACCGGAAAAGGCGTAGACGAATGGTCCGTTGCGCCCGAGCAGATGGGTGGCGTGCAAAATGGCGCGGGTGAGGGCGTTGATGTCGCCCGCGTCGCGGCCGATCAGCAGCGGTGCAACGATGGTATCGAGGGCGGTCTTTGTTGCGGGGATGGCGGTGTGCCCGAAGGCTTCGCCCCACCCGACCAGACCGTCATCCGTCTCGACCTTCACCACGAGAATGTCGAGATGGTCCCACGGCTGGCCCGCGAACAACGGATGAGGGCCGCCCATGTCGAAGGGAAGCGAGACAACCAAGCTTTCGATCGCGGTGATCAGCATGAAAACCCTGCGAAAAGAAAAAGATCGGATACCGTCGCCGCTTGTTTCAGGTTTTGCAACCGTTCCGGGAAGAAATCTCCGGGACTCTTAGCAAAGAGACTCTCAGCAAAGACGGTGATGCCTGGAATAGCGGCTGGATCGCAGAGGAGGACAGCGGTGGCCTGCTCTGATAGCTTTTCGTCGCGGGACCTTTGTCGCGACTTGAGGATCAACTGATCATGGAACCTAAAACGTTTGTGCTCAATATCCCTGATGCGGCTATTGCCGATTTAAAAGCCCGACTTGGCCTAACCCGCTTCCCTGATGCTGCCCCCGGTGAGCCCTGGGCTTTCGGCAGCAGTGTCGAGTATGTTCGTGAACTGGTAACTTACTGGAAGGACAGCTTCGATTGGCGCGTCGAAGAAGCCGCCTTAAATAGCTTCCCGCAGTTTAAAGTGCCATTGCATGACATCGATCTGCATTACTTGCACGTTCCCGGCGTCGGACCGAACCGTACCCACTACTTCTAATGCACGGGTGGCCGGGCTCAATTTTTGAGTTTCTCGATATTATTCCTCGCCTGACCGATCCTGGTCGGTTCGGGGGCGACCCTAAAGATGCTTTCACGGTCATTGCACCGTCGTTACCGGGTTATGGGCTTTCCTTCAGGCCGGGACAGAAGCGTTTCGTTCTGCAGGACATCGCAGGCTGCCTTCATGATCTGATGACGAAGGTACTCGGCTTTGAGAAATTTGCCGCGCAAGGAGGCGACTGGGGTGCCGGCATTGCCTCCCTCATTGGGCAAAAATACCCATCGTCTGTTTGCGGCATCCACCTCAATCTGTTGTTCGCCCCGCGCGACAAAATTCCCGCTGGGCATTCCGAACAGGAAACTCGCTATGGCGAGCAACTCGCGCATTGGCTCAAAGAAGAAACCGGTTACCAGCAAATTCAGGGAACAAAACCGCAGACACTGGCCTTCGGCCTCACGGATTCCCCCCGCGGGTCTTGCTGCGTGGATCGCAGAAAAATTCCACTCATGGTCTGACAATGACGGTGTGCCGGAAAGCGCCATCGGTCGAGATCGCATGCTGGGCAATATTTCGCTGTATTGGTTCACTGCAGCGATCGGTTCTTCGTTCTGGCCGTATTACGGGCGCCTGCATTCGGGCTGGCCGATCTCCCCAGATAAACCGATTAATGTCCCCACAGGTTATGCCGCGTTCCCGAAGGAAATAATCGTGCCGCCACGCTCGATCGCGGAAAAGACCTATACCAATATTCAGCGTTGGACTGAAATGGCAAAGGGGGGACATTTTGCGGCCATGGAGCAGCCCGCAGCACTTGCCGACGAAATTCAGCAATTCTTCCGAAAACTTCGCTAGAGCCTTATCGGTTCTGATTGAATCAGAACCGGCTCTAGTCTTTTGTTTTGACGCGTTTTCTTTACGCGAACCGGTATCCACGGAGCCTGTCATCGGGCGCGCGTTCGCGCGACCCGTTGGCTCGAAAACGCTCTAACCGATGCATCCGATGGAAATCGGCGATGAGTCGCGGCTGACCAGGGTTCGAGCAGCGATCGGCAAGGCCGGCGGGATTTAGCTTACGGCGTTACATCCGCACGCCGCACCGCTTGCGGCGCGGTGGCGTGTTTCCAGGTCGAGTTGGCGACATGGACCGGCGAGAACGCCGGCCGCTCGACATAGTGGCCGTCGCCCTTCTCGGCGCGCAGATCGCCCTTGGCGTAAGCGATCTTGCCGCGCGACAGTGTGACGGCGGGGGCGCCGGTGCAGGCAAAGCCTTCGAACACGTTGTAATCGATCCGGCTCAATTGGTTCTTCATCGCAATGGTTTTGGCAGCTGAAGGATCCCACACCACGATATCGGCGTCCGAGCCGGCGGCGATCCGTCCTTTTCTCGGATAGATATTGAGGATGCGGGGCGATATTGGCCGAGGTCACCGCGACGAATTCTTCCTTGGTCAGGCGGCCGGTATTGACGCCCGCGGTCCACAGCACCGGCAGGCGGTCTTCGAGGCCGCCGGTGCCGTTGGGGATCTTGCGGAAATCCTCAAAACCAAGACGCTTTTGTTCGGTCGTAAACGCGCAGTGGTCGGTCGCGACCACCTGCAGCGAGCCGGACTGGAGTCCGGCCCACAGGCTGGTCTGATGCGCCTTGTCGCGGAACGGCGGCGACATCACGCGCTGGGCGGCGTGGTTCCAGCTCTTGTTGGCATATTCGCCCTCGTCGAGCAGCAGATGCTGGATCAGCGGCTCGCCATAGACGCGCTTGCCGCTGGCGCGGGCGCGCGCGATCGCCTCATGGGCCTCGCGGCAACTGGTATGCACGATATAGATCGGCACGCCGGTCATGTCGGCGATCATGATGGCACGGTTGGTCGCTTCGCCTTCGACTTCCGGCGGACGCGAATAAGCGTGACCCTCGGGGCCGGTGACGCCGCGCGCCAGCAACGCTTCCTGCATCAGGGCGACGACATCGCCATTCTCGGCATGGACCAGCGGCATTGCGCCGAGATGGGCGCAGCGCGCGAACGAGTTGTAGAGTTCGTCGTCATTCACCATCAGCGCGCCCTTGTAGGCCATGAAATGCTTGAAGGTGTTGATCCCGTAGGTTTTGACGACGATCTCCATCTCGTCGAACACTTGCTTCGACCATGAGGTCACGGCCATATGGAAGCCGTAGTCGCTGGCGGCCTTCTCGGATTTGCGGCGCCAGTCCTGATAGGCCGCGAGCATCGATTGCCCTGGATCGGGAACGCAGAAATCGACCACCATCGTGGTGCCGCCGGTCAGCGCCGCCTTGGTACCCCATTCGAAATCGTCGGCGGACACGCTGCCCATGAAGCTGAATTCGAGATGGGTATGCGGATCGATGCCGCCCGGCATCACATGGCAGCCGCCGGCATCGACGACCTCTGCGCCGGTTGGAACCTCGAGGCCGGAGCCCACCGCGACAATCGTATCGCCGTCGATCAGGACATCGGCGCGCCGCGCGTGATCGTGATTGACGACGGTTCCACCGCGAACAATTATGGCCATGATATCTCCGAACGGATAACTTGCAGAGCATACTGATGGCGGGCAGCCTATCTTGCAATCCCCGCAGCCGCAGCGGAAAAATTTCGCAATCTGTGGCGGATTTGCAGGCAGTCTTTGCGTAGCGCCTTGGTACTTATTTCGTCAGCGCGACCGCGGTATCGTCCCAGGTCATCGCCGGCAGGCGCTTCCAGTTGCCGTTTGCAGCGCTCGATCATGACCGAAGACGCCTGATCCTGCGAGCGAAGGGTTATGACCTTCTCGAATTCAGGGATCGCGGCAGCGAAGTCGCGCGCCCGATAGGCCGCCAAACCAGACTCGTAATGGGCGACCCAGCCCCCATCATCGGTGAATTCCCTGGCCATGCCGAGCAATTCATAGATTTGCAATCCGCCGGCGCGGCCATAGACCGCCAAACGATCGAGTTCGCGAACGCAGATGCCGCTCGCCGGCCAGCCGGCGCGTTTCCGGGCCGATGATGATCTGGGAGCCATAGATCTTGTTGGTGCTTTCGAGCCGGCTGGCGATATTCACGGCGTCGCCGATGACGGTATAGTTCAGCCGCACTTCGGAGCCGATATTGCCGACCAGCATGTCGCCGGAATTGATGCCGATGCGGATCTTTAAGGCACCCCCGGTATCGTCGACAAGGCCGAGTTCCCGGACCGCGCGTTGGGACGCCAAAGCGGCGCGGCAACAATCGACAGCATGATCGGGGTTCAGCGCGGGCGCGCCCCAAAACGCCATCACGGCATCGCCGATGAATTTGTCGATGGTGCCCTGACAGGTTTGAACCTGTGTCGAGACGCAGTCGAAATAGCGCGACAATAGTGGAATGATGCGGTCGCCCAATCGTTCCGACATGCCGGTGAAGCCGGCGAGGTCGACGAACATTACGCTCATCGGCCGCACCGCGCCGCCGAGCCGCGCGCCGGTGCCGTCGCTGATCAGCCGTTTTACCAGATCCGCCGGGATGTATTTTCGAAAAGCAGCAAGACCGAGCGCCATATCCGCGATCGCGCCCGACAGGTTCTGGATCTCGGTCAGTTTCGACGAATGCCGCTCGACCTTGTCAAGGTCGAAGCGTTCGATATGCCTGATCTCGTTGACGACCTTGATCAGCGGCGCAGTAATCAGCCGTTGCGCCAGCCACGCGGATAATAATCCAGCCAAGACGATCAGGATCGCGATGCCGACCAGCAATTTACGGATCGTCTCTTCGACCGGTCCGAGAAATTCCGATTCGGGAACGACCGTCACCAGCGACCAGCCCGGAAATGAAATCGGCGTCAGCACCGCTTCATAGGGCCTTGTTGTCCCGCGTCACCTGGGTGTGAAATACCTGGCCTGTGGTGGTGTCGTAGCCGCTGCCGGCCTGCCGGATCGCATCGACCGCAACCGAGAACAGCGCATGGCTGGTTTTCAGCGGTGTCACCTCGTCGGCTTCCGCATCGGGCGATGCGATGGCGCCGCCGTCGCGGTCGAGGATGAAGGCACCGGCCGATTTACCGACGGGTAAGCTGCGACAGGAAATTCGAGACCCGCGTCAACTCGATGAAGATCGCGAGCACGCCGGCGCGCTTGCCGTCGATATCGATCGGGGCGGCAAAGGCCGCGGCGGGCCGTTCGCCGCCGGGATGGGTCGTGAACGTCGACCAGCGCTCGGCATTGGCTTTGTCGGCGCCGCTGTACCAGTCCTGGTCGGTGACCGAATAGTTGGTATCTTCGGTGCGGCTGCTCTTGAGCTTGATGTCGTTGCCCTCGAATCCATACTGGTCGATATGCAGCGTGGGCTCGCGTCCGCTGATTTCCAGCATCTCGATCGCGGTATCGCCGCGTTTTTGGCCGGCAAAGAACGATCCGTCCGGCCACCCGAAGGCCACCGCCGAGATCGTCGGCTGCGCCTGTAATTGGGACAGGAATACGAATTCGCGTTTTTTGTCGCGGGGGTCCAGCACGTTTTCGGTAAACAGCGTGCGCACCGCGGTCATGGAGGACCGCGCCCTCGGTGGTGATGGATTGCAGCTCGTCGCCGACCGCGGCGACGATCTGGTCGTTGATGGTGTCGGCGAGGGTCCGGCTGACCTGTTGTGCAGTGCGCCACCACAACAAATGCACACAGAGGGCGCTGACGATGATCGACGCCAGCACAAGGCCTGATACGGCGGAGCGTATGCCGATACGCATGCGGGCGTGTCCTCGTCGTAGCCATTAACAGGCAGACTTTATCGCCGCGCGATGGTTAAAGATACTGGAGCCGCATGCTCCCCTGCCGTCGACTTTTCGTGAAGACAAGGTGATCTGAAACTATCGGCCCATTTCGGTCGTATACTCCCCCGACAAGGACCGCTAATGGCTATGATTAATTAAGACGACCACCGGATGATATCTCCCCATGCATGATGTTTCGATTCCCGCCGCACTGATTGCCGGTATCGTCAGCTTCCTGTCGCCCTGCGTGCTGCCGCTGGTGCCGCCCTATTTGATCTACCTGACCGGCGCGACCATCGAACACGTTGCCAATGATGAGACAGTCTCGTCTTCGAAGCGCGCAGTGATGATCTCGGCGGTCATGTTCGTGCTCGGCTTTTCCACCGTGTTCGTGGCACTTGGCGCCAGCGCGTCCTTTGTCGGAGGCCTGATCCGCGCCTGGTCGGCCGAACTGTCGATCATCGCCGGCATCGTGATCATCATCATGGGCCTGCATTTCCTTGGGTTGACTCGTATCGGGTTGTTGATGCGCGAGGGGCGTCTGACGGCGCCGAAGCCGGTCGGGCTGGGGGGCGCCTATGTGATGGGTCTCGCCTTTGCGTTTGGCTGGACGCCTTGCATCGGGCCGATTCTGGCTGCGATCCTGTCGGTCGCGGCGGCCGAGGCGACGGTCGCCAAGGGCGCGGGCCTGCTCGCGGTCTATTCGGCCGGACTCGGGATTCCCTTTTTGATTGCGGCCTTCATGGTCGAACAGTCTCCTCATTGTTCGCGCGGATGAAGCGTCATTTGGCCACCGTCGAGCGGGCGATGGGTGTGTTCATGGTGCTCACCGGCATTGCTTTCCTTACCGGCAGCGTCCTCCACCGTCAGCATTGGCTCCTGGAAACGTTCCCGAGCCTGCAGAATTTCGGTTAGGCCGCGTAACAAGGGGCCGGTTCGCAACGAAACACTGGCACGAGGCCGGCCTCGGGCCGGTGCCATGCTGCGTTGTTAAATTTGGCGCACTCAATGAGATTGGGCGGCCACCATGATCTTGCATAAGTCCAATCATTAGAGGGGGGTATCGTGAATTTCATTATCAATCTCCTGATCCTGCTGCCCGCACGCATTGCCTCGTATTTTTCCTGGGCCGGCCCGCTCTTGATGCGGCTGATCGTCGGGTACGTCTTCATGCTGACCGGCTGGGGCAAGCTCAATAATCTTCCGCAGATGATTCAGAATTTACGGAATGGGGGCATTCCCTTTCCCACCATCCTGACGCCGTTCGTTTCCGGCGTGGAATGTTTTGGCGGCATCATGCTGATGCTGGGCCTGTTCACGCGAATCCCGGCCGCGATGCTGGCGGTGGTAATGGTGGTCGCGGTCAAGTCGGCGAAATGGGGCGATGTCGACTCGCTGGAGACGCTGCTCGGCTTCGAGGAGGCGACTTACTTCGCCGCCTTCATGTGGCTCGCGATCGCCGGTCCCGGCGCGGCTTCGCTGGACCGGTTGATCCTCAACGTGACAGGTCATCAACGCGAATCCACCTGACTTGAAACGTCTCACATTCGCGTGACTTCACCGAAAGGCTGAGCCCGGATTTTTGCGGCGCCGTAGCTCTGGGCAGTCCGGTCTTGAGGAGACGTCATGAAGCTCGTCCGCATTCTCGCCTTCGCGATCGCCGCGTTTGCTGCATCGTCCTCGCTGGCGGGCGAGCCTGTTAAATGGAGCGAATGGGGCGACGATCTGTTTGCCCGCGCGACCGCCGAGAAGCGTTTCGTGATCCTCGATCTCGAAGCGGTGTGGTGCCACTGGTGCCACGTGATGGAAAAGACCACCTATGCGGACGCTGAAGTGGGCGATCTGCTGGCCTCGAAATATCTGCCGGTGCGCGTCGATCAGGATGCCAATCCGGATCTGTCCAATCGATATGGCGACTGGGGCTGGCCGGCGACCATCGTGTTCGCGCCTGACGGCACCGAGATCGCCAAGATCAGGGGTTATATCGAGCCAGAGCGAATGCAGGCCCTGCTCAAGGCCGTGATCGACGATCCGTCGCCGGGGCCTTCGGTTGGCGAAGCTTTCGAGATCAAACCATCAGCGTCGGCGTTCCTCACAAAAGAGCAGCGCGCCGCGTTGACCAAGAATTACGACGAGTCCTACGAGGACAAACTCGGCGGCTGGGGCGAGAGCCAGAAATATATCGATGCCGACAGCATGGATTACACGATGTCGCGCGCCGAAGCCGGCGATGCCATGGCGATCAAGCGTGCGCGGCAGACCCCTCGATGCGGCGCTGGCTCTGATGGATCCGGTATGGGGCGGCGTGTTTCAGTATTCGGAAGCCGGCAGCTGGACCCATCCGCATTTTGAAAAGATCATCTCGTTCCAGGCGCAATATCTGCGGCAATACAGCCAGGCCTATGCGTTGTGGAAAGACCCGAAATATCTCGCCGCGGCGCGCGATATCGAGCGCTTTCTGACGAGCTTCCTGCAAAGCCCGGACGGCGCTTTCTACGTCAGTCAGGATGCCGATCTCGACCACGACACCGACGGCCATACCTATTACGCGCTCGATGACGCCGGGCGCCGCAAGCTCGGCATGCCCCGGATCGACAAGAATATCTATGCGCGCGAAAACGGCTGGGTCGTCAGCGGCCTGGTCGCATTTTACAATGTCACCAACGATCCCAAAGCACTGGCGGCCGCGCAGCGTGCCGCCAAATGGGTCAATGACAATCGCGCCTTGCCACAAGGCGGTTTTCGTCATGGCGACAAGGATCGCGGCGGGCCATTCCTTGGGGATACGCTGGCGATGGGGCAGGCCTCGCTCGATCTCTATGCCGCTACCGGCAACCGGGAGTGGCTGAATGTAGCCGCCAGGGCCGGCGATTTCGTCGCCGCGACTTTCAAGGATGAGGCCGGCGGCTTCCTGACCTCGAAGACGTCGGAAGCGAAAACCGGCGTGTTCGCCAAGCCAGCGCGACCGGTCGATGACCAGATTCAGGTCGCCCGCTTCATGAACCTGCTCGATCGTTACTTCGGCAACGGCATCTATAGCGAGCAGGCCTCGCATGCGATGCGTTATCTCACCAGCGCCTCGGCCGACATGCTGCGTCCGCTGCCCGGTCTGCTGCTGGCCGACGAAGAGCTTGCGATCGAGCCGACCCACATGACCATCGTTGGGCACAAGGACGATCCGCGTGCGCAGGCCTTGCATGCCTCGGCGCGCGCGCTACCAGCGCGCTACAAGCGGCTGGAATGGCTCGATTTGCGCGAAGAGTTTGCCCAACGCCGATGTCGAATATCCTGACCTCGGGGAGCCCGCAGCGTTCGCCTGCAGCAATCGCATCTGCTCGTTTCCGTCTTTCAACGCCGACGAGCTTCAGACCAATGTAAAGCAGATGGCAAAGCTGAAGCCGTCACGCGCGGCGGCGAACTGAGAATCAGACTCGAAAAGCATCCAATATTTTTCGTCATGGCCGGGCATAGCCGTCCAAGGACGGCGTCGCTTCCGCTCGCCTATGTTCCGGCCATCCACGTCTTCCTTGACTTGAGCGCAGTAGGACGTGGATGCCCGGGACAAGCCCGGGCATGACGAGCTTCCTAAAGCTAACATGCGTGGTCCGTCTGTTAGTTCAGCAGTGGAAACGCGCACCATGCAAAATTGCCGGGTCATTTTTAGTGCAGCAATACTGACTAAAATGCCCGTCCTGTTCCGCCAAGTGATATGTTCTGAGACACCATGAAATTTTAGTCATTTTATTTTGCGCAGCGTGTAACCAAAGCCGATTTGTTGCGTAGCTAGTCCGTGATGCAGGTCTTTCAGCCGCTAATGGGGCGACTGGTGGCCGATGTGTCTCGTGTCAAACCCTGTTTGGAGGATTATCCATGAAGGTTACTTCGAAGTCTGGTGCCGCTATCGCCGCTGCCGCCGCCACGCTTTTCCTGGCTGGTGCGACCATGTCGACTGTTACCTACGCGGCTGACGAAGGTCACTGCGTCGGCGCCAATGCCTGCAAGGGCCAGAGCGCCTGCAAGGGCGGCAACCACTCCTGCAAGGGCTTGAATGCCTGCAAGGGTCAGGGCTTCGCCGCGATGACCAAGGACAAGTGCGCCGCCGCCAAGGGCAAGTTCGACCCGGCCTAAGCCAATCACCTCGAAGTCAGGGCCCGGCATGCGCCGGGTCCTGTTTCCATGGTAGCATGAATGTTGAGGACGGCATCCCTTGCCGCCCGGCCACGCGTGGAGGCCAAATGAACGTCGCAAGTAAAGTGCCGCAATTATCCCTGCTTGCGCAGCCGCCGGTGGATTCGGTCAAGCCGCCCTACCTCGGATTCGGTTTGGGCTTGCGAGCGCAGCACTACGACGAAATTCTCAACGGCAATCCGCCGATCGACTGGTTCGAGGTCATCAGCGAAAACTACATGCTGCCGGGCGGCCAGCCGTTGCGCGTGCTCGACCGGATTCGCGAGCGCTATCCTGTCGTGATGCATGGCGTTTCGCTGTCGATCGCCTCGACTGCGCCGCCCAATTTCGAATATCTCGGCGAATTGCGCGAGCTCGCCAAACGCGTCGAGCCGAAATGGATCTCGGATCACCTGTGCTGGACCGGCGTTCACGGCAAGAATCTGCACGATCTCCTGCCGATCCCCTACACCAGTGAAGCGCTCGACCATGTGATCAGCCGGGTTCAGCTGGTGCAGGATTATCTCGGCCGCGCGATCGTGCTGGAGAACGTCTCGACCTATGTGCAGTTCAACAATTCCGAAATGACGGAGTGGGAATTTTTGAGCGAGCTGTCGCGCCGCTCCGGGTGCTGGCTGCTGTTCGACGTCAACAATGTCTATGTCAGCGCCTTCAACCATGGCTACGACCCGCACACCTTTCTGAACGGCATTCCCGCGGATCGGGTGGTGCAGTTCCACATGGCCGGCCACAGCCACATGGAGACCCACATCATCGACACCCACGATCAGCCAGTGTGCGAAGAAGTGTGGGATCTCTACGCCGACGCCTTGAAACGCTTCGGTCACGTCTCGACCATCATCGAGCGCGATGACAATATTCCGCCGCTGGAGGAGTTGATCGTCGAGGTCAACCGGACGCGCGAGATCGCGGCGAAGGTATTGCCGCCATCAGGCCGGCAGACCGGATGAGCGATTTCGCGCGGCAGCAGAGCGCGTTTCAGCGGGGCATCCTGACCGGCGACGCGTCGGTGCTGTCGGAAATTCTCGACAGCCCGCAAGAAAAGCGGGAAGTGCTGTTCGGCGTCTACCAGCACGCCTACGGTTCGCGGCTGGTCGAGGCCATGCGCAACGATCACAAGCTGCTGCACAGTTACCTCGGCGACGAGATGTTCGACGAGATGGGCGCGGCCTATGTCGAGGCCCATCCGTCGCAACATGCCAACCTGCGCTGGTTTTCGAACGGCGTGCCGGAATTCCTCAGGGCAAACGAACCCTACAGCAAATATCCCGTGCTCTCCGATCTGGCTTCGCTGGAAAAGGCTTTGAACGATGCGTTCGACGCGCCCGACTCGCCGGTGGTTGGCCTCGCCGACCTCGCTGGCTTCGCGCCGGATGTCTGGAACGATCTCACCTTCGAGCCACATCCGAGCGCGATCAGGCTGGATTGCGCGACCAATGCGTCCGACGTCTGGCGCGCGCTCAAGGCCGACGAGATGCCGCCGGATGCGGTTGCGCTGGAGGAGCCTTGCAGGCTCCAGATCTGGCGCCAGGACGTGACGCCGAAATTCCGCGAATTGAGCAGCGAAGAGACGATGATGTGGGCCGAAGCCGCGAGCGGCATTCCGTTCGGCGTGCTCTGCTCGATGCTGGCCACCTATGACGATCCCGATAGTGCTGCGGCGCGCGGCGCCGGCTATCTGCACGGCTGGGTCACGGCAGGACTTCTAATGGGCGTTTCCGGCGGCGATTGAGGGCCGGCCTATGGGCGTTGAGAGTTTCATCGAAAGGTTGACGTGGGACGAAATCGCCCAGCGCGTCGGTGCCGGCGCCGCGGCCATTCTCCCGATCGGGGCTGCCGCCAAGGAGCACGGGTTTCATTTGCCGATGAATACCGACCGGATCCAGGCCGAATCGCTTGCGGCCAGAATGGCCGATCGCTTCGATGCGCTGATCTGGCCGACCGTGAGCTACGGTCATTATCCGGCCTTTGCCGACTATGCCGGGAGTACCGGATTATCGGCGTCGTTGTTCGAAAACCTGATCGAAGAGATCGCGACTGCGATCATGGGTTTTGGTTGCCGCGCATTGTTCGTGCTCGATACTGGTGTCAGCACACAAATGCCGATCAATCGTGCGCTGGTGCGCCTCGGTGTCAATCAGGTAAAACATCTCCGGCTTTATGACGGACCGCATTATCGCCGCGCCGCCGCGCAACTGACCGAGCAGAGTCACGGCAGTCATGCCGACGAACTCGAAACGTCGGTGATGCTGGCGCTCGCGCCTGACCTCGTAAATATGTCGCGCGCCGAGGCGAGCCCGAAAGTGACTCACGAGACGCCGGGCCGGCTGACGCCGACGGATACCGCCTCGCCGAACTACAGCCGCTCCGGCAGCTACGGCGATCCTGCGCTGGCGACGCGCGCCAAGGGTGAAATCCTGCTCGCGGCGATCACAGATGATCTCGTCGAACAAATGACGGCTTTCCTGGCAGGGATACCCGCCAAGACGGCGTCAGCCGAACTCAAGCAGCAAGGCGTTTCCAGATGAAAGCGACCAAGAGATATAATCGGATCGCCTCGGTCATCGTCGCAGCGCTGGTGACGCTCAGTGTGTTGCCGCCGCGCGCCAACGCGCAATCGGAATTCATGCGCGGCGATCGCATGCCTTATGACGCCTTCGATAAGCTCGCCAAATCAGATATCGATGTTCCCGGCGGCGTAATTCATGTCGGTTTCGCGCCCGGCACTATCGCGTTGCCGAAGGAGAAGGTTCTGGACTGGGTCAAGATTTCGGCCAAGGCGGTCGCGACCTATTACGGTCGGTTTCCCGTCGGCGCGCTGAAACTGCTGATCGTGCCAGTCGATGGTCCGCGCGTGCGCGGCGGGACGACTTGGGGTTATCGGGGCGCGGCGATCCGCGTGATGTTCGGCCGCGATTCCAGCGAGGACGACCTGCGGCGCGACTGGATCATGGTCCATGAGATGGTGCACACCGCGCTGCCCGATATGCCTGAGCGCTACAACTGGCTGTCCGAAGGGCTTGCGGTCTATGTCGAGCCGATCGCGCGGGTGCAGGCCGGCGATATGGGCGCCAGGGAGGTCTGGCAGGCGATGATGCATGACATGCCGAAGGGCCTGCCGCAGGCCGGCGACGAAGGCCTCGACAATACCGACACCTGGGGCCGGAAATACTGGGGCGGCGCGATGTTTTGCCTGCTGGCCGATATCGAAATCCGCAAGCAGACCTCCAACAAGTTCGGCCTGCAGGATGCGATGCGATGCGCGGTGTGATCGCGGCCGGCGGCAATCACGAGGTCGACTGGTCGATCGATCGCATTCTAGCCACCGCGGACAAGGCTGTCGGCGTCAATGCGATGACCCGCCTGCATGATCAGATGGGGCCCAGGCCGGTATCACCCGATCTCGACAGTCTGTGGCGCGATCTGGGCTTGCGGATGCAGGGCGAAAGCCTGGTCTTCGACGATACCGCGCCGCTGGCCGCGATCCGCAAGGCGATCACGGCGGCGCATTCGTAAAATCTATTTGAGTTCCTGTGCCAGATAGTCGACCAGCGCGCGGACTTTGGTCGAGGGCCGTGGGCCGCCCGGAAATACCGCGTGCACCTCCACCGGCTCCAATTTGTAGGGCCGAAGCAGCGGGACCAGCGTGCCGGCTTTTACTTCAGCCGCGCACATCACCGTCGAGGCCATTCCGATCCCCAATCCGGCCATCAGGCTGGCGAAAAGGCCCGGGCCTGAATTGGTGGTGAATGCGGCCTCGCACATCGACCGATGTTTCGGTGCCGTTGCGGTTTGAACGACCAGCTATCGCGGCCGAAATTCCCGGGGCCGAAGATGCAATCATGCGCCGCGAGATCGGCTGGTGTCTTTGGTGTGCCGCGTACTTTCAAATAGGCCGGCGAAGCCACCAGCATGCGCTCAAGCGTTTGGAGCTTGCGCGCTCCGAATACCGAGTCGTTCAATTCGCCAAGACGAACGGCGACGTCGGAGCCTTCTGCGACCAGATCCTGCCGCGCATCGGCAACCGCCATTTCAAACCGCAACAACGGATGCGCGTTGAGAAATTTCGGCAACCGCGGAATGATCTGCGCGCGTTCCGTAGAGGTACGGGCAAAGCGAGGCGGATGGTTCCGCGCAGCGAATCGACGCCGCGCGCGGCGTCTTCGGCGTCCTCGATTTCGGCGAGAATTTCGCGGGCGCGGTCGAGAAAGAGCGCGCCGGCATCGGTGACGGTGATCTTGCGCGTGGTGCGCAGCAGGCAGCGTCACACCGAGGCCGCGCTTTCCAGTTCGCCGATGATCCGGGACACCGACGGGCTGAGACAGCCCGAGTTCGCGGCCGGCGCGCGAAAAACTTCCGCTCTCCGCCGCGCGCACGAAAACCCCCAATTCTGCAGCCGGTCACTCATTCTAATCCAAATAAATGATGTCCACGATTACGATATACCCGTTATTGGACAAATGAGCCAGATAGTGCGGGCCAACCGACGAACGGAGACCTCCCATGGCCCTGCAAGGACCGCCTCGACGCCTTCAAAGCCGATTTCGAAGCCGGCCGCTTTGCCCTCAAGCCCCCCAGGGAGGCGCTGGAAACCATGCATCGCGCCACCGACGAACTGATCGCGAGCGCACAAGCCCAGCGCGCCAAGAAAGCCGGCGAGCGCGCGCCGGAATTCGTCCTCGCCGATCCCGATGGCAAGCCGGTGTCGTCGCGGCGAACTGCTCGCCAAGGGTCCACTGGTGATTTCGTTCTATCGCGGCGTCTGGTGTCCGTACTGCAATCTCGAATTGCAGGCGCTGCAGGAAGCGCTGCCCGACATCACCGTCCGCAAGGCCAGCCTGGTCGCGATCTCGCCGCAGGACCGCGCCGAACAGCCGCAAGTCGCAACGCGACAACAAGCTCGGCTTCCCGATCCTGAGCGACACCAAAAGCCAGGGTTGGCTGACGCGTTCGGCATCCGCTTTGCGCTGCCGGATGATCTGGTCGAACTCTACAAGAGCTTCAAGAACGACCTTCCGACCTTCAACAATGATCTGGCCTGGGTGTTGCCGATGCCGGCGCGTTACGTGATCGGGACCGATGGCCTCATCGCCTATTCCGAGGGGTGAAATCCCGATTATACCCAGCGCCCCGACCCCGGCGATCTGCTGCCGGTTCTGGATCGGCTGAAACGCCAGCAAGGCGGCCCTGATCTCGCCACCAACCGGCACGATCCGCGCGCCGGTCTTTCTCCAACCCAAGATGTTCAAACCGGCGTCGTCGCCGAACGGCTTTCGTGCGCCCTCAAGCAAAGGAACGTGTCATGTCTAAACTCAATGGAAAAAATTGCCGTCATCACCGGCGGGATCGAGCGGTATCGGCCTCGCGGCTGCGAAGAAGTTCGTCGAGGAGGGCGCTTATGTATATCATCACGGGCGCCGCCAGAGCGAGCTCGACAAGGCGAAAGCCGAAATCGGCCGCAATGTCACGGCCGTGCAGGGCGATGTAGCCAACCTCGATGACCTCGACCGGCTCTATCGGACCGTGAAGGAGAGGAAAAGGGCGGGCTCGATATCATCGTTGCGAGCGCCGGCTTTGTGGAGCGTGTGCTGACCGCGAACGCCACGCCCGAACATTTTGACAAGACGTTCGGCATCAACGCCCGTGGTCTTTACTTCACCGTGCAGAAGGCGCTGCCGTTGCTGCGCAAGGGGCGGATCGGTGGTGCTGGTGTCCTCCGGCCTGCACCTGAAAGGCTTGCCCGAGCACGGGACCTATGCGGCGACCAAGGCAGCGGTGCGTTCCTTTGCGCGCACGTTTGCGATGGAATTGAAGGACCGCGGCATCCGCGTCAACACGTTGTCGCCGGGCGCGATCGATACGCCGATCATCGACGGCCAGTTCAAGACCAAGGGAAGAGGCCGACGGCGCGCGTGCCTTTTTCTCACCATTACTCCGCTCGGCCGCATCGGCCGGCCTGAGGAGATGGCGTCGGCGGTCCTGTTTCTGGCGTCTGATGACAGCAGCTACAGCACCGGAATAGATCTCGTTACCGACGGCGGTATCACACAGGGTCTGAGCCGAGTGGCCGGGACGGCGGCATTTGCCGCCGTCCTACCAGTCTATTCTGGAGGGGCTGTGCCCAAGCTTGCCCTTGCGCTCCCAGTCCGTCGGCGGCACATTTGACCGGCGGCAAACATAAGCCGCCAAAATGCTGCGCAGGAAACGCCATGGCCGCCACGCGGATCGGACTGGTGATATCCATCCCGCCGTGGGGGGGAACGCGCACCACGCTGTTTGCCCTACCTCGACGATCACTGGAAAGAGCAGGTGGTGAGCCGCGCGATCGATGGTCTCGATCTCACCAGCTATCCGCCCAACATGCCGCTGTCTGGCCGTGCCGACTGGCGGCCCGGTAAAGGCAAGCCCGGCAAGCGATCTGGCGATGCTCCAGCGCGGCGGCGTTCGACCAGCTTGGCGCCAGCCACGCGGATCTGCAACGTGCTCTACGGTGCGCAGGCCGTGTACGATCCCTATATGGCCGCCGCGTTCTGCAAGGCGATCAACGACTGGGATCGCGGGCCGAATGGCTGGCGAACGACAAGCGGTTTGCGCGCCTCGATCGTGGTGCCGATGCAGGCGCCTGATTGGCCATTGAGGAAATCGAACGCCGCGCCGGCGATCACCGGTTCGTTTCGGTACTGGTGCTGGCGCAAGGTGAGACGCTGCTCGGACGGCGGCATTTCTGGCCGGTAACCGTTAAAACCATTGCGTAGGAATGCCGGGCTACTCCGGTGTGACCTGACTAACGCGTGTGCCTTCTACTCTACCCATTGCACACGTGGCGGCGGGCGCATCGGGCGCCCGGCATTCCCTGCGCCCTCTGAAGGGAGGGCGGGAAGTTACAGGCAAAACTCGGGCGGATTGGGCCGCGAGAATACGAAGGTGTGTTTGAAAATTGAATTCGTTTTCTTCTCCCCTCCCTCCGCGCGCGTCAACGCGTGGCGGGGAGGGGTCGGGGGTGGGGGGTCTGTCGGCAAATTCGCTGACAGCGGCATTCGCGGCGCCACCCCACCCTTGATCCCTCCCCGCCGCTTCGCGGGGGAGGGAAAGAAAAAGGGGGCAGCGTTCACCACTCGTCATCACCCGCGAAAGCGGGTGATCCAGTATTCCAGAGACGTTGATGCAAGAACCGAAAAGCCGCGGGGTACTGGATACCCCGCTTTCGCGGGGTATGACGACTGCGGCGGAGGCATCGTTCGCCTCAGTTCGCGATATCCGGCTTCGCCCTGATCGCAATTACCGGCAAACGTTACTACTCGTCGTCCTGCTTCTTGCCGCCGATGGTTTTCAGCTTGGCGAACACCGCATCGACGTTGAGATCGTCGCGCTGCTTTTCGCTGGGCTCGAATTCCGGTTCCTTGCGGGTGGTCTCGGAGGCCGGCAGCAAAGTGGCGCCGCCATAGGCGGTATCGATCGGCTTTCCTTGGCCGCGCGCTGCACTTCGAAATCGAGTTCGATCTGCGAGCACAGGCCGAGCGTCACCGGGTCCATCGGGGTCAGGGTCGAGGCATTCCAATGGGTGCGGTCGCGCACGCTGGCGATCGTGGTCTTGGTGGTGCCGACCAGGCGCATGATCAGCGCGTCCTTGAGTTCGGGATGATTGCGCACCACCACAGGATCGCGCTCGGCCGCTCATGGCGGCGCGACACCGGGGTATAGCGCGGACCCTTCTTTTTGGCCGCCGGCGGCAGCGTCACCCGCTCTCGCCGAGCTTGAGGCGGTAGTTCTGGTCCTTCTCGCCCTTTTCGATCTCGTCGCGCGAAAGCTGGCCGGTCGAAATCGGGTCCATGCCCTTGATGCCCTGGGCGGCGTCGCCATCGGCGATGGCCCGGACCTCGAGCGGGTGCATTTTGGTGAAATCCGCGACCTGGTCGAAGGTCAGCGCCGTATTATCAACCAGCCACACGGCAGTCGCCTTTGGCATCAGCGGTGCATTGCTCATGGCAAATCTCCTTAGCGCTTCGCCCACCTCAGGGAGGCGAAGCCAGTGGTCATCAGCGATGACGGGAATTAGGCCCTATATAGTCTGCCCGGGGGTAACCGCGCAATGGTTTGCTGACCGGACTTGACAGCGCCCAAAAGGCGTCCCAAGTCCTCTCAGGATTGTCCTTTTATTCGAAATGACCGCTCCCCGGCGCCTTCGGGGGGTGTTTAGGTCCGAGATCGCCCCGAAGTCAGCCAAACCACCCCTGAAAATCGTGCTTTGTTCGCCTCGGGGCTTCTGTGCCGGAGTGGTGCGGGCCATCGATACCGTCGAGCGGCGTTAACGATTTACGGCGCCCCGTTCTATGTCCGCCACGAGATCGTCCATAACCGCTATGGGTCGACAGCCTCAAGACCAAGGGCGCGATTTTCGTCGAGGAACTGGCCGAAATCCCCGACAATACCAATGCTCCGGTGGTGTTTTCGGCCCACGGGGTGCCGAAATCGGTCCCCGCGGACGCCGGGCCCGCAATTTCTTCTCGCTGGACGCGACCTGCCCGCTGGTCACCAAGGTCCACCGCGATGCCGCGATCCATTTCAAGCGCGGCCGCGAGATCCTGCTGATCGGGCCTCCCATCATCCGGAAGTGGTCGGCACGCTCGGGCAATTGCCCCCGGGCACGGTGACGCTGATCGAGACCGCGCATGACGCCGCGACCTTCATGCCGAAGGATCCCGACAACCTCGCCTTCGTGACGCAGACCACGCTGTCGATCGACGACACCGCCGAAATCGTCGCGATGCTCAAGGAACGCTTCCCCAACATCTCCGGTCCGCACAAGGAAGACATCTGCTACGCCACCACCAACCGCCAGCTCGCGGTTGAAGAAGGTGGCGCCGGTGGTCGATGCGTTGATCGTGGTCGGCGCGCCGAACTCGTCGAATTCGCAGCGCCTGCGCGAAGTCGCCGAGCGCGAGGGCTGCCCGGTTTCAGTGCTGGCGCAGCGCGCCAGCGATCTCGACTGGTCGAAATTCGACGGCATCCAGAGTCTCGGCATCACCGCCGGCGCCTCGGCGCCGGAAGTGATCGTCGAAGAGATCATGGGCGCGTTCGCCGAGCGTTACGAATTGCATGTAGAGACGGTCTCGGCCGCGGAAGAAAACGAGTTCTTCCCGTTGCCGCGCTCGCTGCGGCCTGACGCAGCAGAGTAGTTGCGATGGCGGTTTATACCGACGTCGCCGCCGATGAGCTCGCGGATTCCTGAAGGCGTACGACATCGGCGAATTGCGCTCGTACAAGGGCATCGCCGAAGGCGTCGAGAATTCCAACTTCCTGCTGCACACCTCGGCCGGGCATTTCATCCTGACGCTGTACGAGAAGCGCGTCGCCAAAGGCGAACTGCCGTTTTTTCTCGGCCTGATGACCTATCTCGCCAGCCGTGGCATCATTTGTCCGGAGCCGCTCACAAACAAAAGCGGCGAGGCGCTGAGCGAACTGGCCGGCCGCCCGCGGTGATTATCAACTTCCTGGAAGGCATCTGGCCGCGCAAGCCCAACCTGGGCGCATTGCGCGGGGTCGGTCAGGCGCTGGCGAAAATGCATCGGGGCCGGGATTGGGTTTCCGATGACGCGCGCCAATGCGCTGTCGGTGTCGGGTTGGCGTCCGCTGTTCGAGCAGGCCGCCGCGCGCGCCGACGAGGTGCAGCATGGGCTGCGCGATTTTATTGGTGCCGAGCTCGATCATCTCGAGGGCAACATCTGGCCGAAGGATTTGCCGCAGGGCGTGATCCATGCGGATCTGTTTCCCGACAACGTGTTTTTCCTCGGCGAACAGGTGTCGGGGATTATCGATTTCACCTTCGCCTGCACCGATACGCTCGCCTATGACGTCGCGATCTGCCTCAACGCCTGGTGCTTCGAGAGCGATTGTTCGTTCAACTTCACCAAGGCGCGGGCCTTTCTCGGCGCCTATGACCGCGAGCGGCAATTGTCGCAGGCCGAGCAGAACGCGCTGCCGCTATTGGCGCGGGGTGCGGCATTGCGCTTCCTGCTGACGCGGCTGGTGGATTTTCTCTACGTGCCCAAGGGCGCTTGGTGCGCCCGAAAGACCCGATGGAATATGTCCGCAAGCTGCGCTTTCAGCAGGGCGTCTCCGGTTGGAGCGATTATGGTGTCGTCGCTTCGGGACAGATGGCGTGAGTTCGCTGCCCGTCGTCACCATCCACACCGACGGCGCCTGCTCGGGCAATCCCGGGCCGGGCGGCTGGGGTGCGATCCTGAAATTCGCGATGTCGAAAAGGAATTGAAGGGCGGCGAGGCGCATACCACCAACACCGCATGGAATTGATGGCGGCGATCTCGGCGCTGGAAACCCTGAAGAAGCCGTGCAGCGTCGATCTCTATACCGACAGCCAGTATGTCCGTCAGGGTATCACCGGCTGGATCCACGGCTGGAAAAAGAACGGTTGGCGCACGGCAGACAAAAAGCCGGTCAAGAATGTCGACCTGTGGCAGCGGCTCGATGCATCGCTGCATCAGCATCAGGTGCGCTGGCACTGGGTCAAGGGCCACGCCGGCCACGACGAAAACGAGCGCGCCGATCAACTGGCGCGCGAGGGCGTCGCGATGGCGAGGTTGAAGAGTTGAGGCGGTTGCGCCGGAGAACGGTGATCATCGCCGTCATTCCGGGATGGTGCGTTAGCACCAGACCCGGAATCTCGAGATTCTCAGATGTGCAATTGCACATCATAGCTCGATGCTTCGCATCGCCCCGGAATGACGGATAAGAACTTACAGCTGCCCCAGCAGCGTATCGCCGCCGGAAACCTCGACCTTGCCGGGTGCGGCTTCGAGGTTGAGCTTCTTGACGACACCGTCCTCGACCAGCATCGAGTAGCGGTGGGAGCGGATGCCGAGGCCGTTGCCGGAGGCGTCCAGTTCCATGCCGATCGCCTTGGTGAAGTCGGCATTGCCGTCGGCGAGGAAGGTGGCTTCGTCGCGCTGGTCGGTGTCGCGCTTCCAGGCGTTCATGACGAAGGCGTCGTTGACCGACACGATCGCGATGGTGTTCACGCCCTTGTCCTTGATGGCATAGGCGTTGAGGAAAATGCTCGGCAGATGCATTTTGTGGCAGGTGCCGGTATAGGCGCCGGGGACCGCGAACAGCGCGACCTTCTTGCCCTTGAAAATATCGTCGGTGGTTTTGACCTGCGGACCTTCCGCCGTCATCACGCGAAATTTGGTTTCGGGCAGCTTGTCGCCAACTTTAATGGTCATCGTCAATTCTCCTTGGCTGTGCCGGAATGTCTTAAACTGGGCGGGCTGCGGACACAATATTGAGTGCGATGGAAACGGCAATGGTCCTGTTTGGTCACTGTTGTGTCATCAGCCTGAAAACCCGCTGCCGTCGAGAAAGGCCTGTTCCGCCGGCGTCGTGGCGCGCCCCAGGATACGGTTGCGATGGGGGAAACGCCCGAACCGCCTGACGATCCCGGCATGGTCCTGCGCATATCCGATGTTGTCGGTATTGCCGGTTTTGCGAAACAGCTCGATGCAGCGCTGCTGGTCGGGCAATTGCTCCGAATGCATGAAGGGCATGTAGAGAAATTCCAGCAGGGCCGGTTCAATCCGCGCATCCGCGCCGCGAGCGATGGCGCGGCTTGCGACCTCGAGGGCCTGCGGATCGGAGGAAAAGGCTTTGGCGTCGTCGCGAAACATATTGCGGGGAAACTGGTCGAGGACGATGACCAGCGCCAGCGCGCCGTCATCGGATGTTTCCCAGGATGACAGTTCGCCGGCCGCCGCTTTCCGCCACAGCCCCAGAAATCGGCGCTGCACCTGCGCGTCGAACGCAGTGTCTTTTGTGTACCAGCGATCGCTGCCGGCCGCGCGCCAGAACGTGAGGATTTCTTCGGGCGTAAGCTCGCGGGCAGCAGTCATCAACAAACGCTCGCGGCCTTGTCCATTCAGGCAGCCGCGGCCTTCTTCTCATCGCGCAATTCGCGACGCAGGATCTTGCCGACATTGGTCTTCGGCAGGCTGGTCCGGAATTCGATCTGCTTCGGCACTTTATAATTGGTCAATTGCGTGCCGCAGAACTTGATGATGTCTTCCGCGGTGACGTTCGGATCCTTCTTGACGACAAAGGCCTTGACCGCTTCGCCTGAGCGCGGGTCGTCGACGCCGATCACGGCGCATTCCAGCACACCAGGATGGCTCGCGATCACTTCCTCGACCTCATTGGGATAGACGTTGAAGCCCGAGACCAGGATCATATCCTTTTTGCGATCGACAATCTTGGTATAGCCGTCCGCGCTCATCACGCCGATGTCGCCGGTGCGGAAGTAGCCATCCGCGGTCATCACATTGGCGGTCTCATCGGGCCGGTTCCAATAACCGGCCATGACCTGCGGACCCTTGGCGCAGATTTCTCCGGGCTCGCCGAGCGCAACTTCCTTGCCGTCATCGTCGCGGATCGAGAGGTAGGTCGACGGTATGGGCAGGCCGATCGAGCCGGAGAATTTGTCGATCGTCGCGGGATTGCAGGTCAGTGTCGGCGAAGTCTCCGACAGGCCGTAGCCTTCCGACAGCGCACAGCCGGTCATCGCGAGCCATTTCTCGGCGACCGGTTTCTGTGTCGCCATGCCGCCGCCGTTTGAAACCTTCAGCTTGGAGAAATCGATCTTGTCGAAGCCCGGCGTATTCAACAGGCCGTTGTACAGCGTGTTGACCCCGGGGAAGAAGTTGATCTGGTATTTCATCAATTCCTTGATGAAACCCGCCATGTCGCGCGGATTGGGAATCAGCAGATTGGTGCCGCCGACGCGCGTCCCCAGCAGGAAACACGCGGTCAGCGCAAAGATGTGATACAGCGGCAGTGCGCAGACGATGAACAATTGGTCGACATGCGGCGGCTTCTTCAGCGCCGGCTGCAGCCAGGCGTCGTTCTGCAGCACATTGGCCAGAATGTTGCGATGAAGCAGCGTCGCCCCCTTGGAGACGCCGGTGGTGCCGCCGGTATATTGCAGGAAGGCGACATCCTCGGCCGCGATCTTCGGCTTGTTGAACATCATGCCGCGGCCGGCCGCGATCGCGTCGTTGAAATTGACCGCGCCCGGTATCGACCAGGGCGGCACCATTTTCTTGACGCGCCGGATCACCAGATTGACGATCACGCCCTTGAGGCCAAGCATGTCGCCCATGCTGCCGACGATGACATGCTTCACCGCGGTCCTGGCGATCACCTGCTGCACGGTGGTCGCGAAATTTTCCAGAACGATGACGGCCTCGGCGCCGGAATCCTTGAGCTGGTGCTCGAGTTCGCGCGGAGTGTAGAGCGGATTGACGTTCACCACCGCATAGCCCGCGCGCAGCACGGCGGCGGTCGACACTGGATACTGCAACACGTTCGGCATCATCAACGCGACACGGGCGCCCTTTTGCAGGCCCTTGCTTTGCAGGTAGGCGGCGAGCGCCAGCGACATCTCGTCGAGGTCGCGGTAGCTGATCGACTTGTCCATACAGATGAAGGCCTTGCGGTCGCCAAACTTGGCAAAGCTTTCTTCTAGCAACTCGACCAGAGACGAATACTGAGTCACATCGATATCGGCGGGTACGCCCGCCGGATATTGCTTGAGCCAGATGCGCTCCATCTATTTCCCCTCCTGGTTGGCTTCCTCGTTTTGCCCGTTTGCCGGGACGAGACTCCTTGTTTTTATTTTGGGTAGTATTGAGCATTGCCACGGCCGAAGGCAAGCCGCAGTGCACCCTGAATGGGCAGGTGATTGCAAGAGCCGTTCAGGTTGCGTTCAGGCCGCCGGAATCAGCCCGGCCGGGAGCCCGCTCAACTACGCGGCGCTGCAGCAGTTTTTTGATCGGCGGGCTTGGCCTCGCCGGTCTTGGGACCGGGCTTGGAATCGGATTTGGGTTTGGCCGCAGCCTTGGGCTTGGCGGGCTTCGCATCCGGCTTGTCGGCGGTTTTCGGCGCCGCATCCGGTTTGGCGCTGGCATGTTTGGACTCAGCCGGGGCGTCCGGCTTTTTCCCAGCCGTTCGTGATTTCTTGCCGCGGTGCTTGGGGGTCTGTTCTTCGGTGTCGGCGGCGACCGCGGCGATCAGGGCCGCGCCGGTCCTGGTCGGCCCGGTATAAACGATAATCGGCTCGGAGGCCGCGGGTGCGGCCGCCATCAATTCCGACGGCTTTAACACCGGCGCCTGCAGTCCTCCGGTGGAGAAGAACGCCAGCGGTTCGCTATTGCTGCCGTCGGCGCTGGTCGCGGCATTGTCCGCATCCTCGTCGCTGGCCGGCTTGTGGTGTTTGCCGCCGCACATTTCCTCGCGCAGGTTCGGTGGCGAGGCATCGATCGGTACCAGATTGTCGACGGTGCCAAGCGTCGGCTTCAGCCACGACAGCGAATTGTTGGCAAAGTTACGCTCCAGCAATTGCGCCGCGCGGATGGCGCGCATGTTGCCGGAGGAGGCGCCGAGCACGACTGCAATCAGCCGCCGGCCGTTGCGGGTCGCCGAGGCGACCAGATTGTACCCGGATGCGCAGATGAAGCCGGTCTTGAAGCCGTCGGCGCCGGGATAGCGCCCGATCAGCTTGTTGAAATTCTGCGTGACCCTGCGGCCATACCGGATCGAGGGAATGTGCACGAAATATTCGTATTCCGGCAGGTCGTGAATGATGGCGCGGGCCAGGATCGCGAGGTCGCGGGCCGACGTGATCTGGCCATCCGCGGGCAGGCCGTTCGGATTGACGTAGCTCGTCTGCGTCATCCCGAGCTGCTGCGCGTTCTGATTCATCAGTGCCGAAAAACCGTCGATCGATCCGCCGACGCCCTCGGCCAGCACCACCGCCATGTCGTTGGCCGAGCGCACCAGCATCATCTTGAGCGCATTATCGACGGTGAGCTGAATGCCCGGGCGGAAACCCATCTTGGCCGGCGATTGCGACGCCGCCACCGGGGACACCGTCAACAGCGTATCGAGCGTGATCCGCCCTTCCTTGACCGCTTTGAGGGTGACATAGGCCGTCATCAACTTGGTCACCGACGCGGGATACCAGGGATAGGTCGCGTTCTCGGCCTGCAGGACTTTTCCGCTGTCGGCTTCAACCACCAGCAGCGCTTCGGCATGCGCGATGCGCGGCGTCACGACAGCGAGGGCTGCGACAACAACGATCCAGTTCAACGACGATTTGCAAAGCAACGGGCGGAGAAATTGCACGAGTTGGATTCCGGTCCTTTGAGACCCGCCTTCGAAGGAACTCGTCCTGGAAGAAGGAGGTCTTGGCATGTGACGTTCGGGTTTCAAGCGTGTCCGGCGCCGTCGCTCACGGCAGACGCGAACCTATACCGGCTTGCCAGTCCGGAACAGAGGTCCGCTGATTAAATCGTGGACGAAGTAGGCTAAATTTCGGCAGTACTTAAATCCCGACAGCGGCGTTATCAGCCTTGATCGCCTGAACGCTGGTCCGAGCGTTCTCCTGCACCATGAACTGGGCCCTTGCGAGCTCGGCAAAACGGCCGCCTTTTGCCACAAGTTCATCGAAAGTTCCGCTTTCGATCACCTGTCCGTTATCGAACAGCATGATCCGCGTGGCGTTGCGGATGGTCGAAAGCCGGTGGGCGATCACGAAGGTGGTACGTCCCTTCATCACTTCATCGAGCGCGGCATTGACCTTGGCCTCGGTGACGGCGTCGAGCGCGCTGGTCGCCTCGTCGAGAATCAGGATCGGCGGATCCTTCAGCAGCGCCCGCGCAATCGACAGCCGTTGCCGCTCGCCGCCGGACAGCATCCGCCCGCGCTCGCCGGCATTGGTCTCGAACTTCAGATCGCTGCGTTCGATGAATTCCAGTGCCTGGGCGCGATCCGCCGCAATCCGCAATTCCTCGTCGGTCGCGTCCGGCTTGCCGACCCGCAGATTATCCGCGATCGAGCGGTTGAACAGTAGCGCCTCCTGGAACACGACGCCGATATTTCGTCGAAGTGCCGCCAAGGTCAGTCCGCGCACGTCCATGCCGTCGATCCGGATGAAGCCGGATTGCGGATCGAATGCGCGATGCAGCAGCGCGATGGCGGTCGATTTGCCGGCACCGGTCGGGCCGACCAGCGCGATGGTCTGGCCAGGCAGTGCGGTAAAGGAAAGGTCTTCGACCGCGGGCCGCTTGCCATCATAGGAAAACGACACGTCCTTGAATTCGACCAGGCCTGAAAGACGCCCGGTATCGATCGCGTCGGGCCGGTCGCGCACCGCGGGCACGGCATCAAGCACATTGAAGAATTCCTGCAGGCGCGGCGCTTCCATGAACACGTTGTTGATGAAGCTGACGACCTGCTCGAGCTTCTGGATCAGCATGGTCGCGAAGGAAACGAACATCACGATCTCGCCGACGGAAGTGAGGCCCTGTTCGTGCAGCACGATGCCGACGGTGAAAATCGCCAGCACGGTGATGGTGGTCGAGGCCCGGGTGATGACGGTGACCAGCGCCCACCACGACAGTACCGGCATCTGCACGGCCAGGAGCTTGTCGGCGACGAAGCGCAGACCCTGCACCTCGGCATCGATGCGCACGAAGCTTTGCACCAGCGCGACATTGCCGAGCGCATCTGAGGCGCGCGCGGACAGATCGCTGTAATGCGCCTCGACCTCGTTCTGCATGCCGTAGGTCTTGCGCACCACCAGCGTGGTCAGCACCGTGAATACGAGGCAGAGGATGAACAGCAGGATCGCGAGGCGCCAGTTGATGTAGAACGCCAGCGGCAACAGTACCACCAGCGACATGATCGCGGCGAAATGCTCGCGGAAAAATCCAAGCCACAACCGCCACAGCGAGTCCGTGCCGTTCAGCATCACCTTCATCAGGCGGCCGGAATGGGTGCCGGTGTGGAAAGTCAGCGGCAATTGCATGATGTGCTCGAAATAATTCGTCAGCACGGCCTGACGCTGGCGGTGGGCCAGCCGGTCGGCATGGAGCGCCACGGCGGCGCTGCAGCCGATGGTGAACAGCCCGAAAGCCGCCCAGGCCGCCAACAGCGGCCATGCCGGCGACGATCCGAGCGGGCCACCGGTAGCTTTGCCGGAGAGAACATCGACAATGCGGCCGAACAGCACCGGCTCGGCGAATTGCGCCCCGGCCAAGAGCAGGTTGGCGGCGGCCAGAATCCAGCCCAGCCGCGCCTCCTTGCCGAGCAATTCGAGAACGCGGGTATAGAGGCGAAGCAGGGACATGCCGTGACGGACTCTGGTCGGCGGAACGGACTCGTTCAGAAGCTCATTCTAATCAGGGATCGCCCGGGAGATACAGCGTCTGATCATGTTTTGCTCAGACGATCTTATGCTCAATTGATCAGGCGGCCGCCGCGCGGTGGCAGGAAGCTGTCGTCGAAAATATCGGCTGCAGATGGCCGTTTGCCGAATTTGAAATCCTCGGCAACCTGGTCGATCGACCGCTCGAGCCTGATAGGGTCGATTCCGCCGAGGCCGTTGCGCTTCACTTCGGGCGTCAGAATGTTGTCGGCAATGACGGCGCGCAGGCGTTCCAGTTCGAGATCGCGCGAGCCGTCCTCCATCCGGCTGACGACCTCGTCGGCCGCATGTTCAGGTGATTTGATGGCCAGATGCGTGCCCACGATCGCCGCGCGCACGAAGCCTCTCACGGCCTCGGGCTGTTTGGCCGCGAAGGCCGGGTTGACGATCACCGCGAGCCCGTAGGCCTCGCAGCCATAATCGGCGAATCTGAGCACCGCGAGATCGTCGGCCGGCACGCCGCGGTCCCGCAAATTGATCGCCGACAGATAGGAAAAGCCGGTGACGGCGTCGACCTGGCCGGCCGACAGCATCGGCTCGCGCACGGCGGCGCTCATCGGGTTCTGCTTCACGCTGGCGGTCTTGATGCCGTTTTGCCGCGCCAGTGCCGGCCACAGCCGGATCGAAAGATCGCCGTCGGCGACGCCGAGCGTTTTACCCTCGATGTCGGAGAGCGCATGGATACCCCGGCTTTTGCGGGCGATGATCGCGTAGGGCGAGGCGTTGAACAGCATGAACACCGCCTTGACGCGGCGCGTCCTTGTCGCGAAAACGAATGAGCGCGTTGATATCGACCAGCGCGAAGTCGCTGGTCCCCGCCGCGACGCGCGCGATCGCCTCCGGCGATCCGTTGGCGACATCCATGGTGACGGCGAGGCCTTCGGAGCTGAACAGGCCATCGGTTGCCGCCAGCACGAAAGGCGCGTCGGCCGCATTGATCGGACGGTCCAGAGAGAACCGGACCGCGATCGGGTGTTTTTCATCCGCCGCCCGGCTTGTCGCCGCGCCAAGACAGGCAAAACCCGTCAGGCCGACCAGCAAAGCCAGAACGCAGCGCATAGCCATGGTCTGGCTTTTAGTCTGACTTGCAGTCTGATGTATACGCATCGGGATCACGCCGGGACCGGGTGTCAGTTGCCGCGCCGGATATGGTCGTTTCATGACGCTGAAAACGTGCGCCGCGGCCATCTTGCCGCAGCAAATCTGAATGGTTGATGAGCGCATCGTGTCGTTCGAGTGGCGACGCAGGAACTGTTCATGCACCAAACCGTAGTCCTCCGGGGATGACTCCGCTGGCGGACTCGAATACCAGCCGTGTCTTCCTGAGGGATGTCTTGCAACTGTCATCTGACCGGCTGACAGCCCCGGCGCTCAGCGCGGGCCGACCGGTCGATTTTTTGGCTGGCCGTTAACACGCTGGCCACGTCTTTCGATTAGGTTTGGTGGGATGAGTGATTCGCTCGAACGGCTGTATCTGGCGATAATCGCGGCCAAGGATCTCGATCCGGCAACTTCGCGAACCGCCCGGCTATTTCAACGCGGCCCCGCCAAGATGGCGAAAAAGCTGGCGGAAGAAGCCATCGAGGTCGTGATCGACGCGGTTAACGGCAAGACCGACGCCGTGATCCGAGAGAGCGCCGACCTGCTTTATAATCTCAGTGTGTTGTGGGCCTCGTCCGGGGTGCGTCCCGAGGACGTGTGGCGCGAAATGGAGCGGCGTGAGCATATGCTCGGCATTGCCGAGAAGCTGCCGAAATCTCCCCTCAAGATGCCCAAGGCGATGCCCAAGCAGATGCCTAAGGCTGCGCCATCGGGGATCGCGCGGCGACCAATTGTCGCGCATGAGAGCCGCGCCGTACGCAAGCGCCACTAAAACCACCCCGAATTTCCTCCAGATTTCCAGCAAAATTCCAGAAAGTTCTTGCACTCCACGGCATGGACAAATCCGTCCGGGGATGGTTCATCGCGGCATGCTGAGACGGATTTACGATTGGTGTATCGACGCCGCACACAAGCCATATGCGATTTGGATCATGGGTGCGGTGGCATTCGCGGAGAGTTCGTTCTTTCCGGTACCGCCGGATGTGATGCTGATCCCGATGTCGCTGGCGCGGCCGGAGCGCGCCTGGCTTTACGCGGCGGTCTGCACCGCGAGCTCGGTGGTGGGCGGTCTGCTCGGCTATGCGATCGGCGCGCTGCTGTATGATTCGATCGGACATTGGCTGATCGAATTCTACGGCCTTGGCGGCAAGGTCGAAGCCTTCCGGGCCTCCTATGCCCAATGGGGCGCGCTGATCATTATCGGCAAGGGCCTGACGCCGATCCCCTACAAGCTCGTGACCATCACCTCGGGCTTTGCCGGCTACAATCTCGGCCTGTTCGTGTTGTGCTCGATCCTCGCGCGCGGCGGCCGCTTCTTCGTGGTCGCGATCCTGCTCAACCGTTATGGCGAATGGATCCGGGTCCGGATCGAGAAGCATCTGGGGCTGTGGGTGGCGCTCGGCGCTGCCGTATTGGTGCTCGGTTTTATTATCGCACTGAAAATGATCTGAAAGCGCGGCGAGGCGGCTTTGCCGGTTCGCCGGATCAGGCTACGCTCGACGTCATGCTTGATCGATCCGGCCACCTGATCGCGCGGTCCAGAACCCAACTCGCAACGATCGGCATGGCGCTGTCGATGGTGATGATCGCCACCGACATTGGCTGGCCGCAAGCCGCTCCGCCGCCATCTTCACCCCCATCCGCGCAACCATCCCCACCGCCGCCATCCGCGGCCGTCCAGACGCCGGCTCAGCCGGGTGATCCCGCATCGCCATCCCCGCCGCCGGCGCTTCCGGAAAATCCGGGTCTGATCAACGAAATGGGCAAGATCTTCGACAAATCGCTGTCGATCCTGCCGACGCTGAAAAGCCCCAGTGAGACCATCGATGATTTGAACGCCCGCGCCAAAGGCGCGACCGAAACCCTCTCGCGCATGACCACTTCCTCGATGGTGACGGGACGCGTGAAATGTCCGGCTTCGGCCAACGGCGCGCCGGACTGCAAGGCCGCCGCCGACCAGCTCTGCGTCGGAAAGAAGTTCAAGGAGGGCAAGAGCCTGACCATCGATTCCGTGGAGGCCTGCTCGGCGAAAGTCCTGATTCCCGGCCGGACGAGAAAGCCGGATGATTGCCGGACCGATAATTACGTAACCCGCGCTTTGTGCCAGTGACAACGGGAGCGGCGCACCGGCGAGGCCGATCCGGGCGGCCAGCGATTGCCTATTTGGTATGATGTCTGGCATTCTTAAGGTGCCCGCGTCAGGTACTCGCGCCTTGTACCCGTGCCTTGCTGCCATAGCGAAAAGGATTTTGACGAATGTCCATGCCTGCTCTGTTCAAGGGCCGTCTGTCGATACCGGTGATCGGTGCGCCGCTGTTCATTATTTCCGTGCCCGATCTCGTGATCGCGCAATGCAAGGCGGGAATTGTCGGATCGTTTCCGGCGTTGAACGCACGGCCGCCGGCGCTGCTCGACGAATGGCTGGTGCGGATCAAGCAAGAACTTGCCGCGCACGACAAGGCCCATCCCGATCGGCTGTCGGCGCCGTTTGCGGTCAACCAGATCGTGCATCGCTCGAACAACCGGCTCGAACAGGATCTGGCGCTGTGCGAAAAACACAAGGTGCCGATCATCATCACCTCGCTCGGTGCGCGCGAAGAGCTCAATCAGGCCGCGCATGGCTGGGGCGGCATCGTTTTCCACGACGTGATCAACCAGAAATTCGCCCACAAGGCGGTCGAGAAGGGCGCCGATGGTCTGATCCTGGTGTCCGCCGGCGCCGGTGGTCATGCCGGCGAGATATCGCCGTTCGCCTTCGTGGCCGAGACGCGGCAATGGTTCGACGGACCGATCGCGCTGTCCGGCGCGATCGGCAATGGCCGCGCGATCCGGGCCGCGCGTATGCTCGGAGCTGACTTTGCCTATATCGGCTCGGCCTTCATCGCCACGAAGGAGGCCAATGCGGTGGAGGGCTACAAGCAGATGATCACCACCTCGACCGCGGAAGACATCGTCTATTCCAATCTCTTCACCGGCGTGCACGGCAATTACCTGAAGCCGTCGATCGTCGCGGCCGGGATGGACCCCGACAATCTTCCGGAATCCGACGCGTCGAAAATGAGTTTCGGTACCGACGAGTCTGGCGAGCGCGCCAAGCCGAAAGCCTGGAAGGAAATCTGGGGAAGCGGCCAGGGCGTCGGCAGCGTCGGCAAGATCGTGCCGGCCGCCGAAATGATCGCGCGCTTCAAAAAGGAATACGACGAAGCGGTCGATCCGCCGCTGTAATGGCGAAGGGTCCTTTGATGCTCTGGATTTTCTCGTAAAAATAGTTCCATTTCCGGGGAACTGTATGAAGTCACGGCGGTTTAACCCTGCTTAGGGGGCCGCATGAACTCAATTGAATCAAGCGCAAAATCAGCGAAAACCGGCATTTGGGGGCTCGACAACATTCTCGCTGGCGGATTTTCGCGGGGACATTTGTTTCTCGTCGAAGGCACCCCTGGCGCCGGTAAAACTACTATTGCGCTGCAATTCCTGATGGAAGGTGCGCGGGCGGGCGAGAAGTGCCTCTACATCACCCTGTCCGAAACCGAGAGCGAGCTGCGCGATGGTGCCGCCTCGCACGGTTGGACCCTGGATGAGCGCATCGAAATTTTTGAGTTGCTGCCGCCGGAGAGCCTGTTGGATGCCGAACAGCAGCAAAGCCTGCTTTATTCGTCGGACCTTGAGTTGGGCGAAACCACCAAGCAGATATTCGAGGCGGTAGAGCGGGTCCGGCCGAGCCGGGTGGTGCTCGACAGTCTTTCCGAGATCAGGCTTCTGGCGCAAAGTTCGTTGCGCTACCGGCGTCAGGTTCTGGCGATCAAGCATTTCTTCGCGAAGTTCGGTTCGACGGTGATGATGCTGGACGACCTCACCGCCGACGTTGCCGACAAAACCGTGCACAGCGTCGCGCATGGCGTGCTGCGCCTGGAGGAATTGGCGCCTTCCTATGGCTCCGAGCGGCGGCGGGCTCGCATCATCAAATATCGCGGCGTGAAATTTCGCGGCGGCTATCATGATATGACGATCAGCACCGGCGGGCTGAATATCTTTCCGCGGCTGGTGGCATCTGAATTTCGTTCCAGCTTCGTTCGAACCACGATGTCGAGCGGTATTGCCGAACTTGACCAGTTGCTCGGCGGCGGCGTCGAAGCCGGGTCCAGTACTTTGGTCCTGGGACCCGCGGGCACCGGAAAATCATTGCTTGTGATCGTCTTCATCGCCGCGGCGATCGCGCGGGGTGAAAAGGCCGCGCTGTTTGTGTTCGACGAAGAGCTCGGCCTGTTGTTTGCGCGCATGAAGGGTCTCGGCATCGATCTCGAGGCCATGCAGGCGAGCGGGCATCTTGTCATCGAGCAGGTTGACGCGGCGGAAATGTCGCCCGGCGAATTTGCTCACCGCGTCCGCAAACGGGTCGATGAAGATCGCATCAAGACCGTAGTGATCGACAGCCTCAATGGCTATCAGGCCGCGATGCCCGAAGAAAATTCGCTGATCCTGCACATGCACGAATTGCTGCAATATCTGAACCGCCGGGGAGCCGCGACCTTCATGACGGTGGCGCAGCACGGGTTGGTCGGCGACATGAAGGCGCCGGTGGATGTCACCTATCTCGCGGACACGGTGATCCTGCTGCGCTATTTTGAAGCGCTCGGCACGGTGCGGCGCGCGATATCGATCATCAAGAAGCGAACCGGCGCGCATGAATCGACCATCCGCGAATATCGCATCGACAACCGCGGTCTGACCATCGGGGCGCCACTGGAAGGATTTCAGGGCGTGCTGCGCGGCGTTCCGGTTTATGTCGGCGAAGGCAAGCCGCTGCTCGAAGAGCAATTCCAGTGACACCTGGGACGTCCTCCGAACGCGCAGTGATCCTGGCTCCAATCGGACGCGATGCCGCGGTGGCGGCGGCGCTGATAAAGGAGGCCGGTTACTACGCCAATGTCTGCCGCGATCTGACCGAACTGCTGCGTGAGATCGAAGGCGGCGCGGGTCTCGCTGTGATCGCCGACGAGGCGATCAAGACCGCCGATCTGCGTGGCCTGATGCGCTGGCTCAACGATCAGCCGCCATGGTCGGATTTTCCGATTGTGCTGTTGACGCATCAGGGCGGTGGTCCCGAGCGCAATCCGGATGCGGTGCGGCTCGGCCAAGTGCTGGGCAATGTCACCTTCATCGAGCGCCCGTTCCATCCGACTACCTTGGTGAGCATTGTCGGCTCGGCGGTCCGGGGCCGGCGCCGCCAGTACCAGACCCGCGCGATTCTCGCGGACCTCACCGAGAGCGAAAACCTGCTGCAGACCGCGCTCAAGGCCGGCCATCTCGGCGCGCTGGAGCTGCATCTGCCGGAGTTTGAGCTCGAGGCCTCCGACACTTGCCGGGCGTTTTTCGGACGCAAGGCTAGCGATCCATTTTCCTTTGAGGATTTGCAGGCAACGATTCATCCTGACGATCGCGCACGCCGCGGCGAGGTGCTGAATCAGGCCATCAAGTACGGCAAGGATTACAGCATCGAGTACCGCACGATCTGGCCCGACGGATCCCAGCATTGGGTGGATGTGCGCGCCCGCGCCGTGCGCCGGCCCGACGGCAGCATCAAGTCGATGGTCGGGGTATCCTCGGATATCACCGCGCGAAAAGTCTCGGAAATCGAACGCGATACTCTGCTGTCGCAATTGGCGGCCGAACGCACGGCGCTGGCGGAATTGACGGCGACGCTGGAGCAACGCGTCGAGCAGCGGACCCATGAGCTGATGCAGGAAGTCGCGGCGCGTGAAAAAGCCCAGGAGCAATTGCGGCAGGCGCAGAAGATGGAAGCGATCGGCCAGCTCACCGGCGGCGTCGCCCATGACTTCAACAATCTCTTGATGGCGGTGATGGGCAATCTCGATCTGTTGCGCAAGCGCATTCCCGACGATCCCAGGCTGCGGCGGCTGATCGACGGCGCGGTGCAGGGCGTCGAGCGCGGCGCATCGTTGACGCAGCGCCTGCTGGCCTTCGCGCGGCAGCAGGATCTGCGCGCGGTGCCGGTCGATCTGCGCGCCCTGATCCAGGGCATGGTCGATCTGCTGGAGCGTTCGCTGGGACGTCACGTCGCGCTGCGGCTCGATCTGCCGGAGGGGCTGCCGCCGGCGCGGGTCGATGCCAACCAGCTCGAACTCGCGATCCTCAATCTCGCGATCAATGCGCGCGATGCGATGCCGGACGGCGGTTCGATTGAAATCAAGGTCGCCGAATATCAGGCGACCAACGATCCGGCGCTGCAGCCGGGCCGCTATCTGAAACTATCGGTAAGCGACACGGGTTCGGGCATGCCGCCGGACATATTGAAGCGCGCGGTCGAGCCGTTTTTCTCGTCGAAACCCCTGGGCAAGGGCACCGGATTGGGCCTGTCGATGGTTCACGGATTGACCGTGCAGCTTGGCGGCGCGCTGCAGCTCTCAAGCGTGGTCGGCCAAGGCACCACCGCGACGCTGGTGCTGCCGGTCGCGGTGGAGGCACCGGAAGCCGAGAGCCCCGTTCACACCGCGCCAAAGGTCAACCGCTCGGCGGTGATCCTATTTGTCGACGACGATCCGCTGATTGCGATGTCGACCACGGAAATGCTCGAGGATCTCGGCCACCGGGTGATCGGCGCCAATTCCGGTCTGCACGCGCTCGACATCCTCAAGAGCGAGCAGCCGCTCGATCTGATGATGACGGATCATGTGATGCCGGGAATGACCGGGGTCGAGCTGGCGGCAGCGTCGCGGCAAGTGCGGCCGTCGCTGCCGATTTTGCTGGCAACCGGCTATGCCGAATTGCCTGACGGCGCCCAGCTCGATCTGCCCCGGCTGGCCAAGCCCTACCACCAGGATCAGTTGCGCGACCGGCTCGACCAATTGCTGGGCTGAAAGCCGTATTCGACCGCGCCTGATAGCCGTCAGATCACGTTTGTAGTGTAAACCCGCAAAGGTTCCCCGGCTTAACGCGCCATTAACCAAGGGGAGCCGAAAATCATGTCCAAGGCCGTCCATCGTTCCATCGGCGGATGGCCCCCAAAGATCTGTCTTGAAGGGGATGCGACATGGATTTCGAGGCGCTTTTTGCCAAAACGCCGGCAACCATCGACGAGATCAAGGCACGGGTCGCCTATGCCCTCGAGCGGCACCCGCTGTGCCGTAACGTGCAATTCGACATCGTCAGCATGCCCCGCACCACCAAGAGCAACTGGACCATCAGCCTGCGGTCGGTCGCCCCCGATGCGCTGTGGGAGGCGTCTGATATCGTCGCCGACATCCAGGATGCCTATGATCTCGCCGTCGCGGCCTGATCTTCTTAAGGTCTCGTTGCTCTCGCCGGCCGCCATATTCGCAGTCCCAAGGCACGGTCAAGGCACGGTCAAGGCACGGTTAAGCCTTAATTCGCGCCCTTTTTGCCGGGAAAGTCATTGTGCTTCGCGTACCTAATTGGAGATCGGCTTGACCAGAGCCATGACCATCATCGCGCTGACGTCCCTTCTGGTCGTCGGCGCCACCGCGGCCAGCATCCTCGGCCGCGCCAGCGTGCCGTCCGCCGGACCGGCCATGACTTCCGGACCTGCCATGGCTTCAAGCATGGCCGATGGGCCGGTCTCGAACAGGGAAAGCAAAAAGGACAAGCTTGCCGTCATCATCGCGGCGCAGGCTTCGCTCGAACCGGCGACCGACACGATTCCCGCAACGCCATTGCGGCAGGCATTTGCTTCAAGTGCGCTGGCCGACATCGAGATGCCGAAAGCGGCCGACCCAAAAGCGATGGACCCGGTCGCGTTGCCGAAGCCGAAAGTCGCCAGCAAGCCGGTACCGCGCCGCCGCAAAAATCCTACGCGTTGCTCAGCGACGTGCAGATCGCCGGCATCAAGGATCGCTTGAAACTTTCGTCCTCGCAGGAATCCTATTGGCCGGCGGTTGAAAGTGCATTGCGCGCGGTGGCCCGGAGGATTCACGCCACCAAGCAAACCGATCCGAACGCCGCACCGATCGATCCCGACGCGGAAGAAGTCCAGCAGTTGAAGTCGGCCGCGATGCCGCTGTTGTTTCAGTTGCGCGAGGACCAGAAGCGCGAAGTACGTACCCTGGCCCGCCTGATCGGCCTGGAAAAAGTAGCCGCGATGATCTGAGCCGCGGCGCTTGTCAGCGGCGGCATTCCAAAACCTCCGAAGCGTGACGGGCAGGCCGCTCGTCCGCGGCCGTTGCTCGCCGCCATCAAGTTAAAAGACGGTAATGCGCGCCAGGTTTTTTGAATCCGGGATATTGAATTTGGCAACGCGGCTGGAGTTAAATGGCGCCGGGCGGGCGGCACAACTTCGGAAGCAAACGAGAGGACAGCCATGAGCTTTGTACGGATCGCGGCAGCGGCTGCCGTCTTCACGCTTCTGCCGGCGGTTGGTGCGATGGCCAAGCCGGTCACCCTAGGGGTGGATACCAATTTGCGGAAATCGCCCGGCACCGATGGCGAGGTTGTGACCCTGATGCTGAAGGGTGCCACCGTCGACGTCGGCAAGTGCACCAATGGCTGGTGCGAGGTCTCGGTGGATGACAAGAAAGGTTTTGCTATTGCCCAGAACGTCGGCATGGCAGCGCATAGACCGCCACCGCACCGGCTGAGACCCGGCGAGATCGTCGAAGAGGAAGAAGGCCCGCCGGTCTATGGCCCGCGCTATGTCGCCGGTCCGCCGGGCTATTACCGGCCGTACGGCTATGGTTATGGCTATGGCTATGGACCTTATTACGGCTACGGCTGGGGCTATCGCGGCTGGGGCTGGCGCTGGTAATCTGCGAGTTCAACCACCTCGCCCCGCTTCACTTCCATCCCGAATCAGGGCGAACAACTTGTAAGAATCATCTTCCATTCGAGCGGCCGTCGCATAGATCCCATAGAGGTGATCGCGGGGGCCGCGACGCGCCGATCCATATTGGCCGATCTATGGAGATGATATGCCGATTTATCCGTCACAGCCCGACCAGAAGGGCAGAGTCCTTCTCCTGGAGGGTGTCAATGACAGCGCCGTCGAATTGTTCGCGAATTCGAAATATCTGAGCGTGGAGCGGCTGCCCAAGGCTCTCGATGGCGCCGCGCTGCGCGAGGCCATCAAAGGCGTCGATCTCCTGGGTATTCGGTCGCGAACCCAACTGACATCGGATGTTTTTGCCGAGGCCGACCGGTTGACGGTGGTCGGATGTTTCAGCGTCGGAACCAATCAGGTCGATCTCGACGCGGCGCGCCGGCGCGGCATTCCTGTCTTCAACGCGCCGTTCTCGAATACCCGCAGCGTCGCCGAACTTGTGATCGGTGAAATCGTGATGCTGCTGCGACGGATATTTCCGCGCTCGGTCGCGGCGCACGACGGCGCCTGGGACAAATCCGCCACCGACAGCCATGAAGTGCGCGGCCGTACGCTGGGTATTGTCGGTTACGGCAATATCGGCTCGCAGCTGTCGATGCTCGCCGAAGCGATGGGCATGAAGGTGATTTTCTTCGACCACACCGACAGGCTTCGCCACGGCAATACCGAGCCGGTCGAGACCCTCGGGGAGTTGCTGGCCGAGAGCGACATCGTCAGCCTGCATGTGCCGGAGACGCCGGCGACCGCGGGGATGATCGGAGAGGCCGAACTGCGATTGATGAAGCCGGGTTCATACCTGATCAACAACAGCCGCGGCACCGTCGTCGATCTCGATGCGCTGGCGAAAGCGCTCCGCGACGGACATCTGGCCGGAGCCGCGCTCGATGTGTTCCCGGTCGAGCCGTCGTCGAATGCGGATCGCTTTAAAACCCCGTTGCAGGGCCTCAATAACGTGATCCTGACCCCGCATATCGGCGGCTCGACCGAGCAGGCGCAGGACCGCATCGGCCGCGAAGTCGCGCGCAAGATGCTCGATTATTTCAGCAGCGGATCGACCATGGGCGCGGTGAATTTCCCGCAGGTCCAGTTGCAGGCGCGCACGACCGGCGCGCGCTTCAGCCATGTTCACCGCAACGTGCCGGGCATGTTGCGGCGGCTGAACGAGATATTCGTGCAGCGCGACATCAACATCATCGCGCAATATCTCGAGACCGACCGCGAGGTCGGTTACGTCGTGCTCGATGCCGACCTGACCGGACACGACAGCCGCGGACTGCTCGACGATATCCGCGCGCTCGAAGGCACGATCCGGGCGCGGATGGTGTACGAGAATTAGCTCACGCGCGCGGGCACGAGCCCGCGGAGCACGATGTCGAACGCTTCAAGCGCGGCCTTGGCCTTGAACGGTTCGTTCCACACGCGCTGCAGCGCATAGCCCTGAAACATCGCCACCATCATGCGTGCGATCGAGGACGGGTTCAGCTTTTTGTCGATCAGGCCGAGGCGCTGCCCGCGTTGTACCAGGGCTGTGATGGCCGCGAGGGGAACGTGAATGCCACTGGTGACCTGCGCCTTGATCTCGTCGTTGCGCAGCGCTTCGGCCCATAATTGCAACGCGACCCTGCGGGTCCGAAGCCCATCTTCCTTTTCAAGATCGGTCAGGTATTCTCTGGCGATGGCGCGCAGAAGCGTGATCGGGTCGGCCGATTTATCGCTGGGCGAAAGCAGGGTGGCATCGCGCGCGTGCCGCCGCTCGCCCATCGCCCGGATCAAATCTTCCTTGGTGGAAAAATAGCCGTAGATGCAGCCGGCGCTCAGCCCCGATTGCTGGATCACATCGCGGATCGTGGTCTGATGAAAGCCCTGGCGCGCGAAGCAGGTTTCCGCCGCTTCGAGAATTTCATCGCGCCGCGCCTGCGATGTCTCCGGTTTGACCTTGGGCATTTCCTGCGCTCAACCCCTTGCGGGACGCGGCGTCGCCTCCACCGGTACCCGATCCAGTTCGCCAAATTCCGGCCTTGCCGAGAACAAGAAAAACGGACATTCTTTTTATATGGAGAAAGCCGCCGCGGTCAACCCGATCGATCCAGTACGCCGGTCGCGTTTCGGGACCGCAGCCGCGCCGGCGATCGGCGTCGCGTAACTGGTGGACTGAGGATGTGGGACGGGGTGAATTTCGCCGACCTGATGGCCATCCTCAAAGGCGGCGGCGCCGGCGCGATCGCGGGCTTCGCCGCCGGGCTGCTCGGCGTGAGCCCGGGAGGCATTCTGGTGCCGGCCGCGTGCATTACGCTGGGTGTCGATCAGCATATCGCGCAGGGGATATCGCTGGTGGCGCAGATTCCGCCGACCGGTCTCAGCGGTGTTTCGGAATACAGGCGGCGCGGGCAGGCCGTTCCGGTCGAATGGGTGGTGGCGTTGTCGGTTGGCTTCATCATCGGCGGCGCTTTGGGCGCGATCGGCGCGGGCAGTTTGTCCGATCGCGCCCTGCGGTGGTCGTTTGTTTTCTATCTGCTGATCCTGGCGGCGATCGCCGCCTTGCGTAGCGGACGGTCGCCGTCGCCGCTGCCGGAGGAGGCGGCCACGGCGCATTGGGCGGCATTGGTCGCGATCGGCGTTGTCGCCGGCCTGTCGTCGGGTGTCCTCGGCATCGGTGGAGGTCTCGCGGTGACCGCGCTGTCGACTACGATGCTGCATCTCGGACAGCACCGGGCGCAGGCGATCAGCCTGATCCTCACCTTGTTGCCGCTGACGATCCCCGCCGCGGCGATCTATCTGGCGCAGGGATGGGCCGTCCCGTGGTGGTCGATCGCCGGGGTCGTCGGCGGACTCTGGATTGCGACCGCGGTCGGCGCCCGCCTCGCCAACCGCCTGCCGGAGCGTGTACTGAGGCCGACCTTCATTGTGCTGATTCTGGGGATGGCGGCCTACATGGCGACGCGGTCTTAAAGTCTCCAGCTTGGTCGGCTACGTCGCCGAGACCGTGCGTCCGCCCTCAAGTCATAAAATACTATTGACCGTTTTCAGGTTCCGACCCTTCGCATTTTACGTGCGAGAGTCTCGGAGGGACGTTCGCCGAACGCCTCTCTGTATTCCTTGGCGAAATGTCCGAGGTTGGCAAAGCCACAATGGAAGGCGACACCGGCGACTGTCGTCTGCGCGTCCGGTAATGACAGCATCTGTTTTGCATGGTTAAGGCGGATGCCTTTGGCGAAAGCCATCGGTGAATAACCCCGGCGCCGCTGGAATGCTCTGAAGATCGCGCGGGCATTTGCGCCGGTCACGTCGACGAGACTCTCGATCGTGATCGCCTTGTTCCAGTTGGCTTCGATGAACTCCTCCGCGCGGCGGATCAGTCCCGGCATGATCCCTTCGACGTCCTGCTCCAGAAGATGACTGAAGGTGTGCCGGTTCGCGCACAGGAAGGATACCATGATGGCCTGCTCGAGCTCCCGCAGCGCCAGAGGCGGCAATTCGGCGGTTGTTGAATCCAGCAGTCGAACACAAAACTGGATCATCTGATGCAGCGCTTGGACATGTGGCTGATCGACATTTGTCGCCGCCACAAATTCCAGATGGCCCTTCGGCTGGGCGCCCAAAAGCAGCGCCAGCTTTCGCTCCATTGCACCGAAGTTGACTCGAAGGCTCAGTCCGTCACCTTCATCGCAAGCCATTTGCGAAACATGACCGGACGTCGAAGTGCAGGATTGCTTTTCGTTGATTTCCGTCGTCTTGCCGTTGATGGTCGTCGCCGCACGACCCCTCAAGGCAATCTGCAACCGGACATAATCAACCTCCGGATATTCCAGGGACACGCGCGAATTGCTGCCGCCGGAAAAAATGGCGATATCCTGGAGTTGAAAGAATCTGACGTGTGCTTTGAAGTCACCGGAAATTTCGGGATCGACCTTCGTTGCCCCGAACACGGCCTCGGCAAAATACTTGAATTCTTCCAGATTGGACGTTTCGAACATGGGAAATCGTCGAGTTGGAAAAGGCCCGGCAAATGTCAGCCAATTCAGTTTTATTTGTGGGCCTAATTCCGGCCGAAAAAGAAAACACTAAAGCGCTGGCGATATTCCAACGCAAGGCCGAACGGCAAATCTCCCCGCGTCGTAAAGCAGCACTCGCTGTTTGAAAACGTCACTATCGCTCAATTAATGACAGTCTTCGCCCCGTGTACGTTGTGAGGCGACTTGAATGAACATTCCCGGTTGATTTCAGACGGTTTTGGATTGCGCGAGCGCGGCGATCTCACCTGAAGTTGATCGACTGCTGTTCTCGTTGTTTGCGCGACAACAAGCGAACCGCTTGCGTCGCAAATTGAGCGATCTGGCAGGTTTAGGGTAAACGCAATATTAGCGTTAGCCGCGTAATCATACGGACACAAATTGGACCGTTCGAGTTGCCGCCGATCTGTTCGTTTCAGATTTTATTTCGCGCACAAGAATAGGGAATTTCGGGATGTTTGGAATGCAAACTGCGGCCGCACGGGACGCGCTCGCTCGATCCGCCGCCATCGGAAAATCGCAGGCGGTAATCGAATTCGACATGGATGGCACGATCGTTACCGCGAACGAAAATTTCCTGAAGACTCTTGGTTACAGTCTTGCCGAAGTCCAGGGCAAACATCACAGCATGTTCGTCGAAGCGTCCGAACGTAACGGCGCCGCGTATCGCGAGTTCTGGGCCAGGCTCAATCGCGGCGAATACGAGGCCGCCGAATACAAGCGGATCGGTAAGGGCGGCAAGGAGGTCTGGATTCAGGCGTCCTACAACCCTGTGCTCGATTCAGCGGGCAAACCGCTCAAGGTCATCAAATTCGCAACCGATATTACAGCACAGAAGATCGGAAGCATGGAAGATGCCGGCAAGATCGACGCCATCGTGAGGGCGCAGGCCGTCATCGAGTTCAACCTCGGACGGCACCATTATAAAGGCCAACGATAACTTTCTCAGAACCCTCGGTTATTCGCTAGCGGAGATCCAGGGCAAGCATCACAGCATGTTCGTCGAGCCGGCGATGCGGGACAGTTTAGCGTACCGGGAGTTCTGGGCTGCCCTCAATCGCGGCGAATATCTTTCGGCCGAATACAAGCGGCTCGGCAAAGGCGGCAAGGAAATCTGGATCCTGGCCAGCTACAATCCAATCCTCGATGAAAAAGGCAAGCCGTTCAAGGTCGTGAAGTTTGCGACCGATGTGACCGAGCAGAAGCTGCAAACCGCCAACCTCGCCGGTCAGATCGACGCGATCGGAAAATCGCAGGCGGTGATCGAATTCAATATGGACGGCACGATCATCACGGCAAACAGCAATTTTCTGGGTGCCTTGGGCTATGCGCTCGGCGAAATCCAGGGACGGCACCACAGCATGTTCGTCGATCCCGCTGAGCGCGACGGTGCGGCCTATCGTGAATTTTGGGCCACGCTCAACCGGGGCGAATACCAGTCCGCCGAATACAAGCGAATCGGCAAGGGTGGCAAGGAAGTCTGGATTCAAGCCTCCTACAATCCGATCCTCGATCTCAATGGCAAGCCGTTCAAGGTCGTGAAATACGCGACGGACACGACGGCGCAGGTGATCGCGCGCAAGAAGAGCGAAAGCGTGCGCGGCATGATGGAATCGGTCGCGGCGGGAGCAGAGGAGTTGAACGCATCGGTTCGAGAAATTTCCGAAGCGATGGTCAAGTCGAAGGAGACCGCCAATGACGCCGTTCAGCGGGTTGAGAAAGCCGACGGACAAGCCCAGCGGCTCAACGTCGCCGCACAGTCGATGAGCGGCATCGTCGAACTGATCGGCGACATTACCGGCCAGATCAATCTGCTCGCGCTCAATGCGACGATTGAATCGGCGCGGGCGGGCGAAGCCGGCCGGGGGTTCGCGGTCGTGGCCGCGGAGGTCAAAAATCTCGCCAATCAGGCCAAGCAAGCCACCGACAAGATCACCGGTGAAATCGGATCTCTGAACGGTATCTCTGCCGAAGTGGTGGAAGCCCTCAATTCCATCCGGCAGGCCATTCAAAACGTCAGCGAATACGTGACCACCACGGCGGCTGCGGTCGAAGAGCAGAGCACGGTCACGAGCGAGATGTCGTCGAGCATGCAGCGTGCCGCGGCGGAAGCCGCAAGCATCGGGCAGGCGGCGTAGCGCCAATCTGTCGCAGGCGCATTATCGGGCGGCCGGCCCTGACAAGCCGGCCGCATAAATTTCTCCCGGCATTTATGCATCGCCAAGCGGCGGCGAAAGGTGCCCGCCGAAAATCCTGATCTTTGGACGTGTTCCGTTACCGCGTATAAGGTGAACGAGGGTCACGTTCACCTATGAGTCTTTCAAGCCCGTTTATCCGTCGGCCTGTGGCCACGACGCTGCTGACGTTCGGGTTGGTCGCGGCGGGCGCGATTGCGTTTTTCAAGCTGCCGGTCTCGCCGCTGCCCGATGTCGATATACCGACCATTTCGGTGCAGGCGACATTGCCCGGCGCCAGCCCCGAGGACGTCGCGACCACGGTGGCGAGCCCGCTGGAGCGCCATCTCAGCCAGATCGCCGATGTCACCGAAATGACGTCGTCGAGTTCGCTCGGCTCCGCGCGGATCAATCTTCAGTTCAGCATCGGCCGTAACATCAATGGCGCGGCGCGCGACGTCCAGGCCGCGATCAACGCGGCGCGCGCCGATCTGCCGACCTCGCTGCGCAGCAATCCGACCTACCGCAAGTTCAATCCGGCCGCAGCACCTGTGCTGATCTATACGCTGACCTCGGATACGCTGACCCCCGCCGATCTCTATGACGCCGCCTCGACCGTGCTGGCACAAAAACTGTCCCAGGTCGAAGGCGTCGGCGAAGTCAGCGTCAGCGGCGGATCGCTGCCCGCGGTGCGCGTCGATCTCGTCCCCCAGGCGCTCTACAAATACGGCATCGGGCTCGAAGACGTTCGCGCGGCGCTGACCAGCGCCAATGCCCATAGCCCCAAGGGCGGCATCGATGTCGCAGGCCAGCGCTATCAGATCTATTCGAACGATCAGGCCCTCAAGGCGGAGGATTACAAACCGCTTGTGGTCGCCTATCGCAACGGCGCGCCGGTGCGGCTGACCGATGTCGGCGAAGTGCTGGATTCCGTCGAGAATTTGCGCACGCTCGGCTTGGCCAACGGCAAGCGGGCGGTCACGATGGTGGTCTACCGGCAGCCCGGCGCCAACATCATCGGCATGGTCGATCGCGTGAAGGGGCTGATGCCGCAATTGCGGGCCTCGGTGTCGCCCGCGATCGACATCAATCTGGCGGTCGACCGTTCGATCACGATCCGGGCGTCGCTACGCGATGTCGAAATCACGCTGATCATTGCGGTGATCCTGGTGATCCTCGTGGTGTTCGCCTTCCTGCGCAGCGCCCGCGCCACGCTGGTGCCGGTGGTCGCCGTATCGGTGTCGCTGGTTGCGACCTTCGCCGTGATGTATCTGCTCGGATACAGCCTCAACATCTTCTCGCTGATGGCATTGACGGTCGCGACCGGATTCGTGGTCGACGATGCCATTGTGGTGCTGGAAAACATCACCCGCCACCTCGATGCTGGAATACCGCCGCGCGAGGCCGCGCTGTTGGGCTCGAAAGAAGTCGGCTTCACGGTGCTGTCGATGAGTGTGTCGCTGATCGCGGTATTTGTCCCGATCCTGCTGATGGGCGGCCTGGTCGGCCGGCTGTTCCGCGAATTCGCGATGACCATCACCGTTTCAATCGTGATCTCGCTGGTGGTCTCGTTGACGACGACGCCTATGATGTGCGCGATGCTGTTGCGCAGCGAGCGCGACCGTCCGCACGGACGAATCTATCGCGTCAGTGAGCGCGTGTTCGAGGCGCTATTGAGTTTCTACCGGTGGACGCTGAGCGCGGCCTTGCGTCATCCGCTCTCGGTGATGGTGATTCTGGTCGCGACTTTGTGGCTGAATTTCCATCTCTATGCGGCGGTCCCGAAGGGCTTCGTGCCGCAACAGGACACCGGATTGTTGCTCGGGTCGGTTCAGGGCGATCAAAGCATCTCGTTTCAATTGATGCAGCAGAAGCTGCGGCAGTTCATCGACATCATCAAGGTCAATCCGTCGGTCGATACCGCGGTCGGCTTCACCGGCGGCGGGCTCGGCCCGGGTGGCGGCTCGACCAATTCCGCGACTGTGTTCGTTTCCTTGAAGCCGCTTCGCGACCGCGACCTGTCCGCCGAACAGGTGATCGCCGTGCTGCGCGAGGAGATGGCCGCGGTGCCCGGCGCCACGCTGTTTCTGCAGGCGGTGGGCGATCTCGGCGCCGGCGGGCGCTCCGGCAATGCGCAATATCAATACACGCTGCAGGGGTCGACCTTCGACGAGCTGAACGAGTGGATACCGAAGATCGTGACCGCGCTTCAGGCGGTGCCGCTGCTGACCGATGTCGGCAGCGACCAGCAGAACAAGGGCCTGCAGGCCAACGTCGTCATCGATCGCGATTCCGCCGCGCGGCTGGGCATCGCGGTCAGCCAGATCGACAACACGCTCTACGATGCCTTTGGCCAGCGGCAGGTCTCGACCATCTATGTCGCGCGCAACCAGTATCACGTGATCATGGAGGTGGCGCAGGAATACCTGCAGAATCCGCAGACCTTGAAGGACGTATATGTCTCGACCGTGGGCGGGCCGGCCACCGGCTCGCAAACCACCAATGCCGTGGCCGGAACGATCGTGTCACCGGCACAGGGCGCCTCCGGAAAAGCCGCGCAGGTCGCGGCCAGCGCGGTGCGCAATCTCGCGACCAACTCGATCGGCGCCACCGGCAAGGCCGCGTCATCGACCGGGACCGCGGTCTCTACCAGCCAGGAGGCAATGATTCCGCTGGCGAGCGTCACGCAATTCAGACAAGGCCAGACCTCGCTGGTGGTCAGCCATCAGGGCGTGCTGGTCTCCAACACCATCTCGTTCAATCTCGCGCCGGGCATTTCGCTCGGCACCGCGGTGACGACGATCGAGGAGACCATGAACCGGATCGGCGTTCCCGCGACGATCCGCGGCTCGTTCCAGGGCGCCGCCAAGATATTTCAGGAATCGCTGGCCAGCGAACCTTATCTGATCCTCGCCGCGTTCGCGACGATCTACATTTCACTGGGGATGCTCTATGAGAGCTATATTCATCCGCTGACGATCCTCTCCACGCTGCCGTCGGCCGGCGTTGGCGCGGTACTGGCGCTGATGCTGTTTCACACCCAGTTCGACATCATCGGGATGATCGGCGTGATTCTCTTGATCGGCATCGTCAAGAAGAACGCCATCATGATGATCGATTTCGCTCTCGACGCCGAGCGCCAGCGCGGCCTGTCGCCAACTGAGGCGATCTTCGAAGCCTGCATGCTGCGCTTCCGCCCGATCATGATGACCACCATGGCGTCGCTGCTCGGCGCGGTGCCGCTGATCGTCGGCATGGGCGAAGGCAGCGAATTCCGTCAGCCGCTCGGCATCACCATCATCGGCGGTTTGGTGCTGAGCCAGATCCTGACGCTCTACACCACGCCGGTGGTCTATCTCTATCTCGACCGTTTGCGGCACTGGACCATGCGAAAACGAAAGCGCGCCGCGGCATGATTGCGGCGTCACGCGTTTGGAGGCTTTCGCGATTTTCGCCGACCGATTTCCCTGATTTGCTCGACGGACTGTTTAGCGGTTGCGATGTGCAAAAATTCAGAATGTGGAGAGAGTCGTCTGGTGTTATAGAATGGTATCACTGGTGATATAATGGCGGGTCGCTGACAGGGGTCATTGGGGGCAGGCAAGAAGTGATGCCATATTTCATGAGAGCGATAGACCGCGTGCACGCCGAGCGCCAACTCATTGCGGCACTCAATGAGCAAATGGGTTGGAATGATGTTGAGTTGTTCTTTAAGCGATTGCGTATTCCGCGACCTGATTTCGGTGGCGAAAGCCATACGTTCACAGATCTAACGCGGGGATATTTGCGGGATTGTTCGGACGATGTTTTGCTAGAGATTGCACATCAGCTAGGTCTCGACATTCCATCGGAAGAACGTAACGACGACTTCATAGCGTTAGGAGATAGCAAGTATTGGCTGATTGATCATTTTCGGGTGTTCATTAGCCACTTCCACACCGCGAAGCTGCAGGCCGGTGCGCTGCGTAATGCGCTGCAAAGATATGCGATTTCTGCGTTTGTGGCGCATGATGATATTGAGACAAGCGACGAGTGGCGGGAGGAGATTTTACGCTCGTTGATGTCGATGGACGCATTCGTTGCGATTCTCACCCCAGACTTTAATTCAAGCAAATGGACAGATCAGGAGGTTGGAATTGCTGTGGCCCGCGATGTGCTGCAGATTCCAATTAACAGAGGCGAAAACCCATATGGGTTCCTCTCGAAGTATCAAGCTCTGGTGAGCAAAGGGCTTGTCGTAAAAGACGTCGCTGCCGAGATTTTCCGCACAATCTGCACGAACGTGCGCACGAAAGGACGCATGATAGAGAGTTTAACGCGTACAATTTCGACCGGCTCTGACGCTCTGAAGTTCTGTTTCGTATTGAGAGGTTGAACAGCATCGAAGGGGTCGGCGTCGAGGATTGGGGACGTGTCCGGGAAAACGTTGCGAGTAACACTGCGTTGCGCTCATCTCAGCAAGTGCTTGAGAGCTTAAATGGGATTCTGCGAGAGAAAAACCTCTTGCCCATAGAATCCGGTGGCTCAAAGCCGAAATTACACGACGATGATATCCCGTTCTGAACTGAAGTTACCGGCCCCGAGCACGCGCTTTCCGCTGGGCGCCGCAGCATGATTGTGGCGTCACGCGAACTTAACTTCCGAACATCCGCGGCTTCGGCTACGCTGGCGGCGATAAGTCGCACGGGTAGCCGGCATGTTCCAGAGCGTGGAAACATTCAGCAATAAAAAGCTTTTGCGTTTGGCAAAGCTCGCCTGCGGCGTGGTCATTCTCGCTGTGGGATGGTGGGGGCTGTCCGGCGTCGGGAAAGGACAAGCCGCCGGCAAATCGGATGCGTCGCCGGGACGTGTCGAGGGCGGCGGCGACGTGTTATCGCTCGGCACCTCGGCGACCGGAACGATTGCGGAATTGCTGGTCAAGGCTGGCGATCATGTTCAGGCCGGCCAGCATCTCTTGCGAGTGGAGTGCCGCAATATCGAACGCGAAATCGAGGCGCGCGAGTCGGATCTTGCGGCATCCGAAGCGGTGTTTGCCCGGGTCACGCATGGCTCGCGACCTGAAGAGATCGCCATCGGCGTCGCCAACGTCAATTTAGCCGAAGCTCGATTGCGCGAAGCGGAGAAGCAATTCCAGCGCACCCAGACCCTGCACGAGGGCGTCACCGTCACGCGGGTCCAGATCGACCAGGCCGAGCGCGACGCGCGGATCGCGGCCGCCCAGCTTGATGAAGTCCGCGCCAAGCTCGTGCTGCTGCAGGTCGGCTCCCGCGAGGAAGACATTACCGAAACGCGCTCGCGGCGCGACGCCGCCAAAAAGCGGCTGGAAGAAGCCGTGACGCGTCTCGGTTACTGCACGGTGGATGCGCCGATCAACGGGGTGATCCTGAGCACCCGCGTCAGCCCGGGACAGATGGTGAGTTCGATGGCGCCGGTTACCTTGATGACGATGGTCGATGACGGCAAACGCCTGGTGCGCGCCTTTGTCGGGGAGCGCGAAGTGTCAGAAGTCTGTCCGGGCGAGCGCGCGCATATCGCCGTCGATGGCTTTCCGGAAATGCAGTTTGACGGCGTTGTCGAGAGCGTCGCGACCACGATTGGCGAAAATCCCTACGCCACCAACGCGCCCCAACAGTTCCGTCAGGTGATGCTGTCGATGCCGGACAAACAGCCGCAAATCCCGATTGGGCTTCGGGTTGCGGTACAGTTCACGAGTTGTCCGGCGGCGAAGTAACCGGTGAATGCCGGGAACCGCGCTGTTCACGGAGGCTCCGGAGCTTGATGAGATTGATTGATCTGTAGCAGCAACGGAAGTGCGCTCCCTCTCCCCTTGTGGGCGAGGGTTGGGGAGAGGGGTGCAGTCTATCGATAGACCTGAACCCCTCACCCGGATCGCATCTGCGATGCGATCCGACCTCTCCCACAAGGGGAGAGGTGGGTAGCCCGCTCTATCCCAGCGGCCCGGATGTCTTCAGCGGTGCGCATTTGCCGAACAGGCTCAGGGCGGCACTGACTCCAGGGACGCCGCAGATGAATCCGTTCGGCCGGTACTTGATCCGGATCTTGTCGATGTCGAACATCGCAAGGCTCATGAACGCATTCAGCCGCAGCACCTGATTGCTGTCCCGCGTATGAAAAATATCGAACGTCTTTTGCACGAACCTGGTCTTTTCGGCCGGGTCGACGGTGCTGCCCGAAGCCCATTGCTTCACCGCGATCATGGCTTGCTGGTTGATTTCGAAGCAGGTTTCGATCGCCAGCACATGATGCTTGGCGCTGTACCAGTCGATGGTGAGGGTCTTTTTGGTCCTGGGATCGGTCAGGACCACCTTCGATCCGTCTCCCTCCTTGCCGTCCTTGTCCCTATGCCGCTCGAACGACGGCATGTGCTGTTCGCAATCGAAGCCATAGGCGTTGAGCAGGGACATATCGATTTCCTGCGACAAAGGCGTGCCGTCGGCGGTTGGATTGCGATTGAGGTCGCTGGCCATGTCGATGTAGAGCTCGACCTTGCGCGCGAGCAAATTGTAGTTCTGGCTCAACTCGGCATAGGCTGTTGCATAGGATTTGTAGGTCTCGCGTGCGTTCATGGTCTCGAAGCCGGTGGCCTCGGTGTCGGTGCCCGCGGTGACGGCGTTGTGATAGCTGGTGATGAGCCGCTGCTGCAGATTAAGCGATGCGGCCAATGCGCTTGAGGCGTCGGTAAATGTTTGCGCCGCGGCCGCCATGTCGGCCTGCGCCTGCGCGGTAACTTTGTTCTCGTAGGCCGACAGATTCTGGAAATAGGCGCCGATCAAGGTTCCGAACAGGCTCAGCACGGTCAGGCTTTTGAGAAACGAGTATTCGCCTTCCGCCTTGTCCAGGACGGATCTGAACCATCCTGCGCGGGACGGCGCGTTCGGGCCTCGGTCGGCATTCGACATGTTTGCACCCGTTCTGCGCGACAGGGAGCCGGGCAATCAAGCGTAATGCCGGCAGGATAATCGCGCATACGTTCGATCTCAATCAGAGATTGCCGGGTGGACCATGCCGTAACGCCGCATGTGATGGCGTGAAAAATCCATGTTCGCTCGATGCCCGTCTTCGCCAAGGTTTCGGCGGGCAACCTCCGCTGCCTCGCTCCAACCCGAGGCCTGACGACGCGACAGGGCGTTGCGCTGCGCCGAGGGCTCCGCGCCCCGTCCGGTTGCATCACCGAGTCACACAGACGGCACGCTTCCAAAGGAGCGAATCTGATTTCCCAGTTCTGCATGCACTCTGTCAATTACGATTGAGTAGTCACGCGTTTCATCTTGCCTGAAGAGACGCATCGTCGGATACCAAGGACTATCGTTTCGATCGAGCAGCCATCTATAGTCCGGCGTGTAAGGCAAGAGCACCCACGTTGGCCGGCCAAAGGCCGCAGCCAAGTGGGCTACACTGGTATCAACGGTGATGACTAAATCCAGGCAGGAAACCAACGCGGCGGTAGCGCTGAAATCTGTCATGTGACCGGTGTAATCTGCGATGTCCGACCTCTTTCCAAGCACAGCCATGTCGCCTGGCCTTGGAGCCTTCTGAAGGCTTACAAATTGGGCGTCGCCAGTAACCAGTCGAGCCATCAAGTTCAGCGGAATTGAACGGTTGTGATCATTCACGTGCCGTGGATTGCCAGACCAAACCAGTCCGATTCTCATCCCCTTGCGTTCGCCAAGCCGAGCCTCCCAGGATCGCAGCTCTTCGGTAGCGACGGGAGGGAAATAAGCTCTCGCCGATGGGATAGTATCGAGACGGGTGCCGAATGCCAAAGGCAGGCTCGATATGCCGCAATGAAGATCGAAACGCGGAACGGTGGCTCCCTCGGACTTTGGTACGCAAAGAGCAACGCCAGGCACACGGGACACGAGAGAGTGGAGCTCTTCATCAGCCGCGAGAACAACGCGTGCTCCCTGCGCTGCAAGCAAGGGTAGATATCTGACGAACTGGATTGTGTCCCCCAATCCCTCCTCGGCATAGATCAGGATCGTCTTGCCCTCCACCGATCCCTGACCCAACCACATTGGGGTTGGAAATTTTGGATATCGAACGCGATCTACTTTTTTGGTCCAGCGATTTTCGCGCCCGGCCCAGCCCGCGGCGAAATCACCCGTCAGCATCTTGAGATTGGCTATATTCCAGTCGATCGTGGTGTCGTCTGGCTGCAAGGACTTCGCCGCAGCATAGCATGAAAGAGCTTCGGCAAATCTTCGCAATTGGACGAGCGAATTCGCCTTGTTGACAATCCCGTCAACAAAATGCGGCTTCAGGCGTATTGCCCGATCGAACCGATCTACGGCGTCTCTGTCACGGCAGAGGCCATGGAGGATGATTCCGGCATTGTTGAACACGTCCGGGTCATCTGGCGCGAGCGCTTCAGCTTGCTCGCTCAGCTCGATCGCCTCTTCTAGTCTGCGCAGGGATCGCAAGGTTCGGGCGCGCCAGTAGATCGTCATGGCGTGACCCGACTGCAGCTTTTGGCAACGATCGAAGAACGACAGCGCTTCTTCATAGCGCGTAAGCTCGAACAGAAGTAAACCGCACCTGAACGCGACGTCCCACGAATTTGGGGTGATCTTCGCAAGCTCGAGGTAACACCCGAGAGCTTCAAGGTGCTGCCCGGCGTTGAGGTGAGCTTGCCCCTGTCTGTGGAGATCGGCCGACTTTGAAATTGGGCCGCTCGCGGGCGGCAGCACCGTCTGGATCCGGGGAACCTTATCATTCATTGCCAGGCAGTTCCCGAAAGATCGATTTGTCAGCTTACCGCAAGATCGCCGGGGGTGAAAGTCTGCCGGTTGATGCGTGAGGAGCTCACCTCGGGCGACATGGCTGCTCGCAAGGCTTACCTGTCCAGCGTGGTAGATGCGATCATCGTGTCGGAGGACAAGATTCGGATCGTCGGGTCAAACGACAACATCCGATCCGCATTCGGCCCCCCCATGGGATTGGAAGATGTAGCGCTAACGGCGGTGCCAATTTATCCCTCCACCCGATTGTATTCGAATCCGCACAATTTTTGCAACGCTCCAAAGAATTCATCTGTGTCGAAAGACTTTTTGAAAATGCGCGCCGCGCCTGGTTTGCCGCAGACTTCCCGCATCAGGCTATCCTTGGTCATATCGTCGAGAATCCGCCCCGTCAGCACAAAGACCGGAATGTTCTGGGTTGCCGGCGTCGTTCGCAGTCTCGACAGAAGATAGGGAACGCCGCCATTCGGCATGAAGTAGTCGGAAATGATGACGCTTGGCGCGCTCCTGCACGCCATTCGGTAACCCTGCGCGATATCCGGGGCATAGAGCAACTCGACGCCGCATTTTTCGAGCCTGCTGGAGAGGAATTCCTGTATCGCAACCTCATCGTCGATCACCAGCACACGGGGCCGTTCCCGCATTTCGGCGCCTGTCGGCTGCCTGGATAGCTCCTTGATTTGATCCGCCATGCGAGGAAAAGTCTGTGTCAGCGCAGCTCCCAGACCACTCCAGAATTCCGGGCCTTTGCGGACATAAAATGCGCCGAAGCCCTCGCACCGCTCGACCGTCTCGGCTTCCCGGCTTCCGGTGACCACGACCACATCGAGGGATCTCTTTGAAGAATCCAGCAAGCGTGCACAGACCGCTAGTCCGTCCGCCTCGGGCATGTTGACGTCAATGACGACAATGTCTGGATGGCTTCGGTTCGCCTTGATCAACGCCTGAATGCCGTTGGTCGCGGTTTGGACATCGAAGCCCATGCTTGAGCACCGGTCTGCGAGCAACTGAACAATCGCAGGATCGTCATCGGCGATCAGCATCTTCGGCGGCTTCCTGCTTAACTCATGCGAAACTGTCATTCGGATATCCGATCGGGTATGTTCAAGGGATTACCCCTTCTTTTGACGCAAGCCAGCAAGCGCTCCAGCGCTGATCCCATCTCTTTCACTGCGACCGAATCGTCGCCTTCCAAAATAATCGTTTCCTCGAGATTCGCCGCGGCATCGCTGATTTCGTTGAATCCGAAAATGCCGCCCGCGCCAGCCAAGCCGTGAGCGATGCTTCTGATCTTGGCAAGCAAGAGCGGACGGTCCGCCCCATCCTCCAGCGCAGACCAGTGTCCCGCCAATGCGACAAGATCGCTGTCGACTCGCAACAGGAAGCGATCTCGCATCGCACCGAGCCGCCTATCCGGCTCGGTATATGCCCGCACCGATGCTGCGAGCGTCATCGGGTCGAACGGCTTCTGAATTACGCCGGCGGCGCCAAGTGAACGAAACATGTCGAGCTCTCGGCTCTGGGCGCGCGCCGTCATGAAGACGACGGGGATGGCGGCCGTCTGAGGATTTCTCCGCAATAGCTCGAGCGTGGTCGCTCCATCCATGATCGGCATCATGACGTCCAGCAAAATGATATAGGGCGTCCAGTCCTCGGCGACCGTCAGTGCTTCCTCGCCGGAAGAGCAACCTCGCGTTACCAATTCGGGATCGAGAGCAAGCGAGAATGCGACCACTTCACGGATATCAGGCTCATCATCGACATGCAGCACACGAAGCATAGTCATGCGCACTCCTTGGTTGTGGGCTCGGGGGCAAGTGCCAGGCGACTGCGTACGATCGCGGCGAGCATTTCGAGAGAAGTGCCGGAAGACTTGGCCAATGTGCTTTGAATCCGCGCATCCTGCGCCAGGCCTTCAGCATTCGCGGAGAAAACGATGACGGGAATTGCGTTGCCGGTGCGATCACGGAGGCTCGGCAACAGATCAAGGCCGGACTCCGTGCCCAGCGAAACGTCCAATATGGCGAGATCGAACGTATCGGCCGCCAACGTCCGCCGCGCCATCTGAAGAGAATTCGCCGACATCACGTCGGCAGTCCCGTTGAATACGGCGGCCACGGCGGCGAGAGTTTGGTGGTCGTCATCCACATGCAGAATGCGCGGCGGCCTGTCGGGGTCCGGAAGGAGGAATGGACGGACGACGCCGGCGAGGTATTCAAAGTCGACGGGTTTGCCGAGCCAACCGAGAACCTTGAGGTTCGACGATCTGATATCGTCGCGGCCGCGATCGGGTGTTCCCGAAATCACGATGATCGGCGTATCCTGGTAACGCTCCTGCATCCGTAAGCGGATGATGAGATCGATGCCGTCGCCGTCCGGAAGTTGCAGGTCGACCAGGAAGGCCGCGTATTTAATCGCAGTCGCACGGTCGACCGCGGCGGCCGCGGTATACGCAAGATCCGCGGCGTACCCGATCAGCCGCAACCGTTCGCGCATGAAGAGCACGGTTTCGCGGTCGTCTTCACAAATCAGTATGCGTGGAGCGCCCGTCCCGGCGTCGAGATCGACTTCCCAATCGGGTTCTCCAAGCAGGCTAGGCAGCTCGACGTGGAAGACTGAGCCCCCGCCCGGCGCGTCGTGGAAGCCCATTTTCCCGCCCAGCCGTTCGACGATCTGCTTTGCAATACTAAGGCCAAGACCGGTGCCCCCCTTCTGGCGGGTGCTGGTGGCATCGGCTTGGGAGAACTTCTTGAAAATATGCGGCTTGAAATCGGTTGGCACGCCGGCGCCATGGTCGCGCACCGAGATGCGGACAACCTCATCATGCCTCTCGATCGTAACCAGCACCTCGCCGTTGACCGGCGAGAACTTGATCGCATTGGAAAGCAGATTGGTGACTACCTGAGCCAGCCGGTCCGGGTCGGCGTTCACTTCGCCGTCAACCGACGCCGGGTCGAGCCGGACGTTCACGTCATAGCCTTCGGCGAATCCACGGTTGCTTTCGATCGCCTGTTCGATCAGCGTGCGCACGTCGATCCGGCCGAGTTTAAAAACGACGCGACCGAACTCGATCTTCTCGATATCGAGAATATCGTTGATGAGGCGAACCAGCCGCTGGCTGTTGGTATGCGCAATCGTCAACAGGCGCGCCGCGGAGTCGGGCAATTTCTCTCCCCACTGCCCCACCAGCAGGCCAAGCGACCCGGAAATGGAGGTCAGCGGTGTTCGCAACTCGTGGCTCACATTGGAGACGAACTCATCTTTCAGTCGCTCCATGTCCTTGCGCAGGCTGATGTCGCGAATTGCGGCCGTCACCAGAATCCCCTCCGCGCTCTCCAGCGGACTGAGCATGATTTCGATTGGAAAATCGTCGCCATCCTTCCTTCGGCCGGTCAGTTCGATACCAGTACCAATCTGCTGCGCCAGCGCGTCCTCGGTCGATCGCAAAGCGTCTGCGACCAGCCGCTCCGCGAAGCCATCCGGAATGATATTCGTTACCTTTTGCCCCAGCAGTTCGTCGCGACGATACCCGAACTGCTTCTCGGCCTGGACGTTCAGCAGAACGATTTCTTCGGCCTGGTTGACCACCACCATTGCATCGGGCGCCGCTTCCAGCAGCCCGCGATATTGGCCTTCCATCTGCCTCAGATGCTTTTCTGCCGCCCTGCGCACGCTGATATCGCGGATTGCGGCGGTGACCAGGGTTCCTTCCGAGCTATCCAACGGGCTCAACATGATCTCGATCGGAAACTCGGTTCCATCTTTCCGCCGCGCGTTGAGTTCGATTCCGGTGCCGATCTGCTGCGCCAGCGCATCTTCGGTCGATCGCAGAGCGTCCGCGACCAGCCGCTCGGCGAAGCCATCGGGAATGATGTTCGTTACCTTTTGCCCCAGCAGTTCGTCGCGATGATATCCGAACTGCATTTCCGCCTGCAGATTGACGAGAACGATTTCCTCGACCTGGTTCACCACCACCATCGCATCCGGCGCGGCTTCCAGCAGGCCGCGATATTTGGCTTCCATCTGCGCCAGAACGCGTTCAGCATTCTTGCGTACGCTGATGTCGCGGATCGCAGCCGTAATCAACGTTCCTTCCGCGCTTTCAAGCGGGCTCAGCATGATTTCGATCGGGAACTTGCTGCCATCCTTTCGCTGCCCGGTCAGCTCGATGCCGGTGCCGATCTCCTGGGCCCGCGCGTCCTCCGCCGAACGAAGGTCATCCGCGACCAGACGCTCGGCGAAACCATCCGGAATGATGTTCGTTACCTTTTGCCCCAGCAGTTCGTCGCGGCGGTATCCGAACTGCTTTTCCGCCTGAAGATTTAGAAGCGCAATTTCTCCAGCTTGGTTCACCACCACCATCGCATCGGGGGCGGCTTCCATGAGTCCGTGATACTTCGCACCGGATTGCGTGCTTTCACTGAGGTCACGGCTGATGACGGAAAAGCCGTTCAGATTTCCGGAGGCGTCGTACGATGCCGTATAGGCCGCCCGCACCAGATAATGCGCGCCATCGCGGCGCACGCGCATGCCTTGATCTTCATATTCGCCGTTTTCCGCTGCTAGTCGCAGTATCTCTTGCGGTTTACCGCCTGCGATGTCGTCGGCCGGAAAGAACCGCGAAAAATTCTGACCGGCGACCTCTTCAAGCGAATAGCCTGACATTCGTTCCGCGCCAAAATTCCAACTGCGTATTTCGCCGAGCGGATTCAGCATCGAGATCGCGTAATCACTGACCCCTTCCACGAGTGTCCGGTATCTACGTTCGCTCCCCTGCAACGCTTCCTCCGCAAGCCCTCGCCTGAAATTATCGCGACAAACCCTCCAGCCTGCGCCAGCGGTAATCGCCAGGCCGAGAAGCATGACGAGGATCAGCGTCGCTTTGGTTTGGCGTTCGGTCTGTGCCACTCCCGCTTCCGGCGCCCCCAGCAATCGCTCCTCGCCGCGCCGTTCTTGAACGTCTCCAAATATGGCAACGCTGCGATAGGAAAATACCCCCGCGACGAGCTGGATCGCGATCACCGAGCCGAGCGCAAAGTAGACGGTCCTGTTTGATAGGTTTCCTCCCCTCATCGCATACGCAACGTGTCAGTGACGATTCGTGCGCTAACGACGTGCAATTGTTCCGTCCAATCTGCCGGGAGGATGTTCTTCATGTCCCGAGCGCCATCCGCCGCGAGCCACCATTCGCAAAATCAGATCTTGTATTACACAGTGTAGCGAAAGCTTAATTCGGCATCGGACGCCAAGAACTATTATTACTTAGAGTATTCGTACCTATATCCGCATCTTTCAAATCAGCTGGCCGGATTTGTTCGTCGTTCCCCCGTTGGATGCGACGACCTCATTGATTATTGCTTGAACGCGATGCGAAGCAAATCAGCGGCGTTCTTCGCTCCGAGTTTTCCCATCAAATGGGCACGATGCGCCTCAAATGTGCGGGTGCTGATTCCCAACTGGTATCCGCCTTCCTTGTTGGAAGCGCCGCCGGCGATCAGCGTCAAGACTTCGCGCTCGCGCGGGGTCAAGGATTGTTCGCCGGCATGAGACGCAACCCGTGATTCGGGGTGAGCCATATCGGCGTGACTGTTTCGTCTCCAGGAATCGATCGCTTCGCGCCCGCGGGCGAAGGCAGCTTCGGCAGCGGGCGGCATTTCGATCATATGACTGACCCGATCGATAATGCCGCGAACGCGTTCCGTTTCGTGAAGCGCGCACTCTGCCATTTCCCGCATCGAAGCTGGAATCGCCTCGGCGCTGTCGGAAGTTTCGGCAACTTGCTTGATTTCGTGAAGATAAAGCAGCAATGCGGTAACCGGCTCGCTCAACTGGTGCGCCATCGCTGCGACTGCATCGTTTACCGCCCGTCCTATCGCCTCCGACATCAACTCGCACTGAACTCGATTGAGCCTCGTCTCGGCATTGTTGAATACGGGAGCAGAGGAAACAATGTTGAATCGGCCATTTTTCATCGCAACAGTCCTCGCGTTGGTTCCCGGCCGTAATGGTGCGAACGCCCAGGCCCGAGGCTGGCGTGGACCGCCGCCATCAATTGATGGGGCGTGAACGGCTTACGCAAACAGATCGTCGCACCGGCGTCGGCTGCCAGGCCAAGAAAATCCAGGCTGCGATCCATCGAATCACGAAATCGAAAGCCGGACATCGCCAGGATTGGGAGCTTCGATTCCCGTTGTCGCAATTGAGTGATGATATTGAGACCACTCGTTCCCGGCATGAAGATATCGACGATCACCAGGCCGAAACTGGAAGCTTCAAAAGCTTTGATTCCAATATCCACGCTCGGTGCGTGCACCGCGTCGCAACCTTCACGATTCAAGATCATCCGAACGGCCGAGCCAACCGAAGCATCGTCGTCAATCACAAGAGCCCGCGTCAAAGCCGGTTTGACGGCATCTTCGAACATTGACCGCCCATGTCCGTTCCTCAAGATCACCTCTCGGGGCTGGACGACCGGCACTAATGATGCGCCATCGTCCGCAGAGCTCACGACTATGTAAGTTGCAGTTCATGAATACGCTACGCATCGGATATTTTGTGTTCAAAAACGCTCACTTGCGGGACATTAAACTACCTACGTAGCTCGGTTGTGTACGTAGACCTACCAGATTTACGGCAATCACTTCTGCATGTAGCGATTGGGATAGCCTGCTCCGAGCCGAGGGATGCACAATGCAAGAGATTGTTCGCAAGAAGAATTGGGTTAACCGTTTTGATGAAATCGACCGAGACGTCCGATTAAAACAGATATTGGATAATCTTGAAAACGAGAACAATCAGTTGAAAACACTTGTCGTGCGGCTGTCAGAGACGATCATTAGAAACATCACGACCAGGCGCTAGACTGCCGGGATGTGATCCGTATCGCTTCATCATATCTAACCCGACGCGGTTGTTCGTAAATCAAAGCGAAACAGCATGGAACGGGGGATAGCGAACTTCCGAAGGATAGCGGTTCCGTCCGGCAGGATGCGGTTTCGCCCTCATCGCAATGACGTTACTTCGATCAGGCTTTTCGACTCAAGGTGGCATGGAGTTTGCTTCGTTTCGAGAGCGCCCCATGTAATCGGCGCGTCTGATGGAAGTATGTGATGGGGTTTGTCAATCGCGTGCGAAGTTCCTCGGCCAGGCACTTGCCTGATCCCGACGCCGGGAAGAAAAATCCAACTGCGCGGCGCCGATGGTCGCGTAGGAGCGAACCAACGCTTCCATCACGAATTGCAAATCGCCTGTTCCTCGCGGTGAGCCTGTGTCTGTCCGGTGCGGCGTTCGCCGGCGAAGCCACCAAACTGCCACTGTCGATCAGCAGCGCCCCGATCATGCCCTACACCAACGGCATTGTCGCCGCGCAGCACGGCTTCTTTGCCGATCAGGGGTTCGATCTCTCCCGCAAGGTGCTGGCAAACTACTCGGTGATCGTCAGCGCCTTGGCGTCGGGCCAGGTGGAAGTCGTCACGATGTCGATCGATTCTCTGATACGGGCGCATGTGAACGGGCTCGATTGGAAGCTGCTCTATCAGACCGATATCTACGACTCGGCGAATGCCGATGCCGTCCTCGTCTCGCGGCCCGATTTGAATATCGCCTCCGCCAAGGACCTTGAAGGCAAATCGGTTGCCGTCACCACAGGCGGGATATCCGAGGCGGCATTGCGCGGCTGGATGAGCGACAATGGCGCCGATTTCTCCAAGGTTCATGTCCTGGAAATTCCTTTCACGCAGATCGTCGGCGCGCTGCAATCCAAAACACTGGATGCCGCGCATATCGTCGAACCCTTCATGACCGTGTCGCTCGGCAATGGATCGACAAAATTCGTCGTCAAACATCTGGATTCGATCGCCAAACGATTCATGATTTCCGGTTTCGTGGCCAAGTCGTCGTGGATTGCCGAAAATCCGGAGAAGGCGCGGCGCTTCGTCGCCGCGATGAACGCCAGCACCCAGTTCGTGCTGGATCATCCGCAGGACGTGTTGCCGATCCTTGCCAAGGAGACGCGCATCGATCAGGCGGTTCTCAGTCAGTTCTTTCCGCAGCACTACGTGATATCGACGACCGTTCGCCCGGAGGAAATCCAGGGCGTGATCGATTTCATGGCCAGGCAAAAGCAGATCGATAAAAGCTTCGACTGTCATGAGATCGTGTCCGAATACGCCCCCGTTGCGAAATAAGTGAGGTGAAACAATGGAAAAGCAGCACATCAATCCACCGGTGATCTTCGAGCATCCGGCCTTTACCCGGGTCATCACCGTCACCGGTCCGATGAAGCTGATCTGGATTTCGGGCATGACTCCGCAGAAGGAGGATATGAGCGCCGTGTTTCCCGGCGACTATCTTGCCCAATATCTCTATGTGATGGAGAAACTCGACGCGCAGCTCAAATCCGTCGGCGCCACCTGGGACGACGTCACGTTTCGCCGGACCTACACGCTGGATGTCGACAAGCTGAAGGTGGCGCAAAGTCACCCGAGCACGCAGCGTTTCTTCACCAAGAAACCCTGCAGCACGCTGATAGGCGTGACCCGATTGAGCGATCCGGAATTTCTGCTTGAAATCGAGATCATGGCCGCGGTCGCTGCCTGAACGGTGCGCCTGAAAGATGTGAGTGCATCAGCGGTGCCGGACGTATCGGAGGCCCATGCTTGAAGTTTCAGGGTTGCGGAAGATCTATTCCGGGTCCGGCGCCGCGCGAACGATTTTGGACAACATCGATTTTCAGGTGCCGGAGCGGCAATTCGTCTCGATCATCGGTGCGTCGGGTTCCGGAAAGTCGACGATGCTTCGTTGCATCGCAGGTTTGACGGAGGTCTCCGGCGGCGCCGTCCTGATCGACAAGCGCCCGGTTCAGGGAACGCCCGAAGAAGTCGTCTACGTATTTCAGGAATATAGCCGCTCGCTATTTCCCTGGCGCCGTCTTGTCAGAAACGTCGCCTATCCCATCGAGGAAACCGCCTCAAAGGACGAAGCCGCCGATCGGGCCCGCGCGTATATCGGCAAGGTCGGTCTGGCCGGCTTTGAGGCTTACTACCCGTGGGAGCTTTCGGGCGGCATGCAACAGCGGGCGGCCATTGCCCGCGCCTTGGTCAAGCAGCCGAAATATCTCCTGATGGACGAACCGTTTGGCGCGCTCGATGCGCAAACGCGCAATCAGTTGGAGGATATGCTTTTGGGCATCTGGAGCAGCACGGCGCTGACTGTGCTGTTCGTGACGCACGATATCGACGAGGCGATCTATCTGAGCGATCGGGTGCTGGTGCTGGGATCGCGGCCGGGCCGGGTCATCGCCGATATCCCGATCGACCTGCCCCGGCCAAGGGATCAAATCGAGAGCAAGGAAAACTCTCGTTTCTCCGAACTGCGCCGGCAGCTATTTCGTCTGATCATCACGCCAGCGGTCGAGAACGCCACTTGAAGATCGTCGAGCGTTTGTCGGGCGTGGTGTTCCTTGCCGGTCTCCTTGTCGCGTGGGAGGCGATTGCCCGCCTCGGGCTGGTCACGCAGGATCAGCTACCCGCTCCGAGCGCGATCGCGCACGCCATGGTAACTGAAATTCTTCAAGGCGACCTCGCGATCGAATTCCTGCGGACGGCGCGGCGGCTCGTGGTCGGCTACGCCATCGCGGTCGTCTTCGGGACACTGGCCGGCTTCGCACTCGGCCGCTGGCGGTTGTTGTACGCAGCTACTGAGCCGATCATCGAGTTTTTCCGGCCGCTGCCGGTTATTGCCGTGCTGCCCGTGGCCGTGCTCATGCTCGGGCTTGGCGACGCCATGGCCTATAGCGTGATCGCATTCGGATCGGGCTGGGTGGTGCTGTTGCATGCGATGGACGGGGTCCGCGGCATCGACCCCGTGCTGATCGATACCGGCCGCACGTTTCAGGTGTCCGGTTTGCGCCAGTTCTCGACCATTATTCTGCCGGCGGCGGCGCCGCAGATATTCACTGGATTGCGGGTTGCGCTCGGTAACGCCGTCATCGTCACGGTCGTGGTCGAACTGGTTTCGGGATTCGGCGGCGGTTTGGGCGGCTACATTGGCGAGGAACAGGGCGCTTCGCGAACGCCAGAGGCGTATGCGGGAATCATACTCGTCGCAGTTCTCGGATATGGCATCGGCAAGCTGTTCGGCGTTTTCGAAGGCTCCATGCTGCGCTGGCATCGTCAAATGATGGGCCGTTGAGCATGCTCGCCCAAATCCAGCAGCGGCCATGGATGCTTGGGTTGGCGACGACACTGCTCCTGCTGTTGTGCTGGCAGATCGGTTCGCAATCAGGCTTTCTGGACCGCCAAGTCGTCCCCTCGGCGGTCAGTGTCCTCGGGCGGTTTACCGCGCAATGGACGGATGCCGGCTTTTATGCGGATCTGGCGGCGACGTGCACGCGCGTTGTCGGCGGCTTTGCGGTCGCGGCTATGCTCGGTATCGGTGTCGGCCTGATCATGGGCACTTCCGACATGGTCTATCGCACGCTCCATTTGACGATCGAGGTGCTGCGCCCTGTTCCGGCGACGGCCCTGGTGCCGATCGCGGCGGTTGCATTCGGCGTCGGCACCGGCATGCACATTTTCATTGTGGCCAGTGCGGCCATGATTCCGATCCTGCTATCCACAGTCGATGGCGTTCGCTCTGTCGATCCCGTGCTGATCGATACCGCGCGGACGTTCGGCAAGCGCAAGGGAATTCTATTTCGAACGGTCCTGCTGCCGGCGGCGCTGCCGAGGATCATGACAGGCTTGCGGGTCGCCATGGCGATCGCGCTGGTGGTCGGGATTTCTTCCGAGATGATTATGAGTTTCAACGGCCTCGGGCGCCGGGTGGTCGTTGCCCAGCACATGCTCCAGATCACCGACGTTTACGCAGGGATCGTGACCTTGGCGTTGCTCGGGTTTGCGCTAAACCGCGCGATCTTGCTGGCGGAGCATTGGCTGATCGGATGGCATCGGTCGGTCAGCGCGAAGACGTGGGGCTGATGCTGCTTCGCTCCGATAGATTTGACGGTAGCTTGCCAACCAAAGACCGGCTTCGCAAGAGGCTACGCCGGAGACCCACCTGCGGAGGTCGGGCCCGCCGAAGCTTTAGCGAAGGCGGGTGGTGCCCCTGGCCGGAATCGAACCAGCACTCCTTGCGGAACTCGATTTTGAGTCGAGCGCGTCTACCAATTCCGCCACAGGGGCTTTCGGATGCCAGCCCTAAAGAACCAGCGTCGCGAAGCGGCCGGAATATAGCGGCCGGTGACTGCGGGTCAACCCGCGTTGGCAGCTCAAATCGGGGCGGCGCCATGATCAAACACAGGTCGTACAGGGGCCAAACACCGGGGTGTGAACGCGCCCGCCTCGACAGCGCCATCCGCGCGGGTTAGAGCGTTTTTCGGCCGGTTTGCGTCAGGAAATCGCGTTAGAGCTAAGATCGCCTGAATACGGCGCCTGGATACGGGAGATGAACGTGACGCTTCATGCCACCGCCACCACATCGCCTGCGCGCGACGCTGCCAACCCGGCGCTGATGGCCGCCTTGGCGGTCACGGCGCTGGCGGCGGGGACCATCGCCGGGGCCTGGTACTTTCAACTGGTACTGGATATCCGTCCCTGTCCGCTCTGCCTCGAGCAGCGCTATGCGTATTATCTGGCGATCCCGCTCGGCGCATTGATCGCGCTGGCGGCAGGCCAGAAAGCCCCGCGCGCGGTGTTGCTGGCCGGGCTCGCGCTTCTCGCTTTGGCCGCGCTCGCCAATGCCGTGCTCGGTAGCTATCACGCCGGGGTCGAATGGGGATTCTGGCAGGGACCGACCGATTGCACCGGCCCGATCGGAGGCCTCGGCAGCGCCGGAGATCTGTTGAAGCGGCTCGACACCGTCAAGGTGATCCGCTGCGATGAGGTGCAGTGGCGCTTTCTCGGCCTGTCGCTGGCCGGCTACAACGTGCTGATCTCGCTCTTGATGGCCGCGATCGCGATCCGGGGTTTTGCGCGGACCGCGCGCCGCTAATGCCAGCGCGTTTTCGAGCCAACGGGTCGCGCGAACGCGCGCCCGATGACAGGCTCCGTGGATAGCGGTTCGCGTGAAGAAAACGCGTCAAAACAAAAATTAATCGTCCACATCTTCCTGCGGCCGTCCGAACAGATGGACGATGCCGGGGGTCGCGATGGTGACGAACACGAACCGTGACAGATGATGCGCGCCGACGAAGATCGGGTCGATGTGCAGCGTTAGCGCCAGCGCCAGCATCGCGTCCATCGCGCCGGGCGCGAACGCGACCACGATGTCGCTGAATTTGACCGGCGTGGTCAGCGCGATCACGATGACGAAGAGCGCGGTCACGGCGACGGCGACCGCGAAGGACCCCAGCGCCGCGTTGACGTGGCTGAGCAGGGTTTTGGGCCGCATCCGCGCAAAGCGCGATCCGATCAGCGCGCCGATTCCGACCAGTGCCACTCCGCGCAGCCAGGGCGGCAGCCCGCCCTCGACCAGTCCGGTGCCATGCAGCACGCTGGCTCCGATCATCGCGCCGAACATCCAGCTCGCCGGAAATTTTACCAGCCGCAACAGCAGCGACACGGCGACCGAAGCCGCGACCAGCGCGGTCAGTTCAAGCGGCGAAGCGGTCGTGGTCATCAGGCTCAACGGCGACGCCGGGGTCATGCCGATCACCGCCAGCAGCAGCGGCAGCGCCGCGGTCAGGATGATTACGCGCATGGTCTGCACCACCGCGATCCCCGGCACATCGGCGCCCTTCTCCGCGGCGAGGATGACGATTTGCGACAGCGCGCCCGGGCTACCGGCCAGAAAGGCCGAAGTCCGGTCCCAGCCATGGAAGCGCTGCAGATAGAGGCTGCTGCCGAAGGTCGAGCAGAAGGTGGCCAGTGCCAGCAAGGCAATGGTCACCGGGTAGGCGCTGACATGCTGCAGCAATTGCCGTGAGACCAGCGTGCCCAGCGAAATCCCGAGCAGAACCAGCACCGACTGGGTAACAATCGCCGGCACGACCAGCGGCCTGCCTGCGATGGCGGCAATGCCAACCGCGATCATCGCGCCGGAAATCAATCCACCGGGGAGATCTGCCCATAAAAACAGCGTACCGCCGGCGGTGCCGATCGCCAGCGTTTCAAGGAAATTGAAGAGTTTGGCGCGGCCCGGGAGGGCTTGGCCCATCGATGCAAGGATTTGGGATACAAGGATCTGGCTCACGCCGCGTTATGGCAAATCCGCAAGCGGGGGACAATTGCGACAACGCACCTGCAGCAATGCGCTACGACGGGCGAGAAAATTGGCAAGAAATCGGCAGGAAATCGGCACGAACGGAGCCCGATACCAGAACACGCCGGGCAGGGACCAAATCACAAGCACCGAATCACAAGCACCGAATCATCCGTAACGAACTGCTCCCTCCCCGGGCGGGGGAGGGAGCAGTCAAAATCAACCGGCTGGATCACTTCTTGTCGGCGGCAGCGCGCTTGCATTCGGAGCGGAATTTCTTGCGCTCCTTGCCGTGCAATCCCTTGGCATCGGCTTCCTTGGAGCATTCCAGCGAGGCCGCGGTGTGGACCACGGGTGCCTTCTCGGCTTTTGCGGCCGGCGCGGCGGCGGGTGTTTGCGCGAACGCAGAACCCATCAGCAGTATGGATGCGAAGGCGGTCGCGATCGCGCGGGAAGATATGGTCTTCATGGCAGGCACCTCGGGGTTAAAAGAAAGGGGCAACGTCGCGCCGGGATGCTGAACCGCGGATGAATAAAGCAGGTGGGACAGCGCTTCCGCGCCGCGATATTTTTGTGGCGCGGCGGATGGCCGTTGTCACCCGCCTTCGCTACGTTAGGATGGGGACCTCGAGATAGCCATGCCCCCAGATAGACTTGCCCCAAGGAGACCAAGGATGACCATTCAAGCAAAATTATTGTGTGCGGTTGCGGCGTCGGGATTTGCAGCGTTTGTGGCGACATCGCCGGCGCAGGCGCTGAGCTCGCAGGAGTGCAGTGCGAAATACCAGGCGGCGAAAACCGCCGGCACCCTCAATGGCCAGAAGTGGAATGATTTCCGCAAAGCTCAATGCAGTGCAGATGCTGTCGCGACCCCGGCCGCCGCGCCGGCGCCCGCACCCGCGCCCGCACCGAAAGAGGTGGCGAAGAAGCCCGAAGCCGCGCCCGCCTTCCCGATGCCGACCGGCAACGCGGTATTCCCGTTCGCCATCAATCCGAAATACGCCCAGGAAAGCGCCGGCAAGGCCCGGATGCATACCTGCGTCGATCAATACAACGCCAACAAGGAAACCAACGGCAATGGCGGCCTGAAATGGATCCAGAAGGGCGGCGGCTATTACAGCGAGTGCAACAAGAAGCTGAAGGGCTGAACGTCCTTCTGATCCGTGAAAGGCTCGGGCTGAACTGGCCCGAGTCTTTTACTGACAAGAGCCTTTTACTGATAGGCTTTTTACTGAAAAGTCTTTTTACCGATAGCAATTGAATAAAAGGAAGCGTTGCCGGATGCGACCAGTCGATTTCGCGAGGCGGATATGACGAAAAGTTTCCGGCGCATAACGGCCTCGATCGGGGTCATCGTGTTTTTCCAGATCGCCCCGGCCCAGATCGTCCCGGCGATGGCTGCCGATCATTCGGCCAATTTCGGCCGGCTTGCCCAGGCGGCAGAGCCTGCCGCGTCCGCGACGGCGCCAGCCTCCGAAGCAAAAGCACCTGACCCTTCGCCGTCGGCAACGTCTCCGCCGTCCAATCCGACCTCGACCGCGACCGTCGTAAAACCCGGGCCATCGGCCGCGGGATGCGGGCTGAAATATCTGACCGCTGAAGTTTCCGGCAAGCTGAAGGGCCGCAAGTGGAAAGAGTTTCGCGAGCAGGAGTGCGGACCGACCACGTCGCAGGCGGTATTCCCGACAGCGATTGCGCCGAAATATTCCCACGGAGACCCCGGACAAGGCGCGGACGCATACCTGTGCGGACCAGTTCACCGCCAACAAGGCCACCAATGCCAATGACGGCCTGAAATGGATCGAAAAGAGCGGCGGCTATTACAGCGAATGCGTCAGCCGCCTGAAGGGGTGAAGCGTTCGCCGGCACCATTTGATGCGGCTAGAGCATGATGAGATTAGAATGATCTGCAACGGCATCGAAGGTGCGCTCCCTCTCCCTTAGGGAGAGGGTTCGGGGTGAGGGGTTCAGGTCCATCGATAGAGCGTAACCCCTCACCCGAATCGCTGCGCGATTCGACCTCTCCCACAGGGAGAGGTAAGTGAACCCGCTGACCGACCGATTCAATCAAAAGCCTCCGTGCTCTAATCAGCCGTCCGTGGACCGTCGAATGATCGCAAGCCTCAGCCTGATCCTGCTCTGCCAGTTGGCCGGCGAAGTTTTTGTGCGCGGTCTCAACTTGCCGATGCCGGTCCGGTGGTCGGTCTGATGCTTCTGCTGGGTGTTGCTGCTGGCGCGTGACCGCTTCAAAATTCTCGCGCGTGGGCCATTGCAGCAGGGTGGCGTGGAGAATGCCAGTCGAAGCCTGCTCGCGCATCTGTCGCTGCTGTTCGTTCCCGCCGGTGTCGGCGTCGTGCAGAAGCTCGATCTGATCGCCGAGCACGGCATCGCCGTCATTGTGATTCTCGCGATCTCGGTGGTGGTGACGCTGGCGGTGACGGTGGCGACGTTTCGTCTCGCCAGCCGCCTGATGACGCGTGGCGAGGGCGTGCCAAACGGGAGCGCGCGATGAGCGCAAATCCGCTCTCGTTGTGGGTATATCTGTCGCAGTCGCCGCTGCTCTGGCTGACGGTGACGCTCTTGGTCTATGCGATCGCGGACGTCGTTTCGCTGGCAACGCACCGGAATGCGCTGGCCAATCCGGTGCTGCATTCGATCTGGATCATCGGGGCGTTCCTGCTGCTTACCGGCACCTCCTACACGACCTATTTCGGCGGCGCGCAGTTCGTGCATTTCCTGCTCGGACCGGCAACCGTGGCGCTGGCGGTGCCGCTCTACGAAAACCGCAAGACCGTGCTGGCCGCGATTCTGCCGATGCTGGTCGCACTTGCCGCGGGCTCGGTGACCGCGGTGATTTCGATCGTGCTGCTGGCGGAGGTCGCGGGCCTGCCGCGCGCGGTGGTGCTGTCGCTGGCGCCGAAATCGGTCACGGCCGGTGTCCGCGATGGGCATCAGCGAATCCCTGCATGCCGATCCGTCGCTGACCGCGGTCGCGGTCGTCCTCACCGGCATCATGGGCGCGATCATCGTGACGCCGCTGATGAACCGGATGCGCATCACGGACTTCCGCGCGCGCGGATTCGCCGTCGGCATCGCCGCACACGGCATCGGCACCGCCCGCGCGTTTCAGGTCGACGCGGTCGCGGGGCGCCTTTGCCGGCATCGCAATGAGCCTCAACGCGCTCGTGACCTCGCTCCTGGTGCCGCTGGCCGTGACGCTATTGGTGCGTTGATCCCGTGTTGATTTGCTGCACTGCCGCCATGGAGGTTTGGCAAAAATCCCTTTAGGGTCGCGCGGCAAGGATAAGGTGACGTTTTGATAATCTCCACGATGCAGGGCGTGCTGGGACTGGCATCGGGAGCGCTGGTTGGATTTTCGCTGGGCCTTGTCGGTGGCGGCGGCTCGATCCTCGCGGTGCCGCTGATGGTCTATGTGGTCGGCGTCGCCGATGCCCATGTCGCGATCGGCACCAGCGCCATCGCGGTGGCTGCCAATGCCGCCGTCAATCTGTCGAACCATGCGCGCAACGGCACAGTGCAATGGTCGTGCGCGCTGATGTTTGCGGCGGCCGGTATTCTCGGCGCGTTTATGGGTTCGATCTTCGGCAAAATGCTCGATGGTCAGAAATTGCTGGCGCTGTTCGCGCTGCTGATGCTGGTGATTGCGGTGTTGATGCTCAAAACGCGCACCCGAATCGGCCTGCCCGATGTGAAGATGACCCGTGACAACATGCCGGCCATTGCCGGCCTTGGCCTTGCGACCGGGGCACTGTCCGGCTTCTTCGGCATCGGCGGCGGCTTCCTGATCGTGCCGGCCTTGATGCTGGCGACGGGAATGTCGATCATGAACGCGGTGTCCTCCTCGCTGGTCGCGGTGACGGCGTTCGGGCTGACCACCGCGGCGAGCTATGCCTGGTCCGGGTTGATCTCGTGGGAACTCGCAGGATTGTTTATTGCCGGCGGTATCGTCGGCGGGGCTGATCGGCACCCGCCTCGCGAAATACCTGTCGGTGCGGCATGGCGCGCTCAATATTGTGTTCGCCGCGGTCATCATAGCGGTGGCGCTTTACATGCTGGCGCGTAACTTATCCTCGCTCTGAGCGTAAATAGCAGATAGACGTGCGCCAAACGCAGCCGGGAGACCCGATATGACCCACTTGAACGATCCGGCGCAGCCGTATCTGACGCGGCGTGGCACGCTGGGCCTGATGGGCGCCGGCGCAGCCTTGCTCGGTATGAACATCGCCCCTCGCCAGTCGTTGGCACAGGCGACAACGTGCTGACCGAAGCGCTGGTGCTGCGCGATCCGGATGTCCCGGTGGCCGGCAATGCCAATGGCGACATCTCGATCGTTGAATATTTCGACTATAATTGCCCCTATTGCCGCAAGCTCGAACCTGAACTCGGCCAGGTCGTGCATGACGACGGCAAGGTCAGGCTGGTGCGCAAGGATTGGCCGATCCTGGGGCCAACCTCGGTGATCGCGGCGCGGATGGCGCTGGCGGCGAAATACCAGGACAAATCCAGTCAGGCGCATGATGCGTTGATCGGAAACAATTCGAAGCTGACCGAGCCGCGCATCAACGAGTTGTTGGCCGGTGCCGGTATCGACATGGATCGCCTCTCGCGCGATCTCGCGGCGAATGCCGCGACGATCGACGCCATTCTCAAACGCAACAACGATCAGGCCACGGCATTCGATTTCAGGGGCACGCCGTCGTTTATCGTCGGCAAGTTCCGCGTGCCGGGCGTGCTGACGATGGAGCAGTTCACCCAGGTGATCGCCGACGCACGCAAGGCGGCGAAGAAATCATAGCGCCACGGCAAAGCTGCGGCGGCGCTATTGTCTCGTTAGGTTACTTCGACGACAACCTGATCCAGTCCTTGTGGGCCTGCATTTTCAGCGCATCCCAATCGGTGGCCGCGACATCCCAGTTGACGATGGTCCGGCTATTCGAGGCGCTCTGGCCGTTGGCGACCGTCGAGGTCGTCTGCGAATCATAGGCATAGACGCCTGCGACCAGCAGCAGCGCACCCAAAATCATTCCTAGAAAAACCCGCATCGCAAACCCTCCGGTGATGACGGACAACGACGTTTCCTGAGGATGGTTCCGTGAACGCGGCAAAGTTTCGCGCTGGGCTCATCACGCCCGCGCGAATGCCCGCGTCAGCCAGTCGATGAACACGCGCACGCGCGGCGATAGCTGCCGGTTGCGCGGATAAAGCAGCGACACCGGCGTCGGCGAGGGCGGATAGTTAGGGAGCACGGCGACCAGCGTCCCGCGTTTCAGATCGTCCTCGACGTGATAGCGCGGCACCTGAATCAATCCGAGACCGAGCCGCGCCGCGGCGACCAGACTTTCGGCGCCGTTGACTGAAACCGTCGCGCGCAAGGTGATCTCGCGCAGCGCGCCATCGACGGTGAATTCCAGCGGCAGCAGGGCGCCGGATCCAGATGAATGAAAGCCGACCATGAGATGATCGTCGAGATCATCGACCCTCTCGGGTTGACCGAACCGTTCGATATAGGCAGGTCCGGCGCAGGTGATCTCCTCCAGCATCGTAACGCGGCGCGCGATCATGTCGCTGTCCTGGAGATCGCCGACGCGCAGCACGCAATCGATGCCCTCGCGAATCAGATCGACCAGCCGGTCGCCCTCGCTCATATAAAGTTCGATGCCGGGATATTCGGCGAGGAAGTCCGGCAGCCGCGGCATCACGAAATGACGCGCCAGCGTGCCATGAACATCGACGCGCAGCAGTCCCTTTGGCTTGGCTCCGCCAAAAGCGGCTTCGGCTTCCTCGAGATCGGCAATCAAGGAGAGGCAGCGCCGGTAATGCGCCTCGCCGTCCAGCGTCGGGCTGACCTGCCGCGTGGTGCGCGCCAGGAGCCGTACGCCGAGGCGGGCTTCCAATTGTTTCACGGCGTCGGTGACGGTCGAGCGCGGCAGGCCGAGATCTTCCGCCGCCAGCGTAAAGCTGCGCCGCTCGACCACCCGGGTGAACACCCGCATCCCCTCGAATCGATCCATTTGATTGTTCGTATATTTCGGATTGTGATGCCAGTTTATAGGGAATTATTCGGGAAATAAACAGGTCTAGCTTACTGCCATCAAACGCGGACACGCCGCGAAACATGAGGAGGTTGAAAATGACCAATGAAACCAATAAAGTAGCTGTCGTAACGGGCGCTTCGCGCGGTATCGGCGCGGCGGTGGCGGAACGCCTGGCCAGGGACGGCTTCACGGTCGTCATCAACTATTCGGGCGACGCCAAGCCGGCCGAGGCGCTGGCCCGCAAGATCGAGAACGCCGGCGGCCGGGCGCTCACCGCCAAGGCCGATGTCAGCGATGCCAACGCGGTGCGCGGCATGTTCGACGCGGCGGAAGCGGCTTTCGGTGGCGTCGATGTGCTGATCAACAATGCCGGCATCATGAAGCTCTCAAAGATCGCCGACAGCGATGACGCGGCGTTCGACCGGCAGATCGCGGTCAACCTCAAAGGCAGCTTCAATACCATGCGGGAGGCCGCAAAGCGGCTGCGCGACGGCGGACGGATCGTCAACTTCTCGACCAGCGTGGTTGGAACCAAGATGGAAACCTACGGCATCTATGCCGCGACCAAGTCCGCGATCGAAACCATGACCGCAATTCTCTCGAAGGAATTGCGCGGCCGCCACATCGCGGTCAATGCCGTGGCGCCGGGACCGGTCGCGACCCGACCTGTTTCTCAACGGCAAAACGCCGGAACTGATCGACCGCCTGGCCAGGATGAATCCGATGGAGCGTCTCGGCACGACTGAAGATATCGCGTCTGTCGTTTCGTTCCTGGCCAGCCCCGAAGGCGGATGGATCAATGGCCAGGTGCTGCGCGCCAATGGCGGCATGGTCTGAACTGGATGATGGCGTGCGCGGGCTGACGGCTTTCGCTCACGTTCCGCGCAGCCATTCCAAAATCGCCGGATTCATCTCGCGCGGATAGCAATGGCTGAGATCCGCAAGTTCCCCGGTAGGTCACATTGGCGCCAGCGGCGGATAACAGTTCGTGCGTTTGCCGTGCCACCTGCACCGGGAACATCCAGTCGAGCTGGCCATGTACGAGATAGACCGGCAGACCGCGCAATCTCCGCGTCGGCCACCTCGGCCATCAGCGGATGGAAGGTGGCCGAGACCGGCGCGAGATGCGTGAAGGGCGACGCGCTTTCGAGACCGCTGACGTAGCAGAACGTGCCGCCGTCGCTCATGCCGGTCAGCAGCATTTTTTTCGGATCGATGTTTGTAGCGGCTGCGCACCGTCTCGAGAATGCGGGCGAGGTTCGGGCTGTCGGTATCCTCGCCCATCAAGGCCCAGGTAGTTTTTGGCGAAGGGATATCGGTCGCGGTAGGCGCGACCAGGATCGCGCCGTGGCTGCGGGCATCGCGCAGCCAGCTCCACAGAAAGCCGCGGCCATTGCCGCTGCCGCCATGCAGCGCCATCACCAGCGGCCACGCCCGATTCGGCGTATAATATTCCGGCACGTAGAGCGAGAAGCCGCCGCGGCTGCCGGGTTCGTTATGGTGGTGAATGATACCGGTGCCGGGGTTGGCGGGCGCCGCGAGCCGCGCTTCCAGCTCCGCATCCTCCCGCAACCCTGGATCGGTGAAGAAGCTGCTGACCGGCGGCAGCTTCGCGGCAAGCGGATACAGTGCTTCCTGCGCGCGCGGCGCATAACGCAGCGCGCGAAATACTTCGACGAGATCGCCATGGCCTTGTTGGACCTTGCGCAACCCTGCGAAGGCCGCCAAAGCCGCATCGCTCGCGGTCTGTAACGGTATGCGCAGATGCGCGAAGTCTTCCGGCCAGCCTGTCAGGCGCGGAAGTTCGGCCTGCAACGCCTGATCCGGCGTCCCTGCGGCGTGCATGACACGACCGAAGTCAGACGGATTGAGATGCCGTGCGATGAAGCCGAGCGCTTCCAGCGATTGCAGCAGCGGCGGCAGCAAGGCCACGATGTCGTCCACCACGGCCTCGCTCATCTGCATATACCCACTTACTAATGCAGCCGCGGCGCCTTGAGCATCTTGCCGCGGTCGGTCGAGGCCAGCACCACGTCGAAGGTAACTCCCTCATGATAGACCGTGAGCGGCACATCGACGCCGGCAGAGCCGAGCGACCAGAGTTTTCGGTAGAATGCGGTCTGACTTGTGACCTTTTCGCCAGCCACGGCGAGAATGACATCGCCGGCCTTGAGTTCGGCGCGCGCCGCCGGGCCCTTGGCGGAGATGCCGACGACGACCACCTTGTTGTCGATCTCGGTCGAATACATCCCGAGCCACGGCCGCGCCGGCTTGTTGACGCGACCGAACTTCTTCAAATCATCGATCACAGGCTTGAGCAGGTCGATCGGTACGACCATGTTGACATGCTCGTCCTTGCCTTCGCGCTCGCGTTCGAGCTGCAGCGAGCCGATGCCGATCAACTCGCCGCGGGTCGAGATCAGTCCGGTGCCGCCCCAATTGGGATGTGCGGGGAGGGTGAAGATCGCCTCCTCCAGCAGATACTCCCAGTAACCGGCGAATTCCTGCTTGGCGGCGATGTGGCTGGCGACCGATCGCGTGCGTCCTCCGGCGCCGCCGAGCACGACGCGGTCGCCGACCTCGGCCGTAGCCGACGAACCCAGCGGCAGCGGCTCGATATCCATCTGGCCGAGCGCCTGCACCAGGCCGAAGCCGCTCACATTGTCGACGCCGAGCGCGTGGCCCGGCACCACCCGGCCGTCGCCAATATGCAGCCAGACGGTTTCGGCCTCGGTGATCAAATAGCCGATGGTCAGGATCAGCCCATCTTCGATCAGCACGCCGTTGCCGGCGCGCTCGGTGCCCAACGTGTCGGCGCTAAAGGCGTCGCTCGGGATGATCGAATGCAGGCCGACCACCGAGGAAAGGACGCGGTCGAGATCGAAACTGTAGTCGGCCGCGCGCGGCTGATTGGCCGGCGGTACCTTCCATTCAGTCAAAGAGGGCATGGAAATTCTCCTGGCCGACCGGGGCACATTCTCCGGTCAATTTAATCGTTTTTGTGCGGATTTGCATCAGCTCTGTCGATGGCGCCGCAGGCCCTCCAGTTCAGTTAGGCGCTGATCGGGAAAAAGCTACCGTTCGATGCGGGGTGTCAGCGGCACAATTTTGCTTGCGCTCATACCTGGCGTTGTATGCCGGCGGCCGCAACCCCCGCCAGTGGCGGGCCAGGCTTGGCCGCATCAAGGCTACGGGCCGTCGTCAGGCCGCCGGGAAACGCGTCAGTCCCGATGGCGGCCGACGACGTAATCTTCAGACCGCCTCGGCCACCTTGGCGGCCTGCTTCTGCTTCTTCTTCTCTCCGAGCTTACGCACCGCGGTGTAGAACGCCGGCGTGAATAAAAGACCGAAGCCGGTAACGCCGAGCATGCCGGCGAACACCGCGGTGCCCAGCGACTGCCTCATCTCGGCGCCAGCGCCCGTCGCGACCACCAGGGGCGCAACGCCGAAGATGAATGCAAGCGATGTCATGAGGATCGGTCGAAGTCTCGTGCGCGCGGCGCTGACAGCGGCCTCCGCCGCGGAAGCACCGTTCTCCTCGGCCTGTCGAGCGAACTCCACGATCAGAATGGCGTTCTTCGCCGCCAATCCGACCAGGACGACGAAACCGATCTGCGCCAGCACATCGATCGGCATGCCGCGGATCCCTAGCCCGGTCACCGAGGCCAACAGGCACATCGGCACGATCATCACCACGGCCAGCGGCAATTTCCAGCTTTCATATTGAGCCGCGAGCACCAGGAAGACAAATAGCGCCGACGCGCCAAAGATCAGCAGCGACGACGTTCCGGGCTGCTGCTGCTGATACGCCAGTTCGGTCCACTCGTAGCCGATCCCCGGCGGCAGTACCTGGCGGGCCAGTTCTTCCATCCGGTGCAGCGCAATGCCGGTGGCCACGCCAGGGGCGGCCACACCCATCACTTCGGCTGCGGGAAACAGATCGAAGCGGGGCACGCGATAGGGCGCGTTCTCGGCCTTCAATCGCGCCACCGTGCCGATCGGCACCATCGCGCCGGAAGTATTGCGTGCCTTCAGGCGCGCGATGTCCTGCGGGTCTCGGCGGAAGCTTCCGTCGGCTTGAGCGATCACCTGATAGGTGCGGCCAAGATAGTTGAAGTCGTTGACATACTGCGAACCGAGATAGACCTGCAGTGTCGAGAAGACATCGGTCGGCGTCAGACCAACTTTCTCGGCTTTCTCGCGGTCGATATCCGCATAGACCGACGGCGCACGCGTGCCAAACAAAGTGAAGACGCCGGCAAAACTAGGATCCTTGTTGGCCGCCCCAACCAGCGCTTGCGCGGCTTTCGCGAGCGCATCGGACCCAAGACCGGCGCGATCCTGCAGCATCATCTTGAAGCCGCCAGCGCTGCCCAGACCCTGAACCGGCGGTGGCGGGATGGTCAGCACGTATGCATCCTGGATCACGGAAAGCCGTTTGCGTAAGTCAGCCAGCACGCTCGCCGCGGTCACGCCGTCGATTTCGTGGCTATACAGGGAAGGCAATCCGGAAAAGATCGTGCCGGAATTGGAGGCCACGGTGAACGTGGTGGCATCCAGTCCCGCGAACGGGGCGACGTGCTCGACGCCCTTTGTGGTCATGATGATTTCGATCGCCTTTTTCACCACGGCTTCGGTCCGGTCGAGCGTCGCGCCCGGCGGCAACTGCACGACGGAGATCAGATACCCCTGATCCTGCTCGGGAATGAAGCCGGTCGGGGTACGCGCGAACTGAAAACCAGCGACACCGATCAGCAACGCGTAAGCCAGCAGCATCACGCCCAAGGCCTGCACGAGACGCTGCGTCAAACGGCCATAGGCGGTCGACAGCCATTCGAAGCCCCAATTGAATCGCTCGAATCCGGCGCGGACAAGCCCCGTGATGCCGGATCGTCGGACTTTGTGTCCGGGTTCGTGCGCCTTGAACAGCACCGCGCACAGCGCAGGGCTCAGGGTCAGCGAGACGAAGCAGGAGATCAACGTCGATGCGGAAATCGTCACCGCGAATTGCCGGAAGAAAAGCCCGGTAATGCCGGACAAAAACGCCGACGGCACGAACACGGCGCATAGCGTCAGCGCGATCGCGATCAGCGCGCCGCCGACCTCGTCCATGGTGACGCGGGCCGCTTCCGCGGGCTGCATCCCCCGTTCGAGATTACGCTCGACATTCTCGACCACCACGATGGCGTCGTCGACCACGATGCCGACCGCGAGCACAAGCCCGAACAGCGACAGATTGTTGAGGGAGATTCCAAGCGCGTAGAGAATGCCGAAGGTGCCGATCAGCGAAACCGGAATGGCGATCACGGGAATAATAGCGGCGCGCCAGCTCTGCAGGAACAGAAACACGACGCCAACCACCAGCAGGATCGCGATGAAGATCGTGGTGATGACCTCGCGCACGGATTTGGCCACGAAGATGGTCGGATCGTAGATCACCTTGTAGGCAACGCCAGGCGGGAAATCCTTTGAAAGTGCCTCCGCGCTCGCCAGCACTTCGCTCTCGACCGCGAGCGAATTGGCGCCGGGCTGGGCGAATATCAAGAGCGGGATTCCCGGACCGCGGTCCATGAAGGCCGTTGATCCGTAATCCGCGGCGCCGATCTCGACGCGTCCAACATCGCGCAATCGCGTCACGCGGCCTTGCGGATCGGACTTCAGCACGATCTCGCCGAATTGTTCGGGGGTCGCCAGCCGCCCGAGCGTCTGGACGTTGATCTGATAGGCCTGGGCCGAGGCGACCGGCGGCTGGTTGAGGATACCGGCGGAGACCTGCACATTCTGCGCCCGAAGCGCTGCCAGCACCTCGGCGGCGTTCAGATCGCGGGATGCGACCTTGTCCGGATCGAGCCAGATCCGCATCGCATATTCGCGCGCGCCCTGGAATGTGACGTCGCCGACCCCAGGCAATCGCGCAAACACGTCCTTCACGTGCAATGTCGCGTAGTTCGACAGATACAGCGTGTCGCGCGAGCTATCCGGCGAATACAGATGCACCGCCAGCAGAATGTTGGGCGTCGATTTGCGCACCTGCACGCCGAGGCGCTGGACGTCTTCGGGCAGCCGCGGCAGCGCGTCCTGCACGCGATTTTGGGTCAGCATCTGCGCGACGTTGAGGTCAGTGCCGATCCGGAAGGTCACGGTTACCGTGAGATTGCCGTCGCCGGTGGATTGGCTGCTCATGTAGAGCATGTTCTCGACGCCGTTGATTTGCTGTTCGAGCGGCGTCGCCACCGTGCGCGAAACGGTCTCCGCGGACGCGCCCGGATAGGTGGTCGTTATTTGAACCGTGGGCGGCACGATCTCGGGATATTGCGCGACGGGAAGGATCGCGAGTGCGCCGAGGCCGGCGAGCGTGACGAACACGCTCAAGACAGTCGCGAAGATCGGCCGGTCGATGAAAGTTCGGGAAAGGCTCATGTTCGGTTCCTATACCGTAGCGTTTTCAAGCGAAGTGGATGCCGGTTCGCGTCAAGAAAACGCGTCAAAACAAAAATCTAGAGCTTTGGTTCTGGCTTCAGAACCGAAGCTCTAGCCTTGCCCGTCGGCGGCCGCGTTGTAGTTGATCGCACCGTCCTGCGGCGCGACCTTGCTGTTGGGAATCGCGCGCACCAGACCGTCGATCACGACGCGGTCGTTGGCGTCAAGACCCGATCGGATCACCCGCAATCCGCCCCTGAGATCGCCGGTTTCGACGATTTTCGGCACCACGGTGCCGTCAGCGGACACCGTCATGACCAGATGCTGCGACTGGTCCAGCACGACGGCTGCGTCCGGCAGCAACAATACGGAGGCCGGCGGCGCGACCGCGACGCGCAGGCGGGCGAATTGACCGGGTGCGAGAAACAGATCGGGATTGGGTACGGTGGCGCGGGCGTGAATCGTTCCGCTGGAGCGGTCGAGCGAATTGTCGACGAAGTCGAGTTTGCCTTTCCTCGAAAAAGTGTTCTCGTCGCTCAAGCCGATCGCGACTTCGTCCGCGAGCGGGCCGCTGAGGCGGGCGCGTTCACGTGAAAACGCCAGGAAGTCGGCTTCGCTCATGTCGAAATTCAGATAGATCGGATCGAGCGAGACCAGGGTTGCCAGCAGGGTCGTCGCGCTGGCGCCGGCGCGGCTGCCGGAGATGAGACCTCCGATCGATACCTGGCGGGCTCCGATGCGGCCGGTAAAGGGCGCGGTCACGTGGCAATATTCCAGATCGAGCTCGGCATCTTTGATCCGGGCCTTGGCGTCCTCAACCGCGGCCTGAGACGAATTCTGGTCGTTGGTGCGCTGGTCCACCGTTTCCTGGGTGGCGAAGTCGTTGTGCCGGAGCGACTGGGCGCGCGACAGTTGGGTGTCGGCGAGGGCCACGCGTGCCGTTGCGGTCTGCAGCTGGGCCTTGGCCTCGGCGAGCCTTATTTCGTAGGGACGCGGATCAATTACGAACAACAGGTCGCCCTTTTTGACGATCTGGCCGTCCTGAAAATGGAGTTCAGTCAGGAGGCCGCCGACTTGGGCGCGCAGTTCAACCCGGTTGACCGCGGAAAACTGTCCGAGAAAGCCGAGCCGGACATCGACGTTCCGTTGCAACGGCTTGCTGACGGTGACCGGCAAAGCGGCGGCGGGCGGTGGCGCCGCCGGCCCGCTTTTGCCAAACGGCAGGGCCAGATATCCCACCCCGACGACAATAAGCAGGGCAATGAGCGTCCCCCACATCTTCCATGCGGGTCGGCCCGGCTGCTCGGCAGGGGCTCTTTCAAGTGCGATCCGGTCGGTTATTTGATCCATGACAAGTCCATCCCCAGTCATTGTCGTGTTGCAGGGCGGTCTACGGGTGGAACCCCCCGGCCGCGATTAGGGGTTGATATTTGGAGAATTCGCTCCAATATGTGTGCAATGCGATATAAACGCGGGGAGGCGTCGTTCAAGGATTTTTGGAGCGATGACACCAAAATTAGTTCAAACCACTAAACGCGGCCGCGGCAGGCCGGCGATATTCGACCGCGATACGGCCTTGATGGCCGCGACCAAGCTGTTCTGGGAACGCGGCTACGAGGGAACGTCGTTCGATGAACTGATCGCCGTGATGGGGATCAGCGCGTCGAGTTTCTACAACTCGTTCGGAAGTAAAGAGCGGCTCTATTGCGAGGCGACCGGCTCATACCTGGAATCGTCCGGCCGCTGGTTCTTCGGCATTCTGAATGACGAAACCACCGACACCCGGACGGCATTTTCGCGCCTGTTCGATGCGACGGCGGAGGAGTTTACCCGCGGCGACCATCCCCCGGGATGCATGATCTCGGTTGCTTGCCTCCAGACGGGGCCGGGGCTGAAGAACATGCGGGAAATGATGGTCGAGCATCGGGCTTTTTCCGAAGGCGCGATGGCTGAGCGCATCCGCAGGGGAATAACTGAGGGCGATGTGCCCGATGATACCGATGTCGATGTTCTGGCTGCCTATCTCAGCGCCGTTGCGCGCGGCCTGGCCGTACAGGCGCGCGACGGGGCTTCGCGCGAAAGGATGGCTCAGATCGGCCGCGTCGCCATGCGCGCATGGCCGTCCGATTCGGCGCCCGGCAAATCGAAACCGGCAGGTTCGTCAAAGCGCGGTGTGCGCCGATAAACTGGCAGGCCGGCTCGCGAACTACGGATCGAGTTCGGTGTCCCAGTATAGATAATCCAGCCAGCTGTCGTGCAAATAGTTCGGCGGAAACAGTCGGCCGTTGCGATGCAGTTGATGCACCGTCGGCGCAAAGGGCGGCTGGCGCGGAAACATCCGCGCCTGTTGCGGCGTCAGATTGCCCTTGCGCAGATTGCAGGGCGAGCACGCCGCGACGACGTTCTCCCACGTGGTCTGGCCGCCCTTGCTGCGCGGGATGATGTGATCGAAGGTCAGATCGCTGTCGGCCGAACAGTATTGGCAGACGAAGCGGTCGCGCAGGAAAACGTTGAACCGGGTAAAGGCGGGATGCGTGGTCGGCTTGACGAAGGATTTCAGCGACACCACGCTTGGGAGCTGAATCTCGAACGTTGGGCTGCGCACCGCACGGTCGTAGTGCTCGACAATGTTGACACGGTCGAGGAACACCGCCTTGATCGCGTCCTGCCACGACCAAAGAGACAGCGGATAGTAACTGAGCGGCCGGAAGTCCGCGTTCAGTACAAGTACCGGCCAACCACCTTGCGAGACATGTGCGTTCAAGTAACGCTCCTGGCCCCCATATAGCTGCGAAGCAGCATGAGTTGACATACTACAGGCAGCGTGACGGGATTGTGAAGAGCGTTGACGGCCTTATCCGCCATTCCGCCATGGCCCGTTTCGCGACCCGATTGCAGGATCAGCGTTAACACCGTTAAACGGGGTGGCCCGCCACTTTTTGGCCACGCACGGACACGGCAAAATGATCACCAAGCCCGGTTATCTCGAGGCGCCGCGCCGGCTGAGGGCGTTCGTTCGCGCCCATGAGACCAGCCTGGTGGTTCTGGCGGCGCTGGTCGGGATCGTGGCGGGCCTGGTGGTCGCGGCAATGGGGGCCGCGGTCGAATTGCTTCATGTCGGGCTGTTCAACCTTGAAATGGGAGCCCGTCTTTCCAGCCAAAACACGATCGAGCCGCTGCGCGCGCTGCTGGTTCCCAGTCTCGGCGGGCTGCTCTTGGGGGTGGCCTTCCTGCTGTTGTTGCGCTGGCGGCCGGCGCGGGAAATCGATCCGATCGAGGCCAACGCGCTGCATGGCGGGCGGATGTCGTTTCGCGGCAGCGTGATCGTGGCCCTTCAGACGATCTGGTCGAGCGGCGTCGGCGCTTCGGTGGGACTCGAAGCCGGCTACACCCAGCTCTCCAGTGGACTGGCCGCCTCGCTGGGCCGCGGATTTCATCTGCGCCGCGCCGATCAGCGCCTGATGGTCGGCTGCGGCGCGGCGGCCGCGATTGCCGGCGCGTTCGGCGCGCCGCTGGCCGGCGCCTTCTATGCGTTCGAACTGGTGATCGGGGGATATACGCCCGCCAGCCTGACGCCGGTCGGTGTCGCCGCGGTGGCGGGCTATTTCGTCGCCCATGCTTTTGCACCGCTGTCGCTCGGCGTCAGCGTCGGGCCGGTCGGCGATGTGGTCGGGCGCGACCTCGCCGTTGCCGCGATGCTCGGAATTCTGGCGGCACTGTTCGGTATTGCCATCATGCGCGGCGTCGCGTTCTGCGAGACGCTGCTGTCGAAGACCGGTCTCTGGCCGCCATTACGCCCCGCGCTGGGCGGTCTCGCCGTCGGATTGCTCGCGCTGCAGACGCCGCAAGTGATGTCGTCGGGGCACGGCGCCCTGCACTTTGCTGGGCTTGTTTCGCTGCCCCTCGCGGCGATTGCGACCGTGTTCGCGCTGAAAGCGATCGCCTCGGTGATCTCGTTGGGCAGCGGCTTTCGCGGCGGATTGTTTTTCGCCACGCTATTGCTCGGCGCGCTCGGCGGCCGCCTGTTCGCCGCTGGCTTCGATGCGATCTGGCCCGGCCTTAACCTCGATCCAAACGTCTATGCGGTCGTCGGCATGAGCGCGCTGTCGGCTTCCGTGATCGGCGGCCCGCTGACGATGTCGTTCATCGCGCTGGAGTCGACCGGCAATCTCTGGCTGACCACGATCGTGCTGGTCGCGGTCATCATCTCGACCCAGATCACGCGCGAACTGTTCGGCTATTCGTTCGCGACCTGGCGATTGCATCTGCGCGGCGAAACCATCCGCAGCGCCGCCGATGTCGGCTGGATCCGCGATCTCACGGTACGCCGCCTGATGCGGCCCGATGTGACCACCGTCAATGCCGATATGGCGATCGAGGAATTCCGCGGCAAGTTTCCGCTGGGATCGAAGACCCAGGTGATCGCGGTCGATGCCGCCGGCCATTATGCCGGGCTGGTGCTGGTGGCGGATGCGCACGCGGCCGATATCGAAATGACGAACGGGCTGCATGGTGTTTTGCATCATCGGGTCGTCGTGCTGCATCCCGACATGAATATCCAGGAAGCCATCGCCGTGTTCGACGCCGCGGAAGCCGAATCGCTGGCCGTGGTCGAGGCCACCGGCGAACACCGGCCGATCGGCGTTCTGACCGAAGCCCATGCGATGCGGCGCTATGCGGAAGAATCCGAGCGACAGCGGCGCGATATGATCGGCGATAACTGACAGCACGCCCGCTTGGCGGTGAAGCGCATGCACATCACATCAATGTGTAACCAATCGGGCGGGGAAAAATCCGGCCTCTTTGAACTGGCACCGCCGCCGGCGAGACCTATATTCCTGATATCTCTATAAAGGAGATCGCCATGTTCAAAGTCGCTGTTGTCGCCTTCACATTTGCCGTCTCTGGCTTCATGTTGTGGATTGCCCACCAGGATGCGAACTACGCCGAGAGGCCGCATGCGGCCTTCGTGAAACGGGCGGCGTGATATAATCCCAGTGGGGTCTTGCCCGTTTAGATTTTCTCGAGCTTCTGGAGACATCTGACCACCCTGAGCTCGGGGGGCATCGGTGTGTCTGGAAAACTGGTCTTCCAGTCGGTGACGCCGACTTCGCCGACATAGATGCTGCCGGTCGAATCCATCGCGAGACCATGGGGCGCCAGGAATTTGCCGATCTCGAGGCCGGGGCCGTTCTCGCCGCCGAGCCGCGCGATCCGGTTGCCCTTGGGGTCGACGATGCTCAGGCGCGGTCCGAGATTGGGCACCTTGCGGTTGACCGCCAGAGCCGGGCCGAGTTCGCCGATGATGAAATTCGGATGCTTGCCGCCGCAGCAATGCAGCGCGCAGGGCCTGTGCAGATTGTTCCACTGCGTCTCGTATTTGCCGTTGCCGTCGAACACCTGCACGCGGTGGTTCTCGCGATCGGCCACATAGACCCATCCCTCGGCATCGGTGACGATGTTGTGGACGATGTTGAACTGGCCGGGATCGGTGCCCGGCTCGCCCCACGTCTTCAGCAGCTTTCCGTCCGGCGTGTATTTATGGACGCAGGCGTTGCCGTAACCGTCGGAGACATAGATTTCGCCCTTCGGAGAGAGCGCGGTGTGGGTGCAGCGATGAAACGGCTCGCCGCTCATGAAAGGCGCCGGCTGTTTCGGGACGCCGATGGTGAGCAGAACCTTGCCGTCGGTCGTGCATTTGCGAACGCTGTGGTCGCCATCGTCGGTGCAATAGAGATTGTCGTCGGCGTCGATATGCAGCCCGTGAGGGCGGGCGAACAGGCCTTCGCCCCAGCTCTTGATGAAATTTCCCTCGCGGTCGAGCACGACCATCGGATGGTCGCCGCGGTTGAAGACGTAGACCCGATCCTTGCTGTCGACGGCGACGGAGGCGACGTCGGGAAGACTCAATCCCTCCGGCAGTTTTGCCCAGTTTTCCACCACGCGGTAGCGATGCTCGCCGGAGCCGAGAATGGTCGGCATGTGCTTTCCTCCTGAATGTTTTTGTTGTTATGCGGTGCCATGCCCGCGCGTGCGCGGCAGCAGCCCTTCCTCGATCGCCTTGATCTGCAACGCCAGATATTTCGAATTGATGCGGCATTGCGCGAGGCTGCCGGCGATGAACCACAGGCCAGGCTGGCCGGTGCGGGTATACATGTTGCGTAACTCCTGTCCGTCGCCAAATCCCCAGATCGGACCGACCCGCGCGGTGACGGCTTCGCCGAACAGTTTGCGCACCAGATGTTCCTGCGGTTTGTAGCCGGTCGCCAGCACGATCAGGTCGGCCGCAAGCTTATCGCCGCGCTTCATCCGCACGCCCTCGGCGGCGAATGATTCGATATCCGAAAATTGCAGCAGCTTGATCTCGCCGCGCATCACCATGTCGGAGCAGCCGACGTTGAAATAATAGCCGCCGCCGCGGGTGAGGTATTTGAACTGCCAGCCGGTGTTGTCTTCGCCGTAATCGAGCTTGAAGCCGATACGTGCGAGACCATCGAGCAATTCCCCGTCGAACTTCTTCGATTGCTCGGTGATCATCGCATGGCTGCGTTTCGCCAGCACCAGCGGCATCGAGGTCGCGATCAGGTCGTTATCCTCTAATGTGCCCTGGTTATAGATCTCATAGGCCAGTTGCGCCGAGGGCTCGATATTGGTGATCAGGGTCGGGCTGCGCTGGACCAGCGTGACTTTGGCGCCGCTCGAATGCAGATCCTGTGCAATGTCGTGGCCGCTGTTGCCTGTCCCGATCACGAGCGCGGTCTTGCCCTTCCATTCCTCGCCATCGCTGTAGCGGCTGGAATGCAGCACGGTGCCCGCAAAGCTCTTCAGCGTCGGAATATCAGGCATATTCGGTATGCCGCTGACGCCGGTCGCGATCACAACATGCTTTAGATGCATCGTGCGGGTGCTGCCGTCGGCGCGGCGCAGCGCCACCGACCAGCGGCCCTCCACCTCATCATAGCTGCCACTCTCGAACTCGGTACCGGTCCAGTAGTTCAGCTCCATCGCATCGACATAGGATTCGAACCAGTTGGCGAGCTTGTCCTTGGGGATATAGACCGGCCAGTTTGGCGGGAACGGCATATAGGGCAGATGATTGACCTGCACTTGGTTGTGCAGCGTCAGCGCGTGATAGCGCCTGCGCCAATTGTCGCCGATGCGGGCCTCGCGATCCACGATCAGCGTATCCAGTTGCAATTGCTTGCACCGCGCCGCGATCGAAAGCCCGGCCTGTCCGCCGCCGACCACCAGCACAGTTGGATCGCGATCGGCATAGGCGGACGCGGCGTTGCGCAGATCGAGCCAGTTGGGGCCGCGAAAATCGCGCGAATAGGATTGGCCGCGGGGCCGCGCCGAGCCCAGTAGTTCCTCGAATCCTTTTAATTCGTCGAGCGCGGTCAGCAGCGTCCAGGCCTTGAGCTTGTGGCTGTCATTGGCGTCAGGGATCAGCCGCAGAATTCCGCTGCCGCGGCCTTGTGCGGTCTCGAATGTGAAGATCGCCTCGATCGCGCCGGTACCGGCACGGGTGACGCGCCGCGGTGCGGCGCGACCCGGCGCAATCTTGAAGTCACGGGGAGCCGCGTGCGCCGCGCGGGCTTTCAATTCGTGCAGGATGGGTTCGGCGCCGTTGATGGTCTGGATGTTCCAGCTCAGCGCCAGCACGTCGCGCCAGAAACTGTCGGGATGAAACAGGGTCTTCAGCAGTGCAGGGTCAGGTTCTGTCAGCGCGGTTTCGAACTGCGCCAGCCAGTGTTCGGCGGCGATCGAAACATCGTCGGTTTTATCGAGCATGCGCGCTTCTCTTCACCGGCCGTCTGTGCGGCGTTTCCCTGATCCTTGAAACCTATACGCTTCAGGAGCGGACAGAAAGGGCAGGTGATTTCGGCCTTAAGTGATTTCAGCCTTATTCCGACACCGACAGGATATGACCCTGATCGGGCGGAACGCGGCCGTTGAGCGTGTCGAGATAGATCTGCTCCACCGCTGCGCGTCCGCGGCCCTCGACCACCCGGAGGCAGCGATCAAGCATCGGGGCAAACCCCGCCCATGCGGCGCCAAAGCGCCTGTCGATGCCGCCGGGCCCCCATTCTTTCGCACGCTTGCGAATCTGGTCAGGAGCAAAGAACCAATGGGGCTTGGCGCCCGGCAATGCCGGCTCGTCCGGTGATGAGCTGCGATGGGTCAGGCCGACGCGTCCGGAATATTTCATGCCGTCGCCGAAGTGCCGGTGTAGCTTCTCGCGTAAATCGCTGCTGCCGGCCATGTCGACATAGGCGACCGGCTGGCCGGTCGGGAGCGACGTTACCTCGTCATAGGCGACGACCTCATCATAACATCCCAGCGATTTTACGAATGCGATATTGGCGGCCGAGGTCAGCCCGATCACGCGGATGTCTTTGCGCAGATGCAGCAGATGCGCGAGGCCGAACGCGGTCTTGCTGGAGGCGCTGGAGAGGATCACGCGGCGCGCGCCAAAGAATTCGTTTTCTTCCAGGTAATCGTCGACCAGGAACGACAGCATGAACAGCGGCCGCAGCAGCGCCTGATGATCGCCCTGCCGGCCCGCGAAGGCGGCATCGCCGCTGACGCGCGCATAGGCGTTATAGACCGGCGCTACATTCTGACGATGCGCGGCGGCGTCGCGCAGGCCGCGCTTGCTGACGTCGGTGGCCTCGATCACCAGATGTGTGGCCATCGGAAAATAGCCGAACAGACGCTCGCCCACATCGATCCCGGAATGGCGCGATGCGATCACATCGCCAAATCCCCACACCGGGATGTTGCCGAAATTTCCAGGCGCGGGAAACAACTCCCAATATTTCAGGACATCGCCGGTGACGGCGTAAGTAATATTATTGGCGGTGAATGCGAAGCGATCGACCTTTATCAGCAGCGCCTCGTCGGGCAGCGCGGCCGGATCAGGCAACTCCATCTCGACGAATTTGCAGTGCTGCAGATCGTTGCGAACCACGATGAAGTCGGTCGAGTTCATTTTTTCGATCCCGGCAGTTTCGCTGCCGTGATCTTTGCTGCGGTCGATGACCGTTTTGCAACAGGTATCTTGTTTAAAACAGCGTTCGCTTTTTGCGGCGGATTTTCCGCCGCACCGATAACGCCTTCGCGTTTCCTGAGCACGCGGTAATAGCTCCACCACAGATGCGCCGCGGCGCCGCGCAACGGGCGCCAGGGTTCGGCCAGCGGCGCCATTTCTTTCGGCGTCGGCCGCGTCTTCAGTCCAAGCCCGATCTTGACCGCTTCCTGTACGGCGAGATCGCCCGCGGGCCAGGCGTCGCCATGGCCGAGGCAAAACAAGAGATACACATCCGCGGTCCACGGGCCGATGCCGTGTAACGCGGTTAGCTTGTTGTGCGCGGCGTCGGCGTCCTCGTTGGCCAGCGCATCAAGATCAACGCGCTCGGCCGCAATTTCGCGCGCGAGACTCTTCAGGGTCTTGATCTTCGCGGCCGACAGTCCGAGCCGGCCGAGGCGCTCGGCGCGGGCGCGGCGCAGGGCGTCGTGGTGAAACGGATCGAACGCGGCACTCACGCGCGCCCAGATCGCCGCAGCGCTGGCGGTGGACAATTGCTGGCCGCAGACGATCGCAGCCAATCCCGCATAACCAGGCTCGCGCCGCCGCAGCGCCGGCATGCCGGTAAGCTCCAGGACGGGTTCCAGCCGCGGGTCCTGCTTTACCAATGCATGGACGGCGTCTTCGAGATCGGCCTGGGTGTTGAGGTGAACGGTCATGTATTTCACAATTCTTCGTCATGGCCGGGCTTGTCCCGGCCATCCACGTCTTCATACGATATAGGCGTTAGACAAGATCATCTCGTGCCGGCACAAATTTTGGATACATGGGACACGTTATAAACATAGCAACTTCTACGCTGTGCCGCTGCAAGGCGTGGATGGCCGGGGATAGGCGAGCGAAAGCGACGCCGTCCTTCGGACGGCTATGCCCGGCCATGACGGACTGACAGATGCCACCCGTTTTCCGTTTTGCGCCAAGCCCGAACGGCTACCTTCATCTCGGCCACGCCTTTTCGGCGTTGCTGAATTTTGAACTCGCCAATCAGACCATCGGGCGCTTCCTGCTGCGCATCGAGGATATCGATACCACGCGCTGCAGGCCGGAATTCGAGACTGCGGTCTATCAGGATCTAGCATGGCTCGGGATCACCTGGGAATCACCTGTGCGACGGCAATCCGACCATCTCGCCGCCTATCGCCAGGCGCTCGACGATCTCACAGCCCGAGGGCTGGTCTATCCAAGTTTCGAGAGCCGCACGGAGATCGCGAAGCTCGTGGCGGAGCGTGAAGCCGACGGCCCCTGGCCGCACGATCCCGACGGCGCGCCGCTCTATCCCGGTTCGGCGCGGCTGCTCTCGCCCGATGAGCGCGCGGAATTGCTTCGATCGGATACGCCTTATGCGTTGCGGCTTGATATGGCGACGGCTTGCGCGCTCGCCGGCGATCTCGACTGGACCGAGCACGGCGAAGGCCCCGACGGCGAGACCGGCAAGGTCGCCGCCCGGCCGCAGGCGTGGGGCGATGTGATCCTCGCGCGCAAGGAGACGCCGACCAGCTATCACCTTTCCGTGGTCGTCGATGATGCCTTGCAGGGCGTGAGCGAGGTGGTGCGGGGCCAGGACCTGTTCTGGTCGACCGGCGTGCATCGGCTGCTGCAACGCCTGCTCGGACTGCCGCAGCCGGCCTACCGGCATCATCGTCTGTTGCTGGACGATTCCGGGCGAAAATTGTCGAAATCGACCGCCGCAACCGGCTTGCACGAACTCCGCGCTGGCGGGGCGACGCCGGCCGATATTCGCCGCCTCGTCGGTCTGGCGTAACCCCTTGGTTTGGCCGGAATTCGATCATGCTATCAAAAACGCTACGGCGTGACTCCCGCCAGCCTGCCATGGCATGCTGGCGGCGGCCGGGTCGGGGGAATCATGGCGCCGAAATCGCGCACACAGCGCCCTAAGCGGACGCTGAAAAAACGCGCTCCAAAACTTGCCGCCCGCAAGGCGCGCAAAGGGGCGCGCAAACGAACCGTCAAGACGGCCGCACCCGGCATTGTCGAGGCGGCGCTGGCGGCGTTCGCGCATGAAGTCCGCACCCCTTTGACCGGCATTCTGGCGATCAGCGATCTCCTGGCGACATCAGGCCTCGACGAGCGCGAGCGGCGCTGGGTCGACACCATCAAGGCCGGGGCCGAGCATCTGGCTAGTCTGGCGACGTTGTTTGTCGATGCCGCCAAAGGCGGCCATTCCGGTTTGGGCGCGCGGCAGGATTTCTTCGATTTGCGGACCTTGGCGCGCAATGCCGGCGATTCGCTGGCCGGCCGGGCGATGGCCAAGGGTCTTCAATGCCAGGTCGAGATCTCCGACAACCTGCCGGCCTTCGTGGTCGGCGATCCCGTTCGCCTGCGCGCGGCGCTGGAAAACCTGATCGACAACGCCGCCAAATTCACCGAGCAGGGCGGCGTTGCGCTGACGGTCAAGCCGGTGCGCGGCGTCAAAGGCAAGATCGGTGTTGCCTTTGCGGTTTCGGATAGTGGCATCGGGCTCACGTTGGCCGAGATCAAACGGCTGTTCCGGCCGTTTTCGCAGGCCAATGTCAGCATCGCCTCGCGCTTCGGTGGCGCGGGCCTCGGATTGTCGTCCGTGAAAGCGCTGGCGAAGGCGATGGGCGGCGACATCGCCGTGGCCTCACGGAAGGGCGGCGGCACTACCTTCACCTTGATGGTATCGCTGACCCGCGCCAGGGTCACGAAAGCCACCGCTTCAGGGGCGAAGGCCGATATTTCGCCGGATCAACTGGGGGCGCTGCGTATTCTCAGCGTCGAGGACAATCCGTTCGGCCGCGTCGTGCTCAATGCGGTATTGACCGAACTCGGCCACCAGGCCGAATTCATCGGTCGCGGTGAGGACGCGCCCGAGCGAATCTCGCAAGGCGGTTTTGATGCGGTGCTGATGGATATGGTGTTGCCGGGCATCAACGGCATCGAGGCCATCAAGCGCATTCGCGAACTGGGTTCGCCGCTCGGGCGTATCGCGATCATCGGGGTGTCGGGCCGTGGCGATGACGAGGCCGCTTCGCGCGCGGCCGGCGCCGACGCGTTCCTGGTCAAGCCTGTGTCTCCGAGGGCTTTAGCGACTGCGCTGCTTGAAGCGACACGCCGTGCGGCAGTTGCGACTTGATGATCGCCGCATTGAGTTCGCCGCCGAACACGAAGATCGCGGCGATGAAATACAGAAACACCAAAGCGATGATGACCGACGCGAGACCCGCATACATCGTCACGTAATTATTGGCGAAGCGTGCCAGATACTGGCCGAACACGATGCCCGACACCAATGACGCCACCAGCGTGAAGATAATGCCGGGCAGGATCTGTACGAAGCTGCGGCGGCCGGCCGGAAGCCACGCATGCAGGATAAACAGCGCGACGATCAGCGCGCCGATGGTGATGCCGTAGCGCGACAGATTGAGAAAATGCTCGTTGGTTTCCACGATCAGCGGAATGTACCGCCGCACCGCCTCGATGATCAGCGGGCCGAGCACGATCAGGAACGCCATCGCCAACGACGTCACAGCCGCGATCAGGGTGTAGCCGATCGATTCCAGCCGCAGCCAGTACCAGCGCCGTGGCTCGATCATCGAATAAGCACGATTCAGCGCGACCCGCAGCGCTTCGACGCCGTTGGAGGCGAAATACACCGCGAGCACCGCGCCGATGGTCAGGATGTCGCCGCGGGTGGTGGTCATGACCTCGTGGATCTGGCCAGCCAGGGAATCGGCGACTTGCTTGGGCCAGACCTGCAGCAATAATCCCGCGGCCTGGTCGGCGAGTTCCTTTGAGCCGAAAAAGCCGGCCAGCGAGGTCAGCACGATCAGAAACGGAAACAGCGCCATCAAGGTCGACAGCGCGATGTGGCTGGCGATCGCCCAGCCGTCATCGGCCAGAAACGTGTAAAACGCGTCCAGGCTGACATGAAAGATGTAGCGGAGTTGCCTCACAATTGGTCCTGACCTGGGGGCAAACGGGCTCAATCGGACTTTTCGAATCCCGGAAACAGGATTCTTCCCTACCTTCTGATATTATTGAGCTAAAAGCCAGATCGTTGGGACAACATCAGGCTCAAATGCTGATGATGGCGGAGCGCGCGGCACGGTGTTATGTAGCGCCGATGGCTACATTCCTGAGTATGATCCTTCTTCCCCTCGCAGTCGCGGCTGTCGCACTGGTGCTGCTGCTGGGTCTCATCAACATGATGCGGGGCGGATCGCCGAACCGTTCGCAGAAACTGATGCGGTTGCGGGTCTTGCTGCAGTTCGTCGCGATCGTCATCACCATGCTCGCGGTCTGGGCGATGGGGCCGCTAAAAAGATGGATGTAATATTTCAGTATCTCAAAGAAGCCGTTGTGCTCCCTCTCCCATCCAACTCGGGTTTACCCGTGTTGGACATATTAAATTGTCGAAGTCGGATATATCCGACTTCGATCGGGAGAGGGCTGGGGTGAGGGGGTTACGGTCTATCGTTAGGCCGTAACCCCTCACCCGCTCGCAAGATGCTCGCGACCTATCCCAATGGGAGAGGTGACCCCGAACTCTGGAGTTAGGCATGGTCGTCCTCAATCGTATCTATACGCGGACCGGCGATGACGGCACCACGGCGCTCGGTAGCGGCGAACGCCGCCCGAAATACGATCTGCGCATCGAGGCCTATGGAACCGTCGACGAGACCAATGCCGCGATCGGCATCGTGCGGCTGCATCTGGGTGAGGCGCCTGAACTCGACGCGATGCTGGGCCTGATCCAGAACGATTTGTTCGATCTCGGTGCTGACTTGGCGGTGCCCCAGCGCGAGGGCAAGCTTGAGCGGCTGCGGATGCTGTCGAGCCAGGTCGAGCGCCTCGAGCACGACATCGACGCCTTGAATGAAAAATTGACGCCTTTGACCTCGTTCGTGCTGCCCGGTGGAACCCCGGCCGCGGCGCATCTGCATCTGGCCCGCACGATATGCCGCCGGGCGGAACGGATCATGGTGGAACTCGCGGCGAAACCCAACGAGCCGGTCAGCGATGCCGCGATCCAGTATATGAACCGGCTGTCGGATTTCCTGTTTGTCGCCAGCCGCGCGGTCAATCATAACGGCGCCGGGGATGTATTATGGGTGCCAGGCCAGAACCGCTGATGGCGCCCGTTTGAGGGGCCTTGCAGGGGGCGATTTTTGGCCTTCGCGCGTTGACCGGGGTTGGCGGGGGCTTTAGGTTCCGCGCCCAAGAACTAGCCAAGCAAAGCGAAGCTGATCAAACCTGAAATTCAAGCGAAAGAGGATCGATGAAGGTTCTGGTGCGGTAAAGCGGGTGGTGGATTACAACGTCAAGGTCCGCGTCAAGAGCGATGGGTCGGGCGTCGAATTGTCCAACGTCAAGATGTCGATGAATCCATTCGACGAAATCGCCGTCGAGGAAGCCCTGCGCCTGAAAGAGGCCGGCAAGGCAACCGAGGTAGTGGTGGTTTCGATCGGTCCGGCGCAGGCGTCGGAAACCATCCGCACGGGTCTCGCCATGGGCGCCGACCGCGGCATCCTGGTCAAGGCCGAGGGCAACGTCGAACCGCTGGCGGTCGCGAAGATTCTCAAGGCCATCGCCGACGAGGAAAAGCCGGGCCTTATCATTCTCGGCAAGCAGGCGATCGACGACGATTCCAACCAGACCGGCCAGATGCTGGCCGCGCTGCTTGGCTGGTCGCAGGCGACCTTCGCCTCCAAGCTCGAGGTCGACGGTTCCGATTTCAAAGTGACGCGCGAAGTCGATGGCGGCCTGCAGACCGTCAAGCTGAAGGGACCGGCGATCGTTACCACCGATCTGCGGCTGAACGAGCCGCGCTATGCGAGCCTGCCCAACATCATGAAGGCGAAGAAGAAGCCGATCGCCGACAAGAGCGCGGCCGATTACAGCGTCGATCTGACCGCCCATCTCGAAATCCTGAAAACCACCGAACCGCCGGGCCGCAAGGGTGGCGTCAAGGTCAAGGACGTCGCCGAGTTGGTGTCGAAGCTCAAGAATGAAGCCGGGGTTCTCTAGATGACGACGCTGTTGATTGCCGAACACGACAATGCCTCGGTCAAGGATTCGACCAACAAGGCGTTGACCGCCGCGGCCGCGCTCGGCGCTGAGGTGCATGTGCTGGTCGCCGGCGAAAACGCCAAGGCGGCCGCGGACGCGGCCGCCAAGCTGGCCGGCGTCAAGAAGGTGATACTCGCCGACAATGCCGCCTATGCCCACGACCTCGCCGAACCGCTGGCGGCGCTGATCGTGGCGCTGGCGCCTTCCTATAACGCTTTCGTGGCGCCCGCGACCTCGCGCTTCAAGAATGTGATGCCGCGCGTCGCGGCCTTGCTCGACGTGATGCAGGTGTCGGAAATCATCAAGGTGGTGTCGCCCGATACGTTCGAGCGGCCGATCTATGCCGGCAACGCGATCCAGACCGTGAAGTCCAAGGACGCCAAGAAGGTCATCACCGTGCGGACCTCGACCTTCGCCGCGGCCGGCGACGGCGGTAGTGCTGAGGTGGAAAATGCCGCGGCGGTGGCCGATCCCGCGCTCTCCAGTTTTGTCGGCGAGGAAGTCGCCAAGAGCGATCGTCCCGAACTGACCTCGGCCAGGATCATCGTGTCAGGCGGCCGCGCGATGCAGAGCCGCGAGAACTTCGCCAAATATATCGAGCCGCTCGCTGACAAGCTCGGCGCCGGTGTGGGCGCTTCGCGCGCCGCGGTGGACGCCGGCTACGCGCCGAACGACTGGCAGGTCGGCCAGACCGGCAAGGTGGTGGCGCCGGAACTCTATATCGCGATCGGCATTTCCGGTGCGATCCAGCATCTCGCCGGCATGAAGGACTCCAAGGTCATCGTCGCGATCAACAAGGACGAGGACGCGCCGATCTTCCAGGTCGCCGATTACGGCCTGGTGGCGGATCTTTATCAAGCAGTTCCGGAACTGACGGAAGCGATCGCAAGCTCGGAAAGTAACGACGACCGAAAACTAAGTCGAAACGACGCGTATATTTCGCAAAAATGGCGACTGATTCGCGATAGAATACGCGGAGCATGGTCCGGTGGCGTGGATGCAAGGGGATGAGCGGCGCAGTGCGTCGCTCCGGTGAGATGGCAAAATGGCGGTTATGATCAAGAAGGTCGGCGTGATCGGTTCGGGCCAGATGGGCAACGGCATCGCGCATGTGGCGGCGCTGGCCGGGTTCGACGTGGTGCTCAACGATTTGTCCGCCGATCGCCTCAAGTCCGCCATGGCGACCGTCAACGGCAATCTGTCCCGCCAGGTTTCCAAGAAGATCATCACCGAAGACGCGCGCAAGCAGGCGCTGGAGCGGATCGCCTCATCCGAGACCATGGACGGCCTGGCCGATTGCGATCTGGTGATCGAAACCGCGGTCGAAAAAGAAGAGATCAAGCGCAAGATATTCCACGACGTCTGCGCGGTGTTGAAGCCGAGCGCCATCGTCGCCTCCAATACCTCGTCGATCTCGATCACGCGGCTGGCCGCATCGACCGACCGTCCCGAACGTTTCATCGGCATTCATTTCATGAATCCGGTTCCGCTGATGGAACTGGTCGAACTGATCCGCGGCATCGCGACCGACGACACGACCTTCGAGGCGGCCAAGGATTTCGTCACCAAGCTTGGCAAGCACATCGCGGTGTCGGAGGATTTTCCGGCCTTCATCGTCAACCGCATCCTGCTGCCGATGATCAACGAGGCGATCTATACGCTGTATGAAGGCGTCGGTAACGTCGAGGCGATCGATGCGGCGATGAAACTCGGCGCGCACCACCCGATGGGTCCGCTGGAACTGGCCGACTTCATCGGCCTCGATACCTGTCTGTCGATTATGCAGGTGCTGCATGAAGGGCTGGCGGATTCCAAATACCGGCCGTGCCCGCTGCTGGTGAAATATGTCGAGGCCGGCTGGCTCGGCCGCAAGACCCAGCGCGGTTTCTACGACTACCGCGGCGAAAAGCCGGTTCCGACGCGCTGATATCTGCCCGCTATCCAGCATTCGTTAATTTCTGCCCGTTAGTGTGCCCGCACGGGTAGGGTGTAAGTTCTATGGATATGAGTTTGGTAATGGCAGCTATGGCCCTTCAGGCCGGCAAGCTGCAGGCGCAGGTTTCGGCCACGATTCTGAAATCGAATCTCGACGCACAGAAATCCGACGTCCAGACGCTATTGGGTATGGGTAGCCAAAGTTCACCTTCGGCCAATCTGCCGGCCGGTGTCGGCGGCAGCCTCGACGTTTCGGCTTAGATCTTATGTTTTGACGCGTTTTCTTCACGCGAACCGGTATCCACTTCGCTTGAAAACGCTCTGAATCCCCTTCATCACTGAGCTTGTGCGCCTCGCAAAGCTGCGGGAATATCGCCGCGTGCCAATCCCGCACCAAAGCATCAGGAATTCAGATGAAGTTCGCTAGTTTCAAAATCAACGGCGCCACGACCTGGGGCCTTATCGACGGCACCGAAGCGGTCGACCTCGGCGCCGCGCTGCGCGGCCAGTTTCCCGATCTGAAGTCCGCGATCGCGGCCGGTGCGCTGGCGCAGGCGGCGGCCGCGGCGCCGAAGGCCGCGCGGCATCCGATTGCCAGCATTACTTGGCTGCCGGTGATCCCCAACCCCGACAAGATCCTCTGCATCGGCCTCAATTACGAGACCCATCGCAAGGAAACCGGCCGCACCGAGGTCGAAAATCCCACCGTGTTCGGTCGCTTCGCCAACAGCCAGACCGGGCATCTCGCCGACATCATCCGCCCGAAGGTGTCGAAGGATTTGGATTACGAGGGCGAACTCGCTGTCATCATCGGCACGCCGGGCCGCTATATTTCGCGTGCCAAAGCCTGGGACCACATCGCGGGATACGCCTGCTACAATGAAGGCAGCGTGCGCGATTATCAGCGCCACACCCACCAGTTCACGCCGGGCAAGAATTTTCCGGACACCGGCGCGTTCGGGCCCTGGATGGCGACCCCGGATGAAGCCGGTGATCTCGGGCCGCTGCGGCTGCAGACCCGGCTCAATGGCGAAGTCGTTCAGGACGCGACCATCAGCCAGATGATCTTCGATATCCCCGCGCCAGATCGAATATTGTTCGGCCTTCACCCGGCTCGAGCCGGGCGACGTGATCGTGACCGGCACCCCCGGCGGCGTCGGCTCCCGGCGTACGCCACCTCTGTGGATGAAGCCCGGCGATGTCGTCGAGGTCGAGATCGATAAAATCGGCCTGCTGCGTAACACGGTGGCGGACGAGGTGTGACTGTTTGCTCACCTCGCCCCGCGTGCGGGGAGAGGTCGAAGCCGAAGGCTTCGGGTGAGGGGGACTCTCCGCGCGCTGAGTCCGTCGAGAAAGCCCCTCACCCCACCCTCTCCCCGCAAGCGGGGCGAGGGGGCGCATCACGCCCTAACCCGGCGGCGACACTGCCGCGGTGATCAGCTTGAGCGCGTCATCGCTGGCCCATTCGGCGGGGCCGGCGATGGTCGCGATCTCGCAGCCCTGGCCGTCGACCAGCACGGATGTCGGCATGCCCAGCGCCCGGCCTATCGACTTAAGATCCTGAAAAACCTTGGCTTTCTGATCATTGAAATTGCCGATCTGGGTCAGATGGGCGTCTTTGAGGAAATTCTTCGGCTTTTCCGGATCGCGGGTATCGATATTGATCGCGACCACCTCGAATTTCGGCCCGCCGAGTTTGGTCTGCAGGTTTTCCAGCGCGGGCATCTCTTTACGGCAAGGCACACACCAGGTCGCCCACAGGTTCACCAGCACCGTGCGGCCACGCCAATCCGACAGTTTTCGGGGCTTGCCGTCGCCGTCCTCGAACGCCAGATCCGGCAGCTTCAGCGGCTCTGTCGCCATGGTTAGGGCGGCGACCTCGCCATGCGCCAGCGGCGCAATCCTTTGCGACAGCGCGACCGCCCCGGCGCAGGCGGAATCTCCAGCCGCGGCCGTGTGTCGGAGCCTGCCGAAGCCGTACATCCCGGCGAATCCGATCACCACCCCGATCAGGACCGCCCCGATCACATAGGGCACCCGCCGCGTCGCGCTCTTGGAAGGGGTAGCGTCGGGAATCGAGGGTTGTTCGGGCATATCGTTTGTCATTCTGTGTCAGATACGGCTATGCAGGTTTCAGTTGCATCATCGGCGGCACGACGCGAAAGCGGGCCGGCGAATGACGAGCGGCAGGCATAATCAGGCAGGCATCCCTAACAGGTCACGAGCAGCAGGTCATGAGCAACAAGATGTGGGGCGGCCGGTTCACCGAGCGTCCCGACGCCATCATGGAGGAAATCAACGTCTCCATTGACGTCGACCGTCACCTCTATGCCCAGGACATCGCCGCGTCCAAGGCCCACGCCGCGATGCTGTCCGCGCAGGGCATTATCACAGCCAAGGATGCGAAAAATATCGGGAAGGGTCTAGACACGATTTTGTCAGAAATCTCCAAGGGCGCCTTCGATTTCAAGCGCGCGCTCGAGGACATTCACATGAATGTCGAGAGCCGGCTCGGCGAATTGATCGGGCCCGCCGCAGGACGGCTGCATACCGCGCGCTCGCGCAACGACCAGGTCGCGACCGATTTTCGGCTTTATGTGCGCGACACCATCGACGTAACAGATGCGGCGCTGGCGGCGTTCCAGCACGTGCTGGCGACGCGGGCGCTGGAGCATGCGGGCACGGTCATGCCGGGCTTCACCCATCTGCAGACCGCGCAGCCGGTGACGTTCGGGCATCATCTGATGGCCTATGTCGAGATGGCCGCACGCGACCGCGGCCGCTTTGCCGATGCGCGCAAGCGCCTCAACGAATCGCCGCTCGGTGCCGCGGCGCTGGCCGGCACTTCATTCCCGATCGATCGCCACGCGACCGCAAAGGCGCTGGGTTTTGATAAGCCGATGGCCAATTCGCTCGATGCGGTGTCGGATCGCGATTTCGTGCTCGAAACCCTGTCGGCGGCGGCGATTGCGTCGGTGCATCTGTCGCGCTTCGCCGAGGAGATCGTGATCTGGACTTCGCCGCTGGTCGGGCTGGTGCGCCTCAGCGACAAGTTCACGTCGGGCTCCTCGATCATGCCGCAGAAGCGCAATCCCGATGCGGCCGAACTGGTGCGCGCCAAAACCGGGCGCGTGATCGGCGCACTGACCGGTTTATTGATCGTGATGAAGGGCCTGCCGCTGGCCTATCAAAAGGACATGCAGGAAGACAAACAAGGCGCGATGGAAGCCTTCGGCGCGCTCTCACTGGCGGTCCGGGCCATGACCGGCATGGTCGCCGATATCGTGCCGGACGAAGCGCGGATGAAACTCGCGGCCGGCGAAGGCTACGCCACCGCGACCGATCTGGCGGACTGGCTGGTGCGGACGCTGAAAATGCCGTTCCGCGACGCCCATCACGTCACTGGAAGGATCGTCGCCAAGGCCGCTGCGGATGGCGTCGCGCTGCATGAATTGCCGTTGCAGGCGATGCAGGCGGTCGAGCCGAAGATCACCAAGGAGGCGCTCGCGGTGCTGTCGGTCGAATCCTCGGTGAAAAGCCGCGTCAGCTATGGCGGAACCGCTCCGAAGAATGTCCAGGCGCAGGCCAGGGCCTGGCTCAAGCGACTGGAAAAAGAGCGAAAATTGGGCTGAGCCGGGATTCTCGCGGGAAATTCACTCAAGCACAGGTCTCGCCAGATCAAGCCAATCTTTGTATGGTGCCGCCGCATTGGGGATTTTGACGTGACTCGCAGCTACCGCCCATCATCTCGGGGATGGACCATCATCCTTTTGAGCGCCGCCGTGCTTGCGCTCGGAGGCTGCGGCCGCAAGGGACCGCTGGATTTGCCGCCGACCGCGCAGCATCCGGTCGCCGCCACGCCCGCCGAGGCCGAGGCCCAGGCCCAGGCGAGTCAACCGAGCCTGTTCAATCCGAACTACGGCACCGATGCGCCCCCTGCCGCGGCCAAGGGCCAGAAGAAATCATTCATTCTCGATCCGCTCCTGACCACCGACAAGTGAGCCATCGATGAATCACTTCGACTATCGCGACGGCGTGCTGCACGCCGAGGCGGTGAATCTCTCTGATCTGGCACTGAGCGTCGGCACGCCGTTCTACTGCTATTCGACCGCGACGCTGGAGCGTCACTATCGGGTGTTCACCGAGGCCTTCGCCGATGAAAAGGCGCTGGTCTGCTACGCCATGAAGGCTAATTCCAACCAGTCAGTGCTGCGAACGCTCGCAAAACTCGGCGCCGGCGCAGACGTCGTGTCGGGCGGCGAGTTGAAGCGCGCGCTGGCGGCCGGGATTCCGCCGAACAAGATCGTGTTCTCGGGCGTCGGCAAGACCGAAGCCGAACTGCGCGCGGCGCTGGCGACAGACATTCTGTGCCTCAACGTCGAAATCCGAGCCCGAACTGGAATTGCTGTCGCGGCTTGCGGTGGAAACCGGCAAGACGGCGCGGATTTCGATCCGCATCAATCCTGATGTGGATGCCGGCACCCATGCCAAGATCGCGACCGGCAAATCCGAAAACAAGTTCGGCATTCCGATCGCGCGCGCCCCGCGCGGTCTATGCCCGCGCGGCCAGGCTGCCGGGTATCCAGATCACCGGCACCGACATGCATATCGGCAGCCAGATCACCGATCTGAGCCGGATGGAAACCGCGTTCCGCATTCTGGCGGAATTCGTCCAGACGCTGCGCGCCGATGGCCACACGATTTCGCATATCGATTTCGGCGGCGGCCTCGGCATTCCCTATTACATGGACCGCGCGGCGCCGCCGGCGCCAGACGCCTATGCCGCGATCGTCAAACGCGTGACGCATAATCTGGGTTGCACGCTGATGTTCGAGCCGGGCCGGATGATCGTCGGCAATGCCGGCATTCTCGTCACCCGCGTGATCTATGTAAAACCCGGCGACGCCAAGAATTTCATCATCATCGATGCGGCGATGAACGATCTGATCCGCCCGACGCTGTATGAGGCGCATCACGACATCCTGCCGGTCGTTGAGGCTGCCAAGGATGCGCGCCGCATTGTCGCCGATGTGGTCGGCCCGGTCTGTGAAACCGGCGATTATCTCGCGCTCGATCGCACGCTGCCCGAGCCCAAACCTGGCGATTTGCTAGCGATCATGACCGCCGGCGCCTACGGCGCGGTGCAGTCCGGCACCTACAACACCCGCGCGCTGGTGCCGGAAGTGCTGGTCAATGGCGATCAATACGCCGTGGTGCGCCCGCGCATCGAGGTCGATGATCTGATTGCGATGGATAGACCTGCGCCGTGGCTGTGAGACTCCTTTTCCCTCCCCCCGCGAAGCGGTGGGGAGGGATCAAGGGTGGGGGGTGGCGCAGCGAATGCCGCTGTCAGAGAGTTTGCCGATAGACCCCCCACCCCCGACCCCTCCCCGCCACGCGCTGACGTGCGCGGAGGGAGGGGAGAAGGGGAGCGAGGGACGACATGGAGTGTGATGCGCCATCGCGATTCAAATTTCAAAACACCAAGACGCGCGGCGTTTTTGAATCGTCATTGCGAGCGAAGCGAAGCAATCCATGAAGCAAAAAGAAAGCAAGAATGGATTGCTTCGTCGCTGCGCTCCCTTGCGCAAACGCTTCGCGTTTGTCGCAGGCAATGACGGCATCCCCTCACGGTTCGCGACGACCGTACCGGACAGCGCAGATGCGCTGCCCGGCGGCGTCGCCTCACCAAGCGGGGAGGATGTTCAGGCTTTGTCGAGTTCGGCGAACACTTCGCGCGCGATGCGGAAGCTGTCGACGCCGGCGGGCACGCCGGCATAGATCGCGACCTGCATGAAGATTTCGCGAATCTCGTCGCGGGTGACGCCGTTGGTCAGCGCGCCCTTGATATGGGCCCGCAATTCATGCGGCCGGTTGAGGATCGAGATCATGGAGAGGTTGAGCATGCTGCGGGTCTTGCGCGGCAGTTCCTCGCGGCCCCACACCGCGCCCCAGCAATATTCCGTGACCAGTTCCTGGAACGGCTTGTTGAAATCATCTGAATTTTTCAGGGCATTTGCGACATAGGCCTCGCCTAGCACCGCCGTGCGAACTTCCAGTCCCTTGTCGTATGTCTTCTTGTCCATTGTGTTTCCTTAAGATTTCCTGGTGTGCTTCCGCGGCTGACGTTACGAGGTCGGCGTCCCGCAGTCACGCCTTCGTGCTATGCGTATTTCCGGGTGTGGGCTACCCCACTTGGACAGGTGCCTCACTGCCGCCGTTGTGTTAGGATCGTCTTTCGACAACTTGGAGAGTTTGTTGAGCGGCGACACCCCCGACCCGTCAGAGCCGGCGCGCGACCCCGATGCCGTCGCGCGCCTGCAGCTAACACAGGCCCTGCAGCGGGCTCAATATGCCATCGCGTGGGAGCGAAGCTGGCCGCATCTGGCCCGGCTTTTGACCGTTGTCGGACTGTTTCTGGTGGCCTCCTGGGCCGGGTTGTGGCTGGCATTGCCGTTTTTTGGCCCGCGCCATCGGGCTCGGGCTGTTTGTCTTTCTGGCGCTGGGCGCGCTGTTTCCGCTGCTCAAATTTCGCTGGCCGAGCCGCCAGGAGGGCCTGAGCCGGCTCGATCGCGGTACCGGCATCCGGCACCGCCCGGCGACGTCGCTCACTGACACGCTGGTCACGCAGGACCCTGTCGCGCTGGCGCTGTGGCAGGCCCAGCGCGAACGCACGCTGGCCTCGATCAAGCGCATCCGCGCCGGGTTACCGTCGCCACGGCTGGCGATCCACGATCCCTGGGCGCTGCGTGCGCTGATCGCGGTCATGATGGCCGCGGCCTATGTCGCGGCCGGCGACGAGCGCGGGATGCGGGTCGCCGCGGCGTTCGACTGGAACGGCGTGCTGGCCCCGGCCAATGTGAGGGTCGACGCCTGGGTGACGCCGCCGCTCTACACGGGCAAACCTCCGATCATCCTGTCGGCCGCCAACAAGGAAGCCGCCGCTTTGCCGGCGTCGGGACCGCTGCCGGTTCCGGCCGGAAGCACGCTCATCGTGCGATCAAGCGGCGGTACACTTGATGTCGTAGCCGGCGGTGGCGTGACCGAGGCCGTTCCGACCGCAGAAGCGCCCAAGGGTACCAATGAGCGGCATTTCACCATTACCGGTGATGGCACCGCGCACGTCCGTGCGCCCTCCGGTCAGCCGCAATGGAAGTTCAGCGCCACGCCCGACCGCGCGCCGACCATCGCGCTGGCCAAGGATCCCGAGCGTCAGGCCCGCGGCTCACTGCAGATGTCCCTACAAGATCGAGGACGATTACGGCGTCACCGAAGCGAAGGCGCTGTTTGCCGCCCGCCGTGGCGACGCGCCGAAGGCCCCGACGCGCGACCGCTGTTCGAGGCGCCGCAATTTGCGCTGGTGCTGCCGAATGCGCGAACCCGCAATGGCGTCGGCCAGACCGTCAAGGACCTCAGCGAGGATCCCTATGCTGGCGCCGATGTCACGCTGACCCTGACCGCCAAGGACGAGGCCGGCAATGAGGGTCGCAGCGAGCCGTTCAACATGAAACTGCCGGAGCGGCTGTTCACCAAGCCTTTGGCGCGCGCGCTGATCGAGCAGCGACGTATACTGGCACTCGACGCCAATCAGAACAGCCAGGTGTTTGACGCGCTCGATGCGCTGATGATCGCGCCCGAATTGTTTACGCCGGAGACCGGCCACTATCTCGGCCTTTATAGCGTCGCGCGGCAACTCGAGTCCGCGCGCACCGACGATGCGATGCGCGCGGTGGTCGCGAGCCTGTGGGCGCTCGCGGTCACCATCGAGGACGGCAACATCACCGATGTCGACAAGGCGTTACGGGCCGCGCAGGACGCGCTCAAGCAGGCGCTGGAAAATGGCGCCAGCGACGAAGAGATCAAGAAGCTGACGCAGGATCTGCGCGCGGCGCTGGACAATCTGATGCGCCAGCTCGCCGAACAACTGCGCAACAACCCGCAAGCTTTGGCGCGGCCGCTCGATCCCAATACGCGGGTGATGCGCCAGCAGGACCTCAACAACATGATCGAGCGCATGGAGCGGCTGTCGCGCTCCGGCGACAAGGATGCGGCGAGGCAATTGCTCGAACAATTGCAGCAGATGCTGGAAAACCTGCAAATGGCCCAGCCCGGCCAGGGCGGCGACGACGAGATGGAGCAGGCGCAGAACGAACTCGGCGACATGATCCGCAAGCAGCAGCAATTGCGCGACAAGACCTTCAAGCAGGGCCAGGATTCGCGGCGCGACCGCCAGCGCGGCAAGGGCGACCAGAGCATGAGCGACCTGCAGCAGGACCAGCAGGCCCTGCGCGAGCGACTCAAGAAACTGCAGGACCAGTTGGCCAAGCGCGGCATGGGGCAGGGGCAGCGCGGCCAGAAGAGCCAGCAAGGACAAAAGGGTCAGCAGGGCCAGCCAGGTCAGGAACAGGGCGATGACGGCGATCCGCAGGCCGGCGACGGCCAGGATGGCCTCGGCGATGCCGACAACGCGATGGGCGATGCCGGCGGCAAGCTCGGCGAAGGCAATGCCGATGGCGCGGTGGATTCGCAAGGCAAAGCGCTGGATGCGCTGCGCAAGGGCGCGCAGAGCCTGGCCGAGGCGATGCAGCAGGGCGATGGCGAAAGGCCAGGGCGACGGTCCCTCCAATCGCGCCGGACGCCAGCAGAGCGGTGGCAACCAGACCGATCCGTTGGGACGGCCGCTGCACGGGCGCGAATTCGGCGACGATCGACGGTCAAGATTCCCGGCGAGATCGACGTGCAGCGGGTGCGCCGGATTCTGGAAGAACTGCGCCGCCGCCTTGCCGATCCCGCGCGTCCGCAGATCGAGCTCGATTACATCGAGCGGCTGCTGAAGGATTATTAGACGTTATTGATGCTGACGGCGTCCGGATGAAGTCGTCATACGCGGGCTTGACCCGCGTATCCATCTCTCTTGCAAGAGTCCTTCGAAGAGGATGGATTGCCGGGTCAAGCCCGGCAATGACAAGTGGCCAAAACTACCCGTCTTCCTCGCTGCCAGCGCGTCGGCCACCGCGGTGCGGATATCCGCCACCGAAAACGGCTTCGTAATCACATCATGCACGATGGCATTCAAGCCGGAGGCACGTTCGCGCTGGGCGGCGAAGCCGGTCATCAATAAAATTGTCAGGTCCGGAAAATCGCGCGCGGCGGCCAGCGCCAGCGCGATGCCGTCCATCACGGGCATCTGGATGTCGGTGAGCAGAAGATCGAACGCGCCGTCTTCGCGGTTGAGGATCTCCAGCGCTTCGGCGCCGTCTTCCGCGGTGACGGTGTCGTGGCCGTCCATCGCAATGGCGCGCGCCACCAGCATGCGCATCGAATCTTCATCATCGGCAATCAGCACGCGCGGCATCGAAGCACCTGTTTCGCAAGCAGCGGGTTCACTCACCTCTCCCGCTTGCGGGGGAGCATAGGCCGCCTATGGCGGCCGTTTTTAGATAAGAACGCCGAAGCGAAGCTTCGGCTATCGCGCTCGCAAGAGCGCGGCGGTGGGGGAAGTCTATCCTCCGCCCAACTAGCGCGTTTCGCTGAGGCAGCCCCCACCCCAACCCTCCCCCGCAAGCGCAGGAGAGGGGGCTCACCTTCGTTGCCGTTGCAGATCGATTTAACTTCATCATGCTCTAAATATTGCGCGGGCGAGATCGCGCTTGCAGAAGAAGCGTACGTCGATATTGCGCCCTTCCGGGGGCGGCGATGCAAGCGCGACTTGAACCAGGCTTTTTCGCCGGGCTGCAATATCGGCTGCTCCAGCACCGCGTTCCAGGCATAGATTTCCGCGCCCTGCGCGTCGCGAACGCTAAAGCGCAGCCGCGGCAGTTCGACCGGCTTTTTGGCCTCGCCGACAATGACGCCCTCGATCACCAGCACCGGTTTGCCTTCGACCGTCTCGGAGGTGATCTTGGACGTCCTTGAAGGTCAGTCCGCGCAGATTCACGTCAAGGCCGACCATCTTGTAGAAGCCCGCGGTCTGCGGCAGCAGCCGCACCACATCGACGCGCCAGATCAAGAGCGCCAGTACCAGCGCGCCCATCGCGGCGCAGCCCGTGGGCAGGCTCATTCCAGGCGGCACGCGCATGCGTCCACCGGTCCTAAAACTTCGTCAGCCCCGACAGCCGGCCGAGGCGGCTGCTCCCGCCGTCGGGGGCATCGTCGCCGGCCATTGAGGTCAGTCGGGTTTGGCCGCGTCTTCGCCGTCCAGCCAGCCCCCGGATATCGAGGGGCTGTCGACGACGGGGGGTTCCTCCGCGCCGGCCTCCTCGCGCGCCATCGCTTCCCCTTCGGCGGCGGCGTCCTGATTTTGGGCTTCCGCCATCGCGGGGATCTGGCGGGGACTTCGACCGCATCCTCCGGCCGCGCCAGCCAGACTTCCTTGCAGCGGGAACAGCGTACGGTACGGCCGGTCGTGCCCAGGGTAGCCAAATTAATGGCGTAGGACGTTGTACAATGCGGGCAGACGATGTGCATGGAGCCAATCTCCACAAATGAGACAAGCTAGATGCTACAAGGCGAGCGTTAACGAATCGGAACCATAACCGAAGCACAACCGTTTTGTTGGGTTCGCGGCGATGGCGCGGCCTGCAAGTCGAGGGCGGCCGGTTTCGGGCTTCCGGTCATGCCCCACATCGAACGGAGCTGAGCTTGGTTCGGTTCGAAAATGTTGGATTGCGTTACGGGCTCGGTCCGGAGATTCTGCGCGACCTAATTTCCTGATCCCCGCCCATTCCTTTCAGTTTCTCACCGGCCCCTCCGGCGCCGGCAAGACCTCGCTGCTGCGGCTGTTGTTCCTGTCGCTGCGGCCGACCCGCGGCCTGGTCAACCTGTTCGGCCAGGACGTTTCGCTGCTCGGCAAGGATGAGATCGCCGATCTGCGCAAGCGGATCGGCATCGTGCTGCAGGATTTCCGGCTGCTCGACCACATGACCACTTACGAAAACGTCGCGCTGCCGTTCCGGGTGATGGGCCGCGACGAATCCAGCTACCGCAAGGAAGTCATCGATCTCCTGAAATGGGTCGGCCTCGGCGAGCGCATGGATGCGCTGCCGCCGATCCTGTCCGCGGCGAGAAACAACGCGCCGCGATCGCGCGCGCCGTGATCTCGCGGCCGCATTTGCTTCTGGCGGATGAGCCGACCGGCAATGTCGATCCGACCCTCGGGCGGCGTCTGCTGCGGCTGTTCATCGAACTGAACAAGTCCGGCACCGCCGTCATCATCGCGACCCACGACATCACCCTGATGGACCAGTACGACGCGCGGCGGCTGGTGCTGCATCAGGGGCGGCTGCATATCTATGAGTAGGAGCGAAGACCAGCACGGCCCGTTGGTCGACCTCGGGCGCGAACGTCCGCAGGTGCCGGCGCGGGCGCGCAATTCGTCGCCGATCGTGCCGCGCGCCTCGATATCAGGCCGCGCGCTGGTGGCGGTGGTCGCGATCATGACGTTCCTCGCCTCGATCACGACCGGCGCGGTCTTGTTGATCAGCGCCTCGGCGGCCGAATGGCAATCGGATGTCGCGAGCGAAATTACAATTCAAGTTCGTCCCGCGCCCGGGCGCGATCTCGACCGCGACGCAGCCGCGGTGACCGAGGCGATGCGCGGGCAGTCGGGGATCATCGAGATCAGGCCGTTCACCAGGGAAGAATCCGCCAAGCTGCTGGAGCCGTGGCTCGGCACGGGATTGTCGCTTGACGATCTGCCGGTGCCGCGCGTGATCGTCGCGCGGGTGCAGCCCGGAACGGCGCTCGATCTGGCCGCGTTGCGTCAGCGCGTCAGCGCGGTGTCGCCGTCGGCCAGCGTCGACGATCACCGCGCCTGGATCGAGCGGATGCGCTCGATGACCGGAGCCACCGTGATCGCCGGCATCGGCATTCTGGGGCTGGTGATCATCGCGACCATCATTTCGGTTTCGTTCGCGACCCCGCGGCGCAATGGCCGCCAATCGCCCGATCGTCGAGGTGCTGCATTTCGTCGGCGCCGGCGACCGCTACATCGCCGATCGATTTTTCGGCATTTTCTGCGGCTGGGTCTCGAGGGTGGCATGATCGGCGGCGGCGTCGCGATGCTGGCCTTCGGGTTTTCTGAATCGATCGCCGGCTGGTTCTCGGGTACGCCGGTCGGGGACCAGTTCGTGGCGCTGTTGGGGACGTTTTCGCTGCGCCCGTCGGGCTATCTGGTACTGACGGCGCAGGCGGCGCTGATCGCCGGGATCACCGCCTGGGCGTCGCGGCGGACGCTGTTCGCCACGCTGGACGATATCGATTGATGCCGTTCGGATTGCCGCAGTTTGGCTTGGTTTGCCCGGAGATGGGGTCAGCCGGACTCCACTTCGCCGGAAAAGCCTCTAGACTTGAACCAACAAGGATCGCCATTTCAGCATGAACCTGCCGCCCGACGATACCGAGCCACAGGCGCCCGCCGCTGCTCCGCGCAGTTGGCTGCGCGCGGCCGTGGTCGCGATGCTGGCGATCGTGTTCGTGACGGCGGCGATCGGCTTTGTCGGGTTTCTGTCGCAATTGCACGGGATCGAGAGCAAGCCGGGCCGCCGCGCCGAGGGCATCGTGGTGCTGACCGGCGGATCGTCGCGGGTTTCCGACGCGATGGAATTGCTGGCCGACGGCTATGGCAAGCGGCTGCTGATCTCGGGCGTTCACCCGACCAACGACGCCAGCGATATCTCCCGTTCGCTGTCGGACAATCAGTCGTTGCTGACTTGTTGCGTCGATCTCGACCGTTCCGCCGTCAACACCCGCAGCAATGCGACGGAGACGCGGCGCTGGGGTCCGCGAGCGCGGCTTCAAATCCCTGATCGTGGTGACATCGAATTATCACATGCCGCGCGCGATCGTCGAAATGTCACACGCGATGCCTGATATTGCGCTGATTCCATTCGCTGTCGTCGGCGACAAATGGCGCGACGAACCCTGGTGGACCAGTGGCGCGACCTTGCGCTGCTGCTATCGGAATATGTCAAATACGTTGCCGCCGGAGTGCGGGTGCGTCTGGCGGATGCCGGCCTCGAACTGATGCCCGAACTTGCGGAGCAGCCGACCGGCTCCGTCGCGTCACGCCGGCCGGCGACGGTTCAGGCTAACTGATCTCTCTAACTGATCTTGCCAAACTGATCGGGTCTTAATGGTTTCGATTTTCGTGCGTTCGCTGGTCTACAATGTGCTGTTTTACCTGGTGCTGGCGTTCTGGGTGATCGTGGGGATTCCCACCTACATCATGCCGCGCTGGGCCATCATGAACATCGCGCGCTATTGGGGCGCGCAGCAGCATCTGGCTGATGCGGGTGATCTGCAACACCAAAGTGGAATATCGCGGGCTCGAGAAAATTCCGAAAGGCCCGCTGATCGTCGCCTCGAAACATCAGTCGACGTGGGAACCTTCGCGCTGCTGCAATCTTCGATCAGCCGCTCTATATCCTCAAGCGCGAGCTGAAATGGATTCCGCTGTTCGGCTGGTACCTGGTCAAATGTGATATGATCGGGGTCAACCGCGGCGCCGGCGGCCGCAAATTGATCGACATGGCGCGCGGCGCCGGCGAGGAAGTGCGGCGCGGCCGCCAGTTGATCATCTTCCCCGAGGGGACGCGCACCCCGGTCGATGCGCCGCCGCAATACAAGTCCGGCGTCGCGCAGATCTATGTCGAAAGCGGTGTGACGTGTATTCCGGTCGCGCTCAATTCGGGACTGTTCTGGCCGCGCCGGACCTTCATGCGCTATCCCGGCACGCTGGTGGTTGAATTCCTCGATCCCTTGCCGCCCGGCCTGTCGCGCCGCGAGTTTTTGACGCGGGTTTCCGCTGTCATCGAGGAAGCCACCAACCGGCTGGTCGAAGCCACGCGCCGCGAGCAGGCGCAATTGTTCGGCCGGGTGCCGAGCGCGGTATCCGCGAAGGCGTGAGGAAAATCCGTCTTCGTAGCCCGCATGAGCGAAGCGACATGCGGGACCGCTCCCGGATATCGCTGGCGCTCATCCGGGCTACATCCACGACGATCTACCCTTCATGCAGCATCGCGGCCAGTTGATGCAATTGCGGATCGCGCAGGCCCTGGGCCTCGATCGCCTTCACGGTCGAGAGCACATAATCGCGGTTGTTGCCGGAGCGGCCATGGCCCTGCTGCACGTAGCGCAGCTGTTCGCTCAGCGACAGCCGGCCGGCATATTGGACGTGGCCGCGATCGACCACGTAAGCCAGCGCGCTGACGCGCTGCCGGGCCTCGTTTTCGAGCCAGACCGAGCGCATCACTTCGCGGTAGACATTGGTGGTCTGCTCGCGGCTGCGCAGATACTCTACAGTTTCGTGCCGCCGTGCTGCCGCGACCCGAAAGGCGATGCCGCGGCAGGCGCCCGCCGCGGTCGAGGCCGAGCACGAGGCCCGGGGTTTTCGGGCGTGCCGCGGTGATCGAACGAATAGACGCACAGCGCGCGGTGTTCGCCGATCAGTCGCGCCGGAACCTGCTCGAGGAAGTCGAAGCCCGGCCGCCACATCAGCGAGCCATAGCCGAAAACCCAGAGGTCGCCGCCGACAGGTCTGTTTCGGATGAGATTTTGGTCGACATCACCGGCACGCCTAGCAGATTTTCTTCTGCCCTGAAAAGGCGTTAACCTGATAGTGGCTCCGCGTACCGCTTTATTGACAAAATCATTGGTCAAAGGTCGCTCTATGTCAGATATGACCCTCGCGCCGCGCCGGCGCCCGCTTTGGCGCCTTTTCATCATGCCCGTCCTGGTTCTGATCGCCGCGGTGGCGTGGAGCGGGTTCTGGTTCTATGCGGCGTCGCAGGTCGACGACAAGGCCGACGCCTGGCGCGCGCAGGAGGCCAAATCCGGCCGGGTCTATGATTGCAGCAAGCGTTCGGTGGCCGGCTTCCCGTTCCGCCTTGAAGTGCGCTGCGACGGCGTCAGCGTGGTGTTGCAGTCGCAGGCGGCGGCGCCGACGCAGCCGGTGACGGCGAAGCTCGGCCAGATCCTGGTGGTGGCGCAGGTCTACGATCCGAAACTGGTGATCGCCGAATTCACCGCGCCTGCGCAAATCTCCAATCGCAGCGGCGCGTCGATGCTGGTGAACTGGCGCACCGCGCGCGCGAGCGTGGTGGGGTTGCCCGCCATTCCGCAGCGTGCCTCGATCGTGTTCGATGACCCGTCGATCGATCGCATCAGCGGCTCGATCCAGACCCCGCTGGCACGCGCCAGGCATGTCGAACTGCATGGCCGTCTGGCGGATGGTGCGACGCTCGATCATCCCGTGATCGAAGCTGCCGTGAATATCCAAACGGGGAGCCTGCAGGAAGTGCATCCACTGCTGGCGCAGCCGTTCGATGCCGACATGCGCGCTTTGCTGAGTGGGCTAAAGGACTTTGCGCCCAAAACCCTGGCCCGAGCGGTTTCGCGAAATTCAGGCCAGCGGCGGCCATGTCGAACTGGTGCAGTCGCGCATCGTGCAGGGCGATCTGGTCGCGGTGGCCACCGGCACGCTTGGATTGACGGCGCAGGGCAATCTCGACGGCGAATTGCAGATGACGGTGGCCGGCATCGAAAAGGTGATCCCGGCACTCGGGCTGGATAAAATGATCGATGAGGGCGTGCCGCAAGCTACCCTTGATCGCGTCGCGCCGGGCGTCAAGAGCAAGGATGTGAGCAATCTGATGGGCGCGCTCGACCGGGCCATCCCCGGTCTCGGCAAGGTCGTGAAGCAAAACGTCAATGTCGGCGTCATGGCCGGGATCAATTCGCTCGGCAAGGAAACCGAACTTGAGGGCAAGAAGGCGCGCGCCTTCCCGCTGCGCTTTGCCGACGGCGCGGTTTATATCGGCCCGCTCAAGGTGGGGACAGATCCCGCCGCTGTTTTAAGGGCGAAAGCCGGCTAGTTAACCGGCGCGCCCGGTTCTTATTTTCGCATGAAGGTGCCGATATCAGGCGCCGGTGACTTGATCTCGACCACCACGGAATCTTCGATGGCCTCCAATCCGTGGAGGGACCCCCTGTGGGGTGACGGCAACACATCGCCGGCCCCCATGATGAATTCCTCCGAGCCGACAGTCGATTTCACCTTGCCTTTCACAACGTAGGCAATCGATTCATGCGTGTGGGTGTGAAGCGGGGCGCCGACTCCCGCCGCATAATGGATCTCGAGGAATGTCATCTCGTCGCCCTTGATAAGCGGCTTGACGAATATAGTGCCGCCATACACCGGCTTGCCCTCGATGGCGCTTACCGTTACAGCCTCGACGTCCGCATTCCTCGACTTGATCACGCGCGCCTCCCTTGATTGACAATCCCAATCAATAGGAAACGACGAGAGCTGCAACTGCAACTCAATTCCTTGCGCATTTTTAGCGGGCAACAATAACGACGGGCGTCAGCCCCTCGATCAGGCGTTGGTGCCGCCATCGACCGTCAGGCTGGCGCCGGTGATGTACGCTGCCGCCGGACTGGCGACGAACGCCACCAGGGCGGCAATCTCCGTAACCGTTCCATAGCGGTTGAGCGCGGTATTGGCCTTTTGCGGCGTGGCCCAATCGCCCGAAGCGGGATTGAGGTCGGTGTCGATCGGACCCGGCTGGATGTGTTGACGGTGATTTTGCGGGCGCCGACCTCCCTCGACAGGCTCTGGGCGAACATCTTGACCGCGCCCTTGGTCGCCGCATACGCCGCGGGCCGGGCGTCATGTTGCGTTCGCCGACGCAGGAGCCGATGACGATGATGCGGCCACCGTCGTTCATGTGCTTCAGCGCCGCTTGTGTCGCGATGAAGAGGCCGCGGATATTGATGTTGATCACATGGTCGAGTTCCTCCAGCGTGGCCTCCTCGAACGGCTTGGGAATGGCGGTGCCGGCATTGTTCACGAACACATCGAGACGGCCGAGGGCCTTGACGGCCTTTTCGACGCCGGCCCTGTTGGCCTCGGCATCGGTGGCGTCAGCCTGAATCGCGATGGCCTTGCCGCCGGCGGCTTCGATCTCCTTGACGACCGCAGCGGCTGCGTCCGCGCCCTTGGTGTAGGTGAGGGCTACTTTGGCGCCGTCGGCGGCCAGACGCTTGGCAATTGCGGCGCCGATGCCGCGCGAGCCGCCGGTCACGAGTGCAATCTTTCCTTCGAGGCTCTTGGACATGGCTTTTGCCTTTTCGTTAAAGTGTCATGGAGAAGAAGCGTCATGCGACCACCGTCCGACAGGCATTGGCCTGTCGATGTCTGCGTGTTCGCAATCCGCGCGTGCGGCCAATTAACGGGCCAACGTAGGTGAAGTCCTGAAATCGCGGTGAAGCGCGCTCAAAATTGTTCCGAAATTTCGATGATTTCTCCGCTGCGGTCGCCTTGCGGGCGCAGTCGGCCGGGTGCACTCTCGTGAGGCGCTTGAGAAGCCGCTGTCGATGCTGGAACCAGGATATGCAAGACTAGGATATGCAAGACAAGATATGAACGAGCTTCCCCAAACCGTCAGATCCGGTGGTCTCGGCGCGGTCGATCGGCTGGAGATCGCCGGCCTGACACTCGATCTGCGGCAAGAGGAACTGCGCGACGCGGCCGGGCGCGCGGATCGACCTGCGAAACCGATCGTTCGGTGTGCTGCGCTATCTCGCGATCAACGCGGGACGCGTGGTTACCAAGGACGAACTATTGGCCACCAATTGGCCCGGCGTAACCGTCTCTGACGATTCGCTTACCCAGTGCATCTCGGAGATCCGCCGCCTGTTGGGCGATGCCGGCCGCGATCTCATCCGCACCGTGCCCCGCCGCGGCTACATGATCCTGCATCCGGAGCGAGCCTTGCCGTCGCCGGGGAACGATTCGGGCGCGCCCACAGTGGCTGTCCTGCCGTTCGAGAATAACACCGCGGATGGCGGGCAGGATGTGTTCGCCGATGGCCTGACCCAGCAGATCATTTCCGCGCTTGGCCGCTTCGGCGAGTTGCGCGTGCTCGCGCGCGGCGTGACACGAACCTACAAGGGCCGCACGCAGGGCGCGACAGACCTTGGGCGCGCGCTCGGCGCCGATTACCTGGTGGAAGGCAATGTGCGGCGGGACCGGCGAGTTTTGCCGGATCGACATCGAGCTCACCGATGCGCGGACCGGCGCGCAGGTCTGGAGCAAGACGTTCAAGGCGAATGTCGACGCGGCCAATCTGCTGACCATCCAGGACGAGATTTCCGGCCAGGCCAGCGCCATGATCGGCAGCTATTGGGGCGCCATCGGCGCGGCCGAATACAAGCGCATCCAGACCAAGTCGAGCGAAGAGCTGACGCCTTACGAATGCATCGTGCAGGGTGTGATCGGAACGCCGACCGATGCGACTGTTCTCGATCCAATCACAAAAGCGCGCGATTGCCTTGAACGCTTGACGCGCACGGAGCCGCGAAACGCCGCCGCCTGGGCCGCGCTGGTTCTGGTGTTCAACAATCAGAGGACCTGGGGTTTCGCGTCGCCGAGCGGCGAAGTGGCCAGCGTCGAAACCCGGCTCTATCTGGCCGACATGGCGGTCGAAGCCGCCAACCGGGCCGTGGAGATCGCACCGAATGACGCTTTCGTTCGTGGACAAGTCGCCCGTGCCGCCTGGATGGCGTGCCAGCCCGATTTGCTGCGAATCGAAACCATGCGGGCGATTGCGCTCAACCCGAACGATCCACAGACCCTCGGTCCCCTCGGCAATCTGATGGCCTATGCGGGTTTTTGGGACGAAGGCGTCGCACTTGCCGAGAAGGGGATTGCTTTGACCGCTCCCAGCACGCCGCGATGGTGGTGGTGGGCCATCGCCAAACGCGCCTTCGCACATGGCGACTATCGGCGGGCCTTCGAGGCCTCTTCGCGAATCCTATGTCGAGCAGCTATGGGTCAGCCATCTTCATATGGCGTACACGTTGCCGTTCCTCGAGCGGACCGAAGAAGCCAAGGCGCACGTCGCGACGCTGTTGAAGATGCGGCCCGGATTCACAATTCATGAGGGAGACGCCTATTACAAAATGTGGTGCTTCGCGCCATCCTATCGCGAAAAGATGCGGGATGCGCTGCAAACTGCCGGACCTCCAAGCGGCGAGGCTTGACGCGCGATGCGTTGAGCTAAACCGGCGCGGCCTATGTCGGACCGTCGAGTTCAGGGGACCATGATGATGAACCGCCGGGAAATATTGGGATTGTCTGCGGCTTCGCTTGCGGGCGGCCTATTTTCAAAGGGGACCGCGATGGCCGCCGAACCGATCAAAATAGAATTCACGCTGTTTTCCGCATTCTATTCTCCGCTTGTCGCGACAATGGCCGGCGGCTTCTTGCAGGCCGAAGGCCTGGCCCCCGTTTATACGGTAGCGGCTCCCGGCAAATCGGCGTTGGCCAGTCTCGATAATGGCAGCGCGCATGTCGTCCAGTCGGCGCCTGCTCAGGCGTTCAATGCCCTGGAAAAGGGAGAGCGTCCTTCCGCCGTTCATTTTGCGCAGATCAATGAGCGGGACGGCTTTTTTCTCGCCGCGCGCGAAGCCGATCGGGATTTCTCCTAGCAGAAGCTAAAGGGAAAGAAGGTCCTTGTGACGGGAGGATACCAGCCGCCCCCGATGTTCAAATATGCCTGTTTCAAAAGCGGCATCGACATCAAGGATATCGAGGTGATCGATGCCGGTTCAGCCGACGCCATGGTGACGGCCTTCCGCGGGGTCGAGGCGATTACATTCATCTGCAGGGGCCGTATCCGCAGCTGCTTGAGCACGACGGAGCGGCGCATATCGTGACGGCGTTGGCAGACGTCGTCGGCCCCTGCGCGTTCTCCAGCCTCGCCGCCCAAACGCGAATGGCTCGAAACCGATCAGGCAAAAGCCTTCATGCGCGCGTATCGCAAGGCGCGCGCCTGGGTGATCGCGACCAATGCAACTGAAGTCGCCAGCTCCGAGGCTTCCTATTTCAAGGGTACCGATCCCTCGGTGCTTGCAGACACCATCGCGGCGTATCAGAAACTCGGAACCTGGAGCCCGCACGTCGAAATCACACGGCCGGCCTTCGAAGCGACGCTGGATATCTTCCAGCATGCCGGGCTTATCAAGCAGCGATATGCCTATGAAGACGTCGTAACAGCACCGCCTTCCAGCTAAAGAAGCGTTGTTTCGCCACGGAGCGGCCGCCTTTGGCAGAAGACCGATGCGGGCGCTTTATCCCAAGTCGCCACTTCCCAAGTCGCCACTTCTCAAGTCACCACCATAGTCGGGGAGCCGTAGCGAGCTATGCACTTCCCGCGCGTGGCCGCTGAAGGCTTTTGCGGCGTGACCGTCCTGGAGCGAGGCGAGCATGCGGTTGCGTGTCTCTAGTTGCTCCCGCGTGCGCGGAAGTAAGAGCGATCCGGCCTCTCTGGTCGCCAGCGCCTGGTTCGCCTCGACGAACGGGCGCACGATGCGTTCATAGGCGGCGAAGGCATCGGCCGGATCATCATGGGCGGCGAACTCCCCGGCGAGCACGTAGGAGCCGACCAGCGCGATGCTCGTGCCCTGGCCGGATCGGAAGGACGGCGCGTAGGCAGCGTCGCCGGTCAGCGCCACGCGCCCCTTCGACCAGCATGGCATGCGGATTTGGCTCACGGTGTCGAAAAAAAGATCGTCCGCCTGCCGCATCGCGTCCAGCAGGCGCGGCACCTCCCAGCCACCATCGGCGAATGCAGCATAGTTTCGCCGGATCTGCTCCGCTTTATCTAATCGCGCGCCGAACGGCGGCGTCTGCGTCGCGAAGATCAGGCCGACGAACAGCTCCGGATTGTCGCGGACGGCGAGGACAACGGCGGCGCGCCCCGCTTCCGCGTAGACGATCGCACCATGCGAAAGACCCCGATCGTTCGGCATGGAGAAGAGGTTGAACGTGTAGCCGAGATAGTGGTTGAACGGCTCCTCGGGCCCGAATACCAGCCGGCGGGTGTGAGAGTGCAGCCCATCCGCGCCGATGACGACATCGTAGCGCTGACGCTCGCCGCTTTTGAAACGCACGTCCACGCCGGCGCCGTCGTCCGCGATCGCCTCGATCGAATCGTCGAAGCGATAGCGGACCTTGCTGTGCCTGGTCAGACCGTAGAGCAGGGTTGTCAGCGTGCCGCGCGACAATTCGACATCCTGGCCCGCCTCGTTGCCCGTCAGGTCATAGACCGGGATTGCGCCGATGGTCTTGCCCTCGGTATCGACGAAGGTCAGGGCGCGCGAGGCGATGTGCGCGGCTTCGATTTGCGGCCGCAAGCCCATGCGGTCGATCACGCCCATCGCCGTGCCGCGGATATCGATCGGGTAGCCGCCGACCCGGATTGCGGGCGCCCGCTCGACCACCGTCACCTCGAAGCCATAGCGGTCGAGCCAGTACGCCAGGGCCGGCCCCCGCTATGCTTCCGCCCGAGATCAGGACCGACCGGCATTTCTGGACAGGGATATTTGACATGATGGGCCTCATCTTCATAGGATGCATAATGTATCTTATGTAAGATGACTAAAATAAGATGCATAAAGCATCTTATTGAGAGATGACATGGACGCGGAACAGAACCGTAGGCGTGGGACAGCGCTGGAAGATGCAATCCTGGACGCGGCGTGGGCAGAGCTCGTCGAACACGGCTATGCAGACACGACGCTGGAGTCGGTGGCGAAGCGCGCTGGAACGAGCCGGCCCGTGTTGCATCGCCGCTGGCCAAGCCGCATCAAACTGGCGACGGCCGCTGTCGCCCGCTACTTCGCCCTCAACCCGATCGAGATTCCCGACCTTGGAAATTTCGGTGCGGAGATCAGTCTATTGCTCCGCCGGTTATCCGACCGTGCCCGGCCCGATCTGCTTCGCCTGGCTTTCGACATGGGCGGCGACCTCGCGGCCGCGAACTCCAACCTCGCCGAAGTGCGGGCAGAAATTGTCGACGGTCAACTCATCCGCGAGATCATCGAGCGCGGCGTCCGGCGCGGCGAGGTCGATCCGGCGCGCCTTACGCCGCGCATCATCTCGCTGCCGGGCGATCTGGCGCGCAACGAATTTATGATGACACTGAAGCCGCTTCGCGACGAGGTCATCCACGAAATCGTCTACGACATTTTCCTGCCGCTGATCAGCCGGCCGCTGCCGCACGGATGACCCGACGGGCAAATCATGTGCGCTGTGCGTTGTTGATCCGCCTGTCCAGCCCCTTCCGGAAAAATATTCTGGTTTTCCGAAATCACAAATCGCTGGTATATTCACCGCCATCCTGTCCCACATGAGGGGCGGTTCGCGATCGTCACGGACGCGGGGCGGGATGCGGTGGACGCGGAAGCGCCGATAACGAACGGCGCTGAAGCGGACGGCAAAGTCGTGTGGTCCTGACGCCTCGACGCTGGCGTCAAGTTCTTGAGAAGCAAGCTTCTCAGGGGCGACGGTGGCAAAAGAGCCCGATCGCCGGGGAGAGCGCGAAATAAGCCGTAAACCATTGCGCGGGGAATGCCGGGTGTTCTCGGTGTGACCTGACTAACGCGTGTGCTTTTTTACTACGACTTTCGCACACGCGGCTGCGGGCGCATCGGTCGCCCGGCATTCCCTGCGCCCTCTGATTGGGAGGGCAGGAAGTTATTGGCAAAGCTCGGGCGGATTGCGTCGCGAGAATGCGGACTCACGACGTCATTCCGGGGCGATGCGAGCGCGCGCGACTTCTTACCCTCCCCTGGAGGGGGAGGGTCGACGCGAAGCGGCGGGGTGGGGTGATCTATCAACCGCGGCACTGTTCGAGATGAGAGACCTTCACCCCACCCCGGATCACATTTCGCTGCGCTCATGTGATCCGACCCTCCCCCTCCAGGGGAGGGTAAGCGAGCGAGCAAGCGGCTCAAGGCCGGGACGACGTAAGAGCGACAAATCAGCGCCCGCTCACTCCGGCTTCTTGCCCAGATGCGCATGCGGACGGCCGAAATCCGGTGCCGCCGAATCCTGGCCGATTTCGACGATGCCGCGGCGGATGGCGCGGGTGCGGGTGAAATGTTCGAACAATGCTTCGCCGTCGCCGCGCCGGATCGCGCGGGTCAGCTTGGACAGATCCTCGGTGAAAGTGCCGAGCATTTCCAGCACCGCGTCCTTGTTGGTCAGGAACACGTCGCGCCACATGGTCGGGTCGGATGCGGCGATACGCGTGAAGTCGCGAAAGCCGCCGGCGGAGAACTTCAGCACCTCGGATTGCGTGACGCCTTCAAGCTCATCCGCGGTGCCTACGATTGTATAGGCGATCAGATGCGGCAGATGGCTGGTGATCGCCAGGACCATATCGTGATGGTCTGGCGTCATGATCTCGACCTTGGCGCCGATTGCGGCCCAGAACGCGCGCAGTTTCTCGACCGCGGCAGCATCCGTGCCCTCGGGCGGGGTCAGGATGCACCAGCGGTTGATGAACAATTCCGCAAAGCCGGAATCGGGGCCAGAATGTTCGGTGCCGGCCACCGGATGCGCGGGTACGAAATGCACGCCTTCCGGCAGATACGGCGCCATGTCGCGCACCACAGCACCCTTGACCGAACCGACATCGGATACGATCGCACCTCGCTTGAGATGACCGGCAATTTCCTGCGCGACCGGGCCGCAGGCGCCGACGGGAATACAGAGGATCACAAGATCGGCGTTCTCGACCGCTTGCGCGTTGGTTTCCAAGACGTAATCGACAATGCCGAGTTCCATCACCCGTGCGCGGGTCTTGGCCGAGCGGGCGGTGGTGACGATCTCGCCGGCCAGGCCCTGCGCCCGCGCGGCGCGCGCGATCGAGCCGCCGATCAGCCCGAAGCCGATCAGCGCGATCTTGTTGAACAGTGGCGCGGCGCTCACTTCAGCTCCATTCACTTGGACCCTACGAAGTCGCGCAAGCCGTCGAGCACCAGAAGGTTGGCTTCCTCGGTGCCAATGGTCAGGCGCAGCGCATGAGGCAGGCGATAATTATTCAACGCGCGCAGCACGAGACCGCGCTTGGTCAGGAACGCGTCGGCATCGGCCGCGGTCTTGCCCTTGTCCTGCGGAAAATGAATCAGGATGAAGTTCGCCACGCTCGGCGTCACCTTCAACCCGAGTTTTGTCACTTCCTCGGTCAGCAGATTGCGCCACTTCTCGGTATGCGTCTTGGATATCTGCTGATGTTCGGTATCTTCAATGGCCGCCACCGCCGCCAGCATCGCCGGCGTCGAGACGTTAAAGGGTCCGCGAATACGATTCAGCGCATCGACGATGTGAGCCGGCCCGAACATCCAGCCGACCCGCAGCGCGGCCAGGCCGTGGATCTTCGAAAACGTGTGGGTCATCACGGTGTTTTCGGTGGTCGCGACCAGTTCAATGCCGATCTCGTAATCGTTGCGCGAGACGTAATCGGAATAAGCTGCGTCGAGCACCAGCAGCACATGCGCCGGCAGGCCGGCGCGCAGCCGCTTGATCTCGTCGAACGGGATATAAGTCCCGGTCGGGTTGTTGGGGTTGGCTATCCAAACAAGCTTGGTGCGCGGCGTGACCAGTTTGAGGATCGCGTCAACATCCCCGGTGAAATTGGTCTCGGGCGCGACGACATTGATTGCGCCATTGGCCTTGGTCGCGATCGGGTACACCAGAAAGCCGTGGGTGGTGGAGATCGCCTCGTCGCCATGGCCGAGATAGGCGTGCGCCAAAAGATTGAGGATTTCGTCGGAACCGGCGCCGCAGATGATGCGGTCGGGATCGAGCCCAAAGGAGCGGCCGATCGCCTCGCGCAGCACGCGCGATGTGCCTTCCGGGTAATCCTCCAGATGCCTGGCGGCGTCGGTGTAGGCCGCGATCGCCTTCGGCGACGGGCCGAACGGCGTCTCATTGGCCGACAGTTTGAACACCTTGCGGCCGGGCTCCGCCACCGGGCTCTTGCCGGGCGTGTAGGGCGCAATATCGAGAATGCCGGGATTCGGCACGGGTCGGGACATCTTCAGCTCCGGAGTGGCGGGGTGGCGTTCAGGACTTTACGGCCCCGTTCGGGGGCACCGTATAGCGCGTTGCATGGCTGCCGACGAGGGCCGATGAGCGCACCGAGGCCCCGGCCTCGATCAATGCCGATTTTATCTTCTCGAGATTGCTGGGGGCCGCGATCGACACCAAAAGCGCCGCGCCGTCGAAGGCGGTATCCGGCACCGCCACGATTTCCGCCAGCGGCGACAGCGCGCGGGCGATCTCGGCATTCCATCCGGAGACCCGCACGCTCCACATCTCGACTTCGGTCACCATCGCGCTGTCGGCGACGCGCGACACCACGAATACGGGCAGCGCCGCCGGATGGTCGGCGCGTTCGATGAAGGGCAGCCGCGCGATGATCTTCGGCGCGCCGCTGGCTTCGAGCGCGATCCACCATGGGGTACGGCTGGAGGTGGCGGAGACCAGCGCCAGATCGCCCTTCGACCAGGCCACCGCATCGACTGCGGCAGTGGCGTTGAAATGCGAGATGTAGGGAACGGTAAAACCGAAATGAAACCGCGCGGAATCCCGCATCGCCGATTCACCCAGCGAAATATCGGCATGGACCGAGAAGGGCGCCTGGACATAGGTGAAGGTTGAGATGATCACGCGCCAGATGCTTTCGACGGTGTCGAGCGGCAGGATGCCGCGGTGGCGCTGCGCCAGCCGGCGCATCATGTCGGCCTCGCGCGCCGGGCGGAACGCCGAGCCGACCTCCTGGGTCTGCTTCACCGAGATCAGCCGGTCGATGATGTCGCCGCGCTGCATCAACAGGCTGTGCACCTGCGCGTCGATGCTATCGATCTCCTTGCGCAGCACGTCGAGCGAGGGCGGGGCCGGGGGCGGTTGAGACATGGTGCTGTCCAGCAAAGGGGTGAGCCCCGTTCTCCCTCATGGGCAGAGACGGCGCAAGTGCCGTTGAGTGCCCCGGTTAACCATCGGATTGTCTTGACGAAAGGGCCGCTCGTGACTATTATTTATGCCATTCCGTGGTCATTTGAGCCGGCCGGCTTGCAGCCACGTTAAACAACTCGCTAAACAGGCCGGGGACACAAGTTGATCCCGGCCGAACCTATTGTTCAGGCCGGGTTTTTTATGGCCTGATTTCCGGTGGCTTTCGAGCCCCTGAAGAGGTCGTGTCACCATGGTCAGCGTGCAGTCGATACAAAGCCCGGCGATCCACGCCGAGGAGCGCGCCCACGAAGCGGACCACCCGAGTTCGCTGGTGGCGCTGTTCGGCGCCGACCAGCCGTTGAAGCTTGATTGCGGCATCGATCTGACGCCATTCCAGATCGCCTACAAGACCTATGGCACGCTCAATGCGGATCGCTCCAACGCGATTTTGATCTTCCATGCGCTGACCGGCGATCAGCATGTCGCCAATGTCCACCCGGTGACCGGCAAAAAAGGCTGGTGGGAAACCATGGTGGGTCCGGGCCGTGCGCTCGACACCGATAAATATTTCATCATCTGTTCGAACGTGATCGGCGGCTGCATGGGCTCGACCGGTCCGGCATCGACCAATCCCGCCACCGGCAAATTGTGGGGCCTGGATTTTCCGGTCATCACGATTCCCGACATGGTGCGGGCGCAGACCATGCTGATCGATCGGCTGGGGATCGACACGCTGTTTTCGGTGGTCGGCGGCTCGATGGGCGGCATGCAGGCGCTGCAATGGACGGCGGCCTATCCGAAGCGGGTGTTCTCGGCGCTGCCGGTCGCCTGCGCGACGCGGCATTCGGCGCAGAACATCGCGTTCCACGAACTCGGCCGGCAGGCCGTGATGGCCGATCCGGACTGGCGTCACGGCCGCTATTTCGAGGAGGGCACCTATCCGCATCGCGGCCTCGGCGTGGCGCGGATGGCGGCGCATATCACGTATTTGTCGGACGCCGCCCTGCATCGCAAGTTCGGACGCCGGATGCAGGACCGCGAGCTGCCGACATTCTCGTTCGACGCGGATTTCCAGGTCGAGAGCTATCTGCGCTACCAAGGCTCGTCGTTCGTCGAACGCTTCGACGCCAACAGCTATCTCTATCTGACACGCGCGATGGATTATTTCGATATCGCCGCCGATCATGATGGCGTGCTGGCGCGGGCGTTCCGTGGCATTCAGGCGCGGCTCTGCGTGGTGTCGTTCACCAGCGACTGGCTGTTTCCGACCTCGGAGGCGCGCGCCATCGTGCACGCCCTCAACGCCAGCGGCGCGCGGGTGTCATTCGCCGAGATCGAGACCGACCGCGGCCATGACGCATTCCTGCTGGATGTGCCGGAATTTCTGGATATCTCGCGCGCGTTTCTGGAATCCGCCGGCAAGGCCCGTGGCCTGATCAAGGCAGGCGGCTGACATGAGTTCGCAGCAACAGGTTCTGCCGCTGAGCGGCGCGGAGCCGCAGGACACCAGGCAATATCGCGGCGATCATCTGCTGGTGGCGCAAATGGTCGAGCGCGGCTCAAAGGTGCTCGACGTCGGCTGCGGCGACGGCGATCTGCTGCAACTGCTGGAAACAAGGGGCATCGATGGTCGCGGCATCGAATTGTCGCGCGAAGGCGTCAACCGCTGCGTCGCCAAGGGGCTCGCAGTGGTGCAGGGCGACGCGGATACCGACTTGATCAATTATCCCGACGATGCCTTCGACTATGTGATCCTGTCGCAGACGCTGCAGGCGACGCGGCAGCCGCGCGTGGTGCTGGAGAATCTGCTGCGGATCGGCCACCGCGCCATCGTATCATTTCCTAATTTCGGATTCTGGCGGATGCGGCTGCAATTACTGGTCGGCGGCCATATGCCGCGGACCGAAAATCTGCCGGCGACCTGGTACGACACCCCGAACATTCATTTCTGCACCATCAAGGATTTCGTACTGCTCTGCGAGGAGATCAACGTCAAGATGGAGCGCGCCGTCGCGCTCGATCTCTACGGCCGGCCGCTGCGGCTCAACGCGCCCTGGTGGTTCTGGAACATGTTCGGCGAGCAGGGCGTGTTCCTGCTCAGCCGGGCCGGGAGGGGACGGTGATGCGCGTTGTCATTCCGGGGCGATGCGAAGCATCGAGCCCGGAATCTCGAGATTCCCCGATGCGCAATTGCGCATCTGAGGTCTGGTCCTTCAGACCATCCCGGAATGACAATCAGGCAACCATCGACCTCGCATCGCGCACCGGCCAGCGGCCGGCTTCGACCAGGGCGATAAAACGCTCGACCATTTCGTTGAACAGCGCCGGCTCTTCCAGATTGAGCACGTGGCCGGACTTCGGGAAGAACGTCAGGCCCGCGGCGGGCAGATGCTGTTTCAGGAACATGCTGGGTCCGATACAGGAATCGTCCTCGTCGCCGCAGATAATCAGCGCCGGCGTCGGGACCTTCTTGATGGCGTCGGTCAGCGTGTAGATCGAGGGCCGGCCGCCCTGAAAGCTGCGCATGGTGTTGGCCGATCCCTTGGCGTCGTGCCGGGCCAGCGCGTCGTAGAAATCCGCATGCCCGCGCGGGTCCTTCAGCATGAACGGAATCCGGCTCGGCGCCTCGCGGGTGGCCTTGGCGACCTCGACCGAGCCGATCGCCTCATATTGCTCGGCATTGGCCCGGCACTGCTTGCGGAAGGCGTCCAGGTTGTTGAGGTCCGAACCCGAGCCGACCGCGGCCAGCGTCATCGACAACGCGCGCTCCGGCGCATTCAGGCCCACTTGCAGCGACGAATAGGAGCCCATCGACAGGCCAACGAAATGCGCCTTGGCGATCTTGAGATGATCGAGCACGGCCAGCGCATCGGTGTAGAAATGCTTGTAGGTGTAGACCTCGGCCGAGGGCGGCACTTCCGAAGGCGTATAGCCGCGCGCGGAATAGGCGATGCAGCGATGCCCGCGCGAAAAATACCGCATCTGCGGTTCCCAATTGGTGTAGTCGGCCGCGAATTCATGCAGGAAAATGATCGGCGTCCCGCTGCCGGCCTCTTCGAAATAGAGGCGTACATTGTCGCTGGTGACGGCGTAAGGCATTGGCAGTTCCTTCCGTTGTTCTTGCTCTTGGTGTTCCAGATCGGCTGCGGAAAATCGCAGTTAATGCTCGCGGCTGCAATGAGGCGGAAACGATTCTTTTTCGTCACGGAATCAACGCGGAATCACCCCGAAACCGTTTCCGCAGCGCCGCATCGCGTCTTGCTCTCGCCATACCCCAAATTGCATACGGACCCCGGATGTCGGTCCTTGCTTGGGACCGATGGGGATTGGGGGTGTCAAAGAGGATCAGTTGAGTATGCTTCAGTTATCTGCGTTTGGCCGGTCGCTTGTTGCGCTGGCGTTGTGTTTCGCGGCATCCGTCGTATCGATTTCCCCCGCTTCAGCAAGGTCCCACCATGGCGCAAAGCGATACGCGCATGCGCAGTCCGGCGGCTTTCACGCGCGGCGGCACATCGCTTATCGTCAGTATCGGCATGTGGCGCGGCTGTCGCGCTGGGACGCCGGCGTCGCGCAAATGCGGGCGAAGGGTCTTGCCGACGCCAATGCCAGCATCGCGCCGGAAACGAATTCCTCCGGTATGAGCACATCGGGCGGTTTTGGTTCGTCGAATGTGGTGGCCGAAGCGCGCCGTTATCTCGGCGGCAATCCCACCGGCCGCGGCAGTCTTTGGTGCGCGCGCTTCATGAACCTGGTGCTGCAGCATTCCGGCTATCACGGAACCGGCTCGGACATGGCGAGTTCATTTGCCAGTTACGGCCAGCGCGTATCCGGCCCGCAGGTCGGCGCCATCGCCGTGATGGGACGCCGCGGCGGCGGCCATGTCGGCATCGTCAGCGGCATCGATGCCTCGGGCAATCCGATTGTGGTATCCGGCAATAACGGCAACCGGGTCCGGGAAGCGCCGATCTCACGCGGCCGGATTTACGCTTACGTGATGCCGAACTGAAATCGTGCAGGGCGCTGTCATTTTCCGGGAGAAAGTGACAGCGCCGCTTCTGCAGCGAATCGTCTTCACCGCGGCGCTGCTTCTGAACGCAGACTGAAACCGGAAATTGGAATGTGCGCATATCGCTGTTCAGGGGTGCCCTCACTCTTGAACCCGAGCTTCGCCATTCGAAGTTCTTCTTCCGTCGTGACCAGGACCGGTGGGTATTCGCCGATGATGGCGACGGCACGTTCAAGGATCAGCGTTTCCCGCTCATCCAGGAACATTTTATACATCTTGCCGATCGGGCGCACATGTTCGAAGGTGACTTGCTTTTTCCAGCCCTTATCGCCCGAGTCCCGCACGCGTTTGGCGGCCTCGCTGACGCGGTGATAGGTACTCCAGTTCTCTCTCGTGAAGCTCCCGCATTCGAGGTAAAGTGAGATTCCCCAGAGCATCTTGTTGATCGTGAAGCTCGACCTGACGCCTGCTTTCGCGCAATCGACAAGCGCGTTGATCAAGATGCGGGCTTTCTTCGCATCAAGGGTTTTATCGTGGATCGAATGCGGCATTCGCGAGCAATGGTGTCATTGTGAGTGTTAAATGCCGGGAACTTTTGACGCGCGCAACAGAAAAGCGCCGCCCGCGCGGGTCAGAGCGACGCTCACGTGCTCCCGGTGCGAATCTGGAGCTCTTCCGTGACCATCGTATCGCCGACGGCAATGCTGCTGCCGGCGATCACCTCGGCATAGATGCCACAATCGGCGTGTCCGAGGCGGCGCATCAGCGTATGCGGAATGTCGAGATCGCGCGCCGCGCTTTCGGGATCGACGTTGACGGCCGCGCAGCGGACGATCCGCTTCACGACCTTCAGTCGGGTCTCGCCGATGGTGATGATTTGGTCGAACAGATCGAATTCATGCCAGGCCGGCCAACCGCTGACATAGAGGTTGGCCCGGAACCGGAGCGGATGCACCGGCCGCTCGACCATGGTCTCGATCGCCGCGACACTGGCGAGATTGATGATCGAGACGACCTTGCGGGCGACATCCGAAAAGCTGTGCCCCTGGCTTGAGAGAATCCTCGGCGGTCCCTTGATCTGGCCGGCAAAACCGGCCGCGAAGGAAGCGCTCGATGGTAGTTCGCCCCTCCGTGGTTTCGAGATCGCCCTCGGCTGCGATCGCGCCCGTTTTGGCGGATCGTCAGGACATGGCTCGCATCGTCGAAATGGGTTTGCAGTGCCGCCAGCCACTCGTCGCGCATCAGCATCAGGAAATGGGGCTTGGGCATCCATTTCGGTGCCGCGGGGTCAAAGCCGCTCGGGCCGTTCTCGATGGCATAGCGCCGGTCGGCCGGAAGCGTCTGGCCGACCTCCAGCGCGACCCGCGACAGCGGTTCCGGGGTCAGGCCTTTGACCGGATAACGATAAAGGCTCGCAATCTGCGCTGGCGGGGTCGGTGACATCCGGTCTTTTAAGAGATTCCGCGGGTTGGTGCCACCGCACACGAATTTGTGAAATCGCCTCTTCCGTTCCCGGAATCCGCTTCCCCACATTTGCCTCAAGCCGGCGTGTGTCGGCGACGCGACCGCCGGCCGGTTGAGGAATGTCAATGCGGCCTGCGAACCCATTGAAGATGCTGCTGTCGTGCCTTCGGGGCGAAGCGGCAGGCTGAGGGAATACAAATGAATATTGAAAAATACACCGAGCGGGCGCGCGGCTTTATCCAGTCGGCGCAATCGCTCGCCATGCGCGACGGCCACCAGCAGTTTTCGCCGCTGCATATGCTCAAAGTGCTGCTGGATGACAGCGAGGGTCTCGCCGGCGGTCTGATCGACCGTGCGGGCGGCCATTCGCGCGCGATCCTCAAGGCCACTGAAGAGGCGCTGAACAAGCTGCCGAAAGTCTCCGGAAGCGGTGCGGGACAGGTTTATCTCGCGCCGGAACTGGCGCGTGCGTTCGATGCCGCGGAAAAAGCCGCCGAAAAAGGCCGGCGACAGTTTCGTCACCGTCGAGCGGCCTGCTGCTCGGGCTGACGCTCGAGAAAGACAGCGATGCCGGCGGCATCCTGAAGAAGGGCGGCGTCACGCCGCAGAACCTCAATGCCGCGATCGAATCGCTGCGCAAGGGCCGCACCGCCGACAGTGCCACGCGCGAGAACGCCTATGACGCGCTGAAGAAATATGCCCGCGACCTGACCCAGGCGGCGCGCGACGGCAAGCTCGATCCCGTGATCGGGCGCGACGAGGAAATCCGCCGACCATTCAGGTTCTTTCCCCGCCGCACCAAGAACAACCCGGTGCTGATCGGTGAGCCCGGCGTCGGCAAGACCGCGATCGTCGAAGGTCTGGCGCTGCGGATTCTCAATGGCGACGTGCCGGAAAGCCTGAAAGACAAGAAATTGCTGTCGCTCGATCTCGGCGCGCTGATTGCGGGTGCGAAATACCGCGGTGAGTTCGAGGAGCGGCTGAAAGCCGTGCTGCAGGAAGTGACCTCGGCCGAGGGCAGCATCATCCTGTTCATCGACGAAATGCATACGCTGATCGGCGCCGGCAAGGCCGACGGCGCCATGGATGCGTCCAATCTGCTCAAGCCCGCGCTGGCGCGGGGCGAATTGCATTGCATCGGCGCGACCACGCTCGACGAATACCGCAAGCATGTCGAAAAGGACGCCGCATTGGCGCGCCGGTTCCAGCCGATCTTCGTCTCCGAGCCGACCGTCGAGGATACCATTTCGATCCTGCGCGGCCTGAAAGGACAAATACGAGCAGCACCACGGCGTGCGCATCACCGATTCCGCCTTGGTGGCGGCGACCACGCTGTCGAACCGCTACATCACCGACCGATTCCTGCCGGACAAGGCGATCGACCTGATGGACGAGGCCGCGGCGCGGCTGAAGATGCAGGTCGATTCCAAGCCGGAAGAACTCGATTCGATGGATCGGGAAATCATCCGGCTGAAGATCGAGCAGGAAGCGCTGAAAAAGGAAAACGATGCCGGCTCGAAAAGCCGCCTGCAGACGCTGGAAAAGGAACTCGCCGAACTCGAGGAAAAGTCGGCGGCGCTGACCTCGCGCTGGAGTGCCGAGAAAAACAAGCTGTCGAAACGCTCAGAAGCTCAAAAGCGAGCTCGACGGCCTGCGCATCGAACTCGCCAACGCCCAGCGCCGCGGCGAATATCAGCGCGCGGGGTGAGCTGGCCTATGGCCGGATTCCCGAGCTCGAGAAACGGCTTGCCGATATCGAAGCGAAGGAAAACTCCGGCGAGATGATGGAGGAGGCGGTCACCGCCAACCACATCGCGCAGGTGGTGTCGCGCTGGACCGGCGTGCCCGTCGACAAGATGCTGGAAGGCGAAAAGGACAAGCTGCTGCGGATGGAAGACAGCCTGGGCAACCGGGTGGTCGGCCAGCGAGGCGGTGCGCGCGGTTGCGACCGCGGTGCGCCGTTCCGCGCGCGGGGCTGCAGGATCCGAACCGCCCGATGGGCTCGTTCATGTTCTTGGGGCCCACCGGCGTCGGCAAGACCGAGCTGACGAAGGCTCTTGCGGAGTATCTGTTCAACGACGAGACCGCGATGGTTCGCCTCGACATGTCCGAATACATGGAGAAGCACTCGGTCTCGCGGCTGATCGGCGCGCCTCCGGGCTATGTCGGTTATGATGAGGGCGGCGCACTCACCGAAGCAATTCGGCGGCGGCCTTATCAGGTGGTGCTGTTCGACGAGATCGAAAAGGCGCATCCCGATGTCTTCAACGTGCTGCTGCAGGTGCTGGATGACGGCCGCCTGACCGATGGTCAGGGCCGCACTGTCGACTTCCGCAACACGCTGATCATCATGACCTCGAATCTCGGTTCGGAATTCCTGGTCAACCAGCCCGAAGGCGAGGACACCTCGGCGGTGCGCGAGCAGGTGATGGGGACGGTGCGGGCGCATTTCCGCCCTGAATTCCTCAACCGGGTCGACGAGATCATCCTGTTCCATCGCCTGCAAAAGAGCGAAATGGGGCGGATCGTCGAGATCCAGTTCAGTCGGCTTATCCGGCTATTGGAGGATCGCAAGATCGTACTCACGCTGGATGCCGCGGCGCGCGACTGGCTGGCCGCCAAGGGCTGGGATCCGGCCTATGGCGCAAGGCCGCTGAAGCGGGTGATCCAGCGCAGTGTGCAGGACCCGCTGGCGGAGATGATCCTCGCCGGCGAAGTGCGGGATGGCGACCACGTCGCGATTTCGACGGAGGGCAATGTGCTGACCTTCAACGGCAAGGCGCCGCAGACTGCGGAAATTGCGCAGTTCGAAACCCCGGTTTCGAAGCGGAAAATGCATTAAAATAAAGCCCGGCGCGTTATCGCGCCGGGTTCAGCCTAGAGAAGGCTCACTTCAATTTAGCGATTGGTGACTTGTCGCGGGCCGGCGGTGCCGGTGGCGTCGGAGACGCGGGCCGGGCTGCCGCCGCGATTGCTCATCATGGCATCGAGACGATCGCGTTCTTTCTCGAAGCCCGCCATCAGCGGTCCATCGAGCGAGCGGCCGCGCGGCAGCTTGATGCGCATCGGATCCACGAAGCGGCCGTTGACCAGGATTTCGTAATGGACGTGGGCGCCGGTCGATTGACCGGTTGAGCCGACGAAGCCGATCACCTGGCCCTGCCGCACCCGCTTGCCGGGCTCCAGCCCCTTGGCGAAGGCCGACATGTGGCCGTAGGCGGTCTCATACCCGTTATTGTGCTTCAGCTTGACGTATTTGCCGTAGCCGCCTTCCCAACCGGCGGTTTCGGACGCACCGCCGTTTGCCGGAGGCGAAGATCGGCGTGCCGTAGGGCGTGGCCCAATCGACGCCGGTATGCATCTTGACGTAGCCGAGGATGGGATGGCGGCGGCTGCCGAAGCCGGATCGCATGATCGCGTTGTTGACGGGCTTGCGGACCAGGAATTTCTTCGCGCTCTTGCCGGTCTCGTCATAGTAGTCGACGACGGCGTCGTCGGGGGTCTGGAAGCGGTAGTATTTCTTGGTCTCGCCGCCGACCGTTAGCGAAGCGAACAGCACCTCGGTCTTTTCGGTGATGGTGGCGCCTTCGTCTTCGCCGGCAAAGAACACGTCGAAGGAGTCGCCGGGGCTGCACTTTGCGTGGAAGTCGACGTCGTAGGAGTAGATGCGGACCATGTCTTCGATCACGGCCGCCGGGACTTTATTGCGCAGCGCGGTCTCGTAGATGCTCTGGTAGGAGCCGCACGCCGGTCCCGTCATCATCGTCATCGTCGCTGGCTTCGGCCGTCTCGGTGGTGGTGTTCATGCTCTGGACGTCGACGGCGACGTATTTACCGAGGTCGGACAGCGCGGCCACCGCTTCGACCGCGGAATCGTTGGCGATGATCACGCGGGTAGGGCTGCAGCCGCTGGCCGGCGCCTGGACCAGCGGGCGCCATCAGGATGCGGACTTTCTCGCCTTCCTTGAGGCCGCCGTCGCGGCCGCGGGCGCCGAGCGTGGTGGCGATCGATGTTGGCTTCTTCGGTGTGGCGCCCTGTTCGCGCATGATCGAGGTGATCGTGTCACCCTTCTTGACCATGTGGATGCGTTTCGCCTGAGGGATTGCCGCCGGTGACCTGATCCTTGGTCTTGGCGAGCAGCGTGACGTTTTTCCGGAACCACCCGGGTTTCAAAGCCGGCATAGGGGTCGGCGGTGGTGCCCTCGGCCGCATAGGCCATCTTGAGGTCGGGTTGCGCGCCGCTGGCGTCGGCGGTCGCGTTGGCCAGCGCCGTATAGCGCACGCCGCCGCTGTTGCCGCGCCAGTTCGAGGCATCGCGGACCCGCATCAGGACTTCGTCGATCGCGACCACCGCGGCGAGCTTGGCCTTGGGCAGGATCGGCGCGAGGTCCTTGGTGACGAAAGAAACCTCGGCATCGGGTTCGGCGGCATCCGCATTGTTGGCATCGTCGGAGGCAGCGGGCGAGGGCGCGCCGACATCGCTCAGCATGCGCTGGGCGTTGAACGGCGGAAATCTTGGCGCTGAGATCGCTGTTGTCATCGACAGATTGCCGGAGATCCGAATGAACGGCCGCACCCGCATGACCGTCACGATTGCCGACCCGGCGTCACCGTCGAAACCCGCACCACATTGCGGGCGGCGGTGGATTCGCTGGGCGGCGGCAGGCGATCGCTCTTGTGCAGGCTGGCGCTGCGGTCGTTGGCGCCAAAGGCGCCGCGCAGCGCGCCTTCGACGCGTTCCGGGACCTTGGCAAAGGTCATTTCACCATCGAGCGACGCAAAAAACGGCGCCGCCGATCAGAGCTGCGCCGCATAAACCAGTCAGGATAGTGCCGCTAAACCATTGTACGGAGACGCGGCGGCGATCGATCACCGCGGCCTCGGAGCCATCGACGGAAAGCGGCGGCTCGTGACCAAGATCAATGATCCCGGTCTCGCGTCCGTACCCGCCCCCGCGTGACGTCCTCTGGCTCAAACCGCCGTCCCCCCAAATTCCATCGACATTCTACAAGACCTGAACTCATTCGTGGCCCGTTCACGTCCACTCAAGGGACGAGCCGGGAGCACGGCGTATAGTGTGGGCGTTCGGGGAATCAAGGCCAAAAGAATGACCAGAAGCTCGAACGTCAATGATGTGCAGATCTCTCGATGTTTGCCGCTCGCACGACGAAGTCATGGATAATCGCCGCTCCCCTTAGATTTAAATCGCCGCCAGCCCCCACGGCACCGGCGATTCAATGCATTGGTAATGCCAGAACGTCGCAGGATTGTGGCTCAAGTACGGCGCAAAGTCCGTAAAAATCGAGGCTTTTGGGCCGCTGAAGATTCTCGTGCCTGATGCGACGATTTGTTGACAACAGGTGTTGACAGCTTCGATCAGGGGGGACTATAACCCGGCCACTGAGCGCGGCGCCGCTTTGACCCTCGGTCAAGGCAAGTTGCCGTGCCTGTGAAGCTCCTCATTAAGATGAGTGAATCAACAGCCGATAACAATCGGTTGTCATTTGCCGTCGAAACGAGACTTCACGACCTTCCAGAGATGGAAGTTGGGTCCTTCGGACCCGGGCTGTTTGACAAGTGAAGATGAAGAAAGAGAAACGTGGACGGCGGAGTCCTTGCGAGTCTCGATCACTTAAAGACTTAAGTTTTAGGACTTGTGTTCTTGAGTATTGAGGCTGGACGAAAGACTTCGGCGGTACACGTTTACATAGGTTACACCATCGTTGCCCGCGATGTGAATCGCAGGCAGCTTGTTGGCTTCGGCTGACAAAAAATGGTGGGACCTCGTCAAACGTTGTGATCAGCCGGTTTAAAGTTTCAAGTCCAACTTGAGAGTTTGATCCTGGCTCAGAGCGAACGCTGGCGGCAGGCTTAACACATGCAAGTCGAGCGGGCGTAGCAATACGTCAGCGGCAGACGGGTGAGTAACGCGTGGGAACGTACCTTTTGGTTCGGAACAACACAGGGAAACTTGTGCTAATACCGGATAAGCCCTTACGGGGAAAGATTTATCGCCGAAAGATCGGCCCGCGTCTGATTAGCTAGTTGGTGAGGTAACGGCTCACCAAGGCGACGATCAGTAGCTGGTCTGAGAGGATGATCAGCCACATTGGGACTGAGACACGGCCCAAACTCCTACGGGAGGCAGCAGTGGGGAATATTGGACAATGGGCGCAAGCCTGATCCAGCCATGCCGCGTGAGTGATGAAGGCCCTAGGGTTGTAAAGCTCTTTTGTGCGGGAAGATAATGACGGTACCGCAAGAATAAGCCCCGGCTAACTTCGTGCCAGCAGCCGCGGTAATACGAAGGGGGCTAGCGTTGCTCGGAATCACTGGGCGTAAAGGGTGCGTAGGCGGGTCTTTAAGTCAGGGGTGAAATCCTGGAGCTCAACTCCAGAACTGCCTTTGATACTGAGGATCTTGAGTTCGGGAGAGGTGAGTGGAACTGCGAGTGTAGAGGTGAAATTCGTAGATATTCGCAAGAACACCAGTGGCGAAGGCGGCTCACTGGCCCGATACTGACGCTGAGGCACGAAAGCGTGGGGAGCAAACAGGATTAGATACCCTGGTAGTCCACGCCGTAAACGATGAATGCCAGCCGTTAGTGGGTTTACTCACTAGTGGCGCAGCTAACGCTTTAAGCATTCCGCCTGGGGAGTACGGTCGCAAGATTAAAACTCAAAGGAATTGACGGGGGCCCGCACAAGCGGTGGAGCATGTGGTTTAATTCGACGCAACGCGCAGAACCTTACCAGCCCTTGACATGTCTAGGACCGGTCGCAGAGACGCGACCTTCTCTTCGGAGCCTAGAGCACAGGTGCTGCATGGCTGTCGTCAGCTCGTGTCGTGAGATGTTGGGTTAAGTCCCGCAACGAGCGCAACCCCCGTCCTTAGTTGCTACCATTTAGTTGAGCACTCTAAGGAGACTGCCGGTGATAAGCCGCGAGGAAGGTGGGGATGACGTCAAGTCCTCATGGCCCTTACGGGCTGGGCTACACACGTGCTACAATGGCGGTGACAATGGGACGCTAAGGGGCAACCCTTCGCAAATCTCAAAAAGCCGTCTCAGTTCGGATTGGGCTCTGCAACTCGAGCCCATGAAGTTGGAATCGCTAGTAATCGTGGATCAGCATGCCACGGTGAATACGTTCCCGGGCCTTGTACACACCGCCCGTCACACCATGGGAGTTGGTTTTACCTGAAGACGGTGCGCTAACCGCAAGGGGGCAGCCGGCCACGGTAGGGTCAGCGACTGGGGTGAAGTCGTAACAAGGTAGCCGTAGGGGAACCTGCGGCTGGATCACCTCCTTTCTAAGGATGATCCTTCAGATAGCTTCGGCCATCTATCGGATCGTTTTAGAAACATCAGTGGCCAACAATCGTCAGGATTGTTGAGCTGCATTGGCGGGATTTCGCCGTCTTCGTTTCTCTTTCTTCGCGGACGAACACGCGCCAGGGGCTGCGCTTGTGCGATGCATTGGCGTGAAAGCCGGTGCGCGCGAGCGGCTCCTTGTGTAGGGGGCTTGTAGCTCAGTTGGTTAGAGCGCGCGCTTGATAAGCGTGAGGTCGGAAGTTCAAGTCTTCCCAGGCCCACCACCTTGATCGAGCGTAGGCGTCTCATCCAGCGTTAAAGCATTCGTCTTCTGGTACGGGGCCATAGCTCAGCTGGGAGAGCGCGTGCTTTGCAAGCATGAGGTCGTCGGTTCGATCCCGTCTGGCTCCACCACGCTTCGCCTTCGGCTATGCGTGGCGCTGCCGGGCATGGCGATCGAAGCGTGCCCGGCGAAGCTCGACAGAGCGAAGACGGGCTGATCGTGTGGCCTCGAATATATCGTCCGCGAAACATCACTTCGCATGTCGCATCCTACGGGATGTGCGTGCGGGATTTCTGACATCGTAAAGAGGAGATTGATCCGAGTTTGGGATCTGCGAAGCAATTCGCATATCACAATCATTATCTCCGGGACGTTTCGGCGCTCGTTCATCGCAAGATGAGCGGGTTGTAAATGTCCTTGTTGGTGAAGCTTGACCGCCTCATCATCGGGTTGATCTTACGAAGCAAGCTGGTCTTTCTAATCATTGTCCATCCGCATGCAGCATTCATCGAGGGTGCGCGCCTTCTAGACTTCGGTCTTGAGGCAAGTGTGCGGACTACATTCTGCCGAGTGTGTGGACATTGATAATGAGAGCAATCAAGTGCCTTAAGGGTGTTCGGTGGATGCCTTGGCGCTGAGAGGCGATGAAGGACGTGCTACGCTGCGATAAGCCGTGGGGAGCTGCGAAGAAGCTTTGATCCACGGATTTCCGAATGGGGAAACCCACCTTCGATAGCTGGAACTCCAAGTCCTTGTGATTTGGGGTTCATACAGCAATGTCTGAGACCAAGCCGTAAGGTTTTGGATTTCCAGTTATCAAGTGAAGGTATGAAACTTCTGAATTCATAGGAGGTTTTAAGCGAACCCAGGGAACTGAAACATCTAAGTACCTGGAGGAAAGGACATCAACAGAGACTCCGTTAGTAGTGGCGAGCGAACGCGGACCAGGCCAGTGATACATCAAAGACAACCGGAACCTGTCAGGAAAGCAGGGCCTCAGAGGGTGATAGCCCCGTACGGGTAATGCAATGATGTATCCTTGAGTAAGGCGGAACACGTGAAATTCTGTCTGAACGTGGGGGGACCACCCTCCAAGCCTAAGTACTCCTCAGCGACCGATAGTGAACCAGTACCGTGAGGGAAAGGTGAAAAGCACCCCGACGAGGGGAGTGAAATAGACCTGAAACCGGACACCTACAAACAGATGGAGCCCAAGATACGTTCTGGGTGACATCGTACCTTTTGTATTATGGGCCAGCGACTTAATTTAACGAGCAAGCTTAAGCCGATAGGCGTATGCGCAGCGAAAGCGAGTCTGAATAGGGCGCCAAGTTCGTTGTATTAGACCCGAAACCTAGTGATCTAGCCATGAGCAGGTTGAAGGTGAGGTAACACTCACTGGAGGACCGAACGGGTGTCTGTTGAAAAAGACTCCGATGACTTGTGGTTAGGGGTGAAAGGCCAATCAAACTGGGAAATAGCTGGTTCTCCGCGAAAGATATTTAGGTATCGCCTCGCGTGAATACTTGGGGGGGTAGAGCACTGGATGGGCTAGGGGGACTTACCGTCTTACCAAACCCAACCAAACTCCG
>JBBCHO010000012.1:290000-336949 GCA_037201505.1 Bradyrhizobium sp.
CAGGTCGAGGGTGTGATTGCCGCCGCCAAGGACATGGATGCGATCACCGAAAAGCTGCCGGATAACGCCAAGCCGGATCCCAAGGTCACCGCGCAGCTCGAGGGCGTGTCGAAGAAATACGGCTTCGCCAGCTACGACGAATACAATGACATCGTCGATAACATCAGCCTGGTGCTCGGCGGTTTCGATCCGACCACCAAGAAGTATGTCGGCACCGAAGCCGTCATCAAGGCACAGATCGCCCAGATCCAGGCCGACAAGAAAATGTCCGCCAAGGACAAAAAGGAAGCGTTGGCCGATCTCAATGACGCGCTGAAGGCGCCGGCGCAACCGGTCCAGAACAAGGGCAATATCGACCTCGTCACCAAATATTACGACAAGCTCGCCGCCATCATGGGTGACGATCAGCAGTAAGCTTTAAGTTTGCAACATGTGCTCAAGCCAACGCCGCCTTCAAGAGGGCGGCGTTGTTGTATGTAATTACCCCGTCGTCCCTGCGCACGCAGGGACCCATAACCACAGGACATTGTGTTGCGCGAAAAATCGTTCGACGGCGTTCTTCAACCGATGGGCCGCGGCGTATGGGTCCCTGCGTGCGCAGGGACGACGGCGTGTTCTTATCTCGCGCCTATCGCGCCCCGCCGAACTTCGCCTCCATCGCCCGCCTCGTCTTGATCGTTTCATTGCTGGCGTCGAACTCGACATCGCTCCAGCGCACCACTGCGCCATGCGCGACATCGTTCTTCAACTTGATCCGATGCGCCAGCCCGATCGGCAGCGTGCCGACCGTGAGGCTCGCGGCTGCCGGCATCAGTCTGCCCCACACCGTGTAGCCGCCTTCGCCATCGAGCATTTCCCCCGCACGCAAATCGCGCTTGGCCACCGCGGCGACGTCACCGGCAAACTGGAACGGAGCCCCGGTCGGCTCCTTGCGCAGCGCGGCCGATAAAATCGAGATGTTCAGCTCGAGCCCGATCAAATGATAGGGCTTGTACATCGCCGCATAGCGCCCGGACGAATCGGTCTTCAAGCCGTATTGCTTGAAGCAGTCCGCGGCATAGTCGTTCGGCGCCTCCAGCACGACATAGACGCCCCAACGCAAATCTCGAAACACCGGACGTCCGTCGCGCTCCAGCGACGACACCACTTCCACCACGCCTGACTTTTCCAGCACGCCGCCGTGCTCTCGCGGCCGCATCACATGCGGCAGGTCGTCGACGCCGCAGGGCGGGAACAGCAACCCGCCAGCGGGCACGTCCAGCCCGGTCGCATTCGCAATCGCCGCCATTTCGATTGCCGATTTGGTGCCGTCCAAAAACGAATTGAACATTTGCGGGTTCATGCCGGCGGATTGCGCCTGATCCGCGCTCAGGCCGTAATGCTGCCAGACATCCGACGGCGTCACGTCGTGATAGGCGGGCAGATATTTGGTGCCCTTGCCCGCGGCCACGACGCGAAATCCGGTTGCGCGTGCCCAGTCCACCATCTCGGCTGTCAGTGCCGGCTGGTCGCCATAGGCCAGCGAATAGACCACGCCGGCGCTGTGCGCTTCTTCCGCCAGCAGCGGCCCCGCCAGCACGTCCGCCTCGACATTGACCATGACGATATGCTTGCCCGCGGCGATCGCTGCGCGCGCATGCGTGATGCCGACAGCGGGATTGCCGGTGGCTTCCACGATGACCTCGATATTGTCAGACGTCGCCTTGGCGGCATCGGCTGTGAAAATGGTCGCGGCGATCCGCGCGGTATCCCAGCCGACGGTGCGGCATGCCTCGCGCGCGCGTTCCGGATCGAGATCGACGATCACAGGCACTTCGATCCCGGGTCGATGCGGGACCTGCGACAAGAACATCGAGCCGAACTTGCCGGCGCCGATCAGAGCGACATTGACGGGCTTTCCGGCCGCGAGGCGGGCGTTGAGGAGACGATGAAGGTTCATGGAGTTGATCCTGTTCTCGTCATTCCGGGGCGCGCGAAGCGCGAACCCGGAATCTCGAGATGATGTGCGTTGCCGAGATTCCGGGTTCGACGCTACGCGCGCCCCGGAATGACGGATGAAATTCTACTCCGCCGCCTGGCGCTGCGCCCGCGCGAGCCGCAGCAACGAATCATCCGCCACGGTCTGGATCGGCGTGAAATCGCGATGGGCGATGTATTCCGGCCGCGTCGGGGTACGAATATAATTCGAGACCGCGTTCAGCGTCAGATAGACGATCTTGCGCGGATAGGGCGTGATGTTGCCGGCCGAACCATGCACCAGATTGCCATGGAACATCAGCATGCCGCCGGGCTTGCCGGTTGGCGCGACAATGCCGCCGTCCTTGACCAGCCGCGTCACGGTCTCCTCGTCCAGCGTCCACAGCGGATAGGAGGTGGTTTCGAGATCGTGCGATGCCTTGAGGTCGCCGGCATGCTGGCTCTTCGGCACCAGCATCAGGGGCCCGTTGATCGGCATGACTTCGTCGAGATAGATCGCGATATTCATCGCCCGCGGCAGCATCATGCCGTCGTCGCGCTTCCAGGTGCCGTAGTCCTGGTGCCACTGCCAGACGTCGCCGGTGAACGCCGATTTGGCGTTGATCTTGTATTGGTGCATGTAGACCTTCTCGCCGAAGATCTGCTCCACCGGATCGATCATGCGCGGATGGGCGCCGAGCAACCCGAATGCCTCGTTATAGAGGTGCGCGGCAAAGGCGGTACGCGGCGCGCCGCTTTTCTCGCGCCATACCTCCGGCCGTTGGGTGTCGTAAATGCCTTCCGCCTCGTGCGCGAGCAGGGCCACTTCTTCGGGGCTGAATAGTTCGGGCAGGAACAGCCACCCTTCCCGGTTGAAATCGTCGATCTGTTGCTGGCTCAGCTTCACAGCGGTTCCTCCTCGCGTTGTCAGGGCGAAGCCCATATTCTTGCTTGGCGCCAGAATAGCACTGGAGCGAGGGTTTACCAATTTGCCTTCTCCCCTCCCTTCGCGCGCGTTAGCGCGTGGCGGGGAGGGGTCGGGGGGTGGGGGGGTCTATCGGCAAATTCGCTGGCAGCGGCATTCGCGGCGCAATCCCCCACCCTTGATCCCTCCCCGCCGCTTCGCGGGGGGAGGGAAGCACCAATCACCCCCGCCAGAAATTCCAGCACGATCTCGCTAAATTGCTGCGGCGCCTGTTCGAACATCGGGTGCGTGGTGTTGGGAATGATCGCGGTCTTCGATCCCCTGACATGGGCGGCGAGGGTGTGCAGCACATGCGGCAGCATGCCCTTGGTGTTGCCGCCGCCGATGAACAACGTCGGCGTTTCGATCGCCTCAGTGTCGGCCCTGGAAAACGGTGGACGCTGGTCGTTGACCTGGCCGATCAGCGTCATGGCGTTATCGCGCAGCAGTTGCTTCGGCGTCGCCGGTAGCCGCTTCCATGCATTGGGGCCTTCCAGCGTGTCGAGGAAAAACGCCAGCCCGCCGTCGATATCGCCGGCTGCGATTTGATCGGCCGCGGTCTTGAATCGCGCGGCCAGCGGAGAAGGTCCGGGAACCGCAGCCGGATCGAGTGTAGCATCAAGTTCGCCGCCGGGCTCGGCCAGGATCAGCTTGCGCAACAGATCAGGCCGCCGCTGCGCGACACGAAATGAGACATGGCCGCCGCGGGAATGCCCCAGCAGATCCACCGGTCCGGCATCGAGCTGCTCGATAAAGGCGATCATGTCATCGACGTGCTGGGCCATCGAATAAGTGTCGCCGACGCCGTCCCAATGCTCCGGAAAAAAGTGCCGCAACGACACCGCGATGACCTGATGTTTTTGCGTGAGCGGGCCGAGCACCGCCGACCACACCCGGAAATCGCACAGCGACCCGTGCACGCAGACCAGCGGTGGGCGATTATCTCGTGTCTGCCCGACATCGAGATAAGCCATGTCATAATCGTTGACGCGCAGAGTCTGCATGGGGAACTCGTGAGGGGTGGTGGACAGGAGGCGATCGACGGTGAATCAACCATTCCGGGCGGACCTGAGCAATGCCAATTGCGCAGCAGGCGGGAACGTCACAGTGGATGCCCTCGGATTTCGGGTGGAAAGCCGCATTCTCCAAGCCCATATTCCAGACAGATAAGCTGGGTACGACAGGATGGAGCCAGCCATGACCGGTTACTCCTTTGCGATATTCGACACTTCGATCGGCCGCTGCGGCATTGCCTGGGGACCGCGCGGCATCAATGCGGTGCAACTGCCGATGGGCAGCGAGGACAAGACGCGCGGGCGTATCCGCCAGCGCTACGGCGACCTCGATGAGGCGCCGCCGCCGGCCGAGGTGCAAAGCGCGATCGAGGGAATCGTCGAATTGCTGGCGGGCAAGCCGAATAATCTTACAGACATCGTGCTCGATCTCGAAGGCGTTCCGGAGTTTCATCGCGGCGTCTATGACATCGCCCGCAGCATCCCGCCGGGCCAGACGCTGACCTATGGCGATATCGCCAAACGGCTGGGCGGTGTCGAACTGTCGCGCGATGTCGGTCAGGCGCTCGGGCGCAATCCCTGTCCGATCGTGGTGCCGTGCCACCGCGTGCTCGCCGCCGGCGGCAAGCCCGGCGGATTTTCCGCCAATGGCGGCGTCGTCACCAAGCTGAAGATGCTGGCCATCGAGGGCGCGGTGGTCAATCACACACCGAGTTTGTTTGATTAGGGCCGGATGACCTCTCCCGCTTGCGGGGGAGGTCGACGCGCTCGGAGCGCAATAGCGCTCCAGAGCGCGGCGGGTGGGGGAAATCTATCATCCACATCAGCGTTTGCGGAGACAGCCCCCACCCCGGCCCTCCCCCGCAAGCGCGGGAGAGGGAGCGCACCTCCCGAGCCGCGGCAGTTAAGCCGTCGCGATCGGATCGCAGGAAAATCCCTCGCCACGGCGCCGGATTTTGCCTATCGATGGCGAGGGAAAATGCGCGGTGCAGCACAGCGTGTCGGTATCGCAATAGCGCTCCAGGAAACCGCGCCGCGTTATTGCCGCCTTCGCTTGGTCGACATCGAATTTCGCCGATAGTTCAGGATAGCGCGTCTGCAGCGGCGAATGCATCAGATCGCCGCTGAACACTGCATCGTCCCCTGCCGCGGCCGAAAGTGAAGGCGACATGGCCGGGCGTATGGCCCGGCGTCGGCAGGATCCGCAGGTGATCGCCGATCTCATACTCGTTGCCCACCATCTCGGCCCGCTTGGCTTCGACCACCGGCAAGACGCTGTCGATGAAGGCCGGCGCCGGCGTCGTGGCGTTCTGCTCGGTCCAGTAGTCGAATTCGTCCTTGCCGAAGATGTAGCGCGCATTGGGAAATGTCGGTACCCAGCGATCGCCATCGAGACGCGTGTTCCAGCCGACATGATCGGTATGCAGATGCGTGCACATCACGAAATCGATGTCCTCGACCGCGAAGCCTGCGGTCGCCAGCATGCGCATATAGGTATTGTCGGTCTTCATGTTCCAGTTCGGACGCAGCGGCCGCGGCTTGTCATTGCCGATGCAGCTGTCGATCAGAATGGTATGGTACGGCGTCTTCACGACGTAGGACTGGAAGCACAGCACCAGCACGTCTTTTGAATCGAGAGCGCCGGTACCCAGCAGCCACGGCCGGTTCTCCGCCAGCAGCTCCGGTGTCAGCGTGGGCAACAGCTCCAGCGCCGGCAGGAAAGTGGTTTCCTGCTCGATGATGCGATGGATCGTAAGGTCGCCGACGGAAAGCTTCAGACTCATAGCGACTTCCTTTGGCGACTTCTTTCGTGCCGGGCCGCTCTTGGTGTCAGGCTTGGCATCAGGCCTTGGTATCAGGCTGCCGGCGGCACCGAGATCTTGATCGAGGGCCGCTCCAGCATCCTGGCATTGAAGGCGTCGAGATTCGGATAGGCCTTGCGCCAGCCGCAATCGGTAAAGCGGAAATCAGCATAGCCGAGCACGCAGGCCAGCGCGATCTGCACGATATCCAGCGGACGCGACAAAACGTCCGGCCGGTCTTCGAAGCGCGCCATGGTGCGCCAGGCGCGGCTCCAGTGGTCGTCGGACCACGCCTGCCATTGTAGGCCCTGCGGCCGCACCATGCGCTCGTAACGGCACAGCAGCATGGAATCGAGCGTGGCTTGCAGCAGGGAGTGATCGCTCTTGACCTGCCATCGGGCCCGGCCGGAGGCCGGGATCAGCTTTCCACCGCCGGCGAGTTCGTCGAGATATTCGACGATGACATAGGAATCGATGATGATGTCGCCATCGTCAGTGATCAGCGCCGGCAGCTTCTTCTGCGGGTTGATTTTCGCATATTCATCGTTGGGTATGCCTGGCACCACCGATGCCGGAAAGAATTCGATTCTGTCGATCAGCCCGAGCTCGATCGCAGCGATGCGAACCTTGCGGGCGAAAGGCGAGGCCGGCGTGAAGGCGAGTTTCATTTCCGGAATCCTTGAATGTTACGCAAACTCGCGAGGCCGTCCAGTTGGGCTGGATGGCCTCGCCGCTTGTCCGTCTTACGCCGCGACGATTTCCTGCCGCTGTGCGCCGAGGCCTTCGATGCCGAGCGTGACGATGTCGCCGACATTGAGGAATTGCGGCGGCTTCATGCCGAGGCCGACGCCGGGCGGGGTGCCGGTGGTGACGACGTCACCGGGCAGCAGCGTCATGAACTGCGACACATAGGAAATGCATTTCGCCATGGTGAAGATCATGGTCGAGGTCGTGCCGGTCTGGCAGCGCTTGCCGTTGACGTCGAGCCACATCGACAATTTCTGCACGTCCGCTATTTCATCCTTGGTGACGAGCCACGGGCCGAGCGGGCCGAAGGTGTCATGCGACTTGCCCTTGGTCCATTGACCCAGCCGCTCGATCTGGAAATTACGCTCGGAGACGTCGTTGCAGATGCAATAGCCGGCGATGTGATTGAGCGCGTCGGCTTCGGAGACATATTTGGCGCGGGTGCCGATGATGGCGGCGATTTCGACTTCCAGTCGAGCTTGGTCGAGCCGCGCGGCTTTTCGACCGCATCGTTCGGGCCGCACAGGGATGTGTTGGCCTTCAGGAAGAAAATCGGCTCGGCCGGGATCGGATTTCCGGTCTCCTTGGCGTGGTCGGTATAGTTCAGGCCGATCGCGACGAATTTCGAGATGCCGGTCACGGGGGCGCCCAGACGGGGGCTGCCGCTGACGGAAGGCAGCTTGGCGGGATCGAGTGCTGAGAGCTTGGCCAGCGAGGCCGGCGCATAGGCCTCGCCGTCGAGGTCTTTCACATGGCCGGACAAATCGCGCAATTGGCCGGATTTATCGATCAGGCCGGGCTTTTCCTGGCCAAGTGCGCCGTAACGAACGAGCTTCATGTCTCACTACTCCCTGGGGTCTTGGTTACTTGGATGTTTCATGGAACAGCGCGGGGGGAAATTCAATGGCTGACTGCGCACCGCATTGCTGCCTTTATCGAATGCCCGGTCCCGCGATCATGTCTGGGCGGTGAATTTAAAGGCATCGCCGGCGCGTGCGATGCGGCCGGCACTGAAATGCCCCCCGATCACCAGCGCCGGCGTATCGGCAAAGCGCGAGAACAATTCACGCCGTGTCACGACCGATTGAGCGGGATCGGAATCGACTGTCGATGACCAGTCGAGATGGGCCATCTGGCAGGGATGGTGGGCAGCGTCGCCCGCGAGCAGGCCCTGTTCGCCATCTGACGTGATGTGGACACTGATATGGCCGGGACTGTGCCCCGGCGTCGGGATCAGGCTGATTCCGTCGCAAATTTTTGCATCGCTGGCGACGAGGTCGGCCCTGCCGGCATCCATGATCGGCTTCACGGAGTCTTGAAATACAGCCGCTTTATCGGGCGCGGAGCTGTGGTCGCGCCAATACTCATATTCGGTCTTGCCGAACACATAACGCGCATTGGCGAAAGTAGGTACCCATTTGCCACCGGCGAGTTTGGTATTCCAGCCGACATGATCGACATGCAGATGGGTGCACAAAACTATGTCGATGCTGTCAGGCGGAAAGCCTGCCGCGGTCATCATCTCAAGAAACGGAGTGTCCCGGTGATTCCAGATCGGCACGCTGCGGCCTTCCTTGTCGTTGCCGAGCCCGGTGTCGACCACGATCCGCCGCGACGGTGTCTCGACCACCAATGAATGGATCGACATCTTGAGACGGCCTTCCGCTGTGGCGAAATGCGGAACGAGCCACGGCAATTTCTGGATCGCGTCGTTGCTGGCCGAAGGCAGGATAAATCGCGTGCTGCCGACCGTCTCCAGTTCGACGATTTGCGTGATTTTGACCTTGCCCACCGTCCACTGCATCCGGCGCTGCACCTTTAATCTAGCCCGCACATCCGGCGCCGGCATCAATTGCGGGCGCCGGATGCGTTTGCTGTGGCTTACAGCGTGCCGGGGAAGGCGCCGCCGTCGAGCAGGATGTTCTGTCCGGTGATGAAGCCGGCCTTGGCGCTGCACACACAGGAACGCGCAGGCTTCGCCGAATTCGTCGGGCTCGCCAAAGCGGCCGGCGGGGTTGAGCTTGGCGCGTTCCGCCAGCATCGCATCGACCGTGACGCCGCGCCGTTCGGCTTCCGCCTTGGCGACCGCGCCGCGCAGCCGGTCGGTGTTGAACGGACCCGGCAGCAGGGCATTGATGGTGACGTTGTTGATCACGGTCTTGCGCGCGACGCCGGCGACGAAACCGGTGAGGCCGGCGCGCGCGCCGTTGGATAATCCCAAAACCTCGATCGGTGCTTTCACGGCGGCGGAGGTGATGTTGACGATGCGGCCGAATTTACGCGCCATCATGCCGTCCACCGTCGCCTTGATCAGTTCGATCGGGGTCAGCATGTTGGCGTCGAGCGCCTTGATCCAGTCGTCGCGGGTCCAGTTGCGGAAATCGCCGGGCGGGGGACCGCCGGCATTGTTGATCAGGATATCCGGCTCCGGGCAGGCCTTCAGCGCGGCTGCGCGGCCCTCAGGCGTGGTGATGTCGCCGACGACTTCCGTTACCGTGACGCCGGGATGTAGCTGACGTATTTCGGCAGCGGTCTTCGCCAGCGCTTCGGCGCCGCGCGCGGTCAGCGTGACATGCACGCCTTCGCCGGCGAGCGATATCGCGCAGGCGCGTCCCAAACCCTTGCTGGATGCGCATACGATCGCGCGGCGGCCTTTGATCCCAAGATCCACTGTTTCACTCCCATTAATTCAGATGATTTTCTGTAGCCCGATACGGCCAGTGTAGCCAAGCCCAAGGAACCTGATAAGGGACCGGGGAAGGGCTGCGGCACGGCTGAAATGCATATCGGGGAGGGGCTTAAGTCCGCGGGGCCGCAGCTTTGAGATCGTGAAAATCGTAGGTATCAATGGGCGAAACTCATTTGAGGGGGAATTCGCCATGTCGGACCTGTTCGACGTCAGCCAGGAAACCATTCTCGTCACCGGCGCATCCCAGGGTTTAGGGCGGCAATTCGCGCGCGTACTATCAGCGCACGGCGCCGCGGTGGTGCTGGCGGCGCGCCAGACCGCCAAATTAAAGAGCCTCGAGGATGAAATCCGCGGGCAGGGCGGCCGCGCCGTCGCGGTGCAACTGGATGTGACCGATACCGCCTCGATCGGCAAGGCGATCGATGCCGCCGAAGCCGCGCTCGGCCCGGTCAGCGTGCTCATCAACAATGCCGGCATCGCGGTCGAGAAACTTGCGGTCGACCAGACCGAAGAAGATTGGGATTCCGTCATCAACGCCAATCTCAAGGGCGCGTATTTTACGGCCACCGAAATGGCGCGGCGCATGATCGCGCGCCAGCAGGAGGGCAATATCGTCAATATCGCCTCGGTGCTCGGCACCGGCGTGATGAAATTCCTTGCGCCCTATACGATTTCCAAGGCGGGTATCATCCAGGCCACCAAGGCGATGGCGCTGGAGCTCGCCGGCAACCGCATCCGCGTCAATGCGCTGGCGCCGGGCTATATCGACACCGCGATCAATCACGAATTCTGGGCGACGCCCGCGGGTGAGAAACTGACCAAACGGATTCCGCAGCGAAGAGTCGGCGCCGAATCCGATTCTCGACGGCGCGATCATGCTGCTCGCTTCCCGCGCCTCGCGCTACATGACGGGGAGTGTGGTGACGGTGGATGGCGGATTTTTGCTGACGTGATAAGGCTCGTCATTCCGGGATGGTCCGAAGGACCAGACCCGGAATCTCGAGATTCCGGGCTCGATGCTTCGCATCGCCCCGGAATGACCGTTTTGGAGTTACGACATAAACCGCAGCAACTTCTCCAGCCGCGCGATCTTGCCGCCATAGGGCGGATAGAGATCGGCCAGGCGATTGAGCGGCGAGCGATAGAACACCGGCTTCAGCTTGCTGAGGGTGTTGAACCCCCATTGGCCGTGATAGGCGCCGGTGCCGGAGGCGCCGATGCCGCCCATCGGTTGATTGATCTGGGTGAAGTGAAACAGGCAATCATTGACGGTGACGCCACCCGATACCGTGCGCGCCAGCACCGCGTCGCGCGCCGCGTCGTCCTTGCCGAACCAATACAGCGCCAGCGGCCGGTCGTGCTTGTTGACATAGGCCACGGGATCGCCCGCCTCCTGATAGCCGAGGATCGGCAGCAGCGGCCCGAAGATTTCCTCCTGCATGATGGTCATGTCTGATGTGACGCCGACCACAATCGTGGGCGGAAACTTGCGCTTGGATTTCCAGGCGGGATCATCCGGCGTGGCGGCCTGCATGATGCGCGCGCCCTTGGCGGCGGCGTCGGCCACGAGGCCTTGCAGCCGCGCATAATGCCGGTCGGAGATGATTGAAGTGTAATCCTTGTTGCCGGGATCGGTGCCGAACATCCGCTGCATATGGGCCTGCACTTTGTCGGCAAAATCCTGCAGCGAGGATTGCGGCACCAGCACATAGTCGGCGCGATGCAGGTCTGGCCGGCATTGACCAGTTTGGCATAGGCGATCCGTTCGGCGGCCTGCGACAGGTCAGCGGAGCGGTCGATGATAGCGGGCGATTTGCCGCCGAGTTCGAGCGTGACCGGCGTCAGATTGCGCCCCGCCGCTTCCGCGACCAGCCGGCCGATCCGCGTCGAGCCGGTGAAAATCAGATGGTCGAACGGCAGCGCCGCGAAGGCCCTGGCGATATCGTCGTCGATATCGGTGACCAGCATTTCGGTGGGATCGAATTTCGCCGCGACCACTTCCTTCAATAACGCAGAAAAGCGCGGCACCAATTCGCTCGGCTTGATCATCACGCGATTGCCCGCGGCGATCGCGCCCACCGCCGGCGCCAAGGTCAGTTGCAGCGGATAATTCCACGGCGAGATGATGCCGACGACACCGAGCGGCTGCGGGATCAGGCGATTTTTGGCGGGCATGAATTGCAGCGCGGTCGCGATGCGCTGCGGCGCCATCCATTTTTTCAGATGTCTGGCGTGTTTGATTTCGCCGAGCACCAATATCGTTTCCGCGATCGCGGTCTCGATGGTGCTGCGGTGGCCGAAATCGGCCGAGATGGCCCGCTCGAAACGGGTTTCATTTTCCGAAACAATGGCGCGCAGCCGCGCCAGCCGGTCGAGCCGCAGCGCCAGGTCAGGCGCAGGCTCCCTCCGCGAGTTCTCGAACATGGCGTGAAAGGCATCGTCCAGGGCATTCTGGCCCGGGCTTTTCAATGACTGGTCCATGACGGCTCCCTTGGATGGCGTTTCCCTCTGAGGTTTTTTGGAGGTTGTTTTGACCCCAAAGCTGGTCTTTTGCGGAACTTCTGGCAAGGGTGCTCTTGCGGGAGCGTTTTTCGTCCAAAATGACGTAATTTACCCGTCATAAAAACCGGAAAAGGTGGCGACAAGGCCTTTCCAAAGCAGGCCTGCGTTGGTACATACCGCTCGCACCCAGGGGCATTGCCCGGGGTCGCCTTCTCAGGAAGCCTCCGGACAGGATCGATCGGCGCCCCCGGGCGTTGGCCACATCCGTTTCGGAAACCGGTTTTTCGAGGGGCGAAGCAAAGGTTTATCGCGGGGTGGAGCAGCCCGGTAGCTCGTCAGGCTCATAACCTGAAGGTCATAGGTTCAAATCCTATCCCCGCAACCAAGATTGACCCGGTAGATCAGGCTCAGGCCTCGTCTGCCGGGTTTTTTCGTGGGGCAATGGCCCTCGAAACGACTGTGACCCGCCATTAACAGCAACTCATGATCGATCATTCGATGCGCAATTTGCGAGGTCAAGTGCACTGTCACCGTAATTCTAAGAAGAATGTATACGCGAAAATTGCGTATACGTTGACAACGTATGCAGATTTTGCATTTATGGGATTGGCCGGTCGCGAGTCGCGGCTATTAACGTGGTTGGGGCGGGGTCCAAACCCGCCCCGGCTCCGCAAACATCCCAGGCTTTCAGATGAGCGACGAAAAATTTCTCAAAGAGGATTTGGTAAACCTGCGCAAGGAGCTAGGCCTTACGCAGCAGGAAATGGCTGACCAGCTCGATATGGCGTTGCGTGGCTATCAAGGCATCGAGGCTGGCGAGTCGGAATACCGCTACATTCACCGGCTGGCCGCGGAACGCGTAGCTCTGGCGATTGCTGTCGATAAGAAGGCCCCAAGGTTGGCGCCTGCCCCGGTGCGCGACGACGCGATTGAGCTGGTTCGTGTGGGCCAGTTGACGGGAAACCCGGCGTTCGGCCGCGACGGCGGCACGACTTCGTCAGCCACACAAGCCGGCAAGACTCCCGATACCAAGTTTCGCGCCGCCTACGCCATTGTCGGCGAACTAGTGCTTATCGCAAACGCCCTCGACTACCAACTAAACCACGTTCTGATCGAAATCCTACATCTTACCGACTCGCCGATGCTGGAGGCGGTGGTTGCGACACTCGTCACGGCGAACAAAATCGAAATGCTGAAAGAGCGATCAAAGCATATCGCTCAGGCGAACTGGCGTAAGCCAGTTACATCATATCTCGAAAATTAGAGCGCATTTTCGAATGGCGGGATTTCGCCTGCCATACTGCGCTGATCCCGGATAATAAGCATGGTGCGGTATTTGCTCCGGCTTCTGCAGCAACGTTGCTCAAGAGCATAAAGATCGGCGAGGAGCCGACAGCGAATAGAGTTCCTATTGCCGAGTTGAAATCGGCCATAGCCCTCGGCGAGTCGGCCTTGGGCGATGGACAAAACCTTGTAGAGAATTTTACGAAGATCAATGCCGAGCGGGTAAAGCGCTTCGGCAACAGTACCGGCCAACAGGCGGACGCCGCGATCAATGTATATCGTGTGCCGATATCGAAGGAGCAGTTTCAATCGATTCCAGCCGATCAAAGAGCCATTGTTCTTGTCGCCGGGCACATACTGAATCAGGTAGGCGTGTTCATAAAATTGGTGCGGTTCTCGACCATGGCGACCCGACTGATCCAATCGAAGAGCGCCTCAGCGCGGCGCAGTCGCAACTTATACTTCGATGTTTGATCGGTGTGCTTGTCGAAGCTTGGGAATTTGTCCGAAGGCCAACTAATCAGCGGATTATTGGGAACTATCTGAATAGCATCGACGATGATGGCAAAGATTCGTACGACAAGCTGAAAAAGCACTTCGGCAAGTCGGGATTGCTACACAAGCTGAGAAACAGCTTTCTATATCATTATCCGCAACCGGCCGAGCTTGAAGAAGCTTTCAAGTCGATCCCGACCGATGAGGAATGGGAATGGTACTTGTCCGAAGCTAACACAAATTCGTTCTACTTCTCGAGTGAGTTGGTGATTGGGTACGGCATTACCAGCGCGACCGGCGAGCCGAACCATACTTTCGCTTTTGGCACCGTAATACGGGAGGTGATGCAGGTTGCGAACACGCTGCCCTACTTCCTGATGCCGCTGATGAAGGCGATTATGACGAAGTACCTTGGCGCGAAGATTCTAAATCCTCAGCCTGCTACCGTCATAAAGAATGCACCTCAACTCGGACAATTTTGGATACCGTTTTTTGCTGAAACACAACCGCATTGACGATGAATGCGGGCGCGTCCCGGCTTTGCCGTTGGGATCTATGAGCGCCGCCGCGTGATGTTGATGCGCGCTATATCGACGGTTAGCTATGTGCACTGTCACCGTAATTCTTCTCGTAATTCTGTGCCGTGATTGAAATAATGAGCGACGGAAGTCGATGCGAGCGTTGGTTTCGGGTCGCCTTAATTAAATTCGATGCTGTGGAATCGAACATGAATTTAAAGAGCCGCTCTGAAACGAACCTCACCGCCCCCGCGAAAACCTTACAAACCCATCCCGGTTCGGCATCCGCACCGCTGCCAACGTCTTCGCATCCATCGTATCATTCTCGCCGATCACGCCGTTGAGCTGCAGGATATAGGCGACCACGGCGTATACTTCGTCATCCCGCAGCGACTTGGGTTCGTTCAGCGGCATCGCGCGGCGCACATAGTCGAACACCGTGGTGGCGTAGGGCCAGAAACTGCCGACGGTCTTGACCGGCGCTTGACCCGCGGCGAGCGATCCCTGGCCGCCGACCAGTTGATCGTTCGGCTTGCCCGCGCCTTTTTCGCCGTGGCATCCGACGCATTTGGCGAGATAGACCTGCTCGCCTTGCTGCGGCGTTCCGCTGCCGGGCGGCAGGCCTGCGCCGTCGGGGCCGATGCTGACGTCCCATGTGGCGAATTCTTCGGGGCTGATGGCTTTGCCGAGATTGGGGCCCTCCGCCAGCGCGGCGCCGCATCCGACAAGCAGTGCCGAGCAGGCTGACAGCAGCGTGTTACGCGTAGACATGCTTGACCTCGCCGCCTTGCGCCACGCCCCAGCTGGCGATGCCATTGAAATGATAATTACCCCTTGCGCCGCGATCGGCGATCAGCTTGGCGCGTGACGGCTGCACATATCCGGAATCGTCGGTCGCGCGACTTTGTAACGTCGCGGGGCCGCCGTCCCAGCGCCACGGCGAGCGGAATCGTGTGACCGCCATCGGTAGCACCGGCTCCTGCAGCGCCGCCGGCGCCCAGCTCGCGCCGCCATCGGCGGAGACTTCGACCTTGGCGATCTTTCCATAGCCGGACCAGGCGAGACCGGTGATCTCGTACAGGCCCGGCGCGCCCATGGTCAGGCCGGGAGAGGGACGCGTGATGACCGACTTGGCCTCCTGCGCAAAACAGAACTGCAGTGATTTTCCATCGTTCTCCAAAATCGTGTATTTCGAGGTTTCATCCTTGGTCATCGTCGGCCCCTCGGTCAGCTTGATGCGCCGAAGCCATTTGACATTCATGTTGCCTTCGTACCCCGGCAACAATAGCCGCATCGGATAGCCGTTCGACGGCCGCACCGGTTCGCCGTTCTGGTAAATCGCGATCAGCGCATCGCCCATCGCTTTTGCAAGCGGCACGCTGCGGCTCATGCTTGCCGAGTCCGCGCCTTCGGCCAGGATCCATTGCGCGCGCGGATCGACGCCGGCCTCTTCCAGCAGCGTCGCCAGCCTCACGCCGGTCCATTCGGCGCAAGACAACAGGCCATGGATCGGCTGGACACCGAGCTGGGCCGGTTCTTTTTGATAGAGCAGCGCGCTATTCCCGGCGCACTCGATGAAGGCGATGCGGGATTCCATCGGATAGCGCATCAGCGAATCGAGCGTGAAGACGAGCGGGCGCTTGACCAGCCCGTGGATCAACAGCCGATGCGCTTCGGGATTGATGTCGGGAACGCCGTTATGGTGGCGCTCGAAATGAAGTCCGTTCGGCGTAATCATGCCGTCGAGCAGATGATGCGGGGTGCGCGAGGTGCCGGTGCCGGTGGTCCCGGGGACGCTTCCGACGACACGCGCAACCTTGCCGGCATATTTCGACGGCTGTCCGTAGGGCGTAAAGGGCGCGCCGGGTATTTTCATCCAGGGCTGGACCGATAATGGTTCGACCGGCAACGGCTCTGCGGCTTGTGCTTTGTCCGGCAGTGCCGCGCTTCCGATCGCGGCAGCGCCGCCAGTCAGAAACAACCGGCGGTCGAGAAGTCCGTTTCCGGCCGCCTGTTCCGGTTCGCTCGGCCTCGGCCGCTTGGTCCTGCGCATCGTCTCCTCCGAACTGGCAAAAGATTAAATGATGTTATTCCGGCTTAAGCCGTATGCGTATGGCGTCAGCGATTTCATCGGGTGATACACCGGGGGCAGGAAGCCGAGATAGTGCCCGTCCTTGCCGATCAGGTAAATGAAGCCGGTATGGTCGACCGAGTATTCGCCCGGCGCGGTCGCGCTGTTCTTGGCGAAGAACGTCCGGTAGGCGATCGCGGTTTTCTTGATGTCGGCAAGCGAGCCGGTCAGGCCGATCAATCGCGGGTGAAACGATGCGACGAACTCGGCAAGCCGTGCCGGCGTATCGCGCTCCGGATCGACCGTGATGAACACGGGCTGCACGGTTTCGGCCGCGGCGCCGAGCTTGTCGAGTGCGAGCGAGATCGATTGCAGTTCGGTTGGGCAAACATCAGGGCAATAGGTATAGCCGAAATAAAGCACGACCAGCTTGCCGCGAAAATCCGCATCGGTGCGGCGATGGCCGGTCTGATCGGTGAGTTCGAAGGGACCACCGACTGGCGCGCGGCCGGACAGCAAGCCTTCGATCAATTCCGTAGGCGAAGGTTCGGTGGCTTCGTTCGCGGCGAGGGCCGCGGAGGAAATAACGCACGCCAACGCAAGTCCAAGGCACGCTACGCCCAATCTGCGCGCTATTGCGATACTGGAATGCGCTTCTCGATCGCATAACGCCAATTTTCAACTCCCGGAAAAGAACGCCTTCCCGCGGGAACCGCGAGAAGGCGCGTTGGTCGCATTCAGATTCGAGTGCCGATCACCCGGCAATCACTCGACAATCACTTGCCCATACATCCACGGATGCGGCGAGCAGATGTAGTAATAGATGCCCGGCTTGTCGAACTTGACGGTCTTGGTCTCGCCCTTGACCATCACGCCTGTGCTCCAGCCGTTCTCCTGCACCATCGAGGTGGAGTCGTGAGGAAGGTCGCCGACATTGCTGAAGCTCACCGTCGTCCCACTCTTGATCCGGGTGCGGGCTGGGGAAAAGCTGTACTCGGTATTATTGGCGCCGATTTTGATATCCTTGACGCCTGCCGCGATCGCCCCGGTCGGGCCGGCAATTGTCTGGGGCGCCGGCGGCGGCCACAACGGGCCGAGCTGACCTTTCAGCGAGAAGGTCCAGACGGCATCGCCATTGGCGCTGCCTTGCTGCGTATTGCCGCCCGCTGCGATCGTGATGTACTCCTCGCCATCCACCTCGTAGACGACAGGCGGAGCGTCCGCACCAAATCCGGTCTGAAAACGAAACAGTTCCTGGCCGGTCTTGGCATCGAGCGCGAGGAAATTGCCGTCCGGTTCGCCGCGCAGCACCAGCCCGCCCGCCGTAACGGTCGAACCGCCGCCGCCACCGACGCGGTAGGGCGTCTTGTGCTGCCAGGCGATCTTGTTGGTCTTGGCATCGATCGCGGTAAATGTGCCGCTCATTGTTGAGCCGATCGGCGCGGTCTGGCTGCCGCCGGTATAGCGCTGCCCGGTGGTGTACTGCGTGCTATTGCGCAGGAACGCGCTGCTACGCACCGTACCGGGTACGTAGAAATAGCCGGTATCCGGACTGTAGGGCATCGGCGACCAGTTGGTGCCGCCGATACCGGACGGCTGAACCAGTACCGGGGATTCCCAGAACGGGGTGTAGATGCAACCGGCCTCGTCGTAGCCCGGCATCTTCTCGGCGCATTGGGGCACGGTCGCATCGCCGACCGGAATCGGTTGCGTTGCCGCCGTCTTCTGCCGCGGCTCCTGCGGCACCGGCTTTTCCTCGATGCCGATCAGCGGCTTTCCATTGGTGCGGTCGAGGATATAGACCCAGCCGGTACGACCGGCCTCGGCGATGCCTTTTCGCGGCTGGCCGTTGATCACGGTGTCGAACAGCACCACCGGGCTCGCCGCATCGTAGTCCCAGATATCATGGTGCACTTCCTGGAAGTGCCAGGCGTATTCGCCGGTCTTGGCTTTCAGGGCCACCATGGAGGTGCAGAACAGGTTATCACCTTCGCGCATCGAGCCATCGTAATCCGGGCCGCAATTGCCGACTGCGAAGTAGAGCAGGCCGAGTTCGGGATCGACCGCCGGCGTATTCCAGATCGGGGCGCCGCCGCGCATCGAATGGTCGGTGCCGGCCGGCCAGGTCTCGCTGCCTTTCTCGCCGGGAGCCGGCAGCGTGAACCAGCGCCACGCGATCTCGCCGGTTTTGGCATTGAGCGCGGTCAATCGGCCACGGACGCCAAATTCTCCGCCGGTGACACCGCTGTAGATCATGCCGTCATAATAAAGCGGCGCGGCGGTGACGCCGTAGCCGTTCTGCCATTTTTCGATCGGCGTCTTCCAGGCGACCTTGCCGGTCTTCATGTCCAGCGCCACGACATTCGCATCGAGCTGGCCGAGGTAGATTTGCCCTTCGCCCATCGCAAGGCCGCGATTGACCCAGCCGCAGCAGATCGTCGAGATGCTTTGTTCGATGCCGGACCAGTATTCCCAGATGGTCGCGCCGGTCTTGGCGTCGAGCGCGAAGACATCGTCATTGCCGGTAACGACATACATCACGCCGTCCTTGACGAGCGGAGACGCCTCGAAAGAGTATTTGCCGCCGACGCCCGAGCTCTTCAGGCGGGTCATCCAGGCGCCCTTGAGCTTGCCGACATTGGTGGTGTCGATCTGCTTCAGCGTGGAATAGCGATTATTGGTGAGGTTGCCGCCATTGGTAACCCAGTCCTTGCTAACAGGGCTTCGCAGCAATTTGTCGATCTCGGGATCGGCCGCCCGCGCCGGCGCTGTTATCAACAGGCCGCAAACGATCAATGTTGTGACGGTATACCACGCCTGACGCAGCATTTATTACCTCCCCATTTTTATGCTGGCGTTCGGCCAGTCAGATGGAGCGTATAGCCGGCCGGTGGATTTAGCTATGCCGTTTGAAGGAGTCTGTACTGCAGAAGATTCTGTTGGAGCTTTCGCTCACAATATCTGGTCGCGCTCGATCGATCTCTTTGTCGGCCCACGCTCTCCGATTGTTCGCCCGGCAGATCGCGCAATCGATGGCAAGGACATTCTCGCTTGGCCTCGATTCCAGGGCGTCTTACCGTTTGCTGTAGTGCACCATGCGCCGGTGGCGGTGTGTGTCGGGCGCTTTCTCCTTGTCAAATCTGTCCGGTCGGATCAGATTTGAGGCAAGCCGGCGTGCCTGAAATGCGCCGGTCAAAGTCAACAAACAAAATTTGGGCGGAAAACATGAACAGATTTGCAAGTGCCGCATTATGCGGCGCTGTCGGCTTGCTGTCAGCAGCCGTCAGTGCGCAGGAAGTCAAACAAGAAACCAAGTCGGTGCCGGGGCAGGCAACGGTTTCTCCAGTTACCCAGCAGCTCCTCAACGCAGCCGACAAGAGTTCGACCAACTTTCTATTGACCAACGGCAATTACGCGCAGACGCGCTTTCATCCCGCAAAACAGATCGATCGCGACAACGTCAAGAAGCTGCACGTCGCGTGGATCTTCCAGACCGACGTCAAGGAATCGCTGGAGACGTCGCCGATCGTCGTCGACGGCGTGATGTTCGTCACCACGTCGTTCAGTCATGTCTATGCGCTCGATGCCAAAACCGGCGTGCAGCTGTGGCACTACAATCACAAGATGGGACCGATCACGACCTATTGCTGCGGTCCCAACAATCGCGGCGTCCAGGTGCTCGGCGACCTCGTCTACGTGGCCACGCTCGACGCCAAACTGGTGGCCCTGAACGCGAAGACCGGCGACGTGGTCTGGAAATCGGACATTGCCGATCCCGAAGCCGGCTACAGCGAGACGATGGCGCCGACCGTCATCAAGGACAAGGTCCTGATCGGGACCAATGGCGGCGAATACGGCATCCGCGGCTTTGTGAAGGCATACGAAGCAAAAACCGGCAAGCTGCTCTGGACGTTCAATACCGTGCCGGAGAACAGCGTCGGTGTCTGGGCGACCAAGGATGCCACCGGCCGCGACATGCACCGGAACATCCAGGCTGAAAAGGACCAGCTCGGCAAAACCGGCGATCCCTATCAGAAGCTCGGCGGCGGTGTCTGGCAGAATCCCGCGGTCGATCTCGCGACCAACCGGATCTATTTCGTCGTCGGCAATCCTTCGCCCGATCTCGACGGTTCGGTTCGCCCCGGCGACAATCTCTATACGGACTCGCTGGTGTCGGTCGATCTCGAGACCGGGAAATATGCCTGCCACTTCCAGTATATCGCCCACGACGTGTGGGACCTCGATGCGGTCAGTCCGCCTGTTCTGGTCGACGTCAAAGGCAAGGACGGCAAGACCATCCCGGGTGTGCTCCATGCGGGCAAGACCGGTCATATCTACGTTCACGACCGCCGGGATTGCAGCCTGATCCGCTTCTCCGACGCGATGGTGCCGCAGGAGAACATGTGGGTGCTTCCGACCAAGGAAGGCGCGCGCATGCTTCCGGGCGCCAATGGTGGTGTCGAATGGTCGCCGATCGCGACCGATCCGGAGCAGTCGCTGGCCTACGCCATCAACCTGCATCAGCCGATGAACTACTTTGTCGAGAACTCGCCGTATCCCAACGGCAAATTGTGGCTCGGCGGCGCCTTCAAGGCGATCCCGACCGAGACGCAGTCCGGCAACATCACGGCCGTCAACTACAACACCGGCAAGATCAAATGGCAGGTCAAGACACCGGAGCCGATGATCGGCGGCATTCTTGCCACGGCCGGCGGTCTTGTTTTCACCGGTGAAGGCAACGGCAAGTTCTCGGCTTACAACTCGTCCAATGGCAAGGAATTGTGGAACTTCCGCGCCGGCGCCGGGGTCAATGCGCCACCTTCCACCTACATGGTGGGCGGCAAGCAGTACGTCGTGGTCGGAGCGGGCGGTAATACCCAGGTCGACTTCCATCGCGGCAACAACATCATCGCCTTCTCGCTGGACTGAGAATGCGTGATAAGAACAGGGGCGGGGCCGTTCGCGGTCCCGCCTTTGTTGTGAGCTGGGAATGGATCAATGGTCGAGAAGTCGAAAGCGTTCCTTGTTGTCGCGTTTGGGTTTGGTATCGGTTTGAGCCTTACGTGCTCGCTCCCGTAGCCGCGCAAAGCATTGAAGAGAAGGTCCAGGTCTGCGCCGGCTGCCATGGCGATACCGGCAAGCCGATCGACAAGATGATTCCCGTCATCTGGGGGCAGCAGCAGGGCTACCTCTATATTCAACTGCGCGATTTCAAACGCAACGACCGCAAGAACGAAATCATGCAGCCGATCGCTTCTGCGATGGAGCGGCAGGACATGATGGACATCGCGGAATATTTCTCCAAAAAGCCCTGGCCTGATCTCGGTCAGCCCCGCGCGCCAAAGGATGTCTCGGAGCGGGCCTTGAGCGCCAACCATTCGGTCGGCTGCACCGGCTGCCATCTCGACCATTTTCAGGGCGACGGTACCGTGCCCAGGCTGGCAGGCCAGAGCCGGGAATATCTGGCAAAAACCACCGCCGACTTCCGCACCCGCGCCCGCGGCAACAATCCCGGCATGTCGGATTTGATGATTGCGACCTCCGTCGATGATCTGGCGGCGCTGTCGGAATATTTGTCGGGGCTTTAGGTCTGGTTGAAGGCGCTTCGCCTCACGGTCGCGTCAGCTTCTCGCGCAACGAAGTCAGCCGCGTGAGATCGGCGGCGCGTTTTCCGGCCTTGTCCTTGAGCGACGCATCCGCGCCGCGTGCGACCAGCAAATCAGCGATTTCCTCATGGCCGCCCTCGGCCGCGATCATCAGCGCGGTGCGGCCGCGGTCATCCCGGTCGTCGATATGTGCGCCTGCATCGAGCAAATAGGAAATCACCTGGACCGCCTGCGCCTCCGGCGCCTTGTCATCCGGTCCGGCCGCCCACATCAGCGCGGTGAGATCGTTGGAATAGCGGGCATTGACGTCGATATTTCGCGCCAGCAGCCGCTTCAACACGTCGAGCCGCGCGCCGGCGGCCGCGTAGATGATCGGCGGTTTGCCGGTTTCATCGGGCGTTCGCTCATCCGCGCCATGGGCCAGCAACGCTTCGACGATCACATCGTTGCCGGCATAGGCCGCGGCGGCCACCGGCGAGATTCCGCTGCGTCCCGTCAAATTGACGTCGGCGCCGCGTTCGATGAGCCGTTGCGCGATCAGGATATGGCTGCCTTCGGCGGCAAAGTATAATGCGGTGGCACCTGCCAGATTACGCGCATCGATCGGCGCGCCGCGTTCCAGCAGAATCTCGACCATCTTTGGATGCCCGGATCTGGCGGCATGGCTGAGCGGACGGGCGCCGAGCCGGTCGCGCGCATCAACCGACGCGCCCTGGTCCAGCAGCTTCGGCACCAATTCGGTGCAGTTGGCATCAACCGCCGCAAACAGCGTCAGCGACACTTCGATGGCGGTGATCTGCGGTCTGGCCAATTCGTAGCGGCGAGATAACGCCTGACATCGCTCGGGTTCTGCCGCGCGAGCCGTCGACACCGCGCTCACGATGGCGAGGACGAGCGAACACAGAAAAACAGCGCGGCGGTACAAGTAGCCTCTCCCAAGCAGTTTCATTGCGATAACGAAGCTGCCATGGAGCCCGGCCTGTGCCAAGACGCCTATCGGCACGCTGGATTTCCAGCCTCCGGAATGGCCACGAAGGTGATTGTGGTCGGCGCGAATGTCACGGGCCCGGCCGGTGTCGGCGCGCCCGGAATGGATGGCAACGTATCGCCTGCGCCCAGCGCCAGCGAAGTGCGGTTCATCCTGATGTGTATGTCCAGCGGGTCCGCGGCGTCCATCACATAGAGCATCGATACCGTTGGAAGCACGAGGGCATGCGGCGCGTTGCGGTCGGTATTGATCACCAATAGCGTTACGCCGCCTGAGGTGCTCCTTTGGCAGTGGGCGTAGACGTGCAGGCCTGATTGAACCGGTATATTCGCATCGAGCGCGGTGGTCCCCATGGTTTGCCGCCAGAGCAGCGCGCCCCAGTAATTCGGTCGCGGCTCCAGCGTTCGCTCATCCAGCAGACCGTAATCGCTCGCCGCCAGCGTGTTGTGCATGACGACCTGAACGCCGCCCTTGGCCAGTCGCCCGAGTTGATCGAGATAGCGGAATGTATCCAGAAAGCTCGAGGCCCAGGGATTGCCGCCACACGCGGTTTCGGCGGTCTCGGTGAGCCAGATCGGCTTGCCGGGCGTGAGCCGATCCCGCAGAGTGCGATAGAAGGCCAACGCCCGATCGGCGCCATCAAGCCAGCCTTCGGAAAGCGCAGTCTCCGGTGTGCGGTCGCCGCTGCATCGCTGCGATAACGCGCCATAGTAATGATAGGAAACGCCGTCGATACCGGGCGCTATGGCCGCAAACAGATCCGAGGCGAGGGCGCTTTGACCGATCGTGCCAGGACCGAGGATCATTGTGTCGGGGCTAGTCCGCTTCAGGAACGCATCGAACAGCTTGAAGTCACGTCCATAGGCGGTCGCGTCATGGCCCGCGGGCGCGCCGCCGATATCGGCCAGATCAGGCTCGTTCATGAATTCGGCGGCGGCGATCGTGGCTCCGATGGACTTGTTGAAGCTCATGAACCGATCGGCCTGATCCGGCTGCCAGCCGCCGCTGGCGTCGCGCGTACCGGCACTGATGCCAAACGACGTCACGATCCGCGCATCCACCGATCGCGCGAAATCGATTAGGCTGCGCCATCGCCGGCCAGTCAGGACGCCGTTGAAGCCCGCCGGAGGTGCGGATGGTTCATCGCCGGAGTCCGAAAAATAAGTGCTGTTCGCCCAGGTGCCGCTGACGCGCAGATAGGTGGGCCCCAGCGCCGCCGCGAGCTTTCGCAATCGGGTGTTACCGAGATCGATCGGCGAGCGATATTGAAATAGATTTGAATCTTTTTCCCTTGAAGTGTTCGCATCCGGCTGCGATCGATAGGGCCTCCAAAATCGCCCGCCGGTAATCTCGACCATCTCAATATTGTAGGACTGGAAACGCTCGTCGACGGTGCCGATGCGCGGCAGGCTTGAGGGGATAATGGCCGGCGCGTCGACGACAGGGGCGGCATGGGCCTGCGCGACGAGCAGCGCCGACGTCAGCCAGCTCAGCGCGTAAAGGCGGCCAGCTAAGGAACGTTCCCGCATGGTTCTCATTTAACTTGCCATGGGCATGAGGACATCGATTATATCTTGGCAACCTTCGCTCACGCTCAGCGTGGCGAAATCCCGTTCCACGGTGACGCCGATGGATCGCAAAAACAAGATAATGCTGGCGAGTTCACAGGGAGGCGTGGCGTGCTTCGTTCACGGCAATTTTTTTGCGCTGCAACGGCGGCTATGGCCGTGTGTTGGGCACAATCGGCACTGGCGCTCGATCCGCGTTATCCGGACTGGCCGTGTCAGCAATTGAAAGTCCCGGAAATTTCAATCGCGAGCGTCTGGAGCGGTCCGCCGATCGATACGCTCGACACCAGCAAATCAGCCGATCCGAAACAGGCGGAACTCGTCGCCCATGTCGCGGCGCGCCGCACACCGATCGAGGACGCCCGAAAATTGATTGGGGATTATCTGGTCGGAACCGAAGACGAGAAGCAACAAAAGGCGGTCAGGCTGTTTGCCGCGCTGTATTCGACGCTCAACGTGCAACGCGATCAGGTGATGAACGGAATCGAGCGCTTTTCGCGCAAGCAGAAGGGCGCGGCTGAAGAAATTCGCGCCATGGCCCAGAAGATGCGGGAAGCCCAGGACAAGGCGAACGGCGACCCGGCCCAAAGCGACAATCTTGTCAGCCAGCTTGCGTGGCAGACGCGCATTTTCGAGGACCGTCGCAGATCGACGTCCTACATATGCGACGTGCCTGTCCTAATCGAGAAACGGCTGTTCGATCTGGGGCGCGCAATTCAGGACGATCTGCAGGACGATCCGAAAGCGCCGGCGAAATAGAATTCGCAGATCGCTTTATTGATCCGGCCGCGGTTCCGGCTCGGCCGGTTGCACCGGAAGGCCGGCGGCGAGCCAGCCGTCAGTCCCTTCGGGATACCAAACCACATTGGAATAGCCGAGCGAGCGTGCGCGCTTGGCCGCATTCCACGACATCCAGCAATCCGCAAGGCAATACAGGACCAGAACCCTGGCGTGATCGCCGTTGGTTGCCTTGTCGAGTCCCGCGGAGAAATAGCCGGCCATGTTAGGCGCCAATTCGCCATATCCGGTGTCGGGCAGCCAGATGCTGCCGGGAATATCGGATCGCGGTGTGTCACGCCAAAGCGTGCCCTCCGGCAGGTTCCGCGGGCGCGGTGGCCGTGGCAGCACATCGACAAAGGACGCGGAATGATCGCGCCAGATTTTTTCCGCCTCAACGGTACCGATGACCCGCACGCCTTGCAGCGTGGCGGGAACTGGCGCGCGATAATTTTCCAGCCGATAGCCGTCCGGCTCCGGCACGCCAGCCATGGCCGATCGGCTGGCGGCAACGATCATCACGATGAGCACAAAACCAGCGGCGGTCCTGTTCATGGCCGCTTGGTCAGCGTCTCGGATGTGATGGGTATGTTGGCCTCGTCCAGGATCGGGATGTTGTAGCTGATCAGGAGCTTGTTGATCTCGGCCTGATTTTCCATGATCAGCCGGTTGAGCGTGCGTTTCCATTCCTGGTCCGCGACGCGAACCGCCATGCCGATCTTGTAGGTCATCTGCGGCCCCGTGGTTTCCCTGGTCAGCGGCACAACAGCCAGCGGCGGGTTGGCCTGTTTGGCGTAATAGCCCGCCATCGGTCCCCACAGGATGCCGCAATCGATCTCGCCATGCGCGAGGTCGTCGATCATGGCCTGCGCGGATGAATCCGTCCGCGTATCGACGAACAGCGGATAGGATTTGGCGTGGCCCAACAGGCCGTTCACGGCCATGTTGGTGCTGGGCGGCGTCCTTGCCACGATGCCGATCCGCTTGTCCTTGAGCCTGGGATCGTTGATCGCGGTCACGCCTTCAAGGCCGCTGCCGGGCTTGAACACCAGCGCGTAGGTGGTCCGATAATAAGGGACGGTGAGTTGGGCCTGATCGTCGCCTTGCGGAAATCCCATGATGATATCGCAGCGATACGAACCCAGCGTCATCCGCACGAATCCGGTGGCCTGCGGAAAATAAGTGTAGCTGAGCTTTTTGCCGAGCTTGGCGGCGAACAGTTCGGCCAGCTTGTTTTCGAATCCCTCGCCCTTGTCGTTGGAGAACGGCAGATTGCGCGGATCGCCGCAGGCGCGAAACACGTCGGGATCGACGAGTTCGAGTGCGCCCTTTTCGCTGTCGCTGGTCTGGGCATAGGCCCCGATTGGCCGCAAGACAGCAAGGCCGAACAAAAGTCCGGCGAGGATGACGGCCAATCCGGAGAAGCGGCGCGCTGTCGGTGCCGGCATTTTATTCCGTTCTGCTACATGAATGAAGATGCTCTGGCGCCATCCTATCCGGTTCGGGACTAAAAACTTGTCCGAGAGGGAAGGGCGCTTGCGCGGTAGCGAAGCGTAGCTCGATGTTCACCTTTGAAACATCTTGCACTGCAGCGTGATCGGCAACCGTCGCAATTCATCTCAAATACAGACACGCGGCTTGTGTTAGATAAATCCCTCGCGATCTCGGAAAGAGTCTTGATGAACTCAGCGTTGATGATCGGGCTCCTCGAAGGCCGAACGCGCGTCGCCGCCGGGATCGGGATCGTCCTGGCGCTGACTATTTTCGGAGGAACGTCACGCGAGGCTTTTGCGGGTAACGAAACGCTGGAACCGCTAACCGTTTCTGCGGTCGCATCAGGCGTTTACGTCCATATCGGCCATATCGATCTGATGAACGAGGCAAATCAGGGCGACGCGTCCAATCTTGGTTTCATCGTCGGCGAGGAAGCTGTTGCGGTGATCGATTCCGGCGGCAGCGTTCGCGTCGGCGGACGTCTGCTCGCCGCGATCCGCGCGGTGACGCCCAAGCCGGTTCGCTACGTCATCAACACGCACATTCACCCCGATCACATCTTTGGCAATGCGGCCTTCGTGCGCGACGGAACCACCTTCGTGGGACACCGGAACCTGCCGCGCGCGATGACGGCGCGGGGCGAGTTTTACCTGAAGGCGTTCCGGGATGTGCTCGGCGATGCGCTGATCAATGAAGTGAGAATCGTTCCGCCGACGCTGTTGGTCGATAACGAAATGCAAATCGATCTCGGCGGCCGCAAGCTGGTTTTGAAAGCCTGGCAGGCGGGGCACACCGACAGCGATTTGACGGTGTTCGATAGCGCAACCTCGACCTTGTTCGCCGGCGATCTGCTGTTCGTGGAGCATGTGCCGGTGTTGGACGGCAGCATTCGCGGATTTCTCGCCGACACCGGGGAATTGCGGAGCTTTTCAGCGGAACGCGTCATTCCCGGACATGGCCCCGTTGTCAGCGACTGGCGGGGCGCTGTTGAAGATGAACGCCGTTACTTCAATGGCTTGGTCGACGAACTGCGTCCGCTGATCGCCAGGGGAATGCCGCTTTCCCAGGCCGCTCGGGAAGCAGGAAGAGGCGAACGCTCCCGCTGGAAACTGTTCGACGAATACGGCTCGCGCAATGTGATCGCCGCGTTCAGTGAACTCGAATGGGAGTAAAGAAGCGACGCGCGTGCAGTGCAACTTGCTGCGTGTCGTTGATTCCTGTAATTTGCTGTGACGCTGTTTCGTTGTGGAAGTGGAATTCGACTATGTCGACCTTCTCCAGAGTGATTGCTTCCGCGCTGCTGGCTGCGGTTCTTGTTGTGGCGCCGACCGCGCTGCGTGCGCAGACAACTGCCAATCAGGATCAGCCCTCCGAAGACACCTGGAACAGCATCAAGGATGACATCTTCAAGGGGCGGCCGATTCTCGATGGCGCTGGCCTCGTGGTGCTCGATGCGCCGCGGCGCGCCGACGATGCCGCCGTGGTGCCGATCGGCATGCGCGTCAATTTCACCGGCGACGACAAGCGCACGCTGCAATCGCTGACGCTGGTCATCGATGAAAATCCGGCACCGGTCGCGGGAACCTTCACGATCGGCCCGCGCTCCGGCGTGACCTCGATTTCGACGCGCGTGCGCGTCAACACCTATTCCTATGTGCGACTGGTGGCTGGACTTAGCGATGGCAAGCTCTACGGCGTCAAGATCTTCGTGAAGGCGTCCGGCGGCTGCTCCGCGCCGGCCTCATCGAACGCCGATGCCACCAAATCGGTGCTCGGGCAGATGAAGTTCCGCACCTTCCGGCCGGAGTCGGGAGGACTGCCGGAAGCCCAGCTCATGATGCGTCATCCGCAGAATTCAGGGCTGCAGATGGACCAGCTGACGCGGCTCTACATCCCGCCGTTCTTTATCGAGAATCTCAAGATATGGCAGGGCGATACTTTGCTGGTGGAGATGGAAGGCGGCATCGCGATTTCAGAAGACCCGAACCTGCGGTTCAATTTCAAGCCCAACGGCGTCGACAAGTTCCGCGTCGAAGCCACGGATACGAACCGGAAAGTGTTCAGGGACGAATGGTCGCTGGAAAAGTCGGTGTTGTAGCGCCGCTTGCCCAGAGCATGATGAGATTAGATCAATCTGCAACGGCAGCGAAGGTGCGCATCTGCGATGCGATCCGACCTCTCCCACAAGGGGAGAGGTGAAGTGAACCGCCGATGGGCCGACTCAACTTAATACCATCCCGCTCTAGAAGCACCGGACTTCCGCTTCGGCCTGCGCGCGGCGGAATTCCTGCAGGGCCAGTTTGGCGGGCTCGGTCGATCGAAACTCGGACCCGACAGGTCCGGTGACCTGCGACATCGACAGAATGGTCTCGGTCGTGACATAGCGCTCATAGGGGATCAGCGAGGCAATCACGTCGACCGAGCAGGAGCATTTTTGCAGAATCTCCTGGGTTTCGCCGTTGGCCTTCATGCAGCCGAAGACATATTCCGCGCGTGCGGAGGTCGGATAATCGTTGAGATCCTCGGCGCTGGCGCGGGGCGCTGTCGCGATGATCACGGCGGTCAACAGCGCGCCTGAGCGAAGGAAAGTGCGCAAATCGGTCATCTCAACGCCTCCCACAGATGTCTTTCAACGTCTTCTTGCGCAAGAGAGAAGGCCTGATGCAGCGCCGCAACGCAAATATGCGTCGTGCTGCACGCTGCTGCGAACGCCAAAATAATTTTGTCAGGATCGGTAATCGCGGTCAAGCTGACGGCACCGGTGCTTGCCGCATGCAACGTGGTAGGCTAAATCGCTGTCATGAACCTGAATGTCTGCGCACGGTCCGGCAGACGGAAACGATGTCTTCTGAAATGGGTGTGAAGTCATCCGAGTTCGCTCAGGCCCCGGCGCTCGATGTTGACAGCGTCAGCCATCGCTACGGTGCGCGGGTTGCGCTGAACGATGTGAGCGTGACGGTTCGGCAATCGTCCTTTACCGTATTGCTGGGATTGAACGGCGCCGGCAAGTCGACGCTGTTTTCGCTGATCACGCGTCTTTATGCGATCCGATCGGGTCAAATCCGGATTTTCGGGCACGATGTTGCAAGTGAGCCCGGGGCAGCCCTGAGCAAGCTCGGCGTCGTATTTCAGTCCCGCGCGCTCGATATCGATATCTCGGTGCGGCAGAACCTGCTGTATCATGCGGCGCTGCATGGTATCGGCAACAGGCGAGCCAATGCGTTGATCGCGCAGGTGCTCGATCGCGTGACGATGGCCGATCGAGCCCAGGATCGCGTTGGGAATCTCTCGATCGGCCAGATGCGCCGGATCGAGATCGCCCGCGCGCTGCTGCATCAGCCCCGTCTGCTGTTGCTGGATGAGCCGACCGTCGGTCTCGACATCAAGGCACGCGCCGACATTCTCGATCACGTTCGCCGCCTCTCGACCGAACAGGGCATTGGCGTGCTCTGGGCCACGCATCTGATCGATGAAGCCGGCGCGGGCGATGATGTCGTGGTGCTGCACAAGGGCAGCGTGCTGGCCAATGGCGCGATTGGGGATGTTGTCGGCAAGTCCGGCGGGGTTGACCTGCGCGATGCATTCAATCGTTTGACCGGAAATGCCGATCAGGGCGCATTGGAATCCGCCGGATGACGATGATAGCTGACGCACCTGAAAGACATCGTTTTACGATGGCGCAGTATGCCATCTGCCTCAAGGGCATCGTCTGGCGCGAAGCGTTGCGGTTCATCCATCAGCGCGAGCGGTTCGTCTCGGCGTTGGTGCGCCCGCTGGTCTGGCTGTTTATTTTCGCCGCCGGATTCCGCCAGGTGCTCGGCCTCTCGATCATTCCGCCCTACGAGACCTATGTGCTTTACGAGGTCTATATCGCGCCCGGGCTGATCGCGATGATCCAGCTTTTCAACGGCATGCAATCGTCGCTGACGATGGTCTATGACCGCGAAACCGGCGGCATGCGCACGCTGCTGGTCAGCCCGTTCCCGCGCTGGTGGTTGTTGACGTCGAAATTGCTGGCGGGCACGCTGGTGTCTATTCTACAGGCCTATGCGTTTCTGCTGATCGCCTGGTTTTGGGAGATCGAAGCGCCGCCGCTCGGTTATCTCTGGCTGTTGCCGGCGCTACTGCTCAGCGGATTCATGCTGGGCGCACTGGGCATGCTGATTTCGTCGCTGATCAAGCAGCTTGAGAATTTCGCCGGCGTGATGAACTTTGTGATCTTTCCGATGTTCTTTGCCTCGTCGGCGCTCTATCCGCTATGGCGCGTCAAGGAATCCAGTCCGCTGCTGTTCTATATATGCGAGCTCAATCCTTTCACGCACGCGACGGAGCTGATTCGTTTCGCGCTCTATCAGCAGGTGGCGTGGGTCTCGCTTATCGTCGTTGCCGGTTGCACAGCGGTATTTCTGTTCGGCGCGATCCTGGCTTACGATCCGGCCCGCGGCTTCCTGGCGCGGCGCAATACCGCGGCCGGGTAAAGCATGATGAGATTAGGTCGTTCTGCAGCAGCGACGGAGGTGGGCTCCCTCTCCCCTTGTGGGAGAGGGTTGGGGTGAGGGGGTCAGGTCTATCGATAGTCTGTAACCCCTCACCCGGATCGCATCTGACGATGCGATCCGACCTCTCCCACAAGGGGAGAGGTGAGGAAACCCGCTACAGCGTCAGAACGTGACTTTCATGCCGGTATAGAACGCCCGCGGTCGCGCCGGACTGACCGAGCGCGGATCGATGAACGGCGCGCCGCCATTGCCGAAATTGGGAACGTTGCCGGTGTCGAAAAATGTTCCGTAGGTCGAATACTGGTTGTTGAGGATATTGTCCGCGCGCGCATAGACCTGGATATTCCCGGTGATCTGATAGGACGAATGCAGGTTGAACACCGAATAGCCCGATAGTTTCGGCGCCTGATTGGATTCGTCGCCGACGAAATACTGGCTGCTGAAGTAAAGCGCATCGCCGCCGACCTTGAACTTGTCGGTAACGAAATAATCGAAGCCGGCCTTGACCCGGTTGCGCGGGATCGCCGGGATTTGATTGCCCGGCGTGATCTGCACATTGCCGTTGGCGTCGGCGAAGGGGCTGTTGGAGCCGACCTGCAGCGAATCGAGGAATCGCGCATCGACCAGCGTATAGCTCGCGTTGAACTGCACCCTCTCCGACTTGAGATTGATTTCGGCCTCGACCCCCTGGCGCCGGGTCGAGCCGACGTTCTGGAAATAGCCAAAGCCCTGCAGCACCGGGCTCGGAATGGCCAGGATGTCGTCGGTATTTTCAGCACGGTATACGCCGAGCTTCCATCCGAGCTTGCCGATGTTGAGGTCATGCGTGCCGCGCAGTCCCGCTTCCACGGTGTGGGACACGACCTGTTTCAGCGGCGGATCGGAAACCAGAAACGCCGCGACGATGCAGGATGGTTCGGATCGGCGCAGCCGAGTTCCAGCGGCGTCGGCGCACGATTGGCTTCGGAGTAGCCGGCATAGGCCGTCAAGGATGAGGTGATCTTGTAAGTGCCGCCGATGATCGGATTGAATCGGGTGTAGGTGCTGTTGCCATCAAGCGAAGTCCCGGCGCCGGGGGAAGCTGGTCCTGCAAGCCGATATTGGCGACATTGAAGCGTCCGCCCGCGTGATCGTGAAGGCCTTGGTGACGTCGAAGGCGTCGAGTGCATAGAGCCCGGTATATTGATTGGTGGTGCGCAGCGAGACCGGACCTATCGAAACCGGATCGCCGGATTGACCGAGGAATATTCCGCTGCCGCTGACGACGTAGTTGGTGCCGATGGCGCCGAGCTCCGCGCTGGCCGTGAAGTTGGTGACGCTGGAGTCGAAGCTGGCGCCGACCACGAAATGGTTGTTGTGCCCGAACAATTGATCGGTGTTGGGTCGCCTGCAACGAGACGCCGGTCGTGGTCGTATGCGTCGTGGTCCGGTCGTTTTCCTCCGAGCGTCGCGCTCGGATCGAACGGATTGGACAGCTGCGCTCCGTTCAGACCGTTTGCGGGCGTGGTGCCGTTGCCGAAGCAAAGCAGCGTCGCATCCGCGTCACAGGGCTGCGTGCCGGTCGGATTGCCGTCCTGGGTCTTCTGATCGAACACCCGCACATGCGCGACACCGTCGAGCGACCAGGTCGGCGTGACCTCGACCTTGCCGGTCAGATTGGCATAGCCGACGCTGTTGTTCGAGGTTTGCGGCGTGGTGTAGGTGGCGCCGTAATATTGCTGCAGCAATTCGACCGGCACGGTCGCGCTCGCGCCGAAATCATTTTTGGCTGCGCCGACGTTGAGATGGAATTCGGCCTCGTCGTTTTTGGCGCCGACATCGCCATAGAAACGGCGAATGTTCGACGCGGAAAAATTGCGAAATCCGTTGTCGTGCACGCCTTCGATAGCGACATAGGTTGCAAAATTGTCGATCTGCTTGCCCCACTGCGCCGAACTCTGCACGCGACCGAACGACCCGCCCATGGTGTCGATTTCGGCGCCGTGATAGTTGAAGCCGTCTTTCATCTCGACGACGACGGCGCCACCCAGCGCATTCAGCCCGAATGCGGGATTGTTGGTCACGAGATTCACGGACTTGATCGCGGCGGTCGGAATCAGATCCCAGTTGACGGTGTCGCCGAACGCTTCGTTGATGCGCACGCCGTTTTGATAGACCGCGAGCCCCTGCGGCGTGCCCGACACCGGCGATCCGACATAGCCGCGAAATTCAACGTTCGGCGTAAATGGATTGCCGGCGACTTCATTGATGGAAACGCCCGGCACGAATCGTTGCAGGGAATCGGTGATGTTCAGCGACCCGGTTTGCTTGATCTGATCGGCGTCGACGACGTTGACGCTCGACGGCACCTTGTCGGAATCGATGTTGGAGCCCGCCAAGGGCTGGTCGTCGGATAAATCACGACGGTGGGGATGGCGCGGCCCCGGCGGGTCGCGCGCTCGTCGTTGCCGCGTTTGGTGCCTGACTTCGTTCCGGTCACCGTAACCGAGGCAGGGTCTGGGTCGCGCCGGATGTCGTTTGGGCGGACGCCCAGTCACTCCCGGAAAACAGATATATCGATAGCGTGGCAGCCAACAGATACCGAGCGTTCATCCGCTTCACTCCCAAACCCCCCGGCTGTTTTATTGCGCTGGTTGGGTAGGGAGGAGTATCAACGCGTGTATCGAGGCCGGCTAGCGCCAAAACGTCCGGGCGTTACGATAGAGTTATTCCCGTAATAATCGGGAATAATTCCCGATTGAGTTCGGTGGCGAGGTCAGAGAGCGCTCATTCAAACCCGCCAAGTCTTTACCCCCGGCTGTCTTAAATGCCCGGCTATCTCAGAAGCCGCAACAGGGCGCGGCCGGGACCACTCTTGAGTTCCCTGGCATCCAATGTCCCGTCATGGTCCGGATCGGCGGCGCGAAAGCGCGCTTCGACGAGGGCAAGGTATTCTTCCTTGGTGAGCGTGCCGTCGTGGTCGGGATCGGCCGCGGCCAACTCCCTGGCCGACAGTCTCCGCGACAATTCACGTTTGTCCAGCGTGCCGTCCTTGTCGCGCTCCAGCCGGTCAAACAACGCGGAAGCCGCAGCCTTGGCTTCCCGGAGATCGACCGTTCCGTCATTGTCGGTGTCGAGCAGGCGGATCAGGTTGAGCCCGGATTTCGCCGAGACGGACAATCCGGTGGCCAGCAATGTCCCGACCGCCAATGAAACAACGAACACGCGTCGTGATATCATGGTGTGACCTTCCTGATTGCGATTCCCTGATTGCGATTGAACGTGACGAACTCGCCGGCGACTGTGGGCTCCTCATCCCGCTTGGTAAAGGTAGTGACGCCCGATATCCTGGTCAATATTTCCACAGGGAACCAGCGCTTCCACTGTGACGCCCTGATGGGTCGATGCGACAGTCATTGTGCCGCCCAACGCCAGCACCCGCTCGCGCATCCCGATCATGCCGAGTCCTTGCTTGTGATCGATCGGAAGGCCGGCGCCGTTGTCGCGGATGCTGACCGCGACCTGGCGCGCCGGCGCCAGCGTCACACTGATCCCGACATGTGTCGCGCCGGCGTGGCGAAACACATTGGTCAGGGCCTCCTGGATAATGCGATAGATGGTCAGTTGTGCGGTCTCGCCGGTCTCGCCGATCGCCTCCGAAATCGTTGTTTCGATTACAACACCCGGATGGGACTCGCTCCACAGCCGCAGCAGGGCGCCGATCGCCTCGCGCAGGCCAAGCTCCGCCAATCCAACCGGCCGCAGCTTTTCAAGAACCCGCCGATTGAACTGCTGCAAGGCGTTTATCTGTTCGAGGATGGCATCGCCATGCCTGCGCAAGGCGTCAGTGTTCGGCTCAAGCGAAGCCGCGGTCCGCATCAGGGAACTCGCATGTGCCCGTAGCGCGAAGAGATAGGGGCCAAATTCGTCATGCAATTCCCGGGCAATCTCCTTGCGCTCGGCATCCTGCAGGGAGACCCGCGGTTTCAGCGAGCTGCCGCTTCTCCTCCATCGCGTCCCCCAAAGTTGCGGCAAGATGGTTCAGCCTGGTACAGATCGCCGCCAGTTCGGGAGAGCCGGCGGGTTCGACACGCGTGTCATAGGCGCCGGCCTCGATGTCCGTCATCGCCTGCGAAAGCGACTGCAGCGGCGCCAGCGCGCGGTTGACCACCAGCATCGTCAACAGGAACAGCGCTACGGCAATCGCCGAGCCGACCTGAAGCTGGGTAACGATCCCGTCCCAAATCTCGTTCATCTCATCGTCCGGATGCGACGTGATGACCAGCGATCCGGGTCTCCCGTGAATCGAGATCGGCACATTGACCGCGGTTGTTTCCGGATGAACCAATGCGACGAACCACGCGGGCACCGAGGACGGCTCGGAATCATCATCACGATCGTCGGTCGCCGCGGGCTTGACCTGCGACGTGTCCTCCTGCCGCGTGATGCTGACGTGCCGCAGCTTGTTGAGATCCTGAATGATCTGGTTCAGCCGCGCATCGGGATCCGCGGTTTCGTTCAGGCTCACGACCAATGTTTCAATGAATTCTCTGGCCAGCCGGATCACGCTCTGATCTTCCGCCTGCACCCGAGGTCCGGCCTCCAGCACCAGCCGCGTGATATTGATGGTGAGGCCGAGGATCAGAACGAGCGCCAGAAGCGTGATCAGGCGGGCGCGCAAAGATAATTTTTGCCACATTGGATTCGTCCAAAGCCTTCGTCCAGGATCATCTTCGTGCAAGACCACGCCGCGCTGGTTAGCCAAGAGGAGCGTTGACAGGAAAAAAGCGTGGTTATCTAATGGGATCGTACAGCAAGTCTGTCCGGGATGCACAACGCCGTCAGGTGGCGATGCGCAGTGTCGATCTTCTTTTCGTTCGGTCTGATGCAGCGCAACATGAGTTGACACGGAATTTGGACCAGCACCGATGCGTGTTCTAATCGTCGACGATCATCCCATCGTGGCTTCGGGTTGCCGGGCGTTGTTCGCCGGCGACGATGATATCGAGATACTGGAAGCCGGTGACGCCGAGGGCGGCGAGCGCTCCTTTGTTACTGAGAAGCCCGACGTCTGCGTGGTCGATATCAATCTGCCGACCGTCTCGGGATTTGAACTGGCGCGCCGCATTCTCGCAGGCACCGCGTCGGCGCGCATCATCATGTTCAGCATGAATGACGATCCGGTATTCGCGGCACGCGCGATCGAAATCGGCGCCAAAGGCTATGTCTCTAAGTCCGGCGACCCCTGCGACCTCGTCGAGGCCATCAAGGAAGTCGGCAACGGCGGGGTTTATCTGCCTGCGGAGATCGCGCGACGCATTGCGTTCGCAGGGCCTGCGGTCGCCCAGAGCCCGCTGTCGAAATTGACGCCGCGCGAGATCGAGATCTTGCGGCTGCTCAGCGTCGGCAAAAGCCTTTCGGAGATCGCCTGGCTGGTTCATGCGTCCTACAAGACGATCGCCAATACCTCATCGATCATTCGCCAGAAGCTTGGCTTGCGCTCGTCTTCCGAGCTTGTGCGCTTCGCGATCGAGAGCCGGCTGGTGAGTTGAGCGTCAGCCCGGGACAACGCTGGCCGCGATGCGGACGAGTACATTTCCTCATTAATCGACTACGAAAGCCGCCTGAACTGTGACTAGATACGTTCATGGCAGAATCCGGCATATTCGGAATTCTCGTTAGCGCGGTTGGTCGCGCCGCAAGATGGCGCGCGTTCTGTCTGATAATGTTGCTCGCGATGATCCCGACCAGCGCCCGCACTGCACCCATCGATACCGAGCATCTGTTCGGCTTCACGATCGGAAGCGATGTGGGCGAGGTCGGTGAAAGAGAGGTCGAGAGTTCCGCAAGCGGCCGGTTTGGAAAACAGAACGGAACCTACAACGCAGCCTCAGGCACGCTGTCGGTGGAAACGGTGCCGATCGCCAATCTTCGTACCGAGATCACAGGTGAGGTCATCGGTTATGGCGTCACCGGCGTTGGCGGATTGACCAACCAGCAATATGGCGCGTTTGGCGGTGTATCCGCCGACATCCGCTACCGTTTTCTCGATCGCGCAACCGCACCGTTTGGTTTTGCGGTCGGAGCCGAGCCTCGCTGGGGACGGGCGGATGACGTGACCGGCCAACCCACCAATCAATATGGCGTCGACTTTGTTGCGGCCTTCGACTGGGAGCCGATCCGTGATCGCGTCGTTGCCGCGGTCAATCTGCTGTACCAGCCCGAAACCACGCGCCTGAAATCGACCGGTCTCTGGTCGCAGCAATCGACCGCGGGCATCGCGTTCGGCACGATGGTGCAAGTCAGGCCCGGCCTCTTTGCCGGCGGCGAAGCGCGCTATCTGCGCGCCTATGACGGCATTGGTCTGGATAGGTTCGCGGGACAAGGCTTTTTCATCGGGCCGACGATCTATATGCAACTGCCCAAAAAAGCCTGGATTGCGTTTGCCTGGAGCGCGCAGGTCGCGGGTCAGGCGACGACATCAATGGGCTCGCTCGACCTCGTCAATTTCGAGCGAAGGCAGGCGCGATTTCTGTTCGGTATGAATTTTTAAGCGCGGCCCTTCTATTTGGCGCAGTTCTTCAGGCTCTTTTCCTCGATTGTAAACACCGCGCCATCCTTGACATCGATATTCGGGACCACGCAGGTCCGGCCCGTCTTGTCCGAAAATTTGACGTCATAGATGCCGGGAGGCGTGTTGGTAATCTTCAGGCGCTCGTCATGATCGACGGTGCCGTCCTTGTCGTTGTCGGCCTGGTTCTTGCCCCACTCATTCTTGCCGGCAGGCGAAAGCTGTACCGCTGTAATGGTGTTGGCGGTCAGGTTCCAGAACCTCGTGTCCTTTGCGGACGCGCCGGTCGGAAGCAATGCTGCGATGAAGATTATCAGAGCGGTGAACCTGGCCATGGTGTATTCCTCCGGAAACGATACGGCGTCAGTCTTGTTTTTCGCGCTGCAATAAGCTTGCGCGAACTCTGGCGACGTCCTGATCCGTTTGTTACTAGCAATCCGTAGCGCTTGCGGCAAATTTCGTTTGGACAGGGAGGACGACAATGCGTTCTGGCACCCTCGCACGAATCCTGATCGCTGCTTTTGTCACGACGGATTGGGTCGGTGCGGCCCGCGCCGCCCAATCCGCGGCAATCTTTCCGTTTGAAATATTCGATACCAGTGGCGAGCCGCCGCAACCTGACCGGAACGAACGGCTTGCGATGGCGACGCGGGTGTTGTCTGAAGCGCTCGCGAAAACAGGGCGTTATTCAGCGATCGATCTCGGACCATTCAGCGCCGAGGTGGCGGCGACCGCGCCGCGTTACCAATGCGGAGATTGCTTTCTGCCCGTTGCGCGCAAGGCCGGCGCGGCCGTGGCGGTCGCGTCGGTAGCCCACAAAGTGTCGACGCTGGTCACGTCGATGGACATCTGGATCATCGATGCGTCCAGCGGCGCCAGTGTTGCGCATCTCGGGGGCCAGATCCGCGGCGACACCGCGGAAGCCTACGAACACGGCGTGCGGTTTTTGGTCAGGAACCGGTTGCCCGATGAGGATGCACCGGGCAAGGGCGTGCCACCCAAATGATCGGCGGTCCGGATCGCCCTATCGGTTCAAACGTGCGGCGTGCCAGCGCAGATGATCTTCCATGAAGGTCGATATGAAGTAGTAGCTGTGATCGTAGCCGGGCTGGCGGCGGAGAACGAGAGGAATGTCCGCCTTGGCACAGGCGCGCTCCAGCAATTCGGGGCGCAGTTGTTCGCTCAGGAATGGATCGGCGTCGCCGACATCGACCAGGAAATCGGAGAACCGCGCACCATCCTCGATCAGCGCAACGGTATCATGTTTGCGCCAGGCGTCGCGGGTTTCGCCGAGATATCCGCCCAACGCCTTGATCCCCCATGGCACCTGTGAGGGTGCCGCGATCGGCGCAAAAGCGCTGGCGGCGCGATAGCGGCCGGGATGACGTAGCGCGATAGTTAGGGCGCCATGTCCTCCCATCGAATGACCGAAGATCGATTGCCGTTTTGGATCGGCAGGAAAATGCATGGCGACCAGTTCCGGCAGTTCCTCTGTCACGTAACTCGACATGCGGTAATTGCGCGCGAACGGCGCTTGCGTCGCATCGACATAGAAGCCGGCGCCTAGTCCGAAATCATACGCACTGGCGGCATCACCGGGCACGCCTTCGCCCCTCGGGCTGGTATCGGGCGCGACGAGAATCAAGCCCAGTTCGGCGCAGGCGTTGCGGAACTCGCCCTTTTCCGTGACGTTGGCATGGGTGCAGGTCAGGCCTGACAGATACCAGGCCACCGGCAGCTTGGCGCCGTCCTGATGTGGCGGGACATAGACCGAGAAGGTCATCGTGGTCTTTGTTTCGCGACTGACGTGCTTGTAAACACCCTGGACGCCGCCATGCGATCGATTAAAGGAAACAGTTTCGAGTGTCATGGTTTCACGCTCCGGTCTCGCAACGGCACGACCAAGTCGAACAGGTCAATTCGTTCTGATGGTCTTGTCAAGCGAGCGTTGCTGGAACCACGTACGGCTTTCATTGCGATGCGGCAGAACGCATGACGCATTAACTTAAACGGCGCGGTTCTGTCGAAATCCTGAAACGGCGGGATGAATTGAGCGTATTATTGTTGATCTGCGCTTTTGAATCGAGGAGGACGGATTGATTGAAATCATCCTGACTGTCTGCGCCATCGCCAATCCCGGCAATTGCGAGGAGAAAGATCTTCAATACGCCTGGAAGGATCAATCCAGCAGTGCATGATGACTGCGCAGCCCTATATCGCAGAATGGATTGGCCAACATCCCGCATGGTTTGTCACGAAGTGGAGCTGCGATTATCCGGGCAGCCGCAAGCGAAAGATTTAATTTGGACCAAACGCGATCCCCCAGGGCAACTCGCCCACCTGGATCGATTTCACCACCCGCAAACGCGCCACATCGATGACGGACACGTCATTGGAACACCATTTGCGACCAGCAGATATTTTTCGTCCGGCGTAAATGCGCCGTGCCAGACCCGTTGGCCCACCAGCAGATATTTCAAGACGGCATGGGTGACGCCGTCGACGACGGCGACCCGGTTGGCCGGTCCGAGATCGATGAAGCCGAGCTTGCCGTCCCGGGTGATATTGATGCCGACAGGCTGGATCGCCTCGGATCGCAGGCCCGGAATCTCGAACGTGACGGTTTGCTTGAGCTGACGTGTCACGGGATCGATGATCGCGAGGCCGCCGCCGATCTCCGAAGTTACCCATAATTCCGACCCATCGGCCTTGTAGGCGGAAAAGCGCGGGCGCGATCCGACCAACAGGTTGCCCACGATCTGGCGGCTTGTGGTGTCGATGAAGTGGACCATGCTGGTTGTTTCGGACGAACAGATCAGCGTTCTGGAATCCGGGCTCACGGCCATGCCTTCAGGCTCGATGCCGACCGAGACTTCACCGACCGAGGCGCGCTTCTCGAGGTCGATCACCGTCACCATCGCGTCATTTTCGTTGGCGACGTAAAGAAGCTTGCCTGCGGGATCGATCGCGAATTGCTCGGGATCCGGACCGGAGGGCAGGTCGCCGACCACGGTCAGGGTTTTTGTATCGATCACCTGGATGATGTCGTCGTCGCCGAGCGCGACATAGACCGATTTGCCCGTCATGGGAGACTTCGATGCCGCGCGGCCGCTGTCCGGTCTTGATGGTTGCGACCGTTTCCATCTTGTCGGTGTCGATGACGGAAACCGTATTGCCCTTTTCGTTGGAGACGTAGGCGAGAAAAGCAAAAGCGGGATCGGCTGACAGCGAGAGCCCGGTCAAGGAAAAGATTAAGGCTGGAGTCGCGATCCATCGCAAATTGAACATGTGGCATTCCCCGGATATCAAATCGGCAACCATTGAGCGACGACAGCCTTTAGCATGTCGTTGCTCCCTGTCGCTAATGGAGTATCTTGACCCCTCGGTCTTGATTTTGGTCTTGAGTTCCGTCTGAAACATCGCCTGGGAGGCACAATTTTGCTGCGGATTTTCCTTGCTGTCTGCGTGCTGGTGATTTCAAGCGGTACAGGCCGGTCGGCCGACGAATCCATGGATATCAAGATCGGCTATCTGCGTCAGGTCCCATCAAAGCTCAGGCTGTCGCTGATCGATGTACCGGCGCCCAATGATGGTCTCGGCGGCGCCCAATTGGCCATCGACGACGACAATGCCACCGGCCGCTTTCTCAATCAGCGTTACACTCTGATCGAGAAAACCCTCGGCGAGAGCGACGATCCCGTCGCGGCCATGAATGCGCTCGCGGACCAGGGCGTGTCGTTCATCGTGACCAGCCTCGATGCGGATCGGCTGCTGAAGGTCGCGGACGCCGGTCAGGCGCGCGGCGAGGTGTTGATCAACGCGTTGGCCGTGGACGAACGGCTGCGCGAACAGGATTGCCGGGCCAACGTCATCCATGTGGCGCCGACGCGTTCGATGCTCGCGGATGCGCTGGCGCAATATCTGGTCTGGAAGAAGTGGAACAAATGGGTGCTGCTCACGGGCTCGCACGAAAAGGATATTCTGTTTGCGGAAGCACTGCGTCATGCCGCGACCCGGTTCGGCGCCAAGATCGTCGAGGAGCGCGAGTTCAAGGATAATGGGCGGTGCGCGCCGCACCGATAGCGGGGTAGCGGAGATTCAGCGGCAGATGCCGGTGGTGACGCAGGGATTACCCGCGCACGATGTGCTGGTCGCGGCGGATGAGAGCGAAGTGTTTGCCGGCTATCTGCCATTTCGGACCTGGGATGCGCGGCCGGTTGCGGGGTCGGCAGGCCTCGTTCCCGGCACCTGGAATGCGGCGTTCGATCAATGGGGTGCGGTGCAGTTGCAGAACCGTTTCACCCGAGCATTCCAGCGCCCGATGACGTCGCAGGACGTGCAGGCATGGACCGCCGTCCGTATGATCGGCGAGGCGGGAGTCCGGAGTTCGTCCGCCGATTCCGGCAAGATGCTGGCTTTCATCAAAGGCCCGGAATTCTCCGTCGCGGCTTTCAAGGGACAAAAGCTGACCCTGCGCGACTGGAACCTGCAACTACGGCAGCCGATCCTGCTGTTCGACGGCAGGAACACCGTATCGGTTTCTCCGCAGGAGGGTTTCCTCCATCAGGTGTCGGCGCTTGATACGCTCGGGCTCGATCGCCCCGAAACCAAATGCAAGTTCAAATGAGGCTCGGCCGACCGGTCGCGACCAGCCTGGCATGGAGCCGCTCAGTACTCGGCAAACTAAAAACCTGGGCCCGCCTGCTCAAGCGCGAGGTCCATGCGATCTATCTGGCCGCCCAGAGCCCGCGCGTGCCCTGGTACACCAAATGGCTTGCGCTGGCTGTTGTCGGATATGCGCTGTCGCCGATAGATCTCATTCCGGATTTCATTCCGGTGCTCGGCTATCTGGATGATCTGATCATCGTGCCGCTCGGCATCTGGCTGGTGCTGTCGTTGATCCCGGAAGAGGTCATGACCGCATCCCGCGCGCGTGTGGATGAGACTGTGATGGGTCCGCATGGCAAGATCGCCGCGTTCGTCATCATCGCGATCTGGATTATTGGCGGGGTTGCGTTGGGCTGGAGTGTGCTCGCTTATTGGCGCGGAACATATTAGGGCACGCCTTGTCCAGGAAAGAAATCGCTTTGCTCAGGAGAGAAATGCCGGCCGTCAGGCGTGTTCGCTGCGCGATGTGCCGCACTTGCGCGGTGCCGATCGTGGTCCTAGGTTCAAGCCCGGCGCGGCGTTTCGCGTCAAACTTGGGAGAATCGAAATGACCTGGAAAGCTCCAAAGATTGTCGAAGTGCCGGTGGGCATGGAAATCAACATGTACGCCTGCGCGGCGCGCAAGTAGACGACACTGAAATGACTCGTCATGGCCGGGCTTGTCCCGGCCATCCACGTCCTTCTCGGCTTAAGTGTAGCCAGGACGTGGATGCCCGGCACAAGGCCGGGCATGACGAATTTAGCGAGACAGCCCCAATTTTATTGGCTGCATTTTGAGTCAGACTCTTTGGGCATCAAGCGAATCAAAATCACGCTGCAAGTTCTATTCGCAGGAAATATCCGTTGATCCGCCACCGTGCTGCGCCTTGTGAATCGCGGACGGAACAATCCCAAAATACTCGCGGAATACGCGGCTGAAGTGCGACGAACTCGAAAAGCCCCACGAGAACGCGACGTCGGTGACGGATTTTCCGGCCTGGGTCTCCAGTTCCTGACGGCAGTTCTGCAACCGGGCGTGCCGGATATAATCGCTGATGGTGGTGCCGCGGTCGCTGAACAGCATGTGCAGATAGCGCTTGGTGCAGCCCAACGCGGCAGAGATCTGGTCGATCGAAAGATCGGGGTCGCGCAGATGTTCGCGGATGAAGAAATGCGCCCGGACATACATCGCCTCGGGTCCGACCCGATCGAACATCGCGTCGGCCTCGCGAAGCGGCAGCAGCAGGAGGTCGATCAGCGAATCGGCGACGCCGATCGCGTTGTTCGGCGACAGCTTGGTCGCTTCGTCGAACGCGGCATGGACGAAGTTGTAGGCGATCCGGCCGGTGCCGGTGCGCGCCGAGAGTTTGCAGGCCGACATCTTCGCTGAGCGAAAACCGCGTTCCTGCAGCAATGCCTTCGGCACGATGACGACCTCGTGCCGGGTCAGTGCCGGGCTGACGATCGTGTGCGGACAGGAAACGTCGTAGGCAAGACAGTCGCCGGGCGCGATCTCGATGTGACGACCGCCCTGTTCGAAATGTGAAATGCCGTAAGTCTGGAACAGTATCTTGACGTAGGGATGGCCGCCCAGTGCGGCGCTTGCGGCGGTGTGCGCCAGCCGGTGCTGGCTGGCCTCGATCTGGCACAGCTTCAGTTTCGAGACCGTCGTGTAATTTATCCTGCCTTCGAACGTGGAAGATTCCAGCGGATCGATGTCAAAATGCCCGCAAAGATCGGTCAGTGTATCTGACCAAACCTGGATCTGCTTCTTCGGCGTAAATCCGGAAGTGTTGAGCGAGCGGACCGTGTCGGACATTAGCCAGCCACCGATTCGAGATCAGAAGACGTAATCGCTTGCCGCAGAAGGCATCGAGTCACGAGGGTGCGAGTTTTATCTCAATTTAAGGCGGTCGTTGGGTTTGCGCAGCGCGCCCGCTGACATCCCTTTGATAATCCTCCGACTTAGTTTCAGCGCCGTCAAGAGGAACCTAAGTTGATGGTGCTGCGCAACATAGAACGCGGTGCGGCGAACGAAACGCATCGTGGCAGTTAAAAAGATCGCTGCGTTTCGCTTGCGCGCAAACGCGTTTCCCTCCCGGGCAAGTTTCCTGTTTCGAAGCGGGTAGAATACTCGCGAACAAAACTGAAAAGTGATCCGCTTTTGCGGAAAACACTTCGTTCACATTTGGGAGGATTCACGATGCGCAAGGTATTACTCGCGACCAGTGTCAGTCTCATAGCTTTGTACGGCTCGGCGCTGCGTGCCGACGAAGCGTTGGATAAGCTTGCCAAGGATCCCAAGCAGTGGGTCATGCAGCAGGGGGACGACCGCCAACACGCGTTACTCCAAGCTGAACCAGATCAACGCCGCCAACGTCAAGAAACTGCAGGTGGCCTGGACGTTCTCGACCGGCGTGCTGCGCGGTCATGAAGGCGGCCCGCTGGTGATTGGCGACGTGATGTATGTCCACACGCCGTTTCCGAACACGGTCTATGCGCTCGATCTGAACAACGAAGGCAAGATCATCTGGAAGTATGAGCCGCGGCAGGATCCCAACGTGATTCCGATCATGTGCTGCGACACGGTCAACCGTGGCGTTGCCTATGCCGATGGCAAGATCTTCCTGCATCAGGCCGACACCACGCTGGTTGCGCTCGACGCCAAGACCGGCGCCAAGGTCTGGTCGGTCATGGACGGCGAAGCCGGCAAGGGCCAGTCCGGCACCGATGCGCCGTTCGTCTACAAGGACAAGGTTCTGATCGGCGTGTCCGGCGGCGAGTTCGGCGTTCGCGGCTGGGTCAGCGCCTACAACATCAAGGACGGCAAGCTCGCCTGGCGCGGCTTCTCGGCAGGGCCGGACGCCGACACGCTGATCGATCCGGTCAAGACCACCTCGCTCGGCAAGCCGGTCGGGCCGGACTCATCGACCTCCACCTGGCAGGGCGATCAGTGGAAGATCGGTGGCGGCGCGACCTGGGGCTGGTACTCCTACGATCCGGCGTTGAACCTAGTCTATTACGGCTCCGGCAATCCCTCGACTTGGAATCCGGTGCAGCGTCCCGGTGACAACAGGTGGTCGATGTCGATCTGGGCGCGCGATCTCGATACCGGTGCGGTCAAATGGATCTACCAGATGACCCCGCATGACGAGTGGGATTTTGACGGCGTCAACGAGATGATCCTGACCGATCAGTCCATCAACGGCCAGCCGCGGAAGCTGCTCACCCACTTCGACCGTAACGGCTTCGGCTACACGCTCGATCGCGCGTCAGGCGAATTGCTGGTTGCGGAGAAGTTCGATCCGGTGGTGAACTGGGCCACCAAGGTCGACATGGACAAGTCGTCCAAGACCTATGGCCGGCCGCTGGTGGTCGATGCCTATTCGACCCAGCATCAGGGCGAAGACACCAACTCAAAGGGCATTTGCCCGGCGGCGCTCGGCACCAAGGACGAGCAACCGGCGGCCTATAGCCCGGAGACGCAGTTATTCTATGTGCCGACCAACCACGTCTGCATGGACTATGAGCCCTACAAGGTCGCCTACACGGCCGGTCAGGCTTATGTCGGCGCCGCCGTGGCGATGTTTCCGCCCAAGGGCGATACCCATATGGGCAACTTCATTGCCTGGGACGGCAAGACCGGCAAGATCGTGTGGTCCAACAAGGAGCAGTTCTCGGCCTGGGGTGGCGCATTGGCCACCGCCGGCGGGGTTGTGTTCTATGGCACACTCGAAGGTTACCTGAAGGCGGTCGATGCCAAGACGGGCAAGGAACTCTACAAGTTCAAGACCCCGTCCGGCATCATCGGCAACGTGATGACCTACGAACATGGCGGCAAGCAATTCGTTGCGGTGCTGTCCGGCGTCGGTGGCTGGGCCGGCATCGGTCTTGCGGCCGGTCTGTTGCAGCCTGAGAACGCCGCCGCTTGGCATGGCGCGGTCGATCAGGGCAAGTTGCCGACCAAGGAGAAGACTGTCGATACGGCCGGTCTCGGCGCGGTCGGTGGCTATGCAGGTCTGGCGTCCTATACCTCGTTGGGCGGAACGTTGACGGTGTTCGCACTGCCCAGCGAATAGGCCGCCAATCGAACTGGCCGTGACGTCACGGAGAGATGATCCTGGATCGGCGCGCCGCTGCACTGCTGCGCGCCGATTCTGTTCCCAGCCTGCACTGATGAGGACGTTTGCGTGAGCATTAATGACTGGAAATTCGCGCTGGCTGTTCTGGCGCTCGTTATTACCGGCGCTACCGCCCGCGCCGACGGATCGGGCGATCCCGCCATCGTCTCATCCGACGACGGCAAATATGCCGACAAGGGCGGCAACCCGACCTACAAGATGGGCGAGGACGGTACGGTGGACTGGTACACCTATTCGGGCTTTCGCCGTTATCATTCGGACTGCCATGTCTGTCACGGCCCGAACGGCGAGGGATCGAGCTATGCGCCTGCGCTTGCGACTTCCCTGAAGACGATGAGCTATATCGACTTCAACAATGTCGTCACCAACGGCCGCCAGAATGTCGATGCCGCCAATGACAAGGTGATGCCGTCATTCGCGACAAATACGAATGTGATGTGCTATCTCGACGACATCTACGTCTACCTGCGCGCCCGCGCCAATGATGCTATTCCAGGCGGCCGTCCGCCGAGACACGAAGACAAGACCGAGGCCATCAAACAAGCCGAGGCCAGTTGTACGGGGATCAAATGAAAGTCGGGAACGGGGCGCGCGGGTGACGACAGGTTGATCGTCAAAAGCCGAACAGGAGCATGAA
>JBBCHO010000013.1:0-166726 GCA_037201505.1 Bradyrhizobium sp.
ATGACGTCTTCACGTCAGAGATTCCGCAAGGTCGAGAACAACGCCACACCGAACAGCGCGATCGCGCCGACGATGAAGCCGAGCGCAAAAGTCCAGAACCCGCTGCGGCGCGGCCTCTCGACCACGACAGGCACCGGAGCCGGGGGTGGCGACCAGCGCATGTTCGCGCTCGATCATGCGGCGCGCGACGTAATCCGTGACGGCGTCAACAAGCGGCGCGGTATCGTGGGATTCGGCGATCACGATGCGACCAAAGCGCGTGTCCTGCACGAAACGATAGATCCGCTTGTCGCGTCCCATCACGACATGGGCCACCACATCGATCCACAGCCGCGGCGTCTCGCCCTGGCTGATGCCGCGATCGAACAGATCGACCTGATTCGGAATCTGCGCAAACAGGGGGTCGAGCGCGTCGTTGAGAATTTCGAGGCGGGCGACTTCGGCATCGCGCAGATCGACCACGACACCGGTGCGATCGGCAGCCTCTATACGCGCCCGCCGCAGCGCATCGCGCAGCCGCATTGGACGCGGATCAGCGACGGCTTCGTTCCCGGTATTCTGTGCGTCCGACATCCGCTGACGGCCCTTGTCCTGATGGATCCCAACGGCGTTAACCTATCAGTAACCATGTTTTCCGCAAAGGCCGTTTATTCCCAATGACTTACATCCGAGGCTTTTCTCAACCTCGCCCTGCGCTTGCGGGGAGAGGGAGCAGACTCGCATGGCTCTAACACTCAAGCGGCCCCACCCGGGTTCGCCGGGTGAGGCCGCTCTCGTCCTTGGACGTCTTCTTAGCTCTTGGAAGGTTTTTGCTGTCGGACGCTCTCAGGGTTTGAATATCTCAGGCCGAAACGCGGCTCGGCTCTTCCACGATCGAGAAGCGCACACCGGCCTTGTGCCGGTTCTCTTCCGAGACCGTGCGCCAGGCATCCTCGGCCTCCTTGCGGGTCGGGAACGGACCCTGCACCTGGGCCGAACCGTGCACGAGGGTGTGGAAGTTCATCGAACCGAACTCGCCACCGATCACCCAGTAATTGCTTCCTTTGGTCATGGTCGTCTCCTGCTGTTGACCGGCTGTTACCCAGCCGCCTGTTAGCCGAACTGGTTCATCGTGTTGTGGGCGCCGCCGGCCTTGAGAGCGGCCTCACCGGCGAAATATTCCTTGTGTTCGTCGCCGATATCGGAGCCGGCCATGTTCTGATGCCTTGCACAGGCGATGCCCTGACGAATTTCCTGGCGCTGAACATTCTTCACATAGCCCAGCATGCCCTGCTCGCCGAAATACTCCTTCGCAAGATTATCCGTCGACAAAGCTGCCGGTGTGATAGGTCGGCAACGTGATCAGATGGTGGAAGATGCCGGCCCGCTTGGCTGAATCGGCCTGGAAAGTGCGGATGCGCTCGTCGGCTTCGATGGCCAGCGGCGTATCGTCGTATTCCTGCTTCATCAGTTCAGCCCGATTATACTTGCTGACATCCTTGCCGGCTTCCTTCATCGCGTCGTAGACCTGCCAACGGAAGTTGAGCGTCCAGTTGAACGAAGGCGAATTGTTGTAGGCCAGCTTCGCGTTCGGAATGACCTCGCGAATGCGGTCAACCATCTTGGCAATCTGCTCGATATGCGGCTTCTCGGTCTCGATCCACAACAGGTCGGCGCCGTTCTGCAGCGAGGTGATGCTGTCGAGCACGCAACGATCCTCGCCGGTGCCGGCGCGAAACTGAAAGAGGTTGCTGGCAAGCCGCTTCGGACGCATCATCTTGCCGTTCCGGTTGATGATGACATCGCCATTCCTGGCGTTGGCGGCTGTCACTTCCTCGCAATCCAGGAAGCTGTTGTACTGATCGCCGAGGTCGCCGGGCGTGTGGCTGACGGCGATTTGCTGCGTGAGACCGGCACCCAAGGAGTCGGTGCGGGGTCACGATGATGCCGTCTTCGACACCGAGTTCGAGGAAGGCATGGCGGCAGGCGCGGATCTTCGCCAGGAACACCTCGTGCGGCACAGTCACCTTGCCGTCCTGGTGGCCGCACTGCTTTTCGTCGGAGACCTGATTTTCGATCTGCAAAGCGCACGCGCCCGCTTCGATCATCTTCTTGGCGAGCAGATAGGTCGCTTCAGCATTGCCAAAACCAGCGTCGATGTCGGCGATGACGGGCACGACATGGGTCTGGAAGTTGTCGATCTTCTCGATCAACGCTTTTTCCTTCGCCTGGTCGCCTGCCTTGCGAGCGGCGTCGAGGGCGCGGAAGACATCGTTGAGCTCACGGGAATCCGCCTGACGCAAGAAAGTGTAGAGCTCCTCGATCAGTGCCGGCACCGAGGTCTTCTCGTGCATCGACTGATCGGGAAGCGGTCCGAACTCGGAGCGAAGGGCTGCGATCATCCAGCCGGAGAGATACAGATAGCGGCGATCGGTCTTGCCGAAATGCTTCTTGACCGAAATCAGCTTCTGCTGGGCGATGAAGCCATGCCAGCAGCCGAGCGACTGGGTGTATTTGGTCGGGTCGGCGTCATAGTCAGCCATGTCGGCGCGCATCAGCGCAGCCGTATAGCGCGCGATGTCCAGGCCGGTCTTGAAGCGGTTCTGCAGACGCATGCGCGCCACGGCTTCGGCGCCGACGCCGTTCCAGGTCGGCTTAGTCTTGAGCAGCGCCTCGGCAGTTCCAATTTCGCTCAGATAGGAGGCCGGTCCCTGGATCGCCTGGTCGTTGATCCCGCGTGGCTGATAGTTCATGTGCGTATTCCTTTCGGCGACTACGAGACCGCAGTGTCTTCACCACAATTGTCGACACTCGTGACAGTGCATTGCGAAAAGCGTGGCATGAGCTAACGCGAAACTTCCTTATTCGTATAGATAGCTTGTCATCGAATGGTGATGTGATGTAACATAACGACTTGTAATAGATGTAATTTTGTAAATTTTGTCACAAATAAGCTAACACACCGTCATTCCGGGGCATCGCGCAGCGATGAGCCCGGAATCTCGAGATTCCGGGTTCGATGCTTCCGCATCGCCCCGGAATGACGACAAGGGTTGGGGGACGACCATGGCCGGCGATTCCGGAAAGAAGCTGTTTGTCGGGCCGCGCTTCCGGCGGATCCGCCAGCAATTGGGGCTGTCGCAGACCCAGATTGCCGAGGGGCTCGGCATTTCGCCCTCCTACATCAACCTGATCGAACGCAACCAGCGCCCGGTGACCGCGCAGATCCTGCTGCGGCTGGCGGAAACCTATGACCTCGACCTGCGGGATCTGGCGACCGCGGACGAAGATCGGTTCTTTGCCGAGTTGAACGAGATCTTTTCCGATCCGCTGTTCCGGCAGATCGACCTGCCTAAACAAGAACTGCGCGATCTCGCCGAATTGTGTCCGGGCGTCACCCATTCGCTGCAGCGGCTCTATGCGGCCTATACCGAGGCCCGCCGCGGCGAGACCCTGGTGGCCGCGCAAATGGCCGACCGCGACGAGGGCACGCGCTTCGAGGCCAATCCGATCGAGCGGGTTCGCGACCTGATCGAGGCCAACCGCAATTATTTCCCTGAACTCGAACAGGCCGCGGAAAACCTGCGTGACGAGTTGAACGTGCCGGCGGAAGGATTGTTCGCCGCACTTTCCACCCGGCTCCGCGAAAAACATTCCATCGTCACCCGCATCATGCCGCTGGACGTGATGCGCGAGACGCTGCGGCGGTTCGATCGCCATCGCCGCCAGCTTCTGATTTCGGAACTGGTGGACAGTCCCGGCCGCGCGTTCCAGATCGCCTTTCAAATCGGGCTAACCGAATGCAGCAGCAGTTTCGAGACCATCATCGGCCGCGCCGGCCCGCTCGACGATACCCCGCGCCGGCTCTACCGGATCACGCTGGCGAATTATTTCGCGGCCGCCGTGATGATGCCCTATCTGGCATTTCATGGCGCGGCCGAAGCGCTGAGCTACGACGTCCATGTGCTGGCGCAGCGCTTCAATGCCGGTTTCGAGCAGGTCTGCCATCGCCTCACCACGTTGCAACGGCCTAACGCACGCGGCGTGCCGTTCTTCCTGCTGCGCGTCGACAATGCCGGCAATGTGTCAAAACGATTTTCTTCCGGCACGTTTCCGTTTTCGAAATTCGGCGGCACCTGTCCGTTGTGGAACGTGCATTCGACCTTCGACACGCCGGACCGCCTGCTCAAACAGGTGATCGAACTGCCCGACGGCACCAGATACTTTTCGATCGCACAGATGCTGCGCCGTCCGGTGGCGCCGCACCCGCAACCTCAGCCGCGCTTTGCAATTGGCTTGGGCTGCGAAATCCGCCACGCTGCAAAACTGGTCTATGCGACCGGCATGGATCTCGAAAAAGCCGAGGGCACGCCGATCGGCGTCAACTGCCGGCTTTGTGAACGCGAAAACTGCAGCCAGCGCGCCGAGCCACCGATCACAAGAACGTTGATCCTGGATGAGAACACGCGGCGGGTGTCGTCGTTTGCGTTTTCCAATGCGCGGGAGGTGTGAGGGGCGCCGCGTGATCGATATCGATGCCGTCATTCCGGGGCGATGCGAAGCATCGAACCCGGAATCTCGAGATTCCCCGATGTGCAATTGCACATCTGAGGTCTGGTGCTAACGCACCATCCCGGAATGACGGAATAAATCTCTTGGCGCATTGCTCTCCTCAGGCATCGCCCTACGACCTGTTGGCTAATCCGCTCCACAGGCTATGGTGCTTCAAACGCCTGCCGAATCCGCCCCCCGAGACTGGATCCCCCTGATGTTCGTTTCATTTTTTCCCCACCCAAAACTGTTCTTCTGGTCCGCCCTGATCTGGGCAGCGCTGGCGATGGCGTTCTGGTATGGCTTCGCCGGCAATCTGGTGAGTTCATCGTCGGGCGTGATCGGCGTGGCGCTGTTCTGGTCGGCGCCGTCGCTGTGGTTCGATCTCTATTTTGCGATTTGCGTCGCGCTGTTTGCGGGCGCGTGGATGTGGTTCTCGCCGCATCCCTGGGCGCCATGGTCGATCATCGGCTCGGCGCTGATCCTGTTCACCTCCTATTTTCAGGTTCAGGTCAGCGTCGCGATCAATAGCTGGTACGGGCCGTTTTACGATCTCGTGCAGGCCGCGCTTTCGAAATCGAAGGCCGTTACGGTCGACCAGTTCTACAGCGAACTATCGACCTTCGCCGGCATCGCGCTGGTCGCGGTCGTGGTTGGTGTGCTGACGCGGTTCTTCGTCAGCCATTACATCTTCCGCTGGCGCACCGCGATGAACGACTTCTATGTCGCGAACTGGCCGCGGCTACGCACCATCGAGGGCGCGTCGCAGCGCGTGCAGGAAGATACCATGCGGTTTGCGACCACCATGGAAGGTCTCGGCGTCAACCTTATCAGCGCCGTGCTGACGCTGCTGGCCTTCCTGCCGGTGTTGCTGAAGCTTTCGAGCCAGGTCACCGAGCTGCCGCTGATCGGCTCGATCCCCTATCCGTTAGTCATCGCCGCGGTGGTCTGGTCGGTGCTTGGCACCGGCGCGCTGGCGCTGATCGGCATCCGGCTGCCCGGAATCGAATTCTTCAATCAGCGCGTCGAGGCGGCCTATCGCAAGGAGCTCGTGCTGGGCGAGGATGACTCCACCCACGCCGATCCGCCGACATTGGATGCGCTGTTTGTCAATATCCGCCGCAATTATTTCCGGCTTTATCTGAATTTCCTGTATTTCAACGTCGGCCGCATCGTCTATCTGCAGACCGACGTCGTCTTCCCCTATATCCTGCTCGCCCCCACCATCGTGGCCGGCAAGATCACGCTCGGCGCGATGAACCAGATTCTGAACGCCTTCACGCAGGTGCGAACCTCGTTTCAGTATCTCGTCAATTCGTGGAGCACGATCGTCGAACTGATCTCGATCTATCAGCGCCTGCGAGGCTTCGAAGCCCGAATTCACGACGAGCCATTGCCGTCGATCGAAACGGAGGCGGAGCCGGCGTCGTTGTGACGCTTCGTAACACGCCTCTTTCTCTCTGACGAACGGCGGATTACGCTTCGCTAATCCGCCCTACAATGTCGCTCTCCGAATTAATCCCCAATCGGTAACCGCATGCGAAGCTTTTCAACGACACGACTATTTCTGAGCGCAGCCTTGTTGGCGATCACATGCGGACCGCAGCCCGCGTCGGCGCAACAGGCCTTTCCGGCACCGGCCAGACCTGCCGCGACTCAAGCCAGGCCTACGGCGCCGGCCACCGCTCCCTCGCCCCGCGCGGCCTCCTGCCATAACGGCATGTCGTTCGACCGCTTCCCTCGCCGACCTCAAACAACAAGCCGTTGCCGCCGGCGTATCGCAACGCGCGATCGCGGAAGCGTCGCCGTATCTGGTTTACGACCAGGGCATCGTCAATCGCGATCGCGGCCAGCGTGTGTTCGGACAGGTATTCACGGAATTCGCCGGCCGCATGGCCGCACCGTTCCGGATGCAGCAAGGCCAGGCCCAGATCAAGGCCTATGCCGCGGCCTTTGCCCGCGCCGAAAAGGAATACGGCGTGCCGCCGGCTGTCATCGCCGCGTTCTGGGGACTTGAAAGCGATTTCGGCGCCAACATGGGCAATCTGCCGACGCTGCGCTCGCTGGTGTCGCTAGCCTATGATTGCCGGCGCTCCGAGCGCTTCACCAACGAGACCATCGCCGCGTTGAAGATCATCGATCGCGGTGATCTTGCGCCCGACGAGATGATCGGCTCCTGGGCCGGCGAACTCGGGCAGACGCAATTCCTGCCGACGCATTATTTCACCTATGCGGTCGATTATAATGGCGACGGGCATCGCAACCTGTTGCGCAGCCCCGAGGATGTCATCGGCTCGACCGCGAACTACATCGCCACCGGATTGAAATGGCGACGCGGCGAACCCTGGCTGCAGGAAGTCCGCGTGCCGGCAAACTTGCCTTGGGACCAGGCCGATCTCACCATCCAATTGCCGCGCTCGAAATGGGCGGAACTCGGCGTGACCTATCCGGACGGCAAGCCGTTGCCATCGGACGAATTATCGGCCTCGGTGTTGCTGCCGATGGGCCGCACTGGCCCCGCGTTTCTGGCCTATGCCAATTTCGCCGCCTATACCGAGTGGAATAACTCGCTGATCTATTCGACCACGGCGGGCTATCTCGCGACCCGCATCGCCGGCGCCGCACCACTGCGCCGTCCGGCCGCGCCGGTGGCGCAATTGCCATTCAACGAATTGCGCGAGCTGCAACAATTATTGGTGCGCGCGGGCTTCAATGTCGGCAAGGTCGATGGCGTGATGGGCCAGCAAAGCCGCACCGCCGTCAAGGCAATGCAGATCAAATACGGCCTGCCGGCGGATTCCTGGCCCACGGCGGAACTGCTGGCACGGATGCGCGGGCCGCGGGCGCCTGCGCCTGGACCGGCCGCGGAGCGGTAATTGCTCCCTCGCCGGATATTGGAATAATCCACTATTATCGACAGCCTTAAGAGTTGTATTTCCTCCGTCGCGGTCCCATCTCGATTAACACCAACACGCCTCCCCGTCATTCCGGGCGCGAGCAATGCGAGCGACGCAACAACCTGAAAAGAGCATCACATGTCCTTCTATGACGCCACCGTTCCGGCATTCCAGCAGCTTCTGGGCAGCCTTTCCGGCCTCCTGACCAAGGCCGAAGCACACTGCAAGGCGAAGAATATCCAGCCCGAAGTGCTGTTGAGCTCACGGCTCTACCCGGACATGCTGCCGCTATCGCGCCAGGTCCAGCTCGCCTGCGATTTCGCCGGCAAAGCCTGCGCGCGCCTCACCCATAGCGATGTGCCGTCCACCCCCGATACCGAAAAGACATTCGAGGAATTGCGGCAGCGGCTGGCCAAGACCGCCGACTACCTGAAGACGTTCAAGCCCGCGCAGTTCGAAGGCGCCGACGCCCGCGACGTCACCTTTCCCGCCGGTCCGGACAAAACCATGACCCTCAAGGGACAACAGTTCCTCAGCCACGTGGCGTTCCCGAATTTCTATTTCCATGCCACGACCGCCCACGACATCCTGCGGCACAACGGCGTCGAAATCGGCAAGCGCGATTTTCTTGGGGTGAGCTGAGCTTTTTACACCTCGTCCCGCTTGCGGGGAGAGGTCGAAGCCGAAGGCTTCGGGTGAGGGGGACTCTCGACGAGCGAGCCCGCCGAAGGAGCCCCTCACCCCAACGCTCTCCCCGCACGCGGGGCGAGGGAGCGCACCGGCACTTTTTCAATAGATTTATCCATTTAGCCACGCGCTCATAGAACGCTTCTACTGCATCTATTCCAAATCGGAATGAATCATTCCCGCGTGCCGGCCCACCTTGCCGCACCCGGTTGCAGTGCACATTTCAGCAATGTTCAAACCGTTTCCAGCAATTTCCCGCCACTTACCGGAACAGCAAAAAATGAGCACACCGACCAAACTCTTCGAGCCGTACAAACTTGGCCCGATCACGCTGCCCAATCGTTTTGTGATGGCACCCCTGACCCGCAATCGCGCGGTCGAAGGCTTCGTCCCCAGTCCGCTGGCGGCGGAATATTACGGGCAGCGCGCTTCCGCAGGACTTCTGATTACCGAAGCGAGCCAGGTCTCGCAGCAGGGCCAGGGTTATCAGGACACACCCGGCATCTATTCGAAAGAGCAAGTGGCCGGCTGGCGCAAGGTGACGGACCGCGTGCATGAACGTGGCGGACGCATCTTCATTCAGCTCTGGCATGTCGGCCGCATTTCGCACACCTCGCTGCAGGTCAACAACGGCGCGCCGGTCGCGCCCTCCGCGATCCGCGCCCAAGGGCAAGACCTTTGTCGGCGGCACTTTTGCCGATGTTTCCGAGCCCCGCGCGCTGGCGCTGGAGGAAATCCCCGGCATCATCGAAAGCTTCAAGCTTGCCACGGCCAATGCGCTAGCGGCCGGTTTCGACGGCGTCGAAGTCCATGGCGCCAACGGCTATCTGCTGGAGCAATTCGCCAAGGACGGCACCAACAAACGTACCGATGCCTATGGTGGCTCGATCGAGAATCGGGCGAAGCTGATGCTTGAGGTCTCCAAGGTGGTCGCCGCCGAGGCGGGCGCGGATCGCACCGGCATCCGGATTTCACCGGTCTCGCCGGCCAACGACATCTCCGAGAGCAACCCGCAAGCGCTGTTCGACTATATCGTCGACCACCTCAACGCGCTGAAGCTCACCTACATCCACGTCATCGAGGGTGCAACCGGCGGCGCACGCGACTTCGCTCCGTTCGATTTTGCTTCCCTGCGCAAGCGCTTCAAGGGCGCTTATATCGCCAATAACGGTTTTGACTTCGATCTCGCCACCAAGGTGCTCGCGGCCGACCAAGCCGATCTGATCGCATTCGGAAAACCGTTCATTTCGAATCCCGACCTGGTTGAGCGCCTGCAACGCGGCGCGCCGCTCAACGAGTACGACAAGAACACCTTCTACGGCGGCGGCGCCAAGGGCTACACGGATTATCCGGTGCTCGGTGCAGCATTGGACGCGGCGCAGTAGATAGATTAGCGCGGGCGAGGCAAGGCGAACAGAGCCCGTCATTGCGAGCGCAGCGAAGCAATCCATTGCCAGACTAAAGCTGGATTGCTTCGTCGCTCCGCTCCTCGCAATGACGGCAAGGAAAAAGGCCGGGATCACTCCCGGCCTTTTCTACATTCGCTATGCTCACATCAGTTCGAAGCCCGCTTCGGCGGGCTCGCCGGCCACGATTTGATCAGCGTGTCGTAGTCGACGGTTTCGCCCTTCGGCTTTTCGTTCGCCAGCTTGCGCTGGGGCGCGATGTTGCCGTCCTTGGCGGACTTGGCGAACCAGTGCTCGGCCGTCTCCTTCTTGTTCATCTTCGGTCCGCAGGCGCCTGGACGCCGGATCTCTCCAGACGTTCCATCACCGAATCCTGCGCTGCGGCCAGCGAGTCCATTGCCGCCTGCGGCGTTTTCGTACCGGACGACGCATCGCCGATATTCTGCCACCACAATTGCGCCAGCTTCGGATAGTCCGGCACGTTGTTGCCGGTCGGGGTCCACTGCACGCGCGCGGGCGAGCGGTAGAAACTCGATCAGGCCGCCGAGCTTCGGCGCGCGCTCGGTGAACGACTTGTCCCAGATATCGGACTCACGAATGAAGGTGAGACCGACATGGCTCTTCTTCAGGCTCACGGTCTTGGAGACGATGAACTGCTGATAGAGCCAGGCCGCCTTGCGGCGATCGATGGGCGTGGACTTCAGCAACGTGAGCGAACCCACGTCCTGGTAGCCGAGCTTCATGCCCTCCTTCCAGTACGCGCCATGCGGCGACGGCGCCATGCGCCACTTCGGCGTACCGTCCGCATTCATCACCGGCAGGCCGGGCTTCACCATGTCGGCGGTGAAGGCGGTGTACCAGAATATCTGCTGGGCGACATTGCCTTGTGCCGGCACCGGCCCCGATTCGGAGAAAGTCATGCCTGGCGCCTGCGGCGGGGCATATTTCTTCATCCAGTCGAGATATTTGACGATCGAGTAGACCGCGGCCGGACCGTTGACGTCACCGCCACGCTCAACCGACGAGCCGACGGGACGGCAACCTTCCATGCGAATGCCCCATTCATCGACCGGCAAGCCGTTCGGGATGCCCTTGTCGCCGTTCCCCGCCATCGACAGCCACGCATCGGTGAAGCGCCATCCCAGCGACGGATCCTTCTTGCCGTAATCCATGTGGCCATAGATCCGCACGCCATTGATTCCTTGATGTCGTTGGTGAAGAACTCGGCGATGTCTTCATAGGCCGACCAGTTCACGGGGACACCGAGGTCGTAGCCATACTTGGCCTTGAACTTGGCCTTGTAGTCGGGATTGCTGAACCAGTCGTAGCGGAACCAATAGAGGTTCGCGAATTGCTGGTCGGGCAATTGATAGAGATGACCGTTCGGCGCTGTTGTAAACGACCTGCCGATGAAGTCGTTGACGTCGAGGCCGGGATTGGTAACGTCCTTGCCGTCGCCGGCCATCCATTCCGTCAGGTCGACGGCTTGGCCATACCGGAAATGGGTTTCCGATAAAATCGCTGTCGTTGATCCAGCCGTCGTAGACGTTCTTGCCCGATTGCATCTGGGTCTGGATCTTTTCGACGACATCGCCTTCCTGGATGAAGTCGTGCTTGACCTTGATGCCGGTGATTTCCTCGAACGCCTTGGCGAGCGTCTTCGATTCATATTCATGCACCGTCAGGGTTTCGGAGACCGCGTTGATCTCCATGCCCTTAAAGGGGGCAGCGGCCTTGATGAACCACTGCATTTCCTTCATCTGGTCTTCTTTTGACAGCGTCGAGGGCTGAAACTCGCTGTCGATCCATTTTTATTGCGGCCGCTTCGTCCGCGAAGGCAGGCGCGGTGACCGCAGCCGACGCTGCCATCATCGCGACCGCACTTGTCATCATCAGGATGCGGGACCGGTTTGCGGGCCCCATTCTCATCACCAGGCCTTTTCTCTAATTTCCAAGTGTCGCATGTTGTTTCCTCCGTTGCAGCGACAAACATATTCAGGCCCGGGTTGACCCCGGATCTGCTCTTTTTCGCAGGCTTTAGACGGTGCGAAATATGACAACCGCCGAAGCCAGCGAAATCACGGTGGCGAGCCACAGGCTCGACAATTCAAGTCCTTCCCCAACGGGAATGGTCGCGATGGTGTCGGTGCCGACAAAGCCGATCCATGCCAGATGGATCAAGGCTGCCATGATCAGCGAAATAAACAGGCGATCGCCGCGCGTAGTCGGAATCCGAAGCACCCCGACCCGCTCGGCTTCCGGGTAGCGCGCCGCAAGCCAGGTCATGACTGCAAGCGTCGTCGCAAGTGCCACGAAGAAAATCGCGGTCGGCGGTGTCCAGGCCATCCATGCGATGTTTTCCATGGAGCCCTCCTATACCCGACCGAGCGCGAAGCCGCGCGCGATGTAGTTGCGGACGAACCAGATCACCAGCGCGCCGGGGATGATGGTCAGGACGCCAGCCGCGGCCAGCAGGCCCCAATCCATGCCGGCGGCGGACACCGTGCGGGTCATCACGGCCGCGATCGGCTTGGCGTTGACCGAGGTCAGCGTGCGCGCCAGCAGCAATTCGACCCAGGAAAACATGAAACAAAAGAACGCCGCGACGCCGATGCCACTGGCGATCAATGGCACCAGTATCTTGATGAAGAAGCGCGGGAACGAATAGCCGTCCAGAAACGCGGTCTCGTCGATCTCGCGCGGCACACCGGAGACAAAGCCCTCGAGGATCCACACCGCGAGGGGAACGTTGAAGATGCAATGCGCCAGCGCCACCGCCCAGGGCGTATCGAACAAATCGATCGCCGAATAGAGATTGAAGAACGGCAGCGCATAGACCGCGGCCGGCGCCATCCGGTTCGACAGCAGCCAGAAGAACAGATGCTTGTCGCCGAGGAAGCGATAGCGCGAAAACGCGTAGGCGGCCGGCAACGCCACCGAAATCGAGATCACGGTATTGATGACGACATATTTCAGCGAATTGATGTAACCGGAATACCAGCTCTCGTCGGTGAAGATACGCATGTAATGGGCGAAGGTCGGCTGATGCGGCCACAGCGTCATGGTCGAGACGATCTCTTCGTTGGTCTTGAAGCTCATGTTGACCAGCCAGTAGATCGGCAGCAGCAGGAAGATCAAAAACAGCGAGAGAATGATGCGGCGCCCGGGAATCGAATGCATCATGCGACTCCCTTGCCGGCCGGCCGCTCGGAACCGGCATTGTCATGACGGTGTAGAATATCCAACACACGATGATGATGATCAGATTATAGACCAGTGATAGCGCCGCTGCCTTGCCGAGATCGAACTGGCCGAGCGCGATCTTGACGAGTTCGATCGACACGAAGGTGGTCGAATTGCCGGGACCGCCGCCGGTGACCACGAAGGGCTCAGTATAGATCATGAAGCTGTCCATGAAGCGCAGCAGCACTGCGATCAGCAGCACGCGGTTCATTTTCGGAAGCTGGATCGCGGTGAATACCGCCCAGCGCGAAGCACCATCGATTTGTGCCGCCTGGTAATAGGCGTCGGGAATCGACTTCAACCCCGCATAGCACAACAGCGCAACTAGGCTGGTCCAGTGCCAGACATCCATCACGATGACGGTGGCCCAGGCATCGAATTCGTTGGAGACGTAATTGTAGCTGATGCCGATATTGTTCAGGACATAGCCGAGCAGACCGATGTCAGGCCGCCCGAAAATCTGCAGATGGTGCCGACCACATTCCATGGAATCAGCAGCGGCAGTGCGAGGATCACGAGGCAGGCGGCGACGCGCCAGCCATCGCGCGGCATCGACAGCGCGACCACGATGCCCAAGGGCACTTCGATCGCGAGGATCACGGCCGAGAAAAACAAATTGCGCCACAGCGAGGCGAAGAAGCGCTCGCCGAGATCGGTGGTAGGATCGAGCAATTCCTTGAACCAGCCGACCCCGTTCCAGAAGAACTGGTTGTTGCCGAAAGTGTCCTGCATCGAATAGTTCACCACCGTCATCAACGGCAGGATGGCCGAGAACGCCACCACCAGAAACACCGGCAGCACCAGGAACCAGGCCTTCTGATTAATGGTCTTGTCCATCAGGCGGTCCCCTCGACCAGGAGACTGTCCGGCATAGACGTGCACATGCGACGGATCGAATTTGAGGCCTGCGGACTTTTCAGGAATCGAAAACCCCGGTGGCACCCGCGCAGCGAATTTCGCGTCGCCGATCCGCACCCGCGCAAAACGTACGCGGCCGAGATCGTCGATGCGATCGATATTGGCCGACAATAACCCCGGCGTCGGTGGCGCGATATCGACGAATTCCGGCCGCACGCCGATCTCGATCTTCGCGCCTGACGGCAAGCCATCGTAACTCCGGTTCAGTGTGATGACGTGACCATCGATCCGGGCCTCGCGTCCCCTGACCTCGGCCGGCACGATGTTCATGCCGGGCGAACCGATGAAGTAACCCACAAAGGTATGCGCAGGCTTGTCGAACAATTCCGCCGGCGTGCCGCTTTGCACCACACGGCCGTCATGCATCACCACCACCGTATCGGCGAAGGTCAGCGCTTCGGTCTGGTCATGGGTGACATAGATCATCGTCAGATCGAGATCGCGGTGCAGCGCCCTTGAGTTTCGAGCGCAATTGCCACTTCAATTCGGGATCGATCACGGTCAGCGGCTCATCGAACAGCACGGCCGCGACGTCCGAGCGCACCAGCCCGCGGCCGAGCAGCCCGCGGCCCGAGCGAGATTTCTGCTTGGCGTCCGCGGTCAGCCGCGTCGCCTTGCGATTGAGATCGGGCGTCAAATCCAGCAATTGCGCGATCTGCGCGACCCGCGTGTCGATCTCGGCCTTCGGCACGCCGCGATTGCGCAGCGGGAATGCCAGATTTTGTCCGACCGTCATGGTGTCGTAGATCACGGGAAACTGGAATACCTGCGCGATATTGCGCTCCCGGGTTGACAGCGTGTGTGATATCGACGCCGTCAGAACAGGATCTGGCCACGCGACGGCGTGACGATGCCCCGAAATCAGATGAGCAGCGTGGTCTTGCCGCAGCCCGATGGCCCCAATAGCGCATAGGCGCCGCCCTGCCGCCAGGTCATCGTGACCGGGCTTGAGCGCAAAGGATTTGGGATCGGCGTCGTTGCCGCCGTAGGAATGCGCGAGGTCGACGAGGTCAATGCGGGCCATGCGGCATCTCCCTCACATTGCGCCGGGAGAAGCGACCAGCCGGTCGGCCCGCGTCGAACACAAAACATTGTCCGGATCGAGCACGGCATCCAGCACGTGGTCCGGGCGGATATTCATGCACGCCTTGCAGCACTGCGACCAGTTCGATGCATCGCGGGTGAGATGCACAAAACTTTCCGAACCGGTGATTTCAGTCACCGTCACGGTCGCGGAAAAGGCGTGGCGGCCGGCGATGCCGTTGGCGACTTCCAATTGATGGGCGCGAAAGCCGACCCGATAGGCGCCGTCGCCGAGGCTCGCATAGAGCCCGGTCGCTGGCGCCTGCACGCCTCCGGCGTATTGCACCGAGCCGTTGTGCTTCTCGATGCCGACAATGTTGAGCGGCGGGATCGGAAAACACCTGCGCCACCCGCAGCGTGTCGGGATGGCGATAGACTTTTGGCGTCTCGCCAGCCTGCAGGATCCCGCCCTCCCACATGCAGATGGTGCGGCCGCCCAGCAACAGCGCTTCGAAGGCTCCGTGGTGGCATAGACGAAGATCGCACCAGACGCGTCGAAGATGCGCGGCAGTTCGGTGCGCAATTCCTCGCGCAGCTTGTAGTCGAGATTGGCGAGCGGCTCGTCCAGCAGCACCAGATCCGCGCCCTTCACCAGCGCGCGCGCAATCGCGGTGCGTTGTTGTTGGCCGCCGGACAATTGCAGCGGGGTGCGATTAAGATACGGCTCGAGCTTGAGGAGACCGCGCGGCCTCCTGGACCCGGCTTTCGATTTCGCGCGCGGCTTGCCCTGAACGCGCAGCGGCGAGGCGATGTTTTCATAGACGGTCAGCGAGGGATAATTGATGGAACTGCTGATAGACCATCGCAACCGAACGCTGCCGCACATCGGCGCCGGTGACATCCTTGCCGTCGACCAGCACGCGGCCGGTGGTCGGCTTGTCGAGACCGGCGAGCAGCCGCATGATCGACGTCTTGCCCGACAGCGTCGGCCCCAGCAGCACGCTGAGGGTGCCGCGCTCGAGCGTCAGCGAGACGTTGCGGATTGGCCGGAATGCCATCCACCGCGCGCGTGACGCCCTTCGAGCGTAACGGTCATGGCCCGCCCTCCTGCTTCCAGCAGGGAATTTTCAGGCAGAACCCGGTGCGTGGCAATCCAGTCGTCGATGGCGGCAATCTGCGCGGATGACAATCGCATCCAAGCTTTTGATCGCGGCCACACAATGGTCTTCTGCGGTGCGGGCCCACTCCGACGCCATCAGGTACCTGACTTCACTCTCCGTCAAGGTCGCGCCGAACGACTGGCCGAGATCGCCAAGGGATTTCGCACTGCCGAGCATTTTGGTGGCGCGGGTGCCGTAGGCATGAGCCAGCGGTTGGCATGCGTGGTTCGAGAACGGATAGGACCGCTGCAATTCCGCCGTCAACGCCCGGGATTGCCGACACATCGAGATCGCCGCCGGGCAGCGGCGATTTGGCAGTCCAGCCTTCGCCGCGCCTTGCTGCCGTTGAGGTACGGGCGCTAGCTTTTCGAGCACTTCTTCCGCCAACCGGCGCGATGGGTGGTGATCTTGCCGCCATAGATCGACAAGAGCGGCGTGCCGCCAGGCAGATCGAGTTCCAGGACATATTCGCGGGTAGCGGCCTTGGCTTCGCTGGCGCCGTCATCATAGAGCGGGAGCGCACACCGGCATAGGTCCAGACCACGTCCGCGGGCTTGACTGGTTTGGCCAGATATTCGCTGACGGAAGCGCAGAGATATTCGATCTCTTCGCTGGAGGCTTTCACCTTGGCGGGATCGCCTTCATAGTCGCGGTCGGTGGTGCCCGATCAGCGTGAAATCGTCCTGATACGAATCGCGAACACGATCCGGCCATCGCTGTTCTGGAACATGTAGGCGCGGTCATGCGCGTAGAGTTTCCGCACCACGATGTGCGATCCCTGTACCAATCGCACCTTGGCCTTGGCGTTGACGCCGGCGCCCGACGCCAACACGTCTCGACCCAGGGTCCGCCGGCATTGACCAGCACCCGCGCTTTGATCGTGCTGCGTTCGCCGCTCGTGGTATTTTCGACCGTGACTGCCAGATGCCATCGGCCTGACGAATGTCCACCGCGCGGGTGCGGGTGCGAATGTCAGCGCCGCGATCAGCCGCATCGCGCGCAGTCAGCACTACCAAGCGCGCGTCATCGACTGAAGCAGTCCGAATATTCGAAGCCTTTGCCTGTAGCGGTTAGGAATCAGCGGCCTGCCCGACCTCGTCATGCGCCAGATCGACCGAACGGGTTCGCCGGCAGCAAATGGCGGCCGCCGATATGATCGTACAGAAACAGCCCCAGCCGCAGCAGCCAGGCCGGGCGCAGCCCGTCATGGTGCGGCAGCACGAATCGCAGGGGGCGGATGATGTGCGGGGCGATTTGCCAAAGGAGGTTCGCGCTCGATCAGCGCCTCTCGGACCAGCCTGAACTCGTAATATTCGAGATAGCGCAGGCCGCCATGCACGAGCTTGGTCGACCAGGATGACGTTCCACTGGCCAAATCATTCATTTCACAGAGGAAAACCGAATTCCCCCGGCCGACCGCATCGCGCGCGATGCCGCAGCCGTTGACGCCGCCCCAATGATTGCGAGGTCGAAAATCCGATCCAAAGACGCTTCCCCGGCGCTCGCCTGTTCAAATCAGCGGTTTTACTTTCGTTTTGGATTAAATCACAGATGAATGTGAAAGCAATAGCGAAAGGGGAACTCGGGGAAATGGAGGTGGCGTTCCCCCGGGTCCAAGACGCACCCCGGTTGCATGATGGGTCCCGGCTCTGCGGCGCATCGTGAAGAACGCTGCACCGCGTCCGGGACACGCCCTTTATCCAGTAAATGTTCTATCGAATCCGCGTGACGGTCGCAGGAGCCACCACCTCGTCAATATCGTCAGCCGATTTCGGCATCGCCTCGATCACCTGAATGCCGCGGGTCTGGCAATATTGGCGAGCTTGTCCGGCAGCGGCATGTCGGTGACAAAGGTCTGGATCTGGCTGATGTCGGCAATACGCACCGGCGCGCTGCGGCGCAGTTTGGTGGAGTCCGCCACCAGCATCACGCTGCGTGCATTGGCGATGATGGCTTGGGCAGCCTGGACTTCGCGATAATCGAAATCCCAAAAGCGCGCCCTCCTCGTCGATCGCGGAGGCACCGATGATCGCGTAGTCGACCTTGAACTGGCCGATCAGGCTGATCGCGGTCGAGCCGATCACCGCACCATCGGCCCGGCGCACCGCGCCGCCGGCCACGATCACCTCGATGCGCGGGGTGCCGGTAGAGCAGCATCGCGACATTGAGGTTATTGGTGATGACCAGCATGTCCTCATGCGAAGTCAGCGCGCTCGCGACTCTTCGGTGGTGGTGCCGATATTGATGAACAGCGAGCAGCCGTTCGGAATCAGCGCCGCCGCGGCCCGCGCCGATCGCCTTCTTTTCCTCGGCGGCGACAAAGCGGCGCGCTTCATAGGCCAGGTTCTCGACCCCCGAGGCAATGATGGCGCCGCCGTGAATCCGCGTCAGCGAACGGTGATCGCAGAGGTCGTTGAGGTCCTTGCGGATGGTTTGCGCCGAAACCTCGAAACGCCGGGCGAGATCTTCCACCATCACCCGGCCAAAGGCGCGGGCGATGTTAAGGATTTCGGTTTGACGATGGCTGAGACCGGTCACAAGGCACCTGGGCACGAAAGTCCTTATCGTGCGACGCTTCCGCGGACCGGTCAACGCGGCAGATCGACCGCATACGGGCTCAAAGCAATCGGCGCGTCACATTTCCGCGACCCAACCGGGGATGATTTGCTTAGTCGCGAGGTATTATGGACAGCCGGAGATTCAGATCGCCGGCGCGCAATTGGATGTTAATCCGGAACGCTCCATTAACGATCTGCATAAAGGTAAACGCGCGTCTTTCGTTGACGATCCCAAGCGCTGACTTATTCATGTGGGCAAATTCAAACCCAAAGGCTTACCATGAAAATGTCCCGCGCTTACGCCGCCATGATCGTTTCCGCCGTCGCCGCGATTGCCCTGCCGACCGCCGCGTCCGCGGGATGCTACAACTGCTACGCGCCGCCGCAGCCCTGCGGCACCTGCTATCAGCAGCAGGTCGCGCCGGCGCAATATCGCGCCGTCCAGGAAACCGTGATGGTCTCCCCCGGTGCCGTCGTCGCGCATCGCAACCCCGGCACAGTATCGCACCGTGATGGTCCCGCAGACCGTGATGGTCGCGCCGGAAAGCGTTCAGTACGAGCGCATTCCCGCCCAGTATGAAACCCGGCAGCGGGTCGAGATGGTCGCCCCCGCGCGTACCTACTACGTGCCGGTGGCTCCGCGCTGCAATTCCTGCGATTACTGATGTTCGCAAACGCGTTGCTCAAATAAACAAAAGGGACCCGGCGCAAACCGGGTCCCTTTTTTCTTGCACGTTTTCTTGCGCCCAGATCAAGCCGGCTTGAACTTGCCCTTGGCGGCGGCGCAATCGCCCTTGGTCATTTCCGAAAAGCCCATGCCCTTGCAGGCATTCAGACCCTTGCAGGAATGATTACCGCCCTTGCAGGCGCTCTGGCCCTTGCAGGCGTTCGCGCCGATACAATGACCTTCCGCGGCATAGGCTGTGGTCGAAGACACGGCCGCACCAGCCAGGAACAGCGTGGCAGCGGCAGCGGCGAGCGTGGCACCTGATTTGGAATCGAACTTCATGACGATCTCCCTGAGGGTTACGGCAAAAAATCACGTCATGAGCATTCAACGACCGAGCGATCGCCGAACCGCACAACGCACGGAACATCGGATGCACATCAGGATGCGGAGGTCTCTTGTGGCCTCTTCAAACCTGATTCATCCAAGCCAAGCTACGGGCTGTCTGTTCTTTGGTTGCGCAATTTCGAAGAATACTTGTGCTGACATCCGCCGTTGAACACGCGCAGCCCGGTGCGCAACGCAACGATTACCGCAAGTGCGATCGACCGGCCAAGGCGGGCACGACGTCAGATCAGCCTAGCTACGGGGCATGCGAGGATCGGTTTCAAAAGAACGGGGCCGGCAGTTGATACTGCCAGCCCGCAATCCGGTTAGCGCGCGATCGCTATTATCAGGTCAATAGTCCGTTCGGCCCCATCGCCCACTCCCACCGATCGTGGCCATGGGAATAATTCATATTAGTCGTCGCCGGATTGCGGTTGATGAGCGGCCGCAGATACATCGGATGGGTGACGCTGCGAACCTCGTGCTCGATCGTGAACAAATGCTTGCCGCTTGCGAGATCGACGATGTCGCGAAAACGATATTGATACTGGTTGTCTTCGCTGAAGATCAGATCGCGCTCGGCCAGCCGGCGGTAGGGGCCCGAAAAATCCGAGACGTAAATCTGCACATGATGGCCGTCATAGTCCGGCTGCGCCCGGTCGGTCTCGCGGAACAGCAAATACTGATCCTTGCCGATCTCGACGCGCGCGACGTCGCTGTCGCCATTGTGGAATTGCGCCGGCGTGCCCAGGATCTGCGGATAGAAATTGCAGATGCCTTTCGCGGCCCCAACCGGAACATCGAACTCGACATAGGGTACGCCGAGCGTGATGCGCCCGAACCGCGCGGCGTCCGGCTCGTAGCAACGCACATGATTGCCCCAAGGGCAGATCGCCTCGACGTAATCATTGTGCTCGCTGAACGCGAATTTGGTGCCGTGCAATTTCATGGCAACCGACGCCAGCCGTTCGAGCAGCGCGGCACGGCCCGAGATCACAAGGCCGGTATGGCCGCGCAGCACCTGCGCCTCGCCACTCGGCAGATGAAACTGGTTGCGGCCGACATTGATCCACATATTGGTGTCGGAGACCATCAGATAGGGATCGCGCGTCAGCCCGAGCCCGGTCACATAAAACAATGTCGCCAGATGCTGGTCCGGGACCTGGACGTTGACGTGTTCGAGATGAACCGAATTGCCAAGGTCTTCTGCGGCGCGGTCGAATTTCTGTTGCATGATCAGGTTCCGGATGCGTTACGGCATATCATAGGTAAGCGTGGCGCGGTTTCCAATAGTTGGAAGATGCGCGGTACTGGCGTCATCGCACGGACCTGACGTCGCCGGCATGACCGTCCCAGGCCCGCGTTTCCTCGGTTCGACGAAGCCAGCCTGCAATTCGGCATTCGCCGTCTTCATGTCGATACCATCCACCCAGCGCCCGACCACCAATGTCGCGATGATGTTCGAGGTCAGATTGGTCGCGGCGCGGATTTCCGCCATGAAGCGATCCACCCCGAGCAATAACGCGATACCGGCGACCGGCACCGCATCCACCACCGGCAGCGTGGCCGCGAGCGCAATGAAGCCGCCCCCGGTGACCCCGCCGCGCCCTTCGAGGTGAACAGCATCACGAACAGCACGCTCAATTGGTGCCAGATCGACAGATGGACGTTGAAGGCGTTGGCGAGAAACAAGACCGCGGTCGTCATGTAGATCGCGGTGCCATCCATATTGAAGGAGAAGCCGCCCGGCATCACCAGGCCCACGACCTCGCGGGACACGCCGACCTTCTCGAGTTTCCTGCATCGAGCGCGGCATCATGGTCTCGGCCGAGGGTCGCCGCGAATACGAACAGTATCTCGTCCTTGAAGTAATTCAGCACCCGGAAAACATTGAAGCCGGAAAATTTCAGGAAGGCGCCGAGCACGATCAGGACAAGAGAATACTGACGAGATAGACCGAGGCGACGAGTTCGCCGAGGTCAAGCAACGTCCGCAAGCCGTATTTGCCGACCGTAAAGGCCATCGCGCACAAGGCTGCGAGCGGCGCGAAATACATGATGATCCGCACCATCCCAAATAGCGCGACCGAGGCCGCATCCAGGAACGACACCACCGGCTTGCCGCGTGACTGCGCGATGCTGAGCGCCGATCCCAGCAGCACCGCGATGAACAGCACCGGCAGGATGTCGCCCCTGACAAAGGGCTCGACAAACGACGACGGGATGATCGACTGCAGAAAGTCCGACAGCGTGACGTTCTTGGCGAGCTTGGCATAGGCATCGACCGCCCTGGGATCGAACGCCGCCGGATCGGCGTTGAGGCCGACGGCCTACCTTCCACAGATTGCCGACGGTCATGCCGATCACGAGCGCAGCGTGGAGGCAACCTCGAAATAGACCAGCGCCTTGACGCCGACATTGGCGACGCGGCGGATATCGCCCATCTTGGCGATGCCGACCACGATGGTGGTGAAGATGATCGGCGTTACCACCACCTTGATTGCGCGTACAAAGGCGTCGCCGAACGGCTTGAGATAGGCCGAAAAATCCGGATAGGGTAGCCGATCAGCGCGCCGAGCGCGACCGCGATCAACACCTGGACATAAAGCATGCGATAGAGCGGCGTTGCGGCTTTGGCCTGCAAGCCGATATTGGCAAGATCGGAAGTATGATCGGACTTTCAAGCGCGGACATCGGATTTCCACCCAGCAGCGAAAGACACCTCGATCAGGTCTCAAGTTCTTCTTGAGTTCGTTTTATTGCAGCCCGCGCGAGCGGCCGTCGCTGGCCGCTCGCGCGGCCAGCGTATTGCTCAAAAGCCGACTATTCGGCCGCCACGCTCTTGATCGCGGCATGGCCATGGGTCTTGACCACGACCTTGATGGCATCCTCGATGCGCTCGCGGGCGTATTTCAACGCCGTCGGCAGATCTTCCAGCGCGAAGGTGTGGGTGTGCACCTTGGTGGCGTCAAATCGCTTCTGCGCCATGAACGCCTCGGCGCGGTGCGTGGCGCTCTTGCCCTCGCCGCGGATGCCGTAGATGTAGATATTGTTGCGCACGATATAGGCGATATCGACTTCCGCCGGCTTGCCCGGAAATGCCGCCAGACAAATCCGCCCACCGCGATTGACCATGCGCGCCGCTTCGTTGACGGCTTCCGGCGCCCCCGAACATTCGACGACATAATCGACGCCCTTGCCGCCATTGAGCTTGCGCACGGCGGCAACCGGGTCTTCGTTCTTGGCGTTGATGACGTAATCGGCGCCGAGTTCGAGACCGATCTTGAGACGGTTGTCGCGGGTGCCGGTCAGGATCACAGGATGCGCGCCCAGCGCCTTGGCAACGGCGACACCGAGCAGCCCGATCGGTCCGGGCCCGGTGACGACGACGCTCTCGCCCGCCACGAGGCCGCCGAGTTCGGTCAGACCGTACATCGCGGTGCCGGCGGTGACGACCAGCGTCGCCTCTTCGTCCGACATCTCGTCGGAGATCGGCACCAGCGTGTTGATGCTGTTGACGGCGTATTCGGCGAAACCGCCATCGGTCGTGAAACCGTTGGCGCGATGTCCCTTGTCGACATCGCCATAGTTCAGGCCGTAATTGTGACACGCGGTATACATGCCTTCGCGGCAGCGCTTGCACTGTCCGCAGCCGGCATGGATTTCGACCGTGACGCGGTCGCCTATCTCATATTCATCGACGCCGGGTCCGAGCGCCGCAACGGTGCCCATATATTCGTGGCCCGGCGTAAAATTCTTGTTGTAGGGCAGACCGCCCTGGATCATCGCCGGCGGGCCATGATGGATGATCTCAAGATCGGTGGCGCAGATCGCGACCGCGTCGATCCGAACCAGAACCTCGGCCCGCTTCGGCACCGGCACCGGCTTGGTGGTCAGGGACAGTTGATCGGGATCGCCCAGCACCCAGGCGCGCATCGTGTCGGGGATCGGAAAATCGGGCGAAGTCTTGACGTTGTCGGGCTTGTACATGGGTTCTCCCTTAGGTGTCCGGATATGTCTGGTTGCCATTATGCCGCGGCGTGATCGGCTGACTAAATCAGCATGACGCCGCATGGGCGTTCCACCGGTCATTCGACGGCGGCTTCGATGGATAAATCCTGATGGGATGGATGGACGCCGAACTGCTGCGAATCCCGTCGCTGTTCCACCCTGCAGGCGGAACAACCGGCATAACGCGGTACCTTGCCAAGTACTTTAGTTTCCCAAGTACTTTAGCTTGCCAAGTACTTTCACTCTCGCTTGCGGATTCCATTACCGCGCTCCACCCGTTCTTATTTTTATCGGTGCAGTAGGGACAATCTTCGATCCCAAAGCAAATGAATTTTCATCCCGCCGGCGCATCGGTTTGTTGGGGGCGAACGACAGCCAGCGGCAATCGGTACCCCCTCGCGAATAAGTTGTATTGCCGACAGCCTGGAGGGAGGTTGCCACGATACGGCCGCGGCCGGCAGGCCGGTTAATGAATATTTAGGAATCAGCATTACAGCTTGAGGCGGCTTTTCCTCAAGAGCGGGCCGACAGCATGACTGACTCAGACATCCTAAGTCGCGACATCCATGCGTTGCAGGAACTGCAAAGGGTCGCCTGGAGCCAGTTGGCCAGCCCAAGCCTCACCACCTTCGACCGCCGCGAGATTCGAAACCAGATCCGGCAGAGCGAAGTCGAATTGAAGACATACCTGAAAATGCAGTCCGAACGCGCGCGCTTTCCGGTGTACGCGTCCCCGGATTCCGGCTACCGCCGCGCGCGGCCCAGCTTCCGGCTGCTGGCCTCGGATTAGGAAATTATTGGTTCACGATCCCATGGCGGCTCGGATGTAATCCGGTCGGCGATAAAGTCGATGAAAGCCCTCACCTTCGCGGGTGGGTGGCGGTTCGGCAGGAAGACCGCGTAAATACCACCAAGCTCGATCGTCGGCTGGTCCAGGGTGAGCGCTACCAGCGCGCCACTGCGCAAGCTATCGGCTACGATAAACGTCGGCTGGTAAATGATGCCTTGGCCGGCGATTGCCGCGGCGAGAAGGGCATCGCCATTGTTGGCCCGCAGGTTGCCGGAAACCTCGACCGTAACTTCGGCTTTGACGCCGAATGTCCAGCGGTTAACTCCGGTCAAGCGCGACAAGGTGTAACCAAGACAATTGTGCGCCGGCAGTTCCGACACGGTGCGCGGCGTTCCGGAAGTCTTGAGATAAGTCGGCGCCGCGCAGATCACGGTGCGGCATGGGGCGACCCGGCGGGCGATCAGACTAGAATCGCTGAGGCTCCCGACCCGGATCGCAAGATCCCAGCCTTCTTCGGCAAGATCGACCAGACGATCGTTGAGGCTCAGCTCCACGGTCACGTAAGGATGGAGTTTCGCAAATTCAGTGAGCAACGACGCGATCCATCGCGTGCCGAACGAGACCGGAGCATTCAGCCGTAATAATCCCCGCGGCTCAATCCGGTCAGAGGAAATAGCGGCTTCTATCGCATCCATGTCGGTCAGGATTCGCTCGGAAGCTTCGAGATAGCTGCGTCCGGCATCCGTGATTGAAAGGCGTCTGGTACTGCGATGAAACAGCTTCACGCCCAATCGCGCCTCCAACGCCGCAATGTGCTTGGTCACCATGGTCTGCGAAATGCCCATGGCCCGGCCTGCGGCGGAAAAGCTTCCGGCGGCGGCAGTTTTCGCGAAGACTTCAAGGCTCTTCAGGCGGTCAAGCATGGCCTATTCCACACCTACAGTGTGATCTAAAATTCTTATTATCCATATTATCACACCATCAGGAATGGAAGATAGAGGTGCAATGAAACCCGGAGATTAGCCATGATCGATAGCCGCACCGCCCCCTATGCCGCGCTTTTGCAGCGCGTGACTCTGGGTGGCCTGTTCCTCACGCATCTTGCCCTGAAATTCTTCGTCTTCACCCCGGCGGGGACGGCGGCTTTTTTCGGCAAGGTCGGCCTGCCGCCGGCGCTGGCCTATGTCGTCATGAGCGCCGAACTCATTGGCGGGGTCGCGTTGATTCTGGGTGTCTGGACCCGCCTCGCGGCGATATTGCTGACGCCAATTTTGCTCGGCGCTATCTTTACCGTGCATGGCGGAGCCGGTTTCTTTTTCAACAATGCCAATGGCGGCTGGGAATATCCGGCGTTCTGGATCGTAGCGCTGATTGTTCAGGCCCTGCTCGGCGATGGAATTTATGCGCTGCGCCCGTTACGCACCGATAGCAGCCTCACCAAGCTCACCGGCGCCTATTCAAGTTAAACACATCCGGCAGGAGAAATATCATGACACTGCCGAGCCTGTTTCTCTCGCATGGCGCGCCGACACTGCCTTTGACCGATACGCCGGCGCGCGCGTTCCTGAGCGGGCTCGGGGCTGCGCTTGCACCGCCCAAGGCCATCCTGATGGTCTCGGCCCATTGGGAAACCGCGGTGCCGACGGTCAGCGCCGTTGATCGCAACCAGACGATTCACGACTTCCGGGGATTTCCGCGCGCCCTCTATGAAATGAGCTACCCGGCGGCAGGCTCGCCGACGGTTGCCACGCGCGTTGTTGATCTGCTGCGCGTCGCCGGTATCGATTGCAACATCGATCGAGGCCGTGGCCTCGATCACGGCGCCTGGGTGCCGTTGCTGCTGATGTATCCGCACGCCAACATTCCGGTTCTGCAACTGTCGGTTCAGCCGCACCTTGGGCCTGAGCATCACCTTAACGTCGGCCGCGCGCTGGCGGCGTTACGGCAAGAGGGTGTGCTGGTGATCGGCAGCGGCAGCTTCACGCACGATCTGTCTGAATTTCGCGGCCATGGCCTTAATGATCCCGCCCCCGACTGGGTCAACAGTTTCGCCGACTGGTTTCATGCCGAACTGACCGGCAACCAAATCGACAAATTGCTCGACTACCGGCGTCAGGCTCCCTTTGCGGCCAAAAACCATCCGACCGAAGAGCATCTGTTGCCGCTGTACACGGCCCTGGGTGCTGCCGGAGAACAGGCCGAAGCCGAGCGGCTTCACGCCAGCGCTACCTACAGCGTGCTTCGAATGGATGTTTACGCATTTCAGACGGCCGGATGAAACCAGCGACGGATCGCTTCCTCCAATCCGTCTGTCTTGTTCGCCTCACCGGCCCAGGCGACGCAGGCATCGGGACGGATCAGCATCGAAGGCCCGGTATCGACGGCGACGCAACGTATCTTTTGCGTGATGGCTGCAACGAGCCTGGAAGCCTTCCCCTCGGGTGAGGCATCGAGAAGAATACCCATGCCGTCCTGCATCACATCGTAGAGCGAGACGTCGCCATCGCCGTGCCTGACCGGCCGGTCGCTGATCAACCGTCCGACCTCGTCCATTTCCGATCCGAGATCGTAACGAATGGAAAGGCCGCTCATCATCTCGCCCATGAAGCGATTGACGTCATCGAACTCCATCAGCTTCGCCACGATGTCTCGCATTGCGCTTGATTGTGGATCGGGCCGCATGATCGCCGCTTGCGCCAGCGTGTTGGCCAGAACGGCTTCGGCGACGGGCCGCCGCTCCGCCGTGTAGGTATCGAGCAGGCTTTCGGGCATCTCGCCGCGAATGACCGCGGCAAGTTTCCAGCCGAGATTTGCGGCGTCAGCGAGCCCGAGGCTCATGCCCTGACCGCCGAATGGCGAATGAACATGCGCCGCATCACCGGCAAGCAGCACGCGGTCCCGGCGGTAGGTATCGACAAGCCGCGTATTGTCAGTCCATCGGCTGGCGTTTTCGAACGCTTTGAGGCGGACATTCACGCCGCTGACACGGCGCAATACAGACTCGAACTCGTCGTGCGTCACTGGCGCGTCCCGGTCTTTCGGCGGTCCACTGAAATCCAGCATAAATATCCGACCGAGGAGGGACCCGAACATGCCGCCTGACGTATAACGAAAGCCATGGGGCAAACGTTCGAGATGGTCGACCTCGGCGAGCGCCTGATACATCGTCAAGGTAGGATCCGAGCCGGGGAAATCGAAGCCGGCCATTTTGCGAACGGGGCTGCGGCCACCGTCGCAGCCGATAAGATAGGAGCAGCGGATATGGCCTTCGCCGGCCGCAGAGCTCAACGCTACATCGACGCTATCAGCATGCTGCACCAGGCCGGTCACCTCGCAATCGCGGTGGATATCGATTCCAAGGGAGCCGGCGCGCTCGGCCAGCATGGCTTCGACGGCTTGTTGATCCACCGGACTGCCACGCCGCTCCGGCTCCTTCTGTGCGTCCGCCCGGATCAGGATCAGGCCTGCGAAATGACCGCTGATCTTCGGTCCACGACCACGCGGGTTTGGTTCGTTCTGCTCTGCGGCCTTCTGCAGCCCCCCGAACTGCGCCATCATCGCCATGCTGCGCGCCTGTGCGGCAGCGATATCGTCAGCCATGCCGCGCCGCTGCAGTGCTTCGATCCCGAGCGGTCCGATCCCCCCTGCCTTCAAGACCATGCTTGGAGCTGCCAAGCGCTCCAACACCACGACGTGCACGCCGCCCAAAGACAGCTCGATAGCTGTCAGGAGCCCGACTGGACCGGCCCCGACAACAACCACATCCGCTTGATTTTCCAATTGTTTTATCATATACTTAATCCATATATATACTTAGTACAAACATGAATATGTTATCAGGAGCTCCATGTCAATTCCATCTGACCTACGATCCCGTAAGCGCCTAGCCACGCGGCAAGGCATTTCCAATGTCGCCACGCACCTCTTCATCGAGCGCGGCTTCGATCATGTGACGGTGGACGAGATCGCCGCCGCCGCCGACGTCGGACGGATGACGGTGTTCAATTACTTCCCGCGCAAGGAGGACATGTTCTTCGATCTCGACGAGGCAGGCCGCGAGATGCTGCGCGAAGCCTTGCGGCAGCGCGATCCGTCTATCTCTCTGATCGAGACGCTACGTTTGCTCGCGCATCGGATGATTGCGGACCAGAGCCCTTACGTTGAATTTTCTGCCAGAAGCCAACGGTTCATCGAAACGATCGAGAAAAGCGAAACCCTCAAGGCGCGGGCGAGGGCGATACGCGACGAGCTCGCGCAAGTCGTCACCGTGGCGCTGTCAGAATGTGTAGGGCGAACGGCTGCCGATCCCGACGCCTATCTGGCGGCCGGTCTGCTGTTGGCGACCTGGACCATAGCTTTCACCCAGGCTCACCAGACCTTTCGAGAAACGCGAAATACAAAGGAGGCGAACGCCACCTTTCTCGTCGTTATCGATAAGGGAAGCACCGGCCTGAAAGCCGCGATGGCGGGCACGCCTTACTCGTGATCTGGCCGCTACCGCTTCAGCACTTATGCGACCCGCGATATCCCGCCGCTCGCGAGCCGGATCGCTGCACGCTCCGCGTCCCGAGCATTACGAAAGAGTTGCCCTTCCATCGAATTAAAGCGGTGGGTAGCTGCGAAAAACCGGTAACCGCCGAGATCGCGCACGACGATACCCGCCGCCTTTGAGAGAACTTCGATGATGTAGGAGTCCGACATTTTTACTATTCCGCGCCCTTTACGCTTCAGTGCGCGCGGATAACCAAGGCGGTGGGGAAAAGTTCCGGGTGGTGAAAGCGCTGAAAGAGCGAGGCTCTTAGCAACCGTCATTCCGGGATGGTCCGAAGGACCAGACCTCAGATGCGCAATTGCGCATTGGGGAATCTCGAGATTCCGGGCTCGATGCTACGCATCGCCCCGGAATGACGGAGGTCTCTTCACGCCACCACCGGCGCCACACCTTGCGCAATGACCTGCGGTTGTCCCTGATCGTCGATCGAGACATAGGTGAAATTGCCGTCGGTCACCAAAATGGAATGCACTTCCTTACGGCGCAGGACCCAGGCCTCAAGATGCACGGTGATCGAGGTCTTGCCGACACGAACCAGGCTGGCATGCACGGATACGAGATCGCCGACAAAAACCGGCTTCCTGAAATTCATCGCCTCGATCGCGACCGTGACGGTGCGCGACTTGGCGGTCTTGGAGGCGAACACGCCGCCGGCGAGATCCATCTGGCTCAACAGCCAGCCGCCGAAAATATCGCCGTTCTGGTTGGTATCGGCCGGCATCGCCAGCGCGCGTGTGCAAAGATCGCCGTTGGGTTCGGTTTCCGTATTCGGCGGGGCGTGAACGGCGGATGTGTCGGTCATGTCTGGAGGCCCTGTCGAATCGGATGCGGCGCTACTTGAAACTATCCCAGCCGGCATCCGGCGTGAACCGGCCGCCGAACTTCGCCGCCAGCGCGCGCAGGGCCGAGGCGACATTCTCCGGCCCGCGGCTGCGCGCATAATTCAGCGGGCCGCCGCGGAACGGCGCATAACCCGTCCCGAAAATCATCGCGCCATCGACGGTATCGGGGTTGTCGACGATGCCTTCGCGCAGGCAGGCGACGCAGACATTCGACATCGGCAGCACAAGCCGATCGATTATTTCCGGCGTCGGCTCGGCGCTTGAGACCGAACCGGAGGTCTTGTCGGCCTTGCCGTCCTTCCAGACATAAAAACCCCTGCCGGATTTGCGGCCGAGTTCGCCCTTGGCGACTTTCTCGCGCAGCCAGGCGGGCGTCGGTGGCAAGAGATCGCCGAATTTCGAGCGCAGCATGTCGCCGACCGCGAGGCAAATATCGAGGCCGACCTGATCGGCCAGCTCGATCGGCCCCATCGGCATGCCGAACTTTTCCGCCGCCGCATCGATGGTGAGCTTGTCGATCTTCTCGTCCAGCATCACCATCGCCTCGAGCATGTAGGGCGTCAGTGCGCGGTTGACGAGAAAGCCGGGCGAACTCTTGACCGGCAGCGGCAGCCGGTCGATGGCGCCGACAAAGGCCAGCGCCTCCTTCAGCATCTGCGGATCGCTGCCGTCATGGCTGACGACCTCGACCAGTTGCAGCCGGGAAACCGGATTGAAGAAGTGCAGCCCGACCAGCCGCTCCGGCGATTTCAGCGTCGTGCGCAAATCCTGCAGCGGGATGCTGGAGGTGTTGGTGGCGAGGATCGCGCCGGCCTTCATCTTCGGCTCCAGGCCCGCATAGACCTTCTGCTTCAGCTCGAGCTTTTCCGGCACCGCCTCGATGATGAGGTCGGCGTTGCGCACGCCCTCGCCGTCGAGATCGGGCACCAGCCGGTCCAGCGCATCGCGCACATCGGTGCGCTTGCGGAGGATCTTGCCGAACAGATCGGCGGCGCGCTTCATCGCACCCGCAATCGGTTCCGGCTTCATGTCGGCGAGCGAAACCCGCATGCCCTGATTGGCGCACCAGGCCGCGATATCGCCGCCCATCGCGCCGGCGCCGATGACGTGAACATGGGCGATCTTGTTGCCGGAGCCCGCAGTCTTTTTCATCTCGTCGCGCAGGAAAAATACCCGGATCAGGTTCTGCGCCGTCGGCGTTACCATCAGATTGGCGAACGAGGTTTTTTCGGCTGCGAGCATCGCGGCCTTGTCGCCGCCGTGCTGTTCCCAGAGATCGATCAGCGCGTACGGCGCGGGATAATGCTCATGCGGCGCGGCCTTTTCGGCCTCGGCGCGCATCCGCGATCCCAGCAAGCCTCTGACCGGACCGAGATTCAACACCGTGTTGAGGAAACCCGGCCTGGAGCGTTTCAAACGGCCGAGCACCGCGTCCTTGACGGCGTTGCGCACATGGCGCTCCTGCGTCACGGCGTCGACCAGCCCGAGTGATTTTGCCTTGCGCGCGTCGATGGTCTTGCCGGTCAGCATCAGCGTCATCGCCTGCATCGGATTGACCAGATGCGTGAAGCGCGCGGTTCCGCCGAGACCGGGATGCAGACCCAGCAACACTTCGGGAAAGCCAAAGCGCGCGCCGTCGATCGCGATGCGCGACTGGCAGGCCAGCGCGACTTCGAGGCCGCCGCCAAGACAGAAGCCATGGATCACGGCGACGGTCGGAATCTTGAGGCCTTCAAGGCGGTCGATCACCGCATGGGCCTGGCCGATCGATGTCTCGACGGCTTTCGGATCGGCCGCCCCGCGAAACTCGTTGACGTCCGCGCCGGCGATGAAGCCGGAGGTTTTTGCCGAGCGGATGACCAAGCCGGTGGGGCGTTGGCTTTCCAGCGACGCCAGCGCGGTGTTGAATTCCGCCATCACATCCGACGACAGCGTATTGGCGCTGGCGCCTTCGCGATCGAACAACAGCCACGCAATGCCGTCGCTGTCGCGCGTCAATTTAAAATGGCGATAGGGGCCGCTCTCGGGTTTGGGCCCGAGCTCCAGCACGCGGTCACCGAGAACGTCCATGATCCTGCTATCCATGATCACACCATCTCGATCAGCATCGCGCCACCCTGCCCGCCACCGATACATTCGGTGGCGATGCCGCGTTTGGTCCCCAGCCGCTTCATCGCATTGACCAGATGAAGCACGATGCGATTGCCGCTGCAGCCGACGGGATGCCCGAGGCTGATGGCGCCGCCATCGACATTCAGTTTGGCGCGATCGATCTGCCCGGCCGCGCCTTCAAGGCCGAGGATCTCGCGGCAGAACCTTTCGTCTTCCCAGGCGGCCAAACAGCCCAGCACCTGCGTCGCAAACGCCTCGTTCAATTCCCAGGTCTCGATATCCTGCAAGGACAGTCTGTGGCGCTTGAGCAGTTCGGTCGCCGACAGCACCGGGCCGAGGCCCATGATGGAAGGATCGAGCGCCGACCATTGGCTGTCGACGATCACGGCTTTTGGTGTGAGGCCATGCTTGGCAACGGCTTCCTCCGAAGCGAGGATGGTCCACGACGCGCCATCGGTGATCTGCGACGAATTGCCGGCGGTGACCTGGCCCCAGGGCCGTTCGAACACGGGCTTGAGCGCAGCCAGTTTTTCCGGCGAGGAATCCGGCCGCACGCCGTCATCGTGATCGTAGAATTTGCCGTCGCGCGCAAACGCCGTCTCGACCTCGCCTTTCAGAAAACCCTGCGCCTGCGCGTTCGCCAGCCGCTTGTGGCTTTCGACTGCATAGGCGTCCGACTGCTCGCGCGTGATGCCGAAGAGATGACCGACCACTTCAGCGGTCTGTCCCATATTGAGTTCGGTGATCGGATCGGTCAGGCCGCGCTCGAGGCCGATGATCGGCTTGAAAAACGACGGACGGGTTTTGGCGAGTGCCGCGAGCTTGGCGACAATGCCCTTGGCGCCCGCCAGTCCTGCAAACCAGCGCACGCCCTGCTGCGGCCAGACCAGCGGCGCGTAGCTCAGCGCTTCCGAACCTCCGGCCAAAATCAAATCCGAAACGCCTTCGCGGATGTATCGATATCCCGTGTCGATCGACTGCATGCCGGAACCGCAATTGATCTGCACGGTGAAGGCCACCATCGCCTCGCCCATGCCGAGACGCAGTGCTGCGACCCGCGCCGGGTTCATCTCGTCGGCGATGACATTGACGCAGCCCAAAATCACCTGATCGAAGACAGTGGGCGCGAAAGGCTGCCGCGCCAGCAGCGGCCGGCCGCATTGCACGGCAAGATCTACCGGGGTGAACGGTCCGGGGCCGGTGCGCGCTTTAAGGAACGGCGTACGGCTGCCGTCGATAATGTAAACAGGTCGCGCCATCAGCTTGCCGCCCGCGTCTCGCCGAGTTCCTGGAAGAACTGATGCACTTCAGCAGGTTTCTTGTAGATCGGCGACAGCGCTTCCGGCGCGAAATCGTCGACCTCGATCACTTTCGACACCGCTTCATGCGCCGCCGCGAGCTGATCGCCCTCGACCTGCGTGATGATGCCCTTGGTAACGGCTTCTTTCGAATCGCGAATATGCGCGGCGCGCATGCGCCTAGTGATGTCTTCTGCGCCGGTGACCAGCAGGAACGCCTTCTCCAGCCGCGCGATGCCGCCATCGTCGTCGACATGCGACAGGTCAGGCGTCAGGCGATCGCGCGCCGCCGACGGCTCCAAAATCAGTTGCGCGCATTGATGAACCACGCGATCGGACGGACCGAGCACGCGTGCGCCAAACGGCTGGATCAGAAATGTCAGCACGACGCCAACAAATCGATTGGGCATGTTCGCCAGAATTTCCGCGAAACGATTTTCGATGGTGCGGAAGCCGCTTGCCATGCACCATTCGAGCAGGACGAAATCCGTGGCCTGGCGGCCCTCATCCTGCCAGCGTTTCAACGCGGCCGAGAGCAGATACAATTCGGACAGGATATCGCCGAACCGGGCCGAGAGCATTTCCTTGCGCTTGAGCGCGCCGCCCAGGGTCAACAGCGCCATATCGGCGCACAGCGCGAAGGCCGTGGAATAGCGTGAAAGCTGGCGATAGAAACCGGTCGCCTCGGCGGCATCGGGCGCCGGCGCAAACATCCCGCCGGTCCAGCTGCGGCCCCAGGCTCGAAACAGCGTGGTCACGCTGTGACCGACATGTTTCCAGAACGCCGTATCGAAAGCGTCGAGACCCTTGGCGTGGTCGGACTCGCCGAGCGCATTCATTTCCTGCAGCAGATAAGGATGCGCGCGGATCGCGCCCTGCCCGAATACGATCAGATTACGGGTCAGGATGTTGGCGCCTTCGACCGTGATGCCGACCGGCACGGAGCGATAGAGATTGCCGATGTAATTCTGCGGGCCGTCGATCACGGCCTTGCCGCCATGGATGTCCATCGCGTCATCGATCGCGATCCGCATCCGCTCGGTGGCCTGCAGCTTCATGATGCCGGAAATAACAGCGGGATGATGACCCTGGTTGAGGGCGGCACAGGTCAGCCGCCGCGCCGCGTCGAGCAGATAGGCGGTGCCGGCGATCCGCGCCAGCGGCTCCTCGATGCCCTCGAACTTCCCGATCGGCACATTGAACTGCTCGCGAATCCGGGCATAGGCGCCGGTCGTGCGCGCGGCGTAGGCCGCGCCGGCCGCGGACAATGACGGCAGCGAGATGCCGCGCCCGGCGGCCAGCGCCGTCATCAGCATCTTCCAGCCCTGGCCGAGGCGCTCCTGGCCGCCGATGATGTAGTCCATCGGAATGAAGACGTCCTTGCCCCAGTTCGGGCCGTTCTGAAACACCTGCATCGCCGGCAGATGGCGATGGCCGATGGTGACGCCGGGCAGATGGGTCGGGATCAGCGCTACGGTGATGCCGAGTTCGTCCTGCGATCCCACCAGATGGTCCGGGTCATAGGCCTTGAAGGCAAGACCCAAAAGCGTCGCGACCGGGCCGAGCGTGATGTAGCGCTTGTGCCAATTGAGGCGCAGCCCCAGCACTTCGCGGCCTTCGAAATTGCCCTTGCAGATTATGCCGTTGTCGATCATCGCGGCCGCATCGGAGCCGGCTTCCGGGCTTGTGAGCCCGAAGCAGGGAATGTCGCGGCCGTCGGCGAGGCGCGGCAGCCATTGCTGTTGTTGGTCCCTGGTGCCGAAGCGCATCAGCAATTCGCCGGGACCGAGCGAGTTCGGCACCATCACGGTAACGGCGGCGGCGAGACAACGCGACGAGATTTTCCGCACGACTTCGGAATGCGCATAGGGCGAGAAACCCAGCCCGCCATATTCTTTCGGAATGATCATGCCGAAGAATTTATGGACCTTAATAAAGTCCCAGACTTCCGGCGGCAGATCGCGCCATTCCCAATTGATCTTCCAGTCGTCGAGCATCGCGCAGAGTTCATCGACGGGACCGTTGAGAAACGCACTCTCTTCGGCGGTCAGGGTCGCCGGCGCATTGGCAAGCAATTTCGACCAGTCGGGATTGCCGGTGAAAAGATCAGCGTCCCACCAGACATCGCCGGCCTCCAACGCCTCGCGCTCGGTGTCCGACATCGCGGGCAACACCCCACGCGCCCAGGAAAAGATCGGCTTGGTGACGAAATCGCGGCGAAAGCTCATGGCGATGTCCTCATGATCGAAGCGAAGCGATTTGGCAGCCGGCAAGCCTGCCGGCGCGGAATGGCAGAACGGACCACTCAAATTAGCAGGAAAGCATGGGCAAGACAGCGTGAGATATAGGTCGCAGCGGGAGTTACGACACACAGGTAACGCGAAACTGACAACGGCCGGACGCTATAACGGTTCCGGAAAACACAGTATTAAGCGTTACTTGCTGCAGTGCGGCTTCAATCCGGCCGCGCCATCTCGAACATCGCGTCGGGCTTGATCTCGAAATAGTCACCGCGGCGGCCGGCGCGCACGATGGGACGCGCCAGCGCGGTCTGGTAGACGCCGTCCTTGATCATGGCCTTGTCGATGTGGACGGCGACGACTTCGCCCAGGGTCAGCCAGCCCGGCACCTTGCCGCCGTCTTTATTCTGCAACTGGATGATTTGCGTCAATTTGCACTCAAACGAGACCGGGCTTTCCCCGACCCGAGGCACGTTGACGAGTCTGCTCGGCACCGCGGTCAAGCCGGCGATCCCGAATTCATCGACATCGCGCGCGACATGCGCCGCGGTGGCGTTCATGTGCGTCGCCAGATCCCGAGTGGCGAGATTCCAGACGAACTCGCCGGTCTCCTGGATGTTCTGCACGCTGTCCTTCAGCGAGGTCGAGGAAAAGCCGATGATCGGCGGGATATAATTGAAGCCGTTGAAGAAGCTGTAAGGCGCGAGATTGATGTTGCCCTTGGAATCCCGCGACGAGATCCAGCCGATCGGACGCGGGGCGATGATCGCATTGAACGGATCGTGCTTGAGGCCATGGCCGTTGACCGGCTCGTAATAGTGCAGATCTTTCGGGCTTGATGCGTCCACGTGGGTATTTCCTTTAGTTTAGCCGTCATTGCGAGGAGCGAAGCGACGAAGCAATCCATACCGCGTTACGCTGAGCCATGGATTGCTTCGCTCCGCTCGCAATGACGGGGTCAGACTCTCGGCTTAGTCTATTGTCTCGCCGAACCACCGTGCGGCGCAAGGCCCGCGATGACAAAATCGATCATCTGATCGATGGTCGGCCCCGGCTTGTTGGCACACTGCGCGATCATCTGCGGATGAAAGAACCGCATCATTGCCGTGCAGGCGCACATCGCCGTGACCGGGAGATCGGCCGTCTCGAACTCGCCCGAAGCCACGCCCTCGGCAATGACCGTGCCGATGGTCTCGGTAATGTGCTCCATGTGGGCGACGCAGACTTCCCAGCTCTCTTCCATCGCGATCGCGACCATCTCGTGCAGCTTGGAATCGCCGACATACCGCTCGGAATTCATGCGATGGATGGTCGTCAGAAGCTCCCGCAGGCGGATCGCTACCGGTCCGCGTCCTGCCGCGATGGTCCGCGCCGCATCCTCCACCTCGCCCATCAGGCCGCACGCGACGCCCTCGTGGATCGCCTTTTTCGAATCGAAAAAGCGATACACGTTGGCCGGGCTCATACGCAGCAGCTTGGCGATGTCGGCGACGGTGGTCTTCTGGTAGCCGATCTCGCGGAACAGACGCTCCGCCACCTCGAGAATGCGTTCCCGGGTGTCCTGCTCGATATGTTCCGAAACAAGCGTCATGGCAGTACTCAAATCAGCGCGCTTAATCTTCAATTATTCCGCTGCCTCAGCAAGCGGAAATGCGGGTTGCGCGTGGTCCCCGTGTTGCGATGCAGGATCAAGGTGCTCGCTCGGGCCGCTTTCTTCAAGGCTCTTGCGGAACCAGAGGGCGTAGAGACCCGGCAGGTACAGCAGAGTGAGGAAGGTTGCAACAAACAAGCCGCCCATGATGGTGATCGCCATCGGGCCCCAGAACGCCGAGCGCGACAGCGGGATCATCGCCAGGATGGCGGCGAGCGCGGTCAGCACCACCGGCCGGGCCCGCCGGACGGTGGCCTCGACGATGGCTTCCCGGCGCGTCAGGCCGTGGGACACATCGGTTTCGATCTGGTCCACCAGAATAACCGCATTGCGCATGATCATGCCGGCCAGCGCGATCAGACCCAGCAGCGCCACGAAGCCGAAGGGCTGGTTGGCGACGTTGAGGCCGAGCGAGGCGCCGACGATTCCGAGGGGCGCCGTCAGGAACACCAGGATCAGCCGCGAGAAGCTCTGTAGCTGGATCATCAGCAAGGTCAGCATGACCAGGACCATCAGCGGAAACAGCACGAAGATCGAGGCGTTGCCTTTGGCGGATTCCTCAAACGCGCCGCCGGCCTCGATCCGGTAGGCCGGCTCCAGGCTGTCGCGGATTTCCTGCAGCTTGGGCCAGATCTGGTTGGTCACGTCGGGCGCCTGCACCCCGTCGGCGACGTCGCCGCGCACGGTGATCGCCATGTCGCGGTTGCGCCGCCACAGGATCGGCTCCTCATGGTCGTATTCGATCTTGGCAATCTGCAGCAGCGGCACCGCGACACCATTGCGCGAGGTGACGGTGAGATCGCCGACATGGCTGAGATCGAGCCGCTCGGACGGCACCGCACGCGCGACCACATCGACCTTCTCAATACCGTCGCGCACCGTCGTTACCGGCACGCCCGAGATCAGCATGCTCAGCGCCTGTGAGACATCTTGCGGGGTCAGGCCGAGCGCACGTGCGCGGTCCTGATCCACCACCAGCTTCAGATAGGGCGACTGTTCGTTCCAGTTGAGCTGCGGATCCCTGATGTTCTCGTTCTGCTTGACCACGTCGCGCACCCGGTAGGCGATATCGCGAACGGTCTGGGGGTCAGGGCCGACCACGCGGAATTGCACGGGGAAGCCGACTGGCGGTCCGAAGTTAAAGCGATCGACCCGCACCCGCGCTTCAGTCAGCGCGCCGTTCTCGACCGATCGTTCGAGACGCGCCTTGATCCGCTCGCGCGCTTCAACATTTTTCGCAACGATCACGATTTCGGCAAAAGCCTCGTTCGGCAGTTGCGGATTGAGCCCGAGCCAGAAGCGCGGCGAACCCTGGCCGACATACGCTGTATAGGTCGCGATATCCCTGTCGTCTTTCAGGAGTGCCTCGGCTTTTTTCACGGACTGCTCGGTGACGCCGAACGCGGTCCCTTCCGGCAGCCGCAACTGCAGGAACAGTTCGGGCCGCTCGGACAGCGGGAAGAACTGCTGCTGCACGTGACCGAAGCCGACGATCGAGAGCACGAATATCCCGCCGGTCGCCAGCACCACCTTGACCCGGTGATTGACGCACCACTGAATCATGCTGCGCAGAACGCGATACATCCGGGTCTCGTAGACCGCATGCGGATCGTGGTTATGGCTGACCGTGATGTTCGGCAGCAGCTTGACGCCGATATAGGGCGTGAAGATCACCGCAACGAACCAGGAGGCGACCAGCGCGATCGCCACGATCCAGAAAATGCCGCCGGCATATTCACCGACCGCCGAATTCGCGAAACCGATCGGCAGGAAACCGGCCGCGGTGACCAGCGTGCCTGTCAGCATCGGAAACGCGGTGGATTCCCAGGCAAAGGACGCCGCGCGGATGCGGTCCCAGCCTTGCTCCATCTTCACCACCATCATCTCGACCGCGATGATGGCGTCATCGACCAAAAGACCCAGCGCAATAATCAACGCGCCGAGCGTGATCCGATGCAGGTCGAGCGACATCGCGTTCATCACGATAAAGACAATCGCCAGCACCAGCGGCACCGACAGCGCCACCACGATGCCGGTGCGCCAGCCCAGCGCCACAAAACTAACGAACAGCACGATCGCCAGCGCCTCGATGAAGGAGTGCACGAATTCGCTGACGGCGTGTTCGACCACTTCAGGCTGGTCGGCGATGCGGTCGACATTGATGCCCTGCGGCACCGCTCTCATGAATTCCGCGGTGGCGTCGGCGACGTCTTTACCCAGCTCAAGGATGTTGGCGCCCTTGGCTGTGACCACGCCGATGCCGATCGCGGGCTTGCCCTCCTGGCGCACCACAAAACTCGGCGGATCGACGAAGCCATGCGTGACAGTCGCGATATCCCCTAAGCGAAACACGCGGCCATTGCTTTCGACCGGGGTTTCCGCCACCGCCTTGACGCCATCGAGCGCGCCGGTGACGCGCAGCGGCACGCGCTGCGAAGAGGTTTCCACCGTACCCGCCGGCACGACATTGTTCTGCTTGGCGAGCGAGTCGAACAGCGCCTGCGGCGTGATCCCCAGCGTCGCCAGCTTGGCATGGGAGAACTCGACGAAAATCTTCTCGTCCTGGGTGCCGTACATGTCGACCTTGGTGACACCGGGCACCTTCAGCAGCCGCTGGCGCATGCCTTCGGCGGCCTTCTTCAACTGCGCATAATCGGCGCCGTCACTGGTCATCATATAGAGGATGGAATCGACGTCGCTGAATTCATCATTCACGACAGGCCCGAGCAGACCGGCCGGCAACTGGCCCTGCACGTCGGCCAGCTTCTTGCGCAACAGATAAAACAGATAGGGTACATCCTTCGGCGGCGTCGAATCCTTGAACGAGACCTGCATCGCCGTGAATGACGGCTTCGAATAGGTCTCCACCTTGTCGAAGTACGGCAACTCCTGCAGCTTCTTCTCGATGGGATCGGCCACTTGCGTCTGCATTTCCGCCGCCGTCGCGCCGGGCCAGATTGCCGAGACGTTGACCACCTTCACCGTAAAGAAGGGATCTTCCGCGCGGCCCAGCCCGCGATAGGAGAAGAAGCCGGCGAAACCGAGCGCCACGATCAGGAACAGAATGAGGGCGGGATGGCTCACCGCCCAGCCCGAAAGATTGAACCGCTTCATCGCGCGCTCCCCGGAATGATTCAGATCAAAACTTAAAATGATAAGGACGAGACAACCCGGACCTTCTGGGCCGGATCGAGTTTCTGCACGCCCAGCACGACAACTTTCGAGCCGTCGTCGACGCCGCCGGTAATCACGACGTCATTGCTGCCATAGGACTTCACCAGCACTGGCTTCAGCGCGACTTCACCCTTGGCATCGACGATATAGAGCGAGGGATCGCCGCCCTGGCTGTACAGAGCCGACAGCGGCAACCGCGCGACGCGCTCGGTCAAGGGATCGGCCAGCGTCAGCGTCGCGGTCATGCCGAGCGAGACCTTGTCATCGGCGTCAGGCAGCGAAAACTTGGCCAGATAAGTCCGCGTCGCCGGATCGGCCTGCGGAGCAACTTCGCGCAGCTTTGCCAAATATTTCTTGTTGGGTTCGGACCACAGCGTCACGGTCGCCGTGCCTTCCTTGGCGCGGCTCAAAAGCGTCTCGGGGATCGCGACCACGGCTTCCTTTTCGGCAAAGCGCGCGACGCGGATAGCGGTCTGCCCGGATGCGACCACCTGCCCGGCATCGACCAGGGTCGCGGTGACGACGCCGCGGGTATCGGCCACCAGCGTCGCATAAGAGAGAGAATTCCGGGTGAGTTCGACCGAGCGCTCGCCGCGATTGAGGCGCGCACGCGCCTCATCGGCGGCGGCCTTGGCCTGATCCAACTGCGCATCGGTGGCCCAGCCCTTGACGCGCAAATCCTTGGCGCGTTGTTCGGCGGCGGCGGCCTGCGCCAGCACGCCGGTCGCGGCGCGGAATTCAGCCTCGGCCTGTTCGGCCTGCAGCCTCAGATCGATTTCGTCGAGCGTGGCCAGCGGCTGGCCGACGTCGACGGTATCGCCGACTTCAACCAGGCGCTTTGCGATCTTGCCCGGGACCCGGAAACCCATGTCGGTTTCGATCCGGGGACGGATGGTGCCGACGAAACTGCGCTCCGGCGATTCCTGTTCATAATGCACGGTTGCGACCAGAACCGGCCGCGCCGGGACGGCCTTTTCAGCGACCTTGTCGTCGCAACCGGCCAGCGTGATGGCCGTGGCCGCCAGCAGTGCGCCGGTTAATAGCCTGTAATAGCTTGAGAAAATGGAACGGGCGAACATCTTTCTCTCCATCCGCTAATGCTGATGAAGAGTGTCGATTATTCACTGACGAATGTCAACATTCGTCAGTGATCATGATTTCGTGAAGATAACCGGACCCGCCGTCGGCGCCGCTTACCTCGCCTTCCCCACGCTCGCGAATTCCGTCTTGGTCTCGTGGCCCCCGAGAAAAGCCAGGAGGCCGCCGATAAGCGGCAGCACCGAAAGCACCAGTAATCCGGTCGAGGTGCTGCCGGTCGCTTCCTTGACCCAGCCGATCAGATAGGGCCCGCCGAAACCGGCGAGGTTGCCGATCGAATTGATCAGCGCGATCGCACCGGCCGCCGCTGTGCCTGAGAGCCACGCCGTCGGCAATGTCCAGAACACCCCGAAGGTGCAGAACACGCCGATCGCCGCGAATCCCAGCGCGACCATCGTTACTCCGGGACTGTCCATGTAACCGCAGACGGCGAGCGATATCGCAGTCAGCAGCAACGGCGCCCCGACATGCATCACGCGTTCGCGCGTCGCATCCGAATGCCGCGCCCACAGGATCATCGCGACAGTTCCGAACACATAGGGCACCGCGGTGACGAAGCCGGTCTGCGCGTTGGAGAAGCCGAACGCCTTGACGATCTGCGGCAGCCAGAACTGCATGCCGTAGAGGGCGGCGACAAATCCGAAATAGATCAGGCTCAGCGTCAGCACCTTTGGCGATGAAAGCGCCTGCCCCAGCGTGAGATGCTGCGCGGCCTGCTTGGCGGCGATTTCGCCCTCCAGCTTTTTGGACAGCCACGCCTTCTGCTCGGCTGAAAGCCAATCCGCCTTGGCGGGCCGGTCGGTCAGATAGAACCAGGCGACAATGCCCAAGATAATCGAGGGAATGCCTTCGATGACGAACAGCCATTGCCAGCCTCTTAGGCCCATCGCACCGTCGAGGCCCAACAGCAGTCCCGAGACGGGCGCGCCGATCACGGTTGAGATCGGCACCGCGATCGCGAACGCGGCCAGAAAGCGCGCGCGATACTCCGCCGGATACCAATAGGTCAGGTAGAGAATGATGCCGGGAAAGAATCCGGCCTCGGCGACGCCGAGCAGAAAGCGCAGGCCGTAAAAGCTCCAGGTCCCCGACACCAGCGACATCAGCGCCGAGATGATGCCCCAGCTGACCATGATGCGCGCGATCCAGCGGCTGGCGCCGAATTTTTCCAGCGCGAGATTGCTCGGCACCTCGAAGATGAAATAGCCGATGAAGAAGATGCCGGCGCCCCAGGCAAAAATCGTCGGCGAGAATTTCAGCTCCGCGTTCATGGTCAGCGCGGCGAAGCCGAGATTGACCCGGTCCAGATACGAAAAGAAATATGCCAGCACCAGGAATGGAATGAGCCGCCACGAGATTGCGCGGATGGTGGACGTCTCGATCTCGCTCTTCGCGCCCGGCGCGGCAAAGGTCGTGGCGGACTGACTCATGCGTTTCTCCCCCCGGAGTTTTGCTTTTGTTGCCTGCGGTTTGACAGCCGTTCTTAGCATCGACCCAGAACGATAAGAAAGGGAGTTGGCGCAAGAGAGACACCGCTTCTCTCCCGCCTCCCCCCGCGGTCTGCGCAAAATCTGCACGAAAATACGCAAATCCTGAGCTTATCGGACAAACGGCCTGCCAACCCGCCCGGCATGATCAGGCCATGGCAAAGATCATCTCCCTCCCCGCTCGGCGACCGCGACTGCCACGCCGGCTTGTGAACGACGGCTGGTGGCTGGAGACGGCGCCTGCGCGAGCCAGCGTCATCGCGTTTCCAAAATCCCCCACGCCGAAGCCCAGGCCGAAAGCTGGCTACCTCACCCTCGTCCCTCCGACGAAATAAGAAGGACATCGATCATGTCGATCGCGACCACGGCCGATCTCGAAATCGCGCGCCCTCGTCCGCTGTTGATACCGCTCATAGCTGCTGTCGCAATGATGGCCTCACATGCGTCACGACCCAGCATCGCCTTGATCTCGGCAGCGATTGCCGTTGGCGTGGAATTGTTCCGGTTGGTTCACGCGCCCTGGCTCGATGCCTTCCGGCTGACCTTGCCGGGCGCGCTGTTGCTGGGCCGCATCTTCTCGCCTTGGAACATGCTCACCTATGGCGTCGGGATCATTTCGCGATGGGGCTCGATCGCTGCGCGATCGAGACCCTCGCGGTTCGCCTACGCGGCCATGCTGGCGCGCGTTGAGACGGAATCATACCAGCGCTTCAACGCGGCATGCTCATCGCCGATCGGCAGGCCGGCCGCCTTGGTGGCGAAATCGACCGTGACCACACCCGTAATGTCCGCGACCGAGAATTCATCACCCGACATAAACGGCACCTCAGCGAGCCGGGCATTGAAGTCGGCGTAGAAATTCTCGATACGTTTGCGGCTGCGCTCGGCGAGCGCCGGGATCTGTTCGTAATCATGTGGTCCGGCGATCGCCCGGCCCTGGAGACGGGGGACCGCATTGCGAACCGCTTCCATGACAGACGCAAATCCTTCCATCTCGACACGCCGGTCCCACATCGCGATTTGCGCCCGGGTCTTCGGCGTCGCGCCGAACAGCGCCGGCTCGGGATGGATTTCTTCGAGATAGCGCTGGATCGCCGGCACTTCCCCGATCACGGTACAATCGTCCAGTACCAGCGTCGGCACCACGCGGCGCGGGTTGATTTTGGTATAAGCCTCGGAGAATTGTTCCCTAGCGCCGAGATCGACCGGCACCAGCGGCATCGAAATCCCTTTCTCGGCCAGGAATATTCTCACCCGCCGCGAGTTTGGCGACGCATTCGATTGATAAAGTTTCATGTTAATCTCCATGCATTGCGAAAAGGGACTGGCCGGCGGCGCCTGACAGCCGCCGGCCGTTCCGGCGTCTTAAATCTTCGATCCGCCGCCGACTTGGATGGTGTCGCCGGTCACCCAGCGCGAGGCGTCGGAGGCGAGGAAGGCGATGACGTCGGCGACATCGTCGGCATGACCGATGCGCTGCAGCGCCTGGATGCTCAAAGTGTAATTGCGGCCCTCGTCGGACCGCGCGAAGCTCGACATATCCGTATCGATCACCCCCGGTGCCACCGCATTGACGCGAATGCCACGCGATCCGAGCAGCGCACCGAAATGCTTCACCAGCGTATCGATGGCGCCCTTGGTCGCGGAATAGGCCGGCAATACGCCGACCGATGCGCGCGCCGCCAGCGACGACAGCAGCACCACGCTGGAGCCCTCGCCGAGCACCGGCAGCAATTGCTGCACCAGGAAGAACGGCGCCCGGACATTGACCGCGAACATGCGGTCGAATTCCGCGACTGTCTGGTCTTCAATGGACGCCGACGTGGCGACGCCGGCATTCGCGACCAGAATATCCAGCCGATCGCCGATCAGCTTGCGCACTTCCGCAGCAAGCTTGTGCGCGCCATCGGGTGCTGTGAGGTCGACACCCACGGCGTCCGCCTTGCCGCCGGAGCCGCGAATTTCCGCGACCAGCGATTCAGCTTCGCCCGCGGCATTGCCGTAGTGGACGATGACGCGGGCACCCGCTGCGGCCAATGCGCGGGCGGTCGCGCGGCCGATGCCGCGCGAGGCGCCGGTGACGAGTGCGATCTTGTTGGTGAGATTGGTCATGGCAATGGTCCTTTCAGGATTCTTTGGATCGATGGATGCAGATTACGCCGCGGTCTTGTTACGAAGCGGTCTTGCCGCCATTGACGGCGATGATCTGGCCGGTGATGAACGATGCCTTGCTGGAAGCCGCGAACACGATCGCGTCGGCGATCTCTTCGGGCCGCCCGGTGCGCTTCAGCGGCACCCCGGCGGCGAGACCGGCCTTGCGGTCGGGAGAACCCGCGAAGCGATCCAGCATCGCGGTCTCGACCGGGCCCGGCGCAATCGCGTTGACACGCACGCCGAACGCGGCTGCTTCCAGCGCGGCCGACTTGGTCAGGCCTTCGACCGCGTGCTTACTTGCGGTGTAGATCGATGCGCCCGGCGCGCCGCGATGGCCCATGGTCGACGACAGGTTGACGATGCTGCCGGATCCCTGCGCCTGCATCACGCGCAGTTCATGCTTGAGGCTCAAGAGCACGCCAAGTACATTGGTATCGAAGACGGCTGCATAGCTCTCGGCGGTCTGCGCGATGACCGGGCCGGGCGTGCCCTCGGTACCGGCATTGTTGACGGCGACATCGAGACGGCCGAAGCGCGCAACGGTCTTGTCGACGAGGTTTTGCACATCGTTCTCGTGGCGAACGTCGGCACGAATGAATTCAGCCTGCGCGCCCAGCGCGCGAAGCTCGCTGACCAGATTTTGGCCGGCGTCATCGCGGCGGCCGGAAACGACGAGATCGGCGCCGTCTTTCGCGAAGGCGAGCGCAGTGGCGCGGCCGATACCGGTCAGAGCGCCAGTGATGAGGACAACGGGACGGGTCATGCGAGTTCTCCTTTGAAAGCGGTTCGATATGCCTTTTGGGCCTTGCCGGAAGCTTCGATCCCGAGTGGATGTGAGGTTCGGCTGAAGATTTTTGCTTTCGTGGTTGAATATCTAGATTGCGCTGGTGCCCGGGAGAAAGACTTTGTAAGATCGAGCCATACTTATGGAGTATGGCTATGGAGCTCCGGCACCTCCGCTATTTCGTCGCCGTGGCGGAAGAAGGCAGCCTGACCGTGGCCGCGCAAAAGCGGCTGCATACCGCGCAGCCGTCGCTGAGCCGGCAGATTCACGATCTGGAGCTGGAAATCGGCGCGCAGCTCCTGAACCGCGGGCCGCGCGGCATCGAGCTGACCGCGGCCGGCCGGGTATTCCTCGATCACGCCCGGATCGCGCTGCTGCAGGTCGAAGCCGCCGGCGAAGCGGCGCGGCGCGCGGCGCAACCGCCAAGGACCTCATTCGCGATCGGCTTCCTGACCGGCTACGAAATGGACTGGTTGCCGGCGATCATGGAAATCCTCCACACCGAGCTGCCCTCGACCGAGGTCACCATCCATAGCCAGGACTCGCCAGATCTCGCCGCCGGTCTCATGCGCGGCAAAATCGATCTGGCCTTTTTGCGCCCGGAGAAGCAGGCGCCCGGCTTGAAATTCAGGCTGCTGCGAAAGGATCCGCTGATCGTGCTGATGCCCAGAGATCACGCGCTGGCGGCGCGCAGTTCGATCCGCCCGCAGGACATCGCAGGCGAGATTTTCATCGGCACATCCGCGACCCGGGCGCCGACGCTGCGCGCAGCGATCGACGAATACGCCAAACGCACCGGCATTGCGCTGAAGCCCAAGCATCAGGCCGAGAATATCGCGATGGCGATTTCATTGGTGGCGTCTACCGGCGGCGTCAGTCTTTTGCCGCTCTATGCGCAGAACCTGCTTCCGAAAACCGTCGTCAGCCGGCCGATCCACGGCGCGCCGCCGATGGTCGATCTCGTCATGGGCTATAATGAGGCCAACACCTCGCCGCTCCTGAAATTTCTTCTATCGAAAGTGGATGCGCTGAAGTTTCGGGTGGCGCGGAGCGACGCGCGCTGAATTATCAACGCTTTCCCTTGCGGGTCTTCTTTGCACTCTTCTTCGCCGATTTCTTCGTGGACTTCTTGGCCGTTTTCTTGGCAGATTTTTTCGCGGTCTTTTTTCTGGCCGGCTTCGACTTCTTCGCCGCAGATTTCTTCTTTGCCTTTGCCGCCGGCTTTTTCGATGCCTTCGCCGCCGATTTTGCTGCAGTCTTCTTGCCGGCTGTCTTTGAAGCGCGCTTCGAAGTGGCCCTTTTCTTCGCGGGCGCAATCGCGATCGGCGGCACCATCATGGGATCGGAAACCAGGCCGTCGGCGGCCAGCGGCATATACATCGCGACCTCTTCATCGGTCTTTGGCGCAGGCGCGCTGGTTTTCAGCGCGTGACTGGCCGCATCGGTTGCGAGGGTCGCAATGTCCTTGACCGTGTCGGTCAGCTTTTCCAGGATAGATTTATCGGTGCCCATGACGCCCTCCAGAGGATCGGTTATCCGTTGAGGGCTAACCGGCGTGGAGGCCGCAGGTTCCCGTCACTCCGCCAATTGGAACCGCTCAAAGCGGTGGAGCTCGTCTTCGATGCGGCGTTTTAATTCCTTGCGGGCGCCCTTTGGCGCGCCGTCGCCGACCCAGCTCCATTTCTGCATCAGCAATTTCCGACGCTGGCGATCGGTCTTGATATCGAGCGCGGCGACGATGTCGTCGCCGACCAGAACGGGCAGCGCGAAATAGCCGAAGCGCCGTTTCTCCTTTGGCACGTAGGCTTCAAAACGATGTTCGTAATCAAAGAACAGATGCGTTCGCTTGCGCTGGATCACCAGCGGATCGAACGGCGAGAGGATGTGCACGAGCCCCAAAGCCTCGCGACCAATATGCTCCAGCGTGGCAGGCGCAGCCCAATGCTCCTGCTTGCCCGCGCCCTCGAGCGCGATCGGCACCAGCTCCCCGCGGCGAACCCTGGCCTCGATCAGGCGGCGGATTTCGGCCTTGCGCGGCGCATCGAGATGACAGATCGAATCGAGGCTGACGAGGCCTTGCGAGCGCAGCGCACGGTCGAGCAAATAGACGAGGACCTCCCGCGCCGAAGCCGGCTTCGGCGGTTGAAGGGGCGGCGTATCCCAGCCGAAATGCCGCGTCATCAATTCATAGGTCTTGAGCATCCCGTTGCGCTCGGAAATCGTGAGCTGGCCTTCATAGAAGGCCAGTTGCAGCGCCCGCTTGGAGGGCTTGCGGCTGGCCCATGGATGCGATTTGTCGACCAGCACGTCGTCGTCGATGTCCCGGATGGTCAGCGCGCCGCCCTGCCGGATCAACCGCATCACCTTGCGTAACTCCGCCGGCTTCACTTCCGGGAGCCATTTGTGGCCCTCGCGTCGGTGCCGCTTCATGGCGGGAATGAAGAAACGCAGATCTTTGGCCGGCACGTAGGAGAGCGCATGGGTCCAGTATTCGAACACGCTCTTGTCGACGCTTTGCGCCTGACGCAGATCGGCGCGCCGATATTCGGGGATGCGGGTCCACAGAATATGATGGTGCGAGCGCTCGATGACATTGATGGTGTCGATCTGCACATAGCCGAGATGCTCGACCGCAGCCGCCGTCGCCGCCGCGCCTTCGCCGAATGGCGTCGAGACGTCGAGCCGCTGGGCATGCAGCCAGATGTGCCGGGCGTGCGCCTTGGTGATGGCAATGGATTTATCGGCGGAGGGCATGACGCCGCAAGGATACCGGATTCGCTGACCTCGGTAGACCGAAATAAGCGTACCAATGGTCCACAGGGCGGTCCGGCGGCGTACGGGAGCTTGTGAAGCAAATCGATTCGAGAATAGGTTGCAGCCCGGACGCAGCATGACAGGTGGATATTCGCGCGATGCCGAAGAAAATGGCCCCACGTTCCGAAGGCGCGCGCGAGCGCATCCTGCGGACTGCGATCGCCGAATTTTCGGAGAAGGGCTACAGCGGCGCGCGCGTATTGACGATCTGCCGGAAATCCCGCGTCAACCCGCGGATGATCTATCACTATTTCGGCGGCAAAGACCGCCTCTACGTCGCGGTCCTCGAACATGTGCTTGGAGAGTTACGGCAGGAGGAACTCAAGCTTGACGTAGAGCACGTGGCCCCCGTGGAGGGCATGCTGCAATTGTTTGAGTTCACTTACGAACACTTCGGCAAGCATCCCGAACTGATCCATCTGCTGAGCGGGGAAAACCTGCTGCGCGCGCGGTTTCTGAAGAAGTCTTCGAAGACGCCCGTGGTAGCCTCGCCCCTTATCTCGCTGATCAGCCAATTGCTCAAGCAGGGCGAGGCGTCAGCCGAATTCAGACCGGGGATCGATCCGGTCCAGCTCTACGTCACGATGGTCGGCTTCGCCTATTTTCATCGATCCAACGCTCATACGCTGTCGGTAATCTTTAAGTCGGATATCCACGCGCCAGAGTGGCAGGCCGAACACAAACGCTACGCCAGAGAGATGACACTGCGCTTTCTCAGACACGAACCTTCGTGAATCCTGACATAAGACTTGAGCATCTGCTGCTCAGAGTTTTGGCAATTTTGATCTTCGCCCGGCCATCGCGGAGCTCCGGCGGAAAGGCATTTTTTCGAATTTCCGTCTTGCCGAGAACGGGTTAGCGGCGAACCGCAAACACTGGCACACGGTTTGCTTAGGTAGACGACGAGTAAATAAACGTTTACTTACATCCAGAACCCGGGAGCAAATTATGAAAAAGGCAGTTCTGCTATCCGCGCTGGCCTTGATGGGCGGTGTGGCCGTCTCGGCGCCTGCGGCGGCCGAAGACAAGATCGGATTTATCTATGTCGGCCCAGCGGCGGACGCCGGCTACAACACTTCGATGGACAACGGGCGCAAATATGTCGAGGAGCACCTGCCGGGCATCACCACGACTTCCTTTGAACTGATCCCTGAAACCGCTGAAGTCGAGCGTGTAATGGAACGCCTGATCGCGAGCGGCCACAAGATCATCTTCGCGACAGTTACGGCTATCTCGACTACGCCATCAAGGTCGGCGAGAAACATCCCGATGTGACCATCCTGCATGCGGGTGGAATGAAGACATCGAAGAATGTCGGAACCTACTGGGCCGACAGCGACGCCGGCATGTATCTCGCGGGCGTTGCGGCCGCGCATGTCAGCAAAAGCGGCAAGCTCGGATTCCAGGGTGGTTTTCAGATCCCGCAATTGATGCGGTCGGTGAACGCCTTTACCCTCGGCGCGCAATCCGTGAACCCAAAGGCAACGACGACCGTGGTCTGGAACGGTGGATGGTGGGAACCGCAAAAGGAGACGGAAGCGACCAACGCCTTCGCCGACGCGGGCATCGATGTCATCGCCGAACAGGTCGACAGTCCGATCACGATCGCCCAGGCCGCCGAAAAGCGCGGCATTTACATGATCGGCAAGGACCTCGACATTCACGACCGTGCGCCGAAGGCCTGGCTGACCGGCGTGTCCTGGGATTGGGGTCCGATGATGGTCGAAGAGATCAAGCAGATCAAGGCCGGCACCTGGAAGCCGTCGAACATGCGCGGTGACCTTGCCAGCGGAAACGTCGTGCTCGATTCCTTCGGCGCCGCGGTTCCTGCCGCGGCACAGGCCGATATCCTCAAACTCAAGGGCGACATCAACACTGGCAAGAATCGATCTGGGAAGGTCCGATCGCCAAGCAGGATGGTACGGTGGTCGTGCCGGCGGGCCAGAAGCTTTCAATGGAGCAGGTCGAGACCATGAATTACCTGGTCCAGGGTATTACCGGTGCGACCAAATAACCGCACCTTACAGCGTCAGGAGGACATCCATGAATGTGACCGCCAAATCTGCTGGCAAGCCAGTTGCTCCCGTCGAGATGGGAACCAATCCGAACCAGTCATGGAAAGTCACACCTGACGCTGTCGACATGACACGGCCCTCACCGCCAGTTCGGCCGCTCGTGATCGCGGCCGAACCGCAGAACATCACTGTCGATGCTGCCAAATCGGCCTTGCTGATTGTCGATATGCAGAACGATTTCTGCACCAAGGGCGGCTGGCTTGACTCCCGCGGCATCGACATCAGTCCGAACCGCAAGCCGATTGCGCCGTTGGCAACGCTGATCGAGGCGTTTCGGTCTCATCAAGTCCCGGTGGTGTGGGTCAATTGGGGCGTCCGCAAGGACCTCCTCAACATCAGCCCTTCACTGCGCCACGCCCACAATCCCCGCGGCGACGAGCCCGGCCTCGCACAGCCGGTGCCGGGCACGCGGTCAGAGGTGATCAGGGCCGGAAGCTGGGGCGCACAGGTGGTCGACGAGATCAATCCGGGCGAGCGCGACGTCCAGATCATCAAGCACCGCTTCAGCGCTTTTTGGGATACCGAGACCGATGCCATCCTGCGCAACATGGGCATCAAGACGCTGTTCATCGGCGGTGTGAACATGGACCAGTGCGTCATGACCACGCTCGAAGATGCAAGTTTTCTTGGTTACGACACTGTGCTGATCGAGGACGGCACGGCCACGACATCCCCGGATTTTTGCGTGCAGGCCGTGCTCTACAACGTGAAATTACTGTTCGGGTTCGTGACGCAATCGGCGGCGATCCTGAAAGCGCTTTCCCGACCGGATTGATCGATGACCCTCTCCACCATCGCGGGATCAACCGATCGGCGCCTTGCCGAACTCGGAATCGAATTGCCGATGTGCCGACGCCGATCGCGAACTTCGTTCCGTTTCGCCGCCATGGTGAGTTGGTCTACCTCGCCGGTCAGGTGTGCGAATGAACGGCGATGTGCGCTTCGTGGGCAAGGTCGGGCAGGACTATGACCTCGTCGAAGCGCAAAAGGCCGCGCGCGTGTGCGGGCTCAATTTGATTGCCGCGCTCAAACTGGCCTGCGGCGGCTCGCTGGATCGTGTCGCCTATTGCCTGCGGCTCGGCGGCTTTGTGAACTGCACCCCCACTTTCCCGACATCCCGCAGGTCATCAATGGCGCCTCGGACTTGATGCAGGAATTGTTCGGCGCACGCGGCTATCATGCGCGTACGGCCGTCGGCGTTGCCAATCTGCCGCGCGGCGCCGCGGTCGAGGTCGACGCGATCTTTGCGATTGGATGAAAATGCCGCGCCCGCTCGTAACACTGTCGGCGATCCGCAAGCAATTCGGATCCCTGGTCGCGAATGACGATGTCGACCTTGAGATCGGCGAAGGCGAAGTGCTGGCCTTGCTCGGCGAAAATGGCGCGGGCAAGAGCACACTGATGAAAATTCTCTACGGATTCTATCAGCCCGACGGTGGCACCATTCATATCGACGGATCGCAGGTCGCGTTTGACTCGCCACGCGGCGCGATGGCGCAGGGCATCGGGATGGTATTCCAGCAATTCTCGCTGATTCCTGCATTATCCGTGCTGGAGAATTTGCTCGCGGCACTCCCTGGCGCGCCCTGGCTGCAGTTGCGTGGCAGCCCGCGCGTGTCGAAGGCGCTGCGCTGGCTCAAGCAATTGGCACCGGACCTCGACCCGCGCCGGCCCGTGCGCGATCTCAGTGTCGGCGAGCGCCAGCTGGTTGAACTGGCCAAGGTGCTTAATCTCGATGCGCGGGTAGTCATTCTCGACGAACCGACCTCGGTTCTGACACCCGCCGAAACCGAACGGCTGTATGGGTTTATCAAAACCCTCGCCGCGGAGGGAAAAGCGGTGGTGCTGATCACCCACAAGCTGGCGGATATCGCAGCCTGTGCCGATCGCATCGTCGTCATGCGCGGCGGCAAGGTCGTTGATCGCGCGGCCGCCCGCGATCGTTCCGCCGAAGAGCTGGTGGAAGCGATGGTCGGACGTGGTTCGATGGGATCGCTCGCCCCGCCAAAATCGCCATCCGGTGATGTGCCGCTGCTTCAGGTAAGAAATCTTTCAGCGGAGGTTCAGGGCCGCATGATCCGGGAGATTTCATTTGATCTCACGGTGGGAGAAATTCTCGGGATTGCGGGCGTGTCCGGTAACGGCCAGTTTGCGCTCGCCGAAGCGCTCGCGGGCCTTGTCCCGGTTACCCATGGCGACGTTATTCTGGCGTCGGTCGATATCGCCGTTCGCAACGAGGACCGTGGCATCAGCGATGCCGTCGCCTACATCCCGGAGCGCCCGCGCGACAACGCGGTGGTCGCCGATCTCGATCTGGCGCTCAACCTGACGCTCCGCCATGCCCGCCATCTGCCTTTCTTTCCAGCCCGAGGCGATATCGAAAATCGTGCCCGAATATTGATCGCCGACTATGACGTACGGCCGCCGCAACCCGCACTCCCCGCTTCGGCTTTGTCAGGCGGCAATTTGCAAAAGCTGGTGATCGCGCGCGAACTATCCGGCCGGCCACATCTGGTGATCGCCTGCTATCCGACCATGGGCCTCGATGTAGCCGCCGCGCAGGCGGTTTATCGTGAACTGTTTCGTCACGCCGAGGCCGGCGCGTGCGTGGTCTGGATTTCGGAAGACCTCGACGATCTCATGACCTACGCTCACCGCATTGCCGTGATCCATGACGGCGCGATTGCGGGCATCGCCCGTCACGATCAGGCCGATCGTCAGATGTTAGGCCGCTGGATGGCCGGCTACGCAACCGAGGCCGCATGAACAGCTCCGGCCGGACTAGTCTGGTGGCCGCCTGCGGCGGTTGCGCGGCCTTTCTCGTCGCCGCAATGATTTTCCTGCTCGCGATCGGGCGGCCTCCGCTGACGACACTCGCGCAGATGGCGCTTTATGCCTTCGGCGACACGTATTCGTTTTCCGAGAGCCTCGTCAAAGCCACGCCTATTCTGCTTTGTGCGCTGGCGGTGATCCTGCCGGCACGGCTCGGATTGATCATGGTCGGCGGTGAAGGCCAATTGTATTTCGGTGCGCTCACCGGAACCGCCGTCGTCGTTGCCTTTCCGAATGGCCCGATCTTCCTTCTATTGCCGGCGATGCTGGCCGCCGGAGCGATTGGCGGCGCATTATGGAGCGGCGCGGCAGGTCTGCTTCGCACCCGCTGCAACGTCAACGAAACCATCTCGACGTGCTGATGAATTATATCGCGGCATTGCTGGTGAACTATGCGATCTACGGCGCGTGGAAAGACCCCGCCAGCCTTGGTTGGCCGGCCAGCATTGCTTTTCCCCCAGCGGCGACGGTCCCGAGCCTGTGGGGCACCCGCGTTCACGTCGGACTGATCGTCGGCGTGATCGCTGCGCTGATCCTGCATGTCGGCGTCACTTACACGCGCTGGGGGATTGCCCTGAAGGTGCTGTCCGGCAATCGCAAGGTCGGCGCGATGGCGGGATTCAGCTTCGTCCGGCAGACTTTGCTGGTGATGGGATCGGTGGCGCCCTCGCCGGTTTCGCCGGCATCTGTGAAACCTCGGCGATTCAAGGCCGGCTGCAAGCCGGCCTTTCCGTCGGATATGGCCTGACCGGTTTTCTGGTGGCGTGGCTCTCTGGCCAAAATTTCCTGCGTGCCGTGCCGATCGCGATTCTGATTGGCGGGCTGATTGCGGCCGGTGACGCGCTACAGCTTTACTCGAAAATTCCGAGCGCCAGCGCGACGATCCTCCAAGGCCTGCTGTTCGTCGCGGCGCTCGGCGCCAGCGGTCTGGCCGGACGGCGGGGCGCTCGCTATGGCTGATGAAATTCTCCTGGCCGCCGGCTCGTGGGCTACCGCCATGCTTCGCTCATCGACACCGCTGATGATGGTGACGCTCGGCGAGACGCTGACCCAGCGGGTTGGTATCGTCAATCTGGGTATCGAGGGTCAGATGCTGTGCGGCGCCTGCGTTGGCTTTGCCGTAGCAGCCCAAACGGGAAGTCCTGTACTCGGCCTGATCGCAGGTGCCTTTGCCGGACTTCTTTTATCGCTGGTTCATGTTGCACTTTGCCTCGGCTGCCGGGCCAACCAGATCGGCAGCGGCATCGCGGTCTGGACTCTCGGCCTTGGACTGACCTCCTATTTCGGGCGTTCGGCCGTCGGCGGAAAAGTGAGTGGCCTCGCACCACTGGCCGGGCCGCAATTCGCGGATGTTCCATTCGCCGGCGCAATCCTTACGCAACTCACACCGGTCGCACCGCTCGCGATCGTCTCGGTTCTGATGGCAGGCTTCTGGCTTTACCGCACCCGCACCGGCCTCAACTGGCGGATCATTGGGGAATCATTCGAGACCGGGCGAGCGCTCGGCATCCGTCCGATACTTGTCCAAACGCTGGGCATTCTCGCCGGTGGCCTGTTGTCCGGCTTCGCCGGTGCGATTCTTTCGGTGGACTACACGCAGACCTGGGCCAACGAGATGACGAAAGGCAGCGGCTTCGTCGCCGTCGGTCTTGTCATTGTCGCACGCTGGAATCCATTTCTCGTATTGCCGGTCGTTTTGCTGTTCGGACTAAGCAGCGCAGCCACGTTGCGCCTCCAGGCGACGGGACTAACGCTCTCGCCTTATTTGATCGGATGCCTCCCTTACGCCCTTTGCCTTCTGTGTGTGGTCATCGTTTCCATCCGCGAGGGACGTATCGGCGGCATGCCGGCTGAACTGGGCTCCGTATTCAGCCGTCGCAACTGATGCCGTACTTTCGCGACGGCGCGGATGTCTTAAAATTAATTCGGCCGAGGTTCGGGGAAAAAGCTTCGAAAGGGCTTGAAATATCTAGACTTTTTCAGCACCCGAGCGCCAATGTGATCTTACTCACATTCGTCGCATCGAACCTGCTCTACCGTCCGAGCATCCAAACGTCATCAGACGCAACAACGAGGATGCGACCATGACCAGCCTGCTCAGACTTTCCGGTTTAACGGCGATCACGCTTACGGCCGCGCTGTCGATGACGGCGGGTCTTGCGATCGCCGCCGACAATAATGTTTCCGCCGATCAGATCGTGAATGCGTTGCAGCCGAAGCAGGATTCACTGAAACCCGTGACGCGCGGTCTCTCCGCCGGACCGCAGATCGATTCCGCGGTCAAGGACAAGGAAGCCAGCTTCATCCAGACCTTGCGCAACCGCACGACCCGCTCGCTCTCACTCGGCGAGCGCGAGGAAGTCGCGCAGATCGCCTCGACCAAGCCGAACATCGATCTCGATATTCAGTTCGATTACAACTCGGCCCAGATCCGAAAGGCCTCGATGCCGGCCGCCGAGGAACTCGGCAAGGCGCTCTCGAATGCGAGCCTCAAGGGTTCGACCTTCGTGGTCGCCGGTCATACCGATGCGATCGGCAGCGAAGCCTATAATCAGGATCTCTCCGAGCGCCGCGCCGATACGATCAAGCGCTTCCTGATCGACAAATACGGCATCAACGGCACTGACCTGGTCACCGTCGGCTATGGCAAGGACAAGCCCAAGGATCCGAATGCGCCGATGGACCCGGCCAACCGCCGCGTTCAGGTCGTCAACATGGATACCAAGACCGCGTCGAGATAATAGCCACCGCGTCTGGTTTGCCGATCTCTTTGTCAACGGCACGCTTGGCCCGCAGCCGGTCGGCAACACTATCCACGGCGGTGTCGGCCTGCGCGTCAATTATTAAAGCCCGATTCTGATTGAATCAGAACCGGGCTCCAATAGATGGCAGCGGAACGTCTTACGACGCGATCGGCGTCGGCTGCGTCAGAAATGACCGGGTCACGTGCCAGAACAATTGACGGTTGGTGGCAAGCGTCAGGGAGTGGGCCGCGCCGGCGATCGTGACAAGCTGCCGGTCACCATTGGGCAGCAGGTTAAAGAACTCCTCAAGGTCGGCCACGGTCGCGTTGCCGTCATACTGGCCGCTCACCAGCAGCACCGGCGCCTGCACCTTCTGCGGAAACACCACCGGCATCTTGGCGGTCATGTCGAGATAGGTGCCGGTCGGAATCTGATCGCCGAACTGCATCTCTGCGTCCGCCAGCGCCTCCACGGCAGCGAGACTGCTGGTGCCGGGTTTGTCGCGGGTCGCGATCGAACGGATCATCTCGCGGTCGCGCTTGCGCATGTTGTGGGTCTTGTAATACTCGACCTGCTCGGCGCGCTTGGCCAGGGTCGGCGAACCGTCGCCCTTGTAGGTGAAGGCCGCCAGCACGAGACGGTCGACGCGCTCCGGCGCCACCATGGCATAGGCACCGGCGCGCAGCGCACCGGCGGACTCACCCAGGAAATGATATTTCTTGAGGCCTGTTTCGCGGGCAACGACCTCCACCGCCACTTTCAAATCCTCGACACCGCTGGCGGTATCGGCATTGCCGGAGGTGCGGCCGGACTTGCCATAATTTTCGTGGTCCATGGTCCAGACGTCAAACCCATAGCGGGCGAATTCGTTCATCACGGAATATTCGCCCTGGCCGGGCACATTGATGTCGAACGTCCGCGAGGTCACCGAAGAACCATGGACCAGAAACAGCACCGGCCGCGCCGGCTCACCAGGCTTGAGCGCGCCAACCCGTTTGCGGAACATCCACAAGGGTACGTCACCCTTCTTGGTCCAGTATTCGCTGCTCCAGATCTCACCTTCCGCGGCAGCGGCAGTTTGCACCGGCAGCGTGCCGGCCAGTCCGCCGGCAACGATACCGAGCCCTGCGCCCTTGATAACCGCGCGCCGTCCGAGCAATTTATCGAGATAATTCACGAGTCCCTCCGGTTCTTGATTTTGTCTTTGCAGCGCAGCAGCGCGGCATCCATTTGAAGTCTCTGGTATACCGTATCAGACGGCATGAGCTCCCGGAAGCCACGCGTTGGGAATTAGGCCATGCGCAACCCCGTGGCCGGATACCGGTCACTCCGAGCCCCGCCAGCAAGCCTACTTACAAGCCTACTTACTTGCTCTCGGCGGGGTCGCGATGCACGGGATCGATCCACAGCACCGTCTGCGGCTTCTCGACCGGCTCGATATCGAGATTGATCGCGACCGCCTGGCCGTCGCTGCGCACCAGGACGCATTCCAGCACCTCATCGGGGCTGGCATTGATCTCCTGATGCGGCACATAGGGCGGAATGAAAATGAAGTCGCCGGGATTGGCTTCCGCGGTAAACTGCAAATGCTCGCCCCAGCGCATCCGCGCCTTGCCCTTGACGACGTAGATGATGCTTTCGAGATGGCCGTGATGATGCGCGCCGGTCTTGGCGTCCGGCTTGATAGTCACGGTGCCCGCCCACAATTTCTGCGCGCCGACGCGGGCGAAATTGATCGCGGCCTTGCGATCCATGCCGGCCGTTGAAGGCACGTTGGGATCGAGCTGGTCGCCGGGAATGACGCGAACGCCGTCATGCTTCCAGCGTTCCGCGTCGTGCTCATGGCCATGGTCATGGGAATGATCGGAATGGGTATGATCGGAATGGGTATGATCGTGAGAGCCTGTCATGCGGTTTGGTTCCCGTGAAACTTGGGCGAACGCTACAGAAAACCGCGATCACAAACCAGACCTGCAAGGGACTTTGGAGGAACCTTTTGATGCAGCCGGGGACTTGTCTTGGCGAAGCTTAACCCTTCCAGAGGAGAGTCCCCATGGGTGCAACGGCAGACAAGGTTAAAGGCGTTACCAACGAAGCCATCGGCAAGGCCAAGCAGGGCGTCGGCGAAGCCGTCGGCTCCGACAAATTGCAGGGCGAAGGCGCCGTCCAGGAGATCAAGGGCAAGGGCCAGAAGGCTATCGGCGACGCCAAGGAAGCGACCAAGGACGCAGTCAACAAGGCAGCGGTCGCGGCCAACAAGAATCTCTGATCGGCTTTAATCCAATCAGAATCAAAAGACCGGCCATTGCGGCCGGTCTTTTTTTATCCAGATTTTGGCGCGACTGGCCTTAGAGCGTTTTCAAGCGAAGTGGATACCGGTTCGCGTAAAGAAAACGCGTCAAAACAAAAGACTAGAGCCCGGTTCTGATTCAATCAGAACCGATAAGGCTCTAGCCCTTTACGTCGAGCAATTCGACGTCGAACATCAGCGTCGCGTTTGGCGGAATCACGCCGCCGGCGCCACGGGCGCCATATCCCAGTGCAGGCGGAATGATCAGGGTGCGCTTGCCGCCGACCTTCATGGTGGCGACGCCTTCGTCCCAGCCCGCGATCACGCGGCGCTGGCCGATCGGAAACTCGAACGGCTCGTTGCGATCGACCGAGCTGTCGAACTTCTTGCCCTTCTTGCCGTCCTCATAAAGCCAACCCGTATAGTGCATGACGCAGATCTGACCCGGCTTTGGCGTCGCCCCGGTGCCGACCGTTCCGTCGATGATCTGCAAGCCTGAATCCGTGGTCATGATTTTTCCTGTCATTTTACCTTTAGTTTTTTCTGCGGTCTGCGCTACTGCGCCGGATGGCGCAGCGATGAGAAAAGCGCCGGTCATGGTGACGGCAAGGGCGATCGAAAAACGTCGAAACTGGAAGCGCATCATTCAGCTTTCGTTACAGCAAGGGTGCAAGCGCGGATGGCTCGCTCAATATCCGAGCGCACAGCCATCCTTGCGCGGATCGGAGCCGCCGGTCAGCGTCCCCTTGTCCCAGTCGATCCAGATCGCCTGGGCGCCGCCGAGCGGCGGGATCACGCTGGTGGTCTGGTGCCCGAGCTTCTTCAGGCCCTCGACGATATCGGCGGGCACCCCATCCTCAAGCTGATAGACATTTTCGTAATGCAGGCCACGCGGCATATCGATCGCTTCCTGCACGTCGAGGCCGTAGTCAAGCATGTTGGTCAGGATGTGACACTGCCCGACCGGCTGATACTGTCCGCCCATCACGCCGAACGGCATCAATGCACGGCCATTTTTGGTCGCAAGGCCGGGAATGATGGTGTGCAGCGGGCGCTTGCCCGGCGCGATGCAATTGGGATGGCCGGGTTGAATGCGGAAACCGGCGCCGCGATTTTGCAGTAGTACGCCGGTCTTGTTCGAGACGATCGCCGAGCCGAACGAGTGCGCGATCGAATTGATGAACGAACAGACGTTGCGGTCCTTGTCGACCACGGTGATGTAGACCGTCGAAGGATTCATCGGCGGCGAGACCTTCGGCAGATCGAGCATCGCGTCCATGCGGATCTTGCCGGCATATTCGTCGGCGAACTCTTTCAGGATCCCGGCCACGTCGACCTCGACCTGGGCCGGATCGCCGATACGTTGTTCGCGCATCATGTAGGCCACCCGGGCCGCCTCGGCCTCCAGATGAAACCGCTCGACGCTCATCGCCGGGAATTTCGTCAGATCGAAACGCGACAGGATGTTGAGCATCACCAGCATGGTGATGCCAGGGCCGTTCGGCGGGCACTGCCAGACGTCATGGCCCTTATACAGGGTGCCGATCGGCACCGTGGTCTCGGTGGTGTGGTTGGCGAAATCGTCGGCGGTGTGCAGGCCGCCGATGCCGCGCAACGTCTCGACCATGTCCTCGGCGATCGCGCCCTTGTAGAAGGCGTCGCGGCCATTCTTGGCGATCGCTCGCAGGGTCTGCCCGAGCTCCGGCTGATGGATCACGTCGCCGGCCACCGCCGGTTTGCCGTGCGGCAGCAGATAGCGCTCGGTGTTGGTGCCCTTCTTCAATTTGTCGAAGCCATTCTTCCAGTCGAACGCGATCCGCGGCGCGACGACATAGCCTTCTTCCGCGGCCTTGATCGCCGGCTGAAGCAAGGTATCGAGCCCAAGCTTGCCGTGATCGCGCAGGATGGTCGCCCAGGCGTCGACCGCTCCGGGATGCTGACGGCATGCGCCGAGGTCAGCGGGATCCCATGCATGTCGCGCTCGAGATACCATTCCGCCTTCGCGGCCATCGGCGCGCGGCCCGAGCCGTTATAGGCGGTTATCTTGCCCTCGCCCCTTGGCTGGATCAGCGCGAAGCAATCGCCGCCGATGCCGGTGGATTGCGGCTCGATCACGCCAAGCAGCGCACATGCCGCTACCGCGGCGTCAACGGCGGTGCCGCCCGCCCGCAAAACCTCGATCGCCGTCAGCGCCGCCAGCGGGTGCGACGTCGCACCATCGCGTTCTGGGCGTGGACTGTCGACCGGCCGGCGAGATGGAAATTCCTCATACCAGGTTGCTCACTTCTGTCGTTTTATCGTGGTTTTTCAATTGCGGGCCTACATGACATTTCCGGCGGTAATGGGCAATGCTTGAGGGCACTTAACGCGGTAACCATGTCGTTCCCGGCAGGCGCTTCAGGGCGCATGGCGGGCATAAAAAGGACCGGTTTTTGCGGGTTTCGCCGCCGCCGTCGGCCTGATAACCTCCGCGATGCCCTACAAGGTCGCCGCTTTCTATCAATTCGCAGCCCTGCCGGATTTCCGCGATCTGCGCGAACCGCTGCGGACGATGTGCGCAAATCTCATGCTCAAGGGCAGTGTGCTGCTGGCACGCGAGGGCATCAACGGCACGCTGGCGGGCAATGCCAAGGCGATCGATCAATTGACCTGTCAATTGCGCGACGGTCCCCTGTTCGGCGGCCGGCTCGACAATCTCGAACTGAAATTCTCGACCGCCGCGGCGATGCCGTTTCAGCGCCTGAAGGTGCGGTTGAAAAAAGAGATCGTTACCCTCGGCGACCCGCAAGCCGATCCGACGCGGCAGGTCGGCATCTATGTCGACCCCGCCGACTGGAACGATCTGATCGCTGTGCCGGACACGCTGCTGATCGATACCCGCAATGCCTTCGAGGTCGCGATGGGCACGTTCGAAGGCGCGGTCGATCCCGGCATCCGGAGTTTTGGACAATTCAAGGAGTTCGCCGCCAGCCATCTCGACCCTGCCAACATCGGCGGGTCGCGATGTTCTGCACCGGCGGCATACGCTGCGAAAAAGCCAGCGCCTATCTGCTCGCGCGCGGCTTCTCCGAGGTCTATCACCTCAAGGGCGGCATCCTGAAATATCTGGAAGGCGTGCCGCAAGCAAAGAGCCGATGGCGCGGCGAATGCTTCGTATTCGATGACCGCGTCGCGCTCGGTCACGGATTGCGGGAACGCCGGATGGAACAGGATCGCGATGAGTGACGTGAAGACGCTGAGCGAGCGCATCGACACGCTCGAAACCCGCCTGACGTTTCAGGACGAGACCATCGAGACGCTGAACAAGACCATGGACCGCGCAATGGCAGAAGATCGATGCGCTGACGCGTCAGCTCGTTCACCTGAACGAACGCCTGCAGGAAGCCGAGACGCGCGCCCCCGGCGCCGCCAACGAGCCGCCGCCGCATTATTGAAGTTGCATCAAGCTGCGGGGTCGGCCGCGACGATGCTTGCCGACGGCTGCAATTGATCTCTGAAAAACATCGCCGACAGCCGCCGCAGAAGTTCGGAAGCGTCGCGGCCCTCAAGTCCCGCGCGAACGTAGAGCAGCGCCTTCACCGACGGCAGATCGGGCAGGTAATATTCCCGGGCGCGAACCAGCGAGGGGGGCACCATGGTTTCGGGAACCGCGGCCACCCCGATGCCGGCTTCAACCGCAGATAATTTGGAATGATGGTCCGGACCGTTGAAGACGATGCGGTATTGCAGACCGTGTCTCGCCAGGGTGCGAACGATCAGATCGCTGCCCGCCCAGGTCAATATCGGGATCGGTGCGCCGGGCCTCAGAACGAAATTTTTGGACGGACCCACACGAAAGGTATCTCGCACTCTTTGACGATCTGGTCGGAAATTTCGCCGATTTCCGGATTGTCGAAAATGCAGGCGATGTCGATGTATCCGTCAAGGATACTCTTCATGATTCCGAGCGAGTGATCGGCGTGAATCACCACATTGGCCAGTGCTTCCGTATCCTGCTTGCGCAGAAACTCCTGCGCGAACAGCGTGGTGATTCCCAGGCGGAGCGGCTGCGGACCTTCCGCGGCGCCGCCCAGTCGCAGCATCTGATCGTTGGCTTCCAGCATTCGGCGCGACTGGCTGAGCACCAGTTTTCCCACTGGGTGGGGACGGACCCATTGCCGTCTTGCTAAAGAGTGACCCGCCAACCAGATTCTGAATGCGTTTGATCTGGGAGCTTATCGCGGGCTGGCTCAATCCCAACCGCTCGCCGGCCTTCGAAAGACTTCCGTCTCAGAAACGGCAACAACGGTCCGCACAATCTCGATTGGGATGTTCAGGTGCTGATGCCGCCTGTGCATGAAAGCTCCCAATCGAATCCGATCATCTATGCCTAACTTAGGGTTGCAAAAATTGCAACGGTTCCAATGTTTGATAGCGGACATTTTATTTTTATAGCCCTTCGTAACATCCGGTATTTATGAGCGTTATTGATCCCCCCATAGAATTCTGGCGCGATATCGTAGCGGATCGAATAAGCCAAATCATGGAAAGAAATGGATAGCCGGATTTAATGCAACCTGCGGATGCATCGGGATTAGTGAGTTCCGAGGTGTGTGATGATCGGTTTCCTTGAATGCCGGCGCGGCGCGACCGCCGTCGAGTTTGCCATGATACTTCCGATCTTTCTGACGCTGGTTTTCGGCATCGTGGTATTCGGTTCCTACCTCGCGATGGTGCATGGCGTGCAGCAACTGGCCGCGGAAGCCGCACGCTCCTCGATTGCCGGATTGAGCGATAGCGAGCGCAGCAGGCCTGGCCACCAGTTATGTCACAGCGAATGTCGGGACTTATCCGCTGATCGTGGCCGGCAATGTTACCGTCAACGCCGCCACGTCGACCACCAATCCGAACGTTTTCATCGTAAGCGTCAGCTACAACGCATCCAGTACCTTCATCTATTCACTGCCCTTCGTGCCTTCCCCGCCTTCGACCATCGTCCGATCGGCAGCGATTCCTTACGGGGGATTCTGACATGACGGCGATATCGGCGTCGCTTCGACGCTTTGGGGCCGACGAGCGCGGCAATATCGCGATCATGGGCGCGGGCCTGATGACCCTGGTCATCGGCTGCGCCGCGCTCGGGGTCGACATCGGGTCGATCTTTGCCGACAGGCGCAGGGCGCAAGGCACAGCCGACCTCGCCGCGATCGTCGCCGCGAGCAACCTTACCAATGCGACCAGCGCCGCATCCGCGACGGTGGTCAGTAATAACTACCCGGCCAGCGCCCTGACATCGGTTCAACTCGGCACCTACACCGCGAATTCGGGGACATCCCCGCAATTGCGTTTCGTGACGCCCGCGGTCGGCACCGCCAACGCGGCGCGGGTGACGCTGCAAACCCAGACCCCGCTATATTTTGCACGCTATCTGACCGGGACCAATCAATTCACCATCACCACCAGGGCAACCGCCTCCAGCACGGCGCTGGCGTCATTTGCGATCGGCTCGCGGCTGCTTTCGCTCAATGGCGGCCTGATCAACGCCATGCTTGGCAGCATGCTCGGCACGACGCTGTCGCTACAGGCGATGGACTACCAGAACCTGATCAACGCGCGGATCGACGCACTCGACTTTTTGACCGCGCTGGCGTCCCGGATCAACCTGACCGGCGCGACCTATAACAGCGTCCTGACCAGCAACGTCAAGATCGCCGATATCGTCGCCGCGGCGCTGACAACACAGCAGACTACCAACGGCGCGAACTCCGCAACGACCGCTTTGTCGACGATTTCGCAGGCGGTCACCGGCCTCTCGACCAAAATCACGCCGGATCGCTGATCGACCTTGGCCCTACGACACGCTCGCGACGGGACAGAAGCCGAAAGTCGGCGTCAGCATGTCGGTGTACGATCTTCTGAACGCGACCGGGCAAGTGGCGAACGGAACCAATCAAATCGCGACGTCGGTGAAACTCGGTCTGCCGGGCATCATCAGCGCCTCCTTGATGCGACGATCGGGGAGCGGCCGGTTGGTTCGGGATGGGTGGCGCTCGGCGCGCAAGGCGCAAGCGTGCACACGGCACAGACCCGCATCCTGCTGTCCGTGCAATTGCTCGGCAGTGGCAGTGCCCCGTCGTCAATCTGCCCATCTACGTCGAGATTGCCTCGGGTACCGCCACCCTCGGCACGATTACCTGCGGACATCCGAACGTCAGCACGTCCGACGTCAGGCTCGGCGTGACACCGGGGATTGTCGATGCGTGGATCGGCAATGTGACGGTGGCGGATCTCACCAACTTCACCACCAACCCAATCCGCCGGCCGCGACCCTGGTCAATCTGGGCGCCATAACGGTCACCGGACGGCCCATGCGGGAATGGGCAACACGACCCCGACCAGCGTCGATTTCACCTATGTCGATATCCAGTCGCAGGTCAAAAAGACCGTGACCACGACCAATTTCACCTCGTCCCTGACCTCGAGCCTGCTCGGCAATCTCTCCCTCGCCGTGAATGTCGGACCGCTTGGGCTGCCAATTCCCGGCCTGGGTTCGACGGTCTCCGGCATCATCGGCGGCGCGACCGGTTCAGTCGATCAGCTGCTGGCATCCGTACTTGCCATGCTCGGCGTCGGAATCGGACAGGCCGATGTCTGGGTCTCCGGCGTGCGCTGCGACGGCGCGGTGCTGGTGAATTAAAGCGATCATTGATGCGAACTGAAGTGCGGGGGACCTGAGGATGTTGGGGAATCAGGGGACATGCAAGACGGCCTAAAGGACTACAAGCAGGACAGCCGCCGAAAGATCGTGCTGAAACCCGGAGTGATTTCGTTTCAGGGTGAGCGCATCAGCTGCGTCGTGTTGAACATCTCGACCGGCGGCGCCGGATTGGTGCTAGAGGACGATGACGCTATTCCATTTGCCTTCGATCTCCAGATAAGCGGCGAGCAGATCCGCCGCAGCTGCCTGCTGGTCTGGCGCAACGATCGTCACCTCGGCGTCCTGTTCAACACAGACCCGCATCTTACGCCCCGTCGGCACGCATCGGACGATCCCGGTGCCCTCGCGGCGGTCCAGGAAATGGAACGGCAGGGGTTGAAGCGATGAACGAGCAGCACGACCGCCGACGCCAGCGTGTCCTGAAATCCGGGACGATTGCTCATCGCGCCGTGGATTTGAGGGGAAGCAGCGCCACGACCTGACCCGCCATGACCAGCCGGTCGCGCCCAGCCTCCTTTGCTGCATAGAGCGCCCGGTCGGCAGCCTCAACCAGCGAGGTACGGCTTGCCGATCTTTCGGTACCCGGCCAGCATACGGCGCCACCAAGACCTTGCGGTAACCCGTCTGGATGGAAGGTTTACCTCGTGAAGTATTGCCGCCTTCTGGAGTGGCGACAAATCCTTTGCCCGATCCGCGCGCAGCCTGCAGCATCCGTGTTAGGCAACAGCAACGCGAATTCCTCGCCGCCGTATCGCGCCGCGAGGTCTGCGGTTCGCTTCATCTCCCCAGCCAAAATCCTGGCAACGGAACGCAAACACTCATCTCCAGCGGGATGTCCGTAGCGGTCGTTGAATGTCTTGAAATGGTCGACGTCAATCATCAACAATGACAGCGGTTTGTTATCCCGAAGGGCCCGCGCCCATTCCTCCTGAAGTCGCTCGTCGAAATGGCGGCGATTGGCGAGGCCTGTCAACCCGTCCTCCACGGCGAGAGTTTCGAGCCTCTCTTCCAAAACCTTTTGCTCGGTGATGTCGCGCGATATCGCCACGACACCGTCGATTTCACCATCGACCTTGCGCGTCACCCGCAGGTTCGACTCGAGCCAGATTTCGGCCTTCTCGCGATGGCGCGTGCGGTAGCTGATGCGCGCCTCTTCGGCATTGCCCCGTTTCAACGCGGTGACCGTTTTCCTGACCCGAGGTAAATCCAGAGCATTGACGCCGGCCAGCGCGGCTGTCCCCGTCAATTGGTCGGGCCGCCAGCCTACAACCGTGACACATGAGGGAGAGACATAGGAAATCCGCTCATCCAATCCGATACGGGTCACCATGTCGCTCGAGCTTTCCGCCAGCACACGGAAATTGGCCTCCTTGGCGACGAGAGCAACCGCCATCCGCTGCCCGTTGAGCAACTGGCGCACAAGGTAAAATCCCATCATCGAAATCAGCGCGACCAGGCCCAGGACAAACAATATCCGGTGGATGGCATTATGGCGCCATCGCGCGAGCACGTCGCTCTGCGCCTTGGTGATGACGATGACAAACGGATAGCGGTCGCTTTGCTTATAGAAACCCAGCCGCGCTACGCCATCGACGGCAGACTGAAAAAGCATCGCGCCCTCGGACGCATGCCTACCGATACCCTTGAACACCGGCCGGTCCGAAACATCGCGCCCGATACTGCCATTATCGGATTTCGCGCCAGAATGATCCCGTCTTTGCTGACGAGCGCGATCGACCCCTGAGACCCGATATCGAAACGGCTGTAGAATTCCCAGAAATAGCTGACTTCGACGCTTGCCAGGACGACGCCTGCAAATGAACCGTCGGCGTGGTTCCAGCGGCGTGACAGCGTTATCACCCATTGCCCGCCGGATTTGCTGTGAACAGGGCTGCCGATGAACGTCGCGCGATCGGGGGAGTTGCGATGGCGCTGAAAATAATCACGGTCGCTGTTGTTGTATTCAGCCAGATCGACCGCTTCGGTGGCGGCAAGCCAACGCCCTTCTTCGTCATAGACGAACAGTCCATGGATGCGGTCAAGACCGGTCTTGCGTATGTTCAAAAACGATTGCAGTCGCGCGATACGTTCGGACTTCTCACTGTCGGCCTCCAGAGCGATGACCATGCCAGCAAGAAGCGAGCCTGCGATTTCGGCGGTGCCGTCGGCGTGCTGCACCAATGATCGGCTGAGATTGCCGAGCTCGATTTCGGCGTTCCTCATCTCCGAGTCGCGCGACGCCCATTCCGTCCAGCCAGTGGATGCGATAATCGCAACACACGCCAGCGTGACGAAAATCGCAGCCCGCAACGGCAGGCCGCTCAGGCCGGTTTTGTTGAGGGCCAGGGGCATCTCGCGGAACCTTTCGGATGGCGAAATAATCTCACAGACGTCTTATTTATCTCTGAAATAGAACGCAGCAATCGACAGCAATTGAAGGATCTCGCAGAGTTCCGTAGTCTTACGTAACTTCCGTCTTGCGGAACTTCGATTGCGGCCTGCGATACTTCCGCCATTCCGCATCGCAAAAGCCAGCGACGGCCGCATGCGACCGAACAACGCACTGCACAACGGAGGGAACCGGTCTCGGCAAGGAGAAAGCCGATAAGCTTGGTTCGCAGACTTTCGATCATGGTCAGGGTTGCGATGTCGGGGTCACGGTTGCAACCTCATCGCGAAATCACGCAGCGCCAATCGCGGCGTTCCGCTCGGGGGACAAGCCTGGTAGCGTCAAGGATGGCCGCTGGGCCACTTGGCCGGCACGTCATCCCGAGGCGCCAGACAAATAAAGCAGCGATCTTGTCTTGGCCTCTTTGGCGTCCCCAGTGTATCAGGGCAGCACTTTGCATCCCGATGACCTGCGGAACTAGCGCTTGACCCAAAGTCACTCCACAAAACCACTTCTTGACGTCCTTTCCGGACACCGCCAGCCGGTGCCGCCGATCTGGATGATGCGGCAGGCCGGCCGCTATCTGCCGGAATATCGCGAATTGCGCGCCAAGGCCGGCGGCTTTCTCGATCTTTGCTTCACGCCGGAATACGCCGCGAAGTCACCTTGCAGCCGATCCGCCGTTTCAACTTCGATGCCCGCGATCATCTTCTCGGACATTCTTGTCATCCCCTATGCGCTCGGCCGCTCCGTGCGATTTGAGGTTGGCGAAGGTCCGCGGCTCGATCCACTGGATACACCCGAGAAAGTCACGACGCTGGCGTCGCAGGCCGACTTCAGCAAGCTTGAGCCGGTGTATGAGGCGCTGCGCCGCGTCCGCCGCGAACTCACACAGGAAATTGCGCTGATCGGTTTCTGCGGCGCGCCGTGGACGGTGGCGACCTATATGGTGGCCGGACAAGGCACGCCGGATCAGGCACCGGCGCGGATGATGGCCTATCGCCACCCCGAGGCGTTCGCGCGCATCATCGACGTGCTGGTCGAGAACTCGATCGTTTATTTGCTGGGACAGCTCAAGGCCGGCGCCGACGTGCTGCAGATTTTCGACACCTGGGCCGGGGTGCTGCCGCCCCGCGAATTCGAACGCTGGTCGATCGAACCGGCCCGGCGCATCGTCGAAGGTGTGCGCAAGCAGGCTCCGATGCAAAGATCATCGGCTTTCCCAGAGGCGCCGGCGCGCTGCTGCCGGCCTATGTCGAGGCGACCGGCATCAATGCCGTCAGCATCGACTGGGCGGCCGAGCCATCTTTGATCCGCGAGCGCGTGCAAAACCGCGTCGCCGTCCAGGGCAATCTCGATCCCGCTGGCGCTGATCGCGGGCGGCGCGGCGCTCGATCGCGCGATCGACGACGTGCTGGCGAATTACGCTGGCGGCCGGGCTGATCTTCAATCTCGGCCACGGCATTCAACCGGAAACCCCGATCGCGCATGTCGAGCAGATGATCAAGCGGGTGCGGGCCTATAAGGGATAAACGCTATCCCGGCCGGCTGCGCTCGATAATCTCGGCCGCGCCCTTGTCCAGAAGCTCAAGCCCGACCGCGCGGCCAAGTTCGCGCGGGCGATCGGCGGGACCGGAGCGCGAAGCCTCGATGAACAGGCCACCCGCTTCATCCAGCACGGATGCCGTCAGCGTCATCTGCGCGCCCATGATGGTGGAAAATCCCGCGATCGGCGAATTGCAGTGGCCGTTGAGAACCCACAGCACTTCTCGCTCGGCATCGGCACTCCGATGCGCAACAAGGTCATCGATCCCGGCCAGCAGCCGCCGCGTCTGCCAATCATCGGCTGCGCATTCCACGGCGACGATACCCTGCCCGGCCGCCGGTAGCATTTCCTGAACTGAAAATTCATAAGCAATACGGCCGGCGAGGCCGACGCGCTCCAACCCCGAGCGCGCCATGATCAGCGCGTCCGCCGGGCCGACTTCGCCGCCGCCGGGCAACCGCTGCATTTCCAGATGATCGAGCTTGCGCACGCGGGTGTCGGCGGCGCCGCGATAGTGAATGACTTCGATCAGCGGAAACAGCCGGCGCGCATAGGCCGCGCGCCGCACCGCATTGGTGCCGATCTTGAAGCCTTTGCCTTGCGAGCGCCTGAAATCGTCGATCGACAGTCCTGGTCGCAGCACCAACGCATCGCCGGCGGGATCGCGCGTCAGCGTCGCGCCGATCACCAGCCCCGGCGTATCTTCATTGCCCGGCATGTCCTTGAGCGAATGCATCGCGGCGTGCAGATCGCCGGAGCGGACCGCGGCACGAATTTCGGCCACGAAGGCGCCGCCCTTGCCGCCATGTTGCAACAGCTTGCTGGTCTGGTCCCTGATCGCCCGTGGTTCGAACTTGACGATGTCGACTCCGACATCCGGGAAAGCCGCGGTCAGACGCCGGGCGATTTCCTCGGTCTGGGCCAACGCCATGACACTCTTGCGCGTGCCGATCCGGATTTCGAATTGCCACCACTCATGCTCCATTCGAGGTCATGCAGGAAGCAGAACGGCAGACCATGCGCAAGCGGGCCTTATAAGGGCTCTCGCTGCTTCTTGAAATGGACCATTTAATGGTCCATATTAGATCGTTATTGGACTATCAAATGGTCTTTAGAGCTGATCCATGCGGATATCCGTGAGCGACGCCAAGGGACAATTAACCGATCTCGTCAGGCGGGCCGAAGCCGGCGATGAGATCATTCTGACCCGCCACGGACAAGCAACCGTGCGCCTTGTCCCCGTGAAGCCACTTCCGGACGCGAGAGCCCGCAGGAAAATTCTGGAAGGCGTTCGCAGCTCAGGAGTCGCAAAGGCGAAAGCGGGACCCGACGCAGCCAGCAGCCAGGACTTTCTCTATGACGATGACGGCCTTCCGAAATGATCGTTGTCGATACATCGGCCCTCCTGGCCATCGTGCTGGGTGAACCGGAAGCCGATGCATGCATCGCCATTCTGGAAGCGGAGGAACGAGGGTACTGATCTCCGCAGGTACCATGGCGGAAGCGCTCATCGTGGCCGCACGACGGAACGTCGCGATGAAATAGCAACTCTGATCGAAGGACTTGGTTTTGACGTCGTCCCGGGTGACGCAGATATCAGCCTACCGAATTGCCCAAGCGTACGACCAGTGGGGCAAGGGACAACATCCGGCGGGTTTAAACTTCGGTGATTGTTTTTCTTACGAGCTCGCGAAAGAGCATTCTTGCCCACTGCTTTTTGTCGGCGATGACTTCACCAAAACCGACTTGAAAACTGATTTGAAAATCAACCTGGGAGATGCCAGGTAGACTTGTGGCTTCGACCCGATAGAACCTCCATGCCGGAATGCAAACGCAACCTCCGGCACAAAAGCGCAATCCTGCGCTATCCCGCGTCTTCCAGAATCATGTCGGAGGCTTTTTCCCCGATCATGATCACGGGCGCATTGGTATTGCCTGACATCAGGTCCGGCATAACAGAGGCATCGACCACGCGCAGGCCCTCGATACCGCGAACACGAAGCCGCTGATCGACCACCGCCAGCGGATCATTGCCCATCCGGCAGGTCGATGTCGGATGATAGACCGTGCTGCCGCGCTGCCGGCAGAAATTCAGAATTTCCTCGTCGCTGGTGATTTTCGGGCCGGGCTCGACCTCTTCGGTCACAAAGGGTTTTAGCGCGGGCGCGGCCAGAATCTTGCGCAGAATCTTCATGCCTTCAACAAACGCGGTACGGTCGGTTTCGGTCGCCAGATAGTTGATCCGGATCGCCGGCGGCTCGGCCGGATCGGCGCTCTTGATGCGCAGCGAACCGCGGCTTTCCGGCCGCAACTGGCAGACCGACGCGCTGAACCCGGAAAACGCATGTAGTTTTTCGCCCATCTTGTCGGTCGAGAACGGCAGGAAATGAATCTGGACGTCGGGCGACGCCAGACGCGGATTGGTCTTGAAGAACGCACCTGATGTGCCCGCGGCAATCGTCAAAGGTCCCGAGCGAAACGCCGCATAGCGCGCACCGGCCATGATCCGTCGCACCGGATGATTGAGAATATCATTCAGCGTGATGCGCTGCGGGCATCGCATCACGATTCTGACCTGCATGTGATCCTGCAGATCGTTACCGACGCCGGGCGCGTCGAGCACGATATCGATGCCATATTGCTTGAGGAGGTCCGCAGGCCCGACACCGGAAAGCTGCAGCAATTGCGGAGAATTGTAAGCGCCGCCGGACACCAGGATTTCCTTGCGCGCGCTTGCAGTTCGAAGCGCCCCATTCTGCCGATATTCGACCGCACGTGCACGGCGCCCTTCGAACAGGATACGCTGCGCCAGCGCTGATGTCTCGATATGCAGATTGCCGCGGCTTTTGGCAGGACGAAGATAGGCCATCGCCGTACTCGCGCGCCGGCCGCCGCGGGTCGTGGTCTGGAAAAATCCGGCGCCTTCCTGCGACGCACCGTTGAAGTCGGAATTCGCCGGCAGGCCCGTTTCGGCGGCCGCGTCGATAAAGGCTGCCGAGAGTGGATCGGAATGCCCCAGATTGGACACCGTCAATGGGCCGCCGACGCCGTGATATTTATCGCCGCCGCGTTGTTGATTTTCAGCCTTCTTGAAATAGGGCAGCACGTCGTCATAGCCCCAGCCGGTATTGCCGCGCTGGCGCCAGCGGTCGTAATCCTCGTGTTGGCCGCGCACATACAACAATCCATTGATCGAGCTCGAGCCGCCCAGCACCTTGCCGCGCGGCTGGAATACCTGACGCCCGTTCAATTCAGGCTCGGGTTCGGTCTGGTACATCCAGTTGACGGTTTTTTCCTTGAACAGTTTGCCGTAGCCGAGCGGCACGTGAATCCAGAGATTCTTGTCCTCGGGACCGGCTTCCAGCAACAGAACCGAGTGCTTGCCGTCCACACTCAGGCGATTGGCCAGCACGCATCCGGCCGAGCCTGCACCGACGATGACGTAGTCGAATTCCTGGATATCGGCTTTGGTGCCCATGTCATTCCCTCACACGCGGCGAAAGCGGCCTGCCGCGTATTGTTGTTCTCTCCCCACAGGCTTCGTTACGAAGCCGTCTTGTTATTGTTTTCGGTCAACTAAGCTACGGTCGCAGCCGCCGTCAATGCCTGCAAGACGCGTGCAGGCTTGCGGAAGATGCAAGCCGCACTCTACCTTCCGCGGCGCGCAATATTCTCGATCATGGAAATCTTGACGGAAACGACGTGCTCGCGCATCAGCCGCTCAGCTTCCTGGGGCTCACGCGCCAAAATCGCGTGATAGATGGCGTGATGCATATCATGCCGGCGCCGGATGCCGGCCAGATCGAACGCGACGACATTGCGGGCCGAGGCCTGCGGCACGCGCTGGCAAATGCGAACGACTTCGCGCACCAGGTCCGATTTGGCCGCGGCGTGAAGGCGCCATGAAACGCCTGGTTCATTTGCGCATAGGCCGCACGTTGCGCTTCCAGGTCGTCAGAGCCCGACAAGGTCCGGTCGCCGTCGGACAAGGCGTTGTCGATCGTTCGTCGCGCGTCATCCGACAGACCGCGTTCGGCGGAAAAGCGCGCCGCGAGCCCTTCGGCCAGCGCGCGCATATCGTAGGCTTCGACTAGCTCGGTCAGCAGGAATTCACGAACGGTAAATCCCTTGTTAGGCTGGTGATGCAACAGCCCTTCGCCCGCAAGGGTTTGAAGCGCGGCCCGCACCGGCGTGCGCGAGACGTCGAGCTCCTGGCTGAGATGCACCTCGTTCAGCCGCGAGCCCGGCGGATAGCGGCCATCCAGCAGCGACTGACGCAGATGCTCGACAAGCCATGCGGACCGCGTCGCAGGCAGCATCGCCTCGCCTGGTCGCTCTGGCGTGAGGCCGCCGCTCACCAGCGCAAATGTATCCAGTTTCTGCACAGCACGACCTTGCGCGTATGGTTCTCTCGCGGATTGAAGCCACAAATAAGCTATTCGGCTTGACACGGCTACTCATATTGTACACATTTTTGGCCAGATAACGCCAACACTGTACACACCTTACTCTATCCCCTTGGATTCATTATGACTTTGCGAAAGACGACAGGATGCCGGTAGGCGCATCGACCAGCTTTGCGGTGGCGCGGAAGTTCACGCGCTTCCCGTCGTGGGCTCTCCCGATCTGTTCGCGGTGCGCCGCATCTACTGCGTCGGCCGCAATTATCTCGACCACATCAGGGAGATGAAGGAAGCGGATGAGCGCGATCCGCCGTTTTTCTTCCAGAAGCCGGCCGATGCCTTGGTGCAGAACCGGGCCTCGATTCCCTACCCTGACGATTACGCAAGACTTCCAATACGAGATCGAGCTTGTCGTCGCGATCGGGGCGCAAGGCCGCAAGGTTTCCGTCGCGAAGGCGCTGGACCTCGTGTTCGGTTACGGCGTCGGGCTCGACATGACGCGCCGCGATCGCCAGCGCGACGCGCGCGACCGCCGCTTGCCCTGGGAAATGGGAAAATCATTTGACGGCTCGGCGCCCTGCACCGCCATCGTGCCGGTGGCGAAAAGTGGTCATCCGGACCGCGGCGCGATCACGCTGCAGGTTAACGGCGTCGAAAAGCAGCGCGGCGATCTCTCCGAACTGATCTGGAAGGTTCCGGAAATCATCGCCAACCTGTCGATGCAATATGAACTGCGGCCCGGCGATCTGATCTTCACGGGAACGCCGGCCGGCGTCGGCCCGCTCATACCTGGTGACCGGATCGTGGGCGAAATCGCCGGCCTCGAACAACTCCATCTTCATATTACCGAACCGAGAGCTTAAGCCATGCTGCCTACCGAACGCATCAGCTACGACCCGATCGTCGGACGCAAAAAGCAGACCTTGCCCGACGGCGCGCGGATGGCCGTCTGGGTCATCGTCAATGTCGAGGAATGGGACATCCAGAAGACGATGCCGCGCACCGTCCTCACCCCGCCGGCCGGCGGATCGCCGATGCCGGATATTCCGAACTGGGCCTGGCACGAATACGGCAACCGCGTCGGCTTCTGGCGCCTGCTGGAGACGCTCGACAATCTGAACATCACTGCCGCGCTGGCGATCAACGGCACCGCGATCAAGTCCTATGAGGCAATCTCGCGCGCAGCGGTCGAGCGCAAATGGGAATTCATCGGCCACGGGCTCACCCAGAGCAACATGCAGCACGTCAAGAACGAGCGCGAGGACATCATCGCAACGCGCGCCGAGATCGAGCGCGTCACCGGCCGCAAACCGCGCGGCTGGCTCGGACCTGGCCTGACCGAAACCTGGGAGACGCCTGATCTGTTGATCGAAGAAGGCTTCGACTACGTCGCTGACTGGGTGCTCGACGACCAACCGGTATGGCTGAAGACCCGGACCAAGCCGATCCTCAATGTGCCCTATACCCAGGAATGCAACGACGTCGCGATGATGCTGATCCAGCACCACCCCGCGACCGAATACCGCAATCGCGCCATCGATCAATTCAATCAGATCTACTCGGATGCCGCGGACTCCGCCCGCATCATGGCACTGGTTGTGCACCCCTACATCATGGGCGCGCCGCATCGCTCGCGTTATTTCCGCGAAGCGCTCGAACACATCCGGGGCCACAAGGACGTGGTGTTCTGGACCGGCGAGCGCATCCACGACTGGTTCGTCGCCTCGAACAAGCCCGCCTGATACTTCAGGCGGGTCTGACACTTCAGACCGGTCTGATATTTCGTCATCATTGCATTGGACATCCGCGTATGACCGAGATTGCCCAGGAAAGCGCTCCCCGCGAAAGCGGAGAAACGGTTTCGCTGCTTGCCTCGCTGGCGATTATCATTCTGATCCTGACCTACTGCGTCAATGCGATGGACCGGGCGCTGTTCCCGCTGCTCCTGACCGACGTGCGGCGCGAATACGGCCTTAATCTGCAGCAGGCCGGACTGATGTCGACGATCTTTACGTTCGGCATGGCCGTCGCCGGCCTGCCGACCGGCTATCTCACCGCGCGCTTCTCCCGCAAGACGGTGATGCAGATCGGGATCCTGATCTACTCGGTCGGCACCATCGTCACCACCACCGCGGTCGGCTATGGCGACATGCTGATCTATCGCGCGATCACCGGCGTCGGCGAAGCCATGCAATTGACCGCGCTGCTGGCGATCTTCGCGGGCTATTTCACGCGCTACAAGGCGGCGGCGCTCGGCTGCCTCAATCTCGCCTACGCGCTCGGTGTCGCAGTCGCACCGGCTTTGGGGACGAGCCTGCTCGTCGCTTACGGCTCGTGCGCGTACCCATGATCGTGTTCGGCGCGATCGGCCTTGCCATGATGCTGTGGTGGCAGCCGTGCTGCGGCCCTGGCTCAGCGAAGCCGCCAGTCAAAAGAACTCGACGGCCGCAGCGACGCTCGGGGGCGCGCTAACACTGCGGAACCCCAATACGATCATCCTGACTTGTCTCAGCATCGCCTTCGGTCTCGCGTTGTACGGCTATCTCGGCATGTATCCGACCTTCCTGCGCGAAGAACTGCACTATGCGCCGCCCGACATCGGGCGGGTGATGAGTTCGTATGGGCCTCGGCGTTCTGGTCTCGATCTTCACCGGATGGCTGGGCGACCGCTTTTCGGCGCGCATTGTGCTTCCCATCGCCTTTGTCGCCGGTGCTGCGATCTGCCTCGCCCTTTTCAACGGCCCTAATGGTGTCATGGAACAGGCGACGCTCTCCTGCCTGCTCGGCATGATCTTCAGCGGGACTTTGTTCGTGAATATCGCCGGCTACAGCGTGAAGTCGGTCTCGGGACCGCTGGCCGGGCGGGCCTCCGGCATCTTCATTACCGCGCTATACGGCTCTGCGACCGTCGCCGGCTATATCATCGGCTGGGTCGCCTCGCTCGCGGGCTGGACCAAGGCCGGAAATATTCAGCTCGTCGGGCTTTGCCTGTTCGCCGCGGTGCTGTCGATGTTTCTCAAACCGGCACTGATGGCTGCGCGCTCGAAATGAACACGTCCAATAATGAGCTGGCGCGCGTTCGCGTCAACGTGTTCCCCGGCGGATTCAACTGGGGACTTTATGTCGGTATCGATACGGGATTGTTCGCCCGCGAGGGCCTTCGCATAGAGATGCAGCATACGCCCAACTCCGTCGCCCAGATGACGGATATGGCCAGTGGAAAATTCGACATCGCGATGACCGGCGTCGACAATATCGTGGCCTATGTCGAGGGCCAGGGTGAGGCGCCGATCGGACCGCAGCCGGATTTCTTTGCCTTTATGGGCAGCGACAGCGCCTTTTTGAGCCTTGTCTGCGTCGCCGATATCAAGGCGATAGCGGCGTTGCAGGGCAAGCAGCTTCTGGTCGATGCGATGACGACCGGCTACGCCTTCGTGCTCTACGACATCCTGCGCCGCGCCGGATTGCCCGCGGAGACCTATGAGGTCGCGCGTGCCGGCGGCATGATCGAACGATGGACCCGGTTGCGCGCCGGCGAAGGCGACGGCACGCTGCTGTCGGCGCCGTATAATCTCATTGCCAAGGCGCATGGCCTTACGAACTGGCGCGCGCGGTTGAAACCATCGGCCCCTATCAGGGAAATGTAGGCGCCGCGCGCCGCAGCTGGGGCCAATGCCAACGAAAAGACTGTTATCCGCTATATTCGCGCCTATCGCGACGCGATCGACTGGCTGTACGCGCCGCAAAATCGCAGCGAAGCGATTGCCATCCTGCAGAGAAACCTGCCGCAAATGACCGAGGACGTCGCGGTTGCGAGCTACGACGAATTGCTGCATCCCAAATACGGCTTCTATCGCGGCGGCGAGATCGATCAAGCCGGGTTAGGCAACGTGCTGGCCCTGCGCTCGCGCTACGGCAAACCGCAGATGACGTTGAACGACCCGGATAAATATATCGACCGCCGGTTTTCTGGAGGCGAGCCGAACCGGCGCGTGAGGTGCCCGGGGATCGCTAATTGCCTTTCGATCCGTTTACTTCCGTGTCGGGAAAGAGAATTTTCCCAACCGCTTTGGCGAGGAAGTTTGAACCGGAATTCGACAGATGCACGATATCGGTTGTCACCACGTCCTCTGCCGTGGGGCCTACCTGCGTCCTGCATCCCGATGAGTCACACAGCATGTGCCAGGCCGAGATATATTCCACGCCGGTGCTTCTGCTGAAATTTTCCATTCGTTCGTCGTTCTCGGTCCCGGACACGCCCGCCTTGATCCTGTCGGCGATGACATGCCGCAACCGGTAGAAATTCACCAAAGTCTGCGGCAGGGTTCGTTTCCATACCGCACGGACCCAGAATGACAATTCGCGGAACATGGATGGCTTTCAGCCGCGCAATGGTTTCTCGCAATTTCTCAAGATCGTCCGTTCGATCCCACATCGCATGAAGCAGGACGATCTCAGGATTGGAGGATTGCAAATAGTCAAATGCGAGCGCGTTGGTTTTTCGCACTTGTTTCCCAGGATCGGCGCGCATCCGGGCGCCGCGAAGAACGCCAGCCGGAACGGGAATATCGCCTCGGCATTTTTCAACCCCGAAGATAGCGCAGCGGCGCTCGAATCTCCCCACAAGAACAATAACGGCTTGCTGCCCGGCTCGATACAGTCAGAACTAAACCGGGACCCGGGCGCCTCCAGAAAGCATTTGTTCTGAAAACCGCTATTGCTGTAGGACCCGAGCGAGGCGATCTGGCGAATTTCCGGCGAAAAGCGAAAGCTGAATCCGGATGCCGCGACCGTCAGCAATCCTACGGCGCCAATTGCCGCGAATGCCAAAGACAATTTCAGCACGGCGCGGTTTTGCCGGCGAACGGAATCTCGATGAAACGATATGTCAGCCACGCCAGAACGAAGGCAAGGATGATGGCAATCCAGATCTCGATGGTATTCGGCACACCGTTTCGGACGATCCCCAGATAAGACAACAGCGGCCAGTGCCAGAGATAGAGCGGTAGCTGATCAACCCAGTCAAGACCATCGGCCGGACTGATAACAGCCTGCTGTTGATGCGCGACTCCGGCGAGGACGATCATCAGCACCGCACCGGCCACTGGCAGCAAAGCATAGAAGCCTGGAAACAGACTGTCCGTCTTCAGCCACAGCGCCGCGACGAGGATGGCCGCCAGGCCGATCGTTGCACACAGGTCCTGAAATCGAACCGATGGTCGTTGCTGTTCTGCACGCTCGATGGTCCAGTCCGCGACCATGGCACCGGCCAGCAATTCCCATGCCCTGGATAGCGGCGAATAGAAAGACCAATCCTTGTAGCCGAAGAAAATCAGGAGGCTGACGGCAAACGATGCGGCGGCAATCGTCGCGATCCAGAGCCGCCGATGCCGCGATCGGAAGATCATCAACAAAATCGGCGGCCAGACGATGTAGAACTGCTCCTCGATGCCGAGCGACCAGAGATGGAGCAGCGGGTTTTCGGCCCCGTCCGGGGCAAAATAGCCGAGCTGACTGAGTTGAAACAGGTTGGATACAAACGCTGCGCCGGCCGCGATGTTTTTCCGAGCAGGGAAAAATCCCCGGGCAGAAGAATGATCCAGCCGAGCAGATAGGTGACAATCAGGACGACGACGAGCGCCGGAAATATCCGGCGAACGCGGCGCGAATAGAAATCGGCGAATGAAAAATTTCCGTTAGCCGCCTGCGTGAGGATGATGTGGGAGATCAGGAAGCCGGAGATAACGAAAAAATACGTCAACGCCGATAAATCCGCCTGGTATCCATTGCGCGTGATACCCGACGACCAGCAGAATGGACACCGCCCGCAGGCCGTCTATGTCCGCCCGATGCGGCAAGGTCGAATGCATTCTGAATTCTTCGGCAGATGTCGTCGATCATTGCTACCTCACCCTGCTCTCTAACGCTACTGCGAACCCGGAGGTACGCCAGTCCGCGATACGCGCCGGTAACCTCTCATGCCGACTGGAGCCTTATCGGTTCTGATTGAATCAGAACCGGGCTCTAGTCTTTTGTTTTGACGCGTTTTCTTTACGCGAACCGGTATCCACTTCGCTCGAAAACGCTCTAATTTACCAGCGGGTTACCAAATCCCGCGGCAAGCTTGACCAGATCGGCCTGGCGGCTGGTGCCGGTCTTGGAAAATACGCGCGACAAATGGGTCTTGACGGTCGTTTCGGCGACACCAAGCACTTTTGAGGTTTCCGGCACGCCTCCGACATCGACGATCGCCAGCAGCACACGCAATTCCGCCGGCGTCAGTCCGAAGGTGCGCGCAACCAGTTCGCCGCTGGATTGGCTATCCAGTTCAACCTTGCGAACAAACAGCGCCGCCACCGATTTCCATGAGGGTGGTTTCAATGAAAACTCTTGTTTCAAGGAATCCTGCAACGATGCCTCGGGCGCCGTTACGCACCACCGCGGTCAACGGCAACAGATGCGCGGCATAGCGCGCGCCGTCATGCGCCATCAGCGAAAAGGCCGTGCTTCCCGCCGCCGCGCCCGGCGCCGCCATCGGCAACCATCTGGCGTAAATCCTGGTTGGTTTGCCCGTCCCGCACCACAAGCTGCCCCGCCGCCACGCGCAGAAAATCATCCGCGCACAGCATGCCACGGCCGGCCACATTGGCATGGACGATACGGCATTGGGCGTCGACAAGGAGTATTCCGGCGCCGAGACCATCCAGCGTGTGGGCCAATGACACCGCTTCGGATGTCTTGCATTCGATCATCCTGTTGATCGTCAGGGAGCGATGCGCTGCGGAACGATCTGCGCAATGCGCTGCCGCATGTCCTCGTCACCATGTGCTTGCCCGCGAGGACCGTGAGCAGAACCGGACAATGCGGATTTGAATTTTCGAGCACGACATTCGCCGCGTCGACGCAGCCCTGGGGCCGCAACCATTCCTGGTAGAACCGTCCGTGGCGGTATTCGTCAAAGGCAACGAGATCCGGAATGCTCACGACCTGCCCCAAAGGCGGCAGGCAGTCGAGCGATCGAATTTCGAATGGCTGTCCGAATAAAGCTGGATGTAATGCGGATCGGCGCCGCAGTAATAATGCGTCACCCCGGATTTGCTGATGGAGTCCTTCGAGAATATCCCGCAGGCGCGGCCACCGACAAATTCATTGATCCCGACGACGACGTCGTTCCATCGCGCGGGCTCGAGCGCCGCGTCGTAGATCTCCTCGATCAGGTCCGTGATCTTCATGGGTCCGCGCATAGGACTCTTCTGTGGTTCATGCAGCTTTTCTGCGAATCGCACTTTCATCCGGCTTTGCCGATCGCCGGAACTCCACAGCCAAGACCAAGGCAAGGCGGGTTTTATTCCCGCGGCGCCGTCAGGGGCCTGGATTCGAATGGCAATCATCGGCCACCTGAGATGACCGCGCCCGTGGTGCCGCGAATCCCGCTGTCGGCGAATTTGCCGATGGACCCCCCCACCCCCGACCCCTCCCCGCCACGCGCTGGCGCGCGGAGGGAGGGGAGAAGACGAATTAAATTTTCAAACGCGAAGCATCTAACTCCGTCATTGCGAGCGCAGCGAAGCAATCCATTCTTGCCGAGCAAAGAAAAAGTGGATTGCTTCGCTGCGCTCGCAATGACGGCACTCTCTCACGTCGTCCCGGCGATGTGGAGACACACCTCCGCATTCTCGCGGCGCGATGCGCCCGAAGTTTTTCAAAATCTTTGCCCCTCCGAAAACAGAGGGCGCAGGGAAAGCCGGGCGTCCGATGCACCCGCAGCCGCGCGTGTAGTGGTAGTAAACACGCGCGTTAGTCACCACGAGTTCACCGGAAACATCCGGCTTTCCCCGCGCAATGGTTTTAACGGTCTATTTCGTGCTCTCCCCGGTGACCGGGCTCTTTTGCCACCGTCGCCCCTGAGAAGCTTGCTTCTCAAGAACTTGACACCAGCGTCGGGGTGTCAGGACCACACGACTTCGCCGTCCGCTTCGGTATCGTTCGCCCGCACACTTGCGTGTGCCAACACCGTCGCGTCCACCGCATCCCGCACCCAACGTCCGTGACGACCGCGAAGCGCCCCTCTTGTGGGAACGGGATGGCGACAGATATAGGCCGATTCGCAATTTCTGAAAATCAGAATATTTTTGCGGAAAGGGCTGGACAAGCGAAACGGCGCCGGTCGCATTGATTTGCCCGTCGGGTAGATCAGCTCGAAGGATGGATGCAATGTACGGGCTCGCGGTCGGAGACCGTCACACCTACATATTTTTCTCGCGCCATTTCGGCCCGGGACCGCGCATATAGTGATTTTCCGGTCGGTACCGCCTGTGTGGTCCGTCCCAGGAGGGGCCAATAAATTTCACCAACGCGCCGATGGCGCTGCGCAGGAGAGAAGATACGGCGGATGCGGTGGAGTGAAGCTTTCTCATGATGGGAGATGAGCAAGACCGCATAGGAAATCGAGAAGGCCTTCCAATCTCTTTCATAGACGCGGCATAAGTGCGGTGCGCGGATGAGAGCGGCGTCATGTTCCCATGGCCACTCCGGGCGCTTTTATATCTCTCTTATGAGATGCGACGCCAACCCGTCTCGCATTCCTATGGCGTCAGCGACACATCACGTTGATCGGTTGCGCGACGCTGTCAGCGACCGGATGCGACTGGCCTTGCCGGCGTCAACAAGGGATTTTACCATGACCATGCTGACGCCGGCTCACGGTGAGTTTGAGCAGACGATCTATTCATCAGGAAGCGGAAACCGGATCGAAGCTGGTCGCGCAAGCGTACGCCTGGCGAAGCTCAAACGATTCTGTATGTCGGCCTTTTGGGTCGCGATGGCCTGCGTTGCCCTCACCGCCATCATGGCGTTGAAAGTCGTCGTCTATCTTCCGCACTTTCACGCTTGATGCAGGCTAACGCAGCCCGTAGCGCGCAAACCCCTGTCCGGAACAAAGCGCCGCAGTCGCCGTTGAAACCGCTGGTACGCAGCAAAATGCTGTCATGGCCATTAGCGGAGACAGTGCGATGGAACTGATCCTGATTATCGTTTTGGTGCTGTTCTTGTTCGGTGGCGGCGGATATTGGGGCCGTCGACGAGGTCACTGGTAAACCCTAAGCGGCGATATTATTGACATCGCGGAGTTGATCATCGGGCGCGCATTTGCGCGACCCGCTGGCTCAACCTAACCTACACGTCGTCGATAAAATTCAGTCGTCCATCATTCAGTCCGCGGTCCGCAGGCGGCGCACCGTGAATTCGATTTGTCCGTCCGGTAGCTGACACCAGTGCTCGACAATGGTCGAGTAACCGCCCAGCGGCGTTTCATTGAGAAACGAGCGAGCCTTGGCACGGGCCAATTCCAGCGGCAGCTTGAATTTCAAGCCGGTGGCCGACTCGCGGTGAGCGGATATGCGCTCGGCAAGTTCACCCGGTTTGCGGTCCATCAAAAACTCCAAAGCAAAAACACTCCCGCAACGCGCGGACAATTCAATACGATTTTGTGAAAGCGGTGAAGATTTCCGAGATATCCAAGCTATCCACAGCGCAGGACGGCTTAGCGGGGAGTTATTGACGGCCGGTAAATTGGCGGCGGAAGCTAGGCCTTGACTATTTTCTCGTCATGGCCGGGCACAGCCATCCGAAGGACGGCGTCGCTTCCGCTCGCCTATGTCCCGGCCATCCACGTCTTTCTTAACTTGGGTGCAGTAAGACGTGGATGCCCGGGACAAGCCCGGGCATGACGAACCTAGCTATAACGTCCCAATTCTATTGCCGTATTTGAGTCCGGCTCCTAACGACGGCCACGCTCCCCTACTTCTTGCCGTCCGGCGTCTTGGTCACAGCCCACGGATCGTATTTTTCCTTGGGCTCGGGGATGCGCTTGAGCGCTTCCTGATAAGCAATTCATTGTTCTTCGGATCGACGCGAAGCGCGGAGCGATAGAACGTCGCCGCCGAAGCGGCGTCGCGTGCCACGCTGGCATGGCGGGCGGCCAGATAGCTGCCCGACATCGTCATCGATTTTCATATCGCGACCGGAAGGGAATTGCGCGGAGTTGTCAGCCGGATGATCGGGGGTCTGTGCCGAAACCGAGCCGGGCAGCGCCAGCGCAGTGTGAGGGCCAAAACGACGATCGTCAAGCGATTCAAAACGAATGGAAAACATCACTGGTTCGCCCTAGCTCCAGGATTTACGGCAGGATCTTACGATCAATCTCGAATGCAAACCCGATCGGCGGCATCAAGCCATGCGACAATGCCGCTTTTGGCGATCAACCGCAAGGATACGGGGTGACGAATCGATTGGCGATAAGGCCGGGTCTATGGCGAAAGGCCCGGCCGCCAATCCAGCCGGCCTAGCCTGAAAACGCTTTCAGTGTGGCGGTATCGTGGCCGGATGGGCAGGGACGGTAGGACACGGCTCACGCAATCGTGGTTACATCGCCTCGTAATTGGGCCCGCCGCCACCCTCCGGGGGAGAACCCAGGTGATGTTGCCGTTGGGGTCCTTGACGTCGCAGGTTTTGCAATGACGCAATTCTGGGCGTTGATCTGGTAGCGCGGCCCGGCCGTCTCCTCGACCCATTCATAGACGCCGGCCGGGCAATAGCGGTTGGAAGGCCCGGCAAAGACATCGTGCTCGGAGGTCTTCTGCAGATTGAGATCGGCGACCTTCAGATGAACCCGGCTGGTCCTCTTCGTGGTTGGTATTCGAAAGGAACACCGACGAGAGCTTGTCGAAGGTGCGCTTGCCATCGGGCTTCGGCGGCGCAATCGGCGCATGCGCCTTGGCCGGATCGAGCGTCTTGCGGGTCGGGCTTGGCATGCGAACCTGCGTTCCGAACAGCGAGAAGCCGAGCGTGTTGCACCACATATCGAAGCCGCCGAGCGCCACGCCGAGGATGGTGCCGAACTTCGACCATAGCGGTTTGACGTTGCGGACCCGGTGCAGGTCCTTGCCCACGGGCGAATCCCGCCACGCATTCTCGTAGTCAACCAACTCGTCATTGCGCGCGGCGGCGCTGAGCGCGGCAACGGCGTGTTCGGCCGCCAGCATGCCGCTGCCCATCGCGTTGTGCACGCCCTTGATGCCGCGGCACGTTTCACAAAGCCGGCGGCGCAGCCGATGCAGCGCGCCGCGGCAAAGCTCAGCCGCGGCACCGATTGATAGCCGCCCTCGGTGATCGCGCGTGCGCCATAGGCCAGCCGCTTGCCGCCTTCGAACAGGGTACGGATCGCAGGATGGGTCTTGAAGCGCTGGAATTCATCGAACGGCGACAGATAAGGGTCGTCGTAATTGAGATGCACGACGAAACCGACCGCCACCAGATTCTCGTCATAGTGATAAAGGAAGGAGCCGCCGCCGGTCGAGTTGTTCAACGGCCAGCCGAACGAAATGCTGGATCAGGCCTTTTTTGGTGCTTGGCCGGATCGATCTGCCAGACCTCCTTGAGGCCGATGCCGAATTTCGGCGGCTCGCTCATAGCATCGAGCGAAAACTTCGCGATCAGCTGCTTGGTCAAGCTGCCGCGCGCGCCTTCGGCGAACAGCGTGTATTTGCCGAGCAATTCCATGCCCCGCGTGAACGAATCCTTGTGCGAGCCGTCCTTGGCGATCCCCATGTCGCCGGTCGCGATGCCGCGCACCGCGCCCTTCTCGTCGTACAGCACTTCGGCTGCCGCAAAGCCCGGATAGATCTCGACACCGAGCGCCTCGGCCTTCGGCGCCAGCCAGCGGCAGACATTGCCGAGCGAGCCGATATAACAATGATGATTGTCCATCAGCGGCGGCATCATGAAAGTCGGCAGCGAAATCGCCGAACTCTCAGTCATCCAGAAGAACTTGTCGACCTGGACCTGCGTCTTCAGCGGACACTCGGCGTCCTCACGCCAATCCGGAAATCAATTTGTCGAGCGATACCGGGTCGATCACTGCACCGGACAGAATATGCGCGCCGACCTCGGAGCCCTTCTCGACCACCACGATCGACAGATCGGCGTTGAGCTGCTTCAGCCGGATCGCGGCCGCGAGGCCGGACGGTCCGGCGCCGACGATCACGACGTCGAACTCCATGGATTCGCGTGGCGGCAATTCTTCGGTGCTCATGAGATCTGGTCTCAGCCCGGTTTAGAACGTTTCCGAGGAGTTTGTTTCTCGATTTTTTGCCACCAAGAACAACTAGGGAATGCACAGTTATGCGTTTCGTTGCGGTGCGGTCCCGCACTAGAATGGCCCGATGTCCCTGAACGCGCGCCATGACGCCTGATCCCCGCCCCACCGTCCGGCCAATTGCTGACCTTTTATCTGGAGGCCGGGGTCGACTGTGCGCTGACGGAAGAGCCGGTCAACCGGCTCTCCGATCCTAATCTTGCGCCCGCCGCCCTCCAAGCCGATACGCCCAAGCTCGCGAGGGCCGCTCCCTACGGCAATGCCGGCTCCGGCGGCCATCCCGGGTCCGCGTGGTGACGTAGCGCCGCCGCCGGAGGCTGCGATTGCAGCGGCGCGGGAAGCCGCGCGGACCGCGCCTTCGCTCGAGGCGCTGCGAAGCCTTGCTGGAAAATTTCGACGGCTGTGCGCTGAAGTAGTTTACCGCCACGCGCATGGTGTTTGCCGACGGCCAACCCGCAGGCGCGGGTGATGTTTGTCGGCGAGGCGCCCGGACGCGAGGGAGGACATCGAGGGCCTGCCGTTCGTCGGTCGTTCGGGCAAGCTGCTGGATCGAATGATTGCGGCGATCGGGCTCGACCGCTCCAGCGCTTATATTTCCAACGTGATCGCGTGGCGGCCGCCGGGCAATCGCACCCCGACGCCGCAGGAGACGCAGATCTGCCTGCCCTTCATCCAGCGGCATATCGAGCTGGTCAATCCGGACGTGCTGGTGGACGCTCTCGGCAATCCCTCGACCCAGACGCTGCTGTCGACGCGCGACGGCATCATGAAAAACCCCGCGGGCGCTGGTTCGACTCTACGACACCGGCACGCGGGTGATCAAGGCGATCGCGACCTTCCACCCGGCCTATCTGCTGCGCTCGCCATCCTACAAGCGCATGTCGTGGCAGGATCTGCGCGCCATCGCCAAGGCGCTGGAGCAAGCGCCTTCGTCTTGAGGCTTACGGAGTCTCGTTAAGGTGTTTTGGGCCGCACGAATGGCCCAGCCGACTTCGCGCAACAACGGCTGGCGGCCGTTCACCAGCCATTCGAACGCCCGCGGCACTTCGGGCTACGAGACCGGGAAATTGCCGGGCGATATCCGGCGGCGGCGTGCCGGCAGTATCGGAGGGCGCGCCAGACCACAACGCCGCCGGTTTTCATTGAATTTCGCCGCGTTCAGCCATGGGTGTGCGCTGCGGCTCCGCGGCGAGAAACAGATGCGGGCGCGCCGAATCCAGCGTGATCAGGCTCGCGAGTTTCGGCATCGCCGCTGACGGCGCGGAGCCGCCTGGCTGGTCCGCCGCACGAAGCTGTCGTCGAAGAATCGTCCCATCGCACGCGCGGCAGCGACGTCGCCACCTCGCCGGTTCCGGTCCACGGCAAGCAACAGCGTCGCCGCAACAACCGCGAGCGCCGGAGCGACGATGGCGGCGGCCCAGATCGTACGCAACACGCGCTGGCGCCGCAGTTGCACCAGATCGCCGGTCGCGACGATCGCGGCCAGTCCCGAGAGCAACAATGCGATGCCGGCGCCGCCGACGACGCGGTCGAGATTGAACAGGCCGGAGATCAGGCTTCCCGCCAGCGCGGGAGCAATGGCAAAGAAATAGACGAAGTTGCGCGCCAGCAGATCCACCGGCGGCCGGAAAATGATCGGCGCGTCTTCCGGGTTGCGGGTGAACCAGCCGGAGTTGAATATCACCAACGCGATGATGCCGGATATCGCGAGCAAAAGGCCGCCGAGCAGCCAGCCCCAATGCAGCGCCCTTGCGCCGAGATCAGCAACGTCAGGCCAATGCGGCAGCGCCAAGGTATCGGCGCGGATCAGCCAGATGATATAAGGCAGCGCCAGCACGATAATCACTCAGCAAGGCGTACAGCGGATCGAACGACGTCAGCACGCGCCGTCCGCGTGCGGTCGCGAGCGCAAATCCGCCACCAATATCAAGAGACCGATCGCGGCCGGCGTGGTCAGCAGCAGCATCCAGCTTCGATCGACCAGCGAACCAGGCGTTGCGCCGGTTCTGGCCGATGATCTGCCAGGAATGCAGCAACAATAGTGCCCATAGCGGGCGCGCCAGCACGAGAGGGCCGAATTCGACGCCGGGCGAACTGAACGCCACCACCGTCATCGTCAGCAGTATGGCGAGCACCGCCTGTTGTCCGCCGACCACCGCGCGGGCCAGCAGGAACAACGCCCAGAATGTCGCGACCGAACACAAAGTTGCGCCAATAGATAGACGCCGATGATGTGATTGCCTGCGGCCCGAAATGCGATATCGGCAAGCCAGAATGCCAGCGGCGGCCCCAGATCAGTCCCGACCTGATATTCCCTTCCATAGGCCAGCACCATGGCGAGGTCGCCAGGCGGACTCCTGTACAGCAGCATCGGCAGGATCAGCCACAGCGCCGCCTGGAGCAGCACCACGATCCAGACGATCAGCCGCGGCCGGGCACGGATCAGTTCGACGATCAGGGAGGTGAAACGCATGAGGCGGGCTGGATCACTTTGACACGAACTGACCGGCAGCAACGTTTCCCATCCAGAGCAACGACGCCTGCGTCGTGTCACAGGGATATCGTGTAGCACGGATGAGGACCAACGCTTCGCCCTGGTCGATGTACGGCAATGGTAATAAAGCGCGTGAGCCGCTGAGGCAACTGCCTCACACGGCGGCCGGAATCTCGAAATCGAGCTGCGTTTCCATCGGGGTAATCGTGGTTTCGACCGCCGCCGGGCTGATGTTTTTCCCGCGCCGCCACCACAGGCGCGAAGAAGCGGCGGTGATGCACCGTGGGACCGAGGCGGTTCAATGCGGCGAGATGCTCGGGTACGCCATAGCCTTTGTGAGACTCGAAACCATAACCGGGGCAATCCTGCGCCAATTTGCACATCAGGCGGTCGCGCGAAACCTTGGCGATGATCGAGGCCGCCGCGATCGAGAGCACCAGCCCGTCGCCGCCGATCACGGCATCGCACTCGCAGGACGTATCGAGCCGGTCGCGGCCATCGACGAACACGTGTTGGGGCATTTCGGGCAACGCATGCACCGCACGCTTGAGGCGCCCACAGCGACGCGCGCAGAATATTGTCGCGATCGATCCGTGCCGGCGACGCGAAGGCGACCGCAAATGACGCGGTCGCGCAAATTTCCTCGAACAGTTCCTCGCGGCGCTCCGCGGTCAGCCGTTTGGAATCGTCGATCCCTTTGGGAATTCGCTTGGGATCGAGCACCACAGCCGCGGCGACCACCGGCCCCGCCAACGGCCCGCGCCCGGCCTCGTCGCAGCCAGCCACCGGCCAGACGCCGCGCTTGATCAGCGCCCGCTCGCGGCGAGAAGCTCGGCGGCGCCACCGCAATCACACCCTTCGGCAGTTTGGCCTGAGATTTTTTGGGATTTTTGCGCGAATCATGCCGGGGATGGTGCGCAAGCGGCCGCCGGCGCACAACGGAAAAATTCAGCTATGCCCGTTGTTCACGGCGCCTGTAGTGGTTCCATGCGCGCCCATGCGTCGGCTTCGCCACAGCTCCCGGATCATGCCCTAGAATAAACTCAACTGCTGGCCGCTGCGTTTGGGCCGCGCGAAATGATCGGTGGTCAGTTTCGAGCGCCGCTTGTTGAGCCCGAGTTTTTCGCAGGCGATCTCGAACCGGCGTCCGATCATCCAGGCCCATCGGCCCCGTCCCCTTCATCCGGGTTCCCCATTGCGAATCATAGTCGCGGCCCCCGCGCATGTCGCGGATCAGCGTGAAGACGTGGCGGTAGCGGTCGGGATAGTTCGCCATCAACCATTCGCGAAACAGATCGCGCACTTCCAAAGGCAGCCGCAGCAGAACGTAACTCGCTTCCCTTGACGCCGGCATGCGCCCGCTGCGTCGAGAATGCGCTCAATCTCGGAATCGTTCAGCGCGGGGATCACCGGCGCGACCATCACCGTAGTGGGAATTCCCGCTTCGGATAATTGCCGCAGCGCTTCGAGCCGCTTTGGTGGCGTCGAGGCGCGCGGCTCCATCGTCCGCGCCAGTTGTGGATCGAGCGTTCGTCACGGAGAGAGCCACCTTGGCGAGATTGCGCTTGGCCATCCGCGCCAGAATATCGATGTCACGGGTCACCAGCGCCGATTTGGTGACGATGCCGACCGGATGCGAGGCCCGCTCCAGCACTTCGAGAATGCCGCGCATGATCTTCCGGTCGCGCTCGATCGGCTGGTAGGGGTCGGTATTGGTACCGATCGCGATCATGCGGGGTTCGTAATCCTGCGCCGCCAGTTCCTTTTCGAGAAGCGCCGGCGCGTCCGGCTTGGCGAACAATTTGGATTCGAAGTCGAGTCCCGGCGACAGGCCGAGATAGGCGTGGGTCGGCCGCGCAAAACAATAGACACAGCCATGCTCGCAACCCCTGTAGGGATTGATCGAGCGATCGAAGCCGATATCGGGCGAGTCGTTGCGGGAGATCACCTTGCGCGCGGTATCCAGCGCGACCGTGGTCTTGAACGGCGGCAATTCGTCGAGACTCTGCCAGCCGTCGTCGAAGGCGACGCGGGCTTCGGCCTCGAAGCGGCCGCTGTCGTTGGATTGAGCCCCGCGGCCGCGCCGCCGGTCGCGATCGATCGCGACCGCCAGTTCGGCAAAAGGAGAAGATGCACCCGCCGGCTCGGAGGGCGCCGTGACCGGCGGGTGCTTGAGGGCATGTGAGGATGCTCGGCTCATGGTCTGTACATAGCACACGATAGGAACAAATCAAGAACATCATCGGATCATTCGCTGTGGAAATGTTGCATGCTGGACAGGTCGGGCCTCCCGCACTTGCCGCAAAAAGCTGCAGCCGGGCAGGCTGATTTGAGTATGACAAGGTGATAACAGTGCAGCGTTTTCTCAGTGCAGTGTTTTCCGGTTGCAGTGTTTTCTGGTTGATTGAGGCGTTGAAGAGCCGTCCATGCTGAGCGTGATCATTCCGACCGAAGGAGCCGAGCAGCCAACCGTCGCGACGCTTGCGGCGCTGGTGCCGGGGGCCGCCGCCGGCCTGATCCGCGAGGTGCTGCTGATCGACCGGGCCGGCACTGACGTGATCGAGCGCGTGGCCGATGTCGCAGGCTGCCGCTTTCTGGCGTTTGAAGGATCGCACGCCGCCGCACTCGCGGCCGGCGCCCGCCAGGCCCGCTCGCCCTGGCTGATGTTCCTGCATGCCGGCGCGGTGCTGGACTCCGGCTGGATCGACGAGACCACGCAATTCATCCAGCGCGTCTCGGGCAGCGACCGTCCCCGCGCCGGTGTATCTTCCGCTACGCCCGCTCGCCCTATTCCGAAACCCGGCTGCGCGACGGGTTTAAATTCGTGGCCCGGATGATCACCGGCCCTCGGCGGATCAGGGACTGTTGATCGCTCGCGACCATTACGACCGGCTCGGCGGCTATCTGCCGGATGCCCGCCGCTCGGAAGCCAAATTGCTGCGCCAACTCGGCCGCTCCTCGCGGACGCGTGCTGCGCAGCCGGATCATCGTGGCCTGATCAAGATACTTGCCAAAGTCAATCAATTATTTGACAATGGCAAGTATCGAGGTGCGCGATGGATCCGGACGAACAAATATCGGCGGTACGGGCTTTCAACCGCTTCTACACCCGCAAGCTGGGGCGTTCTTGACCAGCAGCTATTAAAGAGCCCGTTCTCGCTGAGCGAGGCGCGGGTATTGTATGAACTCGCGACCCGCGAAAACCTCTCGGCCAAGGAAATCGGCATCGAACTCGGTCTCGATCCCGGTTACCTCAGCGGCTTGTCCAGAATTTCGAAGAGTCCGGGCTGATCACCCGCAAGCCGCTGCCGACGGATCGGCGGCAATATCAGCTCAGCCTCACCGCCAAGGGCCGCCAGGCTTTTGCAAAGCTCAGCCGCAGTTCGCATGACGACTGTCGCCGCCATGCTCGCGGCCCTTGCGCCCGGCGACAGCCAACGCCTGATCGAGGCGATGGGCGCGATCGAACGGCTGCTCGGCCCATCGCCGGCTGCACGGCCTCAGGCGGCGCTCCGCGAACCGCGACCGGGCGACATCGGATGGATCGTGCAGAGCCACGCGCGCGCTCTACGCCAGCGAATATGGTTTTGACGCCTCGTTCGAAGCTTTGGTGGCGGAGATCACGGCCAAATTCCTGAGCTCTTTCGATGCCTCGCGCGAGCGCTGCTGGATCGCCGATATCGATGGCACGCAAGTCGGCTCGGTGTTTCTGGTCCGGCAGTCCGACGATGTCGCCAAGCTGCGGTTGCTGCTGGTCGATCCCAGAGGGCGCGGACAGCGCCTCGGCATGCGGCTGGTCGCCGAGTCCATCGGGTTTGCGAGAGCCTGCGGCTATCGCAAGATCACGCTGTGGACCCAGAGCATTCTGGTTGCTGCGCGAAAGATTTATCAAGACGCTGGATTCGTGCTGGTGGCCACCGAGCCGCATCGCAGTTTTGGCCAGAGCCTGATTGGCGAGACCTGGGAGCTTGAGCTGTGATGCCGATGCGGCGCGCAGAACTCCCGCGCCGCATCACGCCGCAGATCATGGCCTTCTACAAGCGGCGCGCGCATCAGCTCCGCGGAGAAGCCTATGTACATGCGGGGCATGCTTTGTGGAGCTTTCTGAAAAGAATCGTTCGGCATCATTCACGCTGACGCACCTTGTGCCTTCGGCCGGCGCAAATGTTCGTCGAGCCGCGGCATGATCTCGACAAAATTACAGGGACGCGTGCGGTAATCGAGCTGATGGGCGAGAATGCCGTCCCAGCCGTCGCGGCAGGCGCCCGGCGATCCGGCAGGCAGAAGATAAAGGTGGCGCCCGCGACACCCGCGGTGGCGCGGCTCTGGATCGTCGAGGCGCCGATCTTGGCATGGCTCAGCATATGAAACGCAATCGAGAAAACCATCCATCCGCTTTTTCGAACAGCGGCTCGATCGCCTCCGGCGTCACGTCACGGCCGGTAAAACCGGTGCCGCCCGTGGTGACGATGACGTCGACACCGGGATCGGCGATCCATCGTCTGACGATGATCCTGATCGCATCGACATCGTCGACGATGATCTCGCGCGCCGCCAGCGCATGGCCGGCCGCGACCAGCCGTTCCGCCAGCGTGGTTCCGGACTTGTCATCCGCCAGCGAGCGGGTGTCCGAAATCGTCAGCACCGCGATATTGAGCGGCACGAAAGCCTTGGTCTCATCGATCGACGACATTGTAATCCACCCCGTGTCCCGGACGCACTGCGGCGTCCTTCACGCTGCGCCGCAGAGCCGGGACCCATACTCACTCAAAGAACCGTCCGCTTAAACTTGGGACGCGAGATTACAACGCTCCCGAACCGAAAGTGTTGCAGGCCTGTACCGTGCCCTGCTGATAGCCGGTCATGAACCATTGCTTGCGCTGCGCGGCGGAGCCGTGGGTAAAGGAATCCGGCACCACACGTCCGGTGGCCTGACGCTGCAGCGTATCGTCGCCGATCGCGGACGCCGTCGTCAGCGCGGCATCGATGTCGCCCGCCCTCAAAGGAAGCCGGGCCGCTTCTTTTCCTCGCGGTTGACCCACACCCCGGACAGACAATCCGCCTGCAACTCGATCTTCACCTGCAGCGCATTGGAGGCGGCCTTGTCGCCGGACTGCTGCTGCAGCCGCGTCACGCGCGGCAGGATGCCGAGCAGGTTCTGGACGTGATGGCCCGCTTCATGGGCGATGATATAGGCCGCGGTGAATTTACACGCATTGCCCGAACAACCGTGAAACCGCGTCTCGACCTGACGGAAGAAACTGGTGTCGAGAAAAATCCGCTTTTCCGGCGGGCAATAAAATGGCCCCATTCGCCGCCTGCGCCTGGCTCGCAGCTGCCGCCATTGGTGGCGTTGCGAAACAGCACGATCTTCGGGCCCACATAGGTCTGTCCCGAGGCCTGGAAAATCTCGCTCCAGCGATCGTCGATCTCGCCGAGAATGCCGGCAATCATGTTGCCCCATATCGTCGGTCGGCACGCCGGTCTTGGCCGACGAGGTTCTGCGATCGGTTTGAATGGTCGCGCCTGGCCGTTGCTGCCGCCGGTGAGAATTTCGGCGCCGCCGATCAGAATGCGCGGATCGATGCCGAAGGCATAGCCGACAAGGCCGAGCACGATGATGGTGCCGATGCCAAGGCCGCCACCGCCCATCGGCAGACCAAACCCGCCGCCACCACCGCCCAATCCGCCACCGCTGTCATCGCGGCGATCTTCGACGTCGTCACTGCGGCGAAAATCATCGTAACGCATGATCGTCTTTCCTCATTCCAAATTACGTGTCGGCTTGCTTGCCGACTTGTTTGCCAGCTTAATCGCCAACTTGCTTTCGCTTTGGCCTCGCGAAGCGGGAATTTCCATTCCGTTAATCAATACCCCGCCCGGTAAAAATTGCCTAGCGAGAAAGAATTGCCCGGTTAAGTCGATTTTTACTTTGCCGCGGCAATGTATCGCCAGTCGGTTGTTTAGTCCCGCGTCGCCGACAGCGTCGCCTGAGTCAGAGTAATTGAGTCATGGTTGTGTCGCGTCGCGGGGCGTCTGCAAGGGGCGCCCCGCACTCAATTTGAGTCCGATCCGAGTACCCGTATCATCGTTGGCGATTGCGTCGCCGAGATGTCGAAACTGCCGTCCGGTTCGGTCGATCTGGTGTTCGCAGATCCGCCGTACAATCTGCAGCTCAAGGGCGATCTCAAGCGGCCCGACGAATTCCCACGTCGATGCCGTCAATAATGACTGGGACAAGTTCTCGTCGTTTGCCGCCTATGACGATTTCACCCCGCGCCTGGCTGCTGGCCTGCCGCCGCGTCATGAAACCGTCGGCAACGCTGTGGGTGATCGGCTCCTATCACAATATTTTCCGCGTCGGCGCCATCATGCAGGACCTCGGCTTCTGGGTTCTCAATGATATCGTGTGGCGCAAGACCAATCCGATGCCGAATTTTCGCGGGCCGCCGCTTCACCAATGCCCACGAAACCATGATCTGGGCCGCGCGCGACGAAAAGGCCAAGGGCTATACGTTCAATTACGAAGCGCTGAAAGCGGCCAACGAAGACGTGCAGGCGCGTTCCGACTGGCTGATTCCGCTGTGCACCGGCGACGAACGCCTCAAGGGCAGCGACGGCAAGAAGGTTCATCCCACGCAAAAACCCGAAGGCCTGCTGGCGCGTGGTGCTGCTGTCGTCGTCGAAACCCGGCGATCTCGTGATCGATCCGTTCAACGGCACCGGGCACCACCGGCGCCGTGGCAAAGCGCCTCGGCCGCCGCTACATCGGTTTCGAGCGCGACAAGACCTATGCGGCCGCCGCGCAAGAACGCATCGCCGCGATCGAGCCGCTGCCCGAAGCCACGCTGGCCCCGTTCATGACCGCGCGCGACGCGCCGCGGGTGGCGTTCTCCGAACTGATCGAACGCGGCATGGATTTCGCCGGGAACCAAACTCGTCGATTCCAAAAAGCGTCATGGCGCCTCGTCCGCGCCGACGGCGCCATCATGCTCGGAGATAAAGTCGGCTCGATCCATCGCATGGGCGCGGTGGCGCAGGGCTCCGGCGCCTGCAACGGCTGGACCTTCTGGCACATCGAAACCAAGAAGGGCCTGCGCCCTGATCGACGAACTGCGCGCCGAAATCCGCTCCGGCATGGCGGTGGGCTGAGATTTTCATTCTGACTCCGCAATCGTAGGGCGCGCATTCGCGCTACTCCCGCTTACCCTCCCCTGGAGGGGGAGGGTCGGATCACATGAGCGCAGCGAAATGTGAGCCGGGGTGGGGTGAAGGTCTCTCATCTCGAACAGTGCCGCGGTTGATAGATCACCCCACCCCGCCGCTTCGCGTCGACCCTCCCCCTCCAGGGGAGGGTAAGAAATCATGTAAGCTCGCAAGGGACGGCGCGGCACACCTTCGCATTCTCGCAGCACGATATGCCCGAGTTCTTCTTGTAGCTCCCGCCCTCTCAAACAGAGGGCGCAGGGAATGCCGGGCGCCTGGTGCGCCCCGCCGCGGCGTGTGCGATGGTAGAAGTAAGAAGCACACGCGTTAGTCAGGTCACACCGGAATCACCCGGCATTCCCCGCGCAATGGTTTACGGCTTATTTCGCGCTCTCCCGGTGATCGGGCTCTTTTGCCACCGTCGCTCCGCGAGTAACCCCGCGAAACTTGACGCCAGCGTCGAGGCGTCAGGACCACACGACTTCGCCGTCCGCTTCAGGCGCTCTCGTCAGAAGCACCGTCCGCGTCCACCGCATCCCGCCCCGCGTCCGTGACGATCGCGAGCCGCCCCTCATGTGGGGCGGGACGGCATGAGTTATAGAATTGATTTGGGTCTTCGGAAAACCAGAATATTTTTCATTGAGGGGCTGGACCAGGCGACAAGCGGAAGGCGACGTGATTTGCCCGTCGGGTAGTCGCGTGATTATGATGGGAGCGGCTGAGAACACATAGCTCTGCCCAGCACGATGAATTTCCCGGTGAGCCATGTTCCCCACACGTCTATCAGAAGTCGTCGCCTCGGAAGTGCATTCCGTCATTCGGGATGAGGCAGCCGAAACCTTGGACTTCGAACTCAAACGCGCTCTACCAGCCAAGAAAGGCGTGGACCCATGGATGACCAATGGAAAACTGGGGGACGATGCGAAGGATGAGCTGGCTTCAGAAATCATCGCATTCGCCAATACGCTGGGTGGCACACTTATCGTCGGCATCGACGAGGACACTGCGACCAAACGGGCGAAGCCGCCCTTGTTTCCTATTCCGCGTTGCAAAGAGGCTGCGGCCCGATTGCACCAAGCGATTAGCGACCGGATAGAGCCCAAGCTTCCGGTCTTTGAATGCGAAGGGGTCGTTACAGAAAAAGATGGCACGAGCGGCGTTATAATAATGCGAACGCTCGAATCGTACTTAGCTCCGCATCGGCATACGCAGAACAACCATTGCTACGTTCGACGCAACGACCGCGCCGAGCCAATGAGCATGATCGAGATCCAAGAGATGACGCGACAGAAGGCGCGCTCCGCAACAGAAGCGGAAAAGTCCTTTAAGCATAGCAGTGACCGTTTCCATTCGTGGATACCCTACGAGCACCAGCGCACTCATCCAGATTTGGGCGTTCAAGGCGTCTACACCGAACATGGAACGACCAAAGTATGGATCGGCATTTGGGCGCTACGCGTTACTGCGCGACCCCTCTCCCCGTTTACACTTACAAACATCTCGAAAAAATCTTGGCTAAAGCAAATTGACACGCGCTCCATTCAATGGCACAGGGACAAATCAGCCAGCTCGGATGGCGTGACCTGAGCACAACCCGCGTGTGGGCACACGGCTAAGGGCAGTCGAGCGGGAATTTGAGGGCACCAACAGCCTTGGACTGGACCGCATAAGCAGCGAGGGACTTATTGAACGTTTCGTCTGGCAGAAGCTGCCCCAAGAAGTCGTCAACGTCCCGATTTCCTCGAAATAATAGGGTTACACTGGAATGTCGCTTGTGTCCTTCACACAGCCGCATTGATTAGAGAGCCGTGAACTCTCGGCCGAACTCAGCAATTTGCTCTCGAACTCGAGCTTCTAACCTCGGACCCGCTGGTCATCGGTTACCCGGGTTCGCCGAGAGCTTTAATACCTGCGGGCAGCACCACATTCCCACGGTATGAAATAGGCGACTCGCAGACGTTCGACGAGCTAATGGTAACGGTAGACAAGGACATTTGGAATTTAGGCGGTTATCACCCCTCGTGGGAGTTGGGTGTGATTTGGCCCGAGTTAGAACTGTCTTAAGCAACTCGATAGCCTATCGAGGCTTAGTTTATCGGGAGTTATTTTCGATCCCCCCCTACGGCCGCATCCCACACCAGCAGTCATTTCGTTCCAGCAGCCCAGCCCCACGAACTCATCTGTTGCGTATCGGCCGAATTTTAGCATGGACATGCTGTCCGCGGCTTGTCGCCAAGTCCTGATATGCCCCGATTTTTCTCGGCAACAAACAACAAGGGAGATTTGAATGCTCAAATTCTACTTCAACGGTGCGCCGAACCCGACCAAGGTCGCGCTGTTTCTGGAAGAAACCGGCCTTCCCTGCGAGCTGATCCCGGTCGACACCCGCAAGGGCGACCAGTTCAAGCCGGAATTTCTCAAAGTAAATCCGAACCGGCAAGGTGCCGGCGATCGACGATGACGGGCGTGTTCGTGTTCGACAGCAATGCCATCCTGCTTTACCTCGCCGAGAAGACCGGCAAATTCCTCGCCCCCAACACGCGCCAAGAATCGCGCCGACACGCTGTCATGGCTGATGTTCGTCGCCACGGGCCCTCGGTCCATATTCGGGACAGGCGGTGCATTTCAAGCACGCCGCGCCAAAGGACCTCGAATACGCACATAACCGCTATCAGTACGAAGCGCATCGCCATTACAAGATTCTCGACGCGCATCTCGCCAACAGCCGCTACATGGTCGGCGATACCTACACCATCGTCGATATGGCGTTCTGGGGCTGGGCGCGGGATGGCGCCTTACGTACTCGGCGACGACGTCTTCACGAAATATCCGAACGTGAAGCGGCTGCTCGATGAAATCTCGGCACGGCCTGCCGCCGCGCGCGCGGTCACCTACAAGGACAAGTTCACCTTCAAGACCGAGATGGACGAGGAAGCCAGGAACATCATGTTCGGCCACCTCAAGACAAAAGCGGCCTGATCAAGCTCCGGCCTGATAGCGAAACGGCGCCCTTCGCGGAGCGCCGTTTTTGTTTCAATCGCCGCATATCGCCACGGGAGCTTAGCGCATGACCTCAGGTCTTCAAATGGCGTGCGAACCAATCAATTGCCTGTTGTGAGCTTTCGGCAAATCCAGATTCGTAGGCATCAAAGTGACCACCCGCAATCTGCACAACGTCAATCATCGGGATTGTCGACGCGACCTTCATCCCTGCCTGCGGCGGTGTGAGCTTATCCGGGCGCCACGAGAATGCGCAACGGCGTCCTTGCGTGACGAGGAACTCGATTGGGTTGAATGGCTCAGCGAGTGCACCGATCCGGACCTCATTGCGCCAGCTTGGCGCCCGTTCCTTACAAACCCGAGTGAACCAGCCATATGCGTCATCTGGATACATGATGCCAACCCCGTCAGCGCTCGCAGATACGGCAGGAATCACTTCGTCGAGACGCCCCTTTTCGAGAGCGTCGCTGATGACGCCGATAGTGGCCGCCGAAAGATTCAGCGGATCCCCGCCGAAACCCGGAACCTGAGGCAACGGCACAGCGAATAGGGAGGTTTTCTGAGGCAAGTATGATGACCTGGCCGCCCGAATAGCTTGAACCCCAAATCCCGATCCGGTCAGCATCGATCCCAGCTTGGCGGCGCATCCAGTTCACGGCGTCGCGATAGCCCTCCATCTGCCCAACTAGGCGTCGGAGACTGACGCGGTTCTCCGCCGCTCGCACCGAACCCGAAGTGGTCATACACCAGCGTCGCGAACCCCCGCCGCCGCAAATGCCTCGGCGTAGCGATCCAGGAACATCTCGCGTACTGCAGTGAACCCGTGGGCCATTACGATTCCCGGCGCCGACGATTGACCGTCAGGCCGGTAGACCCAGCCGCGAAGTGGCGCTCCGCGAGATGTGAACTGTATATCTTCGCGGGAAAATTTCATCGGAACCCCCAAGTGGTTGACGCCAGGCAGCCAAAGCAAGAATGGGCGATGGTCGGAACTTCGTCAACGGAGCGAAAAGCTGCCAGAAGTCCGTTCAGGGTCAGCCGAAGTCGAGCTCCACCCTCGTGCGATCAGGAAGCCGGTGGACGAATTGACGCCGGGTTGCCCATGAAGAGGTGATCGTATTCGAAGCCGAGCGACCAGTTCCGAGCGAAGGCGTATTCGAAACAGCCCGATCCTCTTTGCTCAGGGAGCATCGTGACCGCGTCGTTCGGATCGCTGGTTGGGAAAGTGCCGATAGGCGACATGGTGTCTCTATGAGAGGCCTGGAAGTTGGGATAGCCTTTTGGGGTCGGCAGGAAACCTCCATGCAGCGGCGCAAGTTCATCACACTTTTGGCCGCCGTGCCCGTGGTCTGGCCAGTTGTATCGCGGGGCGCTGAACGAACCCGCAAGATCGGCGTTTTTTGGGGACAGGCGAAGGATGACCCGGAAATGTGGGTTCGCTTCGCAGCGTTCACTCAAGGACTCCAGAAATTAGGCTGGACGGAAGGGAAAAAACGTATCGTTTGAAATCCGTCACGCGGTCGTGAGTCCAGATCAAATTCCCCACGATGGCGGCCGAGTTGGTCGGTACGAATCCGGATGTGATCGTGGCAAGCACCGCGCGGCCTTGCGATCATCGCTCGTAAGGCCACGAACACGATTCCGATTGTCGTCATGACTTCAGGAGACCTGGAAGGGTCAGGGTTGATAGCAAGCTCTGCGCAAGCCTGGGGGGAAAACGTCACTGGAATACAAATCCTTTCACCTCAGTTGATGGGCAAGCGCATCGAAATGCTGAGGCAACTTGTCCCGGCCCTCACCCGGCTTGGCGTTATAGAGCCGATCACGCCAAGCGGACTCATAACGCCGCGCTATATTGAGGCTATCGTCACTGCTGCCCGTGCGCTTCAAATCGAGGTTCATCGGGTCCCGGTTTTTAGTCCGACCGAGTTCACCGCTGCCTTTTTCGACAATTGTTCAAGCCGGGGGATCAAGCGGCACTCGTTATCTCCACCCCCCTTATCATACGCGAACCCGAATCGAACTCGCCGACTTGGCGGCGAAAAATCGCTTGCCGACTATCTATGAGGCGAAATCCTACGCAGCCGATGGTGGGCTGACTCTCCTATGGTCCGGATTTCGCGCAGCTATCCCGCGACTCGGCCAAACTATGTCGATCAATTCTGAAGGGTACCGTAGCGGGGGACCTTCCGGTGCAGCAACCAACGAAATTCGAACTGATAGTCAACCTCAAGACCGCGAAAGCAATCGGACTCACGATCTCGGAATCGTTCCTCTTGCGTGCCGACGAGGTGATCGAATGAGGCTTCCCGCTACATTTTCGCGTTCCACGAAAAAGCCCCGGACGATGCCGGGGCTTTCAGATCACGTTTTGAATTAAACGAAGTTTCGGACCAGCTCAGTAGCGGGCCACCACCGGTCCGCCGAACTTGTAGTTCACACGCGCGGTGAAGAGATCGACGTCTTCCTTGATATGGTCGGCGATCAGGAAGCCGGTGGACGAATTGACGTCCGGGTTGCCCATGAAGAGATGGTTGTATTCGAAGCCGAGCGACCAGTTCTGGGCGAAGGCGTATTCGATGCCGACGCCGACCGACGCGCCCCCAGCGGGTTTCGCTGGTCGCGTCGAAGCCGATCAGCGGCCCGATCGTCGAGTTCGCCGTATAGTGGTTGTCGGTGACGGCGGCGCCGCCCTTCACGTAGACCAAGGACGCTAGGTCCCAGGCATAGCCGATCTGGCCGGTGAACAGGCCGAAGCTGTCGATCTTTGCTGGTGTTGGTCTGGCCGGGGAACAAGAGGCTGGTGCTGCTGCGCCCTTGAAAATCAGACCAGTTGCCCCTGCGCTTCCAGGCCGAAGACCAAGGAAGACATCTGCCAGCGATAGCCGACCTGGCCACCGACCGTTCCGCCCGTCGCATTGTGGCTGCCTTCGTCGCCGAAGCCGTCCGCGTTCCAGTCGAAACGGCTGGTCGCGCCGCCGCCGTTGATACCGACGTAGAAGCCGCTCCAGTCGTAGGCGGCGTCAACGATCGCCGCGGCGCCTTTGAATAGGCCGGGCACGCGCGGGAAGATCCGCGGCCGAGGCCATGTTGATAAGGCCGAACGAGGCGATGGCGGAGCTAACCCCGGGGCACAGGAAGCGGTGATTCGATCGTGAGCGTAATGGTTGAACAATGTGGAAAGTTCACGCCCACGCTCGCGACGGCATACGTTTTCGGCCGAGAGTTGTATAAAAGCCACAACCCCAACCTTCCCGGTCATTACCAACGGAGCATGCCGTTCGACAAGTTGAGTGTTCGTGATCCCGCCCTCTTTTTTATTTCCAATCGTTGCTGCAATGCAGGATTTGAAGAACGCGTTTGGCTATGATCGGAATGCACGAAAGCGGGAATAGTTGAATTCACGCGAGGACCCGCGGACAAGTTCGCAAGGCTTCGGTCTACGAGACAATTGCTGGGCAATATTGAAAGGCAGGGATTCCGATGTGGTATGGTCAAGTCGAGGGAACCGACATCGTCGTTCTCGATCCGCGCTTCAAGAATTGCTTTGCGGGTCATGTGCGCGTCGAGCGCTTGTGGACGGGCGCGCGCTGGGCTGAAGGTCCGGCCTGGTTCGCGGCGGGCCGCTATCTCGTCTGGTCGGACATTCCGAACAATCGCATGATGCGGTTCGTCGAACCCTCGGGCGAAGTCTCGGTGTTCCGCGAGCGCGCCAACAATTCGAACGGCAATACCGTCGACAATCAGGGCCGGCTGGTCACCTGCGAACATCTCACGCGCCGCGTGACCCGCACGGAGATCGACGGCTCGATCTCCGTCGTCGCGGACAAATGGAACGGCAAGCGGTTTAATTCGCCCAACGATGTCGTGGTGAAGTCGGACGATTCGATCTGGTTCACCGATCCCGCTTACGGCATCGACACCGACTATGAGGGAGATGCCGCCGAGCAGGAGATCGAGGGCTGTTACGTCTACCGCGTCGACGCCAAATCCGGCGAGGTCACCGCCGTGATCACCGACATGCTCCGCCCCAACGGCAATCGCGTTTTCGCCGGACGAGAAATACCTCTATGTCGCCGACACCGGCGCGACGCACAAGGAGAACGGCCCGCAGCACATTCGCCGCTTTAAGGTCGATGGCGGCAAACTGTCAGGCGGCGAGATCTTCGCGAAATCGTCAGCAGGTCTCTACGACGGGTTTCGCCTCGACCGAAATGGCCGGATCTGGACCAGCAGCGCCGAAGGGGTCCATTGCTATGACCCCGACGGCACGATGATCGGCAAGATCCTGATTCCCGAAATGGTGGGGAATGTGACGTTCGGCGGCACCAAGCTCAATCGCCTGTTCATTTGCGGAACGACGTCGCTGTATTCGATCTATTTGACGGTGTGAACGGTTCCAAGCTGGGCTGACGGGCGCGATCCATACGAGCTGCGTAGCCCGGATGAGCGAAGCGACATCCGGGTTTCAGACCCCGCATATCGCTGCGCTCATGCGGGCTACATTATTAAGTAACCCGCGACCAACCGCCGGTTACTTCGGCATCGGCAGCGCGATCGCCTTGTCGGTGGCGCGGTCGCCGACCCACAGGATGTCGCCGGCCGGCTCGATCGCGGTCGGCTGGGTCAGGCCGTCGAGAATGGTGACGACGGTTGCCTGATCGCCATTGACGGTCACGACGTCCGCGCGGCCGTTCCTGTTTTCGGTCAGATACAGCTTGCCGTTGGCGGCCCGCATGCCGTCCGGTCCCTTGATCGGCCGATCGGGCCAGATCTGCACCGGCGCGCCGGCCTTGCCGGTCGCATCCAGCGGGATCCGGTACAGATTGTTGGAGATCACGTTGTTGACGTAGAGCTCGCTGCCCAGAAAAGTGATGCCGTCGATGCCGTCGAGGGTGCGATCCTCGATCAGCAATTCGGGCTCAGAGGCATCAGGCTTGAGGCGGAAAATCCGGCTGCCGAAGGTATCGCTGACATAGAGCGCCTTGTCAGGCCCAACCACGAAATCGTTGCACAGATTAATGTCGCCGGGGAGCGGCCAGCGCAGTTTCGGCGCCGCACTGGTCAGGTCGAAGCTGCGCAGGATCGAATGGCGGTTCTTGCCCGTGCCGATGATCTGGCAGGCCCACAGCGTGTTGGTCGGGCCATCGGCCAGCACACCGAGAAAGGTGACGGCGCCCTCAGTGGCGCTGACATCGATGAAAACCTTCGCCTCGGTCGCGCCCTTGGCGCGCGCGGTAGATCACGGGCTTGCTGGCGCTGCCGATGATCAACGCGCCGTCCGGCGCCTGCGTAAAACTCTCCGGCTGCGACTTCGGTTCGGTGGTGACGATCAGCTTGGGCTCGGCCGCCTGTGCTGCGGAGCAAATCAATAGTGCGGCGAGCGACAGGACCGCCGAAGAAAGACTCATCTTTTTTGCGTGCTCTTTGATTGGCATTTTTTATCTCTCCCTTTTGCGGCCCGCGGAATTATCCCCCGGGCTCGGTTCGCTTCACACGGCTGGTTTCGCGTATTTAAACGGCAGCGCGTGCTGAAACGCAAGCGTTGGGTTTGCATGGATATATCGGACTCAATGCCCGCCTGATCGCCGCGCCGGCAAAACCCTTGTCGCTCAAGGCGGTCACGCCGCCGCTCGACCCCCGGCCCCGACGAACAGTTCATGTTTTATCCGACGCGAGCCCAGTTCGACCCCGGAGGTCCGGCACCCGAGAATCTTGTCGGCGCGAACTAAAAACTTGGTATAGCATGACCGGAGGCGATCATTTTGGATTTGATCACGCATTCGCCTGAAGCGTTTTCCGTCGATCGATTATTGTTCGCCATCTCGACGGCCCCACCTACGGCATGTGGATGCGCCAAAATCTTTCGACTCGAACAAGGTCATTGCATCGTCATGAGCCGCGCTTCCCGAACTGCCCACAGCCCTTCAAAGACCCGCGCAACCACCCAATCAATGACCCCGGTGCGCCCTGCCGGGACCCCCAAAAAACGCAAGGTGAAATCGGACTCAAAACGGTTGGCGACGGCATCGCGCACCACGTTGGCCGGCAGAATAGCATTTTTACGCAGACAGCACGGAATGACCCTTGATCAGCTCGCCGATGCGGCCGGTCTCACAAAGAGCTATATTTCAAAGGTTGAGCGCGGTTTATCGGTTCCGTCTATTTCGACGGCTCTGAAAATTGCCGGTGCTTTCGACCTGTCTGTGGGACAACTGCTCGGCGAAACTCAATATGACGACGCGATCTCGCTCGTCAGGCGCGCCGAACGCCCGTCTTTCATGCGCGGTGGCAGTGGGTCAGGCTACGATTATGAAATGCTCGCTCCGGGCAAACGATTCAAGACAATGGAGCCGTTCATCATGCGGCCGCCTCTCAAATTCCAGGACGATCGACGCTTCGAGCATGGGGGACAAGAAATCATTTTTGTCCTTTCTGGCGCGATCGAACTCGACTTCGGCGACCATAGCTACAAGTTAAACAGCGGCGATTGCGTGTATTTCGATTCGCATATTCCGCACCGGTCCCGTTCATTGAACGGCAAAGTCGCCCAGGCGCTGGTGGTCGTCACGGCCTAGAATTTCGGGACCTGAACCCGCCGGCACGGTCTTTGCGTCAGATAGATTGCCGCATTTCTTACGTGACACTTTGTGTCATTTGTGATTTCATGTATCAAGACCATGCCGGTATGCGAGGACATCATGAACATTATCACCAGAGACAAGGACACATATCACCGCCAGACCAGCGAGCGAATGAACCGGCACTTCACAATACCGGACTGGTCGCCGCGTCAGAAGCTCGCTCTCGCCTGCCGCATCCTCGCCGCCGAAGGGCACGATTCCGGACTTGCAGGCCAGGCGACCGCCCGTGGCGAGGCGCCGGGCACATATTACATGCTCCGCTTCGGCCTCGGCTTTGACGAGATTCGGCCGGAGAATCTCCTGCTGGTGGACGACGACCTGAACGTGCTCGAAGGCGACGGGATGCCGAACCCGTCCAACCGCTTTCATCTGTGGATTTACCGCGCGCGACCCCATGTCAGGGCCATCGTGCATACGCACGCGCCACATGTTTCGGCGCTATCCATGATCGGCGTACCGCTCGTGGTTTCGCACATGGACACGACGCTGTTCCACGAAGACTGCGCCTGGCTTCGCGAATGGCCGGGGACACCCATCGGAGACGAGGAAGGCCGCATAATCTCCGACGCGCTCGGGGACAAGCGCGCCATTCTTCTCGCCCATCACGGCCAGCTTGCGGCCAGCGAGACCATCGAGGAAGCGGCTGTTCTCGCGATGTTTATCGAGCGGGCCGCCAAGCTTCAACTGATGGCGATGTCCGCCGGCACGATCCTTCCGGTCGATCCGGCGCTCGCGCAGGAAGCCCACGACTATCGGCTGAAGCCCAGCGCAGTGGCTGCGACCTTTGCCTATTACGCGCGTCGAATTCTTCGGCATGAGCCGAACGCGATCGATTGAGCCGTTGCCGGCCCAATAAGAAGGAAGTTCGTCCCCGTTCCAGTCAATGGAGGATCAGATGGCCGATGCCGTGCAGGGGCCGATGACCGGCGTAGTCGACGGGCATACAGCACTCGCGCCACCGACCGGGAGGGTCGTGCTCGCAAGCGCATTCGGCACGATCATCGAATGGTATGACTTCTTCATTTATGGGACAGCGGCCGCGCTTGTTTTTGGCAAGACTTTCTTTCCCACCGCGAATCCGGTCACCAGTACCCTCGCCGCATTCAGCGTCTTTGCCGTCGGTTATCTTGCTCGCCCGCTGGGCGGCATCGTGTTTGGCCACTTTGGCGATCGTATCGGCCGACGGTCCATGCTCGTGATCTCAATCATGCTGATGGGCGGCGGAACCTTCCTTGTCGGCGTTTTACCGGGCTACGAACAGATCGGGATCCTGGCGCCGATCTGCCTCATCGTACTGCGCCTGGTGCAGGCGATTGGACTCGGCGGCGAGTGGGGCGGTGCGGTGTTGATGGTTGCTGAAACCGCGCCGCCAAATCGGCGGGGCCTGTTCGGCAGCATCGTCCAGATGGGTAACCCGCTCGGTCGGCTGATCGCGACTGGAGTATTTGCGCTTGCCACGCGCCTGCCGGAATCCGAATTTCTGGGCTGGGGCTGGCGGCTGCCATTTCTGGCAAGTGCCCTGTTGATCATCGTTGGCGTGTTTATTCGCACGCGTTTGGACGAAACGCCCGCCTTCGAACGCATGCGCGCCGCAAAGAAAACGGCGCGCATTCCACTCGTCGACGTACTCACGACCTACAGGCGTGAAACATTAATTGCGATCGGTATCAAGGTTACGGAAGTTGCATGGGTCAACATTCTTTCGGTGTTCGCTGTCGCCTATCTCACGAAACAACTCGGAATGAGCCAGGCTTTCATTCTTGACGCAGTGACGCTGGCCACCCTGTGCGAGCTTTTCGTCATGCCGTTCACGGGCTGGCTGTCGGATCGCGTCGGCCGGCGGCCGATCTACTTGTTCGGGACCGTCTTTGGAATCCTGTACGCATTCCCGCTTTTTTGGCTTCTCGAAACACGTAATCCAACACTGGTTCTCCTGGGAATCGTGATTGGGATCAGCATCTGCCAGGGTGTTGTTTTCGCCCTTCACGCCAGCTTTATGCCCGAACTGTTCGGAACCAGGGTGCGGTATTCCGGGATATCGCTCGGTTTTCAGATCGGCGCCGCCATTGGCGGCGGGGCTAACGCCGCTTGTCGCCGCGGCTGTGGTGGGCTGGAGCGGAGGCGCAACCTGGCCAATCTCGGTTTTTCTGATCTTGCTCGGATTGGTCACCACGCTTGCGGTGATCGGCACCCGGGAAACTTCAGGCAAAAGCATCGAGACCTGAGCGGTGGACCAGCGCCGACGCGTTCGCCATCGCGCGACGCAGCCCAACCGGCCGAAACGGCGCCGCTCGCAATCCCTTCGCAGTTGCCCCCTCGCCGCCTGTCGTGCCATGACGCCCCGGTAACAGGAGCGTGACATGACGGTTCTTATCGCAGGCGGCGGCATCGGTGGACTGACGCTGGCGCTCAGCCTGCACCAGATCGGCGTTCCCTGCCGGATTTTCGAAAGTGTCTCGGAGCTGAAGCCGCTCGGGGTGGGCATCAATGTGCTGCCGCATGCGGTGCGTGAATTGATCGAACTCGGCCTGCTCGAGCGGCTCGATGCTGCGGGCGTGCGCACCAGCGAACTGGCGTATTTCTCCAAACACGGCAAGCCGATCTGGCGTGAGCCGCGGGGAATCGAGGCCGGGTATAAATGGCCGCAATTCTCGATCCATCGCGGCGCGCTGCAGCAGATCCTGCTCGACGCCGTGACCGAGCGCCTCGGCCGCGACAATATCCTCACCAGCCATCATCTGCGCGACTGGACCGAAACGCCTGACGGCGTTCGCGCCGACTTCATCGACAAGGCGACCGGCCAATCCCGGGGCCACCACGACGGCGCGCTGTTGATCGCGGCCGACGGCATTCATTCGGCGATCCGCGAAAAGCTCTATCCCTTGGAAGGCCCGCCGCTGTGGAACGGACGCATCCTGTGGCGCGGCATCACCGCGTCGGATGCGTTTCTGTCCGGCCGCACCATGATCATGGCGGCCACGAGGTCCTGAAATTCGTCTGCTATCCGATTTCCAATCAAGCCGATAGCAACGGCAAATTCCTGATCAACTGGGTCGCCGAGCGGCACATGCCGCCGACCTATCAATGGCGCCGCGAGGATTACAACCGGGCCGCCAACCTCGAGGAATTCCTGCCCTGGTTCAAGGATTGGCGCTTCGACTGGCTCGATGTGCCCGGCCTGATCCGCAACTGCCCGCACGCCTATGAATATCCGCTGGTCGACCGCGATCCGATTCCGCAATGGACGTTTGGGCTGGTCACCCTGATGGGCGACGCCGCGCATCCGATGTACCCGATCGGCTCCAACGGCGCGTCGCAGGCGATCCTCGATGCCCGGGTTCTGACCCGCGAGATCCTCGCGCGTGGCGCGACCAGCGCGGCGCTGCTGGCCTATGAGGCGGAGCGCCGGCCCGCGACGACCGATCTCGTGATGCTCAACCGGCGCAACGGCCCGGAGCAGGTAATGCAGATGGTCGAGGAGCGCGCACCCGACGGCTACAATGTCGTCACCGACGTGCTGTCGGTTGAGGAACTGCACACCATCGCCGCCAACTACAAGCGCGTCGCCGGTTTCCAGGTCGAGGGCCTCAATGCCAAGCCCCCGATCGTGAGCATGCCGGCGCCGGGCCAGCGCATAGGCGGGGGTTAGCGCCCGGTCACGGGGGCATCGGCGCGCGTCTATTTAACTGACTGAATTCTAATTTAATGTTTTCAGCGCGTTCCGAAGTCTATTTTTAATGGTTTAAGCGCGTTGCGAAGTCTATTTCGGTGAAAATTGCAACACATGACCCAATGGTAACTTGACGCTCATTTTATTGGTCCGCACTCTGCCCAAAAATATCCTCTCTCAAGGAAGCCGGGGTGGACGTGACAATCGAGGGCCGGTTCGTGCTGCTCTACCCGCTGCGGCGGCCGCACCAGATGGTGCGTATCGTCGCCAGCGCCGGACGGCGCAATCTCTAGATTCAGGGCCCTGGTTGATGAGTGCGATCGTTCGGTTAGCTCTTGCGCGTCCCTACACGTTCGTCGTGATGGCGATCCTGATCGCGATTTTCGGCGTCCGCTCGATCCTCAGCACACCGACCGACATTTTTCCGAGCATCAACATCCCGGTCATTTCGGTGATCTGAACTATACCGGATTACCGCCAGACGATATGGCCAACCGCATCGTCGCGATCTACGAACGGTCGCTATCGACGACCGTCAATGACATCGAACATATCGAGTCGCAGTCGCTTGCCGGCTACGGCGTCGTCAAGGTCTTCTTCCAGCCGACGGTCAATATCAGCGCCGCCAGGCCCAGGTCACATCGATATCTCAAACCGTCCTGAAGCAGCTTCCTGCCGGCATCACCCCGCCGTTCCTGCTGGTTTACGACGCCGGAAGCGTTCCGATCATCCAGCTGGCGTTGTCGAGCGACACGCTTTCCCAGACCGCGCTCAACGATCTTGCCACCAACTTCATCCGGCCCGCGCTGGCGACGATCCCCGGCGCCCAGTTGCCAGGCGCCTATGGCGGCGCGCCCCGGCAGGTGCAGATCGACCTCAACCAGAACGCGCTGCGTGCCCACGGTCTTTCGGCGGCCGATGTCGGCAGTGCCCTCGCCCCGGCAGAACCTGATCACGCCGGTCGGCACCCAAAAGATAGGCTCCTACGAGTACACGATCGACCTCAACGATTCGCCGAAGGTCATCGAGGATTTCAATAATCTGCCGATCAAGGTGGTCAACGGCGTCGTCGTATTCATCCGCGACGTCGCGCATGTCCATAACGGTTCGCCGCCGCAGACCAATGTCGTGCGCTCGGATGGCCGCAAGGGCGTGCTGATGTCGGTGCTGAAGATCGGCTCCGCCTCGACCCTGGGACATCATCGCCAACGTCAAGGCGCGCCTGCCGGCGATTCAGGCGACGCTTCCGGAAGGGGTCAATCTCGCTTATGTCGCCGATCAGTCCGGCTTCGTCAAAGAGTCCGTCACCGCGGTCGTTCGCGAAGGCATTATGCGGCCGCGCTGACCGGCTTCATGATCCTGGTGTTTCTCGGCAGCTGGCGCTCGACCTTTATCATCACCGTTTCGATCCCGCTGGCGGTGCTGTGTTCGCTGATCGCGCTTTCGGTGCTCGGCCAGACCATCAATGTGATGACGCTCGGCGGCCTCGCGCTCGCGGTCGGCATTCTGGTCGACGATGCGACGGTCACGATCGAAAACATCAATCGTCACATGGAGGAAAAGGGCGAAGACATCCTGACGGCCATCACCCATGGCGCGCAGGAAATCATGGCCCCGGCAACGATCGCGCTGTTCTGCATCTGCATCGCTTTCGTGCCGCTGCTGTCGCTCGGCGGGGTCGCCGGCTACCTGTTCCGGCCGCTGGCGATGGCGGTCGTCTTCGCGATGATCGCCTCCTACATTCTGACCTATACGCTGGTGCCGACGATGGCGCATTTCCTGCTGCGCAATCAGCATAGCCATTCGACACGTTCCGACGATGGCCAGCCGCCGCCAAAAGGCTTTTTCGCCCGCTTCCAGCACGGCTTTGAGCATTATTTCGAACGATTGCGACAGGGCTATCTGGGCTTGCTGGAACTGGCGCTGCATCATCGTCTGTGGTTCGCTGGCGGCTTCCTCGCCGTAACCCTGATATCTATCGGCCTCGCGCCGTTCCTCGGACAGGATTTCTTCCCCTCGATCGACGCCGGCGCGATCAGAATTCACATGCGCGCGCCGACCGGAACGCGGATCGAGGAAACGACGCGCCTGACCGATCAGGTCGAACAGAAAATCCGAACGCTGATTCCGCCCGACCGGATCTCCGGCATCGTCGACAACATTGGCCTGCCGAACAGCGGCATCAACATTTCATACGGCAATTCCGGCACCATCGGTGTGTTCGACGCGGACATCTCGATCAGCCTGAAGGAAGGCGAAACCTCACGGACAACACTGTGAAGATGCTGCGCGAGAAGCTGCCGGCGGCTTTTCCGGGCACGACTTTCGCGTTCCTTCCCGCCGATATCGTCACCCAGATTCTCAATTTCGGTTCTCCAGCCCCTCTCGATATCCAGATTGCCGGCGCCGATCTCAACGCCAGCCGCGCCTTCGCCAATAAAGTGCTTGGCAAGATTCGCTACGTTCCGGTGTCGCGGATGCCCGTATCCAGGAACAGTTTCAGAATCCCGCGCTGAAGGTCGATTTCAATCGCGAACTCGCCGCGCGCGTCGTCGGCTTGACGGAAGGCGATGCCGCGACAAGCATTCAGGCGACGCTGTCGGGCAGCACGCAGACCGCGCCGACCTACTGGCTCAATCCAACCAATGGCGTGTCCTATCCGGTGTCGGTCCAGACGCCGCAATACGGCATCGATACGCTTGGCGAACTCAAAAACCTGCCACTGACCGCGGCTCAATCGACCCAACTGCTGGGGGCTCTCGCCACCTTCTCGCCTGAGCCGCTCAACGCGCTAGTTTCGCGCTATGACATCCGGCCCGTCGTCAACATCTATGCGACCACACAGGGCCAGGATCTCGGTGCCGTTGCCGCGAAGTGCAGAAAATCGTTGATGATTCCCGCGCTGAATTGCCCCGGGGATCGACCGTCACGATACGGGGGCAGGCAAGGACGATGACGGATGCCTACCGGCAATTGTTCGTCGGTCTGGCGATGTCGATCGTCCTGATCTATCTGCTGATTGTCGTCAATTTCCAGTCCTGGCTCGATCCTTTCGTCATCATCATGGCGCTTCCGGCGGCTCTGGCCGGCATCGTCTGGATGCTGTTCCTCACCTTTACGACCTTGTCGGTGCCGGCACTCACCGGCGCGATCATGTGCATGGTGTGGCTACGGCCAACAGCATTCTGGTCGTCAGCTTCGCCCGCGAGCAGCTGTCGGAAGGCAAGGACGCACTGACCGCGGCGATGGAAGCGGGCGGGCACGCGATTCCGGCCGGTGATCATGACCGCGCTGGCGATGATCATCGGCATGGCGCCGATGGCGATCGAACCTGGCCAGAACTCGCCGCTCGGCCGCGCCGTGATCGGTGGCCTGCTTTTTGCTACTTTCGCGACATTGGTGTTCGTGCCGGTGCTGTTCAGCATCGCCCATGGCGCCAGCCACGTTCCTCCGAGGCGGCCATCCCGCCTTCTCAAGTGCCTTCCCAAGCCTAGACTGGAGCTCTCATGTCTTCCGAACCATCCGCCCGCGCCCTACCAGGCCACGCCGGATCCTGTTTTTGATGGGCTTCGTTGCGGTGTGCGCGGTCGCACTGGCCGCGTTCGGCATCCACGACCGTGCCAAGAGCAAGCAGGAGGTCAAGGCCTGGACCGACGAACAAGCGGTTCCGACCGTGCGTGTCGTTCAGGCCGAACCCGGTCCGCCGGAGCAGTCGCTGCTTCTGCCGGGCAACGTCGGTGCCTTCAACACCAACTCGCTGTTCCCCCGCGCCAGCGGTTACGTGACGGCCTGGCACAACGATATCGGCTCGCGCGTCAAGAAAGGCGACGTGCTGGTGACCATCTCGGCGCCCGATCTCGACCAGCAACTCGAACAGGCGAAAGCCCAGCTGGTTCAATTGACGGCTGCCGTCGAACAGGCGCAGGCGAACGCCGAGCTTGGCCAGGTGACAAACGCGCGAACCGTGAAGCTCGTCGCCCAAGGGTGGTCGACGCTGGAACAGGCGACACCGATCGCCTGAACTCGGCTTCGCGCAACGCGGGGCTGGCGGTCGCCAAAGCCAACGTGACGGCCCAGTCGGCTGAGGTCAACCGGCTCCAGGAGCTGACCGGTTTTGAAAAGATCAAGGCGCCGTTCGACGGGGTCGTCACGGCGCGCAACGTCAATATCGGCGATCTTCTCAATGCCGGCGGCACATCGGGAAGAGCGCTCTACCAGATCGCCGACATTCATCGCATGCGCATTTTTGTGAATGTCCCCCAGGCGTTCCTTGGCGACATCAAACCCGGCGTCAAAGCGACGCTGCATGTTCCCGGCCAGCAAGAGACGTTCGAGGCGGAGCTGACATCGACCTCGAATGCGGTCGAGGAAACTTCCCGCACCGCTTTGGTCGAGTTGCAGGCCGACAATCCGGACGGCAAGCTATGGCCCGGCGCTTTCACGGAAGTCCCAATTCCACATTCCCTCGGATGTGGCCGCACTACGCATTCCTTCCACGGCGCTGATTTTCGGCAACAAGGGAATGCGCGTGGCCGCAGTCGATGCCAACAACAAGGTGGTTCTGAAATCGGTGCGGCTGGGTCGCGATCTCGGCAATAACGTCGAGATTCAATCCGGTCTTACCCTGGCGGACAGACTGATCGACAATCCGCAGGAATCGATTGAGGCGGGCGCGATTGTTCGCATCGTCGGCGCGGAGAAGCCAAAGGTCACCGCCGCGAATTGAGCCAGTTGCGGCCAACAATTCGAAACCGAGAGCTGCACGCTTCTCTACGTTATTGTAGAGACGCGCCAGCGTAGAAGATTCCCGCTCCGAATAACGCCATGTAGGCGATCAGTCCGAACAGGTTGATTGTCTCGGGGGCAAGATGCTCCTTGAAGCGATGCTGCATGGCATTCCTCCGCCTCGGATGGGTGGAGTATACCTCAAAATGCGTCAAACGTTCCGGTATGCACCGCAGCAAAGCATATTGCTCTGCGGGAGGAATACTCCACGCCAGCGATCATTTTCAGCCATAAAAATTAACGTTTATGGGTTTACGCGCTACCCGCCCAACCCAGGCGCGATCGCCTTGCGCATGACATTCGACAGCGCCTCGTCGCCAAGCATATGCTTCGCTTCGGCGCATACTGCCAACAACCAAGGGGATCACCCATGCTGACCACGTGCCTGGCGCCCCTGGACGATACCATCACGATCGAACAGCTCACGCGCGATCCCTATCCGATCTACGGCGCCTGCGACGCGAAGCGCCGGTCTTGCGGGTCAAATCGGTGGGCCGCACCTTCCTCACCAAGGCCGCCGACACCAAATACGTCAAGGACAACGCGGCGTTGTTCAGCTCCAACGACCCGCACACGCCCATGACGCGCGCCTTTCTCGCGCATACGCTGATGCGCAAGGACCACGACGAGCACCGGGCCGAACGCATGGCGATGATGCCGGCCCTGATGCCGAAGACGATCGAATCCGTCTGGGCGCCGCTGTATGAGAAACTGGCGGTGGCCTATCTTGATCGGTTGCCGCGCGGTGAGGTGGTCGATCTCTTTCCCCTGCTTGCAGGACCACTTGCGGCGCGGATTCTGGCGCATGCGATGGGCATTCCGGACGCGAGCGATGCGGACATGCAGCGCTGGTCGCAGGCATTGATCGATGCCTCCGGCAATTTCGGCTGGACGCCAGGGCCTTTCGCTGCGACCGACATCGCCAATGCGGAAATGGACCAATGTATTCGCGCCAACGCCGAACGCGTGCGGGCCGAACCGGATTCCTCGGCGCTCTCTTTCATGGTCCACGCGAAGAATCCGATTGCTGAAAGCCAGATGATCGCCAATGTGAAGATCGCGGTCGGCGGCGGCATCAACGAGCCGCGCGATGCCCTGCTGACGATCCTCTACGGCCTGCCTCACCAATCCGGATCAGCTTGACGCCGTGCGCGCAGGCGACAAATGGCGCTCCGCCTTCGAGGAAGGGGTGCGGTGGGTGGCGCCGATCCAGGCGAGTTCACGGCTCGTTATGGAGGACACGGAAATCCGCGGCTGCTTCATCCCGAAAGGCGACACCGTGATGACGATCCAGGCGTCGGCCAATCGGGACGAGGACGTCTTCGAGGATGGCGAAAACTATAACGGTCTGCGTGAGCCCAATCCTCACCAGGCCTTCGGCAACGGCCCGCATCACTGCGCGGGCGCGCATTTGTCGCGGCGAACCGTCGGCGCGATCCTGCTGCCCATGCTATTTGAGCGCTTCCCCAACATGACCTTGCCTGATCCCGCTGATGTGCGCTGGCACGGCTTCGGCTTCCGCGGTCCGCTCAACCTGCCGATTCTTCTGCAATAACTGCGCGAGATAGAGGCGTTTTAATCACCGAGCCATGCGCGATCGCCTTGCGCATGACATTCGGCAGCGCTTCATCCCGCAGCGTCGCGATCGGCACCCAGCGCATGCCCTCCGGCGCGCGGGTGCGGGCGGGTACGTTCACGGTGTAGATCACAAGCTGCAGCGGGAAATGTGTAAAGACATGGGTGACGACACCGGCCTTGCGGTGCCAGCGTGTGACGCCTTTCAGCTCAGGCGCCTGCTCCAAGGCCACCTTGTCCGGCTGCGCGGTAAGCCAGCTTGAATTGGGCACTTCGGTCATGCCGCCGAGCAGGCCTTTTTCGGGACGGGTGCGAACCAACAGCTCGCCGCCGCGCGTCACCACGAACGCCGCGCCGCAGCGGAGTTCACCTGATTTCTTCGGCGCCTTGTGCGGAAAGATTTCCTGATCGCCGCGCATGCGCGCCGCGCAGCCGTCGTTCAAAGGACACAGCGAGCAGGCCGGCTTCTTCGGCGTGCAGATCGAGGAGCCCAGATCCATCAGCGCTTGCGCGCTATCGCCGGCGCGGGATGGCCCCAACAAAGTCGCGGCCAATTGCTGGATCAGCGGCTTGGCCTGCGGCAACGATTCCTCGACCGCGAAAAGCCGCGACACCACGCGTTCGATATTGCCGTCGACCGGCATGATCAGGCGATCGAACGCAATCGCGGCAATCGCCGCCGCGGGTGTATGGCCCTATCCCCGGCAGCGCGCGCAGGCCTTCCTCGGTGTCGGGAAAGACCCCGCCATAGTCACGCAGCACGGCCACCGCGCAGGCATGAAGATTACGCGCGCGCGAATAGTAACCGAGCCCGGCCCACATCCGCAGCACGTCGTCGAGCGAGGCACGGCCGAGCGCGCCGACATCCGGCCAGCGCGCCATGAACTTCTCGAAATACGGCCCGACGGTCTTGACGCCGGTCTGCTGCAGCATGATTTCCGACAGCCAGACCGCATAGGGATCGGCACGCTCGCCCTGAAGCGGCCGCCAGGGCAGCCGCCGGCGATGCCGGTCGTACCAGTCGAGCAGCAGCGCCGGACGGGCGGCGGCGGTTTCGACGCGCTCGGAGGTTGGGGCTTTCTTTCGCTTGCTGGCGGCGCCTGATAGAGTCATGCCACCATATAACGTCATTCCGGGATGGACCGAAGGTCCAGACCCGGAATCTCGCGAGGATAACTTCGAGATTCCGGGTTCGCGCGTGTCACGCGCGCCCCGGAATGACCAGAACGCAAAGACCGACACAAAGTCAGATGTCCAAACCCGGCCCGATCAGCGCCAAGCCGCTTTCCGTCCTGCTCAGCGACGTGTTTTCCGACGCCTATGCCCGGCAGGGATTTGCCGCCCGCGAACTCGTGACGCGCTGGGCGGAAATCGCCGGTCCTGAAATCGCCGTGCATGCCGAGCCGCTGAAGATCCAGTGGCCGCGGCCGGTAGAGGGGCAGCCGCAGGAACCGGCCACGCTGGTGCTGCGGGTGGACGGGCCGATGGCGCTGGAAATCCAGCACGGCTCCGATGTCATCCTGCAGCGCGTCAACCGCTTCTTCGGATGGAACGCGGTCGGGCGGCTGGCGCTGCGTCAGGCCCCGCTGTCGCGCCCGAAGAAGCCAAAAGCGCCCGCGGCCCCGGATGCCAGGGCCGTGGCGGAGGTGGCCAAAACCCTGACCTCGATCGAGGACGAGGATTTGCGGGCCGCGCTGGCGCGGCTCGGCGCCTCGATCAAGCGAAATTGAGCCTGCCATCGGGTCCAGGGGCCGTGGCCTGCCATTGCCACAATTGAGGTTTCAAGTTAGCCAAGCGCATTGCGAAAGTATCCGTTGGGTTTTTTGGGCGTGAACGCGCCAATTCGGGAGCAGACCTTGATCATCACCCGCCGCGCCTTCACCGCCGCCCTGTCGCTGACCGGGCTCAGCCTGCTCGCCGGCTTCTCACCGCTGCGCCTGATCACCGAGGCGATGGCGCAAAGTGCGGCCGATGTGGCCAAGCCGGTCTCGCTGCCGGACATGGCGCTTGGCCCCGCCGACGCCCCGATCACGATCACTGAATTCGCGTCGATGACGTGCCCGCATTGCGCCGCCTTCAACGCCGACGTGTTTCCGAAGATCAAGGCGGCCTATATCGACACCGGCAAGATCCGCTACATATTCCGCGAATTCCCGCTCGACATCAAAGCCGCGGCCGGCTCGATGCTGTCGCGCTGCATCGCCAAGGACGATGCCGGAAAATACTTCGCAGTCACCGACATGCTGTTCAAGCAGCAAAGCGACTGGGTGATGAAGAACACCACGGAAACCCTGACCCGGATCGGCAAGCAGGCCGGCTTGAGCCAGCAGGCGGTCGACGACTGCCTCAAGGACCAGGCGCTGCTCGACAAGATCGTCGCCGATCAGAAGTTCGCCAACGAGGTGCTGAAGGTCAATTCAACGCCGACCTTTTTCCTCAATGGCGAGATGATCAAGGGCGAAACCTCGTTCGACGAATTCGACAAGCGGATCAAGGCGCTGCTCAAGAGCTGAGCGGCTTCGGCCGGATCGGCGTGCCCCCGGCCAAGGGCCGGGTGAACACATTCCGCCTGTAATTATGGGAACAGCGGCGATTATGGTTCCGCGGTGGTCGCGACAGCGACATCTGTGGATAACCTCTGTAAAAACCTCACTAAAAGTCTTTAAAAGCCTTGGGAAAAGCCCTGCGCGGCGGTTGCCCAAAGGCCCCGGCCTCGCCATTGTCGCTGTCATGAGAGCCGCAAGGAGCGACTCGCCCACACACCGACATTGCCTTCTATGGTATTGTCCCGGCAGGGAGATTCGCGCCTTGCCAACAGAGCATCGTGTCCATGAAACTCACGCGCCTTCGTCTACACGGTTTCAAGTCCTTCGTTGAACCCACCGACTTCGTGATCGAACCCGGTCTCACCGGGGTGGTCGGGCCGAACGGGTGTGGAAAATCGAATCTGGTCGAGGCCCTGCGCTGGGCGATGGGCGAGACCTCGCACAAATCGCTGCGCGCCGCCGACATGGACGCGGTGATCTTCGCCGGCTCCGGCAATCGTCCCTCCCGCAACCACGCCGAAGTGGTGATGACGATCGACAATTCAGATCGCTCCGCGCCGGCGGCGATGAACGACCGCGAGATTCTGGAAATCTCGCGCCGTATCGAGCGCGAGGCCGGCTCGGTCTATCGCATCAACGGCCGCGATGTGCGCGCCCGCGATGTGCAGATTTTGTTTGCCGATGCTGCCACCGGCGCGCGTTCTCCCGCCCTGGTCCACCAGGGCAAGATCGGCGAGATCATTCAGGCCAAACCCGAACAGCGCCGCCGGGTGCTGGAAGACGCCGCCGGTGTCGCCGGGCTTCATGCCCGCCGCCACGAGGCTGAACTACGTCTGAAGGCCGCCGAGACCAACCTCACCCGCGTCGAGGATGTGATCGGGCAACTGGCCGGACAGATCGACGGATTGAAAAAGCAGGCGCGGCAGGCGATCCGCTACCGCGAAGTCGCCGCGAAAGTGCGCAAGGCCGAGGCGATGCTGTTCCATCTGCGCTGGGTCGGCGCCCATGCCGACGTGGCCGAGGCGGCGCAAGTTCACGACCTCAGCGTTCGCGAAATGGCCGAGCGCACCCGCGAGCAGGCTGAGGCGGCGCGCATCCAGGCGATCCGCGCCTCCGAACTGCCAGCGCTGCGCGAGTCGGAAGCCCGTGCCGCGGCCGGGCTGCAGCGCCTGACCAACGCGCGCGAAACGCTCGACCGCGAGGAAGCGCGCGCCAAAGAGCGCGTTGCCGAGCTTGATCGCCGGCTGACGCAGTTTTCGGCCGACGTCGCCCGCGAGCAGCAACAGAGCGCCGACGCCGAGGTCGCGCTGCAGCGGCTCGATACTGAAGACACTGAGCTGAAGGAAGAGATCAAGTCGCGCGTCGAGAAGCGCAGCGGCGTCGATGAGCGCGTGGCGGAAGCCGAGGCGACGCTCGCGGCTGCCGAGCGGATGTTCTCCGAACTGACCACCGAACTCGCCGACCTCACCGCCAAGCGCAACCAGCTCGAAGCCAGCGTGCGCACCCATCGCGATAGGTTAGCGCGGCTCGATCAGGACATCGCCAACGTCCAGAGCGAAGAGGCGCGACTGGCGCAGGAAACCAGCGGTCACGGTGACCTCGCAACACTGGCCGGCGCAATGGAATCCGCGCAGGAAAACCTCGCCCAATCCGAAGCCGGCGCGCAGGCCAACGAAGCCGGCCATGTCGCCGCCCGGCAAAGACTGGAATCCGCCCGCGCGCCGCTCAACGAGGCTGACAAGCGCGTGCAGCGGCTTGAGACCGAAGCCCGCACCATCTCAAAACTCGTCAACAGCGAGACCAAGAATCTGTGGCCGCCGATCATCGACGGCGTGACGGTTTCCAAGGGCTATGAGAAGGCGATCGGCGCAGCACTCGGCGACGATCTCGATGCGCCGGTCGATCCCTCGGCCCCGATGCGCTGGACCAATTCGGGCGTCACCGAGGGCGATCCTGCACTGCCCGAAGGTGTCGAGGCCCTCGCGGCCCATGTCGAGGCGCCCCCGGAACTGGCGCGGCGTCTCGCCCAAATTGGCGTCGTCGCCAAGGAGCGCGGCGCGGAACTGGTCTCGCAGCTCAAGACCGGCCAGCGGCTGGTGTCGCTGGAAGGCGACGTCTGGCGTTGGGACGGCTTTGTCGCGGCCGCACATGCGCCGACCGGTGCAGCCCGGCGTCTGGCCGAGCGCGCCCGGCTGGTCGATATCGAAAACGAACTCGAACAGGCCCGCATCGAGGCGTCGATCAAGCGTCAGGCCTTGGAGAGCGCCGAAACCGAACTCAAAGTGGCGTCCGCTGCCGAAACCTCCGCGCGCGATGCGTGGCGTGCCGCCCAGCGCGAGGCCGATGCCGCGCGTGAGCGACACGCCGCGACCGAGCGCGAAATCAACCGTCATGCCGCGCGCAAATCGGCGCTGACTGAAGCGCATACGCGTCTCGCCGCCGACCGCGCCGAGGCCGAAGGCGCGCATGAAAGCGCCAACGCCGCACTGGCCGAATTGCCGCTGAGCCTTGAGACCGAATCCCGGCTCTCGATGGTTCGCACCGATATCGAGGGTCATCGCCGCCTCGCCGCGCAGGTGCGGGCGGAAGCCCAGGCGCTGGCGCGGGAGGCCGAACTGGCCGATCGCCGGTTGCAGGCGATCACGTCCGAACGCACCCAGTGGAACGACCGCAAACAGAGCGCGGCCTCGCAGATATCGACCATCGAAGCCCGCGTCACCGAGGTCACGGCCGAACGCGCCGAACTCGACAACGCGCCGGCTTTGTTCGCCGAAAAGCGCCGCGCGCTGATCAGCGAAATTGAAGCCTCTGAGACCGGCCGCCGCGTCGCCGCCGATGCGCTGGCCGCGGCCGAAAACGCGATGGCCGAAACCGATCGCGACGCCAAGATTTCGCTCGAGGCGCTCTCGGGCGCGCGCGAAGCCTGCGCCCGCGCCGAGGAGCGCATGGACGGCACCAAGCGCCGCCTGATCGATATCGAGCGCGAAATCCACGACATGCTGGAAATCGAACCGCATGCGGTGGCAGGTCTCGCCGAGATCGAACCCGGCGCGGAGTTGCCGCCGCTGGCGGAGATCGAGGAAAATCTCGAAAAGATGCGCCGCGACCGCGAGCGCCTTGGCGCCGTCAATTTGCGCGCCGAGGAAGAACTGCGCGAGGTCGAGACCCAGCATACCGGGCTGACCACCGAGCGCGACGACCTCGTCGAGGCCATCAAGCGGCTGCGCCAGGGCATCCAGAGCCTCAACCGCGAAGCGCGCGAGCGGCTGTTGACCTCGTTCGAGATGGTCAATAATCATTTCAAGCGGATGTTCGTCGAACTGTTCGGCGGCGGCGAGGCGGCGCTGCACCTGATCGAGAGCGACGATCCGCTCGAGGCCGGGCTCGAAATCATCGCCAAGCCGCCCGGCAAGAAGCCGCAGACGCTGTCGCTATTATCCGGCGGCGAGCAGGCGCTGACCGCATTGTCGCTGATCTTCGCGGTGTTCCTCACCAACCCGTCGCCGATCTGCGTACTGGACGAAGTCGACGCGCCGCTCGACGATCATAACGTGGAGCGGTTCTGCAACCTGCTGCATGAAATGACCTCGACCACGGAAACGCGCTTCATCATCATCACGCATAATCCGATCACGATGGCGCGGATGAACCGGCTGTTCGGCGTCACCATGGCCGAGCGCGGCGTCTCGCAACTGGTCTCGGTCGCGCTCGATGAAGCCGTGAAGATTCTCGACCAGCACGTGGCGTGATGTCTTACCCTCCCCTGGAGGGGGAGGGTCGCCTGCGTGAGCAGGCGGGGTGGGGTGATCTCTCAACTCGGCACCGTACCAAATGAGAGACCGTCACCCCACCCCGCCGCTCCTTGCAGTCGCGTCGACCCTCCCCCTCCAGGGGAGGGTAAGAAACCAATGACCGCTCCCGACCTTCCTGCTGAGCTGAAAGCCGCGCTTGACGCCAAGCTGCACGGGCTGTCGCGCAATGATGCGGCTGAGCGCGCCGCTGACATCTCGAAGACCTATCGCGACGGCGGCCATTCCGGCGCGATCAAATCCGAGACCGATGCGTTGGCGTATGCGCTGGCGCGGATGCCCGCGACCTATGCTGCGATCACGGCGAGCCTGAACGCGCTGCGCGAGATCATCCCGAACTTGGCGCCGGCCAGCCTGCTCGATGTCGGGGCCGGGCCGGGCACGGCAAGCTGGGCCGCGGCCGAGGCGTTTTCATCGCTAATGGATTTCACGCTGCTGGATGCCAACAGCGCGCTGCGCGCCCTGGCGCTGGATCTCGGCCATGGTAGCTCGCGTCTTGGCAAAATGACCTATCAACGCGGCGAAGCCCGCGCCGCGCTCGCCGCGGCCGAGCCGGCCGATCTTGTGGTCGCGAGCTACGTCATCGCCGAGCTCAGCGACAAGGAACGAAGCGCGCTCGCCGAGCTGATGTGGGCGAAAACCCGCGACACGCTTGTCATTGTCGAACCCGGCACGCCCGCGGGCTATGCGCGGATCATTGCGCTGCGCGCGCAATTGATCGCGTTGGGCGCGCATGTCGCGGCCCCCTGCCCGCATGACGGCAAGTGTCCTCTAATAACACCCGACTGGTGTCATTTCACCCAGCGCCTGCCGCGGCTGCGCGCGCATATGCAGATCAAGGGCGCCGAGTTGCCGTTCGAGGACGAGAAATTCAGTTACCTCGCGCTGACGCGCGCGCCGGTGACGCGGCATCCCGCCCGCGTGCTGGCGCAGCCTGTTGTCAGCAAGGTCGACGTGACCGCGAAACTCTGCACGCCGCATGGTCTCGCTTTGACAAAGGTGCCCAGCCGCACCAAGGCAGATTACGCCCGCGCCCGGCGCTGGCGTTGGGGCGATGCGGTCATGGAAGAGAAATAGTTCGCAGAGCGTTTTCGAGCGAAGTGGATACCGGTTCGCGTAAAGAAAACGCGTCAAAACAAAAGACTGGAGCCCGGTTCTGATTTCAATCAGAACCGATTTAGGCTCTAGCCGAGGATTTCCAGCGTCAACGGCTTCAGCTTGAAGTTATTGCAGGAGTTGAACAGGATCGGGCAATTCGAAATGGCCACGATCTGCGGCATCAGCGCCCGCATGGTGATGTAGTCGCCCGGTTTGCCTTTCGGCGGGCGGATTTCCCACACACCGTTCTCGTCGTAGGCGACGGTCATGAAGACGTTGAAGCAGGCATCGATGTTGAAACTCCAACGGTCCATGCCATAGCCGCGGATCGCGGTTTCAAGATTGGACTGGCAGTTCGGCGCACTGGTTCCCGGCTCCCCGTAGCGGGCGACATTGAGGTGCTCGCTGCAATAGCCGCCGCCGCAGTAATTCTCGGCGGTGAGGTCTTCCTCGATCTTCCACATTTCGCGGGTGCGGTTGGTATAGAGTGTATGGGGCGCTGTGAGTTTCCAGTTCAGATTCACCGCGCGGCTCGAATGCATCGACAGCAATTCGCGCGCATCGTCACGGTTGAAAGAGATCAGGTCCGCGACCTGCTCGCCTTCCGGCTGGGCCAGGCGAAGCCGCTGACCAGTCTCGATTTCGAAGCTGATATTCCCGGCGGGCGGCAGCGTTACCAACTCGCCAGGTTTAAGCACATGCGTAGCCTTAACATCGGTAGCTTTGGTCATGACGGAAGCGGCTTTCCTTTGGTCTCGGGCAGGAAGAACAATGCGATTAACCCGACCGCGAAGACGCTGGCAAGGGTGGTCGCTGCCGGGCCGTAACCGCCGAAGAAGGCGATCAGGCTCGACGCGATGATCGGGCCGAACATCGCCAGAAAACGCGCCGAATTGAAAATGAGACTGATCGCGGTCGAGCGGATGCTGGTCGGGAACATTTCCGGCGGATGCACCGCGAACCAGCCGTAGAGTCCGCCGGTCAGGAAACCGTTGACGAGCTGCAGCAGCACCACGATTTGCGGATCGCGCACATAAAGGAACACGACCGGCGTGATTAGAATCGAGCCGGCCAGATAGAACGCCAGCGTGCCGCGCCGGCCCCAGCTATCGGACAACCAGCCGAAGCCGATGCAGCCGAAGATTTCGCCGATCGCATAGAGCAGACCGGCCATGCCGGCATAATACACGCCGCTTTTCGGATCGGAGGCGAGCGTCGCCGCGTAGGTCGGCACCCAAGACGAGATCGCCCAGAAGCCGACCGTGATCGAGACCGAGACAATGATCGCGACGACGAGATTGCGGGCATTGGCGCGCAGGGCGCTGCCGATCGCCGCCATGGAGTGGTTCACCTTGGTCCAGCGATCGGATTCCGGGATCTCGCGCGCCAGCAGGGCGACGAACAATGCGGGCACGATGCCGACCGCATACATCCAGCGCCATGAGGCGCCAAACGAGCCGCCCAGCACCAGCCACAGCACCGAGGCGATGACAAAGCCGCCGGAAAATGCCGCCTGCAAAATGCCGGCGCCTTTGGTGCGCAGCCGCTCCGGCCAGATTTCCTGCAACAACGAAGTGCCGACGCCCCATTCGGCGCCGATACCGACGCCGGTGAGAAAGCGGGTGAAGGCGAGCCACTGCCAGGTCGGCGCCAGCGCGCTGGTGCCGGTGAAAATACTGTAGAGCACCACGGCCCAGATCATGGTCCGGCGTCGGCCGAAGCGGTCGCCGATAAAGCCGCCGAGCACGCCGCCGACCGCCCAGCCGAACAGCGTGATCGAAATCAGATAGGCGGCGACGCGCGGCAGCGTCGATAGTTCGCTGGCCGGCAAAAGGTCGTGCAGCGAAGGCCCAAGGGTCAGCAATAACGCAAATGTCTCGTAACCATCGAACAGCCAAAACAGCATCGTGATGCCAAGCACATTCCACTGCGGTCGCGTGAGACTTTCACCGGCGTCAACAGCCGTAATGTCAGCACTTGTCATTTAACGATGCCCCTTGATCCAAATTTTCTGGATGAAGTTGCAGCGTATGGTACGGCCGCTTTCAGCGTCAACGTGCAGGTTTACGCTCGAAATCGCATAAACCGTCACAATGCTTTTTTGTTTTGCGCATTGACCTCATTTTGGACGGTGATTGCACACGACCTTCGCAATTCGGCAAAATCGTCTACGCCCTGCGTGCATGGCTGACCTGATGATGGCCATTGTTGATGAGCTGCACGCCGTTCGCAGCTAGTTGCCGAGCTTGATGCCGGCGTCCTTGATTACTTTTGCCCACTCCGGCGTTTCTTTCCGGATGATCGCGGTCAGTTCATCCGGCGTGCTGCCGACCGGCTCGAGCCCAAGCTCATCGAACTTCTTGCGAACCTGCGGCGCCGCCAGAGCCTTGACGGTCTCGGTGTATAATTTATCCAGAACATCCTTCGGCGTGCCGGCCGGCGCCATCAGGCCGAACCACGGCACGGCCTCAAAGCCGGAATATCCGGATTCCGCCATGGTCGGCAAATCAGGCGCCAGCGCCGAGCGCTTGATCGAGGTGATGGCCAGCGCGCGCAATTTGCCTTCGCGCACGAGCGGGATCACATTGGAGATATTGGCGAACGACATGGTGACGCGGCCCGCGAGCAGGTCCGGCATCAGCGCCGTGGTGCCGCGATAGGGCACGGCGGCGATGTCGACATGCGCCATGTATTTGAACAATTCGGCGCCGAGATGCTGCGACGTGCCGACACCGGCATGGGCGTAGGAAAGCTTGCCGGGGTTCGCCTTGGCGAGCGCCACCAGTTCCGCGACGCTCTTGATCGGCAACGCCGAGGGAACGGCGAGTACGTTGGCGGCGATGAACACCTGCGAGATCGGCGCGAAATCCTTGATCGGATCGAACGGCAATGTTTCGTACAGGCTCGGATTGATAACCAGCGACGAGTTGCCGCCCATCAACAGCGTGTAGCCATCGGCGAGAGCCTTGGCGACGTGATCGGTGGCGATATTGCTGCCGGCGCCCGGGGTATTCTCGACCACGAACGGCGAACCCCAGACTTCCGCAAACCGGTCGGCAAGAATGCGCGCCGCCAGATCAGGCGCCGTGCCGGGCGTAAAACCGACCACGATTTTCACCGGCCGGTTCGGATAGCCCGATTGCGCCAAAGCCGTTTGTGTCGCGAACAACACGCACAGGATGGCGAACAGCCTCAAAGCGAGCCTCATCGTTTCCTCACTCGTCCCGCATGACCGTTTGCCGGTCTTGTCGCGGGGATTTATGGTTTGGTGGCGTTAGATTGATCTGCAACAGCAATGAAGATGCGCCCCCTCGCCCCTTGTGGGAGAGGGTATGGTGATAGCGTTCAAACGAGCCAGTGTTGACCTGAGCTGATAATCGCTTGAATGAGATTCTTTGACATTCTTAATCCTGACACGCCATCAAACACTGACCCGCAAAGCTGCCAAAAGCGGGCATGCCGTTCCGTCTATTTTCGCTAAGCCGGTCACGGCGTTTGGTCGCGCCGTGGCTGATCCCGTAAAAACTGAACGAGCAGTTTGCTCACTTCCTCATTCTGCTCTTGTTGCACCCAATGACCAGCTCCTTCGACGAGATGAAAGCCAACCATTTGCGTGCATGCACTGTTGCGCATTCTCTCTACCTCGCCCGGGGTCTGGTAAATACCCCAGTCGCTCTTCCCCGAGATGTAACAAGATGGCACGTCGATAGTACGCCCAGCGAATGTCCGCAGTTCGGCATTGTTCTTAGGGTCCGAACCGCGTCGATACCCCTGAAGGCCACCTTGGAAGCCGGTCCTCCCGTACTCTGTGACGTACACACTTAAATCGTCGTCAGTGAGCCATTTGCACGATGCAATCGCGGCGGCGGTAGGCATTTCAGGCGCGACTGTCTCTGCCATCCCCTTGTCCATATCCATCACGTAATATGTCGGAATTTTTGCCAGTTCGTCGGCGGTTCGCGACTTAAGCGGGAAGGGCTTATTAGCCGCCCAATCCGCGCTCTTGTAATGATAGTACGCACGGAAAAATGCGCGAAGGCCCTGCGGCGCATTCATCATATTGTTGTTTGCCCCGCGTGTTCGAAACCACTCTTGGTAATACTTACGCGGGCGGGGAAGCGCGGAGAGCTGCGCATCAATCTCGGCGTCGGTGGGCGCTGGGCGCGGTGGCGCTGCGCCATTGGCCGTGTCGAATGGCATCGGAAGTACGCCCGCAAATGGTACACTCATCATTGCGACCGAGCGAAACACGTCCGGTCGCACCAAAGAACACCAGGCCGCGACGCGCGATCCCGCATCGTGTCCGACCACCGCTGCGACAGTCCGATGGCCAAGAGCAGAGACTAATTCCAAGGCGTCCCTCACCATGTTGAGAAGGCCAAAGGAAGCGAGGTCGCCGTCATAGGAGTCATCCCAGCCAGTAGTCCGACCATAACCGCGTTGATCGGGGGCGATGACGTGATAGCCTGCCGACGCCAAGGGCAGCATCACATTCCGCCAACTGTAGCCCAACTCCGGGAAGCCGTGCAGAAGCAGCACGGCCGGCCGCCCCGGCACTTCGAAGCCAGCTTCCAGGAAATGCACCGCTAGACCGTTGACGTTGCTGACGGTGCGGGAACGAATGCCGGAAGGCAGAACGCCGTTGCCGTAAGGTGGCAAAGTCGCGATGTCGGTGCGAACGATAGTGGCCCGCGCTGGACTTTGCTTGAGCACAAAGCTACCGACGGCGGTAGCGCAGGCACCCGAAACGAAGCTGCGGCGCGGTAGTTCGGGCGTAAGGCTACGCACTTTCTCAATAAGCGGCCGAGCTGCCGTCCCCCGGCCAACCCCCTCGATAAACTGCCACCGTCCCATGCCATCCCCCCAACAATCAGACTGGGGGAGTGTAACGGCCTCCGCGACGTTTGGAAGATGTTGGGTTTGTTAGAATGAGATTTGTTGGTAGTCCCGACTTCTGAAGCGGGTCAAACAGACCTGACGGCCTTCAAGTCGGACTTCCGCCTTACCCCTGAAAGCGGACTTCGAGCAAGGTCCGTTTCATGCCAATTCGGCGGGCTCAACAACCGCCAAACACTTAGTCCGTGATCTGCAATTTTGAATCGCGCAGGTACGGAGCCGACTCCACTTAACGCCATACTTTAGCTACTTTAGCTGCCTTCCAGCAATTTGCCGTAGCCCTTGATGCTGCAGCGAACGCCCGCGGTGCGCAAGGCATGCCACATCATCGCCGAAGCCGCCGAAACCACCGGCTTGCCTAAATCGTCTTCCAGCGACTGCAATGCATCGAGTGTCGGCATCCCGACGCCGCTGAGAAAGATCAAATCTGCCTTGGGATGATCGACCCGCCGGGCGATCGCATAGGCGCGCTCGCTGGTTTCCTCGTAGATATTGCGGACGTCAGCCAGATGGCCTGAATTGACGACCTCAAGGCCGCATGTTTCGAGATGCCGCTTTCCCTGAGCCGTCATGTCGGCCGAATAGGGCGTGGCATAGGCGATCCGGTGCGCGCCAAGGTGAGCGAAGGCTGCCAGTACGCCTCCGAAGGCGGTGATGAAGCGCGCGCCACTGGCGGCTTCCATCTGGGCCACGAGTTCGGCTTCCCGCTTCTGTCCCAGCGTATAGCTCGTGGCCGTATGCGCCATCACGATGACGCGGGGTGACACCATCGCGAGCAATTTGACGCAGGCCGGGACGCTCGCAAGCTGGCTGAGATTGCGTTCTTCCTGGCCGGTATGCGTCCCAGCCGGACCGTCCGCGCTCATCCTGGTAAAATGCAGCGATACGCCCGGGGGAGCCAGCTCCGTCATCTCAGGTTCGACCGTCGGATTTCCCGGCGGCACCAGAAATCCTATGCGGGCACGCCATCCCTTCATGATTGTCTGAATTCCTCGCTATTTGCATCAGGCCAACTCTAGGTCGGCGCGCGGCGCTTTCCAAGCGCCGGGCCTGACCAAACCTGCTGGCATTCATCTATTGCTCCGGATACCGTTGACGCCATGAGGCCCGAGGCCGGGAACGACCGGTCGGGATTGCGAGTTGGTGAGGCTCTGTGGAGGCAGGAAAAATGCGAGCCGTCCCGAACGAACCATTGTCACGATACGCCCTTGCCTTTGTTCTTGCGGGCGGGCGGGGCAGCCGGCTGCAGGAACTGACCGACAGACGGGCCAAACCGGCGGTCTATTTCGGAGGCAAGTCGCGCATCATCGACTTTGCCCTTTCGAATGCGCTGAACTCAGGCATCCGGCGCATCGCGGTCGCGACCCAATACAAGGCGCACAGTCTTATTCGTCACTTGCAGATGGGCTGGAACTTCTTCCGCCCGGAGCGCAACGAAAGCTTCGACATCCTGCCGGCCAGCCAGCGGGTTTCCGAAACCATGTGGTATGTCGGAACCGCAGATGCCGTCTATCAGAACATCGATATTATCGAGACCCATGCGGCCCGGTTCATCGTCCTGCTCGCCGGCGACCATGTGTACAAGATGGATTACGAGATCATGTTGAAGCAGCATGTGGAGTCGGGTGCGGATGTCACCGTCGGTTGCCTCGAAATGCCACGCGCGGAATCCAGTGCCTTTGGCATTATCCATGTCGACGAAAACGACCTCATCCAATCCTTCCTCGAAAAGCCGGCCGACCCTCCGCCGATGCCCGGCAAGCCGGACGTGTCGCTCGCCAGCATGGGCATCTATGTTTTCAACACTGAATTTCTGTTCGATCAATTAAAGCGCGATGCCGCAGATCCGCATTCGAGCCACGACTTCGGCAAGGATATCATTCCCTATATTGTGAAACATGGCCGCGCCGTCGCGCATCAGTTCAGCAAATCCTGCGTCCGGTCCGGTACCGATCAGCCCAGCTATTGGCGCGATGCCGGAACGGTCGATGCCTATTGGTCTTCGAATATCGATCTGACCGACGTGATCCCGGAGCTTGATCTTTACGACCGGTCCTGGCCGATCTGGACCTATGCCGAGATTTCGCCCCCCGCCAAATTCGTGCATGACGAGGACGGCAGAAGGGGTGAAGCCGTGACCTCGCTCGTCGCGGGCGGCTGCATCGTCTCCGGCGCTGCGCTACGGCGCTCGCTGCTGTTCACCGGCGTACACCTGCATTCGCATGCCCGGGTTGAGGGTGCCGTGGTCCTCCCTTATGTTGACGTCGGGCGACATGCGAGATTGCGGAACGTGGTGATCGACCGTGGTGTGAAAATTCCCGAAGGACTTGTTGTCGGCGAAGATCCCGAACTCGACGCAAGCCGTTTTCGACGCACAGATCAGGGAATTTGCCTGATCACCCAGCCGATGATCGACAGGCTGAATGGATGAAACCTGTCCGCGTCCTTTCGGTCGCCTCGGAAATCTATCCCATCATCAAAACCGGCGGCCTCGCCGATGTAACCGGCGCCTTGCCGATCGCTCTCAAGGCGGAAGGCATCGAAACCCGCACCCTGTTGCCAGGATATCCGGCCGCCATCAACGCGCTGGAAAAGGCCGAGCAGGTGCTGGCATGGCGGGATTTCTTTGGCGGCCCGGCGCGCCTTCTCAGTGGTTCCTGCGGCGCACTCGATTTGTTCGTGCTGGATGCGCCGCATCTGTTCGGGCGCCCGGGCAATCCCTATCTCTCGCCTGAGGGCGTCGACTGGCCGGACAACGGCCTGCGATTTGCGGCGCTGGCGGGCACGGCCGCCGACATCGGGCTCGGCGGCATTCCCTCCTTCGTACCCGATGTTGTTCATGCCCATGATTGGCAGGCCGGCTTGACGCCCGCCTATCTGCATTACAGCGGACTGCCGCGTCCGGGCACGATCATCACGGTCCATAATCTGGCCTTTCAGGGCCGCTTTCCGCAGCAGATGCTGCGCGAAATTGGTTTGCCGCCGGACTCGTTCACGATGCAGGGCGTCGAATATTATGGCGACATCGGCTTTCTGAAAGCGGGGCTTCAATTTGCCGACCGCATCACGACCGTTTCGCCCAGCTATGCCGCCGAGATTCAGGATGACGAGGGAGGCATGGGCTTGGGCGGCCTGCTGCGCGCGCGATCCGGCGAACTTCAGGGCATCCTCAACGGGATCGATATCGATGTGTGGAATCCGGAAACGGACAGGGACATTCCGGATCATTTCAGCCTGGACGATCTTGACGGCCGCGCTGCCAACAAGGCGGCCTTGCAGCAACGATTTGGCCTTCAATCAAACAATGGGGCAGCTCTGCTCGGCGTGATCAGCCGCCTGTCTTCGCAAAAAGGTTTGGATCTCCTGATCGAATGCATTCCAACCCTGCTGCAAGAAGGCATGCAACTGGCCGTGCTCGGAAGCGGGGATGCCGGGCTCGAAGATAAATTCCGGGCGGCCGCGAACGCCAATCCCGGGCAGATCGGCGTCCTGATCGGTTATGACGAAAAGCTGGCGCATCTTATCCAGGCTGGCGCAGACGCGCTCGTGGTGCCGTCAAGATTCGAGCCATGCGGCCTCACGCAGCTCTGCGCGCTCAGATATGGCGCCGTTCCGATCGTGTCCCGGGTCGGCGGCCTCGAGGATACCGTTCGCGATTTCGATGAAACGGGCAGCGATCACGCGACCGGGTTTAAATTTGGACCGGTCACAACCGAAAATCTCGCCGCGGCATTGCGCCGGGCGAACGCCCTGTATCGCGACAACCCGGCATGGAAAAAAATCCAGCTCAACGGCATGTCGACGGACGTGTCCTGGCGAAGCCGGGCCAGCCAGTATGCCGGTCTATATCGCGAGATTGCCGGTAGCGGGCATTAGCCGGGGGGACCCGTCTTCCCCTTGCTTTGAACTAAACCCGCCTCGCGCCCGACCAAGGATAACCCCATCGCGCGGCAGGCTGCCGCGCGCGCGCTTTTTGGTCTACCCTATCAGCCTTTATTGTCTCACCAGGAGCTGTTGCCATGTCGACCGGCTGGATCGTTCTCGGCGTCATCGTTATTCTCGTTCTGTTCGCGATCGGCGCCTATAACCGCCTGGTCGCGCTCGGTCAGCGCGTCAATCAGGCGTTTGCCGACATCGACGTGCAGCTCAAGCAACGCCACGATCTGGTCCCCAACCTCCTGGAAACCGTGAAGGGCTATGCCGCGCATGAGCGCGGCACGCTCGACGACGTGGTCAAGGCCCGCAACGCGGCGATGACGGCGCAGGGACCGGGACAGGTCGCCGCCGCCGAAAACCAGTTGAGCGGCGCACTCGGCAGACTGATCGCATTGTCCGAGGCCTATCCGGACCTCAAGGCCAATGCCAACTTCCAGCAACTGGCGAGCGAATTGTCCGACCTCGAAAACAAGATCGCGGCCAGCCGCCGCTTCTTCAACAACGCGGTTTCGGAATACAACACCGGCATCCAGCAGATGCCGGCGGCCCTGTTCGCCGGCATGTTCGGCTTCACCCGCAAGGATTTCTTCGACCTCGGCGCCTCCAGGACCGAAGTCGAGGCGGTGCCGACGGTCAAGTTCTGACTTTAGGGCATTCCGGCAGAACAGCGCATCATGGCCGCGTATGGTCTTTACACGCACATCGCATCGAACAAATTCCGTTCGATGCTGCTGCTCGCCGGGCTGTTCGTTCTGATCTATGTGATGGTCTATGCCGGCGCGCTGATCGCCGAAGTGCTGATGAACGCCGGCGGCCCGGTCGACTATTATCTGGCCAAGGCGGCGCGCGACCTGGTGACGGCGTTTCCCTATGCCACATCAGCCGCCGTGCTGTGGATCGTGATTGCTTATTTCTTCCATCAGTCGATCGTCGATGCCGTGACCGGCGGCGAGGACGTGACGCGGCAGCAGCAGCCGCGGCTTTATAATCTGCTGGAAAACCTCTGCATCTCGCGCGGCATCCCGATGCCGAAGTTGAAGATCGTCGACAGCGACGCGTTGAATGCGTTCGCGACCGGGCTGAACCAGCGTCAATATGCCATCACCGTCACCACAGGCCTGTTGAACGCGCTCAACGACCAAGAGGTCGAGGCCGTGCTGGGCCACGAACTGACCCACATCCGCAATGGCGACGTGCAGATGATGGTGATCGCGGTGATCATCGCCGGCGTGGTCGGGTTCTTCGCCGAATTGCTGTTCCGCGGCTTTACCAATTTTGGCTATTATGGCGGCGGCTATGGTCGCGGCTCGTGGTCGTCCTCCTCCTCTTCGTCGTCTTCCTCATCGAGCAGCGACCGGAAAAGCTCCGGCGGCGCGGCCATCCTTGTCATCATTATCGCAGTCGCGCTGATTGCGCTGGCGTGGCTGTTGTCGCAAATGGTGCGGCTGGCGCTGTCGCGGTCGCGGGAATTGCTGGCCGATGCCGGATCGGTCGAACTGACGAAAAATCCCGACGCGATGATCTCGGCGCTGCGCAAGATCGAGAACCGTGGCGAGCTTCCCGGCGCAACTTCGGCGGTCATGGAATTGTGCCTCGACAACCCGCGCGAGGGTTTTTCGGATTTGTTCGCGACCCACCCGTCCATCGAGTCGCGCGTAGAGGCGCTGGTGAAATTCGCCGGCGGACACGATCCCGGACCTCTGGCGCTGCCATCCGAACCACCTGATGCCCAAGCGAATGCCCAAGACGATCAGCCGCCGGTGCCGGCCGATGGCCAGACCCCGCCGCCTCTGACGTCGGGCCCATGGGGTCCTCCCGCTGCATCGCAAGGACCCTGGGGCAATCCTGCCAGTCCTTCTAGCGCTCCTCCCGCCGGTCCTCCTTCTGGTCCTCCTTCTGGTCCTTGGGGCCAGCACTAGCGATTTCGGCAATAACACCCGTTGAGCGGCCGGAACCTGTGCAGGATTAACGACATCGGCACGGATTAACCCAACCGCCGTCTAATGAATTGAATTCTCCCTTGTTTCTGCCATGTTCCCGCCTAAAGCAGGCGGGGGACATTCCGATCGCATCGTGTATAGAAGCAGCGGTTGGAAATAATATTGCGCGCAAGGGGCGTTCATGGTGAAGCCGGTCGTGATTGTGGTAGGCGCTGACAAGGGCGGGGTCGGCAAGACAACCGTCTCGCGAACCCTGCTGGACTATTTCAGCGCCAATAACGTGCCCACCCGCGCCTTCGATACCGAATCCCCGCGCGGCACCCTGAAGCGCTTTCATCCTGACATCACCGAGATCGTCGACATGACGACGACCTCGGACCAGATGAAGATCTTCGATACGCTCAATGCCGCCAGCCCTTCGGTCACCGTGATCGATGTCCGCGCCGGACTGCTGTCGCCGGCCCTGGCCTCCTTGCGCGACATCGGCTTTCTCGATGCCGCGAAAACCGGCCAGATCACCTTTGCCGTGTTTCACATCCTCGGCCCCTCGATCGCCTCGCTGGACGAAATCGCCGAGACCGCGAACTTCATGCAGGGCGCGAAGTATTTCCTGGTGAAGAACTTCATCAACAACACCAGCTTCTTCGAGTGGGACCAGGCGACCTACAATTCCTATTTCCACCGCATCAAGGACGCCACCGAACTCACCATCCCCAAGCTGAACGAAATGGCCTATGAGCAGGTCGAGGTCGCCTCGGTGCCGTTCCTTAAATTCGTGGCCAACAAGGGCACCAATGACGAGGCCGCGAATTATTCGTTCGTGCTGCGCGGCTATGTCCGGCACTGGCTGGCCAATGTCTGGAGCGAATTCGACCGCATCAAGCTGACCGATCTGGTCGGCTCCGGCAAATCCGGCGGACGCAGCGGCGAAAAATAATGGCGCGAGCGATATAATTTGGCTGGATTAGGCGCAAAATTCGCCTGATATAGCCCTGATGTCCGCGACGCCCGTCTACATCATCTGCTCGCCCCGCCCGCTGGTCGGCAAGACCCTGCTCGCGCGGCTACTCAGCGAATTCCTGCTGTTGAAAAACGGCACCGTCACGGCGTTCGACATCAATCTGAAAGAGCCGTCGCTGCTGGAATATCTGCCGCGGATCACCGAGACCGCCAATGTCGACAATACCTTCGGCAAGATGACGTTGATGGACCGCCTGATCGTCAATGACGGCGTGGCCAAGGTAATCGATCTCGGCTTCCACGCCTTCGACGAGTTCTTCACCATGACCGACGAAATCGGTTTCCTGAAGGAAGCCGCGCGGCGCGGCGTGGCCCCGATCATCCTGTTTGTCGCCGATACCGACCGGGTCTCGGCGCGCGGCTATCCGATGCTGCAGGACCAGATCCCCGCCAATGCGCTGGTGACCATCGACAACGAATATGTGGTGCGCGGCGAGTTGCCGCAGCCATGGGACATGGCCGGATCATACGCGTCCCCGCGCTGCCACCGTTTCTCAAGACCTATATCGACCGGCTGAATTTCTCGTTCACCGGATATTTGCGGCAGGAAAAGGATTCCTCCACCGAACTGCATCAGTGGATCCGAAGAAATTATTCCAGCTTCCGCGATCTGGAGCTCAGTTTGCTGTTGCAGAGGTCGTGAGGCGCTTCCCTACACCCTCCCCTGGACGGGGAGGGTCGGCTCGCATGGAGCGCAGCGAAATGCGGGACGGGGTGGGGTGATCTCTCAACTCGGGCAGCGCTCAAGGGGAGAGACTGTCACCCCACCCCGCCGCGAATTTCATTCGCGTCGACCCTCCCCCTCCAGGGGAGGGTAAAACCTCAATGCCCGTCGAATGCCATCAGGGTTCGCACCGGCACATCCATCGCCCGCAGTTTCGCAGCGCCGCCGAGATCCGGCAGATCGATGATGAAGCAGGCCGCGACCACATTGGCGCCGATCTGGCGTATCAGCTTGACCGCCCCCTCGGCGGTGCCGCCGGTTGCGATGAGGTCGTCGACCAAAATCACGCGCTCGCCGGGCAAAATCGCGTCCGCGTGCATTTCCATTTCATCGAGGCCGTATTCCAGCGAGTAGGCGATCCGCACCGTGGTGTGCGGCAGCTTGCCCCGCTTGCGGATCGGAACGAAGCCGGCAGAGATCTGATGCGCCACCGCGCCGCCGAGAATGAAGCCGCGCGCCTCGATGCCGGCGACCTTGTCGATCTTGTTGCCGGCCCATGGCTGCACCAGCTCGTCGACCGCCTGGCGGAAGGCGCGGGCGTCGCCGAGTAGCGTCGTGATATCGCGAAACAGGATTCCCGGTTTCGGGTAATCCGGAATGGTGCGGACGCTGGACTTCAAATCATATTCAAAAGTCATTTGATCCTCGTATCGTCATTCCGGGGCGCGCGTTAGCGCGAGCCCGGAATCTCGAGATTCCGGGTTCGCTCGTTTCACTCGCGCCCCGGAATGACATCGGTGGGTGTTAAGCTTTGTTTCATTTAACTCATATTTCCCGGCACGCGCAGCCGAAATGCGTTCTCGACGATGCGTAGCCCAACTTCGCCGCCAAGCGACATCAGCGATTCCGGATGAAACTGCACGCCGCCGACCGGCAACGTCTTGTGTTCGATCGCCATCGCGACGCCGTCTTCGGTGCTCGCTGTCACCTCGAGCACTTCGGGCATGCTGTCGCGCTCGACATAGAGCGAATGATAGCGGCCGATCACGATCTCATTGGGCAGGTTCTGCATCAGCCGCCCGCCGCGGACTGCAACCCGCGACGGCCTGCCATGCGCGGGCTGGCCGAGCTGGCCAAGTTGGCCGCCGAAATATTCGCCGATCGCCTGCACGCCGAGGCAGACGCCGAACACCGGCAGCTTCTTGCCGAGTGCGACATCAATGGTTTTGGAAATGGCGAAATCTTCCGGCCTCCCCGGCCCTGGCGACAATACCAGGAGATCGTAGCTTTGGGTGTCCAGCATATGCTGGGCGTGGATATACCGTACCACGGTCACGGTGGCGCCGACCTGGCGAAAATAATCCGCCAGCATATGCACGAAGCTGTCGTCATGATCGATCAGCAGCACCCGCTTGCCGGAGCCGGTGGCGTCCGGCGCGAAGGCCGACAGCGGCTTCGGCGGATCGCCGCGCAGCGCCTGAAACAGCGCTGCCGCCTTGACCTGGCATTCGCGGTCCCTCGGCGGCGGGGTCTGAATCGAACAGGCACGTGGCGCCGACCCGCACTTCGGCCAGTCCGTCCTTCATCCGGATGGTGCGGATGGTCAGGCCCGTGTTGATGCTGCCGTCGAAATTCACCGCGCCGATCGCGCCGGCATACCAGCGCCGCGACGAACGCTCATTGTCCTCGACGAACTGCATCGCCCATAATTTGGGCGCGCCGGTCACCGTTACTGCCCAGGCGTGGGTCAGGAACGCATCGAGGGAATCGAAGCCCGGCCGCAGCATGCCTTCGACATGATCGACGGTATGAAACAGTTTTGAATAAGTTTCGATCTGCCGCCGCGCCAGAACTTTAATCGTGCCGGGGACGCAGACCCGCGCCTTGTCGTTGCGATCGACATCGGTGCACATGTTGAGCTCGAATTCGTCCTTCTCCGAATTGAGCAATTGCCTGATCTGCTCGGCATCGCCGATCGCGTCGATGCCGCGCGCGATGGTGCCGGAAATCGGGCAGGTCTCGACCCGCCGTCCGTCGGAGCGCACGAACATTTCCGGCGAGGCCGACACCAGAAACTCGCCGTCGCCGAGATTCATCAGCGCGCCGTAGGGCGACGGGTTGATCCGGCACAACCGCTGGAATACTTCCGCCGGTGAGCGCTCGCAGGGTTCGGCGAATAATTGCCCCGGCACCGCCTCGAACAGATCGCCGCGCGCAAACGCCGCGCGCGCGGTTTCGACCGTGGCCTGATATTCGCCGGGCGCATGATCGGCAAAGCCCTGTCGTGGGGTTTTGGCGTAGACGCTTTCCGGCGTGTCGCGCGGCAGGCCTTCCGACGATTTGCCGTTCCAGGCGAAATCATAACTCAGCACCACGCCGCGCCCGGTGGCGCGGTCATAGGCCAGCAGGCGATTCGGCAGATACAGCACGATGTCGCGCTGGTCCGCCTCGCGCGGCCGCTTCTGCTTGAGATCCTCGATCTGGAACACGAGATCATAGGCGAAGGCGCCGAACAGGCCGTGCATCGGATCGTCATTGGCGCCGAGTGCCGCCACCAGCGCGCGCACCAGCGACATCACGCTGGCACGGCGGGTGCGCTGATCTTCATCGACCGGCGCGGCGCCGCGTACGATATGCCCGGCGAGACGGCGCGGGCCTTTTTTCGGTGACGACCACACAGGGCTCGCGCAGCACGTCGTCAAGGAAAGCGATCAGCACTTCGCCGCGCGCGTTCAGCGCATCGAGCAGGAAATTCGTGCCGGTGGTTTCCAGCCGCAGCGGCGGATCGGAAAAGCCGAGGTCGAAACTCTCGTAGCGCCCGGGGACTGTGGTTCCCGACGACAGCACCACGCCGCGGCGGCTGTCGAGCAGGTCGATCAGATCATCGAGCCGGTTGGCGCCGCCGGAGAATTGCTCCACCGAACGCGTCACTTCGAGGCCGCCATGGGTACGATAGAGGCTGCGGGCCGGCAGTGAAAAGGCTGTCCTGTTCATGTGATCCTCTTACGAAACTTGCCGAGGGAACGCCACACAGGACAAACGAGAAGGCCGTCGCACTGCGATGACGGCCTCTGACGATTGATGAAAATGAAATCGCACCGGCCACCTCTTAGGAGGTGCGCCACCAGAGACGGGCTGGGCGGACGACGGTGCTCATGGAGGGGTAAACACCATGGCTGGCCGGGTTCGTCAAGGACGGTATGGCTGTAACGCCTGCCGCAAATGGGCGGTTTTGGGCGTATCTTTTGGTGTTGAACGGGCCAAAATATGCGTAGGATTCGGCTTAAAGATTATAAAATGCGAAACGCGGGAGGCGCGCGATGCCAGTGCAGGCTCTGGGATATGCCGGGTTCGGCTCGGCCGCGCTCGATGACTGGCGGCAATTCGGCACCGGGCTGGTCGGGCTGCAGGCGGTGGAGCGCAGTTCATCCTTGCTGGCGTTCCGGATGGACGACCGCAAGCAGCGCATCGTGATCGACCGCTCGATGCCGGACGGCGCGCGTTTCTTCGGCTGGGAAGTGGCCGATGCAGCCGCGCTCGACGCCCTCGCCGCACGGCTGGAACAGGCCGAAGTTAGCGTCACCGCCGAACCGAAAACGCTGGCCGATGCGAGGCGCGTTCGCGCCCTGATTTCGTTTCACGATCCCGCGGGCAATCGGCTGGAGGCGTTTTAACGGCGCCGAGATCGACGATACCCCGTTCAGCCCCGGCCGTTCGATTTCCGGTTTCCGCACCGGGCCGCTCGGGCTGGGGCACGCCGTACTGACGGTCGAGAACCTCGAGCCTGTCATGGCGTTCTATGTCGACGTGCTAGGATTCGCGCTCAGCGACTATATCGAAAAGCCGTTTCGCGCGTATTTCTTCCACATCAACGCGCGGCATCACTCGCTGGCCCTGATCGAGACTGGCCGCAACGGCATGCATCATCTGATGGTCGAGTTGTTCTCGCTCGACGATGTCGGCCAGTCCTATGACATTGCACTGACTCAAGCTGATCGCGTCAATGTCACGCTCGGCCGCCACACCAACGATCTGATGACGTCGTTTTACGCCAAAAGCCCGTCATCATTCATGATCGAATGCGGCTGGGGCGGCCGCGAGATCGAGCCCGCGACCTGGAAACCGTTCGAGATGCACGCCGGCCCGAGCCTGTGGGGCCATGAGCGCGTCTGGTTGCCGCCAGCCGATCGCGAGGGTCGCCCGCGAAATGCGCATGCGCGCCGCAGCTTCCGGCCTGCGCGCGCCGGTTCAGGTGATGGACGGCAATTACAGACTGATGTCGGGCACGTGTGCGTGGTGGGACGGGGTGAAGGGCTGAATACATTCAGTCGTCGTCCCTGCGAACGCAGGGACCCAAACGCCGCGCTCTATCCCGTCATTGCGAGCGAAGCGAAGCAATCCATAGCGCGGCTCAAAGAAAGAATGGATTGCTTCGTCGCTTTGTTCCTAGCAATGACGAGAAAAAACCTACCCCAAATGCTTCCTAAAAAACTCCGTCGCGCGGCCCCCACGCCAGTTCCGCCGCTTCGCGGTCATGCACCGACTGCCGCTGTTCGTTGACGAAGGCGTGGTCGGCATCATAACGAAACAGTTCGAGCGACTTGCCGGCGGCCTTCATGCCTTTTTCGAACGCATCGACCAGTTGCGGCGTGCACCAGTCGTCCTTGTTGGCGAAATGGGCCTGCAGTGGAATTTTGATGTCTGCGGGCTTGGCGGCGGCTTCCGGCGGAATGCCGTAGAACACCACGCCCGCGGGTCAGTTCCGGAATTTTGGCGGCGCCGATGATGGTGACCGCGCCACCGAGGCAGAAACCGGTCAGACCAACTTTAGCGCCGTTCTTGCCGAGATATTGCGCGGCGCCGCGCACGGTCTGCGTGGTGGCATCGATGAAATCCAGCGAGTTCATCTCTTTGCCGGCCGCGTCCGTGTCGTGATACGGCACCACCTTGCCGGCATAGAGATCGGGCGCCAGCGCATCAAAGCCAGCCACCGCGAAGCGGTCGCACAGCCCCTTGATCTGCTCGGAGAGCCCCCACCATTCCTGGATCACGACCACGCCCGGCGCGTTGCCGCGCGCGGCGTTGGCGAGATAGCCGTTGGCGTCCTTGCCGTCAGGTCGCTTGAACGAAATGCTGGTGCCCATGGGGTCCTCCGGTGGTTTCTAACGGGGCTTTCGCGGCTATTTAGTCCGCGACAAGGCCGGGAAGCAATTGACACTACCGTCATTCCGGGGCGTCCGAAGGACGAGCCCGGAATCTCGAGATTCCGGGTTCGATGCTGCGCATCGCCCCGGAATGACGAACGATAGGCAACAAAAAAGCCCCCGCAGGGGCTTTTTCAATTCACATGATCTCGACGCGCTCAGTGCGCGTCGGCCCAGACCTTTTTCTTGGTCCAGTACATCAGGCCGGCGAAGATGATCAGGAACACGAACACCTGCAGCCCCAGCCGCTTGCGGGCTTCCATATGCGGCTCCGCGGCCCACATCAGGAACGTGGTGACGTCGTGGGAGTATTGCGCCAGCGTCGCCGGAGCCCCGTCGTCGAACGTAACCTGACCGTCGGTCAGCGGCTGCGGCATCTTGATGGCATGGCCGGGGAAATATTTGTTGTAGTAGGTACCCTCGGGCAGCGTCACATCCGCCGGCTTCTTTTCAAAGCCCTTCAGGATCGCGCTGACATAGTTCGGCCCCTGCTCCTGGAATTGGGTGAAGAAGTCGAAGATGAATTGCGGGAAGCCGCGTTCGTAGGAGCGAGCCTTGGTGATCAGCGACAGATCGGGCGGCAGACCGCCGCCATTGGCCGCGCGCGCGGCCTGATCGTTGGCAAAGGGCGAGGGGAAGTAGTCGGCGGCGCGGCCGGGCCGGTCGAACATGTCGCCGGCATCGTTGGGGCCGTCCTTGATCTTGTATTCGGACGCCAGCGCCGCAACCTGCGCGACCGAGTAACCCGGACCGTCCGCATCGGCGAGGTTGCGGAACGCGATGTACGACAGTCCATGACAGCTCGAGCAGACTTCCTTGTAGATCTTCAGGCCGCGCTGCAGGGAGCCGCGATCGTATTTGCCGAACGGACCGGCAAACGACCATTTCTCCGAAGGAGGTGTGGCCGACTCTTCAGCCCGCGCATTCTGCACGCTGCCGGCGAACAATGCGCCAGCCACCGCGACCATGATCGCCACCGACGCGACCGCCTTGCCGGACTTCGCCAACACGTCATCGGCGATCGAATTGGGCAGCGGCCGCGGCTTTTCGATCCGGCTGAGAAGCGGCAGCAGGATCAGGAAATAGCCGAAGTAGCAGAAGGTCAGGATACGGCCGGCGATTACATAGATGCCTTCCGGCGGCTGCGCACCGAGATAGCCCAGCAGGATGCAGACGACGACGAAGATCCAGAAGAACTGCTTGGCCAGCGGACGATATTTCGACGAGCGCGTCCTGGCGCTGTCGAGCCAAGGCAGGAACGCCAGCACGATGATCGCCGAGAACATCGCGATCACGCCGAACAGCTTGTTCGGGATCGAGCGCAGGATCGCGTAGAACGGCAGGTAGTACCATTCGGGCACGATGTGCGCCGGGGTCACGCCGGGATTGGCGGGGATGTAGTTGTCGGCGTCGCCGAGATAGTTCGGCATGTAGAAGATGAACCAGGCGAAGAACAGCAGGAAGCAGGAAACGCCGAATGCGTCCTTGATGGTCGCGTAGGGCGTGAACGGCACCGTGTCCTTTTCGGTCTTCGGCTCGACGCCGGCCGGATTGTTCTGGCCCGCGACATGCAGCGCCCAGATGTGCAGCACGACCACACCGGCAATGACGAACGGCAGCAAATAGTGCAGCGAGAAGAAGCGGTTCAAGGTCGGGTTACCGACCGAGTAGCCGCCCCACAGCAGGGTCACGATGCTGTCGCCGACATAGGGAATAGCCGAGAACAGGTTGGTGATGACGGTGGCGCCCCAGAAGCTCATCTGGCCCCACGGCAGCACGTAGCCCATGAAGCCCGTCGCCATCATCAGGAGGTAGATGATGACACCGAGGATCCAGAGGATTTCCCGGGGCTCCTTGTATGACCCGTAATACAGGCCGCGGAACATGTGGACGTAAACCGCGAAGAAGAACATCGATGCGCCGGCGGCGTGCATGTTGCGCAGCAGCCAGCCGTAGTTGACGTCGCGTACGATGCTTTCGACCGACTTGAAGGCCAGATCGGCATTCGGCGTGTAGTGCATCGCCAGGATGATGCCGGTCAGTATCTGCACCCCGAGCATCATCGAGAGGATGGCGCCGAAGGTCCACCAGTAATTGAGGTTACGCGGCGTCGGGTAGGCCACGAAGGAAGAATGGACAAGCCCGATAATCGGCAGACGCCGTTCGATCCACTTCAAGGCGGGATGGTTCGGCTGGTATTCGGATGGTCCGCTCATGATGCGATCCCTGGGGAAGTAAGACGGAGCGACGGGCGTGTAGTCTCGGATACCGGATCCGAGGCTCAGCCAATCTGGATTTTGCTGTCGGAAACGAATTGATAGGGCGGCACCGGCAGGTTGGCAGGTGCTGGTCCCTGACGGATACGACCGGAGGAGTCGTACTGGGAACCGTGGCAGGGGCAGAAAAAGCCGTCGTAATTGCCTTCATGGGCGATCGGGATGCAACCGAGGTGGGTGCAGATGCCGATCACGACCAGCCATTGGTCATGGCCGTCCTTGACCCGGGATTGATCGGTCGCCGGATCGGGCAGGCTCGCGACGGGCACCGCGCGGGCCTCGTCGATCTGCTTCTTGGTCCGGTGGCTGATGTAGATCGGCTTGCCCCGCCAGAACACCTTGATGTCCTGTCCCTCGGCGATCGGCGTCAGATCGACTTCGATCGGCGCGCCGGCCGCGATGGTCGAGGCGTCCGGGTTCATCTGGGAGATGAACGGCCATGCGGTAAACACCGTACCGACGGCGGCGGCAGCTCCGGTTGCAACAAAAAGGAAATCACGGCGTGTGGTACCCGCCGAAGACGCTGTCGTCACGATCCCAAACCCTTTCTCGGCTGCAGCCGGTGGAACCGCCCCAGGCAACGCATGAACGAAGCAAGGGAGGCTGCCGGCGCCCGCGACCCCCGCGGCGGCAGAAAGACCACTTCTCCCGGCCAATCGGGCGGAACCAGCAGTCCAGAATCGTTCTATTGGCACCCTTGCCGGACGAGCGCAAGCCCGCTATCGGCTGGCTCGCGTGCAATGCACTAATTCCGCGCATAGCTATGATTTATTCGGACATTTCACGAGACACCCAAACGGCCGTCACATAATGCAGATCGCACTTTTCCAGCCCGACATTCCCCAGAACACCGGCACGATTCTGCGGCTCTGCGCCTGCCTTGATGTCATCGCCCACATCATCGAACCCGCGGGTTTCCCGGTATCCGACCGGCATTTCCGCCGCTCCGGCATGGATTACCTCGACCAGGTGACCCTGATGCGTCATGATTCATGGGCCAAATTCCAGCAATGGCGCCATGAACAGGGCTACCGGCTGCTGCTTTTCACCACCAAAGGAGCCGTGTCCTATCTTGATGTCCGCTACGGCGCCGATGACATTTTGCTGTTCGGGCGCGAATCCGCCGGGGTACCGGACGACGTCGCCGCCGCCGCCGATACGCGGCTGGTGATTCCGATCAAGCCCGGGCTGCGCTCGCTGAATATCGCGATGGCGACCGCCATGGCCCTGGGCGAGGCGTTGCGGCAAATCAATGCCGGCAACGGCCCGCAAAGTTAAGCAGAGGAAGTTAGGCAGGCGATATGACTATTTCCGTGATCGACGATCGCAAGGCGCGGGCCCGGACCTGGTTCGAGGGTCTGCGCGACCAGCTTTGCCTGGCCTTCGAGCGGCTGGAGGACGACGCGCCGGCCGCGCTTTATCCCGGCGAGGCCGGGCGCTTTGTGCGCACGCCCTGGGAGCGCACCGACCATGCCGGCCAACCCGGCGGCGGCGGCGTGATGAGCCTGATGCACGGGCGGCTGTTCGAGAAGATCGGCGTGCATTGTTCGACCGTATATGGCGAATTCGCCCCCGAATTCCGCGCCCAGATTGCCGGCGCAGCTGACGATCCCCGGTTCTGGGCGTCCGGTATTTCGATCATTGGCCATCCGCGCAATCCGCATGTCCCGGCCGTGCATATGAACACGCGCTTTGTGGTGACGACCAAGGCCTGGTTCGGCGGCGGCGCGGATCTCACCCCCGTGCTGGACCGGCGACGCACCCAGCAGGATGCCGATACGATCGCGTTTCATGCGGCGATGAAGGTTGCCTGCGACGGCCACAACGGCGTCGCCGACTACGACAAATACAAGGCTTGGTGCGACGAATATTTCTATCTGCCGCATCGGAAAGAACCGCGCGGCATCGGTGGGATTTTCTACGACCATCATGATTCCGGCGACTGGGATGGCGACTTTGGCTTTACGCAGGAAGTCGGCCGCGCCTTTGCAAAAATCTATCCCGAACTGGTGCGCCGGAATTTCAACTCGCCGTGGACCGCGACCGAGCGCGAGGAGCAATTGATCCGCCGCGGCCGCTATGTCGAATTCAACCTGCTCTACGATCGCGGCACCACGTTTGGCCTCAAGACCGGCGGCAATGTCGATTCGATCCTGTCGTCGATGCCGCCGGAAGTGAAGTGGCCGTGACGCCTGCGCGCGACCGGCGCTGAACGCAGTTCCACAGCTACTTTCGCTTTATTTATTCAAGCCCGTTCAGGCGGCGATAGCCCCCGACGGCATAAGCCAAATTTCAGAACAAATTCGGACCGGTTCAGCCGATTTCAGGACGGCTGGCCGCCGCCTGCCTATGAACTTGGACCCTTTGATCGCGGAAATATGGACCCGGGATAGTCCTCTCGAGGCGAGCCAACGCGGATCACGGCTTCATCAAGGAGTTCTTGCCATGACCACCTACACGCATGATACCGCTCCAACACAATTTATCGAAGCGAACGGCCTCCGCTTCGCCTATCGGCGCTTCGGCAAGACCGGCGGCGTGCCCATCGTGATGAACATCCATTTTCGCGGCACCATGGATCACTGGGATTCGGCGATAACCGATGGGCTGGCCCAGCGCCGCGAAGTGATCTTGTTCGACAATGCGGGTGTCGGCGCGAGCTCGGGCGAGGTGCCGGCGACTTTCCCCGATATGGCGAGCGACGCGATCGCCTTCATCAAGGCGCTCGGGATCAGCAACGCCGACATCCTGGGGTATTCGATCGGCGGCAAGATCGCGCAGGAGATCGCCGTGCAAGCGCCCGATCTGGTGCACAAGCTGGTGCTGGTCGGCACCGGCCCGCGCGGCGCCGATACCGCCGCCAGCAAATCGGCGGAGATATTTTCCGCGACCTATGATCCGCCCGAACATCTCTGGATCGCCGCGCACTTCTCGGCCTCTCCCGCCGGCCGCGCGGCCGGGCTCGGGTATCTTGAACGCAAGCACCGCCGCCGGGACCGCAGTCCGGAGGTCAGCGAGGCATCCGCTGCCACCCAGTACCAGGCGATCGTCTTGTCGAACGAGAAGGTCGATGGCGTTCTGGATTATCTGAGTGAAATCCATCATCCGGTGCTCGTCGTGCATGGCCACAACGACCTGATCATTCCCACGATCAACGGATTCACGCTGCAACAGCATTTGCCGAATGCGCAACTCATCATCTATCCGGATTCCAGCCACGCCCCTTTCTACCAGTATCCGGAACTCTTCCTGGCCCATGCAGCTCTGTTCCTGGATGCGTGAGGTGACGTGACGTCGTCGAGCAGTTCAAAAATCAGGACATTTGTGTCGGCGACACAAAGCGGACGCGTGGCCGTGATCGACCTGTCATGACATCGCGCTAGGTTGAGATTCGCGTCGATCAACCGAGGAAGAGATCATGGATTTGAAACCAGGCGATGTTGTCATTCTGAAGTCCGGCGGCCATCCGATGACGGTGGCGGAAGTGCACGACGAATCCGTCGCGTGCCTGTGGATGGCGGAGAAGGCGATCTGTTTCGCGAAACGCTTCCCCTGATCGCGCTCGAATCCGCCGATATCGACGAGCCGGATGAGGAAGAAGACGAAGAAAACGAAGAAGAAGACGAGGACGAAGACGAAGATCACGACGAAAAAGCCTCGCGCAAGAAGCGCAAAGCGGCCTGAGCAAGTCTTCCTGAGTAAAAAGTCTTCCTGAGTAAAAAGTCCTGAGTAGTTGTCTGCGTAAGCCTGTCCGCGAAGCGTAATTCTGTCTTGCGATGCCGCCCTTCCCCCCGTCCGGCGGCATCGCTTTTTTACTGTGCGTCTGGAACTGGTCTATCAGCGGGTTCACTTCACCTCTCCCAGTGGGAGAGGTCGGCGCGTAGCGCACTTCCGTTGCTGCAACAGATCAACTTCACCTCGTCACTAGAACAACGCGCAGCGCCGTCGAGATCATCACGACGCCGCCGGTCATCACGGCTGCGTCGAGGATCGCGGTGTGAATGTGCACCGGCATACGCTCGACAAATATCCTGGCGAAAAATGCCCCGGGCAGCGCCACCGCGCCGATCAGAATCGCAAAGGCGAGCACCTGCGCGGTGACGACGCCAGCGAGACCGAACACGGAAATCTTGATCACGCTGGTGACAAGCGAGATCACCGCGTCGGTGGCGATCACGGCCGCGCCTTCGAGGCCCACCGCCATCAACAGCGACAGCAGGATCACGCCCGAGCCCGAGGTGCCGCCGACCACGACGCCATAACCCACCGCACCCAGGCCCAAACCCGTGTTGCCGATCCTGACATCATGGCGCTTGAGCAGGCGGCGCAGCGGCACGCTCAAGATCAGCATCGCACCGATGACGAGGGCCGCGCCGGCACTGGTCAGCAATGTATAGCCGTAAGCCCCGAGCGCGGTCGTCAACGCCGACGCCAGGATTACGATCAGCGCGCGGCGGCGGTCGGCATAGCGCAGATAGGCGACAAAGCGGCTGAGATTGGTAAAGACCGAGGATATCGCGATGATCGGCACCACCGGCTCGGGCCCGATCAGCGGTACCAGCACCAGCGGCATCAGCGCGCCGGTGCCGTAGCCCGCGAGGCCCCCGACAACGGACGCCAACAGGGCGACGCCGGCCACCAGCAGCAGTTGCAACCAGGAAATATCGGCAAAACCGGAAATGATATTCACAGCCGGTGATCGCGGCTGAACCGCGCCACGGTTTGCCCGGCGATGGCTTCAAGCGCCGTCGCATCGAGCGGGAAGTTCGCCGCGAGCCAGGCGTCTTCGGCCAGCGCCAGCACATGCCCCAGCGCCGGGCCTTCGGCAATGCCGCGCGCGATGAAGTCGGCCGCCTTCAATGGAAATTTCGGGGCGCGCCAGCGCTCCGGCAAGGTAGCCAGCGCATGCCAGGAATCTGCGTCGGTATCCGCACCGGCCCGCGCCCAGGCCAGCATCAGCCGGTCGCGATAGCGTTCCTCGCCCAACCGATAGAGCCGCCGCCGCGCCCTCGCCTCGTCCATGCCGGCGAGCCGCCACCAGCGATGCCCCATGGAATCGAGCGTCCTGGTCTCGGCATTGGTCAATCGCAGGCGGGTCCCGAGCCGTCGCGCATCCTCGGTCACGGCGACCGCCAGCGCGCCGAGGCGGCGAATGGGGTTCGGCGCCAATCCAAGCTGGCGTTCGACCGACACCATGGCTGCAAACGGCCCGGTATAGGCGACGCCACCAAAAATCGGCAGCAACAGCCCACCATCGGCCATCGCCGTGATCGCGCCGGCGGCGCCTTCGGCAACCATCAGCTTGAGCATTTCCATCCGCATGCGCTCGGCCGAGAGTGTCGCGAGACCCGCGCGCCCACCGATGCAGGCGAGATATCCCGCCCGATCGGGTTCGCCGGCGCCATGGGCGGCATGAATACGAAAGAACCTGAGGATGCGCAGATAATCCTCGGCGATCCGCAAATGGGGATCGCCGATGAAGCGCACGCGACGGGCCGCGATGTCGTCGAGCCCGCCGACGTAATCGTACACCACACCCGTGGCGTCCGCGGACAGGCCGTTGATGGTGAAATCGCGCCGCTGCGCATCGCGCTCCCAGTCGCGGCCAAACGCGACCTTCGCTTTGCGGCCGAAGGTCTCGGTATCCTCGCGCAATGTCGTGACTTCAAAGGGCTGGCCGTCGACAACCAGCGTGACGGTGCCGTGCGCGATACCGGTCGGCACGCTCTTGACGCCGGCCGCCTTGGCGCGGCGGATTACTTCCGTCGGTACTGCGGTGGTCGCGATATCGACATCGTCGATCGGAATCTTCAACAATTGATTGCGCACCGCGCCGCCGACCACGCGCGCTTCCTCGCCGTTGCCATTGAGCAATTCGAGCACGCGGGCTGATGGACCGGGTGTGAGCCACGGCGCGTCATCCAGTACGCGCACGCCGCTCATTTTTCAGCTCCGGGAACCAGCCTGCCATTCTCGATATGGGCGGGAATGTAGGTCGAATTCGGCGCGCCGCCGGAAAATTGCGCCAGCAGGACGAAACCGATCACGACCAGCAGCAGCGAACCGATCACCAGCCTGCCGACGATACGCAGCGGCCACGACGACTGCACGAGCAATCCGGAGCGGGTGGCCAACAGAAACAGCGCATAGACCGCGAACGGGATCAGGAAAATTCCGACTTCGGTCAGAGCCGGACGGATCATGGGAGGTAAATCCGCTCATACAGCACGCGCAGGATTCCGGCCGTCGCCCCCCAGATATAACGCTCCTCATACGGCATCGCGTAGTAGGAGCGTTCGATGCCGCGGAATTCCTTGGCGTGAATCTGATGGTTCGCGGGGTTCATCAGGAATGCCAGCGGCACCTCGAACACATCATCCACTTCAGCCGCGCTGACGCGCATCGTAAAGCCCGGCCGCACCCGGGCGACCGTCGGCAGGATGCGAAATCCGAACGCCGTTCCGTAGAGATCGAGATAGCCGACCGGATCGATGAATTCCCGCTCCAAGCCAACTTCTTCATTGGCTTCACGCAAGGCCGCATCGAGCGGCGAGGCGTCGGTCGGATCGATCTTGCCGCCCGGAAAGGAAATCTGGCCGGCATGATCGTTGAGATGCGCGGAGCGCTGGGTCAGGAGCACGGTCGGCTCCGGACGGTCGACCACCGCGATCAAGACCGCGGCCGGGCGGATCGGCTGCTCGCGCGCGACAATCTCCAGCATGCGATCATTGCCCTGGTCCCCGCTCAACGGGATGATGCTGGCATCGGTCAGGCCGGCCGGCACGTCGAAATTCAGCCGCGCCCGGGCCCGATCGAAAAACTCCACCGAACTGATCGCAGCCGGCAGCGGCTTTCGCATCGGCTCGTTCCGCATCGGCTCGTTCAAAGCGCGCCCCTCACCTGCTCCGCATCGGCCATTGCAAAGAATTCGCCGGCCGATACGATTCCAAACATCGCTCGACCATCGACCACTCGCTCCTCGCCCATGTCAACCAGATCGTAATAAAGCGCCCTTGTAACCTTGGCCCACAGGTCAGCGCGGACATGCAGATAGGGCGTGAGACCGCCATCGGCGGCGGCCGTAAAGCGCAACCGGTGCGCGCCGTCGCAGGCGACCCAGTCGTCCACATTGGTCCGGAAGCGCAGCCGCCGGTCGGAGCCTTCGCCGTCCTCCTGCATTTCCACCGCGAGGAAAGGCGCATCGTCAACGCGGATGCCGACCTTCTCCACCGGTGTCACGAGAAAGTGCTTGCCGTCCTCGCGCTTGAGAATGGTTGAAAACAGCCGGACCAGCGCCGGCCGCCCGATCGGCGTCCCCAGGTAGAACCACGTCCCATCGGTCGCGATCCGCATGTCGAGGTCGCCGCAGAATGGCGGATTCCACAAATGCACGGGAGGCATTCCCTTTTGCGTGGAACCCGCATCGCCAGCATCCTTCGCGGCCTGTTGGGCGGCCGCGGCGATTCCATCAAGGTTTTGCAAGGTTTTGTTGCCTTCGCGGCCTTGATCGCTGATCCGCCCTTGCTTCGCCATGGTTTGCCCTGAGTCTTACACGCTCTTGGTTTGGCACGATTGGTGCACGTCTTTTGAGGAAAAGTATTCCGCCGTGCGACATGCAAAGACCCGTTGCAAAGACCCTTGGAAGAGACCCGTGCATGACCTCTTCATCAGGTCGCCACATCGTGATGCCGTTAATAGCCTGAAATGCCGATAATGTGGGGATAGTTTAATTCAACGAATACATGGCCTTCGCAGAAGTTTAGCATGGGGTTCATGGCATGACGACGCAATCGTGACATTTCCTGCGGGAGTGCGACCAAGGAGAACGACGAAATGGCGGGCGCAGATATGGTTGGCGCAAACAGTGTCGAGAAACTCGAAGACGTGATCGTCCGCTCGGCCGAGCAGGTCGCCGGTCAAATCCGCGCTGCGAAAGAAGCGATCTCCACCGTCATCTTCGGCCAGGAAAAGGTGGTTGAAAATACACTGGTGACGATCCTGTCGGGCGGCCACGCGCTCCTGATCGGCGTACCTGGCCTCGCCAAGACCAAGCTGGTCGAAACGCTGGGCATCACGCTCGGGCTCGACGCCAAGCGCGTCCAGTTCACGCCGGACCTGATGCCGTCGGATATTCTGGGTGCCGAAGTGCTGGACGAGAGCGTTGCCGGCAAGCGCTCGTTCCGCTTCATTTCGGGGCCGGTGTTCGCGCAGCTGCTGATGGCCGACGAAATCAACCGCGCCAGCCCGCGTACCCAATCCGCGCTGCTGCAGGCGATGCAGGAACAGCACATCACGGTGGCCGGCGCGCGCCATGATCTGCCGAAACCGTTTCACGTGCTGGCGACGCAAAATCCGCTGGAGCAGGAGGGCACCTATCCATTGCCGGAAGCGCAACTCGATCGCTTCCTGATGGAGATCGACGTCGACTATCCCGACCGCGATGCCGAGCGGCGCATCCTGTTCGAGACCACCGGCGCCGACGAAACCCTGGCCAAGGCAGCGATGAACGCCGAAATCCTGATCACGGCGCAACGGCTGGTGCGGCGGCTGCCGGTCGGCGACAGCGTCGTGGAGGCGATCCTCTCTTTGGTGCGCTCCGCGCGTCCCGGTCCGGAAGGCGGCGAAGCCGGCAAGCTGATCGCCTGGGGTCCCGGTCCGCGCGCCAGCCAGTCGCTGATGCTCGCGGTTCGCGCCCGTGCCTTGCTTGATGGCCGCCTCGCGCCCTCGATCGACGACGTGCTTGATCTCGCCGAGCCGGTTCTCAAGCACCGCATGGCGCTGACCTTCTCCGCCCGCGCCGAAGGCCGCACCATTCCCGACGTGATCCGGCAATTGAAGACGCGGATTGGTTGATGGCCGCAGAGAGCAAGCACGCGGTCGGGGAAATCACAGCGATACGACGAGCCGATGGCGAAAGCCGTTCGCTCGCCGCGTCACTGCCGCGTCTGGTGCTTGAAGCCCGCCGCATCGCGGCCAATGTGATTCACGGCCTGCATGGACGGCGGCGCGCCGGCGCCGGCGAAAGTTTCTGGCAGTACCGCCGCTTCGTCTCGGGCGAGCCGTCGCAAACCGTCGATTGGCGCCGCTCGGCACGCGACGATCATCTTTATGTCCGCGAGCAGGAATGGGAGGCGGCGCACACGGTATGGCTGTGGCCGGACCGTTCGCCCTCGATGGCGTTCGCCTCCAAACAGGCGCGCGACAGCAAGCTCGAACGCACCCTGATCGTGACCTTCGCACTGGCTGAATTGCTGGTCGCGGGCGGCGAGCGCGTCGGCATTCCCGGCCTGATCAACCCGACCGCCAGCCGCAGCGTCATCGACAAGATGGCGCAGGCGATGCTGCATGACGACGCCGCACGCCTCAGCCTGCCGCCGTCGTTCGTGCCCTCGGCGCTGGCCGAGATCGTGGTGCTGTCGGATTTCTGGTCGCCGATATCTGACATCAAGACCATGCTGGCCGGACTGTCCGCGTCCGGCGCGCATGGCACGCTGATCCAGGTGGTCGATCCGGCTGAAGAAACCTTTCCCTATTCGGGCCGGGTCGAATTTGTCGAACCCGAAGGCGGCGGCATCATCACCGCAGGCCGCGCCGAGCGATGGGCCGACGATTATGTCGCGCGCGTAGCACAACACCGTGACGAGATTCGAAGCGAGACCAACAAGCTCGACTGGCTGTTCTCGACCCACACCACCAGCCGCTCGGCCGCCGAACTGCTGCTGTTCCTGCATTCGGGCATGATGGTCAACAAAGGCAGCGCCCGCACCTCGACCGTCAAAGCGGGGCGCAGCGCATGATCGCCGGACTGCCGCTTTCGTTCGCCGAACCATTTCTGCTGCTGGGTCTGCTCAGCCTGCCTGTGCTGTGGTGGCTGTTGCGGGTGATGCCGCCACGGCCACGCCGCATCGAATTTCCGCCGACGCGGCTGTTGTTCGATATCGCACCGAAAGAAGAGACGCCGTCGCGAACGCCGTGGTGGCTGACCGCGTTGCGCCTGCTTGCCGCAGCACTGGTAATTATCGCCGCGGCCGGGCCGATCTGGAATCCGCCAACCGGATTAGCCGGCTCCAGCGCGCCGCTGGTGATCCTGCTCGACGATGGCTGGAGCGCGGCGAGTAGCTGGGATGCGCGGGTCAAGGCCGCGGACGAGTTGATCGCGAATGCCGACAATAACCGGCGCGGCGTCGCGCTGGTGCCGCTGTCCGAGCCCGCGCGCGACATCACGATCATGCCCGGCGGCACCGCGCGGGTGGCGTTGCGCCAGATCGTGCCGAAACCTTACTCGATCGATCGGGTGGACACCCTCGCCACGCTAGAGCGTTTTCTTAAAACAACCGGCGACTGCGAGATCGCGTGGCTGTCGGATGGCGTCGATACCGGCCGGGGACCGGAATTCCTCCAGGGCCTCGGCAAGACCATCGGCGATCGGACTTTGACGATTTTCGAAGGGGGCAATCCTTCCGCGCTGGCGCTGGTCGCCGCCGAAAATGCCGCGGCAAAGATGACCGTGAAGGTGCTGCGCACCGATGGCGGCATTGCCGCGGGCACCGTGCGCGCGCTCGACCCGAAGGGATCGCCGATCGGCGAAGCCCACTACACATTCTCACCCCAGGACCGCGAGACCGAAGCATCGTTCGACCTGCCGGTCGAATTGCGCAACGACATCGCGCGGCTCGAAATCGCCGGCGAGCACTCCGCAGGCGCGGTGCAACTGCTCGACAAGAGATGGCGCCGGCGCGCGATCGGGGTGGTCAGCGGATCGAGCACCGATACCGCGCAGCCCTTGCTGGCTTCGACCTTCTATCTCACCCGCGCGCTCGGGCCGTTCGCCGACGTGCGGCTCGGCGACCGCGGCGCGCCGCAGCAGGCGATCACGCAATTCCTCGACCAGAAACTGCCGATGATCGTGCTGGCGGATGTCGGCACGCTGTCGCCCGAAATTCGCGAACGCATCTCGGCCTGGATCGAGCAAGGCGGCGTGCTGGTGCGCTTCGCCGGGCCGCGGCTGGCGCAGGCCGATGACGATCTCGTACCCGTCAAACTGCGCCGCGGCGGCCGCAGCCTCGGCGGCAGCCTCACCTGGGAAAAGCCGCAGCATCTGGCGTCATTCGCAGCCGATGGACCGTTTGCCGGTCTGGCGGTCCCGAAGGACATCACCATCAGCCGGCAAGTGCTCGCCGAACCCGACGCGGTGCTGGCGACTAAAAGCTGGGCCTCGCTCGAGGACGGCACGCCGCTGGTCACTGGCGAACGCCGCGGCAAGGGTCTCGTCAGCCTGTTTCATGTCAGCGCCGATATGCGCTGGTCAGATCTCCCGCTATCCGGCACCTTCGTCGAAATGCTGCGGCGGATTGTCGATACCTCAGGCTATACAGCCAAACCCGGCGCCGGTGTCGCGGGCGAGACCGGCACTGAAACAGTCGCGCCGCTGCGCACGCTGGATGGTTTCGGCGCGTTCGGGCCGCCGCCCTCGACCGCAAAGCCGCTGTCCGCCGATTTCCGGGATCGTGCGACCTCGGATCATCCGCCGGGATTCTATGGTCCGGCCGACGGTCCGCTCGCGGTGAATACGCTCGCCGCGGCCGACCGCATCGCTCCGCTGGATACGTCAAGCTTACCCGCACGCCGCGCCAGCTACACCAATTCCGAACCACGGGACTTGCGCGGGATCCTGCTGTCGTCGGCGCTGGCGCTGTTTTTGATCGATGCGGTGATTGTCGCGATGCTCGGCGCCGGTATCGCCGCGTTACTGAGACGACGCGCGGCGCCCGCGGCACTGGCGCTGGCTTTCGTTCTGTTGCCGCTGCTGGTGGCGCCGTCGCCGGTCCGCGCCGATGGCGCCAGCGACGAGTTCGCGCTCAAGGCCACATCGCAGACCCGGCTCGCTTATGTCGTCACTGGGAACGCCGACGTCGATTCCATCGTCAAGGCAGGCCTGTCCGGACTGACGCTGTTTCTCGGACAGCGCACCGCCCTGGAGGCCGGCGATCCCGTCGGCATCGATCCCGCGCGTGACGAACTGGCATTCTTCCCGCTGATCTACTGGCCGATCGTGCCCGGCGCACCGAAGCCGCCGCAGGACGCCCTCAACCGGATCGACGCCTATATGAAACAAGGCGGCACCGTGCTGTTCGATACCCGCGACGCGATCGAGGCGACGCCGGGCGACGGCGCCTCGCAGACGCCGGGCATGCTGACCCTGCGCGGCATCCTTTCCTCGCTCGACGTCCCCGAGCTGGAGCCGGTGCCGCGCGAACATGTGCTGACCAAGACGTTCTATCTGTTGCGCGACTTTCCCGGCCGGTTTGACTCCGGGCAAACCTGGGTCGAGACCCTGCCACGCGAAGATGAGGAGGAGGCCGCATCGCATCCGGCGCGCGGCGGCGACGGCGTCTCGCCGATCATCATCACATCGAACGATCTCGCTGGCGCCTGGGCGATGCGCCCGGACGGCCAGCCGATGCTGCCGCTGACGCCGGGCGAACCGCGCCAACGCGAATTCGCGTTCCGCGCCGGGGTCAACATCGTGATGTACACGCTGACCGGCAACTACAAGGCCGATCAGGTTCATGCGCCGGCGCTCATCGAGCGGCTGGGCCAGTAGGAGCGCGGCATGCAATACGGCATCGCGTTTACCCCACTGGTCCCCACGCTGGTGCTTTGGCTCGCGCTCGCCGCCATCGTGGCGATCGCCGCGTTACTGCTGCTGGGGCGGGCCCGCGGTGCGGCGGTGCGCGTCGCTGCACTGGCGCTTATTCTGCTGGCGCTTGCCAATCCATCCTTCACCCGCGAGGAGCGCGAGCCGCTGTCGTCGGTGGCGGCGGTCGTGATCGACAAGAGCCCGAGCCAGAATTTCGGCAACCGTACCGGAGAGACCGCCAAAGCCCAGGAAGCGCTGGTCGACAGCCTCAAGAAGATCGCCGGACTGGAAGTGCGGGTGGTCGAAGCCGGCCAGGCCGACGGCGAAACCGACGGCACCAAATTGTTCGGCGCGCTCTCGTCGGCGCTGTCGGATGTTCCGGTCGATCGCGTCGCCGGCGCGTTCCTGATCACCGACGGGCGGGTGCATGACATCCCTGCCAATGCCGCCGCACTCGGCTTCCAGGCCCCGGTGCATGCGCTGATCACCGGCCGCAAGGACGAACGCGATCGTCGCATTGCGATTGCCGCGGCGCCTCGTTTTGGCATCGTCGGACAGGTCCAGACCATCACCTATCGCCTCGACGACCAGGGCGTCAGCGGCGAACGCGCCAGGGTCGTGGTGCGCTGCGACGGCGAGGTGATCAACGAGCGCACGGTGCAGAGCGGCCAGACCGTCAATGTCGACATCGAGATCAAGCATGCCGGCCAGAACATCGTCGAAATCGAGGCCTCACCGCTCGAGAATGAACTGACGCTAGTCAACAACCGCGCGGTGGTGGCGATCGACGGCGTGCGCGACAAACTGCGCGTGCTGCTGGTCTCGGGCGAGCCGCATTCGGGCGAGCGCACCTGGCGCAACCTGTTGAAATCCGACGCCAGCGTCGATCTCGTGCATTTCACGATTTTGCGTCCGCCTGAAAAGCAGGACGGCACGCCGATCAACGAATTGTCGCTGATCGCGTTTCCGACCCCGCGAACTGTTCCAGCAGAAGATCAACGAATTCCAGTTGATCATCTTCGATCGCTATGCGCGCCAGGGCGTGCTGCCGATTGCCTATTTCGACAATATCGCGCGTTATGTGCGCGCCGGCGGCGCCGTGCTGGTGTCGGCCGGTCCCGACTACGCGTCGTCCACCAGCATCTGGCGCACCCCGCTGGATTCGGTGCTGCCGGCCGAGCCGGTCGGCGTCACCGAAAAACCGTTCTATGCGCACCTGAGCGACGCCGGCAAACGCCATCCGGTGACGCGCGGTCTCGAAGGCTCCGCCAGCGAGCCGCCGCATTGGAGCCGATTCTTCCGCGAGGTCGAAACCCGCAACGCCACCAGCGCGCCGGTCATGACGGGGGCCGACGGCAAACCGCTGCTGCTGCTGTCGCGCTACGGCGAGGGCCGCGTCGCGCTGTTGCTGTCGGATCATATCTGGCTATGGGCGCGCGGCTATGAAGGCGGCGGCCCGCATCTCGATTTGCTGCGGCGGATGTCGCATTGGCTGATGAAGCAGCCTGATCTCGACGAAGAAGCATTGCGCCTGCAAGTCCAGGGCAAGGATCTGGTGGTGCTGCGCCAGACCATGGCGGACAGCGTGACGCCGGTGACGGTGACCTCGCCGTCGGGCGCCACCCGCGAGCTGACGCTCAGCGCCAGCGAACCCGGAACATGGCGCACGACGATCCCCGCCAGCGAACTCGGACTGTGGCAGGCGACTGACGGCACGCTGAAAGCCCTGATCAATGTCGGCCCGACCAACCCGAAGGAATTTTCGGAAGTCACCTCCACCACCGAGATGCTGAGGCCGCTTTCACAGGCTACCGGCGGCGACGTGCGCCGTGTCGTGGACGGAACGAGCATCGATCTTCCGCGTATCGTGCCGGTGCATGCCTCCAGCGTGTTTCGCGGCGACGGCTGGATGGGCGTCAAGATGCGCGACGCCAGCGTCATCAAGGGTGTCGGCGTGCTGCCTGTGTTCGCCGGATTGATCGGATTGCTGTTGCTGCTCGGGGCATTCGCGGCCACCTGGCTGCGCGAAGGTCGCTGATCACAATTCGGTCAATGCCGTTGCGTGAATCACACAAGCCCCGCGAATTGTCGGCGCGCGCGGCGGGACTACGGTTGACACAATCGGTCCGTTCTTGCGATGTTATATTGTAACGTCAGCGTCGCCGGGATATCCCGGCGCGTTCACGCAAGGCGCCTGTCGGCATGAAGTGGTTTCGTTCGAACGTCCAACACGGTACGCGGCTGGCGCTTTTTGCGCTGGCCGTTCAGTTCGGGCTGTCGTTCGGACATTTCCACGCCATCGCCGCACCCGTCGCGCCTGCGCTGCAATCCCAGGCAAACCAGTTCGACGTTTCCTTCGCCGGCCGCCTGCCCGCGCCGGAGGCCGTCAATCAGTCCACGCCGTCACAGCCTGCATCCGATCACGATTCCGGCCAGCAGACCGATGATTTCTGCGCAATCTGTGCCGTGGTCGCAATGGCCAACGCGGCGTTGTCTGCCGCGCCGCCGGCACTGGTGCTGCCGCACGCCGTGGAATTCTCATATCTGACCACCGATGCCGGGTTCGTTGATCTGAGCCCGGTGCGCGTCGCGTTTCAGCCCCGCGCCCCTCCCGCCGCCTGATCTCGATCGATCGTTAGCTCCCAAGGGCCCGCTGCGCGTTGCGGCATGCCTTTCGGAATCCATCGAAATCAGTCCGTCGCCTGTCGACGGCAGGCCTTCCGAAATTCGCCAACGGCGAAACCGGTAAAGGCCTTATCGGGATTGGGACCATGTCAGCCTTTACGAGATCTCTTTGGGTTGCCTCCGGCGCAGCCTCATTTCTGCTGGGCGGCCTCGGCAGCGCAGCGCTATCGCAGACAGCGGAGCCTTCGAGCAGTGGCGCGACCAAGCTTCCGGACATCGTGGTCGATGCCCCCAAGCAAGCCGCCGCGAAGCCAAAGCCGCGGCTGAAACCGAAGACGAATACGGTTGCCGCCCGCAACGGCATCAGCCCGCCGAGCTCAGCGCCAAAACTGGTCTCGCCCGCCGAGCAACTGGCCGCGAAGGGCAATGTCTTCGATCAGGCGCGCAGCAATCTCTACACCACCGCCGGGACCACCTCCGCCACCATCAGCCACGACACGATCCAGGATCTGCCGCAGGGCACCAACCAATCGGTGGAGCAGTTGCTGCTGCAGGCACCCGGCGTCTCGCAGGACTCCGCAGCCAGCGGTTCGCTGCACATTCGTAACGATCACGCCAATCTCCAATTTCGAATCAACGGCGTGCCGCTGCCCGACGGCGTCACCGGCTTCGGCAGCATCTTCGACACCAGCTTTATCGGCAGCATATCGCTGGTCACCGGCGCCCTGCCGGCCGAATTCGGACTACGCACGACGGGCCTCGTCGACATCACGACCCGCACCGATCTGTTCAACAACAGCGGCAGCGTCGGCGTCTACGGCGGCAGCCATGGCACCGTCACGCCCACGATCGAGTATGGCGGCACGTTCGGCGGCAATTGTCCCGCGACTCCGGCGACCACGTCGGGTTCTGCGAAGGCGACACCGGCCTCGAGTAATTGCTTGCAGGCGTGCAATATTACTTCACCGGCCGTTATCTGCAGAACACGGTGGGAATCGAAAATCCGACGCCCGCCTACAGCGCGATTCACGACTTCTCCCAGCAGGGACGAGGTTTTGCGTTTATGTCCGCGTTCGTGGATCCCAACACGCGGATCAGCCTGATCTCGGGAACCGCGGTCAACAATTTCCAGATTCCCAATGTTCCGGGGCAACCGATCGGACAATCCGGAACGCCTGTTACCAGCGCCTTCGGCGCGACCAGTTTCAATTCCGCGCTGCTCAATGAGAACCAGACCGAGACCACCCAGTTCAACGTGCTCTCGGTGCAAAAATCCTACGATGGCTTCGACGGCCAATTGTCCTATTTCACCCGTTACAACAAATTGCAGTTCACGCCGGACCCGGTCGGCGATCTCCTGATCAACGGCATCGCCTCCAATATCAGCCGCACCTCGCTCACCAATGGCATCCAGGGTGACGGTTCCTACCAGATCAACTCGTCACATACGCTCCGCAGCGGCTTCTCCGTGAGCAGCGAGCAGGCGTTCGTAGGCAATACGTCGCTGGTCGAACAATGCATGGTGTGCGACGGCTCCGACAACGGCAATCCTGTCGGGATCACCGACAACGTCTCGAAGACCGCGATGCTGATGGGGGTCTATGTCCAGGACGAGTGGAAGGTCACCAACCAGTTCACGATCAACGCCGGCCTGCGTTTCGACCAGATGGAACAATTCATCAGCGCCAACCAGTTCAGCCCCGGCTGAGCTTTACCTACAAGCCGTTCGAGAACACCACGTTCCATGCCGGCTATGCGCGCTACTTCACCCCGCCGGAGCTGGTGGAGGCCGCGCCCGCCAATATCGGCCTGTTCAACAACACCACCGGCGCCGTGACCGGACAGAGCGATCCGGTATTGCCGGAGCGCTCACATTATTTCGACGCGGATTCGATCAGAAATTCAAATTCGCCTGCGCCTCGGACGGCCAAAAACTTGCTCCAATCTCGATCTCGGCGTCGATGCCTATTACAAGATCGCGACCGATCTGATCGACAACGGCCTGTTCGGCCAGGCGCTGGTGCTGAGCGCGTTCAACTATGCCAAGGGATATAATGAAGGCATCGAATTCCACGCCAAGTACAACAGCGGCAACTTCCAGGCCTATGGCAACGTCGCCGTCGCCCAGCAGCGCGCGACCGACCCGGTGTCGAACCAGTATCTGTTCGACAACACCACGCCGCTGGCGACCCTCGGTGGATTGACCGAGCTTGCTACGTGCAGTCGCACTTCGTCTATACCGACCACAACCAGTTCATTACGGCCTCGGCGGGCGCGATCTATCAATTCTGCGGCCGGATGGCCACGGCAGCGGAAGCGTTCGGCGACAACGGGCTGTCGCCGTGCGGAATCAAACTGAGCGCCGACATGATCTACGGCAGCGGCCTGCGTGACGGCGACGCCAATATCGGCACGGTGCCCGCCTATACGCAGGTCAATGTCGGCATCAAGCGCGAATTCCTGCTGCCGAACGATCCCAAACCGATGACCATCCGTTTCGATGTCGTCAATTTGTTCGACTCTATCTACGAGATCAGGGACGGCTCCGGCATCGGCGTGTTCGCCCCGCAATCGGTCCGCGACGTGGTTTCTTCCTCGGCCTTTCGAAGAAGATATGAGAGCAGCGCTGGCGCTGTTTTGGTCATGATGAAGGTAGCGCTGCTTTGCTCCCCTCCCTCCGCGCGCGAAGCGCGTGGCGGGGAGGGGTCGGGGGTGGGGGGTCTATCAACGCGCTCTACTTTTGACGGTGAATTTGCGGAGACGCCCCCCACCCCCGACCCCTCCCCGCCGCTTCGCGGAGGGAGGGGAGAAAAAGAGGCTTTGATGCGCCGATGGCTTCATCTGCTGTCCATCCTCGCCGTGCTCGCTTACGCAAGCGCGGTGCAGGCGCATCCGCATGTCTGGGTCACCGCATCAAGCGAATTGATATTCTCTGCCGATGGCTCGGTGACCGGCGTGCGCCATGCATGGACCTTCGACGACATGTTTTCGACCTATGCGCTGCAGGGCATCACGACCAAACGGAAAGGCGTCTACAGCCGCGAGGAACTGGCGCCGCTGGCGCAGACCAATGTGGAGTCGCTGAAGGAATTTTGCTTTCTTCACGTTTGCCAGAGTGGACAACAAAAAGCAGAAGTTTGCCGATCCGATCGACTATTATCTCGAATACAGGAATGCCACGCTGGTGCTGCACTTTACGCTTCCGCTGAAAACGCCGATCAAGATCAGGCAACTTGCGCTGGAAATCTACGACCCGAGCTATTTCGTCGATTTTTCGCTACAGAAAAAAGACCCCGATCCGGCTGGTCGATGCGCCCGCCGCCTGCACCCTCGCCGTCCAGCGCCCGAGCGACGGTTCGGCCGCCGCCCTGAAGCTCAACGAAGACACTTTTCTTAATGGCGAGAACGCCAATTATGGTGCGATGTTCGCCAACAAGATCTCCGTGAACTGTCCTTGAGGAATACGCGCATGACAACGAGCCGCAAGACTACGTGGGGTTTGGCGTGGAATTTGTTTGGGGATCACAGTCCTTGGGATCGCCGCCGATGGCGCGCTGCATGACGCACTGGCGCAAAATCCGTTCGGCGGTGCGCGCGCGGCTCCCGACGCACAGGTCGGCGGTATCGTCGGCTGGCTATTGACAAAACAATCCGAATTCTACCGCGAGATGTCAGCGACCATTCGCGCCGCCAAGGCCGACGGCAGCGCGGTCTGGACCTTGCTGGCGATTTCGTTCGCCTACGGGATATTCCATGCGGCTGGCCCCGGCCACGGCAAGACCGTGATCTCGTCCTACCTCGTGGCCAATGAAGAGACCGCGCGGCGCGGCATCGCGCTGTCTTTCGTGTCGGCGCTGATGCAATCGCTGGTCGCGGGTGCTGATCGTCGGCATCGGCGCGTGGCTGCTGAATGTGACCGCGAGCACGATGTGCGGCGCCGAACGCGTGATCGAGATCGCGAGCTACGCGCTGATCGCGGCCTTTGGGCTGCGGCTGGTCTGGACCAAGGGCCGTGGTTTCATCGCTGCTTTGCAAACGACTTATGGCCGAGCCAAGTCGCAGCCCGCGCTGGTGCTGGCGCACGCCGCCGCGCTAGAACATGATCATGACCATCATGGGCACGACCATCATGCGCATGAACATGGCGTTTCAGGACATCATCATCACCACCACCACCACCACCACCACAATCATGCGCATGACCATGATCATGACCACGTCCACGACGAGCATTGCGGACATTCCCACGGTCCCGAACCGGCGCAACTGGCCGGTCCCGGCGGCTGGCAGCGCGGCCTGAGCGCGGTGTTCACGGTCGGCATCCGACCCTGTTCGGGCGCCATTCTGGTTCTGGTATTCGCGCTGGCGCAGGGACTGTTCTGGGCCGGTATCGCGGCCACCTTTGTGATGGGGCTCGGCACCGCGATCACCGTGGCCGCGATTGCCCTCATCGCCGTCTCCGCCAAGGGGCTGGCGCAGCGATGACCGGGGGCCGCGACGGCAGCGGTGCGCTCGTGATGCGTGGAATCGAATTCGGCGCCGCCGGCCTGGTGCTGCTGTTCGGCGTGGGATTGCTATTGGGCTACATCGCCGCCGAGCGCGTGACGTGTTTTTAAGACGAGAATCTCAAACCTGACTTCGCGCCAGGCTCCAGTCCGGGCGGATCGCGCCTGAAACGTCGGTGAAGGCGCCATCAACCAATTCCGCGACCAGGAGGCGGCTATAAGTCCACCGGACCCGGCATAGTCGCGCGGCCCTTCGGAATGGGCTTGAAGCCGACCCGGCTGTAATAGGCCTCGTCGCCGACCAGCACTACCAGCCGGTGCCCCCCTTGGCTTTGGCGTCCTTCAGCGCGCGGTCGAGCAGCACGCGGCCGATGCCGCGGCTGCGGAACGGCGGCTCGACTGTCAGCGGGCCCAGCAGCAAACGCCTTGATATTGCCGATGCAGATCGGCAATTGGCGCACCGAGCCCACCAGCAGCGTTGCCGATCCGCGCGGTAAACGACAGATCGAGCAGATGGTCGACGTGCTCACGCAGCCGATAGGCGCTCAGCACGAAGCGGCCGGGCCCGAACGTGCGTTCGTGCAGACGTTCGATCGCCTGGGCGTCGTTGGCGGTTTCCGCCAATATGGAAAGAGAGAGGTCGCTCATTACCGCGCGGAATAGCATTTGGAAGAGGCGCGGTCCCATCGTCCCGGCGTTGCCGGATAGCGGACCCGCATCAGTTCCTGTTGACGGAGGCTTGAGACAGATAGGCCAATAGCTTCATCTCGCGGCGGCCGCGCGTCACCGTATCCAGCACCAGCCCCCGATGATACCGAGAGCACCGCCAGGATCATCAGGCCCATCGACAGAACGGCGGTTGGCAGACGAGGCACTAGACCCTGCTCGAGATAGGTGATGAGGACGGGGATCGCGAGAACGATCGAGATCACGCTCAGAACAATTCCGATGCCGAGTAAAAAAATGCGCAGCGGCTTTTCCGACGATAGAGTTTCAGGATGGTGCCGAGGATCCGAAAAACCATCGCGCCAGGTGTTTGAGCTTGCTGACCGATCCTTCCGGCCGGGCGTAATAGGGTGTCTCGATTTCGGCCACCGGCAATGCCAGTTCAACACGCTCAATTCGGTCTCGATTTCAAAGCCGTCCGACAGCACCGGAAAGGATTTGACGAAACGCCGCGAGAACACGCGATAGCCGGACAGGATGTCCTTGAAGGCGTGGCCGAATACGGCAGAGAGAAAACCGGTCAGCATCCGGTTGCCCGTGCGGTGGCCCGGCCGATAGGCGGCTTCGGCCTGATCGATGCGATGACCCACCACCATGTCGAGATGGTCCGACAGCAGCGCTTCGATCATGCGCGGCGCACTGGCCGCGTCGTAAGTCGCGTCGCCGTCGACCAGCACATAGATGTCGGCGTCGACATCGGCGAACATGCGCCGGACCACATGACCCTTGCCTTGACGCCGCTCGCTGCGCACCTGCGCGCCTGCGTCGCGCGCGACGATAGCCGTGCGATCCGACGAATTATTGTCGTAGACGAAGATTTCGGCCGATGGCAGCGGCCTTGCCAAAATCGGCAACGACAGTGCCGACCGCGGCTTCCTCGTTAAAACACGGCACCAGAACGGCGATCCGCAGCGATGATGGTATCATGTCCAGCATGCCTGCCCGAGAGAACCCGCCAACTCAAACTCCATATCACGATCAGGCGGCTGCCGCCTGCCCGAGCCTTCTATCGTCCACCGCTTGCGCAGGGGTCAGCGAGGCGAACAGCAGGCTCCAGAGCGAAAGCATCGCGATCGGTATCGTATAATATGGCGTGAAAATCGGGTGGCTCATGAAAAAGGCGATGTTGAGCACGAGGTTTCCCGCCGTGACGAACGCAATCCGGTTCACGCCGTCGCTGCGGTTCGAGCGCCACATCAGGACGGTCCACGCTACGGCGAGCACCAGCAGGACGAATTGCATATCCGCCACATACTGCCAGACGATTCCGAAGCTGAAATCAGGAGGTGTCACGTCAACCCCGCCATAGGTGGTCGAAGAACGGGCTGCCCGCGTTGATCGCGTTCGCGACCAATGTCGGCGCCGCGCCCGCCACAAACAGCACGGCGAACAACGCGCCCTGCAGGAACAATTCGGTTTTCCGGGACCGCAAAAAGGCAACCAGAAAAAACAGACCATAGCCGGCGGCGAGCACCAAATTCGGCAACCTGAAATTCACCGACAGGCCGATGATGAGGCCGATCACGCCCGCCAACAGCAGGCGTTGCGAGCGCTGGCGGGGCGGAGAAAAACCAGGCCGTGAGAAGCCCTGCGAGTGCGCAGGCCACCATCGTCGGCGCCATCGAATAGCTCGCCTTGGTCGGATTGATCATCAGATAGATCGCAAGGCAGCCGAAGGCGGCCGTGAGATAAATTGAAGCCGTGGTGCGCGCGAGATAAATTCCAAACAACGACAATGCAAAAATGACGACCGTCGCCACGACGTAAAGCGGGATCACCTGAAATCCTTCAGGGAAGGCCGCCAGCACAAAACCGGTTCCCGGCGGATATTGCATCACGCGCTTGTTGGTCGCGGGCATCAGGGTGTGACAGGGCGGCGGTTGCGTGGCCGGATATCCGATCGCCGCCAGTTTAGGCGCCAGATAATGGTCGTCATCCCGAACCAAATTAGTATCCAGGCCGCTGAGCCCGAACCGCTGGAACAGATGAGCCTGCCGCAGATAGCAGATGTCGTCATACACCCCGCGGCTTTCATTCCAGTGCGACATCGACCAGACATTGCTGGCCAGCACCAGAAAACAGACAAAGCCGCAGGCAGCCTTAAGATAATGCATCACTTGATCCAGGCGTGGTCTTCCGCCGGTTGTCGCCAAATATGGGACATGCCGCAAGTGCCTGCCGCGGGGGTCTAGCGTTAAGGTTCTGAAAGGTTCTAGCGCCGGGTGCTTTAACGCCAGTCGCCTTAACGCCAGGTCGCAATCGGCTTCTGGCCGTCCAGCACTTCCGCTATCCGCAGTCGCGTACCCCTGGTCGTTTCCGCCGGCAGCGCATCGGCCGCAAAGAACCCGCAGGCGATAATCTCGCGGTTCGGCTCCGGCAGGCGATCCTGCGTGAAATGCCTGACCACATAGACCGCAACATGGTCGTGGCGGGAAATGTGGCTGTTGAGGAACAGGCCGTGCAAGGCCGGCTCGCCCGTCAATGCAATGCGCCCCTCCTCCTCCAACTCGCGTTGCAAGGCGTCGCGGAAGGTTTCGCCGGTCTCGACGCCGCCGCCGGGCAGATGCCAGCCGGAGATATAGCTGTGCTCGACCAGAAACACGCGATTTTGACTGTCCAGCACGACGGCGCGAACCCCGAGCGTCATGCCGCGGGCGAACCGCCAATAAAAATGGAAAACCTGCCGCAGGGCCGGCTCAAGGCGTAGTCGCAGGCTCTTCAGGTTCACTGTCAATGAAACTCCTGATTGCGCGGACATCGCGCTCGATCTCTTGTTTGATGCTTGTTTGATCCTTGCATCGCTTCGGCCCGCTTGCCAATACATTGGCCGTATCCTGGCAGGTATCTTTGGCGGAATCCCGAAAGCGTGCGATGGCGGCATTTACCCTGGCCCATTTGTCCGATCCGCATCTTCCGCCCTTGCCCAAACCGCGGCCGGCCGACCTCGCCGGCAAGCGTGCGCTGGGTTATCTCAACTGGACGCGCAACCGGCACAAATTCCATCGGCGTGACGTGCTGGATACGCTGGTTTCGGACCTGCACACCCAGGTGCCCGATCACATCGCAGTCACCGGCGACCTCGTCAATCTCGCGCTCGAAGCCGAGTTTCCGTCCGCACTGACATGGCTGGAAAGCGTCGGGCCGCCTGATCGCGTCACGGTCATTCCCGGCAATCACGACGCCTACGTGCGCGCGACAAAACATCGCTTCACCGAGACATTTGGTGATTATCTGCGCGGCGACGATGCACCCAAAGACAATACGCCTCAGGGTGAGACGTTTCCCTTTCTGCGCCGCCGAGGCCCGCTGGCACTGATCGGGGTGTCGTCATCGGTCCCGACACCACCGCTGATGGCGACGGGTTGGCTCGGGCAGAAGCAGTTGGATGCGCTGGGTCGCCTGCTGGCGCAATTGTCCACCGAGCAGTTATTCCGCGTGCTTTTGATTCACCACCCGCTGCGTTCAAAGTCGCGCGCCAAGCGCCTGACCGATTCGCCGCAGCTGCTCGCGCTGCTAAAACAATATGGCGTGGAACTGATCCTGCACGGGCATGACCACATTCATTCCACGATGTGGTTTGACGGGCCGAATAGCTCGATCCCGGCGATCGGCGTGCCCTCGGCGTCCTCGATCGCGCATGGCCACACACCCGCTGCGGCCTATAATCTGTTTTCGATCGAGCGCGACGGCGAGGCATGGCGGTGCGAGCAAACGGTGCGCGGCATCAATGATGCGATGCGGGTGCGGGAAATCCGGCAGACGCGGGTGATGTAAGGGGCACCGTCATTCCGGGGCGATGCGCAGCATCGAACCCGGAATCTCGAGATTCCGGGTTCCTGCTTCGCAGGCCCCGGA
>JBBCHO010000014.1:0-92343 GCA_037201505.1 Bradyrhizobium sp.
ATGAAAAGCTTCCAGGTCACCGATTTCAATGCGCCGTTGCAGGAAGTCGATCAGCCGACGCCGCAACCGTCGGGCACGCAGGTCCTGATCAAGGTAAAGGCCGCCGGTGTCTGCCACAGCGATCTGCACATCTGGGAAGGCGGCTACGATCTCGGCCACGGCCGCAAGCCACTGTCGCTGAAAGACCGCGGCGTATCGTTGCCGCGCACGATGGGACATGAAACCGTCGGCGAGGTGCTGGCGTTCGGGCCGGATGCCAAAAATGAAACCGGCGGTCTCAAGGTCGGTGACGTCGCGCTGGTCTATCCGTGGCTCGGCTGCGGCAAATGCGAGACCTGTCTCGCCGGCGACGAAAACATGTGCCTGAAACCGAATTCGCTCGGCGTCTACTGCGATGGCGGCTATGCCGATCACATGACGGTGCCGCATCCGCGCTATCTCCTCAATTTGAAGGGCCTCGATCCCGTCACCGCGGCGCCCTATGCCTGTTCCGGCGTCACCACCTACAGCGCGCTGAAGAAGGTGGAGAACGTGTTCCATACGCCGATCGTTATTTTCGGAGCGGGCGGCCTCGGCCTGATGGCGCTGTCGCTGCTCAAGGCGATGGGCGGCAAGGGGCGCGATCGTCGTCGATATCGATGCGCGCAAGCGTGAAGCAGCCGAGGCTGCTGGTGCGCTCGCCACCGTCGACGGCGCCGCGCCCGATGCGCTGGAGCAATTGGCGAAGAAGGCCGGCGAGCCCATTCGCGCCGTGATCGATCTCGTCGGCAACCCCAAGACCACGCAGCTCGGGTTCGACTGCCTGACCAAGGGCGGCAAGCTCGTGATCGTCGGCCTGTTCGGCGGCGGCGCACCCTGGGCGCTGCCGCTGATCCCGATCAAGGCGATCACCATTCAAGGCAGCTATGTCGGCAACCTCCGCGAGACGCAGGAACTGCTTAATCTCGTGCGCACGAAACACATCGGCCCGATCCCGGTCACGCCAATGCCGCTCGCCAAGGCGAATGAGGCGCTGGTCGATCTGCAAAAGGGCAGGTTGGTTGGACGTGCGGTGCTGACGCCGTAACTCCGCTCTTACTGCCGTCATTCCGGGATGGTCCGAAGGACCAGACCCGGAATCTCGAGATTCCGGGTTCGATGCTACGCATCGCCCCGGAATGACGGTATACCCACAGTGACTATTGCTCTTCGCCCCATCCAAGGAATCCCCATGTCTGCCAATAACGCGCTCCACATTGCCGTGCTGCCCGGTGACGGTATCGGTCCTGAAGTGATGGACCCGACGCTTGAGATCCTGCGCAAGATCGAAAAGACCTCGGACCTGAAGTTCCGCTTCACCGAGGCGCCGGCCGGCGCCAATCATTATCTCGAAACCGGCAAGTCGATGCCCGACAGCACGATTCGGCTGTGCGACGAGGCCGATGCGATCCTGCTCGGCGCTTGCGGCCTGCCATCGGTGCGCTACCCTGACAATACCGAGATCATGCCGCAGGTGGAGTTGCGCTTTCATTTCGACCTCTATGCGGGCGTGCGCCCGGCGCGACTGATTCCGGGCGTGCCGAGCCCGATCGTCGGCGCCGACCAGCGCGGCATCGACCTCGTCGTGATCCGCGAATCCACCGAAGGCCTGTTCGCGTCGATGGGGAAGGGTGTTGTCACCGACACCGAGGCGCGCGAGACGCTGGTGATCACGCGCAAGACCTCGGAGCGGCTGTTCGAGTTTTCGTTTCGTCTCGCCGAGCGCCGCAAGGCGCGCGGGCGCGCCAATGGCGGACTGACCTGCGTCGACAAGGCGAATGTGTTCAAGGCATTCGCGTTCTTCCGTGAAATGTTCGACGACGCGGCCAAGCGCCACCCCGATGTGAAGACCGACCGGCTCTATGTCGACGCCTGTTCGGCGCTGCTGGTGAAGCGTCCCTGGGATTTCGACGTGATGGTGATGGAGAACATGTTCGGCGACATCCTCTCCGACATGACGGCAGGTCTGATCGGCGGCATGGGCATGGCGCCGTCGGCCGACGTCGGCGATCATCATGCGGTGTTCCAGCCGTGCCACGGCACCGCGCCCGATATCATGGGGCAGGGCAAGGCCAATCCGACCGGCATGATTCTGTCCGCCGCGATGATGCTGGACTGGCTCGCCGACAAGCACGGCATTGAGGCCGCCGCCGAAGCCGGCGAACGCATCGAGCGCGCGGTCGACAAGGTGTATGCGGATGGAATCAAGCCGATGGAATTCGGCGGCCGCAACGGCACCGCGGATATCGCGAAGGCGGTATTGGCGGCGTTGTAGGCGCGCTCTTACCCTCCCCTGGAGGGGGAGGGGCGGCTCACATGAGCGCAGCGAAATGTGAGCCGGGGCGGGGTGAAGGTCTTTCATTCCGAACAGTCCCCGAGTTGAGAGATCACCCCACCCCGCCGCTTCGCGTCGACCCTCCCCCTCCAGGGGAGGGTAAGCGATCGCATGCCGTGCGCAGTTCAAACACACCTTCGCATTCTCGCGGCGCAATCCGCCCGAGTTTTGCTTTTAAATTCCCGCCCTCTCTTCTGAGGGCGCAGGGAATGCCGGGCGCCTGGTGCGCCCGCCGCCGCATGTGCAATGGCAGAAAGCAAAGAGCACACGCGTTAGTCAGGTCACACCGGAAACACCCGGCATTCCCCGCACGATGGTTTACGGCTTATTTCGCGCTCTCCCCGGCGATCGGGCTCTTTTGCCACCGTCGCTTCGCGGATACTTCTGCGAGACTTGACGCCAGCGTCGAGGCGTCAGGACCACACGACTTCGCCGTCCGCGTCAGCGCCATTCGTCAAAGGCGCGTCCGCGTCCACCGCATCCCGCCCCGCGTTCGTGACGATCGCGAGCCGCCCCTCAGATGGGACGGGACGACGTGAGTTATAGAATTGATTTGGGTATTCTGAAAATCAGAATATATTTTACCGAGGGACTGGACAGCCCACCCAAATCAATGAATGTGCAAACGAGCGAACAACCGCTTTTTTGTTTTGACGCGTTTTCTTCACGCGAACCGGTATCCACTTCGCTCGAAAACGCTCTCTATCCCAGTTGTTCAGCGCGGCGCAGGCTCCCGATCATCGAGACTTTTACCAGGTACTCGCGAGTTAAAGTGCGATCGGCGGCGGTTTGCCGGAGCAAATCCCTGAACTCGTTGTCGTCCGCTTCGAGATTGTGCTTGTTCTGGATCGACTGGCGCTCGACATGTTCCTTGGTGACCAGCCGGCGCTGCAGGTCGAAGCGATCGAGTTCGGTGTCGGGTTTCTCGCCGCGCCAGACCTGCGCCAGGCGTTCGGTCAGATTGATCGCGTCGTGAATGCCGCCATTCATGCCCATTCCGCCGAGCGGATTGTTGACATGCGCGGCGTCGCCAATCAGGAAGGCGCGGCCGCTTCGAAACGCGCCGGCGACGCGCTGGTGCACGCGGTAGAGCGTGGTGTGGGCGATCTCATAGCGCTCGATGCCCGGCACCACCTGCGCCATCAGCGTTTGCGCGAATTCCGGCGACAGTGCGAGTTCGTCGCTCTCGTCCGCCGCGATCCGGAACATCACGCGCCACAGTTTGGGAATCTGCAGCAGGAAATGCCAGCGCACGGGATCGGCGAGATAACTCACCGGGTCCAGATTTGGAATGACACTGTAGAAGTCGAAGGGCGTGCTGACCACCAGATAGCGATCGGGCCAGGTGAAGCCGTCGAATGCGATATCGAGCGAGCGGCGGACATCGCTGCGCGCCCCATCTGCTCCGATCAGCCAGCGATAATCGTGCGTCTCGCTTTTACCGTCGCGCTCGACCGTCACGGTAACGCTGTCGCCGTTCTGTGTGACGGAGCGAACCGGACTGGCGAAGGCTATCTCGAAATTCGGGTTGCCACTGAGCTTGTCGCGGATGATCCGCGTTAGCTTCGACTGTTCGCATTGCAGCCGGAAGGGATGCCGGGTCTGGTCGGCGATATCGCCGAAATCGAATTTTGCGATCAGGCCGTCGCTGCGGTTGCGGTACTGAAATGTCGGCGCGATCAGGCCCTGCGCGATCAGCGGCTGCACCACGTCGAGATCGGCCAGCATGTCGAGCGTCGGCGGATGAAAGGTCGAGGCGCGGGATTCGGTGCTGAGATCAGCGCCGCCTTCCAGCACCGTGACGGGAACGCCATGACGAACCAGATTGGCCGCGGCGACGAGACCTACCGGACCGGCGCCGGCGATGAGTACCCTGTCAGAGATGGTCATGTGCGTTGAGGCATTCTTGTTGTTGGTTCATTCCGCCTTGATACCCGCGGCCTTGACGATCGGCCACCATTTTTCGATCTCGGCCTTTTGATAGGCGCGCAGCGCTTCCGGCGTTTGCTGTTCGGGTGGATAGATTTCCTGGCCGATATCGGCGAGCCGCTTGCGCACGGTGGCGTCGGTGAGGCTTTCCACGACGGCGCGGTTGAGCTTGTCGATGATCTCTTTTGGTGTGCCTTTCGGCACCCACATGCCGTTCCAGACCGGCAGATAAAGACCTGGCAATCCGGCCTCGTCCACCGTCGGAATATCGGGCGCGGCCTGCGCGCGGGTCTTCGACATCACGGCATAGGGCCGGATGGTGCCTTCCTGCACCTGTGGTAACGAACTCGACAATTGATCGAAGATCAGATCGATCTGCCCTGATACCAGCGACTGCATCGCCAATGACGTGCCGCGATAGGGGATGAACTGGATATGCGAGCCGGTCAGGGTCTCGAACAGGATGCCGCCGAGATGCGTTGCCGCACCGACGCCGGACGTTCCGGCCAGCTTCTCCGGATTGGCCTTCACCCAGGCGATCAATTCCTTGAGGTCTTTCGCCGGCGCGTCCTTGCGGGAGACGACGACCGAGGGATTGTTGGCCAGGAGCGCCACGGGCTCCAGATCTTTCAGCAGATCGAACGGCAGATTGTAGATCGCGCCAGTCAGCACATGCGAGTTCATCGGCCCGACACTGAGCGTGTAGCCATCAGGCGCCGCGCGCACGACCCGGCCGACGCCGAGTGTGCCGGCCGCACCCGTCACGTTCTCGATGATGACGGATTGCCCGAGCAGAACCTGCATGCGAGCGGCGATGATCCGCACCAGCGTATCGGTCGGCCCGCCCGCGGAGAACGGCACCACCATGATGATCGAACGCGACGGATAATTATCGGAACGTGCCGGCTCCGCAGCAATCAGGCTGCAGCAGAGCGCTATGAGGCCAGAGAGAAAAATCCGTTTGCTGATCATGTTGTCCCGTTAGCCGTCCGCATCCAGTGGAAGGCTAGAGCGTTCCCGGCGCAGGGGAAAGATGACAAAAACAGCATGGTGATGCCTTTTGGGCGCCACCGCGCATTGATGCCGGAGGATGATCTATCGTCCCGTGAAATTCGGCTTGCGCTTTTCCATGAAGGCACGTCGGCCTTCGCGGAAATCTTCCGAATCCATGCAGGCGGCGCCAATCTCCTTGATCGCTTTCTTGTCGCGCTGGTCAGGGTCTTTCAACACCTGCGCGATGGTGATCTTGGCGGCTTTGATTGCCAGCGGCGCGTTGCCCGAAATCGTGTTGGCGATTTCAGTTGTCGCATCCCACAGTTCCGCATCGGGCAGCACGCGATCGACCAGCCCGATCCGGCAGGCCTCCGTGGAATCGATCCGCATGCCCGTATACATCAACAGCCGCGCCCAGGACGGCCCGACCAGCGAGACCAGCTGGTTGAGGCCGTTATAACCATAGGCGATGCCGAGCTTGGCGGCGGGGATGCCGAACTGGCTGTTGTCGGAGGCGAGGCGGATATCCGCCGCCATCGCCATCTGCATGCCGCCGCCGAGGCAAAAGCCGCGGATGCAGGCGATGCTCGGCTTGGGATAATCCGCCAGTACCGCGCGCGTCGCGTCGCTGCGCCGGCCATATTCTTCCGAGGCCTGCGCGTTATGACGGTTTTTCTCGAACTGGCTGATATCGGCGCCCGACATGAACGCCTTGTCGCCGGCGCCGGTCATGATCACGACGCGAATATCCGGATCGTCGCGCAGTTCGATCAGCGCCGCGCCCAGCCCATCCCACATCTCGATCGACATCGCGTTGCGCTTGGCGGGATTGTTGAAGGTCACGACGCCGACGCCCTCGGCGGAGCTCATCAGGATCTTGCCGTCGGCAAAGGATTTTTCGACTGGTGTTTTGGGAGTGTCGAGCATGGGGCTTTTCTTGATTGGCTGTCTGATGCCCTCAATCAAGCATTGCTTCGGTGTTTGGGCAATGGCGGGGAACGCAACCCTTGCCGTCATTCCGGGGCGATGCGAAGCATCGAACCCGGAATCTCGAGATTCCGGGTCTGGTCCTTCGGACCATCCCGGAATGACGGAGTGTGTGTCTTCGCTGCGCCGCGCGCCTACTGCGCCAGATGCGCCGTCAGCGGATGGCTACCCGCCTTGTTGAAGAAGGCGGCTTCCTCGGCGGTGGCTTCCAGCAGTTGTTCGTCCTGGTTGTAGATGTCGTTGCGGAACTGGATGGTCTGGTCCTTGGTCATCCAGGCCGTGAGGTAAATCCAGGCCACCGGCACCTTCTTGGGCAGGGCGATTTCCTGGTGCTGGCCGGTGGCAATGGCCGCGTCGATCGCGGGCCGGGTCCATTTCGCCATTTCTTCCTGCAGCAGCCAGGTCGCGAGGTCGCGCACATTGTCGACCCGCGAACAGCCATGCGAGTCGAAGCGATAGTCGTCGCTGAACAGATTGCGCTGGTTGGTGTCGTGCATGTAGACCGAATACGGATTGGGCATATCGATCTTCACTGAGCCCAACGCATTCCATGCGCCGTTCTGCTGGCGCACCGTGAAATTCGGCGTGCGGCTGCCGGACCAATCCACCGATGCCGGATCGATCGGCGCGTCGCGTCCGTCGAGCACTTCCATGTGCATGCGGGAAAGATAGGTCGGGTCTTTACGCATATGCGCCGAAATTTCCGTCTTCGCGATCGAGGACGGAACGGTCCAGGTCGGATTGAGAATGACGCTGGTGATTTCGGTGGTGAGGGTCGGCGACGGCTTTTCGGTCTTGCCGACGATCACGCGATAGCGCCGCACCACCTTGTCGTTTTCGACCGCCTCGGCAAAGGTCGCGGGCAGGTTCACCACCACGTAGCGTTGGCCGAACTGGAAATTCATGTTGTCGAGGCGCTCCAGCGAGGCCTCGAGCTGCTTGATCCGCTTCTGTACGGGGATATTGAGCGCCGTCAGCGTACGCGGGGTCATGGTTCCCGTGGGTGCCAGGCCATGGCGCGACTGGAAGCGCATCAAGCCTTCCGCGAGCGGTTCGTCGAACGGCCCGGTGGCGTGGTCGGGGGCGAGATCGCCGCTCAGCATCAGGCGCTTGCGCAGGAGGTCGTCGCTGGAACCGGCCGTGCCGATCGCGAATTTGGCGTCGGCCGGGATCGTCGGCCAGCCGCCGCGGACCGCGAGATCCGAATAGCTCAGCGCGGCTTCCCGGATGCGCGCCGCGGTGCCTTCATCGTAGGTCGGCTCATGTGACAGCGCCAAGGCCGCCGCGGAGCGCGATTCGGGGGTCGATGCCGCGGCCTGCTTGATCGCGGGCGCACGAGGGGCTGCCGGGGTTGCGGGTTTAGCCGCGGCCGGCGCGGGGCCGGCGGCGACTTCGACCTGGGCGAATGCCGGCGGGATTACCAACATCGCGGCGACGGCAACGACGGTCATTCTTCGCATAGTGGATGCCCCTGGAATGCGCCGCGATGGCGCTGCAATGAGATTAACAGGCTCGGAAATCGGCCGCCTGAGCCGCACGAAATGGGTGGGAGACGGTCGTAATCGGATTTTCGCAAATCTAGCCTGCGAGAGTTGCATTCTGATTAAGTTAGAATTGCTGATTAAGTTGGTTTTGCGGCTGCCGCGCTGCCACGTGCCCCGAGCGAAGGTTGGCGGCTTCCATATGTCGCGGCGGCGGCTAATATGGTTGGCGAAGGTACATGCCGAAAAAAGAAAATGTACCCGCAGGGAGACCCCATGCTGTTGACGCGCCGGGAGGCGATCGCCGGAACGTGCGGATTGGCCCTGCTGCCGGCCCTGATGCGGGAGGCGTTGATAGGGGAGGCTTTGGCCGAACCCGTTTATCCCAGCCAGCCCATCAAGATGATCGTGCCTTATCCGGCGGGCGGCACCACCGATTTTCTCGGCCGGCTCGTTGCCGAGCAACTCCGAATTGGCCTTGGCGCGACCGTCGTGGTCGAGAACAAGCCGGGGGTTGCGACCGCGCTCGGCGCGGAACAAGTCGCAAGGGCAACGCCGGACGGCTACACACTGTTGCTGGCGACCTCGACCACGCTCGCCATCAACAAGGCGATGTATCGCAAGCTCGCCTACGATCCGGTCCGGGATTTTACCCCGATCGGGCTGGTGGCGGGTGTGCCGTTCGCGCTGGTCGTCAACCCGTCGATCCCAGTGAAGACGTTGGCGGAATTCATCGCCTATGCCAAAGCCAATCCGGGGCTGGCCTTCGGTTCGGCCGGCAATGGCAGCCCGCAGCATCTCGGCGCCGAAATGCTCAAGTCGGCGGCGGGCATCGACATCCGCCATGTGTCATATCGCGGCAGCGTACCGGCCATGATGGATGTGATCGCGGGACGCATTTCCCTGATGATGGTGGATCTTCTGCCGGCGTTGCCGCAAATCCATGACGGCAAATTGACGGTGCTGGGCGTGACGACACTCAATCGCGTCGCCGCGGCGCCCGAGATTCCGACGCTGTCCGAATCTGGTCTCGCCGGGTTTGAACTTGTCGCATGGCAGGGCATCGTGGGGCCGGCCAACATGAAAAGGCCGATCGTCGATCAACTGGCGGCGCAGATCGAGAGACTGGAGGTCAATCCCAGGATGCGCGACAGACTGACGGAGATCGCGCTGGAGCCGTTGCCGGGCTCCACGCCGGATAAATTCGCGGCCTATGTCAAAACCGAGGTCGATCGCTGGGCCATGATTGTCAAGAATTCGGGCGTTGAACTGGAATGAGCAAGTCTGAAGCGCAAATGCATGAATCCGACGTGTTGATCGTCGGAGCTGGGCCGGTCGGGCTCACGCTTGCGATCGATCTGGCGTGGCGCGGGATCAATGTCACGGTCGTCGAGACGCGCGCGCCGGCAGCGCCGCCCGAGCCGAAATGCAACCATGTCGCCGCCCGCACCATGGAAATCTTCCGGCGGCTGGGTCTCGCCGACAAGGTCCGCAACGCCGGATTGCCCGCGGATTATCCGCACGACATCGTCTATCGCACCACGTTCACAGGCCAGGAATTGACGCGGATTCCGATTCCCTGCCGCCGCGATCGCTTCACGGCCAAGGATGGCCCGGATTGTAACTGGCCCACGCCAGAGCCGCCGCATCGCATCAACCAGATTTTTCTCGAGCCGATATTGTTCGAACATGCCGCCGCGCAGCCGCGTATCCGCATCATCAACCGGACCTCGGTCGAAACGGTTGACGTGGAGGATACGTCCGCGCGCGTGACCCTGCGCGATCTTGAAACCGGCGCGGTCAGCGGATTGAACTGCCGCTATCTCATCGGCTGCGACGGCGCACGCTCGATCGTGCGCAAGGCCATCGGCGCCGAACTGGCCGGGGACGCCGTGGTGCAGCGCGTGCAGTCGACCTACATTCGCGCGCCCGATCTGATCGGCCTTCAAAATCACGAGCGTGCCTGGGGCACCGGCGTGATCAATCCGCGCCGCTCGGGCATGGTCTATGCGATCGACGGGCGCGAGCGCTGGCTGGTTCATAATTACATGAAGCCAAGCGAGGGCGATTTCGATTCGGTGGATCGCGACGCCTGCATCCGGACCATTCTCGGCGTCGGCGCGGACTTCCATTACGACATCATCTCGCGCGAGGACTGGTACGGGCGAAGGCTGATCGCCAACAGGTTTCGCGACCGCTGCGCATTCATCGCCGGCGACGCGGCGCATATCTGGGTGCCTTATGCCGGCTACGGCATGAATGCGGGGATTGCGGATGCGATGAACCTGTCGTGGTTGTTGGCAGCGCATCTCAACGGCTGGGCGCCTTCCGCTATACTCGATGCCTATGAGGCGGAACGCTGGCCGATCACCAGCCAGGTCTCGCGATTCGCGATGTCGCATGCCGAGGCGGAAATCCGCCGCCGCGGCGCGGTGCCGGATGAAATCGAGGAAGCGGGGCCGGCGGGGGAGCGCGCGCGGCAGGAAGTCGGGCGCCTGAGCTACGAGATCAACGTCCAGCAATATGCCTGCGCCGGTCTCAATTTCGGCACTTATTACGATCGCTCGCCGATCATCGCCTATGACGGCGCCGAACACCCGGCCTATACGATGAACAGCTATACGCCCTCGACCGTCCCGGGGTGCCGCACGCCGCATCTGTGGCGCGCCGACGGCGGGTCGCTTTACGACGCGATGGGGCCGGAGTTCACGCTGCTGCGACTGGATTGCGCGCTCGATGTCACCGCGCTGGAGACCGCGGCCCGCCGCCGCGAGCTGCCGCTTCGGGTTCTCGACGTCGAGCGTCCCGCGACCGGCGGTCCGGATCATGCGCTGGTATTGTCGCGGCCCGATCAGCACGTGGCATGGCGCGGCCACACGCTGCCGCCCGATCCGCTGGCACTGATCGATCGTATTCGCGGCGCTGCAAGCTAGATCGCTTGGCTGCAATTGGCCAAGCCGATCTCGGGTCAGTCGGGCAGCGCAGGCTAGAACCGATAGGGCTCTAGTCTTCGTTGGCAGCAATGGATTCCATCAAGGACACCAGCTGACGCTGGACGGTCTGGTCCTTGATCTTGCTGTAGGCCCGCAGCAGCCGGAGGCTGAATGCGCTGTCCAGAAACAGCAGGCTCTCGACTTCCCGCGCCTTGCCGTCGCCGTCGTAGAAGAACGTGACGGGCACATCGAGCGCAGTCGCGATCTGCTGAAGACGGGCGGCACCGACGCGGTTGACCCCCTTCTCGTATTTCTGAACCTGCTGGAAGCTGACGCCGAGTTGGTCGCCGAGTTCCGCCTGGGAAATCCGCTGCTCGACACGCCGCAACCGAATGCGCTTGCCAAGTTCGATATCCGGCTTGCCGGCGCTACGCTGCTTCATCTTCTTTGCGACTGATTTGTTCATAACTGCTTTTACCGTCCTTCGGTCGTGAAGCCCCCCAAACGAAATGGGGAAGGGTCAGGGTTAGCCCCTTATATACCGCTTTGGCCTCGCTTGAATGGGTCAAATAGTCTCTTAAGCCACTGAAAACTGACGCGTACTAATGGATGACGGTCGTAATTCGATTGTGAGAGGTACAATGTTACGCACCTCTCGGTCATCTCGCTTCCCAGGGTAACGCTGTCGCCAGCGCCGGACGCCCATACGTCCTGTTCCGGACACTAGACTTGGCAGAATATCATACGGACCACAACCACGGCGGGTTCAAGAAATTGGGATTTTGAACGTTTATAATTATCGGCCGGGCGGGCCTGTTCGGGGCAATGGGACGAGTCTCCCCCGTGAAATTACGGACGGCTGAAGTCCTGCGCCCGTGTTAAATCGTCCATCCCCGCTTAAAAAATGGCGGATGGTTTACAGGCGGTGTCTGCGTTGACGCGCCGACGCCGTTGCAGCCAGACCGGATTTTTTTTTTGGGAAGCCGCGTTTGGCATTCGAACACGGCAGCCGCCGTGCTATTCTTGCTCCCGTTATCGCGTGGACGAACCAAAGCGCCGGCAGCGTAGGCGTGCCGGGGTCGCGGGCAGGGCAGCCCGACCGTCGAGCTTGATCGAAGCAGCAACAATGTCGCATACTTTCGCAACGAAGAAATTGACCGCGTCGTTTCGAGAATATCCGGATTATTTGGAGCGGGGAGGGGTTTATGGAAAAGCCGACTGGATCGCCTCGATTTCACCTGGCAAGCTCGGTGACGGAAAAAACGCTGGTGGCTAATTCAGAAGAACGACTGGTTGAGATTTTGGCCACCCTTGAGGAATGCCAGGGGGCGCTTGCCGCCAGCGGTAATCGCGAGACCGCGCAATTGGTGTCCGTCGCCATTCTCGAGCTTCGGATCAAACTCAACCGGATCGCGGATTCGGAATTGAAGGCGCTATGCGATGCGATGGTGCAGGACGAGGAATTGTCCGAAGCGCCGCGCGACCCGAAATCGCCTCAGAGCCAGGGCGGACGTTCGCCAGTCTCGCTGAAGCTGGTCAAGTAAGCGCGTTTTCGAACCAACGGGTCGCGCGTCCTACCCCTCGTCCTCGAGCGAACATACCACCGTATAGACCGCGCCACGCGGCAGGAAATCGATGGTGGCTTCGCCGCCGAGCTGGTCCCGCGCACTGCGTTCGATCAGCCGCGAGCCGAAACCGCGCCGTACCGGTGCGACGACAAGAGGACCGCCGGCCTCGGCCCATATCAACCGCAGTTTCGGCCGGGCCTTTTCGGTGATGATTTCCCAATCCAGCCGGATAGTGCCATTTTCGTTGGACAGCGCGCCATATTTTGCCGCGTTGGTCGCGATCTCGTGCACGATCATCGACAACACCACCGCCAGTCGGGGCGGCAGCGGGACCTTCGGCCCCGACATCCGCAGCCGGTCCGGATTGTTCAGCAGATAAGGTCGCAGGACGCGGCCGACGACATCCTGCAATTCGGCGCCCTGCCACTTCTCGGTGTTCAACAGATTGTGCGCTTCGGCCAGCGCGCCGAGCCGGCCCTCGAACTTGTCGCGCTCGTCCCGGCTGGCGCCCCGAAAGGTCTGCACCGCGATCGCCTGCACGATCGCCAGCGTGTTCTTGACGCGGTGATTGAGCTCCTCGATCAAAAGATTATGCAGCATCTCGCCGCGTGCGATCGTCGTCGCCATCCGCACTGCAAAGGCAAGGCCGGTCAGAAGCAGAACGGCGCCGATCACGCTGGTGATCGCCAGATTGCGCCAGAGCGGACCGACCAGCGAGCGTTCCGAAATGCCGGCCGCCACCGTCCATCCGGTGACCGGGGATCGCGCATAGGATGTGATCAGCGCTACCCCCTCCAGTGACACTGTTGGCAGCGTGGCCTCGGGCTTGCCGGACATCGCGGCATATAGCAATGACGAAGCGCGCTTGCCGACAGTCTCGCGTGGGTTGGGTACGCGCGCGAAGTTGACGCCGTTGCCGTCGAAGATCGAAATCGTCCAGTCCTCGTCCGGGCGCTGCTTGTCGAGGATGGACTGGAAGATATCGAGCGGTGGGCTGAACGAGATGTCGTAGAGAACTTCGCCGTCGCGAAGCACCGGCACCTCGACCGTCAATAAAGGCTCTTTGCGCATCGAGCCCATGAAGAGATTGGAGTATTGCGGTATTTTGGTCGCGAACACCTTCTCCACCATGGAGCGGTTGTTGCGCGGCGGAAGGCTCGGCGTATCCGGCGAAACAGTGGAGAACATCTGACGGCCTTCGCGATCCGCCACGATCACGACGCCGTTCTTGCCGTATTGGTCGAGAAAGCCGAGCGCGATGCGGCGAAAGTTCGCAAAATCGCCACCCCCGCAGCGTGTCGGTCAGCGCCAGCACCTGGAGCCCGCCGGTCACGCGCTGCACCTCGGAATCGAGCACGAGGCGGATACTGCGGACGGTTTCGACAACCCTCAGTTCGGCGTCCTGGCGGTCACGCTGGTAGTTCTGGAAAACGATCACGGCCGCAAAAATGATCAGCGGCAGCGCCGTTCCGGCGACCAGAAGAGCCAGTCGCATGGGCAGTGAGGGCTTCGGCACTCAAACTCCGGCATCAAGGCACACGATAAGTCGATATGACCGCCCGCGTTCCGGAAAACATAGGAGAAGCGGCTGACGACGCCAAATAATTTGGCACCGCCGGGGGTGGCGCGTTGCAGCGCGGAATCGGCGTGGGCGCTAAAGATTGCTGTCGGTAATTCCCGCATAGACCATGGTGCGCAACTCGCGCCGGATCGGATAGGCGCTCGACGGCAGCACCTGGGTCATGAAAATCGCGATCAACTCTTCCGCGGGGTCGATCCAGAACGTGGTCGTCGCGGCACCTCCCCACGCATATTCACCGGCGCTGCCGGGAATCAGGGTCTGCGCGGGATTCATCGTTACCGACCAACCAAGGCCGAAGCCAATGCCGTCATAAGACGCCTCGGAGAACAGCGACCGCGACATTTGCGGGAGGTCGCGTCCGCCGGGCAGGTGATTGGCCGTCATCAGGGCCAGCGTCTTCGGGCCGAGCAGCCGCACACCGTCGAGTTCGCCGCCATTCAACAAGGCGCGGCAGAAGGTCAGATAATCTGATGCCGTCGAGCACAGACCGCCGCCGCCGGAAATCAAGGAGGGCGGCGTCAGGAAGGAACTGGTGGCCGGGTCATCCTGCAAGGTCAGGCCGTCCCGGCGGCCGGCCGATGTCGTGACGCCCTGCGGGTTGGCCGAATAACACGCCGCGAGGCGATGCGCCTTGTCGGCGGGTACAAAGAAGTCCGTGTCCTTCATGCCGAGCGGACGCAGGATGCGCTCCTGCAGAAACTGCTCAAACGGCATGCCGCTGATTTTGCCGATGAGATAGCCGATCACGTCGGTCGAAACCGAATAGTTCCAGGCCTCGCCGGGTGAGAATTCCAGCGGGGTTTGTGCAAGATCCTCGATCATCGATTGCAGCGTTCCGGCTTTTTCGATCTCGCCGACTTTCATGTCGCGATAGGCCGCATCCACATTGGAGCGCTGCTGGAAGCCATAAGTGAGACCCGAAGTGTGGCGCAGCAGATCCACGATCAGCATCGGCCGCGACGGCGGCTTGGTCAGGAAGGCCGGCCTGGTCCCGGCCTGGAAAACGCCGAGGTTCTTCCATTCCGGGATATATTTATGGACGGGCTCGTCGAGCGCGATGCGGCCCTCCTCGAACAGCATCATGAAGGCCACCGAGGTGATCGGCTTGGTCATCGAATAGATGCGAAAGATCGTGTCGTCTTTCATGGCGGTTTTGCGTTCGATGTCGGCAAAACCCTGCACCGCGCTGTGCACCACCTGCCCGCGGCGATAGACCAAAAGCTGCGTTCCCGGAAAGCGGCCGGCCTCGATGTACCGGGTCTTCAGGTGGCTTTCGAGACGATCGAAGGCCGCTTTGGACATGCCGGCGGTTTCGGGCGAGGCGGGGGCTAACATCGCAAGGTCTCCGGAAGCTGACGCGGGGCGGTCTTGATAGCCGAAAAGTGCGGTCTGTTCCAATCGCGGACCCGCTTATCATTGCCATATCTCTGGTGTAGGCTCGCGCCCACAATGGTGTAACCTGCAGGACAACAACCATGCCCCAATTCAACGACACCGAACTCACCGCCGCCGTGATCAAGAGCTTTGAAGAGACGCCGGATCCGCGGGTCAAATTCCTGATCGAAGAACTGGTGAAGTCGCTGCATGCCTATGTCCGCAAGACCGACCTCACTTTCGGCGAATGGGAATACGCCATCGATTTTCTGACCCGTGTCGGCCAGAAATGCACCCCGAGCCGGCAGGAATTTATCCTGTTGTCGGACGTGCTCGGGGTTTCGATGCTGGTGGACGCGGTGAACCATCGCGAACGCGAAGGCGCCACCGAGACCACGGTGCTCGGCCCGTTCTATGTCGGCGAGCACAAGGCGATGCCGCATGGCAGCGACATCTCTCCCAATCTGCAGGGCGAGAAGATGTTCGTGCAGAGCCGGGTGACGGATCTCGAAGGCAAGCCGCTGGCGAATGTTCCGGTGGATGTCTGGCACGCCGACGACGACGGCTATTATGATTCGCAAAGGCCCGATTACGAGACTTCAGGTCCGTCATCCCGGGCGCGCTTCATCACCGATGAAGATGGCCGGATCTCCTTCCGCACCATTTTGCCCTGCAGCTATCCGATCCCGACCGACGGGCCGGTCGGCCAGATGATCCTGGAGGTTCGGCGCCATCCGTACCGGCCGGCGCATGTGCACTTTCTCGTCAACCCGCCCGGCCATGAGCCGCTGGTCACCCACGTCTTCATCGAAGGCGACAAGTATATCGACTCCGACGTTGTGTTCGGCGTGAAGGAGGAATTGATTTCCAAGATCGAGAAACGCACCGATGCCAACATGCCCGACGGCAAGCCCGCCGGCAGCACGCCCTGGCATCTGATGACCTACAATTTCCGCGTGAGGCCGGGTGTGGGTGTCGCGCCGAAGCCGATGATGGCGGTGACCGAGGACGCCTGAGGGCGGCCGGCGGATATCAGCCGGTTTTCTCTCGCTCACTCACTAACCACATGCAGCGCCAGTCACAGGTGCTGCATGTGCATTGCCTAGAGCCGGTTCTGATTGAATCAGAATCGGCTTTAATCTTTTGTTTGACGCGTTTTCTTCACGCGAACCGGTATCCACTTCGCTCGAAAACGCTTTAGCCCCGATATCCGACGAGTACGGCACCGGCGGCTATCAAGGTGATCCCCAGCCAATTGGTGGTTGAAAGTTTTTCACCAAGAAACAGCACCGCAAACACCGCTACGAAGACAACGCTGAGTTTGTCGATCGGCGCCACGCGGGCGGCATCCCCGAGCTTCAGCGCGCGAAAATAGCAAATCCAGGACGCGCCGGTTGCGAGGCCGGACAGGATCAGGAAGGTCCAGGTCCTTGCCGAGACGGTGGATGGCTGCTGCCAATTGCCGGTCGCAACTACGATCAACGCCGCCAATATCAGGATGATGATGGTCCGGATAAAGGTCGCAAAATCCGAATTTACGTTTTCAATTCCGATCTTCGCGAAGATGGCCGTGAGCGCGGCGAACGCTGCCGAAAGCAGCGCCCAGAACGTCCACGATAACGCGAAATTCTTCATCGCGATCTATTACTCCGGGACCACGCGTACCGCACCACGCGCCGCACTGGTGGTCAGCGCGGCATAGGCCTTGAGCGCCATGGTCACCTTGCGGGCGCGCTTGGCCGGTTTCCATGCCTGCGCCCCGCGAGCCAGCATTGCCTCACGGCGCTGATTCAGAATAGTGTCGTCGACAACGAGGCGGATGGAGCGGGCCGGAATGTCGATCGCGATGCGGTCGCCGTCCTCGACCAGCCCGATCAAGCCACCCTCGGCGGCTTCGGGCGAGATATGCCCGATCGAAAGACCTGACGATCCGCCGGAGAAACGGCCGTCGGTGATCAGGGCGCAGGTTTTCCCCAGTCCCTTCGATTTGAGGTAGCTGGTGGGATAGAGCATTTCCTGCATGCCGGGTCCGCCACGCGGTCCTTCATAGCGGATCACAACGACATCGCCCGCCTTGATCTTGCCGCCGAGGATTCCTTCGACCGCAGCATCCTGGCTTTCGAAGATTCGCGCCGGGCCCTCGAATTTCAGGATGCCTTCATCGACGCCGGCGGTCTTCACGATGCAACCATCCGCGGCGAGGTTGCCGGACAGAACCGCAAGGCCACCATCTTTTGAAAACGCGTGCTCGGCGTCACGGATGCAGCCGGCGGTGCGATCGGTATCGACCTCCTCGAAGCGTCGTTCCTGGCTGAAAGCGGTTTGCGTCGGCACATTGCCCGGTGCGGCCTTGAAAAAGGTGCGCACACTTTCGCTGCGGGTGCGCCTTATGTCCCAACGGTCCAGCGCATCCTCGATCGAAGTGCTGTGTACCATTGGCAGGCCGCGATTGATCAGGCCGGCGCGGTCGAGTTCGCCGAGAATGGCCATCACGCCGCCGGCGCGGTGAACGTCCTCAAGATGCACATCGGGCACTGAGGGCGCGACCTTGCACAGCACCGGCACGCGGCGGGAGAGACGATCGATATCCTGCATCGTAAACGGAATTTCGCCCTCATAGGCGGCGGCGAGCAAATGCAGCACGGTGTTGGTCGAGCCGCCCATCGCGATATCCAATGTCATCGCGTTTTCGAAGGCCTTGAAGCTCGCGATCGTGCGCGGCAGCGCCGTCTCGTCTTCCTGTTCGTAGTAGCGGCGCGCCAGATCGACGACCAGATGGCCGGCCTCGACGAACAGGCCCTTGCGATCGGCATGGGTCGCCAGTACCGAGCCGTTGCCGGGCAGTGCCAGACCGAGCGCCTCGGTCAGGCAGTTCATGGAATTGGCCGTGAACATGCCTGAGCAGGACCCGCAGGTGGGGCAAGCGGATCGCTCGATGATCTCGACTTCGGCATCGCTGACGGTATCGTCGGCGGCTGCGACCATGGCGTCCACCAGATCGAGCGCGCGGATCTTGCCCCTGATATTGACCTTGCCGGATTCCATCGGACCGCCGGAAACGAACACGGTCGGAATGTTGAGCCGCAATGCCGCCATCAGCATGCCCGGCGTGATCTTGTCGCAATTGGAGATGCACACCATCGCGTCGGCGCAATGCGCATTGACCATGTATTCAACGCTGTCGGCGATGATTTCCCGCGACGGGAGACTGTAGAGCATCCCGTCATGTCCCATCGCGATGCCGTCATCGACCGCGATGGTGTTGAACTCCTTGGCGACGCCGCCGGCGTTCTCGATCTCGCGCGCGACCAGTTGCCCGAGGTCCTTGAGATGCACGTGACCGGGTACAAATTGCGTGAACGAATTCACCACGGCGATGATCGGCTTGCCGAAGTCCTCGTTCTTCATGCCGGTAGCGCGCCAGAGCCCGCGGGCGCCCGCCATGTTGCGGCCGTGCGTGGTGGTTCGGGAACGATAGGCGGGCATGGTCTGTCCTTTGTGTATCGAATTTGCGGAGGTGGCCGTCTTTGGGTGACGGAGGCAAATCATGGAACGTGGATTGTTGCCAGTGTCGATAACGATGGTCAGTCCTGACGAAGTGGCTGGAACGCGGAGCAATTTCCTCGCACCGATGCGACCGGCTGGTGTCGCGCACAAATTTTGTGCAGCGCACACAGATTGAGCGAATCGCAAATTTTGACAGCGAATCTCGCTATGCGCGTTTTGGTGGCAATAGATACAATTATTTGTAACTTAAAGGCTTTTGGCGCTGATCCGGCTTGGCACAAAGCTTGAATAGCTAGTGTCGACGCCATTGATGCCGTCCATCGAAACCAATCATCCGAATTGCACGACCGCCAGACTGGGGCCTCCCCAGAGCGCGCCCCTGTGTCTTAAGCGCGATCCTCGACGGCCGCGCCTATCGTTGAGAAAGGACATCTTTAATGAGCACGACCCCGACGCCGAACCAGACCTGGATTTCGGAATGGAAGCCGGAGGATGAAGCGTTCTGGAATTCCACCGGCAAAACCGTCGCCCGTCGCAATCTCATCTGGTCGATCGTGGCTGAGCATATCGGATTTTCGGTCTGGCTGATCTGGAGCATCGTCGCGACCAAATTGCCGGCGGCGGGATTTCATTACAGCACCGACGAACTGTTTCAGCTTGTAGCCATCCCGGGATTGATCGGCTCGCTGATGCGATTCCCATACACCTTTGCGGTGACGGCATTCGGCGGCCGCAACTGGACCATCTTCAGCGCAGCGGTGCTGTTCATTCCGACCTTTGGGCTGGCTTATTTCGTCAGCCATCCGGAAACCCCGTTCTGGCTGATGCTGCTGGTCGCTTCGACGGCGGGTCTCGGCGGTGGCAACTTTGCTTCCAGCATGGCGAATATCTCGTTCTTCTATCCCGACCGCATGAAGGGCTGGGCGCTCGGCCTCAATGCGGCCGGCGGAAACATTGGCGTCAGCAGCGTTCAATTGCTCACGCCGATCCTGATGGGTTTCGGTATTTTCAATCTTTACCAGGCTAGCCCGGTCTCCGGCGTTTACCTCCAGAATGCCGGTCTGATGTGGGTCTTGCCGATCCTGATCGCGATAACAGGCGCGGTGTTCTTCATGAACAACCTCACCTCGGCAAAGTCGTCGTTCAAGAACCAGATCGCGATCGTCAAGAACAAGCACACCTGGATCATGGCGTTCATCTATATCGGGACGTTCGGCTCCTTCATCGGCTACTCCGCCGCGTTTCCGCTCTTGATCAAGACGCAATTCCCGGCAGTCACGATCGCGATCGCGTTTCTCGGGCCGCTGGTGGGTTCGCTGTCGCGGCCGCTCGGCGGTTTGCTGGCCGACAAGATCGGTGGCGCGATCCTGACGTTCTGGAATTTCATCGCAATGGGCGCCGCCACGATCGGCGTGTTGTATTTCGTGGGAGCCAAGGACTTCACCGGCTTTCTGGTGATGTTCCTGATTCTCTTCGTCACCACCGGCGTCGGCAACGGATCGACCTACCGGATGATCCCGTCGATCTTCCGCGAGGAAAATCTGCGCAAGGCCAAAGGCGGTGGCGAAGCCGGCCGCGCGCTGGCGTTGAAGACCGCCAGCATCGAGAGCGGCGCGGCGGTCGGTTTCATCGGCGCGGTCGGCGCCTGCGGCGGCTACCTGATCCCGAGCGGCTTCGGCAAGTCGATCGCGCTGACCGGTGGTCCGCAGCTCGCGCTGGTGATCTATCTCGGCTTCTACGCGGTCTGCCTCGCGCTCACCTGGTGGTTCTATTTGCGCAAGAGCCCGGTGACAGCGGGCGCGACCAGCCTCGCCGAAGCGCGGATCTGAAGGAAGCATCGATCAGCCTCTCCCCGCATGCGGGGAGAGGGATAGGAAACCAGGCCAACATCAGGAGACTTAAATGACACCTGACCAAGTCAAACTCGTGCAAGACAGCTTCGCCAAAGTCGTGCCGATCTCGGAGACGGCCGCGGTTTTGTTCTACGACCGCCTGTTCGAGATCGCACCGGCGGTGAGGGCGATGTTTCCCGCTGATATGACCGAGCAGCGCCGCAAGCTCATGATGATGCTGGCTGCCGTGGTGAAAGGGCTTGGCGATCTCCCGTCGGTGCTTCCCGCCGCGAGTGCGCTGGCCAAGCGTCATGTCGGCTACGGCGCCAAGCCCGAACACTATCCCGTCGTCGGCGCGGCGTTGCTGTGGACGCTGGAAAAGGGACTTGGCGACGGTTGGACGCCTGACGTCGCGGCAGCCTGGACCACGGCTTACGGAACGCTGTCCGGCTACATGATTTCCGAAGCATACCCTCAAGCGGCTGAGTAAGGACGCACCGTGAGTGAACCGCTGGTCATCGTCGGCAACGGAATGGCGGCTGCCCGTCTGGTCGACGAACTGGCAAAAGTCGCGCTCGGGCGCTACGCCATCGCCGTGATCGGCGAGGAGCCTCGGCTGGCCTACAATCGCGTACTGCTGTCGTCGGTGCTGGCGGGCGAGATCGCATCTCAGGACATCGAACTCAAGCCGTCCAATTGGTGGCGGGATCGCGGCGTCACCCTGAAATATGGCTGCGCGGTCACCGAGGTCGATGTCGGCCGCCGCGAGCTCAAGATCGCCAACGAAGAAAGCATCGCGTTCTCGCGACTGGTGCTGGCCACCGGCTCGACGCCGCTGCGGCTCAACGTGCCCGGCGCCGATCTCATCGGCGTCAATACGTTTCGCGACAGCCGGGATGTCGACCTCTTGCTGACGCTGGCCGCGCAGAAGAAGCGCGTCGTTGTGGTCGCGGCGGACTATTGGGACTGGAAGCCGCCTATGGCCTCGCCAAAGCCGGTGCGCCGGTGACGCTGCTGCATCTGATGGACCGGCTGATGGAGCGTCAACTCGATGTGCCCGCGGGCGAATTGCTGAAATCGCTGGTCGAGTGTAAAGGCATCGAGGTTTTGCTCAACGCCAACACCGCGCGGATTCACGGCGAGACCCATGTCGAAGGCGTCGAACTGACCGACGGTCGCCGGATCGAAGCCGAGGCGGTGATCTTCGCCGCGGGCATCCGGCCGAATATCGCGCTGGCGCGCGACGCCGGCATTGCGGTCAATCGCGGCATTGTGGTCGATGATCACTTGCAAACCGGCACGCCGGATATTTTCGCGCTCGGCGAATGCGCCGAGCACCGCGGCATCTGTTACGGCCTGGTCGAGCCGGCCTACGAGCAGGGCCGCGTGCTGGCGCAGCATCTGGCGGCAAGGCGTCCGCGAACTACAGCGGCAGCGTCGTGGCCACCAATCTGAAAGTTTCGGGCGTCAGCGTGTTTTCGGCGGGAGATTTCCTCGGCAAGGAAGGCAGCGAAGCCATCGTGCTGACCGATCTCAAGCGCGGCCACCTACAAGAAGCTGGTAGTCTGCGAAGGCCGGCTGATCGGCGCGGTGCTGGTCGGCGAAACCGGCGATGCGCTGTGGTACCTCGAATTGATCCGCACAAGGGAATCCATTGCCCCCATCCGCGCCGACATGATGTTCGGCCGCCCGCTTCCGATCATCTCGAAGGCGGCGTGAAACAATGACCGCCGTCGATCCAGCCCTGCGCGCGACACGCACCACATGCCCCTATTGCGGCGTCGGCTGCGGCGTATTGGCGACCCCGGATGGTGGCAGCGGGGCGGCGATCTCCGGCGATCCCGAGCATCCCGCCAATTTCGGACGGCTGTGCTCGAAGGGCTCGGCGCTTGGCGAAACGCTGAGCCTCGACGAACGCCTGCTCTATCCGATGATCCGGGTCAGCAAGGGATCGATGGAGCGGGTGGCGTGGACCGACGCGCTCGACCATGTCGCGCATCGTTTCCAGCACATCGTCGCGCGCGACGGTCCCCGGTGCGGTGGCGTTTTATCTCTCCGGGCAATTGCTGACCGAAGGACTATTACGTCGCCAACAAGCTGATGAAAGGATTTCATCGGCAGCGCCAATGTCGATACCAATTCGCGGCTGTGCATGGCCTCGTCGGTCGCGGGCCATCGCCGCGCCTTCGGCGCCGACACCGTGCCCGGTGTCTACGAAGATCTCGACGAGGCCGATTTGCTGGTGCTGGTCGGCTCCAACGCGGCGTGGTGCCATCCGATTCTGTTCCAGCGTATGCTGGCCAATAAACAAAAACGCGGCGCCCGCATCGTTGTGATCGACCCGCGCCGGACCGATACCGCGGGGGATGCCGACCTGTTTCTGGGATTGAAGCCCGGCACGGACACGGCGCTGTTTTCGGGTTGCCTGGCGCATCTTGCCAATAGTGACGCGCTCGATCAGGGCTACATCGACAATTACACCAGCGGTTTCGACGACGCACTGGCGCGCGCTCGAAGCATGGCCGGCAGCGTGGCCCGCGACTGCACTGGCGACCGGGCTCTCCGAGCAGGATTGTCGCGGCGTTCTTCGAGATGTTCGCGTCGACGCCGCGCATCGTCACGCTGTACTCGCAGGGCGTCAACCAGTCGGCGCAGGGCACCGACAAGGTCAATGCGATCCTCAATTGCCATCTCGCGACGGGACGGATCGGGAAACTTGGTGCGTCGCCGTTTTCACTGACCGGGCAGCCCAATGCGATGGGCGGCCGCGAGGTCGGCGGCCTCGCCAACACGCTTGCCGCGCATATGGGCTTCACGCCACCGGACATCGATCGCGTACGCCGGTTCTGGAAGGCGCCGCGCATCGCGACGCATGAAGGGCTGAAAGCCGTCCAGATGTTCGAGGCGATCGCGCGCGGCGAGATCAAGGCGCTGTGGGTGATGGGCACCAATCCGGCGGTTTCCCTGCCGGACGCCGATGCCGCGCGCGCGGCGCTGAAGAAGCTCGAACTGTTCGTGATTTCGGAGAACGTTGCCTCCAACGACACCGTCAATGCCGGCGCGCATGTGCTGCTGCCGGCCCAGGCATGGGGCGAGAAATCCGGCACCGTGACCAACTCGGAACGGCGCAATCTCGCGGCAGCGTGCGTTCCTTGAGCCGCCCGGCGAGGCCAAGGCGGATTGGTGGATCGTCGGCGAAGTCGCCAAGCGACTCGGATTCGGGGCGGCCTTTGCGTTCAATTCGGCGGCGGAAATTTTCCGCGAACATGCCGGGCTCTCGGCATTCGAGAACAGCGGCGGCCGCGATTTCGATATCGGCGCCCTGAAATCGCTGTCGGACGAGGCGTTCGATACGATGTCGCCGGGTGCTGTGGCCGCATCGCCTCGGCGATACCGAACCGCAAGCAGCGCTTCTTTGCCGACGGTCATTTTATTCGAACGACCACAAAGCCCGCTTCATCGCGCCGGAAATTCCGGCGCTGAAACCGAGACACGGCGGGGCGGCCGTTGCGGCTGAACACCGGCCGCATTCGCGACCAGTGGCACACCATGACCCGCACCGGCATGAGCCAGCGGCTGGGCCAGCATCTGCCGGAGCCGTTCGTCGAGATTCATCCCGACGATGCCCTCAAATCGGGCGTCGCCCATGGCAGTTTTGCGCGCGTCATTACCGATCACGGGCAATGCACCCTGCGCGTGGTGGTCAGCGACCGGCAGCAGCGCGGCATGCTGTTCGCGCCGATCCACTGGAGCGACGTGACTGCGTTCTCCGCACGCGTCGGCGCGCTGGTGGCGCCGATCACCGATCCCTATTCCGGGGCAGCCCGAAAACAAGGCGACGCCCGCATCGATCGTGCCGTACGAATATGTGTTTCGCGGTTTTGCGCTGTCACGCACGCCGCTGGAATTGCCCGAGCATGTCTGGTGGGCGCGCGTGACTGTTGCGGGCGGCTACGGCTATCTGCTCGCCGCCAATGCCGATCTGGCGCGATGGCCGTCCTGGCTGAAATCCAGATCGGGGTAGCGGACGTCGCCGAATACCGCGACTTTGGCGGCGGCGTCTACCGGGCGGCTGCGTTCGCCGAGGACCGGATCGACACCTGCCTGTTCATGGGGCCTGCTGGTGATGCGGGCGACTGGAATGTCGTCAAGAGCCTGTTCGCGGCAGGTGTTCTCAGCGACGATCAGCGCCGGACGCTGTTGTCGGGCAAATCGATGGGACGGCCTCGCCACTGCCGGACCTATTGTCTGCGCCTGCTTCGGCGTCGGCCGCACCACGATCTGCGACGCCATCGCGGCGGGCGCGGGTTCGGCCGCCGAGATCGGCACACGGCTCAAGGCCGGCACCAATTGCGGCTCATGCATCCCGGAATTGAAGCGCCTGATCGCGCAGGCCGACGTCAAGAGCGTTGACGGCGAGCGGCAATTGGTTGCCGTCGCGAGCTAGAGCCTTATCGGTTCTGATTGAATCAGAACCGGGCTCTAGTTTTTTGTTTTGACGCGTTTTCTTCACGCGAACCGGTATCCACTTCGCTCGAAAACGCTACTAACTCCCGCCAGTCCTACCCGCCCTTGACCGCACCCGCGGTCAGGCCCGCCACGATCTGGCGCTGCGCGAACACCGTCAGCACCAGCACCGGCAGGGACACGATCAGCGCGGCGGCGGCGAGCGGGCCCCAGCTCAACTGGTCGAATGAAATCATGTTGTAGACGGCGACCGGCAGCGTGCGCGTCTCGCGCCCGGCCAGCACGATGCCGAACACGAAATTATTCCAGGAGAAGATCACCGCCAGGATGAACGCCACCGCCATGCCGGGCCGCGCGATCGGCAGCGCGACGTGGCGGACACCTGCCAGCGCGTGGCGCCGTCGATCAGGGCGGCTTCCTCGAGCTCCATCGGCGTGGTCTCGAAATAGCCGATCCTTGATCCAGATCACGATCGGCACCGTCACCACGAGATGGATGATGATCTGCGGCACCAGGGTGCCGAGCAGTCCCAGCCACTGGAACAGCAGAAACAGCGGGATCAGATAGGACAGCCGGGGTGTGATGCGCGCGATCAGAATCACGATCGCGGATTTATGCGCCGCCATGCGCGCGATGCCGTAGCCCGCGGGCACGCCGACCAGCATCGCGAGCAAGGTCGCGCTGCCGGTTACGATCAGGCTGTTAAAGAAATAGGTCAGGAAGCGGTTGGAGGCGAGCACATCCGTGTAGTTCTTCCAGGCAAAATGCTCGGGGATGAACACCGGCGGATAAGACGCGTTGTCGATCTCGGGCTTGAGCGACAGCGAGATCATCCAGAGGAAAAAAAGTATCGCCGGCGACACGATGACGAACACCGCGAACCACAGCCCGATCCGGCCGAGGATGTAACGCGGGTTCATGCGCCGCCCCCGATCTCGGTCCACATCGTGCGCCGGCGCAGATACAATAGCACGCCCGCGAGTGCGACGATCAGGACGAAGAACACCACCGCGATCGCCGACCCATAGCCGAGGTCGTAGTACACAAAGGCCACGCTGTAGAGATAGAGATTGTTGGTCTCCGAGGCGGAGCCCGGGCCACCTTGCGTGATCGCGAAAATGATATCAAAACTTTTCACCGCATCGATCATGCGGATCATGCCGGCAATGAACAGGAACGGCGTGATCAGGGGCAGGGTGATGTAGCGGAACGTCTGCCAGACATTGGCGCCGTCGATCTCCGCGCTCTCATAGGGTTCGATCGGGATCGCGGCGAGGCCGCCGAGCACGATCAGCATCACCAGCGGCGTCCATTGCCAGGTTTCGACCAGCACCAGCGACGGAAATCACGGTGTTCGGATTGAACACCCAGAGCTGCGGCGGCAATCCCACAAGCGACAACAGGTAATTGAGCACGCCGAGTTGCGGGTGGAACATCATGGTCCAGACCAGCGCGATCGCTACCGGCGTCGCCATCATCGGCATGATGAAGACCCCGCGCAGGAAACCGCGGCCGGCGAAATTCTGGTGGAACACCACGGCCGCGAACGTGCCGAAGATCAGCGGCAGCACCACCGACAGTGCCGTGTACGAAATCGTATGCCCGACCGCTTCGACGAAGCGCGGATCGGCCGGCAGGCGCAGATAATTGGCAAACCCGACAAAGGTGGTGGGAGAGCCGACCTTCCACTCGTTCAGGCTCATCCAGATCGTGAACAGCCACGGGAATATGATGATCGCGAGCACGACCACCAGCGCCGGCAATACGAACGGCCAGTAGGATGGCCGCCGCCATTGGTGCTCCGGCGCGGTTTCAGCCACGGCCGGAGCCATTTGCGTTATCGCGGTCACGCTTTTTTCGCTGCGCTCCAGGATCGGCCGGAACTGTTCGTGGGCTTTCTTCAATTCCGTCTCCGGGTCGCCGCCCCGACAGCGTCGCGGTCAGCGCGGCGCCGACGAGGTCGCGGAACTCGGCGACGGGAATCACGATGGGCAGGCCGAGCTTGCTGATCTTGGAGGAATCGATCACCGATTGCAGCCATTCCTGGCTCTTGACGCCCTTGCGGACCTCGGGATCGTCGATGATCGAGTTGCGGAACGGCACGCCGCCGGCGGCCTGCAGCAGACGCGCGCCTTGCGTTTTCGAGACCGCCCACTGACACAACAGATAAGCCGCCTCCTTGTTCTTGCTCGCGGCCGCGATGCCAATCCCGTCGCCATAGGTCGATGAATATTGTCCCTTGGGTCCGGCCGGCACGATGGTGTAGCCGACCTTGCCGGCAATGCGCGACGCGGCAGGATCCTCCAGTGGCGGCGCCCAGCCGTCGGCGTCGATCCACATCGCCGCGCGTCCTTGCGTAAAGGACGCCATCGACTCCATCCAGTTGAAGCCGGAGACGCCGGGAGGCGCCACCTTAGTCAGCAGCGTCTGATACAGCTTGGTCGCCGCGATCGCTTCCGGACCATCGGTCAGGATGTTGCCCTTGGCGTCCAGAAATTCGCCGCCATAGTTGAGATAGAAGTTGGTCCACATCGCCATGTTGGCGTTGCGCAGGCCGCGCCCGACGAAGCCGTAAATCCCTTCCTTTGGGTCGGTCAGCTTTTCGGCCGCCGCGACCATCCCGTCGAAGTTCTTCGGCACCGCGACGCCCTTCTTCGCGAACAGCTCCTTGTTGTAATAGAGCACGAAGTAATCGACCGACCATGGGCAGCGACAGCATCTGCCCCTTGTCGTTCTTGGCATATTGGAGACCGGCCTTGGAAAAGTCGCTCTCGACCAGGTCGGGTGCGGTGAGGTTCGGGGTCCTTCATGTAGCCTGAGAGGTCGGCGAGCCAGCCGCCTTTCTCGAACTGGCGTTTCTGCACGTGATAGCTGATATGGACGACGTCGAAGTTCGGCTTGCCGGAGGCGAGCTCGATCACGGCTTTCTGGCGCTGCTGCTGTTCGGAATCTGCTCGACTCGACCTTGATGCCGGTCAGTTCGGTGAATTCCTGACGTATTTTTGCAGATTGTCGCCACGCGGCCCCTTGACGAGGTTTACCTCGAGGGTCGTGCCGGCATATTTCTTCCATTGCGGCTCGGCGCGCGCTGGAAATCCGGTGAGACCGAGTGCGCCGGTGGCGAGCGTTCCCTGCAACAGGGCACGCCGTGTCGGGCCGAAATGGGCCATGTCGTAATCCTCCCTGGGGTCCGCCTTTTGGTGGCGGTGATGATGTTGACCGTCACGTTCGGCGGGTGCCGGTCGTGCGCGTCTTGCCGGATTCATAGCACGCCGCGGGATCGGGACAAGAACGCTTCGAGGCGTCGACGGCGCCGCGCTGCTCATTTAAAGTGCGGCATGCGTCCACGGGGAAAGCCACGCGGCGGTGTTTCTGGACAACCGCCGCGACCGATCGCCGCAACTCATCGACGCCGCGGCATTTGCGAGGAAGTCTTGAAGCACAAAAAGTTCGCATGAACGGCCCCGATGTGTCGGTGATCGGGCAGGGCACCTGGTATATCGATCAGGGACATCGCAAGAACGCGATCGCCGCGTTGCAGCGCGGTCTCGATCTCGGCATGACCCACATCGACACCGCCGAGATGTATGGCGATGCAGAGCTTGTGATCGCCGAAGCCATCGCCGGGCGGCGCGATGAGGTTTTTCTGGTCTCAAAAGTCTTGCCGAGCAATGCGTCGCGGCGCGGCACCATCACGGCCTGCGAGCGTTCGCTGAAGCGGCTGAAGACCGACCGGCTCGATTGTTATCTGTTGCACTGGCGCGGATCCTATCCGCTGGCGGAAACCGTCGCGGCATTCGACGAACTGGTCAGCGCTGGCAAGATAGGCTCCTGGGGCGTCAGCAATTTCGACGTGGACGATCTCGACGAGATGCTGGCGGTGGCGGGCAAGGGCAAGATCGCCTGCAACCAGGTACTCTATCATCTGCAGGAGCGCGCAATCGAGCACGGGGTGATTCCGTGGTGCGTCAAACACCAGGTCGCTGTCGTGGCGTATTCGCCATTCGGTCACGATGATTTCCCGTCGCCACGCAGCAGGCCGGGTGAAGTCCTGCAGGGTATTGCGGATACGCATGGCGCCTCCGCACGCCAGGTCGCACTGGCGTTTCTGGCGTGCTACGCTAGAGCATTCCCTATTCCAAAAGCCTCGACCCCCGAGCACGCGGCGGACAATGCCGCGGCCGGAACACTCACGCTGAGCGAAAACGATCTCGATAAGCTGGACAAGGCTTTTCCGCGTGGTCCGCAGCCGCGTGGCCTGCCGATGCTGTGACTGTTGCGGCGCGGCACGCTGCCGCGCCCGTCAGCGCATATCGGCTGCCTGTTTTCGGACCTTGTCGGTCCCGGGCAATTATCGTCTTTTGACGCTTCGCCCGATTCGATAATTCCAGCGTCCGAGCCTACTGTGAACCCGCCATCCGCAGCCGTCAGGCTCGACAGCGATCCATTGCCGTTGCCCGCGAAGAAACTAACCGGACAGACCGCGCCTGCGCGCGCCGACCGGCCGTTTCGTGGCATCGCGCTGATCTTAGCTTCGACGGTGTTTCTCGGATCATCCGACGTCACATCGAAATATTTGTCGGCGACGCTGCCTTCGATCGAGATTACCTGGATCAGGTTTGTGGTGTTCACGCTGGTAATGCTTCCCGGCGTGCTGCCGAGGTCGCCGCTGTTCGCGTTGCGGACGGCGCGGCCCGGTCTGCAGTTGATGCGCGGCGTTGCGATGCTGGGGTCTTCGCTGTTCTTCATTTCGGGGTTGCGGTATCTGCCGATCGCTGAAGCCTCGGCGACCGGCTTCGTCTCGCCGCTGCTCGTCACCGCGCTGTCGATCGTTGTTCTGCGCGAGAGCGTCGGCCCGCGCCGCTGGCTGGCGACCGCGGTCGGGTTGATCGGCGTGTTGATCATTCTGCGGCCCGGCTCCAGCGCGTTTCATCCAGCCGCGTTTTTCCCGCTGGTGTCGGCACTGTGTTGGGCCTGCCTGTTGATCATGACCCGGATCATGAGCGGACACGAAGCGGTCATGACCACCATGACCTATTCGGCGATCATCGGCCTCGCCATCCTCTGCATGCTGGTGCCGTTCGTCTGGGTGGCGCCGACCTGGCACGATATTTTCTTCGGGATTGTCGTTGGCGTGGCGTCGACGGCAGGGCAGTGGATCGTCGTGCTCGCTTTTCGTTATGCCGACGCCTCCGTGCTGGCGCCGTTTTCCTACACCCAATTATTGTGGGTCAGCATCCTCGGTTTTCTGGTGTTCGGCGAAGTGCCTGACATCTGGACCGTGGTCGGCGCGGTCTTCGTTGTCGCCAGCGGCCTCTATACCGCGCATCGCGAACGGTTGCGGCGCTCGCAGCTCCTGATGGCCGAGGCCGAGCCGTCTCCCAACGCCTGATCTGCCGCGAGCAAAGCGGTCCTTGCTGCTGCAAGCTCGATCCGAATCCGTTGCGCGGATGCAACAGTGTTGTTGGAAAGCAGCCTTTTCATTCCGGAATCAAGGGATTCGAACCGCGCCATGAATTGGGCGATGGAACCGCATGGTAAGCCTAGCTCCGGGCAGCGCCGAAAGAGCGCGGGAATGACAGGCTGTGGGGCTGGCGTTGTATCTTCAATTGCCATCGCGAGTGCGGGGTTGGCTGCGGCGAAACGCGGCAGCAGCGCTGGCGTTTGGCGTGGTTTTGGCCATCGCGGGCCTACTGGCGGGCGGCCCAGCCCGGGCCCAAAGCACCTGGAATGGTAGTGTTTCGAACAACTACAACCTCGGCGCCAACTGGAGTCCGGCTACTGCACCTATTGCTGGCGGCCAATCTGCGATTTTCGGTGCAACGGGTGCCAATATCTCCATCTTCGTGAGCTCCGGTCCTATCACTCCCGACTCTTGGACATTTGACGCCAACGCGCAGTCCTACTCGACCACGGGTGGCGTGCTGAATTTCAGCCAGGCAGGAAGTGCTGGCGGGATTATCGACAACGCCAACCTCAACCAGACGATTTTAATTTCGAACAATATCATCGAACGTGTGCTCGGCGTTCAAGTCCAGTTGCTCGGCAGCAGCACGCTGACGCTTTCAGCCTCCAACGTCTATAGCGGTGGCACTTTTGTCGGCGGCGGCACGTTGCAGGTGACCAACAATAACTCTGTCGGGACGGGTACGGTAGCGCTCGACAACAATGGCCGGTTCCAGGCGGATGGATTGAGCAATCTCACCTTCGCCAATAATTTCAGGATCAACAGCGGTGGCGGCGGGATCGATGCTAACGGCGCCGTTCTCACCATCGCCGGAAGCATCTCCGGCCCGGGTCAGCTTTCGATTTTTGATTCATCGTTCGGCAACGGCACCGTGGTGCTGACGGGCGCCAGCAACTACGCCGGCGGCACTTTCATCTGTACCTGCGCCACGCTGCAATTGGGCGATCCGACGCACACCGCATCGATCATCGGGACGGTGGATAATGAAGGGTCATTGAAGGTCTTCAATGCCAATACGTCGGGGATCACGTCCATCCTCAATGATGGCGGCGTTACCACGTTTCTCAACGCCAGTTCCGCCAGCAGCATTGCCATCACCAACCAGTTCGGCGGCGAGACTGATTTCAAGGACAATTCCACGGCCGGCGGCGCTGTGATCATCAACCGCGGTAGCGGCGGCTTTACGACATTCAGCAATTCCGCTTCCGCGCAAAATGCAACCATCACCAATCAATCGGGCTCCAGTACGGTTTTCCTGGGCAACAGCTCGGCTGGAAATGCCTTCATCGCCAATAAAAGCGCGGGCGGCTCTTTTCCCGATACCCTGTTCGGTGGCTTGGGAGGCTTCATTTCGCTGCCGGGACTGGGCTTCTTCAACAACAGCACGGCCGCCAATGCGACGATCGTCAATGACGGCAGCCATGCCGTCGTGTCGTTCGGTTTTCCGCCCGGATTTGGCTTTGCCGCCGATAGGTCGACGGCGGGCAACGCCAACATCACCAACTCGAACGGCGGCAATCTGGAGTTCAATTCGTTTACAACCGCTGGCAATGCCACCATCACCACATTGAGCGGCAGCGGCACCGCCTTCTTCGACAATTCGACCGGCGGCAATGCGCGCTTCATCACCAACGGCACCGGTTTCGTCGATTTTTCCTCCAGCCTTGGTCCGAACGGCGATGGCCGCGTCACCGCGGGCTCGATCGAGGGATCCGGCAGCTACTATATCGGCGCAGGCAACACGCTTGTGGTCGGCGGCAACAATCTCTCGACCATGGTCAGCGGCAAGGTCGCGGATTTCGATCCGTGCGGTTGTTTTGGCGGACCCGGCCCGGGCTCGCTCCAAAAAGTCGGCACGGGAACGCTGACGCTATCGGGCACCAATAGCTATACCGGGACGACGACAGTTTCTGGCGGCGTGCTGGATGTCGAAGGATCGATCGCCTCATCCGTTCTGACCACCGTGGTGGCCGGTGGCGCGCTGACCGGCGCGGGCACCGTCGGTAATACCACGATTGCGACGGGTGGCATTTTCCTGGCCGGCAACAGCACGGCGGGATCGTCAACAACGGTGGCGGGCAATCTCGCCTTCCAGTCCGGCGCGCTGTATGTCGTTCAGCTTAGTTCTACGCTGTCGACATCGGCCAACGTGACCGGCGCTGCCGCGCTGGCGGGCAATGTCGGGGTATCGCTGGCGCCCGGCAGCATCGTGATAAAACAATACACCATCCTGACCGCCGCCGGTGGCCGGGGCGGCGTCTTTGACGGGGTCGGAATCATCGGGCCTGCAGGCGGATTGATCCCGACGCTGAGTTACGATCCGAACCATGCCTATCTCAATTTCGCGCTCAATTTCGGTGCGACGCCGGGCCTCAACATCAATCAGCAGAGGGTAGGCACTACGCTGAACAATTTCTTCAATGCCAATGGCGGCATTCCGGCGGCGTTTGCCACGCTGTCCCCCGCCGGGTTGACGCAGGCTTCGGGTGAACTGGCGAGCGGCACGCAGCAGGCGACCTTCGATGCGATGAACCTGTTCATGGGCTTACTCACCGATCCCTTCATCAATGGCCGCGGCAATGGCGCGAGCGGCGGCCCAGGCGCAACGCCGTTCGCCACTGAGGGCGACAGCGCGAGCGCTTATGCCGCGAAGAAGACCGATGCCGCGCGCGATGCCTTTGCCAAATTCCCGACCAAGGCGGACGCGGCGCGCAACGATCTGTTCGATCCGCATTGGAGCGTGTGGGGTGCGAGCTATGGCGGCGGCAGCACCACCAACGGCAACGCGGCCTTGGGCTCCAACAATTCGACCGCGCGCGCGTTCGGCTTTGTCGCCGGCGCCGATTACCGGATCTCGCCGGTCACGCTGGCGGGTTTTGCGCTTGCCGGCGGCGGCACCAATTTCAGCGTCAACGGAGCCGGCAGCGGACGCTCGGACCTGTTCCAGGCCGGCGCGTTCGTGCGTCACACGGTCGGGTCGGCCTATGTAACAGGTGGGCTGGCCTATGGCTGGCAGCAGGTCACGACGGATCGCACCGTCACCGCCGCCGGTCTCGACCAGTTGCATGCGCAGTTCAATGCCAATGCATTTTCGGGACGTATCGAAGGCGGCAACCGTTACGTGACGCCGTGGATGGGCATCACACCCTACGCCGCCGCACAGTTTACCACGTACAGCCTACCGGCCTATGCCGAGCGCGCGCTCGTCGGCACCGGCGCCTTCGCGCTGAACTATGCCGCCAAGGACGTCACGGATCCGCGCACCGAGCTTGGCGTTCGCACCGACCGCTCGTTCGCGATGCCGGACGGCATTCTCACGCTGCGCGGCCGTTTCGCCTGGGCGCATGATTTTAATTCCGACCGCAATATCTCGGCGGTATTCCAGTCGCTGCCTGGCGCGTCCTTTGTCGTCAGTGGCGCCGCGCAGGCGCATGATTCCGCACTGACCACGGTCTCCCTCGAAAAGAAATGGCTCAACGGTTGGTCCGCTGCCGCGACTTTTGAGGGCGAGTTCTCCAACGTGACGGCGTCCTATGCGGGCAAGGGCGTGGTGCGATACGCGTGGTGAACTTCCCCTCTCCCCTTGTGGGAGAGGGTGGCCATAGGCGGCCTTTGGCCGCCGTTCTTATAAAACGCCGATGCAAAGCATCGGCTATGGCGCAGCAGCGCGGACGGGTGAGGGGTTCTCTCCGCGGATAGAGACCCCTCATCCGCCCTCGCTTCGCGAGGGCACCTTCTCCCACAAGGGGAGAAGGGAAGAAAGCGGACGACGAGTTTCGTTCTACACCGGCAGCGCAATCGAATATTTAACCTGGCTCAGCGCAAAGCTCGATTCGATCGAGGCAATGCCGTCCAATCGGGTCAGCTTGTTTTTCAGGAACGCTTCATAGGAGGACAGGTCGGCCGCGACGACGCGCAAGAGGTAGTCGCGGTTGCCGGTCATCAGATAGCATTCCAGCACCTCGTCCCATTTCGAGATCGCCTTCGCAAATCGATTGAGGTCCTCTTCCTTCTGGCGCGCGAGCTTGATCGAGATGAAGACGCTGACATGCAGCCCCAGCGATTTCTGGTCGACGGTGGCGATATAGCGCGTGATCACGCCGCGCTCTTCCAACAGCTTGACCCGGCGATGGCACGGCGAGACGGATAGCCCGACCTTGTCGGCGAGTTCCTGCATGGTGGTGCGGCTGTCGGATTGCAGCACGCCGAGTATTTTGCGGTCGATGGCGTCGAGCGTGGTCATTGGGATAAACTCTGTTGAATGGGCATAGAATTGGTAATTTATCCCAATTTTCGGCGGTATACCGCTAAAAATTGATATTTTTGCGGTTCCCAAGCCCGTTAATATCAGGGGTAACCTTGGGCAGGGAGACCCGCCATGCCGACCGAATCCGCACGCCTGGAAATGCTGACCGCGCTGGCGCGCAAAGCGCTGTGGCTGTCGTCCTGGACCATCCATCACGCCAATCATATCAGGCCCAATGTCGATGGCCTGAAGGTCGGCGGCCATCAGGCCTCGTCGGCGTCGCTCGCGACCATCATGTCGGCGCTGTATTTCTCGGTGCTGCGTCCGCAGGATCGCGTCGCGGTGAAGCCGCATGCGAGCCCGGTGTTTCACGCCATCCAGTATCTGTTCGGTCATCAGACCCGCGACAAGCTGGAAAATTTCCGCGGCTTTAAGGGCGCGCAATCCTATCCGTCGCGCACCAAGGACATCGACGATGTCGATTTCTCGACCGGTTCGGTCGGCCTCGGCGTTGCACAGACCTTGTTCTCTTCACTCGTGCAGGATTACGTCAAGTCGCATGGCTGGATGAAGGATCGCCCGGAAGGGCGGATGATCGCGCTGGTCGGCGATGCCGAGATGGACGAAGGCAATATCTTCGAGGCGCTGCTGGAAGGCTGGAAACACGGGCTGCGCAACACCTGGTGGGTGGTCGACTACAACCGCCAGAGTCTCGATGCGGTGGTGCGCGAAGGGCTGTGGGAAAAATTCGAATCCATGTTCCGCAATTTCGGCTGGGACGTGGTGATCGTGAAATACGGCCGGCTGATGCGCGCGGCCTTCGCCGAGCCCGGCGGTGAGGCGCTGAAGCGCTGGATCGATACCTGTCCGAACCAGATGTATGCGGCGCTGTGCTTTCAGGGCGGTGCGGCATTCCGCAAGCGCCTGCACGACGAGATCGGCGACCAGGGCACGGTGACGCAATTGATCGACCGGCGCAGCGACGATGAGTTGCTGGCGCTGATGTCCAATCTCGGCGGCCACGACATGGCCAGCATGATCGAGGCGTTCGAGGCGATCGATCACGATCGCCCGGTCTGCTTCATCGCCTACACCATCAAGGGCGTCGGGCTGCCGTTCCAGGGCCACAAGGACAATCATGCGGGGTTGATGACGGTCACCCAGATGGAGAAGTGGCGCGGCGCGCAGAACATCCGGCCCAGACATGAATGGGAAAAGTTCGAAGGGCTGTCGCAGACGCCAGCCGAGTTGGAGGCGTTCCTCGCAAGCGCGCCATTCAATCGCGACGGCAGGCGGCGGCTGAGTGCGCCTGTGATCGATGTGCCCGAGCGGCTTGCCTTTACGCCATCGCCGCAGATGTCCACCCAACAAGGCTTTGGGCTGGTGCTCAACGAACTCGCGCGCGGCGAGACGGAGTTGGCCTCGCGTATCGTGACCGCGTCGCCCGACGTGACGGTGTCGACCAATCTCGGCGCCTGGGTCAACCGTCGCGGGCTGTTCGCGCGTGCGGAAAGGGCCGATCTGTTCCGAAGTGAGAAGATTCCCTCGACCTTCAATTGGGATTTTTCGCCTGACGGGCAGCACATTGAACTCGGCATCGCCGAGATGAATCTGTTCATCCTGATGTCGGCGCTGGGATTGTCGCACGCGATCAACGGCGAACGGCTGCTGCCGATCGCCACTCTGTACGATCCCTTCATCGAGCGCGGCCTCGATGCGCTGAATTATGCCTGCTATCAGGATGCGCGCTTCATGGTGGCGGCGACGCCTTCCGGCATCACGCTGGCGCCGGAAGGTGGCGCGCATCAATCGATCGCGACGCCCCTGATCGGGATGGCGCAGGATGGCCTCGCTTCGTTCGAGCCGGCCTTTGTCGACGAGCTTGCGGTGATCATGGGCTGGGGTTTCCAGCACATGCAGCGCGAGAAAGCCGGCGAGGGTGGTTCGGTGTATTTGCGGCTTTCAACCCGCACGCTCGACCAGCCGCAACGGATCATGACGTCTGACCTGCAAGACGGCATCACCGAGGGTGCTTACTGGTTGCGCAAGCCAGGTCCGAATTGCGATGTGGTGATCGCCTATACCGGCGCGGTCGCGCCGGAGGCGATCGAGGCGGTGGGATTGCTCGGCGAAAGCCGCCGCGACGTCGGCCTGCTGGCGATCACGTCTGCCGACCGGCTGCACTCCGGCTGGACCTCGGCGCGCGCCTTGCGCCGCGACCGCCGCGGCGTCACGCATCTCAGCCATATCGAAAAACTGCTGGCGCCGCTGTCGCGCGACTGCGGCATCGTCACGGTGATCGACGGTCATCCGGCGGCGCTGGGCTGGCTCGGCAGCGTGCGCGGGCATCGCGTCGAGGCGCTGGGCGTCGAGCATTTCGGCCAGACCGGCACCATCGACGATCTCTACCGCCACCACGGCATCGACGCCAACGCGATCATCGATGCCGCCGAAAGCGTCTCCAATGGTGGCCCGGTGCGCCATCGCAAAATGGCGGTGTGATCTGTCGTCCCTGCGAAAGCAGGGACCCATACGCCGTGCCTTCTCGTTTGGCACGGATGGTAGATACCTCCTTCATCCATAACCGCCGGTGGTTATGGGTCCCTGCTTCCGCAGGGACGACGACCGTTTAATGTACGGTTATCCCGTCTTGTTTCCCTCACACATCAGACCTTATATCCAGCGCGCGCCGCAACGCGGCCTCCCGCATATGGCGGGTTCATTTTTTCGGCCGTTCGTGCAAGGATGCCTGCCGAACGCCTCGTTCCCCCCAACTGCCCCGAAATCAAGAGGTTCACGATGGTTAACCGCCTGCAATTCTACATCGACGGTGCCTGGGTCGATCCCGCCGTCAAGAAATCCACGCCCGTCGTCAACCCGGCGACCGAAGAGGCGATGTATGAAGTTGCGCTCGGCTCCAAGGCCGATGTGGACAAGGCTGTGAAGGCCGCCAAGCGCGCCTTCGATACGTTTTCGCAGACCAGCCGCGAGGAGCGCGTCGCGCTGCTGACCAAGATCATCGAGGTCTACAAGACCCGCATCAAGGATATCGGCGCTTCCGTGTCCGACGAGATGGGCGCCCCGCTGCCGATGGCCGAAAAGCTGCAGGCCGGCGCTGGCCTCGGTCACATCATCGCGACGCTCGATGTGCTCAAGAAGTATGAGTTCGAAGAAACCGTCGGCTCTGCCGTGGTGGTCCGCGAGCCCGTCGGCGTCATCGGCATGATCACGCCGTGGAACTGGCCGCTGAACCAGATCGCCTGCAAGGTCGCGCCCGCGATCGCGGCCGGCTGCACCATGATCCTCAAGCCGTCGGAATTCACGCCGACCTCGGCGTTGATCTTCGCCGAAATCCTGCATGAAGCCGGCGTGCCGAAGGGCGTGTTCAATCTCGTCAACGGTCTCGGCCCTGAGGTCGGCGCCGCGATGAGCGAGCATCCGGATATCGACATGATCTCGTTCACGGGTTCGACCCGCGCCGGCATCGATGTCGCCAAGCGCGCGGCGCCGACCGTCAAGCGCGTCAGCCAGGAACTCGGCGGCAAGTCGCCGAACGTGATCCTCGAAGGCGCCGACCTGACCAAGGCGGTGACCGGCGGCGTGATGCATATGTTCAACAACTCCGGCCAGTCCTGCAACGCGCCGAGCCGGATGATCGTGCCGCTGTCGAAAATGAAGGAAGTCGCCGCCATCGCCAAGGGCGTCGCCGACAAGACCAAAGCGGGAGACCCGCGCGCCGAAGGCACCACCATCGGACCGGTCGTCAACCGCGGCCAGTGGGACAAGATCCAGGGTCTGATCCAGAAGGGCATCGAGGAAGGCGCCACGCTGGTCGCCGGCGGTCCCGGCCTGCCGGAAGGCGTCAACAAGGGCTTCTATGTTCGCCCGACGATCTTCGCTGATGTCACCGAGAACATGACCATCGCGCGCGAGGAAATCTTCGGGCCGGTGCTCGTGGTGATGGGCGCCAAGGATGAAGAAGACGCGGTTCGCATCGCCAACGACACGCCCTACGGTCTGGCGGGTTACGTCTCGGCTGATACCGTCGAGACCGCCCGCAAGGTCGGCCGCCGTATCCGCGCCGGCAACGTCAATCTGCAGGGCGTCCCGAACGACCGCACCGCGCCGTTCGGCGGCTACAAGCAGTCCGGCAACGGCCGCGAATGGGGCCGCTATGGTTTCGAGGAATTCCTCGAGGTCAAGGCCATCGCCGGCTTCAACGCCGCGTAAGGTTTGGAGCGACAGCAAAGCGCCGGGGCGGGATGATATTCCGCTCCGGCGTTTTTGTGTTTCAAGGCGATCTCAATCAGCGCAACAGCTCTTCACCCTCCCCTGGAGGGGGAGGGTCGGCTCGCATTGAGCGCAGCGAAATGTGAGACGGGGTGGGGTGAAAGTCTTTCAACTCGGGCACTGTTCAAGATGAGAGACTTTCACCCCACCCCCGCCGCTCATTTCATGAGCGTCGACCCTCCCCCTCCAGGGGAGGGTAAGAAAGTGCGAGCGTCAGCAACGCGATCGCCTATCCCCCCAGCGCGCCCTGCGTATTCACATACAGCGCGTAGATCGACTGGCTCGCGGCCATGAATAGCCGATTACGTTTCAGTCCGCCGAAGCAGAGGTTGGCGCAACGCTCGGGCAACGCGATGCGGCCGATCATCACGCCGTCGGGCGCGAACACCACGACGCCGTCGAGATCGGGATCGCCCATGCCCCAGCCGCACCACAGATTGCCGTCGATGTCTGCGCGCATGCCGTCGGGCGTGCCCGGGCCGGCATCGGCGAACAGGCGCTTGTTGGAGAGCTTGTCGCCATCAGGCGATACATCGTAAGCAAGGATCTTGCGGGTCGGCACGCCACGAGACTCGATGATATAGAGGATCTTTTCGTCCGGCGAGAAACACAGCCCGTTCGGCCCGAGCACGCCCTCGGCGACGATGGTGGATTTTCCGGTTGTGCCATCGATCCGGTAGACGTTCATGCCGATCTCGGATTCCGCGACATAGCCTTCGTAATTGCCGAGCAGGCCGAACACCGGATCGGTGAACCAGATCGAGCCGTCGGATTTCACGACGACATCATTCGGCGAGTTCAGTTTCTTGCCCTCGAAGGAATCCATCAGCACCGTGATCGAACCGTCATATTCGGTTCGCGTGACGCGACGTCCGCCGTGTTCGCAGGTCACCAGACGGCCCTGGCGGTCGCGGGTGTTGCCGTTGGCGAAATTCGACGGCTTGCGGTAGACGCTGACCGCGCCGGTTTCCTCTTCCCATTTGATAATGCGATGATTGGGAATATCGCTGCACAACAAATAGCGTCCGTCGCCGAACCATACCGGACCTTCGGCCCAGCGCAGGCCGGTGGCGAGCCGTTCCACGGCCGAGAGTTTCAGCCAGTATTTTTCAAAGCGCGGATCGAGCGCCTGGATGCAGGGATCGGGATAATAGGTCGCCTGCTGCCAGCCGGCGCGGGGGGATGCTGCCTTGGACATTGCTTTTTCTCGTTGTTGATTAGTTGCCTCACCGGGCGCATTTGCTACCACTGGCGCGTTCCGGCAGCAAGGAATCGCGTCCTCCTTGCCGCGATCTGGCTGCCGCGCCATACTGAATTTAATCCAGTGAAACGAGGGATGAAATGCCACGCATATTGATGACCGGCGCTTCCGGTGGAATCGGAACGAGCCTGCGCAAGCTTTTGCCGCCGATCTATCCGGACCTGCTGCTGAGCGACCTGAAGGCGCCTGCCGATCTCGGCGCTCACGAGAAATTCAAGGCGGCCGAACTGTCCGATCCGGCGCAGGTCGAGGCGATCTGCGAGGGCGTTGACGGCATCCTCCATTTCGGCGGGTTTTCGGTCGAGGGGCCCGTGGGACGATATCCTGCAGTCGAATATCATCGGCGCCTACAATCTGTTCGAGGCTGCGCGCAAGAAGGGCGTCAAGCGCATCGTATTCGCCTCGTCTAACCACGCGTCGGTTTTTATCCGCGGCACCACCGGATCGGAACTGACGGACGCCGCGGCCGGACAGCCGCTACGGCGTCAGCAAGGTGTTCGGCGAAGCCGTCGGCGCGCTCTATGCCGACAAGCACGGGATCGGGGTGACCTGCATCCGGATCGGCAATTTCGGCGAAAAGCCGCTGGATCATCGCCGGCTGGCGATCTGGCTGAAGCCGGAAGACCTGGTGCAGCTATGCCGGATTGGCCTCGATCATCCCGACATCCATTTCGAGGTTTTCTACGGCGCGTCCAACAACGAGCGCTCCTGGTGGGACAATCACCGCGCCATCGACCTCGGCTATCGCCCGACCGGCCACGCCGAAGATTTCCGCGAACACGCCTTCGCCGAGCAGGCCAAGGTCGGGCCCGATCCGGTCGGCGATTTCTACCAGGGCGGCGGCTTCTGCGGCATCGAATTCGCCGGCGACAAGAGCAAGATCTGGAAATAGCCGCTGGCGATATTCCGGCGGGCTAATTAGATGTGATTGTCATTCCGGGGCGATGCGCAGCATCGAACCCGGAATCTCGCGGTAACAATCTCTGGATTCCGGGTTCAGCCCGTTGGGCTGCCCCGGAATGACGACTTTATGTTAGGCAGACGCCAACGTAAGGTGAAAGCACACCGAGGAACCAAGAAAATGGCTGACGGACTGCGCAAGGGACTGACGAGTTATGGCGATGCTGGATTTTCGCTGTTCCTGCGCAAGGTCTTCATCAAGGCGATGGGCTATTCGGACGATGCGCTGAGCCGGCCCATCGTCGGCATCACCAATACTTACAGCGACTACAATCCCTGCCACGGCAACGTGCCGCAGATTATCGAGGCGGTGAAGCGCGGCGTGATGTTGTCGGGAGCGATGCCGATGGTGTTCCCGACCATCTCGATCGCGGAGAGTTTTTCCTATCCGACCTCGATGTATCTGCGCAATCTGATGGCGATGGACACCGAGGAGATGATCCGAGCCCAGCCGATGGACGCGGTGGTCGTGATCGGCGGTTGCGACAAGACCCTTCCAGCTCAGATCATGGCCGCGGTCAGCGCCGATTTACCGACGGTCGTGATTCCGGTGGGGCCGATGGTGGTCGGGCATCACAAGGGCGAAGTGTTGGGCGCCTGCACCGATTGCCGCCGCCTGTGGGCGAAGCATCGCGCCGGCGAAATCGATCAGGTCGAGATCGAGGCGGTCAGCAACCGGCTGGCGCCTTCCGTCGGCACCTGCATGGTGATGGGCACGGCCAGCACCATGGCCTGCATCACCGAGGCGATGGGCCTGTCGCTGCCGATGAGCGCGACCATTCCCGCACCGCATGCCGAGCGCTTTCGCTCGGCTGAGGCCAGCGGCAAGGTCGCCGCCGAAATGGCCAAGGCGAAGGGACCCAAGCCCAGCGAGTTGTTGACCAAGTCTTCGTTCCGCAATGCGCAGGTGTGCTGCAGGCGATCGGCGGCTCGACCAACGGGCTGATCCATCTGACCGCGATTGCCAACCGCACCGAACATCGCATCGATCTCGAAGCCTTCGACAAGCTCGGCCGCGAAGTGCCGGTGCTGATCGACCTCAAGCCGTCGGGCGCGCATTACATGGAGCATTTTCATCATGCTGGCGGCGTGCCGAAGCTGATGGCGCAACTTGGCGATCTGCTCGACCTCGATGCGAAGACCATCACCGGCGCCACTTTGCGCGACGTCGTGGCCGGCGCGGAGGAAGTGCCGGGACAGGATGCGATCCGGCCGCGCGATAATCCGATCAAGCCGGAAGGCGCGATGGCGGTGCTGCACGGCAATCTCGCGCCGCGCGGTGCTGTCATCAAGCATTCGGGCGGCGAGCCCCCAAATTGCTGCAGCACACCGGCCGCGCCGTGGTGTTCGACTCGGTGGAAGACATGACATTGCGGGTCGACGATCCCGCGCTAGACGTTACCGCCGACGACGTGCTGGTGCTGCGCAATGCCGGCCCGAAGGGCGCGCCGGGCATGCCCGAGGCGGGATATCTCCCGATCCCGATGAAGATCGCGCGCACCGGCGTCAAGGACATGGTTCGTATTTCGGATGCGCGAATGAGCGGTACGGCGTTCGGCACCATCGTGCTGCACATCACGCCGGAATCCGCCGATGGCGGCCCGCTGGCGCTGGTGAAGAACGGCGACATGATCCGGCTCGATGTCGCCAAGCGCAGCATCGATCTCCTGGTCGATGCCGCCGAACTCGAAAAGCGCCGCGCCGCGCTGCCGGCGCGAGCGACGCCTGATTGGGCCAAGCGCGGCTACGCGCATCTGTTCAACGAGACCATCCTGCAGGCCGATGAAGGCTGCGACTTCGACTTCATGCGCGGCACGGGGAAGGGGTAGCTTTCCCCTTTGTCTCGCATTCATACGGTCGTCATGCCCGCGAAAGCGGGCATCCAGTACTCCGGGAAGTTGAAATTGAGCCGACCGGCCGCGGCGTACTGGATCATCCGCTTCGCGGATGATGACAGTGGAGTGAAGAGCGGGAGATTGCCCCGCCTCAACAATCGGCGAATTCCATCTCGCACCTGCGTTGTGCCGCCGTGACGCCGTGTTTGATTGACATTCAAACGACCCCCGATGGGATGATCTTGAAAAAAGAACCAAGACACATCAAGGGGGAAGCGAAATGGGACATCCGCGAGGGAGGACCGTTGCGGCAATCGCCGTGGCGTCGGTTTTGTTCACCGCCAGTGCCGGTGCGCAGGAAGTGAAGCATTATCGCTTCGCCTATGATCAGCCGAAAACGACCGGTTATGGAATCGTCGGCGATATCTTCAACGACAAGCTCAAGGCGCTGAGCAAAGGTACCATGGTGATCGACCAGTACCCCGGCGCGCAGCTCGGGCAGGAGCCGCAGGTCCTGCAACTGGTGAAATCGGGCGACGTCGAGTTCTGCATTTCATCCTCGGCGAATGCCGCGACGCTGTCGCCGCAGGCCGGCGTGATGTCGATGCATTTCCTGTTTCGTTCCGAGGCGCACCTCGTGAAGGCGCTTGCGGACCCCGAGGTTTCGAAGGCCGTCAAGGGGAATGATCGCCGACACCGTGCAGGGCGCCCGCGTCATCGCGCTCTCCACACTCGGGCTGCGCAACATGTATTCCAAGCGCGAGATTCGCAAAATCGAGGACATGAAGGGCCTCAAGGTGCGGGTGCAGGCGACGCCCACCGAGGACACCATGTTTCCCGCCTATGGCGCCCAGATCGTGCATATGCCGTTCGGCAGCGTTTATACGTCGCTGCAGACGGGCGTGGTCGATGTCGCCGAAAACGGCGTCAACGTCTATCTCGCCAACAAGCATTATGAAGTGGCGCCGGTACTTTCGATCACCGAACACGAGGCCAATAACAGCCTGATCTGGATCAGCGACAAATTGTGGAACAGTCTGACGCCGGAGCAGGGCTGGGTGCAGGCCGCCGCCGACGAGGTCAACAAGAACGAGCCTGCGAAAGCCGTCGAACTCGAGCATCAATCGCAGGAAAAGCTCAAATCGATCGGAGTCAAGGTCGTTACCGATGTCGACAAGTCAGGCTTTACCGCGATCGCCGACCCTTATCTCGACAAACTCTCCAAAGACCTCGGTCCGCATGCCGAAAAAATCAAGAACCTGATCCGGGCGATTAATTAGAGCAAGCTAGGATTGGGTTGATCTGTCACGGCAACGGCGGTGCGCTCCCTCTCCCCTTGCGGGAGAGGGTTGGGGAGAGGGGTGCAGTCTATCGATAGTCCGTAACCCCTCACCCGGACCTCTCCCATTGGGAGAGGTGAGTGTGCTCGCTGATAGAGCAATTTGATCAAAGCGATCTCGCTCCATAGCACGATGGCTGATTGACAATCTCGCAACCCCCGATGGATGATCCGGCAAAATCATAACAAGGGGGAAACTGTGAATTATCCGGCAAGAATTATCGGCGGACTCTGTGCGGTTGCGGCGGTCACCTTCGCAGCCAGCGCGGGCGCCCAAGAAACCAAACATTATCGCTTCGCCCACGATCAGCAGCTCAATTCCGGCTACAGCATCGCCTATGACATCTTTTCCGCCAAGCTCAAGGAATTGAGCAAGGGCGCGATGCTGGTCGATCAATTTCCGGGAGCGCAGCTCGGGCAGGAGTCGCAGATCCTGCAACTGGTGCGGTCAGGCGATATCGATTTCGCGATCGTCTCCTCGGCCATACTTCGACGATCTCGCCGCAGGCCGGCGTCATGTCGCTGCATTATCTGTTCCGGTCTGACGAACATGACGTCAAGGCGCTCGGCGACCAGAAGGTGTTCGAGGCGGTCCGGGACATGATCGACGAAACCGTGCAGGGCATTCACGCGATCGGACTCGGCACCCAGGGCTTCCGGCACATGTACGGCAAGAAGGAAGTGCACAAGGTCGAAGATCTCAGGGGATACAAGGTTCGCGTCTCCAGGCTACCGCGACCGAAGACACGATGTTCGCCGCCTATGGCGCCCAGACCGTGCACATGCCGTTCGGCAGCGTCTATACGTCGCTGCAGACCGGCGTGATGGATTTCGGCGAGAACGCCGTCAACGTGTACCTCATCAACAAGCACTATGAAGTCGCGCCGGTGCTGTCGATGACCGAGCATGAAGCCAATAACGCGATCCTGTGGATCAGCGACAAGCTCTGGCAAAGCCTTAACGCCGACCAGAAGCAGTGGGTGCAGGCCGCAGCCCGGGACGTCAGCACGCAGGAGCCCAAGCGCGCCTTCGATCTGGAGCGCGCGGCGGCGGCTAAACTCGAGAAAATGGGCGTCAAGATCGTGCCCGACGTTGACAAGTCCGGTTTCCAGAAGATCGCCGATCCCTACCTCGACAAGCTCGCCAAGGAGCTCGGCCCGCATGCGGACAAGATCAAGACACTGATCCGGGCGATTAACTGAAGTCCTCATGGTGAGGAGCGCGCGTTTGCGCGCGTCTCGAACCATGGAAGCGATGCACGTTTCTCATCCTTCGAGACGCGGCCCAAGGGCCGCTCCTCAGGATGAGGCCTTTCTTTATGCCGACTGCCCTGGGGAAGCCTGACGATGACCATCGCCGACAAACTGGTGCTGCAGCGGCAGCATCACCTGAAATGGCGGTCGTTCGACAAGCTCGAACTGGTCCTGATGATCATCTGCGGGCTGTTGTGTTTCGGCTTCTCGCTGTCGGTGATGTTCGACATCGTCACGCGCACGATCGGTTATCCCTGGCTGTGGCTGCAGGAAGTCACCTCCACGCTGTTTATCTATGCGATCTTCATCGGCGCGGCGGTCGCCACCCGCCGCAACGATCATCTGTATCTGACCGCAATCTCCGAGGCGCTGCACGGCACGCCGCGGCTGATCGTCGAGATCATTATCCGGCTCGTGGTGCTCGGCGTGGCGTTTTGCCTGATCTGGTTCGGCTACATCAATTATCTCAGGGGCTTTGGCAGTTTTCGTCTCCCCTCGGGCACGCCGATCGCCTCGCTCTATGCGGTGATCCCGCTGGCCGGCGTTCTGATCGCGCTGTTCACGGTCGAGCAAATGGTCAACGGCATTCGCAACGGCTTCGACCATCCCGAGCCGCCGGAGGAGGATTTTCCGATTCCGCCGGTTGACACCATCGTCCAGACGAGGGCGCTGCCGTGAGCGCACCCGTCATCCTCGCGCTGATGTCGTTCTGTTTCCTGTTCTTCGGCTATCTAGGCGTGCCCGTGCCGTTCTCGCTGATGGCCGGTGTGTTCGTCGGCGCGTTGTTGACCGACGTCTCATTGGCGGCGATCATCCAGAAGATTTTTGATGGCGTCGATTCCGAAGCGCTGCTGGCGATACCCTTCTTCCTCCTGGTCGGCGATCAGGAGGGGCGACGGCTTCGATCAGGCTTCCTGGTCGGGCGCACCAGCCTGGCCGGCCTCGAAGTCCGCCAGCGTCGGGGTCGGCATCTCGAAGCGGTCGCGGATGGTCGAGCACGTATTGCCGCCGAGCCGCGCGATGGCGTCCAGTTTGGCCGGATCAATCCGCATCCGCCCGGTGTCGATAATGTCATTGTGGTAATGCGCAAAGACGATCTCACCCAGGATGATCTGGCGCGACTTGCCGAGTTCTAGCGTGACATGGCGCCGGCACTCAAAGGACGCCGGCGCTTCCTTGATCCAGGGCGAGGCGACCACCGAGCCCGGCATCGCGGTCAAACCTGCCGCCTGCAATTCGTCGCGCCCGGCCGCGAACGGCACCGCGCAGGTGTGCATCGCCTCGGCAATCGCATGCGACACGATATTCACGGTGAACACTTCGGTCAGGCGAATATTGAGCGCAGTGTCCTTGAAAGACATGTCGGGATGGTTCTCCACCCCCAGCGCAAGGATCGGCGGATCCGCGGACAGGCAGTTGAAAAAGCTGAACGGCGCCGCGTTGATGTTTCCTTGCGGATCGACCGTGGTCACCAGCGCGATCGGCCGCGGCACGACTGTGCCGATCATCAGCTTGTACCGGTCGCGCGCCGACAGCGTCCGGAAGTCGAACGTGACGTCTTCAGGGGGAACGATGGCGTCCATCATGGGCTTTCGATTATTGGCGGTCACTTGCTCTCGATGGATGGCGCGCCGGCATGGGCCTGCAGGAAGCGTTCCTCCCACCACGAAAACAACAGATCGCGAAGTGCTGCGGAATCGTCGTCGCCGTAAATGTCGGTGCGCTTAACCGCCTTGAACATTGCCAGTTCATCCGGGGTCAGGGTGATCGGCAATTCCGTGACCACGATCGGCGTGTTCGGGAATTCCGGCCGATAGGCCGGATCGCGCCGCAGCGGCCGGTCACTCTTGATCGCGGGATTCTTGAAATCCTTTGGCGTGCGCTGGCTGGCGAGCGTGGGCGTCTTCGGTACCTTGGCCAAATCGGCTTCGGTGGCTGCGAATACCGTGAGCTTGAGCGGCTTGAGCGCAAAATTGCTGGTCTTCATCACGTCGGCGCCGCACACATTGGGCACCGCCAGCACATCCATCAGCGCCAGCAGGTCGACATGATCGCCTTTTCTGGTGGTCTGCCGCGTCATGAAGGCGTGGCCGTCTTCGTCAACGCCGGTGCACATGAACAGATTGAAGGAATCGTGCACGTCATCCGGCGTCAGGCCGTATTCGCGCTGCGCCTCGGCCTGGATGTCGTGGCAATTGGTGTGCACGGCGAAGCCATAGGAGGCTTCATAGACGTAGGCGCTGCAGCGCGGGAACAGCACGTCGTTACGCCCGACGGTGTCTTCGAGAATATAGAGCATCGCCCGTTCGCGCGGCGGCGCCGACCACATGAAGGCGCCGGTGGTCGGATGAAAGCCGTGCACCGTGCGGGTGCGGCCCGCAATGCATGAACTCTTTATAGTCATGCAGGTTGAAGCAGTTGAAATCCGCGCATTGGCCGCCCTCGACCTGCTCGATGCGCAAGATCTGCCCCTTCAACAGTTCGATCGCCTTGCCGGTGCCGGGCTCCAGAACGAATTCGGAAATGATCGGCCGGGAAGTCATCGTGCCGCTCCCTTCGCGAATCCTTTGGCGGCATCGGCTTTGTGCGCGGCGGCGTATTCGCGCAGCGCCAGCCGCACCAATGCGATGCGATCCGGCGCGACGCCTTGCGCGATCGTGCGGTCCATCAGCTCTAATTGCTGCTGATTCAATCGCAGCTTGACGATCGTATCGGTCATGAAGATCCTCTCAGCGCCACTCAGGCCTGCCAAATCCTGTATACAAGATTTATTACCCGATCCCGGTTTTGATGCCTTCGAACTCGTGATGGAGCGCGCGACGACATCCGCCTGGCGAACGCGAATGCCCCGAGGGGCTCAATATCTCCTGTTTTATAAGCCATTCGAAGCGCAAAGTTTGGGCGGGCTGCTGCCATTTATTCGAGCGAACAGATCAAAATTCCCGCATCCTGTGTACTCGATGCTGAATTATCGTATGCGAGATTTGCGCCACGTTTTGTGAAGCTTGCGCCGCAACGAGATTGGCAACGAGATCTAGGGATGAGCAAGAAATCCAGCCGTGTCGATTTTGCCTGTCAGGCCCTGCGCCAGGCGATCATCGAACAGGCGCTCCCGCCGGGCACCAAGCTGCCGGAGGATGAGCTTGGCGCGCGCTTCGGGATGAGCCGCACGCTGGTGCGAGCGGCATTGGCGCATCTGCAATCCGAGGGATTGGTCGACGCGCCGCCACGGCGGACCGCGACCACGGCGAAGCCGACGCTGGAAGAAGCCAAGGAAGTATTCGAGGTTCGCCGCACGCTGGAGCGCGAAGTAGTCCGGCTGGTGATCGCGCGCTGGCGGCCCGAGTTTGGCGCCGAGCTCGAAGGCCACGTCCGTGAAGAAGAAGTCGCGCGCAAGGCCGGCGAGGCCCGGGTATCGATCCGGCTGGCCGGCGAATTCCATATCAAGCTCGGGGAAATGTCGGGCAACCGCCTGTTGCGGCGCTATCTCGGCGAAGTGGTGTCGCGCTGTTCGCTGATCCTCGCACTCTATGGCCGGCCGCATTCCGCCGACTGCGCCGTCAACGAACATCGTGAGATCGTGACGGCATTGCGCGGTCGCAATGCCGAAGCGGCAATCGCCGTGATGGACCATCATCTCGGCTCCGTCGAGCACCGCGCGCTGCTGGATCAGGGGGCGCGACGCGCAATTTGATCTGGGCGCGGTGCTGTCGCGCTACGTCCAGTCTTCTGAAACCGGCAATCCGGCAAAGGTCGCACGGTTGCCGAGACGAAAAGTGAAGGCGGCCAAATAACCGCAGCAACAATGTTCCCCGCCGCGCCCGCAGGGCCCGGCCATCAAGGAGTTTGTCGATGACAAAGCTTTCGCTCTCTCGCCGCACCTTTCTCGGTGGCGCCGCCGCCAGTCCGTTCGTGCTCTCGGGTCTGGTCGATCCGGCGCGCGCCGCCGGCATCACCGTTGGCATCGTCTATGTCGGTTCGCGCGCCGACTACGGCTGGAACCAGGGCCCATGCGGTCGGCGCCAAGGCCTTGAAGGAAATTCCGACGTTAAAGTGGTCGAGGAAGAGAATGTGCCGGAAACGGTCGCGGTGGCGAAGACGATGGAGTCGATGATCAATATCGACGGTGCGTCGCTGCTGTTCCCGACCTCGTTCGGTTACTTCAACCCCTTCATGGTCGATGCCGCCAAGAAATACCCCAAGATCGAATTCCGCCACCCGACGTCGTTGTGGACGGCCGGCAAGGACCCGACCAATGCCGGCGGCTATTACTGCTATCTGGACCAGGGGGCATTACGTTAACGGCATCGCCGCGGGCCTGTCGACCAAGTCCAACAAGATCGGTTACATCGCGGCGAAGCCGATTTCGCTGGTATTGCGCAACGTCAACTCGTTCATGCTGGGCGCGCGCAAGGTCAATCCCAACGCTACGGTGCAACTGATCGTGACCGGCGACTGGTCGCTGCCGGTGGCGTGAGGCCGAAGCCGCCAACGCGCTGGTCGATGCCGGTTGCGACATCATTGCCTGCCACATCGACAGCCCCAAGGTGGTGATCGAGACCGCTGAGAAGCGCGGGGTCAAGAGCTGCGGCCACAATGCCGACCAGGCCAATCTCGCGCCAAAGGGGTTCATCACCGGCGCCGAACTGAAGTGGGGCACGGTCTACAAGAGCTTCGCCGGCATGATCGCCAAGGGCGAGAAGCTGCCCAATATGGTGATCGGCCGGCTACGACAAGGGACATGGTGGCGAGCACGGCGTTCGGCCCCGGCGCCAGCGAAGCCGGCAAGAATGCCGCGACGGCGGCGATCGCCGATCTCAAGGCCGGCAAGCCGATCTTCACCGGCACGGTCAAGACCAACACCGGCAAGGTCGTCACCAGCAAGGACACCGGACTTTACGATCAATCGCTCGAATCCACCGATTATCTTGTCGAAGGAATCATCGGTAGCGTTTGATTCAGGAGCAATTTTGGGAAGTTTTGGCGGCGGCGATGTGCCGCCGCCATGGTTTCGGCATCACGAAAAGCGGGCGGCATGGTCGCGAAATTTCCTGAGGCCGCGATACGACATTGAGGGAGTTTTGCGTCGTGCCTACGCAACGAACACATGCAACGTCGCGCTTAAACGAATAAGCAAATGCTCGTCGGAAAGGTTGCGCTCAGAGAATAAGCAGACGTCGCTTCGAAAACCCAAACGATTGAATCTGCGCGAGATTCCAGAACGCGCGGACACCAAACGCCGTTGTACACAATGGCACGGGCTTTGCTTAGTACCCTTCGAGAGTTTCTCTCGCGTGGGGGCGTTGCATATGGCGAACTCAAGACAGTCATCGAGCGGCATCGTCGCCGCAGAACCAGAGCCGATCAGTCTCAACTGGTCCGCCACGGCGCTCGTCATCATCGACATGCAGCGCGACTTCATGGAGCCCGGCGGCTTCGGCGAAACCCTCGGCAACGACGTCTCGCAACTGGCCCGCGCCGTGCAGCCGATCGCATCGGTGCTGAGTGCGGCGCGCGACATGGGCATGCTGGTCGTGCATACCCGCGAGGGCCATTCGCCGGATCTTTCCGATGCGCCACCGGCGAAGATCGAGCGTGGCGCACCGAGCCTGCGCATCGGCGATCCCGGCCCGATGGGGCGGATCCTGATCCGCGGCGAAGCCGGCCACGACATCATTCCGGCATTGTATCCGCTCGACAGCGAGATCGTCATCGACAAGCCCGGCAAGGGCGCGTTTCTACGCGACCGAACTCGGCGACATCCTGCAAAAATACGGCATCGAGAATTTGCTGGTGTGCGGCGTGACCACCGAGGTCTGCGTCAACACCACCGTGCGCGAGGGCAACGACCGCGGCTATCGCTGCGTCGTGCTGTCCGACGGCTGCGCATCCTATTTCCCCGAATTCCACGAAATGGGCCTGAAAATGATCAAGGCCCAGGGTGGCATCTTCGGCTGGGTCACCGACTCCGCCGCGGTTCTCAAGGCAATGACATCGGAGACTTCACATAATTTGGCAGCAGGAGCATCAAGATGAGCACGAGCACTACGGGGACTGCCGGCTTCAAACCGGTATTGTGGACGCCGGGCGACTGGAACGCCTTCTTCGGATTCGGCACCAATATCCTGGTCAATATGCTGGTGCTGACGGGGCTGTTGCGTTTCGTGCTGAAGATGCCGGACTCGCTGGTGTTCGGCCGCATCCTGCCGGCGCTTGGCCTGATGATGTGCCTGTCGACGCTGTACTACGCCTTTTTGGCTTACCGGTTGGCGCAAAAGACCGGACGCAATGATGTCTGCGCGCTGCCGTCCGGCGTCAGCGTCCCGCATATGTTCATCGTCACCTTCGTGATCATGCTGCCGGTCGCCATCAAGACCGGTGATCCGATGAAGGCATGGTCGGGCCGGCCTGGTCTGGGTGTTCTTTCAGAGCTTCATCCTGATGATCGGCGGGTTCATCGCGCCCTATATTCGCAAGATTACGCCCCGCGCGGCCCTGCTCGGCACGTTGGCCGGTGTCTCCGTGACCTTCATCTCGATGCGGCCGGCACTCGAAATGTACATGACGCCGCAGATCGGTCTCGTATGCTTCGCGATCATCCTGGTGAGCTGGTTCGGCGGTGTGAAATACCCCAAGAACATTCCGGCCGGCCTCGTCGCCATCGCGGTCGGCATGATCATTGCGTGGGGGTCGAACCTGTTCGGTCTTGGGCTGGGCGGCTTGAGCGTCAAGGGTGTCGGTGACGCCTTCGCGAGCTTCGGCTTCTCGGTACCGTTGCCGGCATTTGGCCAGGTATTCTCGGGATTCGAATTCCTAGGCGTCATTCTGGTGACCGCGATCCCGTTCGGCATCTACGACCTCGTGGAGGCTATGGACAACGTCGAGAGCGCCGAGGCCGGAGGAGACGAATATCCGACCACGCGCGTGCTGACCGCGGACGGCGTCGTTAGCCTGATCGGCTGCCTGATGGGAAATCCCTTCATCAACGCGGTTTATATCGGCCATCCCGGCTGGAAGGCGATGGGCGGCCGGATCGGTTATTCGGCGGCGACCGGACTCATGGTGATCGTGCTTTCATGGTTCGGCATCATCTCGGTGCTGCTGGCGCTGGTGCCGGTGGTCGCCATCTCGCCGATCCTGCTCTACATCGGCATGCTGATCGGGGCGCAGGCTTTCCAGACAACGCCGATCAAACACGCGCCGGCGGTCGTGCTGGCGTTGACGCCGCATCTCGCGGCCCTGGGCCAAGCTGCAGATCGACACCATGCTGGGCGCCACCGTCAACGCGGCGCAGTCGGTCGGCGGTCTCGCTGCCGACAAGGTCGGCGCCGTCAAGGAGGCGGCGATTGCCCTCGCTGCCGCAACAAGGCGTGCTCTATCACGGGCTCGAAGTCATGGGCGGCGGTTCGATCCTCGCCGGCCTGATCCTTGGTGCGATCGGTGTATTCGTCATCGAGCGCGATTTCATGAAGGCTTCGGCCTTCGCGTTCGCAGGGCGCCGTGATGACCTATTTCGGCTTCATGCACGGTGAAGCCGTCGGTATCGGTGGCGGGTTGGGCGTGACCCCCGGCGTCGCGCTGGCTTATGCCGTCGTCGCGGCCGGCTTCCTCACGTTGGCGAAGCTCGGCAACAGTACTGTCTACGTCCCGGAGCACGATATACCGCACGCGGTACCTGCCGAGTAACCAAGGCCTGATAAGCACCAAACGCAAAAAAATAGAAGTGAGGCTGATTACCTCACTTCTATTTTGGCTTTCTCGGCCACGTCCTTCCACAGAGAAATATCCCGCTTGATGAAATCGGCGAAAGCCTCCGGCGAGCTTCCGACGGGCTCGATCGCCTGTGTCGCCAACAACGCCTTGGTTTCGGGATCGTTGAGCGCCCCTGACGATCTCGGTATTGAGTTTGGCGACGATCGCCGGCGGTGTGCGGGCCGGCGCCAGGATGCCATGCCACGCCAATGCGTCGAATCCCGGATAGCCGCTCTCGGCGATCGTCGGCACATCAGGCGCGATCGGCGAGCGATCCCTACTGGTGACTGCGAGTGCGACCAGCGCGCCGGATTTTACATATTGCAAACGATGAGATGGGATCGGCGAACACCAGTTGCACCTGTCCCGCGAGCAGATCGGTTACGGCCAACGCGGTGCCGCGATAAGGAATGTGCGTCATCCGGATGCCGGCCCGGCTGGCGAATAACTCAGTGACCAGATGATTGGAGGAACCAACGCCTGTGGTGCCGTAGTTCAATCCGCCGGGCTTGCTGCTGGCGAGCGCCACGAACTCCTGCAGCGTCTTCACGCCGAGCGCGGCATTGACGACCATCACATAGGGATAGGTCGAGGTCAGGGAGATCGGCGCGAAATCCCTGACGGGATCGTAGGGGAGGCTCGCGTAAACAGCGGGATTGATCGAAATCGGTCCGGATTGGCCGAGCAACAGCGTATAGCCGTCCGGCTCGGCCTTGTTCGCGGCTTCCGTGCCGATGATCGCACCGCCGCCGCCGCGGTTCTCGACCACGATGGATTGGCCGATGGTCTTGCCGACGCGCGAAGCGATGACGCGCGCGGTCGAATCCGCAGCACCTCCGGCGGCAAAAGGCACGATCAGGTGAATCGGGCGGGAGGGATAGTCGTCGGCGCGCGCTGTGTGCGTCGCAATGATGGCCGCGAACAGCAAAGAGAACGCTGTATGCTTTGACCGGCTTCGCACGGTTCCGCCCCTTCAAATCAGGTGTTCGTCTGCACCCCTTATTAAGGCGCACCATAGGGCATAATTTCCTACCGGGTCTACCAAACCCAATGTTGCGCTTTTTCGTTTCCCTGCGATGCTCCCGCGCAAATTTCAAAAGGGTGCAAGAGGGGATGAAGATGCTGCACAAACCCGGGGTGACCGAGAGTCTGGCTCAAAATATTGTTGCAACGCGGTGGGAAGACATCCCGGCACCCGGTGCGGCATCAGGCCAAACGCTCGTTCATGAACTTCTTTGCGGTCGCGCTTGCAGGCTGCCGCACCCAGCCGGTAGAGATCGCGCTTCGTTCCCTCAGCGAATTCTCCGGTGGTAAACAGGTAACTTTGGTCGGGCGTTCCGAGCGCATCGACGCGCTGAGCGCGGCATTTCTCAACGCCGCCGGCGCCAATGTCTATGATTTCTGCGACACCCATGTGCGGACCGTGATTCATCCGACCCGCGCCGGTAGCCCCGGTGCTGCTGGCCTATGGTGAATTGCGGCCGGTGAGGGGTGCCGATCTGCTAATGGCCTTTGTCCTCGGCAATGAAGTGCAGGCCCGCATCGGCAATGCGATCTCGCCCAGCCATTACAACAGGGGCTGGCACATCACCTCGACCTGCGGCGTGTTCGGCGCGGCCTCAGGCGCCGGCAAACTTGCCGCGCTCGACGCGCGGCAGATGGTATCGGCGCTCGGTACCGCCGCGCCACCCAAGCCGCGGGTCTTTGCGAGTGTCTCGGCACCGCGTCGAAAAGCGCGAGCGTCGGCAATGCGGCGCGCAATGGCTTGTGGTCGGCGCTGCTGGCGGAGAAGGGATTTGACGGACCGGCGGAGCCGCTCGCCGGCGTGCAGGGATTTTATAGCGCGCTGAACGAGACGCCCGATCTGTCCGCGGTCACCGAGGGCTGGGGGCGAGAGCTGGCAGATCATGGCGACGTCCTACAAGCCGTATCCCTGCGGCTTCGTGATCAATCCGGTGCTTGATTGCGTACTGGATTGGCGGCGCGACCATCCGAATGAAGTCGTGACCGGCATCGTGGTGCGCGGCAATCCGCTGCTGGCGATCCGCACCGACCGGCCGAATATTTCAACCGGCCGCGAGTCGCAGGTGAGCGTGCAGCATGCCGTCGCCGCTGCCCTGGTCACCGGCAAGGCAGGCGTCGAGCAGTTCAACGATGCGACCGCGCGCGATCCCCAGGTGACGGGCGCTGCGCAGCAAGATTGAAGTGCTTGCGCGACGAAAGCTTTTCCACCATCGCTGCCGCGGTCGATATCGCCCACGTCTGACGGCAGGATCCACAAACTGTCGCAGAGCGCCGCGCGCGGCAGTGACGTCAATCCGTTTGCCGACAGCGATCTCGAAGCGAAAATTGCGCACCGCTGCCGCGGGATGGGAATTCATCTCACGACATCACGCTGTTGATCGACGCGATCTGGGCGATCGATCAGAGCGCGGATGTTTCGGGACTCGCCTCGTTGGCGGTGCCAAGATAGCTAACAGGATAGCCAGTAAAGCCACAATTCAAAGAGGTAGCGGGGCGTCCGCTTTTTGCGCGAATTCACTGAACCGTAACGCCTCACAAGACGAGATTCATTGCGGAACGATGCCGGCTGCCTTTATGATCTTTGTCCACTTGGTAATTTCCTCTTCATCGAATCTGCGAAGATATTCAGGCGACTGTCGATCCTCGCTTACCACGATCGCAGCTTGTTCGCGCAGGCGGGCTTTGACTTCCGGCTTGCTCAGCGCTGACCTGATCGCCACCATTCATCTTGTTGACGATCTCCTGGGGAGTGCCGGCGGGAAACCAAAATCCCATCCAGTAATAGCCATCGGTGGCGTTCACTCCTTTTTCCTTTGCGGTCGGTAGATCCGGCAAAAGCTCAGACCGTTCCGAAGTCAGCGTCGCCAGGGCTTTGATCAAATTCCCCGACATCAGCGGAATGGCACCGCCCGCAAGCGGGCAGTAGTAATCAAGGGTGCCGGCCCATCAGGTCCGCGAGCGCTGCCGCCGAGCCGCGATAAGGAACATGGGTGACCTCGGCGCCGATCTCGGTATTCAGCGAGAAGCACGCGAGGTAGGGCGCAGCGCCGATACCCGCCGATCCAAACTGCATCTTCGCATAATTTGACTTTACGTAGGCGACGAATTCCTTGATGTCGTTCACGGGCAGATTCTTATTGACCGTCAGGAGTAGCGGCTGTTCGACCGCCAACCCGATTGGCGTGAAATCCTTGAGTGGATTGTAATTCGGCCGCGCGTAGAGCGACTGGCTCTGCGCGAAGGTATCGACGGCACCCATCACCATATTGTAACCGTCGGGTGCCATCCTCGCAGCTCGGCTGACACCGATCGTTCCGCCCGCTCCGCCAGCATTCTCGATGACGATTTGTTGGCCCAGTGCTTCGGACGCACTGGCGGCGATAACGCGCGCGACAAGATCTGTGCCGCTTCCCCGCGGCGAAGGGCACTAACAACGTAACGGTGCGAGTTGGCCAGCCCGTTGCTTGCGCGTCGACCGAGATTGAAACGATCGCTGCGACGGCAAGAACAGCCGACGAAAATTTCGTCATTATGTTTTCCTCCGTTCGGTAACTGGCGGAGCTAACCATGCGCTTCGAGACGCTTACCTACTCGCTCGACAGAAGCGGCCGAGACAAGCACCACAGCCAGGATGCAGGGCTCGGTGCCGCTAACGACCCAGTTGTGTACCGTTCCTCGCTGGACAAGAAGATCCCCGGCGCGCAGGTCCACGGACTGCTCATCCAACTCCATGGTCACCGCTCCCGAAAGGACAATGACGTAATCAATCGAGTCCGTCCGGTGGCGCCGCGGCGTGACCCCGGGGTCTAGCTTGATGATACGGAAAAACTGTGCCGTTCTTGAGCTCCGTTCCCACGGGTTCAAGGGAAGCGTCGTTCATTATTGAATTGTCGACGGGATTACCTTTCGTCGTCCAAACGACGAATGAATTGTGCCCCGGTCGCTTCGATACGAAGTTGTTGGAGACGTCGTCGAACTGAACGATTGCACTGCCCTGCGCGTCGTGACCGGTTACAACCCTGCGCATTGGAAAATTCATTGTCCTGTCCTTTTCATCTTCCTGTCCCCTCAAAAACTTCCTCGCCCGTCAAATGCCATGGATTGGTGCGTGGAAGCCAAAATCATACCGGTCCCCCCCGGAAGTAGATAACTCCATGCAGAACCGGCTTGTCCTTTGACGCAAAATAGGTGTGCCGACTTGAGAGCAGCGGGGCCCCCGACTTTCGTGCGCAGCGTTTTAGCGAGATGTGGCGGCGCCGGTATCGCGCCGAATCGAAATGCGACATTCCCATTCTGACCGTCGATCAGACGCCGCACGAAAGTCACGCCTGCTTCGGTTTCCAGCACGTGATCGGTGATCTCCAGGCCAATGTGAACCGGGACGAACCTTTCTTCGAACGCAAAGATCTTTCCGTCGATGAAAGCGGAGGCGGGTGATCCGCTCGACTTGTTCACCCGCTTGCATTTCGAAGATCCCGGCTACCTCTTGAGGAGCGGCCACGCGCTCGCGTCGCACGAGTTTGAACTCGACGTCCCCGATCGGGCGGCAAAAGTTCGAACTGAACGATCTGCCCCATATCCCCGGCTCGCTCGCGGCGGCGAAACGAACGTACCCCGTCCGCTCCGGCGGTGAATCAATCCCGCCCATCCGCAGTTGCTCCATCGCCTGACGCACCGTCGGCCGGCTTATCTCAAAATGAAGGGCCAATTCATTCTCTGTCGGCAGAAGACGCCCTGCGAACTTCGACTGCGACCCTGCGAATGCGATCCTCGAGCATAGCGGCGAGTTGGGCGTACAAAGGAAGCCGGCTCGTTTGATCGAGCGGACTTAGGTCCCTGCAGGTCAATCGCGACAGACATCATGCCCCGCCCCGAAAGGGAGTGAGTTGCACTCCGTTTGAGGAAATCGACGATGATAGAGGCTAGCGGACCATCGGCGACCCAGTCGGACATTGGGATGAGATCGAGATCGAGCTGATCTTGCCTCGGCTCATGGATTTCCGATTGTGCAATGATCGAATGCACCTGGCGGCCCGTCTCGAGAGAATAGTGTCTTGTCGTTGCCGGGAATGATGCAGACGGGACAATCGATGGATTTGAGCTGTTCTACGGAGGCACCGAGGATCGGATTGTCCAGATCCGCCTCCAGGTTTGCCTGCCACTTCTGCATGACAGATACGAAACGATCGGCGTCCCCAAACCGAGTAATTCCTGCCGGCGTGAAGGTGTGCGCTTGATCACGGAACTGAAGTCCGCATCTTCGCAGACGGCCGCCATTCCGCCTTTCTGCGCCGCCGCAATGAGCTTTGTGTAATAGCGATCCGAAAGCCTTTTGACGGCGAAGGCGCCGCCCGTCACGCGCATCATGACAAGCGCGTTGACGAGAGTAGGGCGCCGCAAGGCGAGTATTGTCGATACCGCGGCATCCCGATGATGAACCGATCGCCGAGACCGAGGTCGATACCAAGGTGGCCAAGGAGCCCCGCTCAGATCCTCCGCCCAGATCTCGAACTCCGATCCTTCTCCGTCGATCGATACGCTGGATAGTCCGGTGTTGCGGCGATCATGGAGGAGAACGCGAAAGCCCGCTTCTGCTATCAGATGGGGCCAAACCAGCGACTTCTTGCAGCGACCGGCGGCCCCCCCGGCAGCAAACGTCCACCCAGGGGCCGTCTTTGCCGACGACCTCATAATTCAGCTCGACAGTTGAAACGAGCGCCCGCGCCATAACGAGAAATTCCGTTGCGCCATAATGTACTAAATGTCTTTACATTTAAGACAGCCGCTGGTCAATTGCCTTGGGATCCATCGGCTTCTTTTCATGGCAAATTACAACCACGCGCACGCCCAACATCCGCTCCGTCGCGAAGATCAGCGCCTCATCACCGGCAAGGGCCGCTTTCGCCGACGATTTCTGCGTTGAAGGCCAGACTTACGCCGCGTTCGTCCGGTCCGACTTCGCGCATGGGGTGATAAAAAAGATCGATTTGAGGGGTGCACAGACTGCGCCCCGGAGTCATCGGGATACTGACGGGCGAAGATCTGCAAAAAAGCCGGCGTGGGATGCATCAAGCGTTTGCCGCTCACTGGATTCAGCTTCTCTCGCGAGATCGAAACGCCTCGGCCCGGATTGGCTCACGAGCGCGTTCGTTATGTGGGCGAGCCGATTGTTCTCGTTGTTGCCGAAAACCGCCGTCCAGGCCGCCGATGCTGCCGAGATGATCGGGGTTGAGATCGAAGCGTTACCGTGTGTCATCAACGTCGAGAAAGCGGTCGCACCGGGAGCTCCGGTGATATGGCCCGGCCGCCCCCGACAACATCGCCATTAGCTGGAAAAAGCGGTGACGCCACGGAGATCGACGCGGCCTTTGCGCAAGCTGCTCATGTCACGCGCCTCAAGCTGCTGAATTCCAGGCTGTTCGCCAACCCGATCGAGCCACGCAGCTCCATCGCGATCTATCATGAAGAAACGTCTTCCTTTGAATGGATCGCGCCCCACCCAAGGCACAGAATTCATGTTACGGGTGCTCGCCGATCAAATATTCCATATTCCGGACGAGCAAATCCACATCCGGACCTACGATGTGGGCGGCGCCTTCGGCGTCAAGGAGCAGCCGTATCCGGAAGATATCGCTATCCTTCATGCAGCGCGGGTATTTGGCCGGCCCCGTGAAGTGGCGCGGAACGCGGGGCGAGAACCTTCTTTCAGATAACCATGCCCGCGACGCGGTGTTGGATTGTGCCCTGGCTCTGGACGACTACGGTAACTTCACCGCGGTGAAGACATCAGTTCTCGCGGGGATGGGAGGATATTTTGCCTGCAACGGCGCGAACGCATCGATCCGAAATACCAGCAATGGATTGCCGCAAGTTTACCGAACGCCTCTCAGTTTCACGAGCGTTGACTGCGTCATGACCAATACGGCGCCTGTGGGCCCATATCGGGGGGCCGGCCGGGAACAAGCGTCTTACATCGTCGAGCGGCTGATCGACGAGACGGCGCGGCAGCTTGGGATCGATCGTGTCAAGCTGCGGCGCCAGAATTTCATCCCCAAATCGGCGATGCCCTACCGGACTCCCGGCGGGCCGGCTCTACGACAGCGGCGAGTTCGAAGCCATCATGGACAAGGCCCTCGTGCTGGCAGACTGGGATGGCTATCCCAAAAGGAAGAAGCAGAGCTCTCGCTCCGGACGCATACGGGGACTTGGCATCGCCTGCTTTATGGAGTGCGTCGGAGGCTTTCCTAATGAAGGGGCCGATATTCGCTTTACGCACGACGGGACGCGTGCTCCTCGTTGTCGCCACTCAATCGCAAGGACAGAGCCATGAAACAACCTTCCCGCAGGTTGTCGCCCGGAGACTCGGCGTGCCATACGAACTCATCGAGCTTCAACAGGGTAACAGCCGCGACAAGCCGCTTGGTTTCCGCTACCGTCGGTTCGCGGTCAATGATCATGGCGGGCTCTGCACTCGCCAACACATGCGACATCGTCATCGAGAAGGGACGCAAAGGCGCTGCACATATTCTGGAAGCGAGCGAAGCCGACATCGAATTCCACGATGGGATTTTTAGTGTCGCAGGAACGGATAGGACGATTTCTCTGATGGAGGTCGCCAGACAGATCTCCGGTCTGGCGCAAAACAAAGTCGAGATACCCGAAGTCGAGATACCAACATCGCTGGACTCCACCGGCAGCTACAGAGCGCCCGACTTTCACTTCCCGAACGGCTGTCACGTTTCCGAGATAGAGATCGATCCGGAGACGGGCTCGATCGAAGTATTGAGATACACGGCCGTCGATGATGTAGGCACCATGATAAATACTCACGTCGTGCATGGCCAGGTTCACGGCGGTATTGCCCAGGGACTCGGACAAGTTCTGTTTGAGAACTGCGTCTACGACGACGAGGGGCCAGTTCCTCACCGGGTCGTTTATGGATTACGCCATGCCGCGCGCCAACGATCTTCCAAAGATCGATGCGGACTTCCGGCCCGATCCCTCGCCAAAGAACCCATTAGGCGTGAAAGGGGCTGGCGAATGCGGTGTTACCGGTTCGATTCCGTGCCTGATGAACGCTATCGCTGATGCTCTGGCAAGCGCAGGGGCGAAGTCAGAGATCGACATGCCCGTAACGCCGCGAAAAAGTCTGGAAGGCGTTGAACGAACCAACTGATTAACGCCACTGCGGCCGCTCTTCAATAGCCTGCATGGCAAGCGCATTTCAGGCGGCATCAACCTCCGGCCCCTAATCGCGTGGAGCAAGAACGACATTGCGTGGTGCTATCTCATGCCGGCGGGGGTGCCATGAAATTACGTCAAGAGCTCACGGCCGCACGGCCGGCGTCTCGATCGGCATGTCGTGCGCGCGCGACATCAGATAGAGTTCGAGCTCGACCAGTTCGGGCGCGCCGTAGTCGTAAAGTTGGGTCCGCATCCCGGTCATGCAGTTGCGCAGGCGGCGTTGCAGCGAGCCCAGCGATTGCCATTCCAGCCGGTAGAGCGGATAGCCGGTCGGCAGCGCCTGGGTCACCGCGGAGCCCGCCAGATGCTTGTCCCAATTATCGTCATGGCAATTGGTGCAGCCGAGATTGAGCTGGCCCTGCCGGCGCATGAAGGTGTCGCGCCCCTTGGCAACGAACGGCTCAAGCTGCAGGTCGGCGCCCGCCGTAATGGGCATGCCGCGCGATTGCTGCGCGACAAAGGCCGTGAGCGCGAGCAGGTCGCGGCTCTCATAAGGGCAGCGGCGTCGCCTTCTGGTTTTGCGTGCGGCAGAGATTAATGCGCTGTTCAAGATTGACGGGGCGTCCGAGCGCCTTGTCGTAGGCGGGATAGCGCGCCGCGACAACCCTTCATGCTGGCGCTGATGTCGTCGTGGCAATCGGCGCAGGCCTTGTCCGCCGTGCCTGTTTTTGCGCTTCCACAGAGCTTCGCCATCGAGCACCCAGAGCATGCCGGGATTGGCGGTGTCGTCGTCCTGGATCGCCTTGGTGTCCGGCGACATGAAGGTGTAGCCGGAGCGGCGCTCGGCCTGCGGGATTTCGGTCGCGCAGAGGCGAGGGATCGCGAAGCCAATCGCGAGCAGCAGGCCTGCAGCGGCTATCGTATGGACCAATCTCATTCGACCGAAATGGCGGCGGATGCGGTTTCGGTAAAACCCCTGTCGCCGATCCATTCGAAATCGAATTTTCCGCTCTCGGTCGCCACCGTAAAGAACGTGATGAACGGGTTCGCCGCTATCGCCGGAAACAGGTCGGCGCGGAAAACTTCGACGCCGTTGTAGCGGCAGCTAAAAACTGGTGATGATATCGCGCGGAACGATCTCGCCGGTCGCGGTGCGGCGATAGCCGGTTTCCATGATGTGCGACATCAGCGTCTTGATCTCGATGATATCGCCGCGTTTGGCCTTCTTCGGAACATTGATCAGGGCTGCGGCCATCAGATCACCTCCTCGGTGCAGGCTGCGAGCGTCACCACGACATCGGCGCTGACCGACCAGAACGAGCCGTCGGACAATCGCGCGATCGCGACGATCTTTTGCGTGTCGGCGAGCCGGATGCGCGTCGAGATCTGGGCGCGACCGGACCGCGGCCCGAGATAGAAATTGCCGACATTGGGCTGCGGGTTCTTTTCGTTGAAGACGTGAATGCTTTTCACGTAGTCGTTCTCGGTCATCGGGAGTGACGGTCACGGTCAGCGGCACGGTGTTGCCGTTTTCGACCAACGGCGGCACGTCGATCTTGACCTTGCCGGTTTGCACCGTGGCGGTACCGACGACATTCCGGATCGCGCTGGCCAGCATCGCGGGCGTAGCCTCGGCGAGCCGTATTGTGACGATCGGGACGGCGCCCAGTACGGCTGCACCGCCGGCGAGGCTCAGGAATTGGCGGCGCGATGAATTGTTTGGTTGGTGCATCCTGTGTCGTGCTTTCCTAATCACGCAGCGTTGCGAGATACGCCACGATATCCTCGATCTGTTCAGCGGTCAGGATCGGCTTGCCGCGCCATGCCGCACCGACGCGATCCAACCCGTCGACACGGTAATAGGACGGCATGATCGTCGCGGGATTGAGGCGCGACGCCTCGACCAGCCGCAGCCGAAGCTGGCCCACAGACGATCGGCTGCCCGCGCCGGCCAGGCTCGGTGCGAGATCGCCCTGAAACTTCTCTTCCGGAAACGGGCCGCTGTGACAGAGGATGCAGGTGCTGGCGCGTTCAAGCACCAACGCGCGTCCGTGGACAGCATCGCCCGGCGCGCCTGTCAGCGAGTCCGGAATCGAATCTCCTGTAATGGTGTAGGGGCCGCAGTTCCTGCGCGCTCGCGGCACAGGGCAGCGCGAGCGCAGCGAGCAAACATGATATGAAACGCTGATCTAGCCAAAGGTTTCAGCCGTGGATGGTGTGGAACCAGGCCTGCGCGATCTCGGCTTCCTTCAGCCTGATATCGCGCGGCGCATCGACCGGGCTGGTGAAGCCGGTGCCTTCGATTTCGGCGAAGATGTCATCGTGCGGCTGATAGGTGCCGGACAGCGAGAACGCATAGCCGGGCGCGACGGTGTTGTAGGCAGGTGCCGTCCAACTTCGGCGTCGCCGGCGATTTGCCTGCGATCAGGCTCGCCACTACGGCGGCGCAGGCCTTGGCTTCGGCGTTGGCGGCGGAGGCGGATTTCGGGATACCGCCGCCGATGCAGGCGTCGCCGATGACGTGAATATTGGGCACCAGCTTTGAGGCGAACGTGGCCGGGTCGATCGGGCACCAGCCGGTGTTGTCGACCGCGCCGGCGATGGCCGCGATAGTGCCGGCCTTCTGTGGCGGAATGACGTTGGCGACCTGCGCGTCGTAATTGCCGAAATCCGTCACCAGCGTGTTGGTCGCGGGCTCGACCGATACAACCCGGCCGCCCTGCGACAGCGATATCCGCTCGATCATGCCCGGGTAAAGTTCCTTCCAGGCGTTCTCGAACAGGCGTTGCTGCGGAATGGTGTCCTTGGCGTCGAGATAAGGATCTTCGAGCGCGGTTTTTTGGCCTTGAGGTAATACGCAATTAGGCTGGCGCGTTCATACGGCGCGGGCGGACATCGGGAGGGGCTCGCCGGGACCGCCAGCACCACCACCCCCCGCCATCGTCCATCGCCTCGAGTTGCCGGCGCAGCAACATGGTCTGCTCGCCCACCTTCCAGGCGTGCGGCATTTTTAGCGCCGTCGTTTCGTCATAGCCGGGCAGGGCTTCGTAGCGAAGGTCGATGCCGGGCGACAGCACCAGGCGATCGTAAGAGAGTGTCGTGCCGTCGGCGAGACCAACCGTGCGCGCCTGCGGATCGATTTTCACGGCGGCCTGCGCGATCACGCTGACGCCATCGGCGGCGACCCTGTCGTAGCTGAATTGCTGCGCTTCGATGTCGCGCAAGCCGGCGATCACTTCATTGCTGAACGGGCAGGCGGTGAAAACCTTGTTCGGCTCGACCAGCGTCACTTGAAGTTTGGCATCGATCCGCCGCAGCGCGCGCGCGCAGGCGGCACCGCCAAAGCCGCCGCCGATCACGACGACACGCGCGGCGGATTGCGCGCGGGAAGGGCACGGGAAAGCAAATGTCGCCGTCGTCGCCGCGATGCCACGAACGACGTTTCTCCGCGTCATCAGGCGCAGCGCGTCCATGAGCATTGTCCGAAGATGGTGCGGCGGCCCGTTGGGGCCGCCGCGTGTGAGGTCAGGCAAAGGTGATGTTTTGATCCCTCAGCGGTACCGAGCGCAGACGTTTGCCGGTGGCTGCGAAATACGCATTCAGCACGGCAGGGCCCGCGACGCAGATCGTCGGCTCGCCGACGCCGCCCCAGAAACCGCCGCTCGGCATCACGATCGACTCTACCTTCGGCATCTCGGCGATCCGCATCGAATTGTAATTGTCGAAATTCGACTGTTCGATACGGCCGTCCTTGACGGTGCAACCGCCATAGAACAGGCCCGAGAGGCCATAGACGAACGAGCCGGCAATCTGCCGTTCGATCTGCGCCGGATTGACCGCATAGCCCGGATCGGTCGCGGCAACGATGCGATGCACCTTGATCTTGTTGCCGTCGGTGACCGAGATTTCCGCCGCACCCGCAACGTAGCTGCCATAGCCCATATGCTGCGCGATCCCGCGGAACACGCCTTTCGGTGTGGGCGTGCCCCAGCCGATTTTTTCGGCCACGGCGTTGAGCACCGCAAGATGCTTCGGGTTCTTGGTCATCAGCTTGCGACGGAACTCGAGCGGATCCTGGCCGGCCGCATTCGCGAGCTCATCCATGAAACATTCGAGGTAGATCGCATTCTGGTTGACGTTGACGCCGCGCCAGAAGCCCGGCGGGACGTGCGGATTGCGCATCGAGTGATCGATCAGCAAGTTGGGCACCGAATATCCGATCGCGGCTTCGCCGGTCGGATTGAGGCCGGCGAATGTCGCCGGGTCCTTGCGTTGACCAGCGCTTCCGGCCGCAGGCTGAACAGGATCGATTGCCCGGAGATCCGCATCCGCAACGCTGTCAGATTGTTGTCGGCGTCGAAGGCGCCCGGTCATCTTGACTTGCGTGATCGGATGATAGGCGCCGTGCTGCATGTCCTCTTCACGCGACCACAACAGCTTGATCGGCGTGCCCGGCATCTGCTTGGCGATTGCAATCACCTGCCGGACATAGTCGGTCTGGCCGCGACGGCCGAAGCCGCCGCCGAGCATCTGCTTGTAGACGTCGCATTTGTCGGCCGGCAGGCCGGAGGCTTCCAGCGTGGCGGCAAATGCCGCTTCGCCGTTCTGCGTTCCGCACCAGACCTCGCATTTGTTTTCCGTATAGAGCGCGGTGGCGTTCATCGGCTCCATCGGGGCGTGGTTCTGGTAGGGATAGTTGTAGACCGCCTCGACCTTCTTGACGGCCTTGGCGATCGCAGCCTTGGCGTCGCCATTCTCGTTGCCGACAAAGGCGGGCTGCGAGTCGTCGAAACCTTCCTCGAGCCATTTGGCGATCGACGCGCTGGAAACCTTGGCGTTTTCGCCTTCGTCCCAGACGATCGGCAGCTTATCCAGCGCGGTCTTGGCGTGCCACCAGGTATCGGCAACGACGGCGACGGCGTAGTCGCCGACCTTCACCACCTTCTTGACGCCCTTCATGCCCGTGACTTTGGCTTCGTCGTAGCTTTTCAGCTTGCCGCCGAAAACCGGACAGGCCTTGATCGCGGCATTGAGCATGCCGGCAGCTTGACATCGATGCCATAGGTCATCTTGCCGGTGGTCTTGTCGACGGTATCGAGGCGCTTGAGGCCCTTGCCGGCGATCTTCCAGTCCTTCGGATCCTTCAGCTTGACGTCGGCCGGCGGCTCGATCTTGGCCGCGGCTTCGGCGACCTTGCCGTAAGTCGTGGTGCGACCCGACGGCGTGTGGGTGATGATGCTGTTGGCCGCGGTGCATTCCGAAGCCGGCACCTTCCACTCATTGGCGGCGGCCTGGATCAGCATGATGCGCGCGGTCGCACCGCCCTTGCGGACGTATTCGTTCGAGGTGCGGATGCCGCGGCTGCCACCGGTCGAGAAATCGCCCCACGCCCGTTTGCGCGCGACGCTCTGGCCGGGTGTCGGATATTCAGTCGTGACTTTCGACCAGTCGCATTCGAGTTCTTCGGCGACGAGCTGGGCGAGACCGGTCAGCGTGCCCTGGCCCATTTCCGATCGCGCGATGCGGATGACGACGGTGTCGTCGGGCTGGATCACGACCCAGGCGTTGATTTCGGGCGAGCCGTCGGCGGCGCGCACGACAGTGGGTCCCCCGAAGGGAATATCGAGGCCGAGCGCGAGGCCGGAGCCGACAGCGGCGGTGCCGATCACAAAAGAGCGGCGGCTGAGTTTGGGCATATGGTTCATGGCTGCCCCCTCAAACGTCTGAGGCGGCGTGAATGGCTTCACGCACCTGTTTGAACGTGCCACAAGCGGCAAATATTGGTGATGGCGTCGTCGATATCCTGGTCGGTCGGCTTCGGATTGTCCTTCAGAAGCGCCGCCACCGCCATGATCATGCCGCTCTGGCAATATCCGCATTGCGGGACATCGTTGGCGACCCAGGCCTGCTGCACCTTGTGCAGGACGCCGTTGACGGCGAGGCCTTCGATGGTGGTGATCTTTTTGCCGACGGCTTCACTGACCAGCACGCCGCAGGAGCGCATCGCGACCCCCCGTCGACATGGACGGTGCAGGCGCCGCATTGGGCTATGCCGCAACCATATTTGGTGCCGGTGAGCCCCACATTTTCCCGTATCGCCCACAATAGCGGCGTATCCGGCTCGACATCGACGTCGAAACTCTTCCCATTGACATTGAGGTTTGCCATCGCGTTCCCCTGATTTTGTCCGATCCATCGATCGAACGTTTGGTTAGTCCAATCCATCGATTGAACTTCGGGGGGATGTTGGACCGGATTCTAGAACAGTTCAAATCAAGAATTGGCGTTCGCCGGGGGGATAATTCAATTTGGCAGGCGTTTGCCCCAAGCCGCTGTCATCGACGGCCTTCGGCTACCTTTAGGGGCGTCCACCAGAGCGTTTCTCCCGCGAAGTGGATACCCGGTTTGCGTAAAGAAAACGCGTCAAAACAAAAGATTAGAGCCCGGTTCTGATTTAATCAGAACCGATAAGGCTCTTAGGCCGGAATGCATTGCGGTTATGCCCCGATTGCCGCTATCAGGGCGCGCAAATCGTCTACAAACCGACCCGTTCGGCTGGCGGCCGGGCGTCGGTTTCAGCAGCATTTCAAGGAATTAATCATGCGTATCGTCGTTTTGCCGGGTGACGGCATCGGGCCGGAAATATCAGCCGCGACATATAATGTCCTGCGGGCCGCCTCGGAGCGTTTCCAGCTCGGCATCCAGACCGATGAGCATGAAGTCGGTCATGTCAGCCTGAAGCAATTCGGCTCAACGATCCCGCCCGGGCTGCTGGAAACCGTGCAGGCCGCCGACGGGTTGATCCTCGGCCCCGCCGCCACCTTTGACTTCAAGGACGAGCAGCGCGGCGAGATCAATCCGTCCAAATACTTCCGGAAAAATCTCGATTTGTTCGCCAATGTGCGGCCGGCCCGGACCTATCCGGTCTGCGCAACCGGCTCGGCGATTTCGATCTTGTGGTGGTGCGCGAGAATACCGAAGGCTTTTACGCGGACCGCAATATGGAGCAGGGCAATGGCGAGATTCTCGTCACGCCGGATGTCGTCATCTCGCTTCGCCGTATCACCCGGCATTGCTGCGAACGGATCGCGCAGGCGGCCTGTCAGTTGGCGATGCGCCGGCGCAAGCACCTCACGATTGTGCACAAGGCCAATGTACTGAAGATCGGCGACGGCATGTTCATCGATATCTGCCGCGCAGCCGCGCGCGGCTATCCCGGCCTTGAGGTCGATGACATCCTGGTCGACGCGATGATGGCGCATGTGGTGCGCCAGCCGGATCGGTTTGACGTGATCGTTTCGACCAACATGTTCGGCGACATTCTCTCGGACCTGACCGCCGAACTGTCGGGCAGCCTTGGTCTTGGCGGCTCGCTCAATGTCGGAGTGAAACATGCGATGGCGCAGGCGGCGCATGGTTCGGCGCCTGATATTGCCGGGCGCGATATCGCCAATCCGTTCTCGCTGATTTTATCGACCGCGCTGCTGCTGGCCTGGCACGGCGAGCGCACCGGCGCGCCGCAATTTGAGGAGGCCGCCCGCGCCATCGAAGGCGCTGTCGCGACCGCAATCCAAAGCGGCCGCGCGACCAAGGACGTCGGCGGCAAGCTCGGCACCGCCGCGACCGGTCAGGCCATCGTCGACATTCTGCAGTCGGACATGGCGGGTTAATCGACGCTTGAGTGGCGACATCCGGCCTATCGCCGGGTTGCCGTTTCGCTTTCTGCAGGCCCGTCCGTCGCAAGCCCCAGGCTTGCATAAATCCGCCGTGCATAGGCGCCGAATTCATCCGTGGTCTTGATCGGCAGCGCGCGCGGGAAGGGCAGATCAATCGGAAAATACTCCGCCATCCGGGCGGGGCCGGCGTGAGCACGGCGCAATGCGAGGCGAGGAACACCGCCTCCTGGATGCTGTGCGTGACGAAGATGATGGTCTTGCCGCTCTCGCGCCAGATTCGCAGCATTTCCAGGTTCATCTCTCCCGCGTCAGGGCGTCGAGCGCGCCGAACGGCTCATCCATCAGGATCAGTTTGGGGTCGTGGATAAACGCGCGCGCGATCGCGGTGCGCTGCTGCATGCCGCCGGACAATTGCTGCGGATATTTATCCTCATGGCCGGCAAGCCCGACCAGATGGAGCAGCTCGCGGGCGCGGGTTTTGGCCGCCTTGATCGGCAGGCCGACAAACTCGGCCGGCAACAGCACGTTGTCGAGGATGGTCCGCCATTTCAGCAGCAATGCCTGCTGAAACACCATGCCGATGTCGCGCGCGGGATCGAACGGCGTGCGTGCATTGCCGATCTGGATTGTGCCGCCGTCGGCTTCATGCAGTCCGGCAAGGATCTTCAATACTGTGGTCTTGCCGCAGCCGGATGGGCCGACCAGCGAGATCAACTCACCTTCCCGGACGTCCATCGTGACGTCCGAGACCGCGAGGAATTCCCGGCCTTGCGACCGGTAGACCTTGCGGACGTTGCGCAGACGGATGAAGGGTTCTTCGGTCGTCGTCATGCAAGCCATTTCTGCAGGCCGACGGCCACGAAATCGTCGTCGCTGAGATCGGCGTGTTCGTTGCAGACGCGGTCGATCTCCTGCATTTGTCCCGGGCTGAGGCCTCCGTGGGATCGAGACACCAGATTCCTTCCATCAGCCCTTGTCGCCGCAAATCTCGTGACAACCGGCGATGCAGCCGTGGAAATTGTTGGCGACATCGAAGAACGCGCTATTGCAATCGGTGACGCGGGCATCGAGCGCCAAGAGATCGGCCGGCACGGCGTCCTTGCCTGCGCGCGGCACGGCACATCTCAAATTGCTCGATTGCATTCGCGGTCCATACCGACCAGTGGCCGAGCAGACCGCCGCGGAAATGGATTCGAGTCGTGATGCCGCGATCGCGCAGATCGAATGGCAGCATGAGGTCGAGCAGGATGTGGTCGTCATTTCCGGTATAGAGCGCCACGCGATCCAGCGCGCCTGCCGCCACCACGCCACGCAGGACGTCGAGCGTGCGATAGCGGTTGAACGGTGCGATCTTGATGGCGATGACGTTGTCGATTGCCGCAAACCGCCGCCAGAACTCCGCGCCGAGGATAACACCGCCGACCGCCGGCTGCAGGTAAAAGCCGACCAGCGGAATCTCGCGCGCCACCGCCTGGCAATGATCGATGATCTCATCCTCCGAGGCGGATTTCATCGCGGCGAGGCTGAGCAATCCCGCATGATAGCCGATGCCCAGCGCGGTCTTCGCCTCAGCGATGGCCTGCTGCGTTGGTCCAACCAGACCGGCGACCAGCGCCAGCGGCCGCGTGGTCCACGAGTCAGCGGTCTCCGCCGCCAATTCCAGCACCGGCCGGTACAGGCCGGCCTCGCGGATCGCGAACTGCGTGGTGTGAACGCCCACCGCAAGCCCGCCGGCGCCGGCGTCGATGTAGTAGCGCGATAGCGCGCGCTGGTGGACCGTATCGAGCGCGCGACTGGCGTTGAGTGCGAGCGGATGCGCCGGGATGACGGTGCCGTCGGCGATCAAACGCCGCACCTCGGATTTCATCTGGCTATGATGCATGGCGCAAATCCCTATCCATATTCAGGACCGGCGACGGCGAATGGCGGTTCTGTCACCAGAGCGTTGTCGTCGTCGCTGTCGTTGCCAAACCGCATGCGCTGAAATGGCCGCTCGACGGTCCAGCCGCCCGCCGTCAGGCCTTTCAAAAACGCGTCGTGTGTGGCGACGGCGTCGATCAGCAGAGGGCCGCGTTCGGATCGAACAATCTCCTGGACCAGCGCGAGCGCCCGGTCGGGAGTATCCGCAAACAGGGGACCGATGTGGCGGGCGGTGCGGCCATCGCGGACCAGCGCCATCGCGTCGCCATTCGACATCAGTCGCGAGCGCGGGCGTCCGGCAAGTTCGCGCAGCAAATCGCGGCGATCAAAACCCATCGCACTGATATCGCAGGTCATGAACTCGGTAATCTGGCCCGCAGGCGTCGGAGTGGCGCCGGAGTTTAACACATTTTCAAGCCTCAACCGCCGCAACTCCAGCACCGGCCGAAATCCCAGAGGTCCATACACGGTTGCGCCCGCCGGTGTCGCATCGAGCCAGGGGGTAAGACCCCGTTTCGCTGCGGCATCGAGACAGGCGTCAAGCAGCCTGCTGGCCAGCCCATGGCGGCGCCAGGTTGCGGTTACCAGCACCATGCTGATCCAGGCGTTCCCGGACCCATAAGGCAACAGCGCGGCGCTGGCGACCAGATGGCCGCCACTGTCGCGCATGCCGAACACGATCCCGCTGCCAAGGAAATAGCGCCAGTCCGCTTCGTTCTGATTCCAGTAGGCCTCCGTTGAAAGGGCAAGCCCGGCCATGGCGTCATCGGGACCAAGCTCGATGATGGCGAGTTGATCAGTATCGTCCATCGCGCACCTCATATTTGGTGGGCTTGCCGAGACTTGGCATCGCGCGGGCGACCCAGTCCGCGGTCCAGGCGATCAACCGCGCGGTGTCGATGATTGGCAGGCCGAACAGTTTGGTCGCCTGCGAGGTGTCGGTGAGCCACGCGGTAGGCTGCTCGGTGCCGACGATGATCGGTTCGCGGCCGAGCCGAACGCCCAGTTTTTCCGCGAGGTCACGCACCCCAAGGATCTCGTGACCACTGACATTGATCGGCGACGTCGGTGTGTCGCAATGCGCGAGACACCGCAGCGCTTGCGCCGAGGCGTCGCCTTGCCAGATAAAGTTGACGTGGCCGAGGCTGACATCGATCGGCTTGCCCTCGAGAATCTTTGTTGCGATGTCGTGCAGCACGCCATACCGCATATCGATCGCATAGTTCAGCCGGAACAACCGGCCGGGCGTGCCGAATCTGCGCGAAAAATACTCGAACATGCGCTCGCGTCCGACGCAGGATTGCGCATATTCGCCGGGCGGATCGGGTGGAACCGCCTCATCGGCGCCCGTTCCGTCCACCGGCACGAAGGGATAGACGCAGCCGGTCGAGAACGCCACGATCCGCGAATTGACAAAGACTTGCGCGACCAGGGCAGGGACATGCGCGTTCATCGCCCAGGTCAGCGACAGGTCGCCCTCCGCGCCGAATTTGCGGCCGGCCATGAAGATGATGTTGGGCGCCTTCGGCAGCATTCTGATCGCGGCCTCGTCGAGCAGATCGCAATGAATGGTCTCGATACCGCGGGCCTGCAACCAGGTTTTGGTGCCGGGATCGCTGAACCGCGCGACGCCGATGATGCGGCGGTGGGGCAGCGCCGCCTTGGCCAATCCGGCCAGCGTCGGTCCCATCTTGCCGGCGACGCCGAGAATCATGATGTCGCCGTCTACTTTTTTGAGATCGTCGATCAGCGCCTGGCTCGGACGGCACAGGATCTCGTCCAGGGAGGCGACGTCGGGAATGGTGTCCGGCAGATTGTCGTGCGTGAGCAGCATATTTCTTACCCGATCGATTATTGCAGCCGTACGTCCCGGACCACGAACAGCCGTTCGAGGCCAAGGACGAGGCCGTAAAGGGCGACGCCGAGCAACGTCAGAAGCACCACCGCCATCACCATCGCCGGCGTATCGAGCGAGGATTGCACCTGGATCATGAGATACCCAAGCCCGCGTTCGGAGGCGATGAACTCGCCAACGATCGCACCGGCGACGGCCAGGATGGCGCCGACCTTCATGCCGGAAAACACATAAGGCAGCGCGCCCGGCAGCTGGATCTTGCGAAACAAGGTCCAGCGCGAGCCGCGCAGCGATTTCACGAGGTCGAGCAGATCCGGTTCGACCTCGCTCAAGCCGCGCGATGTCGTCAACAGGATCGGAAAGAAGCAGATGCTGAAGGCGATCAGGATGTTCGGAATGATTCCATAGCTGAACCAGACGATGAACAGCGGGCCGAGCGCCACTTTTGGAATCATGTTCAGGGTCACGAACAGCGGTAACAGCAGCAGGCTCAGCAGCGGCGACCAGCAGAAAAACACCGCCAGCATCACGCCGACGAAGGCGCCAAGACAGAAGCCACCGAGGATTTCCACCAGGGTGACGGCGAGGTTGGAGAGCCACGCATATTTCGCCGAGGTCAGCGTCGCCAGCGTGGCGAGCGGCGAGGGCAGGATGAACTTTGGCACATGAAATGCGTCGACCAGGACCTGCCAGAGCACGATCACGGCCAGATGCACGACCAGGATGATCGCCAAAGACCGCGCCGATCGTACTCCATCACTGGTCAATGTGTGCTCTCAGCCGGTCGTGCCCCAGCCTCATGGCGGGAACGGGTTGATCCAAATCTACCGTGGCGGCGTCCAACTTTCAACCATTTGGTTGATTAAATGGCTGGAGATTCCTTTTTGTCATTGCGAGCGAAGCGAAGCAATCCATGATGCCGCCCGGATGGCCGATGGATTGCTTCGTCGCTTCGCTCCTCGCAATGACGGGGTTGCATCAAGGCCGCAAGGCATTCATGACGAGGTCAACCACGTGTTTGCGGCGGGCGCGCCTGGCGGCCGCGCTGCTCAGGTCTTTGCCGAAGATCGCCGACAGCGTCGGCGTATTCGAGAAGAAGAAGTAACTCAGGCCCGCGATCGAAATATAGAGATGCACCGGATTGACACCCTTGCGAAAGATGCCGGCCTGCACGCCCTCCCTGAGAATTGTCGAGACCACGTTGACCAAAGGCGAATGCATGCTCGCGAGCTTGCGTGAGGCGCGGACGTGCCGGGCGCCGTTGCGGTTCTCGTCATTTAGCAAGACGATGAAATCGGGATGCAGCGCCAGATGGTCGAACGAGCTCTCGATCAGCTTCTTGATTGCCCGTTCGGGAGGCAGTCCCGTGAGGTTGAGCTCGCGCTCGTGGGCGCGAATTTCCTCATAGACCCATTCGAGCACCGCCAGATACAGCGCGTCCTTGTCGCCAAAATAATGATACACCAACTGCTTGTTGACGCCGGCGCGCAGCGCAATCTCATCGACCCTCGCGCCGGCGAGGCCACTTTTGGCGAATTCGTGCCTCGCCGCGGTCAGGAGCTTGTTGCGGGAGGCGACCGGGTCGCGCCGTTGCGGTTTCGTGCCGTTCGATCGTCGTTCAGCCATTTCCAACCAGATAGTTGACAATTGGGTCCGTCCCTTGTTGCATTGGTAGACCTGCCGGGGTGCCACGACAAGGCCATCAGGCCGGTCGGGTCGGACGTCGTAAATCGGTTTGCTTCAACGAGGAGAGCGCCATGAAAGGTCTGAGGATTGCCGGATTGGCACTCGCACTGCTGTCGCCTTCGTTCGCGGCCGATGCGGGCGAATCCGTCAACCTGATCCTGAACTGGACGCCCACGGCGGACCACTCGCCGTTTTATTACGCCAAAGCGCAGGGCTGGTACGAGAAGGCCGGCATCGATCTCAGCATTGAGGTCGGCAAGGGGTCCGGGGTTTCGTCGCTGAAAGTTGGCTCCGGCGGTTCACCTTTTGGTATCGCGGATCTCGCGACCATGCTGGTGGCGCGCAGCAAGGGCGCCGATGCGGTAGCGCTGATGAGCATCTACGCCAACACCGGGCAGACGTTTTACTGGCTGAAGAGCTATGGCGTGAGCGGTGCGAAGGACTTTCCCGGTCACAAGATCGGCAATCCCCCCGGCGACGCCTCGCGGGTGATGTGGCCAGCTTTCGCCAAGGCCGCAGGCATTGCGCCCGATGCGGTGAGCTTCGTCAATGTCGGGCCGACCGCCAAGATCGCGGCATTGAAAAGCCATACCGTCGATATCGTCAGCGATTTCTACAACGAACATGATTTGAAGGTCGTCGAGTTCGGCAATGATCTCGGCTTCGTCAACTGGAAGGATATCGGTCTCAATCCCTACGGCAATTCCCTGATCGTCAACGGCGCGTTCCTCGACAAAAATCCGAAGCTGGTCGAGGATTTCGTGCGGATCACCCAGAAGGCCTATGCCGCCTGCGTCGCCGATGTCGCGCCCTGCCTGAAAGCACTGCTCGATCAGGTATCCGGTCTCGACAGAGAAAACCAGGAGCGCCAGTGGGAACGGATCAAGTTTCTGATGACCGACGACTTCACCACCACCAGGGATTGGGCTGGATCGACGCGGAGCGGATGAAGAAGGATTACGAACTGGTGCAGACCTATCTCGGTATGGAGAAGCCGTTCGCGGTGGAAAGCGCGTTCACGACCAGGCTGCTCGACCCGTCGATCAAGATGGACGCGAGCAAGGTCAAGAAGTGAGGCCGTATTAATGGCGAACTGATCTACCCGACGGGCAAATCAGGTGCGCATCCCGAAAATCAAAGTCCAGCCCCGACGCGCAAAATATTCCGATTTTCAGAAGACTCGAATCGCCTCTATAATCCACGCCGTCTCGTCCCACAAAGGGGCGTATCGCGATCGTCACGGACGCGGGGCGGGATGCGGTGGACGCGGAGGGTGCTGCTGACGAGAGCACCTGAAGCGGACGGCGAAGTCGTGTGGTCCTGACGCCTCGACGCTGGCGTTCAAGTTCGTGCAGAAGACGGCACGGATGACGGTGACAAACAAGCCCGATCGCCGGGGAGAGCACGAAATAAGCCGTTAACACCATCGCGTGCGGGAATGCCGGGTTCTCCGGTGCAACCGTGGTGACTAACGCGCGTGCTACACTACATTACACGCGCGGCTGCGGTGCATCGAGCACCCGGCATTCCCCACGCCCTTTGTTTTCAGGGCGGAAGTTTCAGGCATGACTCGGGCGTGATGAGCCGCGAGAATGCGGAAGTGTGTGCGAGGATAGTTACTCCGTCACTCCGGGGCGATGCGAAGCATCGAACCCGGAATCTCGAGATTCAGGGTTCGCGCTAGCGCGCCCCGGAATGACGGGGGATAGGTTATCTCGCCCCGTTCGCGATGATGGAATCGGCTGTTTGAAATTCGAATATGTTGAAACGCAATGAGGCGCGATGGCCGGGCTTCAAATCCCCAGATACGCCGCCTGAACCTGCTTGTTGTTCGCCAGCTCCGCGCTCGTCCCCTGCATCGTCACGCTGCCACTCTCCAGCACATAGGCGCGCTGCACCAACGACAGCGCGCGGCTGACGTTCTGCTCGACCAGCAGTATCGCGGTGCCCCATTTTGTGGATTTCGCCGATCTTCTCGAAGGTCACGTCGGTCATCACGGGAGCAAGGCCAAGCGAAGGCTCATCGAGCATCAGCAGGCGCGGCTTGAGCATCAGGCCGCGGCCGACTGCCAGCATCTGCTGCTCGCCGCCGCTCATGGTGCCGGCCAGTTGCTTCTTGCGGTCGGCGAGCCGCGGAAAAATGCTGTAGACCAGATCGAGCGTGCGGCTGCGCTCCAGTTTGGCTTTCGGAACATAAGCTCCGATCTCGAGATTTTCCTGCACCGTCATTTCAGGAAAGACTTGGCGGCCCTCCGGCACATGGGCAATGCCGAGTTCCGGAATTCGGTGCGGCGGCAAGGTCGAGAGATCGGTGCCGGCGAAAATGATGGTGCCGGACGACATCTTCACGAGCTTCGAGATCGCGCGCAGCGTCGTGCTCTTGCCGGCGCCGTTGGCGCCGAGCAGGCCGACGGCTTCGCCTTCGCCGATTTCGATGCTGACATTGTGAATGGCGGGAACGGAGCCGTAACTGGCGCTCACACCTGACAGTTTGAGCACTAACTCTCTCCCGATGTTGGCGGGTGCACATAGGAGCCCAGATAGGCGCGAACCACTTCCGGATTTTCGACGATCTGTTTGGGCGTGCCTTCGGCGATCTTCTGGCCGTGATCGAGCACCACGATGTGGCGGGCGACGGCCATGATGGCGCGCATCACATGTTCGACGATGACGATGGTGAGGCCGCGCTGCGACAATTTTCCGATCAGGGCCACTGCCTGGTCGATTTCCGAAGGATTGAGCCCGGCCATGACTTCATCGAGCAGCAGCAGCCGGGCTGCGTCGCCAGCGCGCGCCGCCATTTCAAGCCGACGCTGGTCGATGGTGGTCAGATCCTTGGCTGCGGTTTTCTCCTTGAGCGAAAGGCCGACGAACTCGATCGCCTCGCGGGCTTTTTCCCGAGCAACATTGGCGTGCCTGTCGCGCAGGAACGCGCCGGTCATGACGTTGTCGAGCACGGTCATCGCGCCGAACGGCTTTGCGACCTGGAAGGTGCGCACGAGGCCGTGGGCGCAGATGTCGTGGGGCTTTAATCCCGTGATGTCCCGCCCAAAGGCCGACACCGAACCCGAGTCCGGCCGATGAAAACCGGTGATGAGATGAAAGCTCGTGGTCTTGCCGGCGCCGTTCGGTCCGATCAAAGCGACGGTTTCGTTTTCCTTGATCGTGAAGGAGACATCTTGCACGGCGCGCAATCCGCCGAACCGCTTGCTCAGGCCGCGAATAACCAGCGCGTCCGTCATCGTGTGGCCTGCGACGGTTTGCGGCCGGCGAAGCGCTGCCAAGCTTCAACGATCATGCCCATTAATCCGGTGGGACGCCACAGGATCACGGCCATCAGGATCAGGCTGTACACCGTGAGCTGCACACCGCCGATCGAACTGCCGAGCCAGCTTTGCAGCAGCGTCGAGGTGGTCTCCAACAGGACGGTGCCGATCACCGGTCCCCATAACGTGCCGATGCCGCCGACGATCGAGACCAGCGCCGCCTCGATCGAGATGTTGAAACTGAACGCGGTCGCGGGATCGATGAAGTAGATGTATTGCGTGTAAAATGTGCCGGCCAGCGCGGTGAGAAAGGAGCTGATCAGGTAGATGTCGCGCTTGATCCTTGGGGCGTTGACGCCGATCGCCTCGGCGGCATCTTCGTCCTCGCCGATCGCGACGAGGTAATAGCCCATCCAGGAGCGTTCGATCAGATAGGTGATCGCAAGTCCCAGCACGAGCAGGCCGAGCGCGACATAGTAATAGGAGGACTTGGTTTCGAACTGCATCATCAGCGGCGAACTGCCGAGATTGGGAATCGTAGTTCCCTCGGCGCCCCAGGCAAAATCGCGGAATTTGAGGAAAATCAGCATCAGGGCTTGCGCCGTCGCGATGGTGGCGATGGTGAAATAGGGGCCGCGCAGCCGGAAGCACAGCCAGCCGATCGGCAGGCTCGCCAGCATCGCGACCACGCCGCCGGCAATCATGCCGATCCAGGGCGAGATGCCGTAATTGATCTGCAGGATGGTCGAGGTGTAGGCGCCGAGGCCAAAATAGGCGGCGTGGCCAAGCGAAAGCTGCTTGGCGTATCCGCCCATCAGGTTCCAGGCGACGCCGATGAAAGAGAACAACAGGATCCGGATGAAGATGTCGATCGCGAACGAGCTTTTCACGACCATTGGCAGGGCGATCAGCACGATGATGCCGATCGTCAGCCAGAGCAGGTGTTGGGCGCGGCCGGTCATCGCGCGCGCCCTCCGCCAAGGCCGGTCGGCTTGAAGGCGAGGGTCAATAGCAGCATCGCGAACACCACGATCAGGCCGGAATCGGCGCCGACGAATTGGATGCCGAGGGATTCGGCCACGCCCATCATCAGGCTGGCGACCAGCGCGCCGATCACATTGCCCAGCGTACCCAGAACGACCGCGACAAAGGCCATCAGCACGAACACCTGCCCGACGAATGGGTAGGCGGAATAGAACGGCATCAGCAATGAGCCGGCCGCGCCCGCCAGCGCCAGCGCAATGCCGAGCGCGACGCAAAACACCCGGTTGGGATTGATCCCCATCAGCGTTGCGACATCACGGTTCTGGGCCGCCGCGCGCATTGCCTTGCCGAGATCGGTGGTGTGCAGGAACACCCAGAGCGCACCGCTCAGCGCCATCGCCACCACAAAGGCGATCAGTTTTGCCACAGGAATATAAAGCTCGCCGATGTGAAGGGCTTCATCGGAATAGGAGGTATGGACGGTGCGGTAATTCGCCGAGAACAGCATCAGCGCCAGATTGAGCAACAGCAACGACAGCGCAAAGGTCAGGAAGATCTGCGGCATGTCGTTGGGGCCAAGCACCCGGCGGATCAGGAAATGCTGAACCAGAACGCCGATCACGAACAGCACCGGCATCGACACGATCAACGACACCAGCGGATCGATGCCGAACTGGTTGGCGAGAAAGAAGCTGATGTACATCCCGATCATCACGAATTCGCCCTGGGCGAAGTTGACGATCTTGACCACGCCGAAAATCAGCGTCACGCCGATGCTGACGAGTGCGTAGATGCCGCCGATGAGCAGGCCGTTGATGACGGCCTGGACTATTGTCTCCAACATGGCGTTTGACCGGTCAGGTTTTCAACAGCGGTGCGCGCTTGTCTTCTTCCGGATAGACGCTCGCGAGATCGCCGTTCTGCCACTGCACCCCGACCGGATGGGCGTGGATGTTCTTGCCGTCGGGTCCGAACTTGACCTTGCCGCCCGGACACATCGCGGCAAACCCCGACGACACATCGGTCGCCGCGATGGCGTCGCGCACCTTCTGCGGATCGGTGGAGGCGGCCCGTTCGAGCGCATCGGCGATCATGAAAGTCTGGGCAACGAGGCCGCCGGCATATTCGAACAGGAATTCACCGGTGCGCTTCTTGTATTCGGCGTTCACCTTTTCGGAGTTGGCGTCCATATCGTGGTTCCAGTGCGCCACGCCCTGCAGGCCTTCGCCGAGTTTTCCGACATTCTTGTAGAAATCCGGAATGACGAACCCGCCGGAGCCGCCGTTGATCGCGATATTGAGGCCGACCTGTTTGACGGTCCGCACGATCAAAATGAGGTCGTTGAGATAGGAGACCGAAAACAGCGCATTGGCGCCGGCCGATTTGACCTTGTTGATCAGCGGGCTGGCATCGGTGAACCCGGCCGAATAAGGCTCGAACAACACGATTTCGACGCCCTCGGCCGCGGCCTGTTCCCGCAGGCCGTTGGAGGTCGAGGTGCCGAAGGCGGTGTTCTCGAAGATCACCGCGACCCTCGGCTTGTCGCTGACCAGCCGCGACATCCGCAACTGCGCCTGGGCAAATTGCGATGCGCGGGCGAACGGCGTGAAGGTGTGAGTGCGGCCCTTGTTCAACTGGTCGGAACTGGAGCCGGTCAGAAGCGGCACCTTGGCGCGTTCGGCCACTTCGCTGGCGATCAGCGTCAGGGCGCTGGCGAAACAGCCATGGATCGCCGATAGCTTGTTGCCGGTGATCAGCCGGTCGGTCTCGGTGCGCGTCACGGTGGTGTCGCTCTGCACGTCGGAGATGATGAGATTGAGCCTGGCGCCGCCGAGCGACTTGATCCCGCCGGCGTCGTTGATCATGTCGGCGGCGAGCTTGGCGGCTGCGACACAGCCGATCCCGATTTGCGCCATGCTGCCGGTGGTCGGATAAAGCGCGCCGATATTGACGGGGTCAGCGGCCCAGCCGCGCAACGGCACCGCGCCGAATGCACCAGCCGCGAGAATACCACCGGTCTTCAAAAGGAATTCGCGGCGGCCTTGGCGAGTCGACAAGGTCTGTTTCGACGAGATTTGGTTCAGGCCAGCCTTGCGGCTGACGGAATCCTTGCGATCTTTTTTCATGCCGTTTCCCCCCTGCGCATTGACGGTCCAGGTTGCTGTCCGCCGTTTTGCGGGATGCTAACCCCAACCAAAATTGTTTACAATACTGTTATCGATATTATCTTCAGAATTGAAAACTTTTGGCGGCTTGCTATGCTGCAGGTTGCGCCGGCGCGGCAGACACGCCGTCCAATTGGGGAAATGATGGCCGGAAAACCTTCCAGACAGGCGACAGAGCGTGCGCCTAAATCCGGTCCGGCACCAGTCCCGCCTGCGCGAGAACCGGCGGCGCTCCTCATTGCCAAGCGCATCGAGGAGGACATAGTCCTCGGGCGGCGTCAACCGAAGGAGCGCCTGGTCGAACAGGATCTTTGCGATCTGTTTGCGACCCATCGCGGTGACGTCAGGCTGGCGCTGTTCGAACTTGAGAAAAAGGGGCTGGTCGAGCGTATCCCCAATCGCGGCGCGCTGGTTCGCGGCTTAACGCCTCTTGAGGTGAGGGAAATCTACGCGGTTCGTGAAGAACTGGAATTGATGGCGGTCCGCATCATTCCGTTTCCAGTTGCCAGCGAGGATATTGCGAGGCTGGAAGAACTGCAGCGGCAACACAGTGCCGCGGTTGCCGCGGGCGATCTCCTGACCGTCTTCTACAGCAATCTGAGTTTTCATCAGGTGCTGTTCGGTCTTTGCGGCAATGCCTGCCTGATCGAAACCATCGATCTGCTGGCGCAGAAAGCCTACGGCATCCGATCCTATGCCAATGCATTTCCTGAATCGCTGGATCGCGCCCGCCGCGACCATGTTGAAATGATCAAGGCGCTCCGCGGCTCACGCCGCGAAGACTTGATAAAACTCACCCGGCAGCACCTGAAGGCGTCGCCGGAAGCCTACATCAAGGCTTACGAACGGCGCTTTGGCAAAGCCGATTTGGCGCCCGCCCATTAGTTTGGGTGGCAGCTTTATTCGGCACTGCTCACCAGCTTGATGCGCGGTTCGGCCGCTTCCTTCAGGCTGCGATAGGCAGCGAGATAATCGAGCGCCATGCGGCGCGCGGTAAACCGGGCCTCGAACTGCTTGCGGACGGCGCCTCTGTCCAGGCTGGACAGGCGGCCGACACGCGCTACCGCGCTGATTTCGTCCTCCACGATGAAACCGGTCAGGCCGTCATCGATAATTTCTGCGACGGAGCCGCGATTATAGGCGATCACGGGCGTTCCGCACGCCATGGCCTCAATCATGACAAGACCGAATGGCTCGGGCCAGTCGATCGGAAGCAACAGGCCAATCGCGCCACTCAAAAAATTCGATTTTTCGTGGTCGCCGATTTCGCCGATATATTCAACGAGCGGATGATCCATCAGCGGGCGGATGATTTCGTCGTAATATTCCTGATCGGCGCGGTCGACCTTGGCGGCGATCTTGAGCGGGATGCCGCAGCGGATCGCGATCTTGATGGCGCGGTCCACGCCTTTCTCCGGCGCGATCCGGCCGAGTACGGCCAGGTAGCTCGGTGTCACCGGCTGCGGCGTCAGCAGTTTTTCTGGCAGGCCATGGTAGATGGTGCGGACAAAATTGGCTTGCGGCACCGGGCGCCGCTGCGCATTCGAGATCGAAATCACCGGTATGGAGGAGAAGGTGGTGAACACCGGCTGATGTTCGGGCAGATCAAGCCGCCCATGCAGGGTGGTTAGAAACGGCGTCGGCTGGCGGTGAAACAGCGAGAAGGGATAGTAGTCGAGATGGAAGTGCAGAAAGTCGAACTCTTCGTCGTCGCACTTTTGCCGGACACGTTCCAGCATCACCATATGCAGTGCGTTCGGATCGCGGACGGATCCGTCGAGGCGAAGCGCCTTCGGCCATGTTGCGTCAAGTTTCGCTGAGGTTTGGGAATCGCCACTGGCGAACAACGTCACGTCGTTTCCCAATGCTACCAGTTCTTCGGTTAGCCAGTGTACTACCCGCTCGGTTCCACCATAAAGTTTCGGCGGAACAGCCTCCGTCAGCGGAGCAACCTGCGCGATGCGCATCTACACGTCTCCTGTTTGTCATGAGTGAAAACAGCCCATTTGGTAGTCGGCACCGGCATGCCGAGCAGGGAACGTTTTCGCATCTGCGAAGTTCCCAGAGAGTGCTGCACTTCTTCCCAGCGCACTTCCTCCACAGGATGGTCTTGTTGATGCCATCTCGTCCGATCAGGTTTTTGCCGCGAACAATGCTGCAAGATTTTCGCGCAGCAATTGGCGTCAATTTGACGGGAACTACAGGGCGGCGTCGGTCATTCAATCAGACGGAACAGATCTGAGCGGGATTTTCTTCACTTCCAACGGGGTTTGCAGACACATGGACAGCCTTTCAGGATATGCCAGTCGCCCTTTTCCGTTTGTGCTGCGCTATATCCGCCAGCGTCTTGCATCTCATGTCGTTATCATCGGATCGGTTGTTGCCGCCGTTGCTTGTTCCGTAGGCACACAATATGGCGTGAAGTATCTGGTCGATGGTTTATCGGCCGGGCCGACCGCCGCTGGCGGCGGCGTATGGCTGGCATTCGTTTTTCTCATATCGTTGATCGCGGCAGATAATTTTCTGTGGCGGATCGCGAGTTGGACCGCGAGCTTCACCTTTGTCGGCGTGACCGGCGATTTGCGCCGCGATATTTTCCGTCATCTGACCGGTCACGCGCCGAGCTATTTTTCCGATCGGCTGCCGGGCATGCTGACCAGCCGCATTACCGCCACATCCAACGCGGTCTTCACCGTCGAGAACATGTTCGTCTGGAACGTGCTGCCGCCGTGCATTGCGACGGTCGCGGCCATCGCCCTGATTGGAACCGTCAGCCTGCCGATGGCGGCCGGGCTGATCGTGATCGCTGGCGGTATGGTGATTGCGATGTTTCATCTGGCTGCAGCCGGCAAACCCCTGCATGACGACTTCGCCGACAAGGCCGCCGCCGTCGATGGCGAAATGGTCGATGTCATCAATAACATGCCGCTGGTGCGCGCCTTTTGCGGTCTCAGCTTTGAGCACGACCGCTTTGACGCCACCGTCAACCGGGAAACGACCGCGCGCGGGCGTAGCCTGCGTTATCTGGAAAAACTGCGGCTCACCCACGCCGCCGTTACCGTGGCATTGATTATCGCGTTGTTGGCCTGGGCGATCACGCTTTGGCAGAGCGGTGGCGCCAGCACCGGCGACGTCGTGCTGGTCTGCACACTCGGACTTTCCATTCTCAATGCGACGCGCGATCTCGCCGTCGCGCTGGTCGATGTGACCCAGCATGTCGCCCGGCTGACCGAAGCGATTGCCACTTTGCTGCTGCCGCACGAACTGCGCGACCATCCGGAGGCCGAGCCGCTGGTCAAGAGCGGTGCCGCGATCACATTCAACAACGTGTCGTTTCGTTATCCCGGTGGCCTCGGTGTGTTCGACAAATTCAGCCTTCGCATCCAGCCGGGACAACGGGTCGGTCTAGTCGGTCAGTCCGGCGGCGGAAAATCCAGCCTGTTCGTTCTTCTGCAGCGGTTTTACGACGTGCAGCACGGCGATGTCACGATCGACGGCCAGGATATTTCCCGCGTCACCCAGCAAAGCCTGCGAGAGGCGATATCGGTGGTGCCGCAGGACATTTCGCTGTTCCATCGCTCGATTATGGAAAACATCCGCTACGGAAGGCCGAGCGCGACCGACGATGAGGTGCTGCGTGCAGCAATCGCGGCGCGCTGCGATTTCGTCGAGACCCTTTCGGAGGGACTTGCGACCATGGTCGGCGATCGCGGCGTCAAGTTCTCCGGCGGCCAGCGGCAGCGGATCGCGATCGCGCGCGCGTTCCTGAAGGATTCGCCGATCCTGCTTCTGGACGAAGCGACCGCCGCGCTCGACAGCGAATCGGAGGAAGCGATCCGCGAAGCGTTGAGCCGCCTGATGCGCGGGCGCACGGTGATTGCGATTGCGCACCGTCTGGCGACACTGCGCAATTTCGACCGCGTCGTGATGCTGAAATCCGGCAAGATCATCGAGGACGGCCCGCCGGATCGCCTGATGCAGGGCCAGGGTCCTTATCGCGAACTGGTCACGCAGGAAATGAGCCGTCTCGCCCAGCACGCCGCCTGATGTCGCGCCGACGTGTTGTGTCCTAGTGCGTTGATCACCAAGGCAGCAAACCCGCGCGAGGTCAGATGTCAGCCGAAGCCGTAACCCAGATCGCGACGTCCCGGACCGTTGAATTGGTCACTGAATCCCCGTTCTACATCCCGATGACCGGGCCCGCGGCGCGGCCACGGCGCTCGCTCAAGCACGACGACACTTTCATCGTGCTCGACAGTCACGGCGATATCGGCGCTTCGGCAGGTGGGCCGGACGGCCTGTTCAACGCCGACACCCGCTATGTCGCGCGGCTGGAACTGGTTCTGGATGAAGTCCAGCCACTGCTGCTTGGATCGAATTTGCGGGATGACAATTCGTCATTAACAGTCGATCTCACCAATCCCGACGTCTATCGCAATGGCCGGATCGTGCTGCAGAAGGACATGCTGCACATCGTGCGCACGATCTTTCTATGGCGCGGTACAGCCTATCAGCGCATTGGCGTTCAGAACCATGGTGATCGGCCGGCGAGCTTTGATTTGACGTTGCTGTTCGATAATGACTTCGCCGATTTGTTCGAGGTGCGCGGTGAGAAGCGACCGCGACGGGGCATTGGCACCAGCAAGCTGCTCGGTCCCGCCGACGTCATGTTCGAATATAACGGGCTCGATGGTCAATCGCGTGCCACGGCGCTGCATTTCGACCCGCGGCCGACGCGGATCGCGGTGAATGCCGCGACCTATCATCTTGATCTCGAGCCGCAACAGGCGAGTTCGCTGTTCGTCACTGCGTCCTGCAACAGACCGGCCTTGCACAAGCCGGTGCCGTTCTTTCGCGGATTATTGGCGCATCGCCGCGAGATGCGCCGGTCGAACGCCGGCGCTACCAGCATCGAGACCTCCAACAACATCTTCAATGAGGTGCTGTGCCAGTCGATGGCCGACCTCAACATGCTGATGACGGATACCCCGCAGGGACGATATCCCTATGCCGGTATTCCATGGTATTCGACAACGTTTGGACGCGACGGCATCATCACCGCGCTGCAAATGCTGTGGATCGATCCGCGGGTCGCGCGCGGCGTGCTGAAACGGTTGGCCTTCTATCAGGCCAGGACGGTCGATCCGCTTGCCGACGCCGAGCCGGGGAAAATCCTGCATGAGATGCGCGGCGGCGAGATGGCGGCGCTGCGCGAGGTGCCGTTCGCGCATTATTACGGCAGTGTCGATTCGACGCCACTGTTTGTATTGCTGGCGGGCCTGTATGTCGAGCGCACCGGCGACGATGAGACGCTCAAGGAGTTGTGGCCTTCGATCGAAGCGGCATTGCGCTGGATCGATGGGGCGGGGGATCCCGATCGCGACGGCTTCGTCGAATACCAACGCGCGTCGGAACAGGGGCTGGCTAATCAAGGCTGGAAGGATTCCTACGACGCAATCTTCCATGCCGATGGGCGGCTCGCGGAAGGTTTCATCGCGCTGGCGGAAGTGCAGGGTTACGTCTTCGCCGGCAAGCAACTCGCGGCGCGTTGCGCGTTGCGCTTGGGACATTTCGACAAGGCGCGACAGCTCGAGGCTGAAGCCAGGCTGCTCGCCGAGCGTTTTGAGGCCGCTTTCTGGTGCGATGAACTCGGCACTTATGCGCTGGCACTCGACGGCGCCAAGCAGCCGTGCAGGGTGCGCACCTCCAATGCCGGACAATTGCTGTTTGCTGGCATCGTCCGCGCGGATCGGGCCCGGATGGTGGCCGCCGATCTGATGCGGCCGCATTTCTTCACCGGCTGGGGTATCCGCACCGTGGCGCGCGGTGAGGCGCGCTATAATCCGATGTCCTATCATGACGGTTCGATCTGGCCGCACGACAATGCGCTGATCGCGCTGGGATTGGCGCGTTACGGACTTAAACATGCGGTCGACAATGTATTCGAGGCCCTGTTCAGCGCCGCGACCTATATGGATCTGCGCCGGCTTCCCGAATTGTTCTGCGGCTTTCGGCGCGAGAAGGGACGCGGACCAACGCTCTACCCCGTCGCCTGCGCCCCGCAGGCCTGGGCGAGCGCGACGCCGTTCACGCTGCTGGAGGCTGCGCTCGGTCTGGAATTCGATGCGGCGTGTGGCGAAATTCGGCTGCGCAATCCGCATCTGCCGGCATTTTTGAACGAGGTGATCCTGCGGGAGCTGCAGCTCGGCTCCTCCAGTGTCGATCTTCGGGTTCGCCGGCACGGCGACGATGTTTCGCTCGAGGTGTTGCGCACGCGCGGCCAAATTCAGGTTTCCCTCGTGCTGACGCGGTAAGTCCCGGCGTGTCGCGCGTTAATTATGCTGAGGACGCCAACGCAGGCCTTCCGATCGCGGATTGAGGAGACGATATGCGCGCAAAATCTTTGTTCATCTTGATGGTCGCCGGGCTTGCCGCCTTGTCGGTTGCGGCATCGCAGGCGCAGAACGATGCGAATGGGCCGCCGCCGAAGGGCACACCGTCGCCGGCGCTGCCGGCACCCCCACCATCGGTCACCATCATCGGTGCCAGGGATGCGCATGGGGTGCTCGGGCGCGACGTTCGCAGTACGACCGACGAAGACATGGGCCGCATCGTCGATGTGATTGTCGATCGCGCGGGTATGGTCCGCGCGGCGGTGATCGATTTCGGCGGCTTTCTCGGCGTCGGCAGCCGACGAATTGTCGTTGACTGGAATGCGCTGCATTTCGGGCGCATCGCCAACAAGAGCGACAGCATCACGCTCGAATTGACCAAGGAGCAGGTCACCGCGGCGCCTGAATACAAGGAGGATACGCCCATCGTGGTGCTCGGCGCGTCCGGCACGCTGCAGCCCCTGCAATTCGATCACTAGCGGAGACATATTCTGTTCGCGCGCTTGCCCCGACATTCGATCGATCCAGCCGACGATGACCGCCGCGGCGAGGTGGCCATGGACGACGGCGTCGTTGTGCTCGCAGCAGAACCGGTAACGCCCGAGCCAACGCCAACTCCCTCGCGCGAGAGCCTGCGCGGCCTCGACTGGTTCATTTTCTTTCTGGCGGATGTGCAGACCGGGTTCGGTCCGTTCGTCGCGGTTTATCTCACGACGCAGAAATGGACGCAGGTCGAGATTGGTTTCGTGCTGTCGATCGGCGGCATCGTCGCCTTGATCGGGCAGATGCCCGGCGGCGCCATCGTCGACGCGGCGAAGTCCGAACGGCTGGTGGCCGGTCTTGCCGTCGCCGCCATCGGTGTCAGCGCGCTCGGTTATGTGGTCTGGCCGATCCTGCCGATCGTGATCGCTGCGGCGACGCTGCATGCGGCCGCGAGCTGCGTGCTCGGTCCGGCCATTGCCGCGATCAGCCTCGGTCTGGTGGGACCGCTCGCGATCGGCGAGCGGTTCGGCCGCAACGCCCGCTTTGCATCGCTCGGCAATGGCGTCGCCGCCGCGGTCATGGGCACCTGCGGTTATCTGTTGTCGAGCGGCTCGGTGTTTCTCGTCACTTTCATGCTGGCTATCCCGACCTTGCTGGCGCTGGCCCGAATCCGCGAGCGCGAGATCGATCCGGCGCGGGCGCATGGTGCCGTGTCGCGCGAGGCGCCCGATGCCAAGGCCACCAGCGTTGTCGGTCTGGTGCGCCAGCGGCCGCTGTTGATCTTCGCGGCCAGCATCCTGCTGTTGCAACTCGCCAATGGCGCGATGCTGCCGTTGATGGCCGGTGTCGTGACCACCCGCTCGAGCCACTGGGCGCCGGTCCTGATCGCCGCGTGCATCATCGTGCCGCAGGCTATTGTCGCACTGACGTCTCCGTCGGTCGGCCGCAAGGCGCAGCAATGGGGACGGCGGCCGTTGCTGCTGATGGGGTTCGCAGCACTCGCGATCCGCGGTGTGCTGTTTGCGACCGTCAGCGATCCCTATCTGCTGGTTGCGGTTCAGGTGTTCGATGGCGTCACCGCGGCGGTGTTCAGCGTCATGATCCCGTTGATCGTCGCCGATGTCGCGTTCGGCAGCGGCCACTTCAATTTCGCGCAGGGCATCGTCGGCACCGCGATGGGAATCGGCGCTTCGCTGAGTACCGTGCTAGCCGGCTATGCCAGCGACAGGTTCGGCAGCAGCATCGCCTTTAGCGGGCTCGCGGCCGTTGCGGCGACGGGGCTGGCCTTGATCTGGTTCGTGATGCCGGAAACCCGGCGAAGCGCGGCATGATCTAAAGCGCCCATGATCTAAAGCGCTAGCGCCTTGCGATAAAGTGCGCCGTAGCTGGCCGCCGAAAGATCCCAGCTGAACGATCGCGCCATTGCGCTGCGGCGCATCGCGTCCAGGCGATCCGTGGTCCCGAAGGTTGAAAACGCGCGCCGAATGCCGCCGAGAAGAGATTCGGCGGAAGGCTTGCTGAACAGAAATCCGGTTTCGCCATCGGTGATGGTTTCTGCCAGCCCGCCGGTCTGATGACCGATCGGCAGCGATCCGAACCGCTGCGCGTACATCTGGCTCAACCCACAAGGCTCGAAGCGCGACGGCATCAGGGTGAAATCGCTGCCGGCGAAAATCCGCCGGGCCTGGCCGTCATTGAATCCGATCACGACGCCGAACGCGTCCGGCCGGCGGCGATGCGCATTGATCAGCGCCTGTTCGATCTCCGGCTCACCGCTGCCGGTGACGATGATCTGTCCGCCGGCATCGATGATCTCATCGGCAGCTGACAGCACGAGGTCGATACCTTTCTGGTGAACCAGACGGGCGACAAGGCCGAAGATCGGGCCGCGCGACACCGCCAGACCGAATTGGTGGCGGACATAATCCGAGTTGGCGCGCTTGCCTTCCCAGTCTCCGGCGCCGAATTGCTGCGCCAGCTGGGCGCAGACGCGCGGATCCCAGCTTTCGTCGATACCGTTCAAGATGCCGGTCAGCTCCTTGGCATCCGAGCGGCGGCGAAGCAGGCCTTCAAGTCCACAACCGAGTTCGGTCGTGGTAATCTCCCGGGCATAGGTCTCGCTAACGGTGGTCAGATGTGACGCGTAGATCAGACCGCCCTTGAGGAAGGATAGCTTGTCGTAGAATTCGAGACCGTCGACATGAAAGGAGTCCTCGGGCGCACCGATCCGGCGCAGCGCCTCCTTCGGGAAAAGACCCTGATAGGCCAGATTGTGGATGGTCAGGATGGTCGGGATCTTTGTGCCGTTCCAGGCGAGATAGGCCGACACCAGCGCCGACTGCCAGTCATTGGCATGAACGAGGTCAGCTGCCCAATTCTTGTCCAGACTGCCTGCCGCTAATTGGGCAGCGACCGAGGCCAATCGCCCGAAGCGGATGTCGTTGTCAGGCCAATCGCGGCCCATCTCGTCGCCATAGGGATTGCCCGGGCGTTCGTACAATTGTGGACACAGCACGACATAGACCGGCAAGCCGTCTTTGGTTGACGCCAGCCCCAGCGAGCAAGCCGGCATTTCCGCCAATGCCGGGCATTGGCCAATGATTTCAAGATGTGTGAGTTGTTCGACGACGTCGCCGTAACCCGGCAGTAAAACCCGAACATCGCTTTGGCGACGAAGCGCCCGGGGCAGCGCGGCTGAAACGGCTGCAAGTCCGCCCACCCGGACGAAATCATCCATTTCAGTCGTGACGAACAAGACCCTCAAGTAAACGCCCTCACCATGGCGATGTAATGCTGCTATGCAAGAATGGTTCCAGCTCTCCTTGAATTGGTTGGAGAATTACTTGCAGAATTACTTGGATCAAGATCAGCGGTCGAAGGCGCCGGCGCCCGGGAGGCTTCCCCGGCGCGGCAGCCCCATCTAGGGTCGCGCCAAAGACCAAAGTATCAAGGCCGAAAGCACGAAGGCCACAGGGAGCGCTGCGATGACCATAGTCGGAAACGATGAGGGGATTACGACACGGAGTTTCCATGGCCTTCGCGTGCTGGATTTTTCGACCACGATCGCCGGTCCCCATTGCACGCGGATGCTGGCGGACATGGGAGCCGAAGTCATCAAGATCGAATCCGTTGAAGGCGAGACGATGCGAACCCGTCCGCCGGTTCGCGGTAGCTGCAGCAGCACCTTCGGTCAGCTCAATGCCGGCAAGAAGAGCCTCGTACTCGATCTGAAATCGCCCGATGCGGTCGAAGCGATCCGCCGGCTGGTTGTCGGCGCCGATATCCTCGTGGAGAATTTTCGTCCGGGCGTGATGCGGCGGTTGAAACTCGATTACGTCTCGCTGCAGCACCTCAATCCGAAACTGATCTATTGCTCGATTTCCGGATATGGTCAGACCGGGCCATCGGCCGAATTGCCGGCCTATGCGCCGGTGATCCATGCGGCCTCGGGCTATGACATGGCGCATTTGTCGTATCAGCCCGGGCGCGAGCGGCCGGATTATTGCGGCATCTATCACGCCGACGTCCTGACCGGCGTCTATGCCTTCGGCGCGATTTCGGCGGCGCTGTATCAGCGCCACGAGAGCCGGAAAGGCCAGCATATCGACGTGTCGATGCTGGAATCGATGCTTAGTCTCACGCTGAACGAAGTGCAGTGGTCGCAATTCGAGGTGGCGCCGCCGAGCCGTCCGATGTTCGGCCCGGTCGAGACCGCGGACGGCTATGTGATGGTCGCGATCGCCAGCGAGAAGACGTTCCAGGGTCTGGTCACGGCCGCCGGCCATCCGGAATGGATCAGGGATACGCGCTTTGCCAGATATAGCGACCGGCGCAGCAACTGGAAGGAATTAATGGAAGGCGTCGAGACCTGGTCGCGCACTATCGAAACCGAAAAATGCCTCGCTGAAATGAATGCGGTGGGCGTTCCCTGTTCGGCCTATCGCACGGTGGCGCAGGCTTTGCGCGATCCGCAGATCGCGCATCGCGGCGCGCTGGTCGAGGTCGAAGACGACAGCGGCAGCTTCAAGGTCCTGAACATGCCGTTTCGCATGTCCGGCACCAACGTCACCGCGGGGAAAGCGCGCGGCGACATTGGGCGAACATACGCTCGCGCTGCTCAAGGAAAGCGGTCTCTCGGATGAGGCCATTGCGTCCTTTGCCGGCAAATCGAATGCGGCCGAACGGCGCTAGGGATACCCGCTGCAGCCAGTTCCTTGGCTGACATGCCTTTTGCGGCCTTGTCGGCGCCGCCATTTCCGGCCTATCTGAAAAACAAAGCCTTTGAGGGGAGAGAAACCA